>NZ_CP059987.1:1479403-2958807 GCF_014483895.1 Protaetiibacter sp. SSC-01 | reverse complement strand
GAAGTTGTCGAAGTTGTACTTCGGGTTGAGGCGCGAGTCGCTGCGGCGGCCGAGCTCGATGACGGGGCTCACGGGCTCCGCGTGCGGCGACGCGTCGACGACGTCGTCGACGACCGGCTGCAGCGTCGGCTGGATGTCGGGATTGACCACGATCGCGAAGTTGGTGACGTCGCCGTCGACGTCGGCCAGCGCGTCCAGGAGCGGCACGCGGATGCGCTGCTCGAGCATGCCGCGCGTGAGCTCGTTCGGCACCTCGAGGTAGATGGTCTCCCCCAGGACGCCCTTCGGCTCGACGAGGTTGATGAAGCCGTGGAGCTGCGGCGTGATGCGGTCGTCGGAGGCCAGCCGGGCCTGCACGGCCGTCCACAGCTCCCGCGTGGGGTCCGTGGGATCGCTCATCGTGTCGTCAATTCCTGGTCTGTTACTCACAGCCCTGTCCACAGGTGTGAGAGCGGATGCGGGCCGTATCCGTCGGGATCCGGGCCGTCGCGAGGATGACGACAACCTTAGTTGTGGACAGCGGCCTGTGGACAACTCCCTCTCGGCGGATGTGGAGACAGAGCAGGTAACCTGGCCCGAAGTTTGACCGTTCACGGTCGAGGCCCTATTTTTAACAGGTTGTCGGCATTCAGGCGCCGACCCCGTTCTTTCCCGGTCGCCGCACACCGGGGCCAGGAGATATCACCATGAGCAAGCGAACCTTCCAGCCGAACAACCGGCGCCGCGCCAAGAAGCACGGCTTCCGCCTCCGCATGCGCACCCGTGCCGGCCGCGCCATCCTCGCGGCCCGCCGTCGCAAGGGGCGCACCGAGCTCTCCGCGTAGTCGAGCGACGTGCTCGCCGGCGCGAACCGAGTGGTGAAGCCCTCGGACTTCCGTGCGATCGTGCGCCGTGGGCGCCGCACCAGCACTGGCAGCACGCTCATCTACCGCGTCGAGCGCGACCCCTCGGACCCGGCACGTTTCGGGTTCATCGTCGCCAAGACAGTCGGGAACGCCGTGGAGCGGAACCTCGTACGACGTCGGATGCGCGCCGTCTGCCGGTCGATCGTCGACCGCGGAGGCAGCGGGTCCGACGTCGTCGTGCGTGCGCTCCCCGGATCCGCACAGAAGGACTGGACTAGTCTCTCGGCCGAGATGCACGCGATCCTCGACCCCGCGCTGATCCGATGAAGCGGGTCGGCCTCTTCCTCTGGCTCCTGCCGAGGAACATCTGCGTCGCGATCCTCCGCGGCTACCGGGCGGTCATCTCCCCGATCTACGGCGACGTGTGCCGCTACTACCCGAGCTGCTCCGCCTACGCGATGGGCGCTATCCAACAGCACGGCGTCATCAAGGGCGTCGGGCTCGGAAGCTGGCGCATCCTGCGGTGCCACCCCTGGGCACGCGGCGGCATCGACGATGTGCCGGAGTCGCGCCGACACCACGACCACTATCACCTCACCCGATTCGGCTTCGTGGCCGCGGGACACGGAAAGGGCTGACCGAGCCGCAATGGACTTCTTCGGAACGATCCTCTGGCCCATCAAGTGGGTCATCGAAGCGATCCTGGTGGGCTTCCACTGGGCGCTCACCCAGCTGGGCATGGACGGTGACGGCGGCCTCACGTGGGTGCTGTCGATCGTCGGCCTCGTGCTCATCGTGCGCGCGGCCCTCATCCCGATCTTCGTGCGCCAGATCAAGAGCCAGCGCAAGATGCTCGAGGTCGCGCCGGAGCTCAAGAAGATCCAGGACAAGTACCGCGGCAAGAAGGACCAGTTCTCCCGCGAGGCGATGCAGCGCGAGACCATGGCGCTGTACCAGAAGGCCGGCACCAATCCGCTGTCGTCGTGCCTCCCGCTGCTGATCCAGATGCCGATCTTCTTCAGCCTGTTCTCGGTGCTCAATGAGGCGCGCTACGACCGCGCGGGCGTCGGCCTCCTCACGCAGGAGCTCGCCGACAGCTTCGGCGGGGCGAACCTCTTCGGCGTCGCGCCGCTCAAGTACAGCCTCGTCGACGCGTTCAACTTCGGTGAGGTCTGGGTCATCATCATCGCGATCGCGATGATCCTCATCATGACGGCGTCGCAGTTCTACACGCAGCTGCAGATCATGTCGAAGAACCAGACGCCCGAGATGAAGAACAGCCCGATGTACCGGCAGCAGAAGATCCTGCTGTACATCCTCCCGTTCGTCTTCCTCATCTCCGGTCTCGCGTTCCCGATCGGCGTCATGTTCTACTGGCTGACCTCCAACATCTGGACGATGGTGCAGCAGTGGCTCGTCATCCGGAACATGCCGACGCCCGGCTCGGAGGCGGCGCTCGCCCGTGAGGCGCGCCTCGCGAAGAAGAACCGCGGCCGCATCGCCGACGATGCGCAGGCGCTCGCCGAGTCGATCGAGGAGAAGCCGGAGACTCCGGTTCGCACGCAGCGTCAGCAGCCGGTCGGCAAGAACCGCGCCAAGAAGCAGGGGGGACCCAAGAAGTGACCGAGGAGAACGTGGCGGAGCTCGAGACCGCGCCGAGCGAGCAGGAGCTCGTGGACGAGGGCGACATCGCAGCCGACTACATCGAGGAGCTGCTCGACATCGCCGACGTCGACGGAGACATCGACATCGACGTGCGCGCCGGTCGTGCATACCTCTCGGTCACGGCGGGGGAGGGCACCAACCTCAGCCTGCTGTCGAAGCCCGACACCGTGTCGGCCATGCAGGAGCTCACGCGCCTCGCGGTCCAGGCGAAGACCGGGCGCTTCTCGCGGCTCATCCTCGACATCGGAGGGTCGCGTGACGCGCGCGCCGAGGAGCTGTCGGCCATCGTCGACCACGCGATCTCGCGGATCGAGGCGGGCGCGGCATCCGCATCCCTGCCCCCGATGACGAGCTACGAGCGCAAGCTCGTGCACGACATCGTCAGCGAGCGCGGCTATCACTCGGAGTCGGAGGGCGAGGGTCGCGATCGCCACACGGTGATCAGCGCCAAGTGACCCGCGATGTTTCACGTGAAACATCGGAGCGCACGATGACCGAACTCGAGCAGGAACCCGCTGTCGCCGCGGAGCTGTTCGGCGACCGCGTCGAGCTGGCCCGGCAGTTCACCGCCGACCTCGCACGCGAGGGCGAGCTGCGCGGGCTCATCGGCCCGCTCGAGCTGCCGCGCCTGTGGTCGCGCCACGTGGTGAACTCGGCGCTGCTCGCACCGCTGCTCCGGCCCGGACGGGTGGGGGATGTGGGCAGCGGCGCCGGCCTGCCGGGTCTCGTGCTCGCGATCGCCCGCCCCGACGTGCACCTCGTGCTCATCGAGCCGATGGAGCGCCGCGTCGACTGGCTCACCGAGGAGTCGACGGCGCTCGGCCTCGACAACGTGACCGTCGTGCGGGCTCGTGCCGAGGACGCGGTGCAGGATGCAGGACTCGACCAGGTGACGGCGCGTGCCGTGTCGGCGCTGTCGAAGCTGCTGCCCATCACGGCGCCGCTCCTGCGTGCCGGGGGAGAGTTCGTCTTCATGAAGGGCGCCCGCGTCGACGAGGAGGTCGCGGCGGCGCAGAAGGTGATCCGCAAGCTGGGCCTGACCGACGTCTCCACCCAGATCCTCGGTGAGCACCTCGCCGAGCCCACGCGCGTCTTTCGCGCGATCCTCCCGGAGCGTCAGTACTTCGCCGGCTGAGTAGCCGCTTCCTCTCGCTGGTTGAGTAGCCCGGGACGCGGCCCCCGCCGCTGGTTGAGTAGCGGCGCAGCCGCGTATCGAAACCACGACGCCGACACACTGCCGTGGTCTCGATACACCGCGACTGCGTCGCGGCACTCGACCGACGGGTGGGGCCGCGCCCGCGGATAGCGGCGGGGCCGCCCTCACCGCTGGTTGAGTAGCGGCGCAGCCGCCTTCCCCGCTGGTTGAGTAGCGGCGAAGCCGCGTATCGAAACCACACCGATGTTTCACGTGAAACATCACGCGCGCATCCACAAGACCGGGCCCGGTCTCGATACACCGCGACTGCGTCGCGGCACTCGACCAACGGGTGAGGCCGCGCCCGCGGGTAGCGGCATGGCCGCCTTCCCCGCTGGTTGAGTAGCGGCGAAGCCGCCTCACCGCCGGTTGAGTAGCGACGAAGCCGCCCTCACTGCTGGTTGAGTAGCGGCGAAGCCGCCCTCACTGCTGGTTGAGTAGCGGCGAAGCCGCGTATCGAAACCACACCGATGTTTCACGTGAAACATCACGCCGCGACCGCTCGCACACATCCGACGCGAGCCACGACTCTGCACCGCGGCAGGGGTCCCGGCCGCTCCAGCTCGCGGAACCCGGTGACCATGGCCGGATGATCGCGATGTACATCCTCCGTTGCTCCGACGGCAGCTACTACGTCGGCTCCGCCCGAGATCTCGAGGCGCGGATGCAACAGCACGCCGCGGGGGAGGGGAGTCGTTACACGTCCACCCGAACGCCTGTGGAGCTCGTCTTCATCCACGAGTGCACCAACATCGCGGAGGCGTACGCCGCTGAGAAGCGGGTGCAGGGCTGGAGTCGCGCCAAGAGGGAGGCGCTCATCCGCGGCGAGCAGCACCTGCTCCCGGCCATGAGCAAGAAGCGCTTCGAGCCGGGGGATTAGTAAACACCCGCTGGTCGAGTGCCGCGACGCGGTCGCGGTGTATCGAGACCACCGCAAGGGCGATCCGTCGGGGTGGTTTCGATACGCGGCTTCGCCGCTACTCAACCAGCGGGAAGACCCCCCGGGAAACGTGCGGGGCAGCGGAAGGACTTCGCTGGTCGAGTGCCGCAGCGCAGCTGCGGTGTATCGAGACCACCGCAGATCGATCCGTCGGCGTGGTTTCGATACGCGGCTCCGCCGCTACTCAACCAGCAGCGGGGCGGCATCGCCGGCGTGCAGCCCGCGGCCAACCCCAGACACGTGCGGGGCAGGTGGTTTCGATACGCCCGCTTCGCGGGCTACTCGACCAGCGGAATGACTTCGCTGGTCGAGTGCCGCAGCGCAGCTGCGGTGTATCGAGACCACTCCAGCGGATGGCTGGCGCTCGTGCGTGGCTTCGATACGCCGCGCTTCGCGGGCTGCCCAACCAGCGGGGGGCTCGGCGGTCGCGGTGACCGCGGCGTCGATTACAGTGGAGAGTCGCGGTCCGACGGCCGCGATGTTTCACGTGAAACACCCGGAAGGCATTCGTGACGACCCCCAGTCCCTTCGACGCGTCGACTCCGCTCGCGCGCGAGGTCGCCGAGATCACGCGACGACGCATGGCACTCGCGGCCGAGACGTTCCCGCTGCCCGAGAAGACGCGCATCTTCACCGTCGCGAATCAGAAGGGCGGCGTCGGCAAGACCACGACCGCCGTCAACCTCGCCGCCGCGCTCGCCCAGGCCGGCGCCCGCGTGCTCGTCATCGACCTCGACCCGCAGGGCAACGCATCCACGGCCCTCGGTGTCGAGCACCGCTCCGACACCGTGAGCGTCTACGACGTCATCATCGGCGACGTGCCCATGCGCGAGGTCGTGCAGGCGAGCCCGGACTTCGAGAGCCTCGACTGCATCCCCGCCACGATCCACCTCGCCGGCGCCGAGATCGAGCTGGTCTCGATGGTCGCGCGCGAGCAGCGACTGCGTTCCGCGCTCGAGACGTACATCGCCGAGAGCGACGCGCCCCCGCACTACGTCTTCATCGACTGCCCGCCGTCGCTCGGCCTCCTCACGATCAACGCCTTCGTGGCCGCGAAGGAGGTGCTCATCCCGATCCAGTGCGAGTACTACGCGCTCGAGGGCCTGTCGCAGCTCCTCAACAACATCAAACTCATCGAACGCCACCTCAACCCCGAGCTGGCCGTCTCGACGATCCTGCTCACGATGTACGACTCGCGCACCAACCTGGCCCACCAGGTCGTGGACGAGGTGCGGGAGCACTTCCCGGACGAGGTGCTCGACACGCTGATCCCTCGGTCCGTCCGCATCTCGGAGGCCCCGAGCTACGGCCAGAGCGTGATCAGCTACGACCTGAACTCACCGGGATCCCTGTCGTACCGGGAGGCCGCGGCCGAGATCGCGAAGCGTGGCGCCAAGAAGCAGGAGGACAACTGATGGCCGCACCTAAGCGCACGGGACTGGGCCGCGGGATCGGCGCCCTCATCCCGACCGCCTCGACCGACGACCACGCGGAGCGGCCGGTCGACGTCTTCTTCCCGCAGAACGAGGAGCACAGCGACCTCGTCGCGGTGCCGGGTGCCCGCCTCGCGAGCATCTCGCCGAACGACATCATCCCCAACCCTCAGCAGCCGCGTCACGAGTTCCGGGAGGAGGAGCTCCAGGAGCTCATCGTCTCGGTGCGCGAGTTCGGCGTGCTGCAGCCGATCGTCGTGCGTCCGCGAGCGGGTGCCGCTGCGGGGGAGCCCCGCTACGAACTCATCATGGGCGAGCGCCGCCTCCGCGCGTCGAAGGCCGCCGGGCTCGAGGCGATCCCCGCCGTCGTGCGCAACACCGACGACGACGCGATGCTCCGCGACGCCCTGCTCGAGAACCTGCACCGCGCCGAGCTGAACCCGCTCGAGGAGGCATCCGCGTACAAGCAGCTGCTCGAGGACTTCGGCATCACGCAGGAGCAGCTGGCGGACAGGATCGGCCGCTCCCGTCCGCAGATCACCAACACGCTGCGCCTCCTGCGTCTGCCCGCACCGGTTCAGCGCCGCGTGGCGGCGGGTGTGCTCACCGCGGGTCACGCGCGCGCCATCCTGTCGGTCGGCGACGAGGCCGCCATGGAAAAGCTCGCCGACAAGATCGTCAACGAGGACCTCTCGGTGCGCGCCGCCGAGGCCGCCGCCGCGCTCGTCGACGGCAAGCCGAAGAAGCCCGCGAAGCCGTCGGCAGGCAAGCGGCAGGATCACCTCGCCGAGATCGCCGAACGACTCGGAGACCGCCTCGACACCCGGGTGAAGATCAACCTCGGCGCGAGCAAGGGCACCATCACGATCGACTTCGCGACGGTGGGGGACCTGAACCGGATCCTGAAGGAGCTGGGGCAGGACCCGTTCGAGGGGCGGTGACGCGCTCGAGCGGCGATGCCCCGCTGGTGACGCGCTCGAGCGGCAGCAATACCCCCGCCGGCTGAGTAGTCGCGCAGCGGCGTATCGAGACCCCGGGAACTACGGGTGTCCCGGGCGCGGGTGATTCGTTCGTCGGGTCTCGATACACCGCCGCTTCGCGGCGGCACTCGACCAGCGGTGATGAGGCGCGCGCCCGACCGGCGGGGGTGACGCGCGCGCCCGACCGGCGGGGGTGACGCGCGCGGTCGTGAGGCGCGGGCGGCAATACCCTCGCCGGTTGAGTAGTCGCGCAGCGGCGTATCGAAACGGGTGTCCCGGGCGCGGGTGATTCGTTCGTCGGGTCTCGATACACCGCCGCTACGCGGCGGCACTCGACCAGCGGGGGATGCTGGCGGGCACTCGACCAGCGGGGGATGGTGGCGGGCACTCGACCAGCGGGGGGAGCTGGTGGCGGGCACTCGACCAGTGGGGGCGACAGGTGAAAAGACCTGGTCAGAGCGGGGTTAAGGGCGGCGAGCGTCTTCCGCTAGGGCGGCGTAGATCCAGCCGAGGTCGTAGCCCGCGGCCTCGAGAGCCTGGGGGAGGAGCGACGTCTCGGTGAGACCCGGCAGCACGTTCGCCTCGAGGAAGAACGGCGTGCCGGAGCCGTCGACGATGAGGTCGACACGCGAGATGTGACGCATGCTCAGGGCGCGGTGCGCGGCGAGGGCGGTCTCCGCGGCCCGCGCGGCCACATCATCCGGGAGCCGGGCGGGCACGTAGAAGCGCGTCTCGCCGGCGTTGTAACGGGCCTCGAAGCTGTAGACGCCCGAGAGCGGCTCGATCTCGACCGCGGGGAGCGCGACGGGGCCGTCGCCGGTGTCGATGACGCCGATCGCGATCTCGGTGCCGCGGATGCACTGCTCGACGAGCGCCACATCCCCGTAGGTGTAGGCGTCGACCATGGCGCGGGGCAGCTCGCCGCGGTCCTCGACGATCGTGACACCCTGGGCCGAGCCACCGCGGGCAGGCTTCACGACGAGGGGCACGGGCAGCTCGTCGGCGATCGCCTCGAACACGGCATCCGCCCCGAGCTCGCGGAACGCGTCACGCGCGAGAGTGATCGAGCGCGGAGTCGGCACCCCCGCACGCTCGACGACGACCTTGGCGGTCGGCTTGTCCCACGCGAGGCGCGCGGCGCCCGAATGCGAGCCCACGAACGGCACGCCGAGGAACTCGAGCAGGCCGCGCAAAGCGCCGTCCTCGCCGCTCGCGCCGTGCAGGGCCGGCCACACGACATCCGGACGGGTCTCCCGCAAGTAGCTGAGCAGGGTCGCGTCGGGGTCGCGCAACTCGACCTCGACACCGTGGCCGCTGAGGGCGTCGGCGACGCGGCGGCCAGACCGCAGCGAGATGTCGCGCTCGTGCGAGATGCCGCCGGCGAGCACGACGATGTGAAGGGGGGCGTCGGTCACGTGAAACCTCCGGGTCAGCCGGCGTACGGCGGCAGCACGTCGCGCTCGGCCGGCACGATCGGCAGCGGCGCGGTCTGGTGGAACTCGCCGAGCAGGGCGAGCTCGCCGTTGATGACGGTCGCGAGGCGGCGGATGCCCTCGCGGATGAAGTCGGGCGTCGGGTAGCAGAACGACAGGCGCATGTTGCGGCGCCCGCCGCCGTCTGCGTAGAACGCCGTGCCGGGCGTGTAGGCGACGAGCTCCTTGACGGCGCGCGGCAGCATCGCCTTCGAGTCGAGGTAGTCGGGCATCGTGAGCCACACGTAGAACCCGCCGTTCGGCACCGTCCAGCTCATGCTCGGCAGGTGGTCGCGCAGGGCCGAGAGCATCGCATCCCGCCGCTCGCGGTAGACCCCGCGGAAGGTGTCGATCTGCCCGCGCCAGTCGGCGGTCTCCATGTACTCGGAGATGACGATCTGCGAGAACGACGACGGCGACAGCACCGCCGCTTCGTTGGCGAGCACGAGCTTCTCGCGGATGGCGTGGGGCGCGATCGCCCAGCCCACGCGGAGCCCAGGGGCGAGCGTCTTCGAGAAGGTGCCGAGGTACACGACGCCCTCGTCATCCATCGATCGCATCGCGGGCGGGGGCGCCTGATCGAAGTAGAGCAACCCGTAAGGGTTGTCTTCGAGCACGAGGATGCCCTCCGAGCGCGCGATCTCGAGGATCTCGACCCGACGCTCCCAGGTGAGCGTGACACCCATCGGGTTCTGGAAGCTCGGGATCGTGTAGAGGAACTTGATGCGACGCCCCTCCGCCTTGACGCGAGCGATCGTCTCGCGCAGCGCCTGCGGGTCGAGGCCATTCTCGTCCATGGGCGAGTGCACGGTCTCGGCCTGGAACGACTTGAACACCGTGATCGCGGTCACGTAGCTCGGCCCCTCGGCGATCACGACGTCGCCCGGGTCGAGGAAGAGCTTCGCGAGCAGCTCGAGCGCGTGCTGCGAACCGGTCGTCACGACGACGTCGTCGACGGAGCCGTGGATGCCCTCGAGCGCCATGACCTCGAGGATCTGCTCGCGGAGGCGCGGCACGCCCTGGCCCGAGCCGTACTGCAGCGCGACGGCGCCGCGGTCGGAGACCGTGCGCTCGACGGCGCGATCGACGAGCTCCGTCGGGAGCGCCGACACGTAGGGCATGCCGCCCGCGAGCGAGACCACCTCGGGTCGGCTCGCGACGGCGAAGAGAGCTCGAACCTCGGATGCGGCGAGTCCGGCCGTGCGCGCGGCGTAGTGGCCGTACCACGGGTCGAGGTTGGTTCCCTGGGTGCCTGTCATGTGCGGTCCGTTCGATCGGTGCCATCCAGGGTATCCGCACAAACCGAGCGGCCCCCGCTCCGACGGGGGAGCGGGGGCCGCGAGAAGCAGGTTGGCGTTACGCCAGGAACTCGGCCAGGTCGGCCTCGAGCGCCGGCTTCGGCTTCGCGCCGATGACGCGCTTGACGACCTCGCCGTTCTGGAAGACGTACATCGCCGGGATCGAGGTGATGCCGTACTTCATGGCGGTCTCGGGGTTGTCGTCGACGTCGAGCTTCACGATCGAGATCTTCTCGGCGTGCTCCTCGGCGATCTTGTCGAGGATGGGCGAGACCGCGCGGCACGGACCGCACCAGGGCGCCCAGAAGTCGACCATGATCGGCTTCTCGGACGACAGGACCTCGTCGGCGAACGTGGCGTCGGTGACGGCCTTGGTGGACATGCGATTCCTTTCGATGAGGCGGATGAGGCGGGCGCCTCAGGCGCTGACGGCGACGGCGGACGCCTTCTCGGCATCCGCGAGCTCGGCGAGGTAGTGCTCGGCGTCGAGCGCAGCCACGACGCCCGAACCGGCCGCAGTCGCGGCCTGCTTGTAGGTCGGGTCGATGACGTCGCCCGCGGCGAAGACGCCCGGGAGGTTGGTCTTCGAGCTGCGGCCCTGCACGGCGATCGTCCCCTCGGGGGCGAGGTCGAGCTGACCGTGCACGAGGTGGGTGCGCGGGTCGGCGCCGATCGCGACGAAGAGACCCTGCACGTCGAGGGTCGTCTCGGTGCCGTCGACCGTGTTCACGATGCCGATGCCGGTGACCTTCTCGTCGCCGTAGATGTGGGCGACCTCGTTGTTCCAGACGACCTCGATCTTCGGGTCGGCGAACGCGCGCTCCTGCATGGCCTTCGAGGCGCGGAACTCGTCGCGGCGGTGGATGAGGTAGACGACGTCGGCGAAGCGCGTGAGGAAGGTGGCCTCCTCGAGTGCCGAGTCGCCGCCGCCCACGACCGCGACCTTCTTCTGGCGGAAGAACGCGCCGTCGCACGTGGCGCACCACGAGACGCCGTAGCCCGAGAGGCGCTCCTCGTCGGCGAGGCCGAGCTTGCGGTAGGCGGAGCCCGTCGCGTAGATCACTGCCTGCGCCTCGTGCACCTCGCCCGAGCCGAGGGTGACGCGCTTGACGGGGCCCTCGAGCTCGAGCTTGAGCACGTCGTCGTAGACGATCTCGGCGCCGAAGCGCTCGGCCTGCTGCTGCATCCGGGTCATGAGCTCGGGGCCCATGATGCCCTCGGGGAAGCCGGGGAAGTTCTCGACCTCGGTCGTCTTCATGAGCTCGCCGCCGAACTCCACCGAGCTCGCGATGACGAGCGGCTCGAGGTTGGCGCGCGCCGCGTAGATGGCGGCGGTGTAACCGGCGGGGCCGGAACCGATGATGATGAGCTGACGCACCGGGGTTCTCCTGTCGAGGGGGGACGCGAGGTACAACACATCCTAGGTCTGCGGCATTCCTGGGGACGGGGGGTGGGGTCGGGCGTTCGGCGGGTCTCGATACACCGCCGCTTCGCGGCGGCACTCGACCAGCGGGTTGGCGGCCGCGGCGGCACTCGACCGGCGGGTTGGCGGGCCGCGGTGGCCTGCGACCAGCGGGGGAGCGCGGGAACGCGGGTCAGCGGCGGCGGAGGCGGGCGGCGAGACGGGCGAGCGGCGCGAGGCCCGTGCGCAGCTCGGGCACGCGGGTCGCGAAGAGGAGGGCGGCGTAGACGGCGAGCACGACGACGCCGATGACGGCGATCGAGACGAACGCGGTGAAGCGGTCGGCGACGGCGAAGCCGCTCGAGAACCCGCCGAGGAGGGCGAGCACTCCGACTCCGACGATGATCGCGACGACCGCAGCCGCGAGGTAGATCGCGAGGCGCACGAGGATGCGGCGTCCGTCGACCCCGCCGATGCGGCGGCGCAGCACGAACGCGAGGGTGAGCGCCTGCACGGTGCTCGCGAGCGCGGTCGCGAGGGCGATGCCGACCGCGATGAGACTCGGCGGCATCCACAGGGCGATCGCGACGGCGCCGAGCGTGAACGTCACGGCTTGCACGACCTGGATGACGAAGGGCGTGCGCGTGTCGCCGAGCGCGAAGAAGGTGCGCTGCAGCACGAACATCGTCGAGAACGGGATGAGGCCCACGAGGTAGGCGATGAGCACCGAGCTGATGCCGACGACCTCCGCGGGGAAGCGTCCGAAGAACGCCCCGAACGGCAGCGCGGCCGTCGCGATCGCGGCGCCCGCGCCCGTCACGAGCAGCAGGATGATGCGGAGCGACGACGACAGGTCGGCGCGCAGGGCCGCATGGTCGCCCGCGTGGGCGTGCGCGCTCATCCGCGTGAAGTACGGCGTGGCGATGGACAGCGTGAGGATCGAGTGCGGCAGCACGAACAGCAGCCACGCGGTCGCGAGCACCGCGATCGAGGGGTCGTGGCGACCGGCGAGCGAGGCGACGTTGGTCTGCAGCAGCCCGGTCAGCTGGGTGATGACGATCATGCCGAACGTCCAGCCTGCGGCCTTGCCCGTCGCGCCGAGGCCGACGCCCTTCCAGCGGAAGTCGGGGCGGTAGCGCAGGCCCGTGCGGCGCCAGAACAGCATGAGCACGACCGTCTGCGCCGCGATGCCGAGCGTCGCGCCGCCGCCGAGCAGCGCGATCTGCGCGGGGGTCCACGTGGCCGGGTCGACGTGGGCGGGGTCGGTGCCGAACGCGACCGCGAAGGTGATGAGCACCGCGATCATCACGAGGTTGTTGACGACCGGGGCCCACGTGTAGGGCCCGAAGACCTTGCGCGCGTTGAGCACCTCGCCGAGCAGCGAGTAGGTCGCGTAGAAGAACACCTGGGGGAGGCACCAGAACGCGATCGCGACGGCGAGACGCACGGTCGGGGCGTCGAACGCGCTGTCGTCGCCTTGGATCGTGTAGAGCGGCACGAGCACGGGCGCGAGCACCGTCGCGAGAATGCCCGCGCCGAAGAACACCGTCACGCCGAGTGTCAGCAGACGGTTGACGAACGCCTGCCCGCCGTCGTCGTGCCCGGCGGCGCGCACGATCTGCGGCACGAGCACGGCGCTCATGAGGCCGCCCGCGATGAGCGCGAAGAGGTTCGTCGGCAGGTTGTTGGCGAGCGAGAACGCGTTCGCGCCGGGGTTCTGCAGGCCGATGACCCACGCGAGCAGCGTGACGTTGACGAAGCCGAGCAGCCGGGAGATGAGGGTCCCGGATGCGATGAGGGCGCTCGCGCGGCCGATGCGGTCGCCCGCCCCCGCGTCCTCAGCCATCCGCATCCTCGGCGCGCGCACGCCGAGCCCTGCGCCGCACGATCACCAGGCGCACGAGGCCCGCGGCGAACACGAGCGCGAGCAGGATGACGACGGCGAGCGTGCCGATGCCCTCCCACTCGGCGCGCACGGTGACGCGTGCGAGTCCCGCGTCGATGGGCACGCCCGTGGGGCTCGCGATCGACGTGGTGACGGTGACCTCGCCGTTGGCGATCGCCTCGACGGGGATGCGGGCGGTGCCGGTCGACTGCGGCTCGATCGTGAGTTCGCGCGTCTCGCGGGCGCGCAGGATCGGGCTGCGCGGGTCGGCCGTGACGATGACGGTCACGGGGAAGGGCAGCGCGTTGCTGACGGTGACCTTGAGGTCGACGTTGCGCGCGAGGAGCGCGACCTCGCTGCCCTGCTCGAGCTTCACCGAGGTGAGGATCTCGGCCGAGCGGTCGTGGAACGCCTGCACCTCGTCGCCCCACTCGTCGACGTCGCTGCGCCACGAGAGCGAGTAGAGCGAGATGCGCTCGAGACGGCGGGGGTCGAGCAGCACGCGCGGGTCGCTCAGCACGCTCGAGAAGGCGGTCTCGGCCGCGGCGTCGGCGGCGAGCGAGCTGAAGACGGCGTCGCTGTCGGTCGTCGCGGTGCCATCGCCGAGGCGGGCGGATGCGGGGGTCGTCGTGAGGATGTCGGCGAGCGGCACGGCGGTGGCGTTCGAGGTCGACGCGAGACGGGCGAGTACCTCCGCGAGGCCCGTGCTCGTGGAGTTCCAGCCGCGGTCGACGGTCAGCACGAGGCCGCGGCCCGGCGTCGCGACGGTGCGGGCGCCGAGCTCCGCGTCGAGCGCGTCGACGGCGGTCGTGCGCACGCTCGGCGAGGCCGCCGAGACCGCATCGGCGAGCAGGGTCGTGAGCGCGGCATCCGCGACGATGCCCCGGATGCCGTCGAGGTCGACGAGCGGCGCACCGGGCTCGCCGACGGATGCCGACGACACGAGCACGTGCTCGTAGCCGGCCGCGGCGATCGCGGGCAGGTCGGCGGCGCCGACCGCGGCGTCCGGCCAGGCGATGCGGGGCAGGCCCGTGCTCCACGCGAGCACGTCGTCGGTCGTGGGGAACGGCGGCGGCGCGTCGGGGTCGGCGGTGGGGGTCGCGGTCGGGTCGTCGGTGGGGGCCGGCGTGACGGCGGGGGAGAAGTTCGCCTCGTCGAGCGCGAAGCCGAAGCCCGACGGCGTGAGGTCGGCGACCGTGCCCGTGCGCGCGGCGGCCACGAGGTCGGCGTCGGCGTAGGCGAGCAGGAACACCTCGTTCGAGGTCGCCTCGAGACGCGCGAGCCACTGCGTCGCCGTGGCGGGCGCCGACGAGCCGAGCACGCGGATCGACGCGGCGATCATGGGGTCGAGCGCGATCGCGGCGGGGGTGCCGGCGACGGCGTCGAGCTGACGGGTGAGTGAGCCGAACGGCCCCGTGTACCGCTCGAGCGCCTCCGAGGAGAGGAGGCCCGACGCGGGCGCCGGCACGCTGATCGGCACGACGACGGCGACCGACACGGGGCCGCTGCCGGGCGTGATCTCGGCGCTCGCGGGCGACACCGAGGGACCCGAGGTGCGGGGCCCGGATGCGGCGGTCGCCCCTGCGGCGGAGCCGACGCCGAGCGCCGCGGCCACGACGGCGGCGGCGAGCGCGCGAGCTGCGCGGCGGGTCGTCAACGGCACAGCGGAGCCCTCACGTTCCACACGGCCGACATGCTCGAAAGTCTAGACTCGACCGTTATGCAACCCGTGGCCGACGCCGTCGCGCGCCTCGGCGCGCTCGCCGACTCCCCGCGCATCCGGGGCCTCGCCGAGCGCTTCGCGGCGGCCGGGCACGAGCTCGCGCTCGTCGGCGGTCCCGTGCGCGACGCCTTCCTCGGTCGCGAATCGCACGACCTCGACTTCGCGACGTCGGCCCGGCCCGACGAGATCCTCGAGCTCGTGACGCCCATCGCCGACGCCCACTGGGACATCGGCCGCCAGTTCGGGACGATCGGCGCGCGCCTCGGCGACGACACCGTCGAGATCACGACCTACCGCGCCGACGAGTACGACGGCGCGAGCCGCAAGCCCGTCGTCGCGTTCGGCGACACCCTCGAGGGCGACCTGCTGCGCCGCGACTTCACGGTCAACGCGATGGCCCTGCGGGTGCCCGGCAAGGTGCTCGTCGACCCCTCGGGCGGACTCGAAGATCTGCTCGCCGGGCGCCTCCGCACGCCCATCGAGCCCGAGGTGTCGTTCGGCGACGACCCGCTCCGGATGCTGCGCGGCGCGCGATTCACGGCGCAGCTCGGCTTCGCCCTCGACGACGCGACGACGTCCGCGACCGCGGCGATGGCCGAGCGCATCGGCATCGTGTCGGCCGAGCGCATCGGCGAGGAGCTCTCCAAGTTGCTGCTCGCCCACGACCCTGTGCCGGGCATCCGGGTGCTCGTCGACACGGGCCTCGCCGAGCTCGTGCTGCCCGAGGTGCCGGCGCTGCGCCTCGAGATCGACGAGCACGCGCACCACAAGGACGTCTACGAGCACTCGCTCACCGCCCTCACCCAGGCGATCGCGCTCGAGCGCGCGCGCGGTCACGCGCCCGACCTCGTGCTGCGCCTCGCGGTGCTGCTGCACGACATCGGCAAGCCCGCGACGCGCAAGATCGAGCCGGGCGGGGCCGTCAGCTTCCACCACCACGACGTGCTCGGCGCCAAGCTCGCGGCCAAGCGCCTGCGCGAGCTGCGCTTCGACGGCGACACCGTGAAGGCCGTCTCGACGCTCATCCGTCTGCACCTGCGCTTCTTCGGCTACGCCGACGCGAGCTGGACGGATGCCGCGGTGCGCCGCTACGTGCGCGACGCGGGCGACCAGCTCGAGCGGCTGCACATCCTGTCGCGCGCGGATGTGACGACCCGCAACCAGCGCAAGGCCGCGCGGCTGCAGCGCGCCTACGACGAGCTCGAGGAGCGCATCGCGGCGCTCGCCGAGGAGGAGGAGCTCGCCGCCATCCGTCCGGACCTCGACGGGGAGCGGATCATGGCGATCCTCGGCATCCGCCCCGGGCCCGAGGTGGGCGAGGCGTACCGCTATCTGCTCGAGGTGCGGCTCGACGAGGGCCCGCTCGCCGAAGACGAGGCCGAGGCGCGCCTTCGCACCTGGTGGGCCGCCCGCCAGCAGAACCCCGCTGGTTGAGTAGTCGCGCAGCGGCGTATCGAAACCCCCTCGCCTTCCTGTAAGATCAACAGGTTGCCCGCACGCCTTCGCGTTGCGAGCACGATGCATTCAACCCTCCTGCTGCAGAGAGTCTGCAGCCGTTCTAGACCAGAGGAGGTGGGTCAATGACGCATCAGTACGAGTTGATGGTGATTCTCGATCCGGAGATCGACGAGCGAACCGTCGCTCCGAGCCTGGACAAGTTCCTGAACGTGATCAAGAACGACGGCGGCACCATCGAGAACGTCGACATCTGGGGTCGTCGCCGCCTGGCGTACGAGATCGCGAAGAAGTCCGAGGGCATCTACGCCGTCGTCAACTTCACCGCGACGAGCGAGGCCACGCAGGAGCTCGACCGGCAGCTGAAGCTCAGCGAGGCCGTGCTCCGCACCAAGGTGCTCCGCGCCGAGGAGGCCGTGGCTCGCGTCGCGAAGCTCGCCGCCGCCGACGAGGCGAAGGCCGCCCGCAAGGCCGCCAAGCCCGCCGCGAAGGCCGAGAAGGACGCCGAGTAGGCCATGGCCGGCGAGACGATCATCACGGTCGTGGGCAACCTCACGGCGGACCCGGAGCTGCGCTACACGCAGTCGGGTCTCGCCGTCGCGAACTTCACGATCGCGTCGACGCCGCGCACGTTCGACCGTCAGGCGAACGAGTGGAAGGACGGCGAGGCTCTGTTCCTCCGCGCGTCCTGCTGGCGTGAGTTCGCCGAGCACGTGGCGGGTTCGCTGACGAAGGGCAGCCGCGTCATCGCGACGGGTCGTCTCAAGCAGCGCTCCTACGACGACCGCGACGGCAACAAGCGCACCGCGATCGAGCTCGAGGTCGACGAGATCGGCCCGAGCCTCCGCTACGCGACCGCGCAGGTCACCCGCACCTCGGGTGGCGGCGGTGGCGGCGGTGGCCGTTCGCAGAGCGCCGTGGCCGACGAGCCGTGGGCGGCATCCGCTCCGTCCGATTCGGGCGATGTGTGGAACACGCCCGGCTCCTACTCAGACGACACCCCGTTCTGATCCGCGCGATCAGACCGAAAACCTAGAAGGAATCAGCAATGGCTGGAAAGAGCAGCGGCGGCCAGGACCGCCGCAAGCGCGGAGCCAAGGGCGGTAAGAACGCCGCTCCCGCGAAGTCGATCAAGGTCGGCGTCATCGACTACAAGGATGTCGCGACCCTCCGCAAGTTCATCTCCGAGCGTGGCAAGATCCGCGCCCGCCGCATCACCGGTGTCTCCGTGCAGGAGCAGCGCCTCATCGCCCGCGCCGTCAAGAACGCGCGCGAGATGGCGCTCCTCCCGTACGCGGGCTCGGGCCGTTAAGGGGTACCGATATGTCGAAGCTCATCCTCACCTCCGAGGTCTCCGGCCTCGGCTCGGCCGGTGACGTCGTCGAGGTCAAGAACGGCTACGCCCGCAACTACCTCATCCCGCAGGGTTTCGCGGTGCAGTGGACCCGCGGCGGCGAGAAGCAGGTCGAGCAGATCAAGGCGGCCCGTGCCGCTCGCGAGCTCGCGACCCTCGAGGACGCTCAGGCCCTCAAGGCGAAGCTCGAGGAGTCGCCCGTGCGTCTCGCCGTCAAGGCGGGCCGCGAGGGTCGTCTCTTCGGCTCGGTCAAGACGGCGGATGTCGTCGCGGCCGTCGAGGCGGCCGGTCTCGGCACCCTCGACAAGCAGGCCATCGAGCTCAGCGCCCCGGTGAAGGCGGTGGGTCGTCACGAGGCGACCGTGCGCCTGCGCCAGGACGTCGTCGCGTCGGTCCAGCTGGACGTCGTCGCGGCCAAGTAGGCCCCGTTCTCCTGTAGCGGCGTGCCCCTCCGGGGGTGCGCCGCTACTGGTTTGTCGGGGCCCCTGTCAAGAGGTCTGTCCACATGCGGGGTGTGGAATCTCACAACCCTCAACCGGAACTCTAAACATCTTTCTACACACAGGGTGTGAACGAAGAAAGTCCAGGTCAGCGGTCGCTTTAGGGGTTCGTCCCCCAAGTTATCCACCGAAAAGTCCACATCTCATTCACAAACCGCACGGCGTTTCCCGCCATCCGTCCACACCCTTGTCCACAGGGCGGCTTGAGGGCCGGCTCGCGGCTGCCTACCGTTGCATCCGGCGCGGGGATCCCGACCCGCCGACCACCACCCACCTCGTCCGGACGACGGCGAGCCTGCGGCTCGATGTCGGAGGCGCGACGTAGTTTCCGGCTGGAAGGAGCGCCTGTGTCCATCGCCCATCTGGGACTCGCACCCGAACCCGAGCGTCAGCGCGACGGGTGGCAGGGCGAGCGCACGCCCCCGCACGATCTGCTCGCCGAGCAGAGTGCCATCGGCGGCATGCTCCTCAGCAAGGACGCGGTGGCCGACGTGCTCGAGGTCGTGCGCGGCGCCGACTTCTACGTGCCGAAGCACGAGGTGATCTTCGACGCGATCCTCACCCTCTACTCGCACGGCGAGCCCACCGACGTCATCGCCGTCACCGACGAGCTCACGAAGTCGGGCAACCTGCAGCGCGCAGGCGGACCCGAGTACCTGCACACGCTCACGGGCCTCGTGCCCACCGCCGCGAACGCCGGCTACTACGCGTCGATCGTCGCCGAGAAGGCCGTGCTGCGCCGCCTCGTCGAGGCGGGCACCCGCATCGTGCAGATGGGCTACGCGAGCGAGGGCGAGGTCACCGACCTCGTCAACCACGCACAGGCCGAGATTTACGGCGTCGCCGGCGGCGTGCAGGCCGAGGACTACGTGCCCCTCGTCACGGCGATCGAGGCGGCGACCGAGGAGATCGAGCACGCGAGCGGCCGCGGCGACCAGATGGTCGGAGTGCCGACGGGCTTCAGCGAGCTCGACGAGATGACGAACGGCCTGCACCCCGGCCAGCTCATCCTCATCGCCGCGCGCCCCGCGCTCGGAAAGTCGACCCTCGCGCTCGACTTCGCCCGCGCCGCGTCGATCACCCACGGCATGCCCAGCGTGTTCTTCTCGCTCGAGATGGGCCGGTCCGAGATCGCCATGCGTCTGCTCTCGGCCGAGTCGAACATCTTCCTGCAGAAGCTCCGCAAGGGAGACGTGCGCAGCGAGGACTGGACGACCCTCGCATCCACGCGCGGACGCATCGCCGACGCTCCCCTCTACATCGACGACAGCCCCAACATGACGCTCGTCGAGATCCGCGCCAAGTGCCGACGCCTCAAGCAGCAGGTGGGCCTCAAGCTCATCGTCATCGACTACCTGCAGCTCATGACCTCGGGAAAGAAGGTCGAGAGCCGCCAGCAGGAGGTCTCGGAGTTCTCGCGTGCGCTCAAGCTCCTCGCGAAGGAGCTGCAGGTGCCGGTCATCGCGCTCTCGCAGCTCAACCGCGGCCCCGAGCAGCGCGTCGACAAGAAGCCGCAGATCGCCGACCTGCGCGAGTCCGGCTCGCTCGAGCAGGACGCCGACATGGTGATCCTGCTGCACCGCGAGTCCGCCTACGACAAGGAGTCGTCGCGTCCCGGCGAGGCCGACCTCATCGTCGCGAAGCACCGCAATGGTCCCACGGGCACCGTCACGGTCGCCTTCCAGGGCGCGTTCTCGCGCTTCGCCGACATGGCTCCGGCGGTCTGACCTTCCCTCCATCCCTGCGCGGGGCCCCCGTGCCGGGGTACCGTGTCGTCCACACGGCGACGAGAGGGCACGGATGACGGACGTCGAGATCAGCGAACCGCCCGTGAGCAGCAGCACCGGCCGTGGCCGGAGGCACCGCTCGATCGCCGAGAAGTTCGGCGCCATGGGCCAGCAGCGGGTCGGGGCGATCATGCTCCTCATCGCGACGGTCGCCGCGATCGTGTGGGCGAACGGGTGGATGGAGTCGTACTCCGGGTTCTGGGAGACGCACCTCGAGCTCGGCGTGGGCGACCTCCGGATCGACGTCACGCTGCACGCGCTCGTCAACGACGCCCTCATGGCGATCTTCTTCTTCACGGTGGGCCTCGAGGTGCGCCGCGAGTTCGCGATCGGGGAGCTCACGAGCTGGTCGCGCGCGATGGTGCCGGTCATCGCGGCGGTCGTGGGGCTCGTCGTGCCGGCGGCGCTCTTCGTGCTCATCGCCGCCCCGAGCGGGCAGGCGCACGCCTGGGGTGTCGTCATCTCGACCGACACCGCGTTCCTCGTGGGCGCGCTCGCGCTCGTCGGGCCGCGGGTGCCCGGCCGCCTGCGCGTCTTCCTGCTCGCGCTCGCGGTCGTCGACGACATCGGCGCGCTCAGCATCATCGCGTTCGTCTACACCGAGGACTTCACCCCGTGGCCGCTCATCGTCGCGGCCGTCGGCCTCGCCGGCATCTACCTGACCCGGTTCCTGCGCGGTGGCCGCGGTCTCGTCTATGCGACGCTCGCGATCATCGTGTGGGCGGCGTTCCTCGCCTCGGGCGTGCACCCGACCCTCGCGGGCGTCGCGATCGCGCTCCTCGTGCCCGTGTACCGGCCGAACCGCCGCGACGTCGAGCACGCGCTCGAGCTCGCGCGCACCTTCCGCCAGTCGCCCAATACCGAGTACGCCCGCGCGGCCGCCAACAGCCTCCGCGAGTCCATCTCGATCAACGAGCGCCTGCAGTCGGCCTACGGTCCGTACGTCGCCTACGTCATCCTGCCGCTCTTCGCGCTGGCGAACGCGGGGGTCTCGCTGAGTCCCGAGATCCTGTCGGCCGCGCTCGTGTCGCCGCTCACGTGGGGCGTCGTGATCGGGCTCGTCGCGGGCAAGTTCCTCGGGGTGTTCGGCTCCTCGGCGCTGCTCAAGCTCTTCCGGGTGGGCGAGTTCGGCGCGGGCCTCACCCTCGACCGCATCGCGGGCGGCGCCGTGCTGTGCGGCATCGGCTTCACGATCTCGCTCTTCATCGTCGACCTCGCGATCGACGACCCCGCCGCCCAGAACGAGGCGCGCGTGGGCGTGCTCATCGCATCCGTGCTCGCCTTCCTCCTCGCGACGGTCGTGTTCCGCATCTCGGATGCCGTGCACCCCGACGACGACACGCGCCAGACGCTCGCGCGGCCGGTCGACCCGGAGCGCGACCACGTGTACGGGCCGATGGACGCCCCCTACGAGCTCGTCGAGTACGGCGACTTCCAGTGCCCGTTCTGCTCGAAGGCCTCGGGCGTCGTGCAGGAGCTCAAGGAGGAGTTCGGCGACGAGCTGCGGTACGTGTGGCGCCATGCGCCGCTCGTCGACCAGCATCCGAACGCGCTCGCCGGGGCGGAGGCGGCCGAGGCCGCCGGCCTGCAGGGGAGGTTCTGGGAGTTCGAGCGCGGGCTCTTCGCCGACCAGGAGAACCAGCGCCCGTCCGACATCGTGCGGCTCGCCGAGCGGCTCGGGCTCGACGTCGAGCGGTTCGAGCGCGACCTGCAGTCGGCCGCCGTCGCCTCGCGCGTGCGCGACGACGTGCTCGACGCGGAGGCCATGGGCATCGACGCCGTGCCGACCTTCTTCATCAACGGGCGTCGCCACGTCGGGCCGTTCGACGCGCAGTCGCTGTTGCGCGCGCTGCGGGCCGACGACGACGCCCCCGCCACCCCGAGGAGCTGACATGCCGGATGCCTACGCCGCCGACGAGGTCGTCTCGCCGCCGCTGACGGATGCGCAGTGGGAGCGGCTCGCAGCCCACGGCGAGCCGCGGGACGTCGAGGCGGGGGAGCAGCTCGTGCGCGCGGGCGACCGGGACTACCCGTTGGTGCTCGTCGACGAGGGCGAGGTGGAGATCGTGCGCGACGCGCTCGTGTGGATGGGCGGGGAGGTCGTCGCGCGCGTCGGCCCACGCGGGTTCGCGGGGGAGCTCGGCCTGCTCAACGGCCAGAGCGCGTTCCTCTCGGCGCGCGCATCCGTGCCGTCGCGCGTGCGGATCGTCGACCGTGCCGAGCTGCGGCGCATCATGAACGAGGACGACGAGCTGTGCGACCTGATCCTGCACGCGCTGTGGGCGCGGCGGGAGTCGCTGCGTCGCGGCTCGGCCGCCATGACGCTGAAGTTCGTGGGACCGCCGGACTCCGGTGAGCTGCTCGCCCTGCGGCGCTTCGCCGAGAGGCTCGACCTCGTGCACACGGCTTTCACGATCTCGCCGACCGACGCGGCATCCGCCCACAACTACCGCGCCGAGGATCTGCCGATCGCGTTCATCCGCGGCGAGCCGATCCTGCACGCGACGCCCGGCCTCGTCGCCGAGCAGCTCGGCCTCGCCTACGACGCGACGACCCCCGACCTCGTCGACCTCGTCGTGATCGGCGGCGGCCCCGCGGGGCTCGCGGCGGCGATCTACGGCGCATCCGAGGGGCTCAGCACCGTGCTGCTCGACGCCGTCGCGCCGGGCGGGCAGGCGGCGGCGACGTCGCGCATCGAGAACTTCCTCGGCTTCCCCTTCGGCGTGAGCGGCGGCGACCTCATCGGCCAGGCGACGCTGCAGGCGCTCAAGTTCGGCGTGCGCGTCTACGCGCCGTGCGAGGCGGTGTCGCTCGAGGAGGTCGACGGCCTGCTCGACGTCACGCTCGTCGACGGGCGCATCATCCGCTCGCGCGCCGCGATCATCACCTCGGGCGCCGCGTACCGCCGCCTCGAGCTCGACCGCTGGAGCGACTTCGAGCAGTCGGGCATCTTCTACGCCGCGACGCCGCTCGAGCTGCGGCAGGTGGCCGAGTCGCCCGTCGTCGTCGTGGGCGGCGCCAACTCCGCGGGCCAGGCGGCCCTCTACCTCGCCTCGAACGGATGCCCCGTGCACCTCGTCGTGCGCGGGCGAGAGCTCGGGTCGCGCATGTCGTCGTACCTCGTCGACCGACTCGAGGAGGACCCGCGCATCCAGGTGCACCTCGGCTCGAACATCGTGGGGCTCGGCGGCGACTCCTCGCTGCGAGCGGTCGACATCGATTCGGCGGGCGAGGTCGCGGCGCGCGGGCTCTTCTGCTTCATCGGGGCCGAGCCGGCGACGCGGTGGCTGCGCGCGCTCGAGACGGATGCGGACGGCTTCCTCCGAACGGGCACCGACGTCACGGCGCCCGCGTTCGAGCGTTGGCGGGCGCTCGGCCGCGATCCGCTGCCGTTCGAGACGTCGATGCCGCGCGTCTTCGCGGCGGGGGATGTGCGCCGCGGCTCGATGAAGCGCGTCGCGGCGGCCGTGGGCGAGGGGTCGAGCGCCGTGGCATCCGTGCACCGCGCGCTCGCGCTGTGAGGCGCTGAGGCTGCGAGACGCTGAGATTCCGAGAGCTGAGGAGGAAGCGGATGCGGGTCGTCGTCGGGGGAGCATCGGGCATGATCGGGCGCGCCCTCGTCGAGCGCCTGCGCGAGCGGGGCGATCACGTCGCCGTGCTCGTGCGCCGCGCGCCCGAGGGCTCCGACGAGCTCCCCTGGGACCCCGCGACGGGCTACCTCGACCCCGTCGCGCTCGCGGGCGCCGACGCCGTCGTGAACCTCTCGGGCGAGTCGATCTCGAAGCTGCCGTGGACGCCGAGGCGCCGCACGGCGATCCTCGGCTCGCGCGTGCAGGCGACGACGGCGATCGTGGGCGCGCTGCACGCGCGAGCGGATGCCGGCGAGCCGGTCCCCGTGCTCGTGAGCGGTTCCGCGGTGGGTGTATACGGCGACCGGCCCGGCGAGGAGCTCAGCGAGGAGGCGGCGCCCGGCGGCGGGTTCCTCGCGGGCGTCGTGCGCGCGTGGGAGGCGGCCGCGCTCGAGGCGCCCGCCGCGACGCGCATCGTGCTCGCGCGCACGGGACTCGTGATCGGGCCGGAGGGCGCGACCGCGCCGCTGCGGATGCTCGCGCGCTTCGGGCTCGCGGGTCCGCTCGGCGGAGGCCGGCAGCACTGGCCGTGGATCTCGCTCGACGACGAGGTCGCCGCGCTCGTGCACGCGATCGACGACAGCGGCCTCCGCGGCCCCGTCAACCTCGCGGGCCCCGAGCCCGCGACCGCGGACCGGGTCGCCCGCGCCGTCGCGGCCGACGCGCACCGCCCCTACTGGCTGCCCGCGCCGGGCTTCGCGATCTCGCTCGCCCTCGGCGACGCCGGTCGCGACCTGCTGCTCGCGGACCAGCGCGTGATCCCGGCGGCTCTCACGGCATCCGGGTTCGCCTTCAGGCACACGACCGTCGAGGAAGCGGTCGCGGCGGCCGCCGGCTGAGCCGTCGAGCGGCTCCGGAGCTCAGGCGCTCTCGCGCACGACGAGCGTCGTCGGCAGGATGAGCTCCTCGCTCGGTGCCCCGTCGATGACGTCGAGCAGCAGCCGCACCATCTCGTGGCTGATCTGCTCCCACGGCTGGCGCATGGTCGTGAGCGAGGGCTCGAGGGTCGCGGCGAGCCCCGAGTCGTCGAAACCCGCGAGCGCGATGTCGTCGGGCACCCTCAGGCCGGCCTTGCGCAGCGTCAGCAGCGCGCCCGAGGCCATGAGGTCGGATGCCGCGAAGACCGCGTCGATGTCGGTCGCGCGCGCGAGCAGGCGCTCCATGGCGACGGTGCCCGACTCCTGGCTGTAGTCGCCCTCCTCGACGAGGGCGGGATCGAAGTCGTCGCCGAGCTCGTCGCGGAAGCCCTCGAGGCGGTACTTGCCGCCGGGGGTGTCGTGGGGTCCCGCGATCATCGCGATGCGGCGGTGCCCCTGGGCGCGCAGGTAGCGCACCATCTCGCGTGCCGATCCGGCCTCGTCGACCGAGACGGTCGGCACCTGGCCCTGGTGGCCGAGCGGGATGCCGCACGCGACGGTCGGCACGCCGGCCGCGACGAGGCGGTCGAGCAGCGGGTCGGCCTCGTGCGAGGAGATGAGCAGCACGCCGTCGACGTGGCCCGTGCTCACGAAGTGCTCGACGTTGTCGCGCTCCTGCTCGGTGCCCGCGACGAGCAGCACGAGCGTCATGCGCCGCTGGGTGAGTGCCTCGGCCGCGCCGCGCAGGAGGAGCGCGAAGGTCGGGTCGTCGAAGAGCAGGTGCTGGGGCTCGGTGAGCAGGAAGGCGAGTGAGCCGGCGCGACCCGTGGCGAGGCTGCGGGCCGCATGGTTGATCGTGAAGCCTGTGCGGCGGATGGCGTCCTCGACGGCCGCGCGTGCATCCGGCGACACCCAGTGGCCGCCGTTGATGACGCGCGAGACGGTGCCGCGGGAGACCCCGGCGGCGGCGGCGACGTCGCGGATCGTCGGCTTGCGCCTCGGCGCGATCGTCTCCTCCACGAAGGGGACTCTATACCGAGCGGAGCTTCCTGGGACCGGTCACAGTTCGATAACGGATGCGCTCGCGCACTCGCGCCCGCGAAGGCCGCTCAACATACTGGGACCGGTCACAGTCAGTCCCGATGCCGGGCCGACCCGATGGAGTGTCACGAGTGGAACCGACGAGCGCATGGCCCGCCCTGCGGGGGATCGCCTACGGAGGCGACTACAACCCCGAGCAGTGGCCGCGCGAGACGTGGCGCGACGACGTGCGCCTCATGCGCGAGGCAGGCGTCACCCTCGTCTCGGTCGGCATCTTCTCGTGGGCGCTCCTCGAGCCCGCCGAGGGCGAGTTCGACTTCGCGTGGCTCGACGAGGTCATCGACCTGCTGCACGAGAACGGCATCCGCGTCGACCTCGGCACGCCCACCGCGTCGCCGCCCGCGTGGTTCTTCGCCGCGCATCCGGATGCCCGCGTGATCGACCGCGACGGCCGCGTCATGGGCTTCGGCTCGCGCGGCATGGCGTCGCACTCCGCGCCCGCCTACCGCGAGGCGATCGTGCGCATCGCGAGCGCGCTCGCCGCCCGCTACGCCGACCACCCCGCCGTCGTGCTGTGGCACGTGCACAACGAGTACGGCGTGCCCGTCGGCGAGGACTACTCGGCGCACTCGGTCGCCGCGTTCCGCACCTGGCTGCGCGAGCGCTACGGCAACCTCGAGGCGCTCAACGCCGCGTGGGGCACGGCCTTCTGGGGCCAGCGCTACACCGCGTGGGAGCACGTCGGCGCGCCCGCGATCGCCCCGAGCGTCGTCAACCCCGCCCAGCGGCTCGACTTCGCGCGCTTCACGGACGCGCAACTGCGGGCGTGCTTCCGCGCCGAGCGCGACGCCATCCGCGCGCACGCGACGCAGCCCATCACGACGAACTTCATGGCCAACCAGAGCTGGACCACCGACCTGTGGAAGTGGGCCGCCGAGGTCGACGTCGTCTCCGACGACTCCTACCCGTGGGCCGCCGACCCCGAGAACGAGATCGGGCTCGCCATGGCATCCGATCTCACGCGCTCGGTCGCGGGCGGCGCGCCGTGGATCCTCATGGAGCACTCCACGAGCGCCGTCAACTGGCAGCCGCGCAACGTCGCGAAGCGCCCGGGCGAGATGGCGCGCAACTCGCTCGCCCACTTCGGACGCGGGGCGGATGCCGTGCTCTTCTTCCAGTGGCGTGCCTCGCGCTCCGGCGCGGAGAAGTTCCACTCGGCGATGCTTCCCCACGCCGGCACCTCGTCGCGCGTGTGGCGCGAGGTCGTGCAGCTCGGCGCCGACCTCGGGAAGCTCGCCGAGGTGCAGGGCTCGCGGGTCGTCGCGGATGCCGCGATCCTGTGGGACTTCGAGTCGGCCTGGGCGCAGGACCTCGAGTGGCGCCCCTCGGTCGAGCTCGACCACAAGGAGCGCACGCGCGCCTACTACGAGCGGCTCTGGCGCGACCGCATCACGGTCGACTTCGCGCTGCCGACGCACGACCTCGCGCAGTACCCGCTCGTCATCGCGCCCGCGCAGTACCTGCTCACGGCCCGTGGCGCCGCCAACCTCGAGCGCTACGTCGCGGGCGGCGGCACGCTCGTCGTCTCCTACTTCGCCGCGGTCGTCGACGAGCACGACCGCGTGCACGAGGGCGGCTACGGCGCCCCGCTCGCGACCGCCCTCGGCCTCCGCGTCGAGGAGTTCCTGCCGCTGCGCGAGGGCGAGGTCACGACCGTCGCATACGGCGGCGCCGAGCTCACGGCCGACGCGTGGCAGGAGCACCTCGTGCTCGAGGGCGCCGAGGTGCGCGGCGTGCACCAGGGCGGCCCCGCCGCGGGCGGCCCGGCCGTCACGCGCCATTCCCATGGCCGCGGCCACGCCTGGTACGTCAGCACGCGCCTCGATCCCGCAGGGCTCGCGGCCGTCATGGCCGACGTCTACGCGGATGCCGGCCTCGCCCCCGCCGACGCCCCCGAGGGCGTCGAGCTCGTCACCCGCCGCGGCCCCGACACCGACTACCTCGTCGCCGTCAACCACCGCGACACCCCCGCGCGCATCCCGGCCACCGGCCGCGAACTGCTCGCGGACGCGCCCGTCGAGGGCGCCCTCGAACTCCCCGGCGGCGCCGTCGCCGTCGTCCGGACCCCGCACGGGGCCACGGGAGACACAGCGTCATGACAAGGAAAGGAACGACCATGCGCACCAAGCTGCTGGGTCTCGGCGCCGTCGCCGCGGCCTCCGCTCTCGTGCTCGCTGGCTGCACCAGCACCACGGGCGACGACCCGGGCACCGGCTCCGAGGCCGAGCTCGTCATCTGGACGGATGCCGAGCGCGAGGAGGCCATCACGGCCGCCGCCGCGAAGTTCACCGAGGAGACCGGCGCCAAGGTCACCCTCGTGCAGAAGAACTTCGAGGACCTGCGCGCCGACTTCATCGCGCAGGTGCCCACCGGCGAGGGTCCCGACATCACCGTCGGCGCCCACGACTGGCTCGGCGCCCTCGTGACGGCGGGTGTCGTCGACACGATCGACCTCGGCGACAACGCCTCGAACTTCGAGGCCGTCGCTCTCGAGGCGATGACCTACGACGGGCAGCTCTACGCCCTCCCGTACTCGCTCGAGACGATCGCCCTCATCCAGAACGCCGACCTCGTGGGCACCGAGGCCCCGAGCTCGTGGGACGACATGATCGCCCGCGGCCAGGCGGCCGGCACCGAGCGCCCCTTCGTCATCAACACGAACGGCGAGACGGGCGACGGCTACACGATGTACGGCTTCCAGACGTCGTTCGGCGCCCCCGTCTTCGTGCAGGACGAGTCGGGCTCGTACACGAGCGAGGTCGGCATGGGCGGCGCCGCGGGCGAGGCCTTCGCGCAGTGGCTCGCCGCGAACGGCTCGGCCGGCACCGGCATCCTCTCGACGACGATCGACTACGACACCAACAACGAGCTGTTCAACTCGGGCAAGGCTCCGTACACGATCCAGGGGCCGTGGGCGATCAGCGCCTTCCCCGACGTCAACGTCGTCGTGAACCCGATCCCGTCGGCGGGCGGCCAGGAGGCCTCCCCGTTCGTGGGCGTGCAGGGCTTCTACCTGTCGTCGCAGTCGAAGAGCAAGCTGCTCGCCCAGGAGTTCCTCGTGAACTACCTCGGCACCGAGGAGGCGCAGCGCGCGCTCTACGAGGCCGACCCGCGCATCCCCGCGTGGAGCACCCTCGCCGAGGAGGTCTCGAGCGACCCGATCATCGCGGGCTTCGTCGCCTCGTCGCAGAGCGGCGTGCCCATGCCGTCGATCCCCGAGATGGGCTCGGTGTGGGACTTCTGGAACGCGGCCGAGTCGCAGATCATCAGCGGCGCCGACCCCGTGTCGACGTGGAACACGATGATCGAGAACCTCACGGCGGCCCTCGCGGGCTGACCTGAGCGCCGGGGGCGGGACCGCATCCGCCCTCCCGCCCCCGGCATCCGCCCCCCGCTCCCACCACCCGACCCCGACCCGTCAGGAGCAACCAATGCCGGCCGACACGGCCCGCAGATCGAAGAGGATCTCCCAGGAGTCCCACGCGCAGCGCTGGCGCGGTATCGGATGGGGCTTCCTCGTGAAGCTCGCCCTCATGGCGCTCGTCAACGCCTTCGGCCTCGCCGTCATCGTCTCGGCGATCGGCACCGAGTCGTGGATCATCCTCGGCGTCTCGATCGTGCTGCTCGCGGCAGCCGACATCATCTACTTCACGCGGCGCGCGCTGCCGCTCAAGTACCTCTACCCGGGGCTCGTCTTCCTGCTCGCGTTCCAGGTGTTCACGCTCGGCTACACGGGCTACGTCGCGTTCACGAACTACGGCACCGGGCACGCGGGCAGCATGCAGCAGGCCGTTGACGCGGCCCTCATCCAGTCTGAGCGGCGCGTCGAGAACTCGCCCAGCTATCCGCTCACGGTCGTCGAGCGCGGCGGCGAGCTCGGCTTCGCGATCGTCGACGACGGCACGCTCCGCGTCGGGGGCCCCGATGACGGACTCGCGGATGCGGGCAGCGCCTCCGGCTTCGGCGCGCCCACCGAGGTGCCCGGCTGGACGCTCGTGCCGAAGGGCACGCTCCTCACCGACCCCGAGCTGCAGCAGCGCGTCGCCGAGCTGCGCGTGCCCATCTCGGACGACCCGAACGACGGATCCCTCCGCACGCGCGACGGCTCGAGCGCCGCCGTCTACCGCTCCAACCTCGTGTGGGACGAGCAGGCGCAGACGATCACGGATGTCGACACGGGCCTCGTCTACGAGGCCGACCACTCCCGGGGACTCTTCGTCGCCCCCGACGGCAGTCGCCTGCTCACGGGATGGATCGTGGGCGTCGGCTTCGACAACTACGTGCGCGCGTTCACCGACCCCGCGCTCGCCGGGCCGCTGCTGCAGGTGACGGGATGGACGTTCGCGTTCGCCGTGCTGACCGTGTTCACGAGCTTCGCGCTCGGCCTGTTCCTCGCGATCGTCTACAACGATCCGCGGGTGCGCGCGAGGCGCGTGCTGCGCACGCTCTTCATCCTCCCGTACGCCTTCCCGGCGTTCATGTCGGCGCTGCTGTTCCGGGGCATGTTCAACGCCGAGTTCGGCATCGTCAACGACCTCTTCTTCTTCGGCGCCGACATCAACTGGCTCGGCGACCCGTGGCTCGCGCGCTTCGCCGTGCTGTGGGTGAACCTGTGGCTGAGCTTCCCCTACTGGTTCCTGGTGTGCCTCGGGGCGCTCCAGTCGCTGCCGGGCGAGACGATCGAGGCGGCGACGATCGACGGAGCCGGCCGCTGGCGGCGCTTCCGCTCGATCATGCTGCCGCTCCTGCTCGTGTCGACGGCGCCGCTCGCGATCTCGTCGTTCGCCTTCAACTTCAACAACTTCACGATCATCTACATGCTCACGAACGGCGGGCCCGCGTTCGACGCCAACACCGCCCGGCTCGGCGCCACCGACCTGCTCATCTCGGCGATCTACAAGATCTCCGGGGTCGCGGGCGGCACCGCCGACTACGGTCTCGCGAGCGCCCTCTCGATCATCGTCTTCATCGTCATCGGCGCCGTCTCGGCGCTCGCGTTCCGCCAGACGCGCAAGCTCGAGGAGATCCAGTGATGTCCACCGTCAGCGCCACGCGCGATCCCCGCCAGAAGGCCCGCCGCATCCGCTGGGTGCTCGAGGTGGGCTGGAAGTACCCGCTCGCGCTCGCCGTCGTGTTCTTCTCGGCGTTCCCGCTCGTCTACGTGCTCTCCGCCGCGCTCAACCCGCGCGGCAGCCTGTCCGCCTCGACGGGCCTGTTCTCGGCCGTCGCCCTCGACAACTTCGTGCGGCTCGGCGGCACGAGCTACTGGATGTGGGTGGGCAACACCCTGCTCATCGGCGCCATCACCGCGGTGGGCGCGGTCGTCATGGGCGCCGCGGCGGCGTACGCGTTCTCGCGGTTCCGCTTCCGCGGCCGGCGCACGAGCCTCACGGCGCTGCTCATCGTGCAGATGTTCCCGCAGACCGTCGCGTTCATCGCCGTGTTCCTCATGCTGCTCGCGCTCGGCGAGGTCGTGCCGGTGCTCGGCATCAACTCGAAGATCGCGCTCATCTGCGTGTACCTCGGCGGCGCGCTCGGCGCGAACACCTTCCTCATGTACGGCTTCATGAATACCGTGCCCGTCGAGATCGACGAGTCGGCCAAGATCGACGGCGCCTCGCACGCCCAGATCTTCTGGCAGCTCATCTTCCCGCTCGTGCGGCCCGTGCTCGCGGTCGTCGGCCTCCTCGCGTTCATCTCGGCGTTCGGCGACTTCATCCTCGCCAAGATCATCCTCACGAGCGAGGACAACTGGACCCTCGCCGTCGGCATGTACCAGTGGGTGTCGAACCAGCTCGCGTCGCGGTGGGGCCTCTTCGCCGCGGGCGCCGTCGTCGCATCCATCCCCGTGCTCGTCCTCTTCATGACGCTGCAGCGCTACGTCGTCGGCGGCCTCGTGTCCGGTGCCGTGAAGGGATGACGTGAGCCCCGGACGCCGGGGGCGACCGTTTCCCTGTGTGCCGCCCCCGGCGTCCGGCCCCCCGCCCTCGCGGTCGCCCCACCGTCGGCGGGTTCTCACGGTTTGCGAACGTAGGATGGGCGGGTGCCCACCGAAGCTTCGCCCGCTCTCGGAGCGCCGGATAACTGGGTCGCTCCGCTCGCACGAGCCGTCCCCGCGCTCGTGCTCGGGGTGGTCGTCACCTTCAGCCCCGACCACTCGTCCGGGCTCGGCCTCGTCGGCTTCGGCGTGCTCGCCGTGCTGTGGGCCGCCGTGCTCCTCGCATCGGGCCTGCGGGCCGACCGCGGCATCCGGGGTCTCGTGCTCCTGCAGGGCGTCGTCACGGCGCTCGCCGGCATCGCGGCGCTCTCGATCCCGGATCGCGGCGTCGGCACGCTCGTGCTGCTCGTGAGCGCGTGGGGGATCATCGCGGGCGCCCTCGAGACCGTCAACGGCATCCGCTTCCGTCGCACCCGACCGGTCGCGCGCGACTGGATCGCGACCGGCGCGCTCGCCGTGCTGCTCGGGCTCGTGTTCCTGCTCGTGCCGCAGAGCTACACCGACCCGTACGCGGTCGAGGAGAAGGGCGAGGTCGTCTACACCGGCACCGTCACCGCCGACGTGCTGCTCGTGGGCCTGCTCGGAGCGTGGGCCGTCATCGTCGGCGTGCAGCTCGCGATCGCCGCCGTCAGCCTGCGCCTGGCCCGTCAGGCAGCCCCGAAGGAGGTCGCCGCATGAGCGACAAGACGCCCGCCCCCAGCCGCCGCGATCGGATGCGCCCCGCCGAGCTGCTCGGGATGGCCGCGATCTTCGGCGTCTTCGTCGGCGGCTTCGTCTTCATGGGCAGCCGTGAGTGGGGGCTCTCGCTCATCATGGCCGGCGTCGCGTTCATCGCCTCGCTCGTGATCCTCGCGACCCTGCTCATCGCCGCGGGACCCCGCTACGACGACGACCGCGTCGACCCCGTCGACCCGGATGCCGCATCCGGCACCGCGGGCTCCGTGCACCGCGACCCCCGCTCGAACCCGCCGGCCCACTGAGCCGCGGCGCGGCCGCATCGGCCGTCCCGACGTCGGGACGTATCGACCCCGCGCCGACTCAGGCGTCGAGGTAGTCGACGAGCTCCGACGCGAGCCCCGTGTAGCTCGCGGGCGTGAGCGCCAGGAGGCGCTCCTTCGCGGCGTCGCCGATGTCGAGGCCGCGGATGAACTCCGCGAGGTCCTCGGCGGTGGCGCGCTTGCCGCGCGTGAGCTCCTTGAGCAGCGCGTACGGGTCGGCGATCGACGAGCGTCCGGCGGTGACCTCGGCGCGGATGACCGTCTGGATCGCCTCGCCGAGCACCTCCCAGTTGCCGTCGAGGTCGGAGGCCAGCGCATCCGGGTTGACGGCGATCTCGCTGAGCCCCTTGAGCAGGTTGTCGAGCGCGAGCAGCGAGTGGCCGAGGGCGACGCCGATGTTGCGCTGCGTCGTCGAGTCGGTGAGGTCGCGCTGCAGGCGGCTCGTCGTGAGCGTCGACGCGAGCGAGTCGAGGAGCGCGCTCGAGAGCTCGAGGTTCGCCTCGGCGTTCTCGAAGCGGATGGGGTTGATCTTGTGCGGCATCGTCGACGACCCCGTCGCGCCCGGCTGCGGGATCTGCGTCAGGTAGCCCATCGAGATGTAGGTCCACACGTCGGTCGCGAGGTTGTGCAGGATGCGGTTGGCGTGCGCGATGCGGCCGAACAACTCCGCCTGGCCGTCGTGCGACTCGATCTGGGTCGTGAGCGGGTTCCAGGTGAGGCCGAGCGAGGTCACGAACTCGCGCGAGAGAGTCGGCCAGTCGGCATCCGGGTCGGCGACGACGTGGGCCGAGAAGGTGCCGGTCGCGCCCGAGAACTTCGCGGGGAACTCGACGGCCACGATGCGGTCTCGCTGGCGGCGGAGGCGGTGCACGAACACCGCGAGCTCCTTGCCGAACGTCGTCGGCGTCGCGGGCTGGCCGTGGGTGTGAGCGAGCAGGGGCTCGTCGCGGTGCTCGAGCGCGAGGCCGCGGAGCTTCTCGACGACGGCGTCGAAGCGCGGCAGCCACACGTCGATGAGCGCGGCGCGCAGGGTGAGCCCGTAGGAGAGGTTGTTGACGTCTTCGCTCGTGCACGCGAAGTGCGTGAGCTCGGCGAGCGCGGTGAGGCCCTGCTCGGCGAGGCGCTTGCGCACGAGGTACTCGACGGCCTTCACGTCGTGGCGGGTGGTCGCCTCGAGGCGGGCGAGCTCGTCGATCTCCGGCTGGCCGAACTCGGATGCCCACGCGCGCAGCGAGCGCGCCTGCTCGGCGTCGACGGGCTCGGCCCCGAACATCCGGTTGTCGGCGAGGAAGAGCAGCCACTCGACCTCGACGTGCACGCGCGCGCGGTTGAGGCCCGCCTCGGAGAGGTGGTCTCCGAGGCCCTCGACGGCGGCGCGGTAGCGCCCGTCGAGGGGGCTGAGCGGCTGGGGGGGAAGCGGACTCACGGGACTCCCTGTCGGATGGCGGGCTCGAGCTGCCGGAAGAGCGATGTGCAGGCCCGTTCGATCGCGACAAGCACGGTGTCGAACATGGCGGCGTCCGAGTAGTACGGATCCGGCACGTCCATTGTCGCAGCTTCGGGGTCGAACCCCAGGAGCAGCTGCACCTTGCTCTGGTCGGCCTCGGACGGCGCCCACTGGCGCAGCACGCGTTCGTGCCCGCGGTCGAACGCGACGACGAGGTCCAGCTCGGGGAACCACGCGGGGTCGAACTGCCGCGCGCGGTGGCGTCCGGGGTCGTAGCCGTGCGCCTCGAGCGCGGCGATCGTGCGCGGGTCGGCGTGCTCGCCCACGTGCCAGTCGCCGGTCGCGGCGGAGGTCACGGCGATCTGGGCGCTGTAGCCCGTGCGGGCCACGATCGTGCGCATGATCGCCTCGGCCATGGGGGAGCGGCAGATGTTGCCGGTGCACACGAAGCAGATGCGGAACGCGTCGGGCGCGCTCGTCCGCTCAGGCGTCATGGCGCCCATTGTGGCCTGTCGCCGGTCGCTCCGACACCCCTCCTCCCCGGGGCGCCCGCGGCGGGGTCGTCCACGATCCGGGTTGCCCCGCCGTCGCGGCGATGCGTCGGCGGGCACGCTTTTCCGGAGAAGGAAGGAGAGCGGATGCCGGCCATCGACCCCGAGCGCGCAGCGATCCACCTGCAGCAGCTCGCGCACCTGCACCGCGCGGCCGCCGTGCGTGCGGCGCGCCCGCCCATCATCGAGGAGTCGGCGTGGCGCGGCCCCGCCTACACGGCCTACCGGATGCGCGCCGTCGTCGCCGCGGCCGACCTCGCTCGCCTCGCCGACCGGCTCAGTCGCGCCGTCGCTCTCGCACGGGAGGAGTACGCGCGTGCTCTCGGCTGACCCCGCGACGATCGTCGCGGCACCTGCGGTCCCCGCCGCACCCGACCCCGCGGCTGCGACGCCGCTCGTCGTGCGTGCCGGGGGCTCGGTGCTCGTCGCAACCGACGCGCTCCTCGCCCATCTGCCCGAGCTCGCCCGCCTCGCCGACGAGGTCGAGCGTGACGCTCACGAGCTCGCGCTCCTCGGCCTCGATCTGGCGCCCGGGGCCCTGCGCGCGGAGGTCGACGGATGCGAGGCCGACGCCTTCGGGCTCGCAGCGGAGCTGCGTCGGCTGCAGGTCGCGGTCGCCATGGCCGAGGGTCTCTACGAGGCCGGCGAGCGAGCTTCCACCTGGCTGCACGACCTGGGCGCGGAGTGGGGGACGGCGCTGTTCACCCGGGCCGCCGTCTTCGCGCTGCCCGGAGTCGCGCTCGCCGCCTTGGCCGCGTGGGTGATCGTGCCCGGGAGCGACGACGACAAGAAGCGGGCGATGCAGCGCTACCTCGTGGACCACCCCGAGCTCATCACGAGCCCGGAGTTCTCGGGCTTGGTCCGTCGCGCGGTCATGAGCGCAGACGACGCTGCGCTCGCGCTCGCCGGCGCTCCGCCCGTGCTCGCGGGGCTGCTCGGCGAGCACGGGCTCGGCGTCATCGGCGTCGGCACGAGCGCGGGCGCCCTCATCGGGGCGGGCGGCGCGAGCGGCGGCACCATGTTCGCCGAGACGAAGGTCAAGGTCGAGCGGGTGTCCGAGGAGCGCGCGCACGGCGCCCCCGCGGGCGCCGCGGAGCGGCTCGAGCGCGTGCCCGCCGAGCGCCAGGTACGCATCGAGCGCTACGAGGTGCCGGGGGAGCCGCCCCGTTACGTCGTCTACGTCGCCCCGACGCAGACGTTCTCGCCCTTCGCCGAGGCCGAGCCGTGGGATCTCACGAGCAACGTCGCGGGCGTCGCGGGGCTGCCCGCCGGGTCGATCCGCGCGACCGAGCTCGCCATGGCGGATGCGGGCATCACCGCCGACGACGAGGTCGTGCTCGTGGGGTTCTCTCAGGGCGGGCTCGTCGCGGATGCCGTGGCGGCATCCGGACGCTGGAACGCCGTCGGGCTCGAGACCTACGGCGACCCCGGCGGCGGGATCGAGCTGCCGGAGGGCATCCGCGGTGTCGCGGTGCGGCACAGCGACGACTTCGTCGTCGCGACGGGCGGACCGCAGGGGCCGACCGACCGCACGATCGTCGAGCGCCGCGCCTTCGCGGAGGGCGCCGAGCTGCCGATCGACGAGCTCGCGCCCGCGCACCAGAAGCGCGCCTACGCCGAGACGGCGCGGATGCTCGACGAGGCGCGGTCACCCGAGCTGCGGCGCGAGCTCGACGCGCTCGACTCGTTCGCGCGCGACTACGCCCGCCGCGAGGGCGCGACCGTCACGACCTTCAGCTATCGGGCAGAGCGTGTGCCGGGCGACGGCTGAGCGCCGCCGGGCGTCAGGAGCGCTTCTTCGTGAGCGGCCGGAAGATGATGCCGATGAGCCAGCCGATGACGCCCAGCACGAGCGCGCCGAGCACGCCCCACCAGAAGCCCTCGACCGAGAGCCCGAAGCCGATGAGCGTCGAGATCCACGCGACGAGCAGGAACAGCAGGCCGTTCACGATGAGCGAGATGAGGCCGAGCGTGAGGATGTAGAGCGGGAACGCGACGATGCGGATCGCGGTGCCGATGACGCCGTTCACGATGCCGAACACCACGGCGAGCAGCACGTAGGTCCAGAACAGCGGCCACGACCACGTCGCGTCGGCATCCGCGGCGGCGTCCCACGACGCCACCTGCACGTGCGGATTCAGGATGAGCACCGTCAGCCACAGGGCGAGGGCGTTGATGAGCAGGCGGACCACGAATCGCATGGGGCCCATCATCCTAGGCTGGCACCATGGCCGTCCACCTGCGTCCCGAGATCGCTGCACTCGACCCCTACCGTCAGGGCCGACCCGCGCCCGCCGATGCGTTCAAGCTCTCGAGCAACGAGAACCCCTTCCCGACGCTCCCCGCCGTCGTCGAGGCGATCGCCGCATCCGCCGTCACGCGCTACCCCGACGGCAGCGCGAGCGCGCTCCGCGTGCGGCTCGCGGAGCGCATCGGGGTCACGATCGACGAGGTGCACATCGGCGCCGGGTCCGTGTCGATCCTCCAGCAGCTCGCGAACGCGACCTCTGGTCCGGGCGACGAGATCCTCTACTCCTGGCGGTCCTTCGAGGCCTACCCCGGCATCGTCACCGTGTCCGGGGCGACGAGCGTCACCGTGCCGAACCGCGCCGACGGCGCCCACGACCTCCCCGCGATGGCCGCCGCCGTCACCGAGCGCACGCGTCTCATCCTCGTCTGCACGCCCAACAACCCGACGAGCGCGATCGTCACGGGCGCGGAGTTCGAGGAGTTCATGGCGGCCGTGCCCGACACCGTGCTCGTCGTGCTCGACGAGGCGTACCGCGAATTCGTCACCGACCCCGACGCCGTCGACGGCATCCCGCTGCTCGAGCGCCACCCCAACCTCGTCGTGCTGCGCACCTTCTCCAAGGCGTACGGACTCGCGGGGCTCCGCGTCGGCTACGCCGTCGGTCCCTCCTACGTGCTCGACGCGTGCCGCGCCACCGCGATCCCGCTCTCGGTCACAGAGCCGGCCCAGCGGGCGGCGCTCGCGGCGCTCGACCACGAAGAGGAGTACCGCGCCCAGATCGCCGAACTCAACGCCCGCCGCGACCGCATTCGCGACGGCCTCCGCGCCCAGGGCTGGGAGATCCCCGAGCCGCAGGGCAACTTCGTGTGGCTCCCCACGGGGCAGCGCACGGCCGCCGCCGCCGAGGTGCTCTCCGACCACGGGATCGTCGCGCGCGTCTTCGCACCCGAGGGCATCCGCATCACCGTCGGCGAGGAGGAGTCTGTCGACAGACTCCTAGCAGCGGCGGATGAGGTTGTGCGCACCCTCTGAACGGCGCGGAATACGCCGCGGCTAGGGTAGAGCGCATGTCTTACACCGAGGCGACGGTCCAGCTGCTCTCGCCCCAGGGTTCGCTCATCGAGAGCGAGGCGACAGCCCCCTACCTGCCCCTCATCGAGGAACTCGACGAGAGCCGGCTGCTGGACTTCCACCGGCAGATGGTCGTGATCCGCCGGTTCGACATCGAGGCCGGCAACCTGCAGCGCCAGGGCCAGCTCGCCCTCTGGATCCCGAGCCTCGGGCAGGAGGCGGCTCAGGTCGGCTCCGCCTACGCCGCCCGCCCGCAGGACCACATCTTCCCCGCCTACCGCGAGCACGTCGTGGGCCGTGTCCGCGGACTCGACGTCATGAAGATCATCGAGATGCTGCGGGGCCTCTCGCACGGCGGATGGGACCCGGCCCAGACCGGCAACTTCCACCTCTACACGCTCGTGATCGGCTCGCAGACCCTCCACGCCACCGGCTACGCCATGGGCCAGCGCTTCGACGGCGTCGTCGGCACGGGCGACCCCGAGACCGACGAGGCGACCGTCGTCTACTTCGGCGACGGAGCCACGAGCCAGGGCGACGTCAACGAGGCGCTCATCTTCGCCGCGAGCTACCAGACGCCGCAGCTGTTCTTCCTGCAGAACAACCACTGGGCCATCTCGGTGCCCGTCGAGCGCCAGTCGCGCACGCCCCTCTACCTGCGGGCCGCGGGCTTCGGCATCCCGAGCACCCAGATCGACGGCAACGACGTGCTCGCGAGCTACGCCGTCAGCCGCCACGAACTCGAGGCCGCCCGCGCCGGCGAGGGCCCCCGCTTCGTCGAGGCCCTCACCTACCGGATGGGCGCCCACACGACGAGCGACGACCCCACGAAGTACCGCGAGGACGACGACGTCGTCTTCTGGAGCGAGCGCGACCCCATCACGCGCTACGAGCGCTACCTCCGCGCGAAGGGCGTCGGCGACGACTTCTTCCAGGACGTCGCGGCCGAGGCCGAGGACCTCGCCGCCGACGTGCGACGCCGCACCAACGAGCTCGGCGGCGTGCCCGCGAGCAACGTGTTCCGCAGCGTCTACACCGACACGCACCCGGTGGTCGCCGAGCAGGCCGCCTGGTTCGCCGCCTACGAGGCCGGCTTCGAGGAGGCCCAGTCGTGACCGAGCGGATGATGCCGATGGCGAAGGCCATCAACGAGGGTCTGCGCGCCGCGCTCAAGAACGACCCCAAGGTGCTGCTCATGGGCGAGGACATCGGCACCCTCGGCGGCGTGTTCCGCGTGACCGAGGGCCTCAAGTCCGAGTTCGGCGAGGACCGCGTGCTCGACACCCCGCTCGCCGAGTCCGGCATCGTCGGCACCGCGATCGGCCTCGCCATGCGCGGCTACCGCCCCGTGTGCGAGATCCAGTTCGACGGGTTTATCTTCCCCGGCTTCGACCAGATCACCTCGCAGCTCGCGAAGCTCACCTACCGGCACGAGGGCACGCAGTCGTTCCCCGTCGTCATCCGCGTGCCCTACGGCGGCCACATCGGCGCCGTCGAGCACCACCAGGAGAGCCCCGAGGCGTACTTCGCGCACACCCCCGGCCTCCGCGTCGTCAGCCCCGCGACCCCCAACGACGGTTACTGGATGATCCAGCAGGCAATCGCATCCAACGACCCGGTGCTGTTCTTCGAGCCGAAGAGCCGCTACTGGCAGAAGGGCGAGGTCGCCGACGACGGCGTGCCCGCACCCCTCCACCAGAGCCGCGTCGTGCGTACCGGCACCCAGGTGACCCTCGTCGGCCACGGCGCCATGGTCGCCCAGCTGCTGCAGGCTGCCGAGGTCGCCGCATCCGAGGGCACGAGCGTCGAGGTCATCGACCTGCGCTCCCTCTCGCCCATCGACTACGCGCCGATCCTCGCATCCGTGCAGAAGACCGGCCGTCTCGTCGTCGCCCAGGAGGCGCCCGGCAACGTCTCCGTCGGATCCGAGATCGCCGCCACGATCGCCGAGCGTGCGTTCTACTCGCTCGAGGCGCCCGTGCTGCGGGTCTCCGGATTCGACACCCCCTTCCCGCCCGCGAAGCTCGAGGGCGTGTACCTTCCGGATGTCGACCGCATCCTCGAGGCCGTCGACCGCGCCCTCGCCTACTGACCGCGACCAGCACTGAGGAGGCCCTATGGCCCACGCAGAGTTCCCGCTGCCGGATGTCGGGGAAGGCCTCACCGAGGCCGAGATCGTCGCCTGGAAGGTGAAGCCCGGCGACACCGTCACCGTCAACCAGGTGCTCGTCGAGATCGAGACCGCCAAGTCGCTCGTCGAGCTGCCGTCGCCGTTCGCCGGCACCGTCACCGAGCTGCTCGCCGAGGAGGGCGCGACGGTCGAGGTCGGCGCCCCCATCATCCGCGTCGACTCCGCCGGCGGCACGATCGAGCTGCAGGCGCCCGCCAACGACTCCGAGAGCCTCGGCGCCGTCTCCGACCCGAGCGGCATGGCCGAGAAGGAGGAGTCCGGCGCGGTGCTCGTCGGCTACGGCTCGAAGGGTGGCCACACCGCCACCCGCCGTCGCCGCCCCGGCGCCGCCGTGCCCAACCCGGATGCGCCCGCCGCCCCCGCGCGGACCACCGCCCGCCGCCCCGGCACGCCCGTCATCGCCAAGCCGCCCATCCGCAAGCTCGCCAAGGACCTCGACGTCGACCTCGGCCAGGTCACCGCCACGGGCCCCGGCGGCGAGGTGCTGCGCGAGGACGTCATCCGCCAGGCCGAGCAGGCGAGCGTCTTCCGCAACATCGAGACGCCCGCGTGGCCCGCCGAGCGCGAGGAGCGCATCCCCGTCAAGGGCGTGCGCAAGGCGACCGCGCAGGCGATGGTCGCATCCGCGTTCACCGCCCCGCACGTCTCCGTCTTCACCGACGTCAACGCCACCCGCACGATGGAATTCGTCAAGCGGCTCAAGGCCTCGCCCGACTTCGCCGGCGTGCGCGTCAGCCCCCTGCTCGTGATGGCCAAGGCGGTCATCTGGGCGGTGCGGCGCAACCCCACGGTCAACTCGACGTGGACCGATGAGGAGATCATCGTGCGCCACTACGTCAACCTCGGCATCGCCGCCGCCACCCCGCGCGGCCTCATCGTGCCGAACGTCAAGGACGCGCAGGAGCTCAGCCTCCTCGAGCTCGCCCAGTCGCTCGAGCAGTTGACCCTCACCGCGCGCGAAGGCAAGACGCAGCCGGCCGAGATGTCCGGCGGCACGATCACCATCACCAACCTCGGGTCGTTCGGCATGGACACCGGCACCCCGATCCTCAACCCCGGCGAGGTCGGCATCGTCGCCCTCGGCGCCATCAAGCAGAAGCCGTGGGTCGTCGACGGCGAGGTGCGGCCCGCGTACGTCACGACCGTCGGCGCGTCGTTCGACCATCGCGTCGTCGACGGCGACGTCGCCTCGCGGTTCACGGCGGATGTGGCTTCCGTGCTCGAGGAGCCAGCGCTGCTGCTGGACTGAGTCGTCGTGTGACCCGGGGGCCGCTTCGCGGCGGAGCGGATCCGTTTGCGAGGCGCCTGTTGCCGCGAGTTCACCGCTGGTTGAGTGCCGCGCGCCGCGCCGGAGGCGCGACGCACGGCGTATCGAAACCGGAGGGACGGATGGGGTGCGGAGGCAACGCATCCCGTGACCCGCTGTTGATACGCGGTGCGAGGGTTTCGATACGCGTCGTGCGCTGCGCGCGCGGCGCTACTCAACCAGCGGGATGGCGGGAGCGGCCTTTACTCGGTGCGAGATCACCGCTGGTTGGGTGCTGCCGGTCCACCTCCGGTCGACGCGCGTGTTGTCGCGAGTTCACCGCTGGTTGAGTGCCGCGCGCCGCGCCCGGAGGGCGCGACGCACGGCGTATCGAAACCCGACGGGCGGATGAGGTGTGGAGGTTTCGCATCCATTGGCCCGCTGTTGATACGCGGTGCGAGGGTTTCGATACGCGTCGTGCGCTGCGCGCGCGGCGCTACTCAACCAGCGGGGGGTGGCGGGTTTCGATACGCGTCGTGCGCTCCGCGCGCGGCGCTACTCAACCAACGGGGGGGTGGCGGGGGCGATACGCGTCGTGCGCCGCGCGCGCGGCGCCACTCAACCAGCGGGAACACCGAGGCGGCGATGAGAACCGTTCTCAGGTAGCATGGCGCGGTGAGTGAGGCGGTGCTGAGCGTGCGGGGTGCGCAGCTGACCCTCGGCGCGCGCACCCTCTGGACGGGGGTCGACCTCGACGTCGCCCCGGGTGAGTTCATCGCCGTGCTCGGCTCGAACGGCTCCGGCAAGACGAGCCTGCTCAAGACCGTGCTGGGGCAGCATCCGCTCTCGGCGGGGGAGATGCGTCTCGCGGGCGAGCCGGTGCGCCGCGGCGACCGCCGCATCGGCTACATCCCGCAGCAGCGAGGACAGGATCCGGCCATGCGCATCCGGGGCCGCGACCTCGTGCGCCTCGGCGTCGACGGCGAGCGCTGGGGACCCGGATGGCCGAGTCGCGCCCGGCGGGAACGCGTCGACGAGCTGCTCGGCGCGGTCGGCGCGAGCCACTACGCGAAGGTGCCCGTGAGCCTGCTGTCGGGCGGCGAGCAGCAGCGACTGCGTGTCGGACAGGCGCTCGCGGGCGACCCGCTGCTCATGCTGTGCGACGAGCCGCTCGGCTCCCTCGACCTCCGGGCGCAGCGCGTCGTGAGCGAGCTCATCGACCGGCACCGGCGCGAGCGCGGCTTCGGCGTGCTGTTCGTGACGCACGACGTGAACCCCGTGCTCGGCATGGTCGACCGCGTGCTCTACCTCGCGAACGGCCGCTTCCGCATCGGGGCCCCGAACGAGGTGCTCACTTCCGAGGTGCTCTCCGAGCTCTACCAGGCCGAGGTCGACGTCATCCGCACCCACGGCCGCGTCGTGATCGTCGGCGCGCCCGACCACGCCCACCACGAGCACGAGCACGAGCACCCGCAGCCCCACCCGGGGGAGGTCGCATGAGCGACTGGTGGACGCAGCTCTTCGACTTCAGCGACTACGGCGCCCTGCTCGCGCTGCTGCACAACTCGATCCTCGCGGGCGTCGTGCTGGGACTCGCGGGCGGGCTCATCGGCGTCTTCGTCATGACGCGCGACCTCGCCTTCGCCGTGCACGGCATCAGCGAGCTGTCGTTCGCGGGCGCCGCCGCCGGCCTCCTGCTCGGCGTCGGCGTCGTCGAGGGGTCGATCATCGGGTCGCTCGCCGCGGCCCTCCTGATCGGGCTCCTCGGCTCCCGCGCGCGCGAACGCAACTCGATCACGGCCGTGCTCATGCCGTTCGGCCTCGGCCTCGGCATCCTGTGCCTCGCCCTCTACCCGGGCCGCGCGTCGACGAAGTTCGGGCTGCTGACGGGTCAGATCGTCGCGGTCGACGACCCGCAGCTCGGCTGGCTCGCGGTCGTGTGCGGCATCGTCGTGGTCGGCCTGCTCGTCATGTGGCGCCCGCTCTCGTTCGCGAGCCTGGATGCCGAGGTCGCGGCTGCGCGCGGCGTGCCGGTGCGCGCGCTCTCGGTCGCGTTCATGGTGCTGCTCGGCCTCGCCGTCGCCGCGGCGATCCAGATCGTGGGAGCGCTGCTCGTGCTCTCGATCCTCGTGACGCCGGCCGCCGCGGCCCTCCGGATCTCGAGCTCGCCCGTGTGGGTGCCCGTGCTCTCGACGGCGTTCGCGCTCGTGTCGCTCGTGGGCGGCATCCTGCTCGCGCTCGGGGCGAGCGTGCCGATCAGCCCCTACGTCACGACGATCTCGTTCCTCATCTGGGGCGTGTGCGTGCTCGCTGGTCGCCGCCGACGCGACCGCCGTACCCTGGTGGCGAAGGGGGTGGCGGCATGAAGCGGAACACGTGGCAGCGCGAGGCCGTGCGCGAGGCGCTCTCGCGCACCGAGGGCTTCGTGTCGGCGCAGGCCCTGCACGCCTCGCTGCGCGGCACGGGCTCCGAGGTCGGGCTTGCCACGGTCTACCGTGCCCTCGCCGACCTCGCCCAGGAGGGGGAGGCCGACTCGCTCGTGCAGGAGGGCGAGAGCCTCTACCGCGCGTGCACGCCCGGCTCGCACCACCATCACCTCATCTGCCGCTCGTGCGGCACGGCCGTCGAGATCTCCGCGGATCCCGTGGAGGCCTGGGCGCGCCAGGTCGCGTTCGAGCACGGGTTCACCCAGCCGGAGCACGTCGTCGACGTCTTCGGGCTGTGCCCCGAGTGCTCGGCTGGCGCATCCGGTCACACTCGGGTACTCTCGGAGGGTTGACCGCAGAAATGCGGCCTTCTTTGTGCGCCGCCGCGACTCCTGGAGTTCTCGGTATCGGCGTGCCGACAAGTGACCTTGGGTGGGGCGCTCGCCCCACGGTAGCCAGATAGGAAAGAAACCATGGCAGCTGTGTGCCAGGTGACCGGAGCCGTTCCCGGCTTCGGACACAACATCTCGCACTCGCACCGCCGGACGAAGCGCCGCTTCGACCCGAACGTGCAGAAGAAGAAGTACTACGTCCCGTCGCTCAAGCGCACCGTGACCCTCACGCTGTCCGCTAAGGGCATCAAGGTGATCGACGCGCGCGGCATCGAGTCCGTCGTCGCCGAGCTCCTGGCTCGTGGGGAGAAGATCTGATGGCCAAGAAGGCACAGGACGTCCGTCCCATCATCAAGCTCCGTTCGACCGCGGGCACCGGGTACACCTACGTGACCCGCAAGAACCGCCGCAACGACCCCGACCGCATCGTGCTCAAGAAGTACGACCCCATCGTGCGCAAGCACGTCGAGTTCCGAGAGGAGCGTTAAGCAATGGCCAAGAAGAGCAAGATCGCGAAGAACGAGCAGCGGAAGGTCATCGTCGAGCGCTACGCCGCGAAGCGCCTCGAGCTCAAGAAGGCGCTCGTCGACCCGAACTCGACCGACGAGCAGCGTGAGGCCGCCCGCGTCGGCCTGCAGAAGCTGCCGCGCGACGCGTCGCCGATCCGCGTGCGCAACCGCGACGCCATCGACGGCCGCCCCCGCGGTGTCCTGTCGAACTACGGCATCTCGCGTGTGCGCTTCCGCGACATGGCGCACCGTGGCGAGCTGCCCGGCGTGACCAAGTCGAGCTGGTAAGCACCGCACCACGTCCGAGGGGGCGTCGGCATCGCGCCGGCGCCCCCTCGTCGTGTACCGGTCGGTCGACGGGCCCAGAAAACCCTCAACCATCACCTGAGGTCGAGTTGCCGAAACAGGCCGAAAACCCCGGAAATGTCGGGGATCGCTGGTAGTTTCGAGCACGGTTCAGGGGTAGACGCCTCAGGGCCGACCCCTCGCGGCATCCTTTCGGAGGCCGCATCGAAATCGAGAAAACCGTCCGAGGAGGACACCCATGGCTGACACCCTCAACAAGAGCGACCTCGTCGCCGCGATCGCGGCCGAGACCGGCGAGAGCCAGGCGGCCGTCAACAAGGTCGTCGACGCGTTCTTCTCCGTCGTCGCCAAGCAGGTCGGCGGCGGCACGAAGGTCAGCATCCCCGGCTGGCTCTCGTTCGAGAAGACCCACCGCGCCGCTCGTGCGGGCCGCAACCCCGCGACCGGCGAGACCATCCAGATCGCGGCGTCCAACGGCGTCAAGGTCTCGGCGGGCAGCAAGCTCAAGGCCGCCGTCAAGTAAGACACGCAGCCTCTCGAGGGCGTCGACCATCGCTGGTCGGCGCCCTCGACGCATGTCCGGGCCGATTCGAACGCCCAGGATGCCGCGCCTAGGCTGGGAGGGTGCGGCGCCTCGCGTGGGTCACCGGACCCGCTCTCCTCCTGCTCGCCGCTCTCGCGGCGGTGCTCGGCGCGCTCGCCGTGGGCGGCGGCGCGAACCCGCTGCCGTTCGTCGACCCCGGTGCCGTCGTGCGCTACGGCATCCCGATCGCGACCGTGCTCGTCGACCTCGGGGCGGCCGCGACGATCGGTGGGCTCGTGCTCGCGTGCTTCGCCCTCACCCCGGGCGAGAAGGCGTACGACCGCGCGGTGGACGTAGCCGCAGCAGGCGCGGCCGTCTGGACCGTCGCATCCGGAGCCATGGCGTTCCTGCTCTTCCAGAGCCTGCACATCAGCGCCCCCACCCTCGACGACGACTACGGCCGGCAGCTCGGCACCTTCCTCACCGACTTGCCTGTCGGGCGCGCGTGGCTCACGGTGACCCTCGTCGCGGCGGCCGCCACCGCCGTCTGCTTCGCCGTGCGCAACGTCACCGCGCTCGCGTTCACGGCGGCGGGCGCCGGCCTCGGCCTGCTGCCCATCGCCCAGCAGGGCCACGCCGGATCGACCGCCGACCACGACCTCGCCGTGAGCGCCATCTGGCTGCACATGCTGCTCGTGTGCGTGTGGGTCGGCGGCCTGCTCGCCGTCGTCGTCGCGCGCCGTGAGCTCGACCGCGAGCGGCTGCGCGTGGTGCTCACCCGCTACTCGACGCTCGCGCTCGTGAGCTTCGTCGTCGTCGCCGTCTCCGGCTACATCTCCGCCGCCGTGCGCGTCGGCGAGCTCGCGCAGCTCGCAACCCCGTACGGGCTCCTCGTGCTCGGCAAGGTCGCCGCGCTCCTCGTGCTCGGCGCGTTCGGCGCCCTCCAGCGCCGCTGGGTCATCGCCCGGATGCGCGAGGGCGCCTCCGCGTGGTGGTTCCGGATGCTGGTGCTCGGCGAGATCGCGTTCATGGGCCTCGCGACGGGCCTCGCCGCCGGACTCGCCCGCACCGCGCCGCCCGTCGAGGAGGTGCCCGCCGACCAGCTCGCCGATCCGAGCCCGGCCGAGTACCTCACGGGCCGCGAGCTCCCGCCCGAGCTGAGCGGCATCCGCTACCTCACCGAGTGGCGGCTCGAGCCGCTGTGGGCGCTCATCGCCGCCTTCGCCGTGTTCTTCTACCTCGCGGGCGTGTGGCGCCTGCACCGCCGCGGCGACCGCTGGCCCTGGTACCGCACCGCCATGTGGGTGCTCGGGTTCGGCGCGCTCGTGTGGGTCACCAACGGGGCGCCCGGTGTGTACGAGCAGTTCCTGTTCTCGGCGCACATGCTCGGGCACATGATCCTCACGATGGCGATCCCCATCCTGCTCGTGCTCGCCGCACCCGTGACCCTCGCGGCGCGCGCCATCGAACGGCGCCGCGACGGCAGCCGCGGGCCGCGGGAATGGATCCTCTGGGCCGTGCAGTCGCCCTACGCCGCCGTGCTCACCAACCCCTTCGTCGCGGCGGCGCTGTTCGCCGTGTCGCTGTGGGTTTTCTACTACACGGGCATCTTCCGCTGGGCCGTCACCGACCACGTCGGGCACCTGTGGATGATCACCCACTTCCTGCTCACGGGATACCTCTTCGCGCTCGTGCTCGTCGGCGCCGACCCCATCCGCACGCGGCCGCCGCACGCGCTCCGGCTGCTGCTGCTGCTCGCCACCATGGCGTTCCATGCCTTCTTCGGGCTCGCCATCATGAGCGACCAGGGGCTCATGCTCGCCGACTGGTACGGCGCCATGGGCCGCACGTGGGGGCTGCCGCCGCTCGAGGACCAGCGCTGGGGCGGAGGGATCGCGTGGTCGGTGGGCGAGATCCCGACCGTCATCCTCGCGATCGTCGTCGCCATCCAGTGGTCGCGCAGCGACGCCCGCGAGGCGAAGCGCCGCGACCGCGCCGCCGACCGCGACGGCGACGCCGAGCTCGCCGCCTACAACGACATGCTCGCGCGGCGGTCGACGCGCGACTGACGCGGGGCTCGTATCACCGCCGGTTGAGTGCCGCGCGCGGTGCGCGGAGCGCGCGGCGCACGGCGTATCGAAACCCGACGGGCGGATGAGGTGCGGAGGTTTCGCATCCCGTGGTCCGCTGTTGATACGCGGTGCGAGGGTTTCGATACGCGTCGTGCGCTGCGCGCGCGGCGCTACTCAACCAGCGGAAAGGGGCACGTCAGCAGACGGTAGAGCGGCCGCGCGAGATCACCGCTTGTTGAGTGCCGCGCGCCGCGCCCGTAGGGCGCGACGCACGGCGTATCGAAACCCTAGGGACGTATGACGTGTGGACGTTTCGCATCCATTGGCCCGCTGTTGATACGCGGTGCGAGGGTCTCGATACGCGTCGTGCGCTCCGCGCGCGGCGCTACTCAACCAACGGAAGATGGGTGGCGGCGCGGCGCTACTCAACCAGCGGAAAGGGGGCGGCGCGGCGCGGCGCTGCTCAACCGCCGGGGCCGACGGGCGTGAGCACCACCGTGGTGCCCTCGAAGGCGATGCCGTAGGAGGCGGCGAAGGGCACGTCGTGCTCGAGGGACGTGATGCTCCCGTCGAAGAGCGACTGCACGTCGACCGTGAGCCGCGCGACGCCATCGGACCCGTGCACCTCCCACAGCCCGAACCGTTCGGACGCGACGAGCTCGACCGCGGGCGGCTCCGCGATCGTCCACACGGGCTCCGACACGACGCGGTTCTCGATCGCGTGGCCGAAGGGGCAGCCCACGGGGAACAGGATGCCCTGCTCCGTGCACGCGAGCAGGTCGGCCTCCACGGCATCCGCGACGATCGCCGTGAAGACGGCGTTGGGGCGGATGTCGAGGGCGACAGCCGCATCCGTCCCCGTCGCGAGCACGGCGACGGGCTCGGCCTCGAGGAACTGCGAGTCGTGTTCGAAGACGTAGAGCGCGGGCGTCAGGGCGGCGAAGGCCGCGGGCCTGCCGCCAGCGGTGGCGAGCGGCACGCCGCCCGCCGTGAAGCGCGCGTCACCCGTCGTCGACACCTGGACGGTCGTGACAGGGGAGGAGGCGAAACCCCACTCGGGAAAGAGGCCGAAACGCGAGCCGATGCGCTCCACCTCGAGCACCGCCTCGCCGCTCACCCCGCCGCCCGACACCGCGACCCGAACGCGGTGCACGCCGGCGCGGACCTCGTCGCCCACGACCTCCGCGTCCACCCCCGTGAACGCGCGCTCGTCGAGCAGCCGCTCGTCGAGACCCTTCGCATCGACGCCGGGGAGCGCGAGCACCTCGTCGACGTGGCCGTCGGCGAGCGAGGCGAGGTAGTCGCGCACGAAGGCGGATGCCGAGAAGACGGTCGCGTTCGCCGCGAGCACGCCTCCGACGAGGGCGCCCGCGAGGATCACGGCCGCCCCCACCCAGCCGAGCAGGACGCGCATCCCCCACATTCTGCCGCGCCCGTGCGACCGACCGGCCGCGGCTCGGTTAACCTGCTGGGATGCCCCGCACCGATCTCGCCCCCGAACAGCGAGCCGTGTTCGAGGCGATCGAGACGACGCGCGACCACGTCTTCGTCACGGGGCGCGCGGGCACCGGCAAGTCGACGCTGCTCGAGTACCTCGCGTGGAACACCTCGAAGCAGCTCGTGATCTGCGCACCCACGGGGGTCGCGGCGCTCAACGTGGGCGGCCAGACCATCCACTCGCTCTTCCGTCTGCCGATCGGGGTCATCGCCGACCACGAAATCGAGCAGTCGGCCGAGCTCAAGAAGCTGCTCAACACGATCGAGACGCTCGTGGTCGACGAGGTGTCGATGGTCAACGCCGACCTGCTCGACGCGATGGACCGCAGCCTGCGCCAGGCGCGTCAGAAGCCCCACGAGCCCTTCGGCGGCGTGCAGCTCGTGCTCTTCGGCGACCCGTTCCAGCTCGCCCCCGTGCCGGGCGACGCGGATGAGCGCGCCTACTTCGCCGACCGCTACCGCTCGCTGTGGTTCTTCGACGCGCGCGTGTGGGAGGAGGCCGACCTCACGATCTACGAGCTCGGCACCATCCATCGCCAGCACGAGCTCGAGTTCAAGCAGCTGCTCAACGCCGTGCGCTACGGCATGGTGACGGCCGAGATGGCGGGCAGGCTCAACTCGGTCGGTGCGCGCACGGCGCCCGACGACGGCACGATCACCCTCGCGACCACCAACCACACGGTCACGCGCATCAACCAGTCGGCGCTCGCCCGGCTCCCCGGCCGCGCCCTCACGGCCGTCGCCGACGTCAACGGCGACTTCGGGGGCCGTGCCTTCCCGGCCGACGAGCGCCTCGAGCTCAAGGTCGGCGCGCAGGTCATGTTCCTGCGCAACGACGCGGGCGGCGAGGGGCGCTGGGTGAACGGCACGATCGGCGAGGTCGTGAAGATCGCCGACGACGTCACCGTCGACATCGACGGCGAGCGGCACACCGTCGCGCCCGTCACGTGGGAGCGCTACAGGTACAGCTACTCACCGGTCACGAAGCAGCTGACGAAGGATGTCGTGGCCGAGTTCACGCAGTTCCCGCTGCGGCTCGCGTGGGCGGTCACGATCCACAAGTCGCAGGGCAAGAGCTACGACCGCGCGATCGTCGACCTGGGGCAGCGCTCGTTCGCGCCGGGGCAGACGTACGTCGCCCTCAGCCGGCTGACGGCGCTCGACGGCCTCTACTTGTCGCGCCCGCTGCGCCCGTCCGACATCATCGTCGACGACAACGTGCGACGGTTCATGCAGGGCGCGAAGCCGATCCCGGGCATCCAGGCGTAGGAGCCGGCGGCGGGGGGGGCTCGAGACGCGTCGCTTCGCGGCGCTCCTCGACCAGCTGAGTGGTGCGCTTAGGCGGCGGCCTTCGCGCGCGCGAGGTCCTCGAAGAGCTCCGTGTTGAAGCGGTAGGCGAGCAGCACTTCGTCGATGACGCGCTCGCGCTCGGCCTCGTCCCACTCCACGCGGTCGAGCTCGTCGCGGTACGTCTGCTTGAACTCCTGCGGGTCGGCGATCTCGTCGAAGAGGTAGAAGCCGATGCCGTTGGTCTCGAAGCCGAAGCGACGCGCCATGACCTTGCCGATGAACTGGCCGCCCGAGAGGTCGCCGAGGTAGCGCGTGTAGTGGTGCGCGACGAAGCCGCCGGCCCAGCGCTCGTCGGCCACCTGGCGGATGCGGTCGACGTACTCGATGGTCGTGGGGAGCGGCGTGATCGCGTCGCGCCAGTCGGCGCCGAGGAGGAACTCGAGGTCGGCCTCGAGTGCGGGGAGGCGCGTGAGCCGCGGCGTCGCGAACTGGGCCACGATCGGGTCGCCGGCGAAGATCGCCTCGGCGGCCTCGAGCGCCTCGTAGATGAAGTAGTGCTGCACGACGAGCGCCACGTAGTCGTCGCGCGTGCCCTCGCCCTTCATGAGGTCGGTCATGAAGCCGGCGCCCTCGCTGTCGGAGTGTCCGGTCCAGGTGCGCTCGCGGAGAGCCTGGGAGAAGGGCAGCACGGACACGGGAACTCCTTGAGGTTAGGTTTCCCTTAGCTTATGACTGACTGAAGGTTCGCGCTAGTCCGCCCGGCGCGCCGCATCCGTCCCGGGCGCCTGCGCCGCATCCGCCCGCGCCGCCCCGAGCCCTGTGGCGAGCAGAGCGGATGACGTGGCGAAGTGCAGGAGGTTCGCCGCGCCGTTGAGGGCGAGCACATTGACGGGGGTGCCGACCGCGAAGAGCCCGAACAGCCCGAGCACGAACAGCACCGTGCCGACGCCGACGTTGACGGGGCGGGAGAGGCGCTCGCCCCGCACGGCACCCACGGCGAGAGCCGCGGCGAGCACGAGGTGCACGACGGCGAGGGCGAGGTTCGTGCCGACGAGGCCGAACACGAGCGCGCCGACCTCGGGGTCGAGCGTCGGGTCGAGCACGAGCACGAGACCCCAGACCCCGACGACCGCGAACACGACGGCTCCTGCCGCCGACGCGATCCGGTTCGGGGTCACCGCGTGCCTACTCGTGCGGACGGGGCTCGACGCCGAGCTTGCTGCAGGCGGCATCGTAGAGCCCGACGATCTCGCGGCGGATCTCGGGGCGCTCGGTGAGCTCGCGCGACCAGGGGAGGTGCAGCTCGGAGTCCTCGCCGTCGATCGTGTAACGCCACGTTCCACCGCGGTGGTCGAGGTCGATCATGCGGGCCGACTCGGGATCCCGACCCGCGAAGGCGCGCACGATCAGGATGTTGTCGTCGGTGTGGTCGTCGTTCATGTGGTGCAGAACGGCGGCGACGACCTCGGGGGAGAAAACGGTCACGTGCCCACGGTAATCCACCCCCACCTGATCGCCGTCTGATGGGATGGTCGCGTGGGCGGCGAGGAGCGGGAACCGGAGCGCGGCGCGAGCCGCCGGGACTTCCTGCGCGTCGGCGGTGCCGCGGCGGCCGGGGTCGTCGTCGGCGCGGGCGCGGGGGCGGCCATCGGGCACGAGTTCGGGGCCCGCGAGGCGCTCCCCGTGCCCGACCAGGAGACGGCGCCCGGCTTCGCCCACCTCGTCGTGCTCATGGGTGAGAACCGCTCCTTCGACAACCTGCTCGGCTACCTCTACGACGCCGAGACCGTGCCCGAGGGGGCGGAGTTCGAGGGCCTCGCCTTCGGCGACTACGCGAACGCGGCGCCCGACGGCACGCGCATCCCCGCGCATCCGTACACGGGCACGACCGACGAGATCATGGCGTCGCCGAACCCCGACCCGGGGGAGCCCTATCCGCACGTCAACACGCAGCTCTTCAACGTCGTCGACCCGCCCGTCAACGCGCCCGCCGACGACGCGCATCCGACGATGGACGGCTTCGTCACCGACTACGCCATCAACTGGACCGAGGTGAAGGGCGCCAAGAAGAAGCCGACGAACGACGAGCTCGGCCGCGTCATGGGCGCCTTCACGCCCGCGATGCTGCCCGTGCTGTCGACGCTCGCGCGCGAGTTCGCCGTCTACGACCACTGGTTCGCGGCCGTGCCGAGCCAGACCTTCTGCAACCGGTCGTTCTTCCACGCCGGCACCTCGCACGGCTTCGTGACCAACAAGGAGGGCGGCGGCTACCGCAAGTGGCTCGACGCCCCCGCGGCGCCGACGATCTTCAACCGCCTCGAGGATGCGGGCGTCGACTGGCGCATCTACTACGACGAGCTGCAGCTCGTGTCGCTCACGGGCGTGCTGCACGCGCCGGCCCTCGAGCGGTACTGGAAGACCGGCCACTTCGCCACGATGCAGCAGTTCTATGACGACGTCGCCCAGGGGCAGCTGCCCGCGTACGCGTTCATCGAGCCGCGCATGACCTACAACCACAACGACTTCCACCCCGCGTTCGGCACGATGCGCGAGAGCGACGTCGATGGCACGGAGGTCGTCGACTCGGCGATCTCGGACGTGCGGGCGGGCGAGCTGCTCGTGCACGAGGTGTACTCGGCGATCCGCGCGAGCGCGGCGGCATCGGGCTCGAACGCCCTCAACACGATGCTGCTCATCACCTTCGACGAGCACGGCGGCACCTACGACCACGTGCCGCCTCCGCGCGAGGCGCCGCCCGACGACAGCGGCGCGGGCGAGATGGGCTTCGCGTTCGACCGGCTCGGATGCCGTGTGCCGGCGATCGCGGTGTCTGCCTGGACCGCACGAGGCACGATCGTGCACGACCTCATGCACCACGGCTCGGTCGCGGCGACTCTCGACAGGCTGCACGGACTCGAGCCGCTCAGCCGCCGCGACGAGACCGCGACGCCGCTCTTCAACGCCGTCAACCTCACCGCCCCGCGCGACCCGTCGACGTGGCCCACGACGACCCCGCAGTACCTGCCGCCGAACCCGCAGGCCGAGTCGCCGCATCCGGGCAACGCCCACAAGGACAAGCCGCTCAGCCCGCCCGCGCAGGGGCTCATCGGGTTGCTGCTCGCGAAGTACGGCAACCCCGAGCACCTCGATCCGCAGACCTACGGCGACGCCTACGAGGCGCTCGCGAAGTACGGCACGGGGCTGTTCGGCGCCGAACGCGCACCCACCGGCACGCCCACGCCGACCCCCGCCCCCACCCCGACACCCACACCCTGACAACCCGGAGCACCATGTCGTTCGATGTCGCCGCCCTCCGCGGCCGTTTCCCCGCCCTCGCCACGGGCGTCGCCCACTTCGACGGGCCCGGCGGCACGCAGACGCCCCTCGAGGTCGGCGAGGCGATTGCGCGCACGCTCACGGGTCCGCTCTCGAACCGCGGCTCGGCGATCGTGTCCGAGCGCAACGCGACGGATGCCGTGGTCGCGATGCGCGAGGCGGTCGGCGACCTGCTCGGCGTGTCGGCATCCGGCGTCGTCTACGGCCGCAGCGCCACGCAACTCGCCTACGACTTCTCGCGGCACCTCTCGCGGAGCTGGGGCCCCGGCGACGAGGTCGTCGTCACGCGCCTCGACCACGACTCGAACGTGCGCCCGTGGGTGCAGGCGGCCGAGCGCACGGGCGCCACGGTGCGCTGGATCCACCTCGACCCGGCCACGGGCGAGCTGCTGCTCGACGACCTCGCCGAGGTGCTCTCCGAGCGCACGAAGGTCGTCGCCGTCACCGCCGCGTCGAACCTGATCGGCACGATGCCGCCCGTGCGGGCGATCGCAGATGCCGCCCACGCGCAGGGCGCGCTCGTCTACGTCGACGCGGTGCACTACGCCGCCCACCACCTCGTCGACCGCGAAGCGCTCGGCGCCGACTTCGTCGTGTGCTCGCCGTACAAGTTCCTCGGCCCGCACTGCGCCGTGCTCGGCGCGGACCCCGCGCTGCTCGAGACGATCCGCCCCGACAAGCTCGCGCCCTCGACCGACGTCGTGCCCGAGCGCTTCGAGTTCGGCACGCTCCCGTACGAGCTCATGGCGGGCGTCACGGCCGCCGTCGAGGTGCTCGCCTCGCTCGCCCCGTCGGATGCGACCACCCGTCGCGGGGCGCTCGCGGCGTCGTTCCGTGCCCTGCACGCGCACGAGTCGGCGCTCCGCGCGCGGCTCGAGGCGGGGCTCGCCGAGCTCGGCGACCGCGTCACGGTGTGGTCGCGCGCGGCCGAGCGCACGCCGACCACCCTCATGACGTTCGAGGGGCGCTCGGCGGCCGAGGCATCCGAGTTCCTCGCCGCGCGCGAGGTGCACGCGCCAGCCGGCAACTTCTACGCGCTCGAGGCGTCGCGTGCCCTCGGGCTCGGCGACACGGGCGGTCTGCGCGCGGGCCTCGCGCCCTACACGACCGCCGAGGAGGTCGACCGCCTGCTCGAGGGGCTCGCCGACTTCCTCGCGTGAAGCGGGCCCGCTGAGCACTGCTAGCTTTGCCTCGTGGCGACCCGAGGCCACATCGAAGGGTTCCCGACGCCTGCCACGCGCCGCCGTGCGCTCAACGGCGGGCTCGTCGCCGCCGCGACCGCAGCCTTCCTGCTCGTCGCCACACCGGCGACCGCCCAGATCGTCGAGGGCACGGACACCACCCCCGCAGTGGTGGACATGGGCCTGACGCCCCGCACGATCGCGATCTCCAGTGACGGGATCGTCACGGACGTCGACATCGTGGTGGACTTCGCCAAGATCGACGACGGCGGGCTCGGCTCGTGCGAGCCTCTCGCATCGGGTGGCGGCGCAGTGTGGAACGAGGAGCTCTCCTTCGCGCTCACCTCGCCCACCGGAACGGTCGTCAGTCTCATCGCCGCCGGTACCTATTTCGACATCGGATACGGGGGGCGCGTGCAGGTCCACCTCGACGACGAGGCGCCGGGCACCCTCTCCGGCCTTCCTGCCACGGGCACGTTCCGTCCCACCCAGCCCCTCTCGGTCTTCGACGGCGAGACGGCGGCGGGCAACTGGATTCTCACCGCGGCCGACAGCACCGGCGGCGACCCGCTGTGCTACTTCGGCGCTCGGCTGCTCGTCGACGCCAATGTGGCGCCCGACGCATCCGACTCCACGGCGACCACCACGGCCGAGGTCGCCGTGCCAATCACGCTGTCCGCCACCGACGCCGACGGCGACGCGCTCACCTTCGCGATCGACTCGGTCGGCGGCATCGGGGGAACCGTCGTCTGCACGCCCACGGGCGGCTCCGACTGCGTCTACACCCCGCCGGCGGGGTCGTCGGGCACCGCGCTCATCGCGTTCTCCGCGTCCGATGGGTGGCAGAACGGATCCGCGGTCGTCACCGTCACCGTCAACGCGGCACCCGCGCCGAGTCCCGCGCCGTCCGTCGCTGCCGCGGCGAACGAGCTGCCGCCGACGGGCGCCGCTCCACTTCTCGCGGTCGCGCTCGCCTGCGCTGCCGCGGGCGTCGGCGCGCTCCTCGTCGAGGGGCGGCGTCGCAAGCGCACAGCGTCGGCCCGCTGACGCCCGCGGCTACGGTGAGAGGGTGACCCTGCCCTCCACCGACACCCGCGTCAGCTATCCCGACGGCGACACCGTCTCGACGGGCACGGTGCTGCACGTCGAGCCGCTCGCCGACGGGCGCTCGGCCGTCGTGCTCGACCGCACCGCCTTCCATCCCGTCGACACGGCGTGGCCCGACCAGCCCGCCGACCGCGGACGGATGCGGTGGGGCGCCGCCGAGGCGCAGATCGTCGGCGGCGTCACGGGCGGCATCCACGACGGCGAGCTGCTGCTCGGCCGCGAGCTGCCCGTGCGGATGGGTACACCCGAGTGGACCTTCGTCGTCGGGCACGTCATCGAGGGGGAGGCGCCCGAGGTCGGCGCCGAGGTCGAGGTGAGCGTCGACGAGGGCTACCGCCACGCGCTCTCGGCGGGCCACACCGGGTGCCACCTCGCCTCGCTCGCGCTCGACGCGGCGCTCGCCGAGGCCTGGACGAAGGCCGTGTCGACGGATGCGCTCGGCGCTCCCGGCTTCGACGCGGCCGCCATCCAGACCTCGCGCATCGAGGAGTTCGGCTCGACCGACGTCTACCGCATCGGCAAGTCGCTGCGGAAGAAGGGCTTCGACGTCACGGCGCTCGACGACCTCGACGCCGTCGCCGCGCGCGCAAACGCGGCGCTCGCCGCGTGGGTCGCCTCGGGCGCGTCCGTCCGCATCGAGCGCGACGGCGACGCGATCTCCGCCCGCCGCACGTGGGTGTGCGCTCTGCCGGACCAGGAGGCGCGCATCCCGTGCGGCGGCACGCACCTCGCGGGCCTCGACGCGGTCGAGGCCATCACGGTCGCGCTCGAGGCGACCGACGTCGAAGGCGGTCGCGAGCTGCGGATGCGCACGACGATCTCCCTGCGCGGCTGAGGCTCACGCCCAGGCGTGGCGCACGATCGCGAGGGTCTCGGCGGGCGCCTCGAGCGGCGTGAGGTGACCGCCGGATGCCACCACGGCATCCGCTCGAGGGCCGAGCGCCGCCGCGGCGCGCGCCTGCTCGGGCGTCCACAGCGGGTCGTCGGCCGTCGTCACATGGAGCACGGGCACGGGGATGCGGGCGAGCAGCGGGCGCAGGTCGGCGCGGCCGAGCGAGATGCCGCGGATCGCGGCGAGCAGGCTGCCCCGCCGCGCGCCGCGCAGGCACTCGTGCACGTAGACGACCGCGTCGGGATCGGTCGACCGGGTCTCATCCGAGAGCAGCGCGGATGTCACCCCGCTCAGCACGGGCCCCCGTGCCCCGATGAGGCGGTAGGCCCGCACGAGGAGTCGCACGCGCGGCAGCTCGTCGTCGCCGAGTGCCTGCACGGGGGCGTTGAAGGAGGTCAGCGTGCGCACGCGGTCGGGGTGCGCCGCGGCGAGCACGATGCCGACGTGCCCGCCCCACGCGCACCCGAGCCAGTCGACGGGGGAGGCGATGCCGAGCGCGTCGAGCACGGCGAGCGCCGCATCCGCGCAGTCGTCGAGCGTGTAGTCGCGGCTCGGCGGGTCGCTCTCGCCGTGACCGGGCCCCGTGATGCGCACGAGGCGCCGGTCGCGCGCGAGCTCGGGCGCGACGCGATCCCACGACCGGTCGTCGACGTAGAGGCTGTGCCACAGCACGGCCGTCGCAGGCCCCTCGCCCTGCACCTGCACGCGCAGGCGGCCGAGCGGGGTCGGGATCATCTCGGGCATGCGCACATCATGGCGCGCGCCCGGGCTCAGCGCGAGAGGCCGAGCACCTCGATCGCGTTGTCGTCGAGCGTGACGGTGCCGGATGCCAGGTGGGCCTCGCGGATGACGCGGCTCTGCTCGCCGGGCACGCGTCCGCCGGCATCCGCGATCTCGCCGAGGAGCGTCTCGACGGCGACGGTCGCGGATGCGGGAGTCGCGTGCTCGACGACGAGCTCGCGCCGCCGCTCGGCCCCCTGGGCGTACTCGCGCGCGATGTTCCGCACGAGGCGCGCGCCGTGCGAGCGGTGCTCGCGCAGCTCGGAGTCGAGGCACATCTCGGCGGCTGCCTGCGCCTCCTCCTCGGGGGCGCCGAGCGCGCGGAAGGCCTCGAGCAGCGTGGCGCGCAGCTAGCCGATCGCGATCTCCACGGCGCTCAGTCGTCCGTCGGCAGGTCGGCGAAGCCCGCGGCGAGCATGACGCGCAGCGACTGGTTGTAGTGCTCGGTCAGAAGCTCGGTGGCCTTGTCGGCGTCGCGGTCGAGCGCGGCCTCGAGGATGAGCGCGTGCTCGTGCGGCACGTCGCGCTTGAGGGCCGCGGGTGTGGGGGCGGCCCAACGCCGGTAGAGCTCGGTCGAGTCGAAGAGCGTGCGCGAGAGGTCGAGGAGGAGCGGCACGCGGCATCCGGCCACGAGCGCCGCGTGGAAGTCGCGGTGCGCGGCCGACCACTCGTCGCGGATGTGCAGGGGGTCGTCGGGCGAGCGGCGCTCGGTGCGCGCGAGCACGTGGTGCTTCGCCATGACGTCCGACTCCCACTCGAGGGTGCCGCGCTCGATCGCGAGCCGCAGGGCGAGCGTGTCGTTGTGGATGCGGACCATCGTGAGGTCTTCGACAAATGCATCGCCTGCTTCTTAGAGTCGCCGCTGTACCCCGGCCCTGTAACCCGCCGGGGGCCGACACGAAGAGGTGTGTATGACGACGACGGAGAAAGCGCCCCTGCGTTCCCGGTTCAGGCTCGTGAACCTTTGCGTGCGCACGCCCGCCGGGGCCGATCGCCGCCGGCAGGGCGGCGGCGGGGGGCGATGCCGAGGGGCGATGGAGGGGCTGACGGGAATCGAACCCGCGCTGTCTGCTTGGGAAGCAGAAGTTCTGCCATTGAACTACAGCCCCGCGGCGCCGGAGCGCACTCGTACAGACTAGCGGCTCGCCGTCATCCGTCCTCATCCCGCGGGGCACCCGCGACACGCCGCGACAGGTCGTTCCAACCGCGAAGTGGGGGTGTCCGCGGGGCCCGACGAAAATGAGTGTCCCCCATAGAGTCGGAGGCGGGGGACATCGCCGTGTTCCCGTGGGGGTGCTCGCACCTCTCTTCCCAGGCACCACCTCTATCTTTCTGGAGCTTCTCCTTTGTCTCGAACCACCCTGCGCAATCGCGTGCTGACGGCGGCACTCGCCTCGGCACTCCTCGCGGGCGCCGGCATCGCCGGCGCCGCCCCCGCCCTGGCCGAGCCGCTCGACGACATCGACACGAGCAACGTCGTCGTGACGATCACCGGCACGCCGAAGGTCGGCAACACCCTCACCGTGACCACCACGGGCTGGCCCGACGACACCGAGCTCGCGTACCAGTGGTCGTTCAACGGGGGCAACTTCGGCGGCCCGATCGACGGCGAGACCGGCACGAGCTACGTCGTGACCTCTGACCTCATCGGCAAGTGGGTCGGCGTGGTCGTCATCGGCAACCTCGACGGCTTCGCCGAGACGTGGGAGAACGCGGGCCTCACGACCGCCGTGTTCGTCGACCAGCAGCCGACCGGCCCGGCGCCCGTGGCCGACTCGAGCCAGCTGGCCGACTACCTCGCGGGCGCCGAGGCGCAGAGCTACGCCGCGCAGGAGGCGGGCCTTCCCACGGGCGACATCGACCCGAGCCAGGCCCGCACCGCGACCGTGCCGTGGTTCTCGGCCGACTCGTTCGTCGACGTCTACGCCTACTCGAAGCCCGTGCTCGTCGGCACCTTCCCGGTCGTCGGCGGCGAGGTGCAGATCCCGCTGAGCTCGAGCCTCCTGAGCGGCCTCGGCGCGGGCAACCACACGCTCGTCGTGACGGGTCAGACGAGCGGCGCCGTCAGCAGCGTCTCGTTCCGCCTCGCGGCCACGCTCGCCGCGACGGGCGTGAGCCCCGCCGCCGGACCGATCGCTCTCGCGGCGCTCGCGTTCGTGCTCGGCGGTGTCCTGCTCGTCACGCGCCGTCGTGTCGAGGTCGCCGCGTAAGCATCATCCGGATGGGGGCACGGCCGATGGGCCGTGCCCCTTTTCGCTGCCCGCGCGCGAGCGGCGTCTCAATAGACTGAGCCGCATGCTGCTGAGCGACCGCGACATCACCGCCGAACTCGACGCCGGACGCATCGGCCTCGCCCCGCTCGACCGGGAGATGATCCAGCCGTCGAGCATCGACGTGCGCCTCGACCGCTACTTCCGGCTGTTCGACAACCACAAGTACCCCTTCATCGACCCGGCCGAGGAGCAGCCCGAGCTGACCCGCCTCATCGAGACGAAGCCGGGCGAGCCGTTCATCCTGCACCCGGGCGAGTTCGTGCTCGGCTCGACGTACGAGCTCGTGACGCTGCCCGACGACGTCGCCGCGCGCCTCGAGGGCAAGAGCTCGCTCGGCCGCCTGGGCCTCCTCACCCACTCGACGGCCGGCTTCGTCGACCCGGGCTTCTCGGGCCACGTCACGCTCGAGCTGAGCAACGTCGCGACGCTGCCGATCAAGCTCTGGCCGGGCATGAAGATCGGCCAGCTGTGCTTCTTCCGCACGAGCTCGCCCGTGCTCAACGCCTACGGCTCGGGCGCGTACGCCAACCGCTACCAGGGTCAGCGCGGCCCGACGGCCTCGCGATCGTGGCAGAGCTTCCACCGCACCGACGTCACGGCGACGGATGCGGGGGCGCGGGGGGAGTAGCGGCTACTTCCCGGCGGGCCAGGCCGCGAGCTGCAGCGAGAACCACGGGCTGAAGGCGAACGGCGCAGCCGACACCGCCATCCGCAGCGAGTTCGGGTCGGCCCACACCCACTCGGCGACCTCGTCCTTCGAGGGCTTCGGGTCGACGTCGACGACGGCGCGGAACACGGGGCAGATCTCGTTCTCGACGATGCCGTTCGCGTCGGCGGCGCGGTAGCGGAAGTGCGGCAGCACGAGCTCGATGTCGCGCACCGTCACGCCGAGCTCCGCGTCGGCGCGGCGCACGACGGCGTCGAGGGCCTTCTCGCCGGGGGCCGGGTGGCCGCAGAACGCGTTCGTCCAGACGCCCGCGAAGGTGTCTTTCGTGAGCGCGCGACGCGTCACGAGCATCCGTCCGGCGGAGTTGAACACGTGGCACGAGAACGCGAAGTGCAGCGGGGTGTCGGTCGTGTGCACGGTCGCCTTCGGCGCCGTGCCGACCGGCTTCCCGTCGTCGTCGAGGAGGAGGACGAGCTCGGTGGCGTCAGCGGGCGACATGGGCACAGACTAGCGGGCGCTACCCGGGCGACGGCCGAGCGCGGGGCTCAGGGCTCCCAGCCGAGGTTGCGCGCCATCCGCTCGAGGAGGGCGATCATCGTCTGCTCCTCCTCGGGCGAGACCCCCTCGAGCACGCGCGTGCGCAGCTCGGCGACCGCGTCGAGGATGTGGCCGTGCGCGGCGCGACCCCGCTCGGTGACCCGGTAGGCGTCCGCGGCCTCGACCCACCCCGACTCGACGAGCTCGCCGAGCTGCTCGGCGGCGGTCGCGTCGTCGTCGTAGGCGGGCATGTCCGCGAGGGCGGTGTCGAGCTGGTCGGCCGTCGCCGGCCCGTCTCCCAGCACGGTGAGGATGCGCCACTGCATCCGGGTGATGCCGTGCTCGTCGAGCGCCCCGGCGAAACCGCGTTCCACGAGGCGGTCGACGAGCGCAAGCCAGTAGGCGAGTGTCCGCGTCGACATGCCCCCACGGTAGCGTCATCCGGCTCCCGCGTCGTGAAAAACGCAGCTCAGCTCAGGCGCACGTGCTTCGGCAGGCGCACGAGCAGCATGAGCACGAGGCCCGCCGCGATCGTGAGAACGATGCCGAGGATGCCGAAGACGGTCGAGCTGAAGACGACGATGAACAGGGTCCACAGCGACGAGGAGATGGGGCTCGCGATGCGGCCCGTCGTCGCATAGAGGCCGAACACCTGGCCCTCCTGGCCGGCGGGCGTGACACGCGCGAGCAGCGAGCGGCTCGACGCCTGCGCGGGGCCGACGAAGATGCACAGCGCGAGGCCGAAGATCCAGAACGCGATCTTGCCCATGTCGTGCAGCAGGAACACCATGCTGCCCGAGATGACGAGCCCGATGAGCGCGGTGACGATGACGGCGCGCGCGCCGAACCGGTCGTCGAAGCGGCCCGCGATGATCGTCGAGACGCCCGCGACGAGGTTCGCGGCGATGCCGAACGCGACGACCTCGAGGAACCCGAAGCCGAACGACACGGATGCGATGACGGCCCCGAAGGTGAAGACGGCACCGAGGCCGTCGCGGTAGACGGCGCTCGCGAGCAGGAACCAGAAGGTCGGGCGCGACTCGCGGAACAGGCGCGCGATGTCGCGGAACAGCACGACGTAGCTCGCGAAGAAGTTGACGCGCTTCTGGGGCTCGGTGTGCTCGAGCTCGGGCACGTTGAGCACGAAGGGGATGACGAAGACGGTCGTCCAGATCGCGCAGCCGAGCGCGACGATCCGGAACGGCAGGCCGTTCTCCTGCGGCAGCCCGAACCAGTCCATCGAGTAGGCGACGACGACGATGACGAGCGCGAGGATGCCGCCGATGTAGCCGAGGCCCCATCCGAGTCCGCTCACGCGGCCGACGGTCTTGGGCGTCGCGACCTGCACGAGCATCGCGTTGTAGTTGACGCCCGCGAGCTCGCTGAAGACGGTGCCGATGGCGATGAGCGAGACGCCGAGCACGAAGAACTGGGGCGCGCCCTGCACGAAGAAGAGGGAGCCGGTCGTGACGATGAGCACGCCCGTGTAGACGAGCAGCCAGAACTTGCGGCGGCCGCTCGCATCCGCCCGCTGCGCGAGCACGGGCGCGATGAGGGCGATGATGAGGCCCGAGATCGTGGTCGCGAGGCCGAGGCCGGATGCGAGCTCGGCGAGCCCGGCCTCCTTCGCCGCGGAGTCGTCGGGCAGCGCCGCGAGCTCGGGGGAGAGGAAGACGTCGGTCGTGAGGTAGAGCGCCGTGAAGACGAAGGTCAGGATGACCGAGTTGAACGGCTGCGTCGCCCAGTCCCACAGCGCCCACGAGACGACCTGCTTGCGGGGGATCGTGCGCCCCTCCTGCAGCTCGAGACCGACGACGGCGACCGCGCCCGTGTCGGCGGCGACGGGAGGCGTGGGAACGGAGGGCGTGGCCGCGGCGTCGCCGCCGCTCGGGTGGGTCATGGAGGAAACGCTACTGCGCGCGCGTGACGAGCGGATGACGCGACGCGGAGCAACGCGTGTACCGCGGCCGCGCCGGCCTTGAGCCGCGTCGACTCAAGCTTCTTGACATCCCCCCGGACGGGGTGCAAACTTGATACGGCGCGGCTCAAGTCCGCGCATCCCACCAGTCTTCAAGGAGCAACAAGAACATGGCACGAGCAGTCGGAATCGACCTCGGAACCACCAACTCCGTGGTCGCGGTCCTCGAGGGCGGCGAGCCCACGGTCATCGCCAACGCCGAGGGATTCCGCACGACGCCCTCGATCGTCGCCTTCACGAAGGACGGGGAGGTGCTCGTCGGCGAGACCGCGAAGCGCCAGGCCGTCACGAACGTCGACCGCACCATCGCATCCGTCAAGCGCCACATGGGCACCGACTGGAAGAAGGAGATCGACGGCAAGAAGTACACGCCGCAGGAGCTCTCCGCCCGCATCCTCCAGAAGCTCAAGCGCGATGCCGAGCAGTACCTCGGCGAGGACGTGACCGACGCGGTCATCACCGTCCCCGCGTACTTCAACGACGCCGAGCGCCAGGCCACGAAGGAGGCCGGCGAGATCGCGGGCCTCAACGTGCTGCGCATCATCAACGAGCCCACCGCGGCGGCGCTCGCGTACGGCCTCGACAAGGGCAAGGAAGACGAGCTCATCCTCGTCTTCGACCTCGGCGGCGGCACCTTCGACGTCTCCCTCCTCGAGGTGGGTAAGGACGACGACTTCTCCACCATCCAGGTGCGCGCGACCTCCGGCGACAACCGCCTCGGCGGCGACGACTGGGACCAGCGCATCGTCGAGTGGCTCATCAAGAAGTTCAAGGAGACGACGGGCGTCGACGTCTCGAACGACAAGATCGCGCTCCAGCGCCTCAAGGAGGCCGCCGAGCAGGCCAAGAAGGAGCTCTCCTCGAGCCTGTCGGCGAGCATCCAGCTGCCCTACCTCTCGCTCACCGAGAACGGCCCCGCGAACCTCGACGAGACGCTCAGCCGCGCCCAGTTCGAGCAGATGACCTCCGACCTGCTCGACCGCACGAAGAAGCCCTTCGACGACGTGATCAAGGAGGCCGGCATCAAGGTCTCCGACATCGCGCACGTCGTGCTCGTCGGCGGCTCGACCCGCATGCCCGCCGTCACCGAGCTCGTCAAGAAGCTCACGGGCGGCCAGGAGCCCAACAAGGGCGTCAACCCGGATGAGGTGGTCGCCGTCGGCGCCGCCCTCCAGGCCGGCGTGCTGAAGGGCGAGCGCAAGGACGTTCTGCTCATCGACGTGACCCCCCTGAGCCTCGGCATCGAGACCAAGGGCGGCATCATGACGAAGCTCATCGAGCGCAACACCGCGATCCCGACGAAGCGCAGCGAGACCTTCACGACCGCCGACGACAACCAGCCGTCGGTCGCCATCCAGGTATTCCAGGGCGAGCGCGAGTTCACGCGCGACAACAAGGCGCTCGGCACCTTCGAGCTCACGGGCATCGCCCCCGCCCCGCGCGGCGTGCCGCAGATCGAGGTCACCTTCGACATCGACGCGAACGGCATCGTGCACGTCTCGGCGAAGGACAAGGGCACCGGCAAGGAGCAGTCGATGACGATCACGGGCGGCTCGTCGCTGCCCAAGGACGACATCGAGCGCATGGTGCGCGAGGCCGAGGAGCACGCCGCGGAAGACAAGGCGCGTCGCGAGGCGGCCGAGGTGCGCAACAACGCCGAGCAGCTCGTCTACTCGCTCGAGAAGCTCATCTCCGAGAACGAGGACAAGATCGCCGAGCCCGTCAAGGACGAGGTGAAGGGCGACATCGAGGCCCTCAAGACCGCGCTCCAGGGCGAGGACGAGGCCGCCATCAAGTCGGCCTTCGACAAGCTCAACGAGTCGCAGACGAAGCTCGGCGAGGCGATCTACCAGGCCAGCTCCGAGGCGGCGGAGGGCCCGAGCCCGACGAGCGGCTCGACCTCCTCCGACGAGGATGTGGTCGACGCCGAGATCGTCGACGACGAGGACGAGAAGAAGTAAGACGCATGGCTGACAAGGACCGCGACGACACCGGCCGCGACAAGGCGGGCCGCGACGACACCGGCCGCGAAGAGGAGCCGAAGGTCCAGGACAAGCGGAAGATCGACCCGGAGACCGGCGAGCCGCGGGTGGAGACCCCCGCGGCCGACCGGGCACCGGAGGACGGCGACGGCCTGAGCGACGAGGACCTCGCGCTCCTGGCCGACGCGGAGAAGGACCTCGTGGCCGAGTACCGCGAGATCGCCGCCCGCGCGCAGGCCGACCTCAAGAACTTCCGCACCCGCGTCGAGCGCGACCGCGCGGCGAACCGCGAGGCCGTCATCGCCGAGGTGATCCGCTCGCTCCTCCCCGTCATCGACGACCTCGACCGCGCGGATGCGCACGGCGACCTCGTCGAGGGCGCGCCCCTCACGCTCGTCTCGCAGAAGCTGCGGGCCGGGTTCGAGAAGTACGGGCTGCGCCGCGTCGGCGAGGTCGGCGAGACCTTCGACCCCAACATCCACGAGGCGGTCGTGCACCTGCCCGACCCGGATGCCGAGGGCGAGACGGTCAAGGACGTGATCGAGGTGGGCTACGCGCTCGGCGACCGGCTCATCCGGGCCGCCAAGGTCGCCGTGAGCGCGCCGCCCGCCAGCTAGAGAACCCGAGAGGAGTCCGATGGCCAGCCAGGACTGGTTCGACAAGGACTTCTACGCCACGCTCGGCGTTTCGAAGGACGTCTCCGACGCCGAGCTCAAGAAGGTCTACCGCAAGCTCGCGCGGCAGTATCACCCGGACTCGAATCCGGGTGATACCGCCGCCGAGGCGCGGTTCAAGGAGATCAGCGAGGCGTACGCTGTGCTCTCCGATCCGCAGGAGCGTGCGGAGTACGACCAGATCCGCGCGATGGGCGGCGGTGCGCGCTTCACGTCGGGCGGTCAGGGGTTCGAGGATGTCTTCGGCGGCATGTTCGGGGGCGGTGGACGCCCGACGTATTCCGCCGGAGGATTCGAGGATCTCCTCGGCGGGATGTTCGGGTCGGGCCGCTTCGGCAACTCGACGGGCGGCTACCGCGGCTTCGGCGGACCGACTCCCGGCGCCGACATCACGGCGACGACGACACTCGACTTCCTGACCGCGATCCAGGGCGACACGGTCACCCTGCAGCTGCCCGGCGGCAAGGCCACGAAGGTCAAGATCCCCGCGGGCGTGCGCGACGGCCAGAGGATCAAGCTGCGCGGCAAGGGGCAGCCGAGCCCCGACGGCGGTGAGCCGGGCGACCTCGTGCTGACCGTCGCGGTGCGGCCGCATCCGGTGTTCGAGCGCGACGGCGCGAACCTGCGCGTCGATGTGCCCGTGACCTTCACGGAGGCCGCCCTCGGCGCGACGATCGAGGTGCCGACGCTCGACGGCGACCCCGTGCGGCTGCGCGTCGCGCCCGGCACGCCGAGCGGCCGCGTGCTGCGCGTGAAGGGTCGCGGGGTGACCGCCGGGGGCTCGACGGGCGACCTGCTCGCGACCGTGCACGTCGTCGTGCCGAGCCACCTCTCGGGCGACGCGAAGAAGAAGCTCGAGGCGTTCGCGGCGGCGCTCCCCGACGAGAACCCGCGCGAGGAGCTGCTCGAGAAGGCCCGCGGCTGATGGACGAGTCGACGCCCCTCTTCGCGATCGCGGTCGCGGCGGAGCTCGCGGGCATGCACCCGCAGACGCTGCGCCAGTACGACCGGATGGGGCTCGTGATCCCGCAGCGCACGGCCGGCAAGTCGCGGCGCTACTCGATGCGCGACGTCGTGCAGCTGCGCGAGATCGCGAGGCTCTCCGCGGAGGGGCTCAACCTCGAGGGAATACGTCGCATCCTCGAGCTCGAGAACCAGGTGACCGCGCTCACGACGCGCGTGCGCGAGCTCGAGGCGGCGCTCGCCGACGAGCTGCTCATGCGCACGGGTCGCCGTGTCTTCGCGGCGGGCACCGAGGGCGAGGTCGTGTCGCTCCGGGCGGGCGAGCGGCTCAAGCGGAACCAGGTCGTGCTCTGGCGACCGCTCGGCCCCGGCCGCTGACGCGCGGGGAGCTCGCCGCGGCACCCGGGAGGGGCCCCGGGGCGGGCTCCGGAAATCGGGACTAGTGCTGAGAGTCCGTCAGGGTTAGCATGAGCCGCAATCGCGTGCGCGTGTGCCTCCCGATCCCCCGCTTGGTGCCCCCGATCCGCGCGCGAAACCACCATGAGCGCTGCGGCCATGCACCACCATGCGTCCCCCCGACGCGCCTTCGGTGCGCTCGCCGCGGCCCTTGCCGCCATCCTCGCGATCGCGACGCTCACAGGTGCTCCCGCTCCGGCCGCGGCCGCCGAGCCTGTCGAGCCCGCGCCCGTCGCGGCGCCCCTCGGGCCGTTCCCGTCGCGCGTCCCCGTGCTCCTCGCGCCGGCCGCTCCGCAGCAGCCCGCCGCCGAGGCGCCGCCCGTCGTCGAGCCGGAGCCGCAGGCGCCCACGCGCCGCGTCGTCATCGTCACGGTGCCGGCCGAGCCCGACCTCAACCCGGGCGGCACGTCGAACTGCGTGCTCAAGGTCACGGGCGGCGACGGCACGGGCGACGGCACGGGCACCTCGTCGTCGAGCTCGACGAGCCGCACGCTCGTGTGCGGCCCCGGCACGGTCGGGCCGACGACCGTCGGGTCGACGACGGGCAACGGGAACACGAACGGCAACAACCCGACCCCGACCCCGACCCCGACCCCGACCCCGACCCCGACCCCGACCCCGACCCCGACGCCCACGCCCACGCCGACCCCTGAGCCGACTCCCGACCCCACGCCCGACCCGACCCCCGAGCCCGGCTCGGGCGACGGCACCGAGACGGGTGACGAGGGCGCGGACTACTCGCTGCTCTCGTTCGGCCGCGTCGTCGCGTTCGGCGAGGAGCCCGAGCCGGTCGTCGAGTCGCTGCCCGTTGAGGAGCCGGCCGCCGAGGAGCCCGCCGCAGTCCAGGAGCCCTCCGCGGAGGAGCCGCCCGCCGGCCCCGAGGCCGCCCCGCTCGGCTTCAGCACCTTCGCCGCCGACGACGAGGAGCCCGCGGCTCCCGCGCCCGTCACGGCGAGCGGCACGACGGTGAGCGTCGCGATCGACGGCGCCGAACTCGTGACGGTCGTCGACGGCACCGAGACCCGCACCCCGCTCGCCCAGGTCGCGAGCCTCACGCTCTCCGGCTCCGCCATCACGATCGGCGCGGGCGTGCTCGCGGCGCTCGCGGGCGCCGGCATCCCGGTCACGATCACGGGCTCGGGCGCCGCGTCGCTCACCGTCACGGGCGACGGCGCCGCGTGGCTGCTCACGGCATCCGGCTCCGGCACGGTGACCATCGGCGGACACAGCGTCTCGTACACGGGCGTCACGAGCGTGGCGGTCGTCGGGGCGGATGCGACGCTCACTCGGCAGGGCTCGGCCGGCGCCGTCACGTGGACCGTCGACGGGACGGGCGGCGGCGACGTCGCCGGCATCGACTTCGCGGGCTTCACCCACCTCGTGGGTGCGGCGTCCGACGACGACACCTTCGTGGTGGATGTCGCGGCCGGCGGGTCGATCGCGACGGTCGACGGCGGCACGGGCGGGAACGACGCGCTCGAGCTGCGCGCTGCGGGCGGACGCATCGTGTCGGTTCCGAGCGGCTCCGACGAGGGCACCCTCGCCGCCGACGGCCTGACCGTCGCCTACGACAACCTCGAGCCCATCACCGTCTCGGGCACGCCCGCGCAGGTCGCCGTCACGACGACGACCGACGACGACGTGCTCGAGGTGAGCCAGGACGCGACGACGCTCGAGATCACGGTGCGCAGCACGACCGGCTCGATGGAGACGGTCACGCTCGTCGTGCCGACCGAGCTGCTCGAGATCCTCGCCACCGCGAAGAACGTCACGATCGTCATCGTCGGCGACCTGAGCCTCGCGGGCGTCACGCTCCGCGTCGTCGCGGCGCACATCACGGTCGGGGCATCCGTCATCGACACGACGGGCGCTGGCGCCGCGGGCGACATCGAGCTCGCGGCGGGCACGGCCGACGACGCCGAGGCGAGCGTCGAGCTCACGGGCTCGACCCTCCGCGGCGGCAACGTCACGGTGAGCGCGACGGCGACCGCGGCCCCCGCGACCGACGAGCTCGTCACGACGACCGCCCAGGCGGGCGTCGTGCTCACCGACGCCACGATCGAGGCGGAGGGCGACGCGACGATCGCCGCCGCCGTTGCCGCGACCGTCACCGCGACCGACGCCCCCGCCTCCGGCGGCACCGACGACACGGATGCCGCGCTCGCCTCCGCCACGGTCACGACCTCGGCGACGGCGCTCCTCACCGGCACGACCGCGGTCACCGCGACGGGCGCCCTCACGGTGCGCGCACACAACACGACGAACGTCACCGTCACCGCGGACGCCTCGGCGGCCGACGCGGGCGGCGCGATCGCGACCGCCGACATCACGGCGTCGTCGTCGGCGCGCATCACGTCGTCGGGCGCGATCGAGGCGACATCGCTCACGGTCGACGCCGACACGACGGTCGAGGCGCAGGTCACGGCGACGGCGAGCGCGGGGGGCGCGACGCAGAACGACGCCGACCCGAACGCGACGACGGGCGGCGCGGCCGAGACACCCGGCGGCGGGGTCATCACCGTCGCGGGCGCCATCGCGAACCTCGCGCTCGAGCAGCGGGCCACCGCCGTCGTCGAGCCGGGTGCCGACGCCGAGTTCACGACGCCGGCCGGCGTCACCGTGACGGCCGCCTCGCGCGGCGACTCGACGGCCTCGGCCGACGGCGCTCCGGTCGTCGCCGGCTCGAACGGCGTCGGCGTCGCGATCGCCGTCAACCGCAGCGACGTCGCGACCGAGGCGCGCGTGACCGGCGGGCGCTTCACGGCATCCGGGCTCACTGTCGGCGCGACGACCGCGCCGACCGTCTCGGGCGAGGCCAACGACTACGCCGCCACCGCCGTCTCCGGCGCCTCGAGCGGCTCGGGTGCCGCGACCGCCGCGGTCGCCGTCGCCGGTGCCGTCGCACTCTCCCTCGCGACGCTCTCCACCGTCGCGGCGATCGCGGGCGCGGTCGAGCTGCTCGCGCCCGCCGCGGTCGCGATCGGCGCCGCGGCCACCACGAAGGTGCGCGCGGCGGCATCGCCCAAGGCGCCCGTCGCCGGGGAGACCGCCGGCATCGGCGCGAGCGTCGCCCTCAGCGACGTCGACGGCCGCACGACCGCGGAGCTCGCCGACGGCGCGAGCCTCACCGGCGCTGACGACCTCGCGATCACCGCGACAGCGACCATGACATCCGAGACGACCGCCGCGGGCGGAGCTTCGGGCTCGGGCGTGAGCGTCGCGGGGGCGACCGCGATCGGCGTCTCGACCCTCGTGACCCTCGCCCGCATCGGAACGGGCGCCCCGCTCACCGCGACGGGTGACGTGCGCGTCGTCGCCGAGCAGCGCGCCCCCGTCACGACGACCGCGAAGGGCGCCGCCGAGTCGGGGGATGCCGCGGTCGGCCTCGCCCTCGCGCTCGCCTTCGTCGACCACACGGTGCGCGCCACGGTGCAGCGCGACGTGACCGCGCTCGGCTCGATCCTCATCCGCGTGCTGGGTGCGAGCGCCGCGACGACGACCGCCGAGGCCTCCGCGGGCGGAGCCCCCGGCGACAGCGGCGCCCCCGGCCAGCCGACCGCCGAGTCGTCGCTCGAGGACGCGCGCGACTACGCCGGCGACAAGGGCTCGGGTGGCGGCTCGCTTCCGACCACGCCGACGCCGAGCACGCCCGCGGGCACCGTCTCGGTCGCCGCCGCGATCGCCGTGACCCTCCTCACCTCGGTCGCCGACGCGAGCGTCGACGGCGTGCACCTCGCAGCGCCGACCGTCACGCTCGAGGCCCGTCACCACGACCTCGCCGAGGCGACGGCCACCGGCCGACCCGCGGACCGCGGGCCCCCGGCCGCCACCATCGGAGCCGGTATCGCGATCACCGACGCGCACGTCGAGATCACCGCGAGCACCGGAGCAGGCACGACCATCGACGCCGACGCGCTCACCCTCGTCGCGGGCGTCGACACCACCACCGCCACGGGGGACCCCGCCACCGCACACCGCTTCGCCGCGACGTCCGTCGCAGGCGCCGGCTCGGGCGGCACTCTCGGCCTCGCCGGAAGCCTCGCGCTCGCGATCGTCCACCTCGCCGCGACCGCCTCCGCGGGCGGCTCGATCGACCTCGATCTCGACGGCGACGGCGCCGCCGGGTCGCTCACCATCACCGCCGACTCCGCCGCGGAGACCGCCGCCGACGCGACCGCCGCGAAGGGCTCGGGCGGCTCGACCGTCGGCGTCGGCGCCTCGGTCGCCGTCGCGAGCGTCGACCACCGCGCGACCGCCGAGCTCGCGGCATCCGCGGTGCTCGCCGCCACGGCGGCCGCGGGCGGCACGATCATCATCACGGCCGAGGCGACGGATGCGTCCACCTCGCGCGCCGAAGGATCGGCCGCGGGCAGCGGGGTCGCCGCCGCGGGCTACGCCGCCACGACCGTCTCGACCGTCGTCACGACCGCGCGCGTCGCCCCCGGCGCCGCCCTCGCGACGGGCGCCGCGGTCACCGTCTCCGCGACGCAGGGCGCGGTCGCCACCGCGACTGCGGACGGCGAGGTCAGCGGCGCCACCGCGGCGGTCGGCGCGGGCCTCGCGCTCGTGCTCGCCGAGCTCGCGGTCGTCGCGACCGTCGAGCGCTCCGTGACCGCGGCATCCGTCTCGCTCACCGCGACCGGCACGGCGAACCTCATCGCCTCGTCCACCGCCTCCACCGCGGGCGCGGAGCAGACCGGGGGAGCCGCCGGCGGATCGGGCGACGGCGTCGACCAGCAGCTCTCTCAGCAGGCGGGCCACGCGAGCTCGCTCGGCGGCGGCAGCACCCCGACCCTGCCGTCGGCCTCGACCTCGAGCGGCGGCGTCGATGTCGCCGCCGCGGTCGCGCTCACCCTCGGCACCGTGACCGTCACGGCGGGCCCGAGCGGCGCGGGCAGCATCGACGTCACGGGCGCCGTCGCGATCTCGGCGACGAGCACGACAACGGCGTCGAGCAGCGCCGACGGTTCCGCGGCCGCGGGCGGCGCCGCATCGGTCGGAGCGGCGGTGGCCCTCACCGACCTCGACATCGACACGACAGCGACGGCGGGCGGCGGCAGCGCCGGGTCGGTGAACGTCGCCTCGCAGGCGACCGCGACCCTCGACGCGAGTTCCACGGCGGGCGCGGGCGGCGGCTCCATCTCGGTCGCCGGATCGGTCGCCCTCCTCTTCGCCGACGTCGAGACGCTCGCCGAGCTCGCGGGCGACCTCGTGCTCGCGGGCGGCACGGGCGACGTGACCGTCGCGGCGACCGGCTCGACCACCGCGACCGTGAGTGCGGGGTCGTCCGACGGCGCGGCCGGCACGAGCGTCGGCATCGGCGGCTCGGTCGGCATCGCTCTCGTCGACGACACGACCCTCGCGCGCCTCGCCGACGGCGCGACCATCACGGGGCTGAACGACCTCACCCTCACGGCATCCGGCGCGGGCGTCGTGACCGTCGACGCGAAGATGGGCTCGACGGGCGGCGGCGTCGCCGTGACCCCGTCGGTCGCGACCGCGCGCATCACCCAGACCACCACCGCCCGTCTCGGCACGGGCACGGTGCTCACCGCGGCGGGCTCGGTCGCGGTCACGGCGACCCAGGATGCGACGGTCGCCGCGACGGCGGGCGCCACGGCATCCGCCGGCACCGCGGGCGTCGGACTCGCGCTCGGCCTCGTGCTCGCCGAGCTGCAGGTCACCGCCGTGCTGGCGAGGAACATCGCCGCGACGGGCGACGTGACCCTCGCGGCCACGGGCCTCGCCGACCTCGACGCGTCCGGCACCGCCTCCACGGCGGGCGCTCCCGGAGAGAGCTCGAGCGGAAGCTCGGGCGAGGGCGCGGCCGGCGACGGCGTCGACCAGGCCATCGCGAAGGAGCGCGGTCACGCCGACGGGCTCGCCGGCTCCACCGGCTCGGCCGCGACCCCGAGCGCGGCGACCTCGAAGGGCGGCGTGAGCGTCGCCGCGGCCGTGGGCGTCGTCGTCGCGACGGTCGGCGCCGAAGCGCTCATCGCATCCGGCGTCACCTCGATCGCGGGCGACGAGGTCACGATCTCCTCCGCATTGCAGACGGATGCCGCCTCGGTCGCCGACGGCACGGCCACGGCCCCCGCGGCGCTCGGCATCGGCGCGGCCGTCGCTCTCACGAAGGTCGAGACGAGCAACCGGGCGGTGCTGCCCGTGGGCGTGACCGTCACGGCGAGCTCGCTCACGATCGCCGCGACCGTCGCCGCCGACGGCACCGACACGAGCTCCGAGATCGGCGCCACGGCATCCGCGGGTGCGGGCGGCGGCACCGTCTCGATCGCGGGCTCGGTCGCCATCGCGCTCGTCGACACCGTCACGACCGCGCGGCTCGACGGTGCGGTCCAGCTCACGGGCGCTCTCGCCGTCACCGCCGGATCCGCCGTCACGACGACCGTGAAGGCGCTCCCCGCGGCCGACGGCGTCACGGGCGAGAGCGTCGGCGTCGGCGCCTCCGCCGCGATCGCCGTCGTCACCGACACCGTCTCGGCGGGCGTCGCGAACGGCGCGACCGGACAGGCGGGCGCCGCCACGATCTCCGCGACCTCGACCTCGACGGCCACGACCGAGGCGCGCATCGGCGCGAGCGGCGGCTCGGTCTCGATCGCCCCCGCCGTCGCCACGACCTTCCACACCGCCACGACGACCGCGAGCGTCGGCACGGGCGCGGTGCTGGAGCTCGCGAGCCTCGACCTCACCGCCGCCCAGACCGCGACGGCCACCGCGGCCGCGACTGCGGGGGCCGAGTCCGCAAATGCGGGCGTCGGCGTCGCGCTGGGCCTCGCGATCGGCACCCACACCGTCACGGCATCCGTCGCCCGCGCGATCCGCGCGACGGGCGCCGTCGCGATCGCCGCGACGGGCAGCTCGCACGTCACCGGCAGCGGCACGGCCTCCTCGGGCGGCGCGGGCGACAGCTCGGGCGGCTCGACGGTCGACAGCCAGATCGCGGGCGAGAAGGACCACGCGACGGGTCTCGCCGGCCCGGGAGCCAGTGCTCCGGATGCGCCGAGCGCCTCGACCTCGCAGGGTGCGGTCGGCGCTGCGGCGGCCGTCGGCGTCGCGCTCTCGACCGCGACCGTCACGGCCGTCGTGCTCGCGGGCGGGCGCATCGAGGCGGCGACCCTGACCCTCACGGCGTCGGGCGAGGCCGACGCCGAGAGCGCCGGCACGGGCTCGGCCGCGGGCGGCGCGAGCGTCGCCATCGGTGCGGGCGTCGCCGTGACCCTCGCCACGACGCGCGTCACCGCCGAGCTCGCGGGCAGCGCTCAGGCCGGCTCCATCACGATCCAGGCGACGAGCCCCGCCGGCTCCGACCTCTCCGCGAAGGCCACCGCGGGCGCCGCGGGCGGCGTCTCCATCGCGGGCGCCGTCGCGATCGCCGTCATCGACCGCGAGACCGTCGCGCGCCTCACGGGCTCGGCCGCCACGACGGGCGGCGAGCTGCGGATCGCAGCCTCCTCGCTCGCGGCCGTCGAGGCCACCGCGGTGCCCGCCGAGAGCGGCGCGATGGGCACGGGCGCCGTCGGCGTCGGCGCCTCCTTCGCGCTCGTCATCCTCGACGAGACGACGCGCGCCGAGCTCGCCGACTCCGCGACCGCGACGCTCACGGGCGCGCTGACCCTCGACGCGGCCGCCACGACCACCGCGACGACGACCGCGACGATGGGCGCCGCCGGTTCCGTCGGCCTCGCACCTGCCGCCGCCGTCACCCTCTCGACCGTCGAGGCCCGCGCCCGCATCGGCACGGGCGCGGTGCTCTCCATCCCGGGTGCCGTCACGGTCGCGGCCGCGACCACCGCATCCGCCTCCGCCACCGCGAACGCCGCCGCGACGGGCAGCAGCGCCGCCGTCGGCCTCGCCCTCGGCCTCGCGAGCGGCACGCACGCCGCGCGCACCGAGCTCGCCCGTTCCCTCTCGGGCGCCGACGACGTCGCCTTCCGCTCCACAACCGCCTCGAACGTCACGGGGTCGGGAACCGCGTCCGCGGGCGGCTCCGAGGAGGCCCCCGACTCGGGCACCCCCGAGGGTGGCAAGACGGGCGTCGACAAGCAGATCGCCGCCGAGCGCACGCACGCCGACGGCGTCGCGAGCGCGCAGGGCGTCGCGGGCTCCGGCGCCTCCGAGACCCCGAGCGCCTCGACCTCCGACGGGCCCATCTCGGCCGCCGCGGCCGTCGGCGTCGCGCTCTCGAACGTCGTCGCCGAGGCCCTCTTCACGGGCGCCGTCTCGATCGTCACGACCGGCACGGTGCTGCTCGCGACGGCCGTCAACGGCGACGCCACCGCGACCGGCGACGGCAGCTCGACGGGCGGTTCCGCCTCCATCGGCGCGGGCGTCGCGCTCGTGCTCGCGAAGGTCGACAACCGCGCGGTCGTGCCGGCCAACCTCAGCATCACGGCATCCGGCCTCACCCTGCGCGCGGGCACAGCCGACGTCGCGGGCGACACCACCTCGACCTCGACGGCGAACTCGGTCGCGGGCGCCGCGGGCGACGTCTCCGTCGCCGGTTCCGCCGCCATCGTGCTCGTCGACCACGCGACGACCGCCGCCCTCGAGGCGGGCGTCACCCTCACGGGTGGCGACCTCGTGATCGACGCGGATGCCGACGTCGCCTCCACCGCGACGGCCCTCCCCGCGGGAGACGGCGCGGTCGGCGGCTCGGTCGGCATCGGCGCCGCGGTCGCCCTCGTCATCCTCGACGTCGCGACGGATGCCGTGCTGCGCGCGGGCGTCGGCGTCGCGGGCGCGCGCGACATCCTCCTCACCGCCGACACCACGAGCGCCGGAACCGCGACCGCGAAGATCGGCGCCTCGGGCGGCGTCGCGGTCGCCCCGGCCGTCGGCATCGTGCTCTCGACCGTCGCGACGCGCGCGATCGTCGGCACGGGCGGCACGCTCAGCCCCGCGCGCGACCTGAGCCTCGCGGCGACCCAGAACGCCTCCGCGACCGCGAACGGCGGCGCGAGCGCCACGAGCTCGGGCTCGGCGGCCGTCGGCATCGCGCTCGGCCTCGCGATCGCGACCCACTCGGCCACCGCGACGCTGCAGCGCGTCGTCGTCGCCGGGCGCGACCTCTCGCTCGCGGCGACGAGCATCTCGTCCGCGACTGCCACCGGCTCCGCCTCAGCGGGCGGCGCCCCCGCGGAGGACGACCCCGACGCACCCGACACGTCGACGCCCGACACCGAGGGCAAGACGGGCGTCGACAAGCAGGTCGCGGGCCAGCGGAAGTTCGCCGACACGACGGCGGGCGACAACGGCATGGCGACCTCGGGCGACGCCGCGGCGCCGAGCGCCGAGACCTCGGGCGGGCCGATCTCGGTCGCCGCGGCCGTCGGCGTCGTCATCTCGACGGTCATCGCGCGCACCGTCATCGACACGATGGTGCCGACGCTCACGGCGGGCGGCGTCGTCACGCTCACGACGCGCGCATCCGCCGACTCCTCGGCCACGGCCGACGGCTCGTCGACCTCGCCCGACGGCTCCGCGTCGATCGGCGCGGGCGTCGCGCTCGTGCTCTCGGAGCTCCGCGACGAGGCCGTCGTGCCCGCGACCGTCACGATCACCGCGAACGGCCTCGAGGCCCGCGCCGAGGTCGCGCCCGACGGCGGCGACGACGCCTCGACCGTGACGGCGACGGCCTCCTCGGGCGCCGCCGGCAAGGTCTCCGTCGCGGGGTCCGCGGCGATCGCCCTCATCGACCACGTGACCGCGGCGCGTGTGCTCGGCACCCTGAACCTGCAGGGTGGCGACCTTGTGCTCGTCGCGACCTCGGCGCTCGCCGGAGTCATCAAGGCGCTCCCGGTCGGCGCGGGCTCCACGGCCTCGGGCAGCGTCGGCGTCGGTATCTCGTTCGCCTTCGCGCTCGTCGACGCGTCGACGACGGCCGAGATCGGGAACGGCGTCGTCGTCACCGGCGCCCGCGACGTGACGCTCGAGGCGACCGCCGCATCCGACGTCTCGGCCGAGGCGAAGATGGGCGCCGCGGGGGGCGGGGTCACGATCACGCCGGCCGTCGCGCTCGTGCTCTCGAACGTCGCGTCTGCGGCCACCGTCGGAACCGGATCCCTCGCGCTCGCGGGCTCGCTGCGCATCGCATCCGCGCTCGACGCCACCGCATCGGCGACCGCGGGGGCGGAGGCGACGGGCGCGAGCACCGCCGCGGTCGGCATCGGCCTGGGTCTCACGATCGCGAACCACAGCTCGCTCGCGACCCTCGCGCGCAACGTCGTCGCGGGTGCGGCCGTCACGATCTCGGCATCCGCGATCTCGTCGGTCACCGCGAAGGGCTCGGCGTCGGCCGCGGGCGCTCCCGCCGAGACGAGCGACGACACGAGCGATGGCGACGGGGACGGCAAGACGGGCGTCGACGAGCAGGTCGGTTCGCAGCGCGAGCACGCCGACAAGGTCGCGGGCGACCGCGGCATGAAGAGCTCGGGCTCGACCGAGACCCCCTCGGCGGAGACCTCCAGCGGCTCCGTCTCGGTCGCCGCAGCCGTCGGCATCGCGCTCTCGACCGTCACGGCCCGCACCCTCATCACGGGCGCCGTCACCTCCATCCAGGCCGGCACGAGCGTCACGCTCGCCTCGGCGATCAACGCGGATGCCGCATCCAGCGCCGACGGGTCGGCGACCGACGGCGGCACGGCCGCGATCGGCGCGGGCGTCGCGCTCAGCTACGCGGTGCACCGCAACGAGGCGGTCGTGCCCGCGACCCTCACCGTCACGACGAACGGTCTCGTCGTCTCGGCGACCGTCGCGGTGAAGGGCGCCGACGACACCTCCACGATCACGGCGGATGCCTCCTCGGGCGCAGCCGGCGGCGTCTCCGTCGCCGGGTCGGTCGGCCTCGCGATCGTCGACCAGCTCACCCGCGCCGCCATCCTCGGCACCGTCGTCTCGACGGGCGGAGACGTCACCCTCACGGCGACGGCGAACATCTCCGCCACGGCGAAGGCGCTCCCCGTCGGCGCGGGCTCGAGCGGATCGGGCAGCGTCGGCATCGGCGTCTCCTTCGCCTTCGTGCTGCTCGACGACACCACGACGGCCGAGATCGGCGACGGCGTGTCGATCACGGGCGCGCGCGACATCGGGCTCGAGGCGACCGCGGCATCCGTCGCGACCGCCGAGGCGAAGATGGGCGCTAAGGGCGGCACCGTCGCCGTCACGCCCGCGGTTGCCCTCGTGCTCTCCAACGTGACGGCGGCCGCGAGGGTCGGCACCGGCTCGCTCACGCTCTCGGGCTCGCTGCGGGTCGTATCGGTGCTCGACGCCGCGGCGACGACCACGGCGGGCGCGGAGGCGACGGGTGCGAGCAGCGCGGCGGTCGGCATCGGGCTGGGCCTCACGATCGCGAACCACAGCTCGCTCGCGACGCTCGCGCGCAACGTCGTCGCGGGTGCGGCCGTCACGATCTCGGCGAGCGCCATCTCCTCCGTGTCGGCGACGGGCTCCGCCTCGGCCGCCGGCGCCCCCGCCGAGACGAGCGACGACACGAGCGACGGCGACGGTGACGGCAAGACGGGCGTCGACGAGCAGGTCGGTTCCCAGCGCGAGCACGCCGACAAGGTCGCGGGCGACCGCGGCGTCAAGAACTCCGGCTCGACCGAGACCCCCGCGGCCGAGACCTCGGGCGGCTCGGTGTCGGTCGCGGCGGCGGTCGGCATCGCGCTCTCGACGGTCACCGCGCGCGCCCTCATCACGGCGGCCGTCACCTCGATCCAGGCGGGCACGATCGTGACCCTCGCGTCGGCGATGAACGCGGATGTCGCATCCGGCGCCGACGGGTCGGCGACCGACGGCGGCACGGCCGCGATCGGCGCGGGTGTCGCCCTCAGCTACGCGAAGCATCGCAACGAGGCCGTGCTCCCGAGCACGCTCACCGTCACGACCCGCGAACTCGTGATCTCGGCGACCGTGGCCGTGAAGGGCTCCGACGACACCGCGACCGTCACCGCCGCGGCCTCCTCGGGCGCCGCGGGCGGCGTCTCCGTCGCGGGCTCGGTCGCGCTCGTCATCATCGACCAGCAGACGCTCGCCTCGATCGACGGCACGGTCGTCTCGACGGGCGGCGACGTGACGATCACGGCCGCGTCGAAGCTCACCTCGACAGCCACCGCGCTGCCGGTCGGTGCGGGCTCGACCGCGAGCGGCAGCGTCGGCATCGGCGTCTCGTTCGCGTTCATCCTGCTCGACGACCGCGTGAGCGCCCTCGTCGCCGACGGTGTCTCGATGACGGGCGCGCGCGACCTCGTGCTCGACGCGAGCACCCGCACCTCGGCGACCGCGGAGGCCCGCATGGGTGCCGAGGCGTCCGGATCGGGTGGCGGCTCCGGTGGCGGCTCCGGCGGCGGGTCGGGCGGCTCCGGCCGCGACTCGAGCGGCGTCGCCGTGGTCCCGGCTGTGGCGCTCGTGCTCTCCAACGCGACGACGATCGCGCGGGTGGGCCTCGCATCCGCCGCCCCCTTCACCGTGACGCGCGACCTCGTCATCCGCGCCGCGCAGCACGCGACGGCAGCCGCGACCGGCGGTGCCACCGCGACCGCCGGCAGCGCCGCCGTCGGCATCGCCCTCGGCCTCACGATCGCGCCGCACGGCGCCACCGCGACGCTCGCGCGCGACGTCACGGCGGGCCGCGACATCCGCCTCATCGCGAGCGTCGTCTCGTCGGCTTCGGCGACGGGCCAGGCCTCGGCCGCGGGTGCGCCGGAGGAGGAGCCCGAGGACTCGACCCCCGACGGCGAGGGCCGCACGGGCGTCGACAAGTCGGTCGGCTCGCAGCGCGACTACGCCGACACGGCCGCGACGCGCAACAACGTCAAGGGCTCCGGCAGCTCGACCACGCCGAACGCCGAGACCTCGGGCGGCGCCGTCGCGATCGCCGCGGCCGTCGGCATCGTCATCTCCGACGTCACCGTCGAGGCGGGCGTCACGAGCGACGTGACCCTGCTCGTCGCGGGCGGCACGATCGAGCTCGCCTCCTCGGCGAACGCGGATGCCGCATCCGCCGCCGACGGGTCGGCGACCGACGGCGGCAGCGCGGCGATCGGCGCGGGCGTCGCCCTCACGCTCGCGAACGTCAGCAACCGCGCGGTCGTGCCCGCCTGGCTCACGGTGCGCGCGCAGAACCTCGTGCTCTCGGCGACCGTCGCCGTCGACGGCGCCGACCACACCGCGACCGTCACGGCGGCGTCGACGGCCGGTGCCGCGGGCGGCGTCGGCGTCGCAGGCTCGGTCGCGATCGTCATCGTCGACCAGGACGCGCTCGCCGCCATCCACGGCACGGTCGAGCTGACGGGCGGCGACATCACGGTCACGGCGGCCTCCGACCTCGTCGTGACCGTCACGGCTCTTCCCGCCGAGGACGGCGTCACGGGCAAGAGCGTCGGCATCGGCGTGGCCTTCGGGCTCGCGCTCGTGACCGACGACGTGCACGCGCTCATCGCCGACGGCGTCTCGGTGACGGGCGCCCACGACGTCACGCTCGCGGCCTCCGCCATCGTCGTCTCCTCGGTCGAGGCGCGGATGGGCGCCGCGGCGACCGACACCTCGTCCGGCGGCAGCGGCGGCAGTGGCGGATCCGGAGGCTCGGGCGGCTCGGGCGGCAGCGGAGGATCGGGCGGCTCCTCGGGCGGCGTGGCCGTGACCCCCGCGATCGCGATCATCATCTCCAACATCACGACCGACGCCCGGGTGGGCCTCGCCTCCGCCGACGGCCCGCTCGAGCTCACGGGCTCGCTGAGCCTCACGGCGACGCAGGACGCGACGGCGGGCACGACCGCCGGGGCGAAGGCCTCCGCGAGCTCCGCCGCCGTGGGTGTGGGCCTCGGCCTCACGATCGCCAACCACGGCGCTCTCGCCGAGCTCGCGCGCATCGTCGACGCGGGCGAGCACATCACCCTGCGCGCCTCGAGCCGCTCGGTCGCGACCGCGGCGGGCGAGGCGTCGGCATCCGGCAACGCGCCCAAGGGCGACGAGGACACCGCCGACGGCAAGTCGCGCACGGGCGTCGACAAGGAGGTGGGCGCGCAGCGCGACTACGCCGACACGGCATCGACCAAGTACGGCGGGTCGGGCTCCGGCTCGGCCACGACGCCCTCCGCGAAGACGAGCGACGGCGGCGTCTCGATCGCCGCGGCCATCGGCATCGTCATCTCGACCGTCGTCGCCACCGCGCGCGTCACGACGGATGTCACGCTCCTGACCGCGGGCGGCACCGTCACGCTCGCCTCGTCCGCGAACACCGACGCCACGAGCACCGCCGACTCCTCGGCTACGCAGCCCGCCTCGGGCGGCTCGGGCGGCTCGGGCGGATCGGGCAGCGGCTCCTCGTCGGTCGCGATCGGCGCCGCCGTCGCCCTCACGATCTCGAACGTCACCAACCGCTCCGAGGTGCCGGCCTGGCTCACGGTGCGCGCGAACGCGCTCGTCGTCTCGGCCACCGTCACCGTCGTCGGCTCCGACGACACCGCGACGGTCGGTGCGGCGTCCGCGTCGGGCGCGGCGGCATCCGTCTCGGTCGCCGGATCGGTCGCCATCGCGATCGTCAACCAGGAGACCTACGCGGGCATCTCGGGCGTCGTCGAGCTCACGGGTGGCGACGCGACGATCACCGCCGCCTCGAAGCTCGTCTCGACCGTCAAGGCGCTGCCCGTCGGCCTCGGTGCCGTCACGAGCGGCGGCTCGGTCGGCGTCGGCGTCTCGTTCGCCCTCAACCTCGTGCTCGACGAGACGACGGCGGCGATCGAGGCGGATGCCGAGCTCACGGGGGCGCGCAACCTCACGATGACCGCGACGGCCCGCGTCGACGCCTCGACCGAGGCGCGCATGGGCGCGGCGATCGTGTCCTCGGGCTCGGGCGGCTCGGGCGGCTCGGGCGGCAGCGGAGGCTCGGGCGGATCCGGCGGCTCCAGCGGTGCGGCGGTAGCCCCCGCGATCGCCGTCACGAGCTCCGACGTCAAGACCACGGTGCGCATCGCCGCGATCGCGGGCGGCGACCTCCTCGAGCTCACCGGCGCCCTGAGCGCCGTCGCCACCCAGCGCGTGTCGGTCGTCACGAAGGCGACCGCCGAGGCGACGGGCGGCTCGCAGGCGTCCGTCGGCGTCTCCCTCGCCCTCACGCTCGCCGACCACGCCGTGCTCGCGCGCACTGACCGGAACATCACGGCGGGGGAGGGCATCGAGTTCGGCGCCCTCGGCTCCTCGCACAACGAGTCGCACGCCGAGGCGTCGGCGTCGGGCGCGAAGGGCAAGGCCGACAACGCCGGCGAGACGGCCCCGTCGAGCCAGGGCACGGTCGGCGACAAGCTCACGACGCAGCGGAACTTCGCCGGCACGACGTCGACCGCCAACGGCGGCAAGGGCGTGCGCAACAGCTCCACGAACCCGGGCGCGCAGAGCTCCGACGGCGAGGTCACCGTCGCCGCCGCGATCGCGCTCACGATCGCCGACGTCTCCGCGATCGCCGAGCTGCCCGACGGCCTCACCCTCACCGCGGGCGGCGCGGTCGTGCTGCGCGCGAGCCAGAACGCCGACGCGATCTCCTCCGCCGACGGCACGGCCGTGCACGCGACGAGCGCGGGCATCGGCGCGGCCGTCGCCATCAGCGTCATCGACCTCGTCAACCGCGCGGGCCTCGGCCAGAACACGACGGTCGTCGCGAACGGCTTCACGGCATCCGCGACCATGACCGACGTCGACGGCGACCGCGTGCACACGACCTCCTCGACGAGCGAGTCGGGCGCCGGTTCGACCGACGTCGCGGTCGCCGGCTCCTTCGCCCTCAACGTCACGACGACGCAGACGCAGGCCGTCATCCCCTCGACCGCGGTCGTCTCCGCGGGCACGGGCGACGTCGTGCTGCGGGCGGAGAACCACCGCATCGACACCGCGACGGCGAAGGCGGATGCGGCGCTCGCCAAGTCGGGCAAGACGGGCGTCGGCGCCTCGGTCGCCATCAACCCCGTGCTCGACAACGTGACGCGCGCCGAGATCGAGGACGGCGCCGTCATCTCGGGCGGCGCGGACGTCACGATCGAGGCGATCTCGTCCGACACCGTCACGACGGTCGTCAAGGCGGGCTCCGCGGGCTCCTCGACGGCCGTGAGCCCCGCCGTCGGCATCACGATCGTGCAGCACACGACGATCGCCCGCGTCGGATCCTCCGCCGCGACCTGGACGGTCACGGGCAGCGTCACGATCCGCGCGAGCCACGAGGGCTCGACGTCGACGACGGGCGACGCGCGCGCGGTCGGCGACGGCGTCGCGGTCGGCGCCATCATCGCGATCAACGTCGTCGACGTCGAGACGACCGCGACGACGCGGCGCTCGCTCGAGGCGGGCGGCTCCATCACGCTCGCGGCCCGCACCGTGACCGCCGCGACGGCCGAGGCGGAGGCGAGCGCCGAGGGCAAGAGCACCTCCACGGTCGGCGGCTCCAACTCCGACGAGCAGGCTCAGCACCAGGTGAACAGCACGCCCGCGACGCAGGGCAAGGGCATCACGCTCCCGTCGAGCTCGACCCAGGTGTCGAACGGCAACAGCCAGGCCTCGTCGCAGGGCGGTCAGGGCTCCGACGGCGTCGGCCTCGGCGCGGCCGTCACCGTCAACTGGGTCACGATCGACACGATCGCCGACATCCCCGCCGACCTCGTCATCACGGCGGGCGGCTCGGTCGGCGTCCTTGCCGAGAACGGCGTCGACGCGACCGCCAAGGCGACGGGCACCTCGCTCAAGACCGGCAGCACCAACATCGGCGCGGCGATCGCCCTCAACTACGTCGACGTCACCGACCGCGGCTCGATCGGCGACCGCGTCGTCGTCACCGCGGGCGGCACGGTCACGGTCACGGCCGTGACCCCGGCGAACGCGCGCAACGACTTCATCGCCTGGGGCATCGCGGCCGCGGGCGGCACGGGCCAGGCCTCGGTCGCCGGGTCGATCGCCGTGCAGGTGCTCCTGCTCGACAACATCGCGTCGATCGGCCAGGGGGCGCGGATCACGACCGACGGCGGCGTCGTGCTCGCGGCGTCGAACCCCATGGGCCTCCAGTCGGTCGCCGCGGCGGGCGCCCTCTCGACGAGCGGATCGGGCATCGGCGCCGCGATCGTCGTCAACGTCATCGACATCGACACGATCGCCCGGATCGCGTCGACCTCCGCCGCCCCGGTCGTCATCGACGCGCGCGGCGCGATCTCGCTCACGGCGACCTCGGGCATCGTCGCCCTCGCCGTCGACCCGATCCTCGACTTCGATATCCCCGACGTCTCCGCCGTCGCCCTCGCGGGTGGCGCGAGCGTCGGCCAGACGGCCGTCGGCGGCTCGCTCATCGTCGATGTCGTGAACATCGCGACGCGCGCCGAGCTCGGCGACGCCGCATCCGTCAACCAGACGATCGGAGAGGTGCCCGGCCAGTCGCTCTCGCTGCGCGCCGAAGACCACACCGAGTTCGTCGAGCTCGCGGGCGCCATCGGCCTCACGACCGGCTCGGCGGGCGTCGGCTTCGCGCTCGTGCTCGACGTCTTCAACAAGGACGTGCGCTCGATCATCGGCTCGGGCGTGCGGGCGACCGTCAGCGGCAGCGTCTCCGTCGTCGCGATCGCGAGCGAGTCGTTCACGATGCTCGCCGCGGGTGCCGCGGCCGCGCAGAGCGCCGGAGTCACCGGCTCGTTCGTCGTGCTCATCGTCAACCAGGGCGCCGACAGCGGAACCCGCGCGCGCATCGAGGGCGGGCAGGCCACCCCGAGCATCATCACGGCCGGCGGCAACATGACGATCACGGCCCAGGACGACGTGCGCGACTCCCTCCTCTTCGCGGGCGGCGTCGCCGCGGGCGGCACGGCGGGCGTCGGCGTCTCGTCGGTCGTGCTCGTGCGTACCGGCAAGGTGGATGCGGGCATCGCCGAGTACGACCGAATCGTCGCCCGCGGCACGACGGGCCTCTCGATCGCCGCGACCCAGTCGGAGGACTTCGACGCGACGGCCGTCGCGGGCGCCGCCGGCGGCACCGCGGGTGTCGCGGGCTCGGCGACCGTAGCCGTCCACAACAACACGACCTATGCGCACATCGACCGCGGCGTGAACGTCAACGGCGACAACCTCGGCGCGCTCGCGACGCAGGGTGTGAGCCTGCTCGCATCCGACACCACGACGAGCACGGGACGCGCCGGCCAGCTCGCCCTCGGCGGCACGGCGGGCGTCGGAGCGGGTGCCGACGTCCAGGTCATCACGAAGGACACCCGGGCGTGGATCGCACCGGGCGCGGCCGTCGCCGCGAACGGGAACGTCACGATCGACGCCCAGTCGCGCGAGGACGTCGTCTCGATCTCGGCGGGCGGCTCGGGCGGCGGCACCGTCGGCGTGGCTGTCAACGCGGCCGTCTCCGTCTTCACCATCACGACCCAGGCGAGCGTCGGCGAGGTCTGCGCCGCCGCGACCGCGACCGCCCTCAGCTGCGCGGCATCCCGCACGACGGTGCGCGCGGGCGGCAGCGTCCGCATCGCCGCGGACGACGCCCTCGAGCTCGACATCATCGCCGGCTCCCTCGCGGTCGGCGGCACCGCGGGCGTCGGCGCGGCGGCGGCCGTGCCGGTCATCACGAAGACCACCCAGGCGTTCATCGGCGACAACTCGATCGTCCACGGCCTCGGCCGCCTCGGCGGCATTCGCGTCACGACGGGCGGCTTCGTCATCGACGCGATCGACACGCGCTTCACCCCGCAGTCGGCCGTGCAGCCCGACGGCGTCACGATCCGCCTGCCCTACGCGCACGGCCTGAAGGACGGCCAGACCGTCGTCTACGACGCGGGCGGCGGCACCGCGATCGGCGGCCTCACGAGCGGCGCGAGCTACGTCGTGCACCGCGTCAACGACACGGATGTGCGCCTCTCGCCCGTCGGCGGCGGCGCGATCATCGGGCTCACCGCTGCCACCGCGACCGGCCAGTCGCACCGCCTCGTCGACGGCCAGTCGGCCGCCCTGCCCGCGAACGAGTCCCCGTACTTCGACCCGAAGGCCCCCGGCGCCGTCTCGGGCACGAGCATCGCGCTGCCGTACAACCCGGGCGTCGGCTCGGGCGACTCGGTCATCTACAGCTCGGGCGGCGGCGCCCCGATCGGCGGCCTCGTCGACGGCGGCAGCTACTACGTCAAGGTCACGGGCGGCAGCCTCCAGCTCACGACGCAGAAGTGCCTCACCGAGACCCCGGTGCCCGCCGGCTGCACGGGCTCGTTCATCGCCCTCGACCCCTCGGTCGCGACCGGCCGCGGCCACAGCATCGTCAAGCAGGGCGCGCAGCCCTCGCCCGACCCGGCCGCGACCTCCGGCGTGCGCATCGTCACCCCGGCGTCCGACAGCGACTTCACGGGCGTCGCCGTCACGGCGACCTCGAGCGACGACATCGCGGGCGTCGGCGTGAGCGCCGCCATCTCGGGCGTCGCGGGGGTCGGCGTGGGCGGAAGCGTCAACGTCGTCACGAGCCGCACGCTCGCCTTCGTGGGCCGCATCGCCGAGGTCGTCGCGGGATCCGCCGGCAACCCGGCATCCGTGCTCGTCGCGGCGGGCCACGACCTCAACGTGCTCATGGTGTCGGCCGTCGCCGCGGGCGGCACGGCGGGCGTCGGCGTGAGCGCGACGGTCGGCGTCATCGACCTCGACACGGATGCCGAGCTGCGGGCGGGCGCGAACGTCACCTCCACCGCCGACACCGTCGTCTCGGCGCGCGGCCACGAGGAGATGGTCGCGGTCGCGGCCACCGCATCCGGCGGCCTCGTCGGCGTCGCGGGCGCCGTGACCGTCATCGTGCTCGACGTGCACACCCACGCGACCCTCGAGCGCGTCACGATCGACGCGGGCGGCAGCGTCGTCGTCGACGCGGTGGACGACACGAGCATCGTGGTCGCGGCGGGCGGCGCGGCCGGCGGCTTCGTCGGCGTCGGCATCGGCGTCGGCGTGACCGCGGCGAGCAAGAGCACGCAGGCCTACGTCGCCCCGGGCACCGTCATCGACGCGGACGGGGCGGCGACCCCCGTCGGCGGCATCCTCACGGGCTCGTTCGGCAGCAGCGCGTTCGGCGACTTCGGCCTCCGCCCCGGCTTCTCCGGTGTCGCCGTGCAGGCCCGCTCGACGCAGGACGTATTCGGGCTGACGGTCGCCCTCGGCGCCGGGTTCGTGGGCGTCGCGGGCGGTGTGACGACGACGATCATGACCGTCACGACGCGCGCGATCGTCGACTCCACGCAGACCGCCCGCACGCGCATCAACCAGAACACGACGCCGGGCGCCGAGCAGTCGGTGAGCATCACGGCCGCCAACGCGAGTCGCACCCTCACGGTCGCGGGCGGCATCGCGGGCGGCGCGGTGGGCGTCTCGGGCGGCGTCGACGTCGGCATCCTCGCGGTGAGCACGCAGGCCTACGTCGGGCCGTACGCCACCATCAGCGTCGCGCGCGACTTCTCGCTCTCTGCCCTCGCCTCCGCGAGCATCACGAGCTTCGGCCTGAGCGTCGCGGGCGGCGCCGTGGGCGTCGCGGGCGCCGTCTCGGTCTGGACCTTCGGCACCGAGGCGAAGGACGACTACAGCGACGGCGACGAGTCGGCGAACGCGCTCGAGCCCGACGGGCAGGACGTGCGCGACGACGCCGACTCGACCGCATCCGGCCAGGGCTCGCACGGCTACACCTCGATCCTCTCGGGCGCCGGGTCGAACACCGGCTCGAAGGCGGATGCCCACGTCGCCTCCGCGGTCTCCTCCGCGAACAGCGGGCTCGTCGCCTCGGCCCCCGGCGCGAGCGTCGTGAGCGACGCGTTCGACGCCGACGACCTCCCGCGCGGCACGAGCGCGACGATCGGCGCCGACGTCACGATCACAGCCGGGCGCCACGTGGGCGTGCGCGCCGAGGAGTCGAACGCCTACCTCGGCGTCGCGGGCGCCGCGGCCGCCGGAGCGGGCGCGATCGGCGGCGCCGTCGCGATCGCCAACCTGCGCAGCAACGTCGACGCGGGCATCTCGACGCGCGTCTCCATCACGGCGGGCGGGAACGTCGCGGTCGAGGCGAAGCTCACCGAGCGCTCGACGGGCATGGCGTTCGCCGGTGCGGCGGGGGCGTTCACGCTCGCGGGCCAGTTCCTCATCATCGACAGCGACGGCGTGCAGCACGCGCACATCGACGACGGCGCGAGCATCCCGTTCGCGGGCGGCGTCGTCTCGGCCGACGCGACGGCCGACCGCCGCATCGAGGGTCTCGGGGTCGGCGCCAGCGTCGGCGCCGTCGCCGTCGGCGCCTCGGTCGTGCTCCCGCGCCCCGTCGGCGACACGACGGCCCGGATCGGCGTCGTGAGCATCGGAGGCTCGGGTGCCTCGGGCGGCCTGCGCGTGCTCGCCGACTCCACGATCGTCGTGCCCGTGCAGGTCTACGCGATCGGCGGCGGCGCGATCACCGTGACGGGCGCCGGCGGCGTCGCGGAGATCCCCGGGCGCACCTCGGCGACGTTCGCGGGCACCGCGATCCTGAGCGGCGGCGCGACGATCTCCGCCATCGGACGGCACACCGCGAACGTCTACCTGCTGTCGGTCGCCGTCAGCGGCGCCTCGGTCGGCGTAAGCTACGCCGACGCCGCCGTCTCGCGCGACACGGTCGCGACGCTCACCTCGGGTGCCTCCATCACCGCGGCCGGCGCCGTGCGGGTGACCGCCGACACGCGGAACGCGGCGACGGCGATCGCGGACGCCGCGAGCGGCTCGATCATCGGGTTCTCGGCGCTCAGCACCTCGGCGACCGTCTCCGGTGCGACGGATGCGATCGCGCTCGGCCGCATCCTCGCCTCCGGTTCCGTGGCCGTCTCGGCCACCGGCCAGAACCGCGCGGTGGCGGACGCCCTCCTCGTGGCGGTCTCGCTGTTCGCGGGCGGAGCCGGGCTCGAGCTCACGGCCACCGTCGAGGCGTCGGCGCGCATCTTCGCCCGCCTCGCCTCGCCCTCCACGGTCATCAGCTCGGGCGGCGTGCTCGTCTCGGCGCGCGAGGCGACCGACGGCGCGGGCCGCTCGATCGCCTCGGCGACCGTCGACGCGGGCGGCGGCGGCCTCTACGCGGGCAGCGCCTACTACGCGGACGCCGCCTTCCGCGCACCCGTCACGGCGCAGCTCGAGGGCTCGGTCGTCGCCGGCTCCGGCTCGACCGGCGCGACGGCGTCGTCCAACCGCGCAGCCATCGCATCCCTGTCCAGCTTCGGCATCGGCGGTCTCACCGCCTCGTTCTCGTACACCCGCGCCGTCATCGAGACGACCGCGGCGACGACGGCGCGTGTGTGGGGCGGCACGATCCTCGCGGGCGGGGCGGTCGTCGCGACCGCCGCATCCGTGCAGACCGCCGACGTCGACACCGACACCGTCGCCCTGGGCCTCGCCGCCGTGAGCGTGCAGCTGCCGACGGCGCGGATCTCGGCCGCCACGACGGCGACCCTCGAGAACCCCACGACGAGCGTCGGCGCGGTGCTCGGTGCGACATCGCGCAACCACGCGACGGTCGACGCCGACTTCGTCTCCATCAGCGGCATCGGCGTCTCCTACGCCGGCGCCATCGCCACCGTCGACGCGAACGCGAAGACCGAGGCGCAGGTGCTGCTCGCCGGGCAGAACTTCGACGCGGGTGCGGGCGACGTCGTCATGACGGTGGGCGCGGACAACCTCCTGCGCGCGTCCATCGATCAGGCGGGCGGCGGCCTCGTCAACATCAACCTCATCACCACGAGCGCGACCCTCAGCGCGCTCACGCGCGGCTACATCGCCGCCGGCACGGCCGTGAGCCGCGGATTCTCCCTCGTCAACACGACGACCTCGGTGCTCGAGTCGATCGTCAAGCTGCTCTCCATCAGCGTGCTCGGAGGCGGCGCGGGGCTCACGGCGACCGCCCTGCAGACGGGCGACGCCGACACGATCGCCGAGGTCGCGATCGGCGCGGGCGGGCTCACGGCGAGCGGCGCGATCGTCGTGACCGCCGACGCGAGCAACACGCTCGCCTCCGCGCTCACGACGCAGGGCGGGGCCATCATCCGCGGCGAGTCGACGCTCGTCACGAGCGCCGCGCGCTCCGCGACGCGAGCGACGTTCGACGGCGCGGTGCTCGACTCGACGAGTGCGACCGTCTCGGCGGATGCCGACAACACCGCCACCGCGAACCTCAAGAAGCAGGGCGGCAGCCTCGCCGAGGTCGCCGACGTGCAGGCGTGGGCCGAGATCTACGCCGAGGCCGAGACGACGGCCCGCTTCGGCACGGGCCGCCTGCAGGTGCGCACGGGCGGCGGCGTGCTCATCTCGGCGGAGGCCCGCAACCGCACGGATGTCGAGACCGACTCGGTCGCGGGCGGTCTCGTGGGCGTCGGCATGGGCAAGCCGAGCTCGCGGGTCAGCACGCCGACCCGGGCCGAGTTCCAGGGTCAGCTCGTCGGCGGAGCCACCGTCGCGATCCTCGCGAAGGCCGCCAACACCGCGCTCATCCGCGGTGGCGGCCTCGCCGCGGGCCTCGTGGGCGTCTCGACCCTCTCGCCCTACGCGCGGATCGCCGCGAGCGCGACCGTCACGGCGATCGTCGCGAGCGGCGCACGCATCTCCTCGCCGCTCGCCGCGGTCTCGCTGCGGGCCGAGAGCACGAACACCGCGACCTCGCGAGCGGGCGCCGTCGGCGCGGGCTTCGTGGGCGTCGACGCGGCCGACCCGCAGGCGGAGATCCTCAACGCGACGGGCGCGTACCTGTGGGGCGACATCCGGGGCGCCACCGATGCTCTGCCGGGCGCCCGCAGCCTCGACATCGTCGCGGCAGCTCTCGACCTCGCGACCGCGATCCTCAGCTCCTCCGGGGGCGGCGTCGTGCGGGCCGGAACGGGCTCCGCGACCGCGACGGTGAACAGCGACGTCACCCTCGAGCTCGGACGCGACGTGCCGGCCGGCACCCCCGCATCCGTCATCGTCGTCGACGGGAACATCGCGCTCACGGCCAACCACACTCCGGGCGCGGTCTCGTCGACCGAGAGCGAGGGCGGCGGCGCCGTCAACGTCGACACCAACTCGGCGAGCGTCTCCAACACCCCCGACCTGCGCCTCGAGATCCACGACCGCACGAAGGTCACCGCCTACGGCTCGATCGCCATCACGACCGGCTACAACGTGTCGGCGCCGCCCGTGCCCGACCCGGCCCGCTACTTCCAGAGCGTCGACGTCGGCCAGGACCGCATCACGTTCACCGCGGCGCACGGCTTCACGACGGGCATGACGGTCACGTACTCGGCCGGAGGCGGCCCCGTCACGGGCGGCCTCGCCGAGGGCCTCGTCGCGAACGTCATCGTCGTCGACGAGCACACCATCATGCTCGGCAGCGAGTTCGAGGGCGCGCAGGTCGACGCGGCGGGCAACATCATCCGCTTCGGCCGCAGCTACACCTACACGGACGAGATGGGCACGCACACCGAGTTCGTCGCGCTCGGCCACGGCTTCACCGACGGTCAGACGGTCGTCTACCGCGCGAACGGTGCGAGCATCCCGGGCCTCGTCGACGGCAAGACCTACATCGTGCGGGTCGTCGACGAGACCGGCATCCAGCTGTTCGACCCGCTCGCACCCATGACGCCGATCGCGCTCGTCGTGCTCTCGATCGACGATTTCGACGACCCGGATGTCGAGGGCGACGAGGCGGTCGACACGATCAACGCCGGCAACTCGTACACGAACGGCCAGATCGTGATCTACCACGCGCCGACTCCGGCGCAGAGCTTCCAGGGCGGCTTCGTCGACCTGCAGGTCGACGGCAGCGGCAACCTCGTGCAGAACGCCCAGGGCAAGTTCGTGTCCCAGGACAACAACATGATCTGGATCCCGGCGCACGGCTTCACGACCGGCACGCGTCTCGTCTACAGCTCGGGCACGGGCGCTCCCATCCCGGGTCTCGTCAACGGCGCCCACTACTGGGTCATCCGCATCGACGCCAACCGCATCCAGCTCGCCGCGAGCTTCTGCAAGGCGGTGGGCGCCGCGGGAGGCGCGAGCTGCATCGTCGACACCTTCGAGTGGGACGAGATCGTCGGGGAGGACGAGGACGGCAACCCGATCGTCGTGCATCACTCCGACCCCATCTACGAGACGGTCACCCCGCTGCCGATCTCGGCCGGCGCCGACGCCGAGCACAAGCTGTTCCGCATGAACCAGCGCCCCATCGACGGCCTCGTCGACGGCGCCCAGTACTACGTCGTCAACGCGACGGGCACGAGCTTCCAGCTCGCGTCGACCCCCGGCGGACCCGCGATCGACATCTCGGTCGCCGGACGCGGCGCCCTCGACGCCGTCGGCTCGTTCGTCTCCGGTCCCGTCGACCTCGGCGTCGGCACGGGCACCGGGCGCCTCGTGTTCGACCTCGGCTCGTTCGGCTCCAACGCGGAGAAGCTCACGCCGGTCGGCGCGGCGGAGCCGGTTCCCGCGGGCTCGTACATCACCTCGGCGACCGTGCGATCGAGCGGCGGCGGCGCGGTCAACGTCGGCAAGGCCCGCACGAGCTCGACGGTCGACGCCGACATCGACGTCATCATCGGCGCGGGCGCCGTCATGACGAGCGGGGCGGGTGCCGACATCACCGACACCGAGAGCTTCACGATCACGACCGACGCCTACGGCGACAGCCAGTCGCTCTCGACGAACGGCGGCGGCGGTCTCGTGTCTGTCGGCAACGCCCGCGCCGTCTCCAAGGTCGACGTCACGACGAAGGTCGTGATCGAGAGCGGCGCCGTGCTGACCTCCGGGTGGGACCTCGTCATCCGCCCCGTCACGCGTGGCCGAGTCGTCGGCACCTCGTCGTCGAGCCAGGGCGGCCTCGGAGCGGGCGTCAAGGCGGAGGCCTACGGCGAGGTGCTCCTCACGACGACGATCGACATCGACGGCTCGCTCATCGCCGAGCACCTGCTCACGATCGCCGGCTACGCGCAGCCCAACGGCAGCCTCGACGCGCGTGCCAACGGCGCGGGCCTCGGCGCCGACACCGCGGGCAACGACTGCGGCAACGACTGCCGCCTGCGCGTCGACGCGAAGGTCGCCATCGACATCGCGGGCTCCTCGACGCTGCTGCAGGGCGACGAGATCCTCATCCTCGCCGTGATGGGAACGGATGCCGCCGGCAACAAGGGCGTGCTGAGCTCCTACGCGTACAGCAAGGCCAAGGCCCTCGGCGCCGACTCCGACGCCACGGCGATCATCGACATCACGGGCGGCGCGAGCATCGCCATCCAGCCGGGCGTGCGCCTGACCGGATGGGAGACCATCAGGATCGCCGCCGAGACGCGCGACTTCGACGCGAACGCCACCTCCTCCGCGAACTGCTCGTGCGGCGGCGGCGACACCGACTCCACGGCGCGCGTCACGACCACCACGACGAGCAGCGTCTCCGCCGCGCCGACCGTGCGCGTGCACACCTGGCGCCTCGACGTCGAGGCGACCTACATCCAGGGCGGTCGCTCGGTCCACGCGCCCGCCGACGAGGCGTTCCTCGACGACGGCGACCAGAGCGCCACGGCCCCGACGACCGGCAACCGCCCGATCCACTGGGAGGCGGATGTCGTGCTGCACGCCGCCGACCCGCAGCTCGTGATCGACGCGAACGGCAAGATCCTCAAGATCTACAACCTCGTCGCACGGCGCACGCTCGGCGGCGTCGCCTACGCGGTCGGCGAGCACGTCATCCCCGGTGCGACCGTCTACGTCGACCCGATCGTCAACCTCGGCGGCGCGATCGCGAACTTCACCATCAACGCGACCCCGATCGGCGGCAACCGCAACCTCACGGGCGTGCTCGGAAGCTTCCAGCTGCAGCCGACCTTCGACTTCGTGCACATCTACAACTGGTCGAACAGTCCGATCCAGCTCTCGGGCATCGACGTCGTCAACCTCACGAACCTCGCGGCGACCGTGAGCGAGCGCGCGTACAACGAGGTGGTGAACTTCCGGTACACGATCCGCACGGCGGACTTCGTGCGGACGTTCGTAGAGATCGTCAACTTCCCCGTCGTCGGGGCGTCGAACGACATCATCCTGACGGGCGAGATCTACAACCCGATCGGCGACGTGCTCATCGACAGCGGCAACGGCGACATCCGCTCCGAGAACGCGGGACCGTTCGACATCGTCGCGAACGACGTGCGGCTCTCCGCACGCAACGGCTCGATCGGCGTGCTCGGCGCGGCGCCCGGCACGCGCGTCGGCATCGCCGTGCGGCTCATCGAGTACCGCTCCGGCCCCACCGCAAGCCCCACGAACAACACGATCTCGATCGCGCTCGAGGCGAAGCACGACGTGGTCGTCGACCTGCAGGTGCTCCGCCGCAGCACGCTCGCGGGCGCGCTCACCTGGTCGATCGGCGCGATCGTCGCGGGCGGCGCGGTCGACATCGCCGTGCTCGACAGCGCGCGGAGCACGACGCTCGCCGCGTTCCCCGGTCACGAGATCCAGGACGACGTGTACGACGCGCCGTCCGCCGGGGGCAGCAGCTACGGCGGCACCGTGGCCCCGACCGGGCTCTACTCCGTCTACTTCTACCCCGACGGCGCCTACTCCTTCGACGACGTCGTGCTCATCGCGTTCGACCGGAACCCCGCGAACGAGACGCCGGCCGACAGCACGTTCATCTTCACCGACGTGCGCGCGGGCGAGCTCATCTCGATCCACCACGACTCGACGGCGACGCGCGTCATGCTCTCGGTGCTCTCCGACATCGACGCCGACATCGCCGACCCGTACGTCACGGGCGCGTGGTGGTCGCAGAGCGACGGCGCCGGCCGCATCGACCTCTTCACGAACGGCTGGATCTGGGATCGCGAGACCCGCGGCGACATGCTCGTCGGCACGATCGAGTCGACCGGCTCCGACGTGGAGCTCTACGCGTTCGACACGCTCGCCTCGATCCTCGATGCGACGGGCGACGCCGACGCGGACGTCATCGGCACGCGCCTGTGGATGGAGGCGAACGGCACGATCGGCACCGCGGCCGACGCCCTGGAGATCCGCTCGTCGAACGCGATGCGCGGCTGGGTGCTCGCCACGGCTCCGCTCGGCATCTACCTCGTGCAGACCGCGGGCGACCTCGTGCTCCGCACGGTGACCGCCTCCGCGGGCGATGTCTCGCTCACGGCCCTCGACGGCTCGATCGTCAACGACGTCGACGACGCGACGACCCGCGTCGCCGGTCTCTCGATCGACCTCATCGCGATCGGCGGCCACATCGGCTCCGCGGCGGGCTCCGCCGACATCCGCGTGAACACGGCCACGACGGGCCGGCTCCTGGCCGAGGGTGAAGACGGCGTCTACGTGACCGAGGTCTCGGGTCCGCTCACGCTCCTGCTCGGCGCCTCCGCGGCAGGCTCCGTGCGCATCACGGTGCCGTACGCCGCCGGCCGCACGGATGCCGACCTGATCCTGCTGCCGTCGGGCGACACCGTCGACGGCTCGCGCACGATCGCGGTGGGCGGAGCGGATGCGGCGGGCACCGTCGAGCTGCGCGCGGGCAACGACGTGGAGGCTCCGCTCGGCACGCTCATCCGCGGCGACCGCATCACGGTGCGCACCGCCTTCGGCCAGAACCCGGCCGCCCCCGTCGGCACGACCGCGTACTTCGGCGGGGAGATCACGGCCACGGGTGCCGTGCCCTCCGTGCACGTCTTCGGCGGCAACGGGCGCGACGAGGTGACCTTCTTCGAGACGGTCATCGACGGCCACACGACGGTCTACGGCGGCGCGTCCGCCACGACTTCGGGCAACGACGGCAACGACCTCGTCACGATCACGCGCATCACGATCCTGCCGGGTGTGCATCCCGGCGACGGCGGCGACGACTTCGACGGGCTCGACGTGCCCAACTCGCTGCGCGTCGACGGGCAGAACGGCTCCAACCACGTCGAGGTGACGCTGTGGGGCATCGACGACCCCGACCATCACGAGACGCGCATCGAGGTCGTCGGCACGGGCACCGACCCGCGCGCGATCAACACCCTCACCGTCAACGCCTCCGACGGCGACGACATCGTGCTGCTGCGCGCGATCACGCAGATCGCGGGCCTGCCGGCGCGGCGCCCGGCGATCGTCGCGGTCGCGACGGGCGACACGACGGTCGAGCGCGTGAGCTACGACCGCAGCGTCAACGGCAAGCTCACGGTCAACGGCCTCGACGGCGACGACCGCTTCGTCTTCGACGACACGAGCGCGCCCACGACGGTCAACGGCGGCGACGGCGACGACACCTTCCTCGTCGGCCAGTTCTACGAGAACCCGCGCACGGCCCCGTACGTCGACGCGCTCGACGCCTTCGCGACGACGCTCACCGACCTCGGCTACCTCAGCAACGGCGTGAGCCGCCCGGCCGTGCTCTACGGCCAGGCAGGCGACGACCGCTTCGTCGTGAGCTCGAACGTCTCCGAGCTGCGGCTCGAGGCGGGCACGGGCGACGACGAGTTCGTCTTCATCACGAGCACCTTCACCGACACGAGCGGCCCCGACCCCGTGACGGCGCCCGTCGAGCAGGGCTTCGTCTCGGTCGACGCGGGCACGGGCGACTCGACGATCGTCGTGCAGGCCCTGGATGCGGCGCTCGTCGACATCGCCACCGTGCTCGAGGACGTGCTGTGGTGGACGGTGAGCGGCCTCGGTCTCGCCCTCGACCTCTACGGCTTCGCGGCGTTCCCGGCGGTCGTGCTGACGCAGACGCCGGCGCAGCCGTACGGCCTGCCGGGCGAGTCGGATGTGCGCCTGCTGCTCCGCACCGCGGCCGACATCACGCCGCCCTACGTCTTCCTGAACCGCGGCGGCGACGGCCTCGTCATCATCACCGAGACGGGCGGCTGGACGAACGTCTCTCCCGCGGGCCCGCTCACCGACTCGTACACCGTGCGCCTCGCGCGCGCGGCGACCGCGACGGTCTACATCACCTTCACGACCGCCTACGGTGCGGGCGAGCCGTTCGCCCTGTTCTCGATCGACGGCGGCCTCACGTGGCTCGCGAGCGCCGTGCTCGCGATCGACGGCGACGACCTCTCCGAGCACACCGTGCTCGTGCGCTGGGTCGGCACCGCGCCGACGCTCGCCGACCTGCCCCCGGGCGCGTCCGTCGTGACGATCAGCCACACCGTCGCGAGCGCCGACCCCGACTTCGACGGCACCGACGTGCGCAACGTCTACGTCAACCTCTTCAAGGACGCGTTCCTCGTCGTCGTCGACGACGGCGACGACGGCGACGACCCGGATGAGGGCGGGCTCGCCGCATCCGGCGCCGCATCGCTTCCGCTCGTCGGCTGGGCGCTCCTCCTGCTCCTGCTCGGTGCGGCGGCGCTCGTCCTCGCGTACCGCCGCCGCACCGTCTGACGTTCGCGCCGGGCGAAGCGCGCATCCGTCGGAGGCCTGTGCATTTTGCGCGCCGTCGGGCTAAACTTGAGCCAACGCAACTCAAGTCTTTCACCCGGAGGATCATGGCGAACATGCAGGGCGCTCCCTCGTCGCAGGAGGAGCCCAAGAGCGCTCTCGAGCAGTACGGCATCAACCTCACCGAGATCGCCAAGAGCGGCAAGCTCGACCCGGTCATCGGGCGCGATGCCGAGATCCGTCGCGTGAGCCAGGTGCTCACGCGGCGCACCAAGAACAACCCCGTGCTCATCGGCGAGCCCGGCGTCGGCAAAACCGCGGTCGTCGAGGGCCTCGCGCAGCGCATCGTCGCGGGCGATGTGGCCGACTCGCTCAAGGGCAAGCAGCTCGTCTCGCTCGACCTCGCGGCCCTCGTCGCGGGCGCCAAGTACCGCGGCGAGTTCGAGGAACGGCTCAAGGCCGTGCTCAAGGAGATCAACGAGTCCGACGGCCAGGTCATCACCTTCATCGACGAGCTCCACACCCTCATGGGTGCGGGCGGCGGCGAGGGCTCCGTCGCGGCCGCCAACATGCTCAAGCCCATGCTCGCGCGCGGCGAGCTGCGCATGATCGGCGCCACGACGCTCAACGAGTACCGCGAGTACATCGAGAAGGATGCCGCGCTCGAGCGCCGCTTCCAGCAGGTCTACGTGGGCGAGCCGTCCGTCGAGGACACGATCGCCATCCTGCGCGGCCTCAAGGAGCGCTACGAGGCGCACCACAAGGTCGCGATCGCCGACAGCGCGCTCGTCGCCGCCGCGACGCTCTCCAACCGCTACATCACGGCCCGCCAGCTACCCGACAAGGCGATCGACCTCATCGACGAGGCCGCATCCCGTCTCAAGATGGAGATCGACTCGAGCCCCGTCGAGATCGACGAGCTCAAGCGCGCCGTCGACCGGCTCAAGATCGAGGAGCTCGCGCTCAAGAAGGAGAAGGACGCCGCGTCGAAGGAGCGGCTCGAGAAGCTGCGCGCCGACATGGCCGTCAAGGAGCAGCAGCTCGACGCCCTCCAGACCCGCTGGCAGGCCGAGAAGAGCTCGCTGCACAGCGTCGGCGACCTCAAGTCGCGCCTCAACGACGCGCGCATCGAGCTCGACCGCGCGATGCGCGAGCAGCGCTACCAGGACGCGTCGAAGCTCAACTACGAGACGATCCCCGCGATCGAGCAGCAGCTGCTGCAGGCCGAGGCGATCGAGCAGCAGGGTCCGCGCATGGTCAACGACCAGGTGACCGACGAGGACATCGCATCCGTCGTCGCGGCGTGGACCGGCATCCCCGTCGACAAGCTGCGCCAGGGCGAGACCGAGAAGCTCCTCGGGCTCGAGGCCGAGCTCGGCAAGCGCCTCATCGGCCAGCGGGATGCCGTGCGCGCCGTCGCCGAGGCGGTGCGCCGCTCGCGCGCGGGCATCTCCGACCCCGACCGCCCGACCGGGTCGTTCCTCTTCCTCGGCCCCACGGGCGTCGGCAAGACGGAGCTCGCGAAGGCGCTCGCCGCCTACCTCTTCGACGACGAGAAGGCGCTCGTGCGCATCGACATGTCGGAGTACGGCGAGAAGTTCGCCGTCTCGCGGCTCGTCGGCGCCCCTCCCGGCTACATCGGCTACGAGCAGGGCGGCCAGCTCACGGAGGCCGTTCGCCGGCGTCCGTATTCCGTCATCCTGCTCGACGAGGTCGAGAAGGCGCACCCCGAGGTCTTCGACGTGCTGCTGCAGGTGCTCGACGACGGGCGCCTTACCGACGGCCAAGGCCGCACGGTCGACTTCCGCAACACGATCCTCATCCTCACGTCGAACCTCGGCAGCCAGATCCTGATCGACCGCGACATGAGCTGGAACAAGAAGCAGGACGCCGTGCAGGAGCTCGTGCGCCAGGCGTTCAAGCCCGAGTTCGTGAACCGCCTCGACGACATCGTCGTGTTCGCGCCGCTCTCCGAGGCCGACCTCGGCCAGATCGTGTCGCTCTACGTCGACAAGCTCGAGCGCCGCCTCGAGGAGCGCCGCCTGCAGCTCGCGGTGACCCCGGATGCGCGTGCCTGGCTCGCCGAGAGGGGCTACGACCCGATCTACGGGGCGCGCCCGCTGCGCAGGCTCATGCAGCACGAGATCGACGACCGGCTCGCGAAGGCCCTCCTGTCGGGCGAGATCCGCGACGGCGACACCGTGCGGGTCGACCTCGACCGCGCGAGCGGATCGCTCTCGGTCACGCGTTTCGAAGAGCCCGCTCCGACGACGGGCGAGTCGCCGATCGCGCTCTGACCCGTCTCGCGAGCGCGCCGACGAGCAGGCCCGCGGCGATGAGCGCGAGGCCGAGCCCCGTGGGCGCAGCCGGGCTGAGCGCCGCGCCGGTCGCCGCGAGATCGCCGTCCGGCGCGAGCGGATCGGGTCCGCCGTACGCGAGGACCGTGAGCCCGCCGTCGCCCAGCTGCGAGATGTAGCCGATCGACCCGTCGGGGGCGAGCGCGAGGCCCGTCGCGAACCCCGTATTCGGGATGGTCTTCAGGATCGTCGCCGATGCGATGTCGACGGTGAACGCGACCGTGACGCCCTCACCCCCCTGGTTGGCGTGTGCGGGCGGCGCGATGACGTAGGCCTCGAGCCCGCCCGGCTTCACCCACATCACGCAGCCGACGGCGGGGCCCACAAGCGGGATGCTCCGCTTCACCGTGCGGGTCGCGACGTCGAAGAACGCGAGGCTGTGCGGCGTGTCGCACGCGAGTGCCGTCGCTCCGTCGGGCGTGAACGCGATCTCGCTCGGCGTGGATGCGTCGATCGGCACCGCGGCGCCGGTCGCGAGGTCGATCGCGTACATGCCGCTCGAGCTCGAGATCCAGGCGGCGGCGCCGTCGGGGGTGATCGCGACGGAGTCGCCCGTGATCGGAAGCTCCCGCGGCGACCCCGGTGCGGCGAGGTCCACGATCCACACCGACTGCCCGACCGCGACGACCGTGCTCCCGTCGGGGCTGAAGGCGACGTCTTCGAGGTTCCCGGTCGTGGGCACCGACGTCGTCGCGAGGGTCGCCGTGTCGACGAGCACGATGGCGGACGAGGCCCCCGAGAAGGTGGATGTGACGGCGACGAGCGACCCGTCGGCGCCCACGTCGACGCCGCCGGCGCCCGAGATCGCGACGCTCGCACGGACGGTCCCCGTGGCGGTGTCGATGACGTCGAGCGCGTCGCCCGTGGCGTAGGCCGTCGCGCTGTCGGGGCTCACGGCGACATCGCTGTACCCGACGCCCGCGCGGAGGGTGCCGACGACCGTGTCGGGCCACTGGACCTCTCCCGCGATGACGGGGATGACGACGATCGCGACCGAGGCCGCGAAGCCCTCCCAGCGCGCCGTGACGGTGTGCGTCGAGGCGTGGCGGAAGGTCACCGTGCTCCCCACGACGACGTCCGTCGCGACGTCGCTCGAGAACGTCACCCCCGAGGAGAGCGGCACGGTCGCGCCCCCGTCGAGCCGGGCGGCCACGGCGAGCGAGATGGTCGATCCCTGCAGCACGCGCGACGCGGAGGGCGTGATCGCGAGCGACTGGACCTCCGCCGGATCGTGGATGAGAACCGAGAACGGCGCCGTCCCGGAGTGCCCGGCGGCATCCGTCACCACGACGGTGAAGGAATAGCTCGCCCCCGTCGGCGGCGGGGTGCCGGTGAGCGATCCGCTCGCGGCGTCGAGCGTGAGCCACGAGGGGAGATCGGATGAGCTGAACGACACCGGCAGGGTCGACGGGTTGACCGCCGAGAGCGTCGCCGGACCGTAGGACTTGCCGCCGACGCCGTCGGGAAGGGTCGTGGTCGTGATCCTCGGCCCCTCGAAGGCGTAGATCTCCACCGACGATGTGCCCTCGTTGGCGACCCACAGCTCGCCGCCGTCCGGCGTGAGCGCGGCGCCCGGTCGGAGGTCGCCGTCGAGCGTCTGCGTGACGGCGGCGAGCGTCGACGCCTCGAGAACCGCGAGACCCGCCTCGGTCGTGACGGCGAAGACCGTCTCGCCGTCCGGCGTGACGACGAGTTCTGCGAAGAGCCACCCCCCGAGCGGGATCCCGGCGCTCGATGCCGTGGCCGTGCGGGTGGCCGTGTCCACGCGGACGACCTCGCCGTCGCCGCCCTGGCCCATCCCGACGAAGGCGGCGCTGCCGTCCGGGGCGAACGCGACGACCGTCGCCGCCTGCGGCATCGGGATCGACGCGACCGCGTCGAGGTTCGCCGTGTCGAAGACGGTGACGCCCCCGTTCGCATCGCCGGGCACCCAGAGCTCGGTGCCGTCGGGCGAGACGGCGAGGAGCTGAGGCGACCCTCCGACGGGGAGGGTGGTCGTCGCCCATGAGCCGACGTCGATGACGGAGACCGAGCCGTCGGTTCCGTCTCCGCCGTTGCCCACGTACGCAGTCGATCCGTCCGGCGAGAACGCGATGCCGGTCGGGGACCCGCCCACCACGAGCGTCTCGATCACGACGCGAAGCTGGGCGTCGATGACCGAGACGGTGCCGCCGTCGACGTTCGACACGAGCGCGACGTCGCCGTTCGGACTCATCGCGATCTGCGTGCCGAGACCGGTGTCGCCGACGGGGATGGCGGGCGGCAGCACGGTGCGCGACGCGACATCGACGACGTCGACGACGTCCGCCCCTTCTCTCACGACGAACGCCGTGGCTCCCGCGGGGTCGAACGCGACGTCGAGGGCCCACGGGAGGGGGACGCTTGCGACGACCGAGTTCGGCCAGTCGCCGGCGCTCGCGGCGGTCGGCACGAGGGCGACGCCCGCGACGACGAGCCCGGCAGATACGAGCGCGAGGGCGCGGCGCGGTGCTCCCCTCGGCATGCGGGAACGCTACCGCAGGGGCGTCGGCGGAGGCGAGGGCTGCTCGGCATCCGGCTCCGTCACGACGACGACCCCCGGGAGATGCCGGGGGCCGTCGTGTGTGTCGACGCGCGTCAGGCGTTGCGCGAGCGGATGCGGTGGAACGCCCAGGCGACGCCGAGGCCGATGAGCACACCGCCGATCACGAGCACCCACGGAGCGAGGCTGCCGAAGGTCATGCTCGCGGCACCCGCGTGGAGCTCGGTCGCGCCGTCGGCCAGGCGGCCGGTGCCGTCCTGGAGCGATGAGGCGCCCTCGGCGAGCTGAGCGCTTCCGTCTCGGGCCGTCTCGGCGCCCTCGGCGAGCTGCGAGGTGCCGGCCGCGAGGTCGGACGCACCGGTCGCGAGCGTGCCGACGCCCGTCGCGAGGGTGCCCGCGCTGTCGGCGAGCGTCTGCGAACCGGCCGCGAGGCTCTGCGTGCCCGAGGTGAGGCGGCTCGCGCCGGCCTGCAGGTCGGCCGCGCCCGCGGCGAGGTTCGCCGCACCGGCCTGGAGCGGCTGGATCTTCGACTTGTAGAGGTCGATGCCGGGGATCAGCTTCGTGTTGAAGTTGTTCGTGATCGCGCCGTTCACACCCGCGGTGATGCTGCCGAGCGCCTGACGGATGGTCGGGGTCGACGTCGCCGAGGTGGTGCCGTTGACGGCGTTCGCGAGGCCGAGGAAGGCCTGGTTGAGCCCGTTTGCCTGCCCGCTGATGGTCGCGAGCTTCACCTTCAGGTCGTCGATCGTCGCCTGGTCGATCTCCTCGCCGTCGGACCAGCCGACCACGATCGCCAGCACGGTGTCGGTCTTCTCCTTGGTGTCCGTGGCGACACCCGCGTAGGTGTTGGCGCTGCCGGCCACGCCCGCGAGGAGCGTGTAGCCGCCGCTGAAGGCGGTGGCGATGCCCGTCGTCGGGTCGGTGAGGCCGTCGCGCAGCGCCTCGGCGCCGGCGCGCACGTCGCCGACACCGGCTACCGCAGCGGCGGCACCGTCGGCGACCGTCTTCGCGCCCTGCGAGACCTTGAGCGAGCCCGCGCTGAGCGAGGCGGCACCGGATGCGGCCGTCTGCGCGCCCGCGGCTGCGCTCGCGGCACCCGCGGCGAGACGTGAGGCGCCATCCGCCGCATTCGCGGCGCCCGCGCTGAGCTTGTCGGCGCCCTCGGCGGCGCTCGCAGCACCGTCGGCGAGGCGCGCGTTGCCGTCGGCGAGCGAGGCGGCGCCTTCCGAGAGGGTCGACGTGCCCGTGCGGGCGGTCGAGAGGCCGTCGGCGAGCTGGCTCGCGCCGGCCGTGATCTTGTCGCTCGTCAGCATGAAGAGCAGGAACACCGTGAGCAGGAGCACGGCGAGCACGGTCAGGGCGGTCTTGACGCCCGCGCCGTGGCGGTGGATTCGGGTTGCTGTCGCGCTCGTCATTGAGCACTCCTTCGTCGCTGGACTGGAGGTGAGGGGATGCTCCGCCCGCGGGACGAGCCGCCTTTGGCCGCCGTTGGCCGGAGTGGGCAGACGCTAACAGTCGCGCGGGATATCTCGACGTCAAGATGTCGCCGAGGGCCAGTCGGGAGGGCGTGAACGACGGTTCGCTTGTGGGGTTGCCACTACGCGCTCGAGCGCAGGGTTCTCCGCAGGCTCAGCGGCTCGCGAGCAGCTCCGCGATGCGCGCCGGGCCGCCCGGGTTCTGCAGGCTCGTGGTGTCGCCGAGCGGGCGGCCGTCGACGATGTCGCGCAGCAGGCGGCGCATGATCTTGCCCGAGCGGGTCTTCGGCAGCTCGGGCACGAGGTGGATGTCGCGCGGCTTCGCGATCGGGCCGATCGCGGTCGCGACGTGCGCGCGCAGCTCGGCCACGGCATCCGGCCCCACCTCGCGCGAGGGGATCACGAACGCGACGATCGCCTCGCCCGTGACGGCATCGTCAGCACCCGTCACGCCGGCCTCGCCGACGAGCGGATGGGCCACGAGCGCCGACTCGATCTCGATCGTCGAGAGGCGGTGGCCCGACACGTTGATGACGTCGTCGACGCGGCCGAGCAGCCAGACGTCGCCGTCGGCGTCGGCTTTCGCGCCGTCGCCCGAGAAGAAGTAGCCCCGGTCGGCGAAGCGCCGCCAATACGAGTCGAGGTAGCGCTGCGGGTCGCCCCACACGGTGCGCGCGAGCGAGGGGAAGGGATGCGGGATCACGAGGTAGCCGCCCGCCCCCGGGGGCACGGGGTCGCCCTGCTCGTCGACGACGAGCGTCGAGAGACCCGGGAGCGCCTTGGTGGCCGAGCCCGGCTTGATCGTCGAGAGGCCCGGGATGGGCGCCATGATCGCCGCGCCCGTCTCCGACTGCCACCACGTGTCGACGATCGGCGCCGTGCCGGCCCCGATGTTGTCGCGGAACCACACCCACGCCTCGGGGTTGATCGCCTCGCCGACCGAGCCCAGCAGCCGGATGCTCGAGAGGTCGTGCTCAGCGGGCACGCCATCCGGGAACCACGTCATGAGGGTGCGCACGAGCGTGGGGGCCGTGTAGTAGACGGTGACGCCGTAGCGCTCGATGATCTCGAAGTGACGCGTCGGCCGCGGGGTGTCGGGCGTGCCCTCGTAGATCACCTGCGTCGTGGCGTTACTGAGCGGGCCGTAGATCTCGTAAGTGTGCGCGGTGACCCACGCGAGGTCGGCCGTGCACCAGTGCACGTCGTCGGGCTTCGCGTCGAACGCCGCCCAATGCGTCCACGACGCCTGCGTGAGATAGCCGCCGCTCGTGTGCACGAGGCCCTTCGGCTTCCCCGTCGTGCCGGAGGTGTAGATGATGAAGAGCGGCGTCTCGGCGGGGAACGCCTCCGCCTCGTGGGTGTCGGGCTGGCGGTCGACGACGTCGTGCCACCACACGTCGCGGCCCTCGGTCCAGGCGATGTCGCTGCCCGTGCGACGCACGACGAGCACGTGCTCGACGTGGTCGAGGCCCGCGACCGCGGCGTCCGCGTTGCCCTTCACGGGCACGGCCTTGCCGCGGCGGAACTGGCCGTCGGTCGTCACGAGCAGCTTCGCGCGCGTGTCCTCGACGCGGAAACGCAGGGCGTCGGCCGAGAACCCGCCGAACACGAGCGAGTGGATGGCGCCGATGCGGGCGATCGCGAGCGTCACGATGATCGTCTCGAGCAGCACCGGCAGGTAGATGACCACGCGGTCGCCCGTGCGGATGCCGAGCTCGGTGAGCGCGTGCGCCGCCTTCGCGACCTCCCGCTGCAGCTCGCCGAAGGTGAGGCTGCGGGTGTCGCCCGGCTCGCCCTCCCAGTGCAGCGCGACCTTGTCGCCGAGCCCCGCGTCGACGTGACGGTCGACGCAGTTCACGGCGACGTTGAGGGTGCCGTCGGCGAACCACTCGGCGCGCGGCGGCTGCAGGGTGCCGTCGTCGGCGAGGGCGGGGGTCCAGTCGAGGCCGCGCGTGAACGGGGTCGCCCAGGTGAGGCGGCGGGCGGCCTCGACCCAGAAGGCATCCGGGTCCTCGGCGGCGCGCGCCCACGCATCCGGGGCCACGTTCGACGTCGCCGCGAGCTCGGGCGGGGGCGCGTAGGCCCGCGTCTCCACCAGCAGTTCTCGAATCGGCGCGTCAGTCACGGCCTCGACGGTAACCCCGCGGCCGCGCCCGCCCGAATCGAGCCGCAACGCGGTGTCATACGTGGCGCGGCTGGAGCTACGACCTCACGGCGGGAGTTGTTTCTCCCGCCGCCCGGTCGTGGCTCCAGCCGCGCCATGAACCCCGAGTTACGAGAGCGCCGGGATCACCGTCTTCTCGAAGAGCTCGACGCCGGAGCGGTCGTACGCCGAGTCGGGGAAGTAGTGGATGCTGTAGCCGAGGCCCAGCTCCTGACGCTCGCGCAGCACCTCGATGACCTCGTCGGGCGTGCCCGCGATGCCCTCCTTCGAGTCGACGCCGCGGTACTGCGACACGATCTCGGCGGCCTTCGCGTCGCCGATGTGCGTCGCGAGGCGGGCCTCGTAGGCGTCGACCTTGCGCTGAACCTCGACGGGCGTCTCGGCGATGATCGTGTTGAAGTTGCTCGAGCGCGTGATCGCGTCGAAGTCGGTGCCGAGCTTCTCGCAGTGCCCGCGGAGGATCTCGCTCTTGCGCGCGAACTCCTCGGCGCCGCCGTTGAAGTTCGTGTACTTCGCGTACTGGGCCGCTATCTTGAGCGTCACCTTCTCGCCACCGCCGGCGACCCAGAACGGGATGCCGCCCTCCTGCAGCGGGCGCGGCTCGACGATCGCGCCGTCGACCTGCCAGAACTCGCCGTCGAGGGTCGCCGTGCCCGTCGTCCACGCCTGGTGCATGACCTCGACGCCCTCGCGGAGCGCGCGGAGCCGGGCAGGCGCATCCGGGAACCCGTAGCCGTAGGCGCGCCACTCGTGCTCGTACCAGCCCGCGCCGATGCCCATCTCGAGCCGCCCGTTCGAGATGAGGTCGACGGTCGCCGCGACCTTCGCGAGGTAGGCGGGGTTGCGGTAGGCGACGCACGTGCACATCTGGCCGAGGCGGATGCGCGAGGTGGATGCCGCGAACGCCGCCATGAGCGTCCACGCCTCGTGGGTCGCCTCCTCGCTCGGCACGGGCGTCGTGTGGAAGTGGTCGTACACCCACAGCGACTCCCACGGGCCGGCCTCGGCCGACTGCGCGAGGTCGTGCATGACGCCCCAGTGCCTCGCGGGGTCGATCCCCACGAGGTCGAAACGCCAGCCCTGCGGGATGAAGATGCCGAACTTCACTTGGTGCCCTTCTCTGCTCCGGATTCGATCAGCTGGTCGCGCACCTTGCGGCGCAGCACCTTGCCGATCATCGATTTGGGAAGCTCGTCGACGAGGTGCACGCGGCGCGGCACCTTGTAGGCGGCGAGCTGCTGCTTCGCCCACGCGCGCAGCGCATCCGTGTCGATGTGCGCGCCGGGCGCCGGCACGACCGCGGCCACGACGTGCTCGCCGTCGCGCGCGTTCGGGATGCCGACGATCGCGACATCCACGATGCCCTCGTACTTGCGCAGGGTCTCCTCCACCTCGGACGGCGACACGTTGAAGCCGCCCGTGATGACGAGCTCCTTGATGCGGTCGGTGATCGTGACGAAGCCGTCGTCGTCGACGCTCACGATGTCGCCCGTGCGGAACCAGCCCTCGGTGAACACCTCGGCCGTCGCCTCGGGCTTGTTCCAGTACCCGGAGAAGACCTGCGGACCCTTCACGACGAGCTCGCCGGGCGTGCCCGGCTCGACGTCGACCGTGGGGTCGTCGGGGTCGACGACGCGCACCTCGGTGCCGGGCAGCGGCAGGCCGACGGTGCCCGCGCGGCGGTTCGGCGCGACGGGGTTCGCCATGAGCACGGGGGAGCACTCGGAGAGGCCGTAACCCTCAACAAGGTAGCCGCCGGTGAGGGCCTCCCACGGCTCGACGACCTCCTTCGAGAGCGGCATGGCGCCCGAGATCGCGATCTCGATGCCCTCGAGCGAGACGCCGCGCTCCTCGGCGGCCTTGCGCAGCCGGTCGTAGAGCGGCGGCACGGCGGGCAGGAACGTCGGCGGTCGCTTCTTGAAGACGGGGATGACGAGGTCGGGGTCGGGCTTCGGGAACAGCACGAGCCGCGCGCCCATGCTCATCGCGAAGGTGAGGCTCAGTGTGAGGCCGTAGGCGTGGAAGAGCGGTAGCACCGCGTGCACGGATGCCGTGCCCCGCTGGATGGACGGCACCCACGCGCGCGCCTGGGCGGCGTTCGCCATGAGGTTGCGGTGGCTGAGGGTGGCCCCCTTGGGGTTGCCGGTCGTGCCGCTCGTGTACTGGATGAGCGCGACGTCCTCGGCATCCGGACGCGGCACCGTCTCGGGGATCTCGGGGCCGTCGAGCAGCTTCTCCCACGGCGTCGTGCCGTGCACCTCGGTCGTGAGCTCGGCGCGGCTCTTGCGGGCCTTGTCGAGGGGGAGCTTGAGCAGGGCGCGCATCTTGAGCGGGAACGCGCGCGTCATGTCGACGGAGACGATCGCGTCGAGCGCGAGGTCGCGGGGGAAGTCCTGCAGCGTCGGCACCGTCTTGTCCCACGCGATCGCGACGCGCGCGTGGTGGTCCTCGAACTGGTGTCGCAGCTCGCGCGGCGTGTAGAGCGGGTTGTGCTCGACGACGATCGCGCCGAGGCGCAGCACCGCGTAGAACGCGACGACGTGCTGCGGGCAGTTCGGCAGGATGATGGCGACGCGGTCGCCGGCCTTCACGCCGAGGCGGCGCAGGCCCTCCGCGGCGCGGCGGATGTCGGCGCCGAGCTCGGCGTAGCTGGTCTCGCGGCCGAAGAACTCGAGCGCGACGTTCTTGGGATAGGTCTCGACCGACTCGGCGATGAGGTTCGACAGCGATCCGGCGGGGATGTCGAGCTCATGCGGCACGCCGGGGGCGTACGAGTCGAGCCAGGGCTTCTCTGCGGGCGACCGAGTCACCCGTCGAGCCTACGCGCAGCCCGTCGCACCATGAACTCCACGGCCTCGTTCATATTGATGGGGTGCAATCCGACGCCGGGGTGCTGCGACGGCCAGACGCGCATGATCTCGTCGACGAAACCCTGGCCCACATCCTCGACTCCGCCGAAATCGATGTCGATGTCGGCGAAGGGTTCCATGCCTTCCATGAGTCGTCGTGCTTCGGAGCGGGAGACGAACGTCACACCGGACCCGAAGAGCTTGACCGTGGGGCGACTCCGACTGAATCCCCGATCGTCGTCGGCGAACTCGGCGAACACCGCACGGAGCGTCCTGGGAGGGGGGATCGGGATGCTCGCCTCGACCATCGTCCCCGTCCGAACGGTCGAGATACCCAGCGCGACGTCGCCCCGCTCGTTGTCGATGGTGAGCCTGAAGCCGTTTGCGGAGATGCGGAAAACGCCGACAGCCTTCGAGGTGAAGAAGATGCCTTCGCCGGTGTGCCTCTCGCTCCAGGTGGTGCGCTTGCCCTTCGTGAGCTCCGCGGCTGCGTCGAGGTCGCGCTCCAGGGCGAGCCCGGCCCGAAGGTGGGCGAAGGCGCCTCTCCCGTCGTCGGCGACGCGGAACGCGATCTCTTGAGGAGACGACCACACGGCGACCTCGGACGTCGTGCCGCCGCTGTGGTCGATCGCGTTGTTGAGCATCTCGGTGAAGGCGTAGGTCGCGATCCGGACGCCCTCCTCGTAGCGGTCGAGGTGGAGCGCCTCGGCAGCCGCTCCCCAGACCAAGGCCTCGTCGAGGCCATCGAGACTCCGCGACCCACGCCAGTCGGGCGTACGCGCGGGCACGATCTCCGGTTGGGGAAGCGCACCGCTGAGCGAGGAGGCGACGGCATGCGGATCGAACATCCGATGGCCGCCCGGGCTTCGTTCGGAGGGGATCCTCCCCGCGTCCGCGAGTCGCCGGAGGGTCTTGATCGGGATTCCGAGGCGTTCGCTCAGTTCGCCGATGCGTACCGGCTCGCGCGTCGCCATTCGTGTGACCTCGAATCTCTCCGAACGGGGAGATTCTCACACGCGGTGGCCTCAAAATCTACCCGAATGAGGAGATTTTGCGGATCATGGCCCGAAGAAATTGCTCCCTTGGGGAGTTTTTGGAAGGGAGCGACGGGAATCTTCCCGCTAGGAGAGGCTTCGAGGGTGGGCCCGCACCCGTCTTTCGAGTCGGGGTTCCCGACTCGCTCATCCTGTCAGCGCGCGAGCTCCTCGCGGATGGCGGCGACGAACGCGTCGATGTCGGCCTCGGTCGTGTCGAAGGCCGTCATCCAGCGCACCTGGCCGGCCGCGCGATCCCAGTCGTAGAAGCGGAAGCGCGCCCGGATGCGGTCGGCCGCGTCGTTCGGCAGCACCGCGAACACCGCGTTCGCCTGGGTCGCCTGGCTGAACGAGAGGTTCGGGATCGAGCCGTCGGCGATGCCCGCCTCGAGCGCCGCGCGGAGGCGCGCCGCCATCGCGTTGGCGTGGCCGGCCGCCCGCAAGCCGACGCCGTCGAAGAGTGCGAGCAGCTGCGCGCTGAAGAAGCGCATCTTGCTCGCGAGCTGCATCGTCGTCTTCCGCAGGCGCACGATGTCGGCGACGCGTTCGGGGTTCAGCACGACGATCGCCTCCACGCCGAGCGCGCCGATCTTGGTGCCGCCGAAGCTCAGGATGTCGACCCCGGCATCCGTCGTGAACGCGCGGAACGGCACGCCGAGGGCGGCCGCGGCGTTCCAGATGCGGGCGCCGTCCATGTGCACGGCGAGGCCGGCGGCGTGGGCGGCGTCGACGATCGCGCGCACCTCGTCGGGCGTGTAGAGGGTGCCGAGCTCGGTGGTCTGGGTGATCGACACGGCGGCGGGCTCGGCGCGGTGCTCGTCGTCCATGCCCCACGCCTCGGTCGCGAGCAGCTCGGGCGTGAGCTTGCCGTCGGGCGTCGGCACGACGAAGAGCTTGAGGCCCGCGACCTTCTCGGGGGCTCCGCCCTCATCCGTGTGGATGTGGGCCGTGCTCGTCGCGACGACCGAACCCCAGCGCGGCAGGAGCGCCGTGAGCGACACGACGTTGGCGCCCGTGCCGTTGAACACGGGGAACACCTCCGCGCGCTCGCCGAACTCGGCGCGGATCACCTCGCCGAGGCGGGCCGTGTAGACGTCCTCGCCGTACGAGATCTGGTGGCCGCCGTTGGCATCCGCGATCGCGTCGAGCACCTCCGGGTGGATGCCGGCGTAGTTGTCGCTCGCGAAGCCGCGGAAGTCGCTGTCGTGCAGAGTCACCCCACCATTGTTCCCGTTCCGCGTGTTCGCACCCGTTCCTTCGGGAACAAACACGCGGAACGGCAACTAACCCGGAGGGGGTCGCTAACCCTTGAGGGCCTCGGCGAGCTTGACACGCTGCCCGAGCCGCAGGAGCGAGTTCTCGTAGATGCGGGCGCCGAGCGCGATGACCGCGAGGCACGTGCCCACGAGGATGCCGAGCGACAGCAGCGGCTCCCACCACTGCGCGTCGCCCGTGAACAGGCGCAGCGGCATCCCGATGGGCGCCGAGAACGGCACGTACGACATGACGGTCACGACGACCGGGTTGTCGTTGAAGAACACGACCGCGAAGTAGGGGATCATCACGAGCATCGTGACGGGCGTCGTCGTCGAGCCGATGTCCTCGAGGCGCGACACCATCGCGCCCGTCGCGGCGAAGAGCGACGCGAGCAGCACGAAGCCGAACACGAAGAAGATCGCGAACCACACGAACGGCATGCCGAGCCCCAGCAGCAGCTCGCTCTGTCCTGTGACGCTGAGCGACACGATCGCGATCGCGAGCAGCAGCGCCACCTGGCCGAGCGCGAGGATCGTCGTGCCGATGATCTTGCCCGCGAGCAGCACGCGCGTGGGGATCGTCGCGAGCAGGATCTCGACGATGCGGGTCTGCTTCTCCTCGACGACCGACTGCGCGATGGTCGAGCCGAATGTCATCGCCGAGAGGAAGAAGATGAGCCCGAAGCCGATCGCCACGATGTAGCCGAGGAACTCGGCGGCACCGGATGCGTCGAGCAGCTCCACGTCGGGCGTCACGCTGAGCGCCTGCACGACGCCCGTCGGCACGCTGTCGTCGCCGAGCACGGTGAAGCCGAGCGTGCTGTCGGACGGGAGGATGGCCGCGTCGACCTCGCCCTCGCGCAGGAGCGCCTCGGCATCCGCACGCGTCGCGACATCCTGGGCGTCGAGGTCCGCGCCATCCGGCAGCGTGGCCCCCGCGACGACCGCGACCTTCGGGTCGGGCGCGTTCGCCGACACGAGGGCGCTCACGACGATCGAGCCGAGCAGCAGCACGAGCATGAGCCCCGTCGACACGAGGAACGCGACCGAGCGCAGGCGCACCATGATCTCGCGCTGGGCGACGAGCCAGACGCTGCGTCCCGTCGAGTAGGGGCGGGCGGCGGGGGCGTGTGCCGTGGTCATCGCACGACCTCCTTGAAGATCTGGGAGAGGGTCGGATGCTGCCTCGCGAAGTCGGAGACCCCGCCTCGCGCGACGGCCGCCTCGAGAACGCGCTGCGCCGCCTCGGGCGTCTCCGCGTCGAAGAGGGCGTAGCCGCCGTCGGCCTCGATCACGGCGATGCCCGCCTGCTCGCGCACCCATCCGGCATCCGCGTCGGTCTGCAGCTGGTAGCGGAGGGTGGCGTGCTGCGCGCGCAGCTCTTCCCGCGGGCCGGCGGCGCGGATCGTGCCGTCGGCGATGATGACGAGGTCGTCGCACAGGCGCTCGACGATGTCGAGCTGGTGGCTCGAGAACAGCACGGGGATGCCCTGGTGGGCGCGCTCCGCGAGCACCTCGGCGACGACGTCGACCGCCATCGGGTCGAGCCCGCTGAACGGCTCGTCGAGCATGAGCACGTCGGGCTCGTGTACGAGCGCCGCCGCGATCTGGGCGCGCTGCTGGTTGCCGAGCGAGAGCTTCTCGATGTTGTCGTTGGCGCGCTCGGTGAGCGAGAGGCGTGCGAGCAGCTCGTCGGTGCTGCGCTTCGCGTCGGCGGGCGTGAGGCCGTGCAGGCGCGCGAGGTAGATGAGCTGCTCGGCGAGCTTCATCTTCGGGTAGAGGCCGCGCTCCTCGGGCATGTAGCCGAAGCGGCGGCGACCGGTGGTGCCGAGCGGCGCGCCGTCGAGCGTGACGGTGCCGGCATCCGGCTCGAGCACGCCGAGCACGATGCGCATGGTCGTCGTCTTGCCCGCCCCGTTGCCGCCCACGAACCCGGTCATCCGGCCGGGGGCGACGTCGAAGCTGACGTCGGTCAGCACGCGTCGCGTGCCGTAGCTCTTGCTGACGTCTCGGATCTCGAGCACGGAACCTCCCTGGGTCGCGACCCAAGCTACGGCCGCGCCACGGCATCCGCCTCCCCCCTGCGGCGGACTCCGTGCGGGGGAGGGTCCGCGAGAGTACGTACTTTTCCCCCGATTCGGGCCGCTCAGCGCGAAAAGCACGTACTCTCGCGGACCGGCGGCGGGTCAGGGGCGCACGAACCCCGAGCGGTAGGCGTGCACGACGGCCTGAACGCGGTCGCGCACCCCGAGCTTGAGCAGGATGTTGGAGATGTGCGTCTTGACGGTCGCCTCGCCGACGTACAGCCGCGCCGCGATCTCGGCGTTCGAGAGACCGTCGGCGAGCAGCCGGAACACGTCGGCCTCGCGCTCCGTGAGCTCCTCGAACCCCGGGTCGGGCGGCGACGCGGATGCCGTGCCGAAGCGCTCGATGACGCGTCGCGTCACGGCCGGGGAGAGCAGGGCGTCGCCCGCCGCGAGCACGCGCACGGCGTCGACGAGCTGCTCGGGGCTCGCCGTCTTGAGCAGGAACCCGGATGCGCCCGCCTCGAGCGCCTGGAACAGGTACTCGTCGCGGTCGAAGGTCGTGAGCACGAGCACCGCGGGCGCCTCGGGCGACGCCGTGATGCGCCGCGTCGCCTCGAGCCCGTCGAGCCCGGGCATCTGCACGTCCATGCACACGACGTCGGGCGCGAGCTCGGCGGATGCGGCGATCGCCTCGAGCCCGTCACCCGCCTCCCCGACGACCTCGAGGTCGGGCTGGGCGTCGAGGATGACGCGGAAGCCCGTGCGCACGAGCGTCTGGTCGTCGACGAGCAGCACGCGCGTCATCCGGCGACCTCGCGCGCGAGCGGCACGCGGGCGCGCACGAGGTAGCCGCCGCGGCTGCGCGGTCCGAGCTCGAGGGTGCCCCCGGATGCCGCCACGCGCTCGCGCATGCCGAGCTGACCCAGCCCGCCCGGCACGCGCGCGATGGCGCGGCCGCCCGTGTTGGCGACCTCGAGCTCGACGTGATCGCCGCCGTAGCGCACACGCACGTCGGCGCTCGCGGTGGGCCCCGCGTGCTTGCGCACGTTCGTGAGGGCCTCCTGGGCGATGCGGTAGAGGTTGACGCTCGCGACCGACGGCACGGGCACGGGGTCGCCGACGACCTGGAACGTGGTGGGCACGCCCGCGTCCTCCGACGCCGCGATGAGCTCGGGCAGCCGGTCGAGTCCACGGGCCGTGTCGACGGCCTCGTCGTCGTCGCGCAGGGTCTGCAGCATCCCGTGCAGCTCGCTGATGGTTTCGCGCGAGGTCGCCTCGATCGTCTGCAGGGCGGCGGATGCGGCATCCGGGTCCGTGCGCAGCACGGTGCGCGCGGCGCCCGCCTGGATGCCGATGACGCTCACGTGGTGCGCGACGGCGTCGTGCAGCTCGCGCGCGATGCGCACGCGGTCGAGGGCCACGGCCTGCGCGGCGCTGCGCTCGCGCTCGGCCTCGAGCTCGCGCGTGCGCTCCTCGAGCTGCCAGCGTGCGTGGGCGGAGGCGAAGGCCCGGTCGCCGAACCACCACGCGCCCGCGAAGTAGAGCACGTTGATGAGCACCTGGATGAGCATGTACGCCACGAGCGGCGAGAACGCGCCCGCGCGCGAAAGGCCCTCGAAGGAGTCGGGGTCGGTCGCGGCTTGGAAGAGCGCGACCATCAGCCACACGATCATCGCGACGACGATGACGGCGCGCACGGTGGCGGCGAGCGAGCGCCGCGAGACCCACGCGCCGATCGAGTACAGCGCCATGAAGAGCGTGATGTTGCAGATGAGCAGCTCGGGCACCTCGAGCATGCCGACGGCGAAGAACCCCGCCGCGATGAGCACGCCCGCGACGAGCGGATGGCTGCGGCGCACGGCGAGCGGGAGCGAGGCGAGGGCGAGCACCGCGAAGGTGAGGGGCGCATCCGCGGGCTCCTCGTAGACGCCCGCGATGCGGTACAGCTGCTGGCTGAGGATCGCCGCGATGTAGAGGCCGACGGCGGTCGCGAGATCGATGAGGCGATCGCGGCGGCTCGGCGCCGGACGAACCCATCCGGCGGCCTCTCGCGACGCGGATGCGCGGGTCGGCGTGCTCACCCCGGCGAGCCTAGGCGGCGTCGCCGGTCTGCGCCTCCGCCTCAGGGGGGAGCGTCTGCTCGCACGCGGTGCCGAGCACGCGGCGCATGCGGCGGGAGATGCGCCCGAGCACCTCGCGCTCCTCGGCGTCGAGCTGCTCGAAGAACCACTCGCGGATGGCGTCGGTGTGGTCGCGTGTGGCGCGCAGCAGGAGGCGGCTGCCGTCGGGGGTGAGCGTGACCCACACGCCCCGCGCATCCGTCTCGCACTCGCGGCGCTCGACGAGCCCGCGCGCCTCCATGCGGGTGACCTGGTGCGAGACGCGGCTCTTCTCCCACGAGAGCTCCTCGGCGAGCTCGCCCGTGCGGAGGCTGTGCTCGGGCGCGTGCCAGAGGCTCATCATGAGCAGGTACTCGGGGTGGGAGATGCCGGCGTCGTCCTGGAGGCGGCGGTCGAGGGCGGCGACGAGCTCACGCCCGCCGCGGAAGTAGTCGCGCCACAGGTCCCACTCCTCGGGGCTCACCTCGGACACGGTCGACATGCGCCTCAGGATAGCCTCAGGAATAAGTTGACGTATCAACCTGTTCTGCTACGGTGACGTGTCAACTACCCTTCAGGAGGACGACGGAATGAGCAACGAGCTCCGCATCGGCATCATCATCGGCAGCACCCGCCCCGGTCGCGTGGGCGACCAGGTCGCGAACTGGGTGCACGAGCACGCCGCGCGCCTCGGCGACGCGAGCTACGAGGTCGTCGACCTCGCCGACTTCCAGCTGCCGCTGCTCGACGAGGCCGTGCCCGCATCCGCCGGCCGCTACGAGCACGAGCACACGCGCGCGTGGGCCGAGAAGGTCGCCGGCTACGACGGTTTCATCTTCGTGACCTCCGAGTACAACCACGCGCCGTCGCCCGCGCTGCTCAACGCGATCTCGTTCATCTACGGCGAGTGGAACGACAAGGCCGCCGCGATCGTCAGCTACGGCGCCGTCTCGAGCGGCGTCCGCGCCGCCGACAAGCTGCGCAGCACCCTGGGCGAGCTGCAGATCGCCGACGTGCGCACCCAGCTCGCGTTCTCGTTCTTCCACGATTTCGAGAACTTCAGCGTCTTCACGCCCGGCGAGAAGCACGTCGCTACCCTGCAGACCCTCGTCGGCCAGCTCGAGACCTGGGCGAAGGCGCTCCAGGGCGTCCGCGTCGCGAAGCTCGAGGCCGCCGCCGCCGCGTAGCCCCCGCATCCGCGTACCGGGAGCCGCCCACAAAAGTTCCCGTTCCGCGTGTTCGCACCCGTTCCTTCGGGAACAAACACGCGGAACGGGAACACAGGCCGGTCGTCTACCCTCTCCACCATGGCGGTTCCCCCCGATCTGCCGACCCTCGATGAGACGGTCGCGCTCGTGCACCGCTGGCTCGCGGCCGCATCCGATGTGAAACCGGATGCGGGGGCCGAGCGCCTCGCGGACCTCCTGCGCGACCCCGACGGCCTCGACTTCGCGCTCGGCTTCGTCGACCGCGTCGTGCGCCCCGAGGACCCCCGCGTCGCCGCGAAGAACTTCGAGCGGCTCTCGCGGCGCGTGCCGAGGTTCCTGCCCTGGTACCTGCGCGCGCTCATCGTGCTGGGCGGCGGGTTCTCGCTGCTCGCGCCGCGCATCGTCATCCCCATCGCCCGCCGCGCCCTGCGCTACATGGTGAGCCACCTCGTCATCGACGCGACGCCCAAGAGCCTCGACAAGTCGCTCGCCGAGCTGCGGTCGACGGGCGCGCGGCTCAACGTCAACCTGCTCGGCGAGGCCGTGCTCGGCGACCGGGAGGCCGCCCGCCGCCTGCAGGGCACGCGCGAGCTGCTCGCGCGCGACGACGTCGACTACGTGTCGGTCAAGGTGTCGGCCGTCGCGGCGCAGCTCAACCTGTGGGGCTTCGACGAGACCGTCGAGCGCGTCGTCGAGCTGCTGCGTCCGCTCTACCTCGACGCGGCGACGTCGCGCGCGCGGCCGCGCAAGTTCATCAACCTCGACATGGAGGAGTACCGCGACCTCGGCCTCACGATCGCGGTGTTCACGCGCCTGCTCGAGGAGCCCGAGCTGCACGGCCTCGAGGCGGGCATCGTGCTGCAGGCGTACCTGCCCGACTCGGTCGCCGCCCTTCAGCACCTCACCGAATGGGCACAGCGTCGGGTCGCCGCCGGGGGCGCGGGCATCAAGGTGCGCATCGTGAAGGGCGCCAACCTCGCGATGGAGCGCGTCGACGCGACCATGCACGGCTGGCCGCTCGCGACCTGGCCCACCAAGAAGCAGACCGACACCAACTACAAGCGGATGCTCGTGGCTGCGCTCACGCCCGAGGCGACCGCCGCCGTGCGGGTCGGGGTCGCGGGCCACAACCTCTTCGACCTCGCCTTCGCGTGGCTGCTCGCGAGCTACCGCGAGATCGACCACCAGATCGACATCGAGATGCTGCTCGGCATGGCGCCCGCCCAGGCGCGCGCCGTGCGCGCCGACACCCGGAGGCTGCTCCTCTACACGCCCGTCGTGCACCCCGAGGAGTTCGACGCCGCCATCAGCTACCTCGTCCGGCGGCTGGAGGAGAACGCGAGCGGCGAGAACTTCATCTCGGGGCTCTTCGACCTCGACGACCCGAAGGTGTTCCGGCGCGAGGCGGAGCGCTTCGCCGCATCCCTCGCCGAGCTCGACGACGAGGTGCCGCCCGCCAACCGCACCCAGAACCGGCTGAGCCCGCCGCTGCCGCGCGCACCGCAGGCGTTCCGCAACGAGCCCGACACCGACCCCGCGCTCGTCGCCAACCGGATGTGGGCCGAGGGCGTGCTCGAGCGCTCGCGCACGACCCGGCTCGGCCTCGACACGATCGCCGAGGCGCGCATCGACGACCCCGCGCGGCTCGACGCCGTCGTGCGGGCGGAAGCGGATGCGGGGCGCACGTGGGCGGGCGTCGCGGCCCCCGTGCGCGCCGAGCTGCTCGAACGCGTCGGCGAGGTGCTCTCGGTGTTCCGCGGGCGTTTCATCGAGGTGATGGCGGCCGAGACGGGCAAGACGCTCACGGAGGCCGACGCCGAGGTGAGCGAGGCCGTCGACTTCGCCTTCTTCTACGCCGAACGCGCGCGGGAGCTGGGGGCGGTGCGCGACGCGACGTTCACGCCCGCGACCCTCACGCTCGTCGCGCCGCCGTGGAACTTCCCCGTGTCGATCCCCGCGGGCGGGGTGCTCGCGGCGCTCGCGGCGGGCAGCGCCGTCATCCTCAAACCGGCACCGCAGGCCCGACGCTGCGGTGCCGTGCTCGCCGAGGCGCTGTGGGAGGCCGGCGTGCCCCGCGAACTCGTGCGGCTCGTCGACGTCGACGAGGGCGAGCTCGGGCAGCGGCTCGTGACCGCGCCCGAGATCGAGCGCGTCGTGCTCACGGGCTCGTTCGAGACGGCCGCGCTGTTCCGCTCGTGGCGCCCCGACCTCCCGCTGCTCGCCGAGACGAGCGGCAAGAACGCGATCGTCGTCACCCCCTCGGCCGACCTCGACCTCGCCGTCAAGGACATCGTCGCGAGCGCCTTCGGCAACGCCGGCCAGAAGTGCTCGGCGGCGTCGCTCGCGATCCTCGTCGGCGCGGTCGCCGACTCGGACCGTTTCCGCCGCCAGCTCGCGGATGCCGTCACGAGCCTCGCGGTCGGGTGGCCGCAGGACGCGGGCACGGTCGTCGGGCCGCTCATCGAACCGGCGGGCGGCAAGCTCGCGCGCGGCCTCACGCGTCTCGACGAGGGCGAGTCGTGGCTCGTCGCGCCGCGGCAGCTCGACGAGACGGGCCGCCTGTGGGCGCCGGGCGTGCGCGACGGGGTCGTCGCGGGATCCGAGTTCCACCGCACCGAGTACTTCGGGCCCGTGCTCGGCCTCATGCGCGCCGCCGACCTCGACGAGGCGCTCGCGCTGCAGAACGGCGTCGCCTACGGGCTCACGGCCGGTATCCACTCGCTCGACGCCGACGAGGTGGCCGTCTGGCTCGACCGCGTGCAGGCCGGCAACCTCTACGTCAACCGGCCCATCACGGGCGCGATCGTGCGGCGGCAACCGTTCGGCGGATGGAAGCGGTCGTCGGTGGGGCCGGGCGCCAAGGCGGGCGGGCCGAACTCGCTGCTCGTGCTGGGGGACTGGCATCCGGTGCCCGCGGCCCCCGCGGGCGACCTGCGGCTCGACGGGCTCTCCCCGCGTGTGCGGGGGCTCGTCGAGGCGTTCCAGCCGGCGCTCGACTACGCGGGCTTCGACGCCGTGCGCCGTGGCGCGTTCTCGGATGCGGCGGCGTGGGCCGCGGAGTTCGCCGAGTCGCGCGACGTGTCGCAGCTCGGGGTCGAGCGCAACGTGTTCCGGTACCGGCCGACGCCCGTCACGGTGCGGCTCGCGGAGGGCGGATCGCTCGCCGACCTCGTGCGCGTGCTCGCGGCCGCGGCGCTCGCCCGTGCTCCGCTCGCCATCAGCTCGGCGACACCGTTGCGCATGGGCCGCGCGTTCGGGGAGCTCGGCTGGACCGCGGTCGTCGAGCACGACGACGCCTTCGCGGGGCGCGTCGCGCGGGAGGTGCCCGAGCGCATCCGCCTCGTGGGAGGGGATGCGCGGGCGCTCGCCGCGCAGCTCGCGGCGATGCCCGAGGTGACCGTGTACGCGGCGCCCGTCACGGCCGCGGGGCGCATCGAGCTGCTGCCGTTCCTGCGCGAGCAGTCGGTGTCGATCACGGCGCACCGGTTCGGCACGCCCGACCGGGCGATGATCGCGCTGCCGGTGTAGGCGGGGGCTGGTTTCGACACGCGCCTCCATCGCTACTCAACCAGCGGGTGACTCGCCGGTTGCGCTACTCGACCAGCGGGTGACTCGCCGGTTGCGCTGCTCGACCCGCGGGTGACTCGCCGGTTGAGTAGCCCGCGCAGCAGGCGTGTCGAAACCGGCCCCGCGTAACTTGGTGGGCATGACCGTCCCCACCATCACCCTCAACACCGGCGCCGGCATCCCGCAGCTCGGGCTCGGCACGTGGCCGCTCGACGACGCCGAGGTCGCCGACGCGGTCGAGGCCGCCGCATCCCTCGGCTACCGCCACATCGACACCGCCACCCGCTACGGCAACGAGGCGGGCGTGGGCGAGGGCATCCGCCGCACGGGCATCCCGCGCGAGCAGTTCTTCGTGACGACGAAGCTCGACGGCGAGTTCCAGGGCGACGACAAGGCGATCGGCGGGCTCGAGGCGGCGCTCGACCGCATGGGCTTCGACTACGTCGACCTGCTGCTCATGCATTGGCCGCTGCCGCAGCGTGGTCTCTTCGTCGACACCTGGCGCACCTTCGAGAAGCTGCACGCCGACGGGCGGGCGCGCGCGATCGGCGTCTCCAACTTCCGCACCGAGCACCTCGACACCCTGCTCGCCGAGACGGACGTCGTGCCCGCCGTGAACCAGATCCAGCTCAACCCGCACATCACGCGGCCCGCTCAGCGCGCGTACGGCGCCGAGCACGGCATCGTCACCGAGTCGTGGAGCCCCCTCGGCGGGCAGGGCGCGGGCGTGCTGCGTGAGCCCGTCGTCGCCGAGATCGCCGAGCGGATCGGGCGCACCCCCGGGCAGGTCGTCGTGCGCTGGCACGTGCAGCAGGGGCTCGTCGTCATCCCCAAGTCGGCGTCGCCCGAGCGCATGCGCGACAACCTCGCCGTCTTCGACTTCGAGCTCACCGCCGCCGACATGGACGCGCTCGCGACCCTCTCGCAGGGCCCGGATGCGGGGGTCGACTCGAACGTGTCGGGGCACTGAGTACGTGCGGCGGTGCGCGTTCACCGCTGGTTGAGTGCCGCGCGCCGCGCCGCAGGCGCGACGCACGGCGTATCGAAACCGGAGGGAAGGGTGACGTGCGGATGCAGCGCATCCATGGCCCGCTGTTGATGCGCGGGTGCGGGGGTTTCGATACGCGTCGTGCCGCGCGATGCGCGGCGCGGCGCTACTCGACCAACGGAAAGCCGGCGCTACTCAACCTACGGACTGGCGGCGCTGCTCAACCGACCGGCGGCCGAGGGGTGCGGTCAGTCGCGCGCGGCGAGCGCCGCATCCACGAGCGCCCGCACCCGGTCCGCGGGCACGGCGCCCGAACGGGCGGCGGCGGCGAGCTGGGCGGCGAGCTCCTCGACGCGACGCTCCGCCGCATCCGCCGACCACGCGACGAAGGTGCCCGCACGGCCGCGGGCCTCGATCGCGCCCGACGCCTCGAGCTCCTTGTAGGCCCGCGCGACCGTTCCCGGCGCGAGCCCGAGCTCGTCGGCGAGGCCGCGCACGGTCGGCAGGCGTGAACCGGCGGGGCGCGTGCCGTCGCGCATCTCGGCGAGCAGGCGGTCGCGCAACTGCTCGTAGGGCGCCGCGCTCATCAGTCGTAGCTGCGGTGGATGAGGCGGCTCAGCACGATCGCGCTGCGGGTGTGGTCGACGCTCGGCGCGATGCGCACGCGCTCGAGCGCGTCCTCGAGCGAGGGGATGTCGCGCGAGCGGATGTGCACGACGGCATCCGCGGAGCCCGTGACGGTCGCGGCGTCGACCACCTCGGGCACCTGCGACAGGATGCGGCGCAGCTCCTCGGGGGCGACCGTGCCGCGGCAGAACAGCTCGACGTACGCCTCGGTCGCCATGCCGTCGACGGCGGGGTCGACCTGGATCGTGAAGGCGCGGATGACGCCGTCGGCCACGAGGCGGTCGACGCGCCGCTTCACGGCGGAGGCGGAGAGGCCGACGCGGTCGCCGATGTCGCCGTAGCCGGCGCGGGAGTTCTGGCGGAGCATGTCGAGGATGCCGTAGTCGATGTTGTCCACGCGCCGAGCATACGACGATTCCTTGCGCGACCCCCCATCGGCGCGCAGTAATCATGCACGCGACGCCCGACGGCTCCGGATGCCTGCGTGCGACACTGGCAGGCATGACCCTGACCGACCAGGCCCCCCACGTGACCGAGCGCCGCGCGACGACGCGCACCGTGCTCATGTGCCGACCCGAGTTCTTCACCGTCAGCTACCGCATCAACCCCTGGATGCACCCCGAGGAGCCGACCGACACCGGCACGGCCCTCGAGCAGTGGCAGAAGCTCTACGAGCTCTACCTCATGCTGGGCTACGAGGTGCATCTCATCGACCCCGTCGAGGGGCTGCCCGACATGGTCTACGCGGCCAACGGCGGCTTCGTGCTCGACGGCATCGCCTACGGTGCGCGCTTCCAGTACCCGGAGCGCGGCCCCGAGGGCCCCGCCTACATGGAGTGGTTCGCCGCGAACGGCTTCGAGGTGGGCGAGCCCGTCTCCACGAACGAGGGCGAGGGCGACTTCCTGCTCGTCGGCGACACCATCTACGCGGGCACGGGCTTCCGCTCGGATGCCGCGAGCCACGATGAGCTGCGACGCATCTATGGCCGGGAGGTCGTCACCCTCAAGCTCGTCGACCCCGCGTTCTACCACCTCGACACCGCCTTCGCTGTGCTCGACTCGAACGGAGGGCCGGACTCCGTCGCCTACCTGCCGAAGGCGTTCGACGACGAGAGCCGTGCGCTGCTCGAGGAGCGCTTTCCCGAGGCGATCCACGTGAACGACGAGGACGCATCCGTGCTGGGCCTCAACTCGTTCAGCGACGGACGCAACGTCGTGATCGCGTCGCGCGCGCTCGACTTCGAGCGTCAGCTGCGCGAGCGCGGCTACGTGCCGCACGGCGTCGACCTGTCGGAGCTGCTGCTCGGCGGCGGCGGCGTGAAGTGCTGCACCCTGGAGCTGCGTCGATGACCGCGCACCTCGCATCCGAGACGCAGCGCTACCTCGCGCAGGCGGAGGAGTTCGGCGCGCACAACTACCACCCGCTGCCGATCGTCGTGTCGGAGGCGTTCGGCGCGTGGGTGACGGATGTCGACGGCAAGCGCTACCTGGACTGCCTCGCCGCGTACTCCGCACTCAACTTCGGGCACGCGCATCCGGTGCTCGTCGATGTCGCGAAGGCGCAGCTCGACCGCCTCACGCTCACGAGCCGCGCGTTCCACAACGACCGGCTCGGACCGTTCCTCGAGGGGCTCGCGAAGCTCGCCGGCAAGGACATGGTGCTGCCCATGAACACGGGCGCCGAGGCCGTCGAGTCGGCCATCAAGGTCGCGCGCGCGTGGGGCTACCGCGTGAAGGGCGTCGAGCACGACCGCGCGAAGATCATCGTCGCGAACGGCAACTTCCACGGCCGCACGACCACGATCATCAGCTTCTCGGACGACCCGGATGCGCGTGACGACTTCGGTCCGTACACCCCCGGTTTCGTGTCGGTGCCCTACGGCGACGCCGCGGCCCTCGCGGCCGCGATCGACGACGACACCGTCGCCGTGCTTCTCGAGCCCATCCAGGGTGAGGCGGGCATCGTCGTGCCCCCCCACGGTTACCTTGCCGAGGTGCGCCGCCTCACCCTGGATGCCGGTGTGCTGTTCATCGCCGACGAGATCCAGTCGGGGCTCGGGCGCACGGGTGCGACGTTCCAGTGCGACAACGAGGGCGTCATCCCCGATCTGTACCTGCTCGGCAAGGCGCTCGGGGGTGGCATCGTTCCGGTGAGCGCGGTCGTGGGCGACGCATCCGTGCTGGGCGTACTGCGGCCGGGCGAGCACGGCTCGACGTTCGGCGGCAACCCGCTCGCGGCGGCCGTCGGCCTCGCGGTCGTGGGGCTGCTCGAGACGGGCGACTATCAGCGGCGTGCGCGCGAGCTCGGCGCGGGGCTGCGGGCGCGGCTCGACGCGCTCGTCGGCCGCGGCGTCGTCGAGGTGCGCTCGGTGGGGCTGTGGGCGGGGATCGACATCGCCCCCGGGCTCGCCTCGGGTCGCCGGGTGGCCGAGCTGCTCGCCGAGCGCGGCGTGCTCGCGAAGGACACGCACGGCTCCACGATCCGCCTCGCGCCGCCGCTCGTGGTGGAGGCGGACGAGCTCGACTGGGCGGTCGACCAGCTCGAGGCGGTGCTCGCCGACCTCCGCGGCTGACCCGGGCCCGCGTCACACCCGCTGAGTGGTCGGTTTCTGGCCTCATCGGGCCGGTTTGAGGCTACTTTGCGACCGGTCAGCGAAGGCTGACGGTAGCGTGCGGACATGAGCTTCGTGTTCCCCGAGCCCACGCACGCCCCGCTGCGCGGCGGTCCCGTCCTGCGCTGGGGCGTGCTCGCGCCCGGCGCCATCGCGAACGACTGGGTCGCATCCGTGCACTCGTTCACGGATCAGCGCGTCGTCGCGGTCGCGTCGCGCTCACCCGAGAAGGCGGCGGCCTTCGCGAGCACGCACGGCATCCCGCGCTCCTTCGGCTCGTACGAGCAGCTCGTGGCCGACCCCGAGGTCGACGTCGTCTACATCGCCGCGCCGCACACCGAGCACCGGCGGCTCGCCCTGCTCGCGATCGACGCCGGCAAGCACGTGCTCGTCGAGAAGCCCATGGGCGTCTCGGCAGCGGATGCGGCGGAGATCGTCGTGGCCGCGCGGATGGCGGGCGTCTTCGCGATGGAGGCGATGTGGTCGCGCTTCCTGCCGCAGACGACGATCATCCGGCGCCTCCTCGACGACGGCGAGCTCGGCGAGGTGACGGGCGCCGCCGCGACCTTCGCGGGCCGCTTCGAGTACGACCCGCACAGCCGCGCCTTCGACCCCGCTCTCGGCGGCGGCAGCCTGCTCGACCTCGGCGTCTACACGCTCTGGTGGACGCACTTCGTGCTCGGCCGCCCCGACTCGGTGTCGGCGACGGGCGAGCTCGCGCCCACGGGAGTCGACGCCGACGCACGCGTCGTGCTCGGCTGGGGTGACGAGGTCTCGGCGAGCTCGCACACCGCCATGACCGTCGACCTGCCGATCACGGCGATCGTCGCCGGCTCCAACGGGTTGAAGCTCGAGGTCGAGCCGTTCGTCGCGCCCGGCGGCTTCCGCCTCGGCCGGCTCGACGGCGGCAACGCCTACTGGGAGGACGAGACCGGGATGCGGTGGCGCGACGGGCTGTGCTACCAGGCGACAGCCGTGGCGCGGCACGTCGCCGACGGCTTGCTCGAGGCCCCCGAGCATCCGCTCGACGCGACCCTCGATATCCTCGGCGTGATCGACGAGGCCCGCCGCCAGCTCGGGGCTCAACCGCTGGTTGAGTAGCCGCGAAGCGGCGTATCGAAACCGGACGGGCGGATGACGCTGCGCGGCCCCCGCGTCACCGCTGCGCCGGGCGCCCGCTCTCCCGCTGGTTGAGTGCCGCGCGCCGCGCCGCAGGCGCGACGCACGGCGTATCGAAACCGGACGGCGCTATGACGTCGCCACGGGATCGTTCCCCGCCCCGCTCTTGATACGCGGTGCGAGGGTTTCGATACGCGTGCGGTCGCTTCGCGGCCGCGCGCTACTCAACCAGCGGTGGGGGCGGGCAGTCGACCAGCGGGGGTGGGGGCGGGCACCAGACCAGCGGGGGTGGGGAGGTCACTCGACCAGCGGGGCGACCGCCCACCCGCGTACCGTTGACCCGTGACCGTGCTGAGCCCAGAGCTGCTCGAGCGGATCCGCTCGCGCGCCGCCGACTACGACCGCGACAACCGCTTCTTCGACGAGGACCTCGCCGAGCTCCGCGAGGCCGGCTACCTGAAACCCCGCAGCCTCGCCGACTCGGTCGCCGACCAGCGCCTGCTCGCCGCCTACGCTCCCGCCACCGCGCTCGCGGTGAACATGCACCTCGTCGTCGTCGGCATCGCCCGCACGCTCGCCGAGCGCGGTGACGACTCTCTCGCGTGGGTGCTCGCGGATGCCGAGGCCGGCGAGCTCTTCGCGTTCGGCAACTCGGAGCCCGGCAACGACCTCGTCATGTGGGACTCGCTCACGACGGCCGAACGCGTCGAGACCCCCGTGCCCGGTTACGCGTTCACGGGCACCAAGATCTTCACCTCGCTCGCCCCCGCCTGGACGCGGCTCATCGTCTTCGGCAAGCAGACCGAGGGCGAGGGCGCCCCGCGGCTCGTGCACGGCATCCTGACCCGCGACGACACCGGCGTCACGACCCTCGACGACTGGGACACCCTCGGCATGCGCGCCACCCAGTCGCGCACCACGAAGCTCGACCACGTGGTCGTGCCCGACGAGCGCATCGTGCGGTTCCTGCCGGTAGGCCCCAACGCCGATCCGTTCATCTTCGCCCTCTTCGCCAACTTCCTGACCCTCATCGGCGCCGTGTACACCGGCATCGCGGATCGCGCGCTCGAGCTCGCCGTCGAGGCGGCCCACAGGCGCACGAGCCTCAAGAACGGGGGAGCGCCCTACTCGGCCGACCCCGACATCCGCTGGCGCATCGCGGATGCCGCCCTCGCCCTCGACGCGCTCGGCCCGCAGCTGGAGGCGGTCGCCCGCGACGTCGACGGCGGCGTCGACCGGGGTGCGCGGTGGTTCCGCGACCTGACCGGGGTGAAGCACCGCACGACCGAGACGGCGCGGTACGTCGTCGACCAGGCGATGCGCGTCGCCGGCGGTGGCGGGTACCGCAGCGGCAGCGAGCTCGTGCGGCTGCAGCGCGACGTGCTCGCGGGCATCTACCACCCGTCCGACACGGAGTCGGTGCACGCGACGGTGGCGCAGGCGCTGCTGGGGGCCGTGCCGCCGCCCGTCGCGCCTCCCGCTGGTTGAGGGGTGCCCTTTTCCGTTGGTTGAGTAGCGCCGCGCCGCGCGACGCGCGGCACGACGCGTATCGAAACCCTCGCACGGCGTATCAAGAGCGGGCACTAGATGCGAGACCTCCGCACGTCATTCGTCCCTCGGGTTTCGATACGCCGTGCGTCGCGCCCTGCGGGCGCGGCGCGCGGCACTCAACCAGCGGTGAACGCGCGCCAGGCGAACCGCGGTGAACTCGCACCGCCGCTCAACCGCTGGTCGAGTGCGCGCGGCCGCGCGCAGCGTGACCACGCGTGTATCGAGACCCACCTCTGATGACCCGCGGAAGCGCCCCTTCTCCCGCTTGCCGCCGTGCCGCGCGCGAGCGCGGGGAAGCGCAGCGCGCGGGCGGCAGCCCGCGCCCTAATCCACAGACGGCACGGCTGCGGCGCCGAGCCGCCGCAGCCAGGCCGCGCACGCATCCGTCCAGGCGGCGGCGGGGGTGCCGGTGGCGAGGCCGACGCCGTGCTTCGCCCCGGGCAGCACGTGCACCTCGTGGGGCACGCCCGCGGCGGCGAGCGACATTCCGAGCAGGTAGCTGTGCTGCACGGGCACGACGGCGTCCTCGGCGGTGTGCCACACGAAGGTGGGCGGGGCGTCGGCGGTCACGAGCTGGTCGAGCGACGTCTCTCGCCGGGCGTCCCACGTCGCCCTCTCGCCGAGCAGGTTGACGCGCGAGCCCTTGTGCTTCGCCAGCATCATCGACACGACCGCGTAGCCGAGCACGACCGCGTCGACACGCTCCTCGGGGGAGGCGCCGGGCGCATACGCCGCCATTCCCGCCGCGTGCCCGCCCGCCGAGAACCCGAGCAGCGCCACCCGCGCGGCACCCGCCGAGCGCACGCGCCGCACCTCGGCGCGCACGGCATCCAGCGGCCCCGGATGCGGCGTCAGCACGGGGTAGGCGAAGACGCTCGCGTCGTGCCCGAGCCCCCGCAGCCATTCGGCGACCGGCTCGCCCTCGTGCGGGGCGTGCCGGTGGTACCCGCCGCCCGGCAGCACGATCACGTGGAGCTCGGCCATCACCCCATCATGACCCCGGTGTGCCCTAACCTGCTCGCATGACCGGCCCTGTCCTCTTCATCGGCGACTCCATCACGGATGCGGGGCGCCGCGACGACCCCGAGGGCCTCGGCCACGGCTATGTGCGGCTCGCGGCGCAGGGTCTCGCCCGCCGCGGCGACCACCGCGCGATCGTCAACCGCGGCATCGGCGGCGACCGCATCGGAGACCTCGCCGACCGCTGGCAGCGCGACGTGATCGACGTCGCTCCGAGCGTGCTCACGGTCTATGTGGGTGTCAACGACACCTGGCGCCGCTTCGACAGCGGCCTGCCCACGAGCGCCCAGCACTTCGAGGCGGTCTACCGCGGGCTGCTCGACGAGGCGCGCGCGACGGTCAACCCGCGGCTCATCCTCGTCGAGCCGTTCGTCGTGCCCGTCGACGAGGCGCAGCAGGAGTGGCTCGACGACCTCGCGGGCAAGCGGGATGCCGTGGCCTCGCTCGCGACGGAGTTCCACGCCGCGTTCGTGCCGCTGCACCGCATCCTCACGGTCGCCGCCGCGCACCACGGCGCCGCCGCGATCGCAGCCGACGGCGTGCATCCGACACCGCTCGGCGCGGAGCTCATCGCGGAGGCGTGGGAAGCGGCGGAGGGCGCCGAACCTGTCTTCTCGTCGGGCGAATAGCCGCCGCCTCTGCGAGCATGGGAGGCATGCTCGATGTCGTGCTCGAACCCATCACCGTCGGAACATCCGGTCTCGGCAAGCGCCCCAGCGCCGACCTCGGCCTCGCGAAGGCGATCCTGACGTCGCGCTACCGCCAGGCCGACACGTCGAACAACTATGCCGACGGCGAGAGCGAGCGCCTGCTCGGCGAGGCCATCCGCGAGCTGGGCGGCCTCCCCGAGGACCGCGTGGTGTTCTCGAAGGGCGACCAGGACCCGGTGACGGGCGCATTCTCGGGCGACCGGATGCGGCGCAGCTTCGAGGAGTCGACCGAGCGTCTCGGCCTCGAGACGCTGCCGCTCTACCAGCTGCATGATCCGTACACGATCTCGGTCGCGGAGGCGATGGCGCCCGGCGGCGCGGTCGATGTGCTGTTGCGCCTGCGCGAGCAGGGGCGCATCGGAGCGATCGGCATCGCGGCCGGCCGCCGCGAGCTCGTCGAGGAGTACGTGAAGACCGACGCGTTCGACGTCGTGCTCACCCACAACCGCTACACGGTCGTCGACCGTTCGGCCGAGCGCATCCTCGAGCTCGCGACGGAGCGCGGCATGACGGTGTTCAACGCGGCGCCCTTCGGCGCGGGCATCCTCGCGGGCGACAACTTCCGCGGCCGCACCTACGGCTACTCGGAGCCGAGCCCCGAGTTCCTCGCACACGTCGACCGCTTCCGCGCGCTGTGCGCCGAGTGGGGTGTCGAGCCCGCCGCGGCGGCCCTGCACTTCTCGCTGCGCGAGCCGCGCATCCACACGACCGTCGTCGGAATCAACTCGGTCGAGCGCCTCGCGGAGCTCGAGAAGCACGAGCACGCCGTCATCGACGTCGAGTTCTGGAGCGCGCTCGACGCGCTCGGCACGCCGCCGGCCCCGCCGACCGACTGACGCCTCCCCGCGGAGAGGATCGCCGGCTCAGGGCTCCGCGTAGAGCACGCGCGCGAGCGCGTCGAGCACGCGCGCGGTGCGCGGGCCGAAGCTCAGCACCTCGCCGTCGTCCATGTCGACGATGCGGCGCTGCTGGCCGGCGGTCGTGAGCGCGAGCGCGGGCTTCGCCGCGAGCAGGCCGTCGACGCCGCCCGCGGAGGCGAGGCCGTCGGTCATGACGAGGATGACATCCGGGTCCGCCTCGACGAGGGCCTCGTCGGTCATGGGCTTCATGCCCTCCCAGCCCATCTCGCCCGCGACGTCGCGCGCGCCGAGCCCCTCGATGAGGTGGTCGGCGCCCGACTCGGGGCCGAAGAGGTAGTAGATGCCGCTGCCGCCGCGCAGGTAGAGGAAGACGATGCGCAGCTTCCTCTCGGGGTCGGTCGGCGCGATCGCGTCGATCTGGCCCCGGATGTCGTCGATCTCGGATGCGATGCGATCGGCGAGCTGCTCGCCCACCTCGGGCACGCCGAGGGCCGTGGCGACGTCGCGCGCGAGCTGGGCCGCGCCCTCGAAGCTCGCCTCGTTCTCGATGAAGACGACCGTGACGCCCGTCTCTCGCAGCTGCTCGAGCACGTCGCGCGGGCCGACGCTGCCGTCGGTGAGGATGAGGGTCGGCCGCAGCTCGAGCACGCTCTCGGCGTTGACGGCGTGCGCGCCCGAGGTGACGACCGGCAGGTCTTCCGTGCCGGGGAAGGTCGTGGTCATGTCGCGGCCCACGAGCGTGTCGCCGAGGCCGAGGCCCCACACGGTCGCGGCGAGCGAGCCCGCGAGGTCGAGGGCGAGCACGCGCGAGGTGTCGGTGACGGTCATCGTCTTGTCGCCGCTCGGGTCGTGCGAGACGACGCTCGCGGGGAGGGTCTGCGCGGGGTTCTCGGCGATCGGCTCGATGGCCTCGTCGCCGGCGACGGCCGTGCGCGGGCCCTCGGCGGCGCGCGGGTCGGCGTAGAGCGAGAGCTCGGCGAGCGGGCGCGTGTCGACCTCGGGCGTCGGGGTGGCGGCGTCGCCCGGCTGGGCGGTGGCGCATCCGGCGAGCAGCACGACGGATGCGGCTGCCGCGAGGGCAGCGCGGAGGGCTCGGGTCACGCTTCTCATCCTACGCGGGTGTTAGGTGAGCCTTACCTGTGTGCGATCGCGACGCGTCTCGATTTCCCAGCGCGCGTCGGGCGGACGCACAGGGTCCGTACCTACCATGAATGCATTCCCGCGGCGGCGCTGTGGTGGTCGCCGCCGCGGGAGATCCCCCTCGGAGCCTCGAGCTCCGTGAGACGGCCCGCCCGCGACCCCCCCTGCGGCGGGCCGTTTCCCTGTCCGTGGGGCGGGGGTCTCGATACACGCCCTGCGAGCGCACTCGACCCGCGGGGGTGGCCGCCCTGCGGGCGCACTCGACCAGCGGGGTGTGCCGTTCTGCGGGCGCACTCGACCAGCGGGGGCGGCCCCGGCGGCCGAAACACTCGCGCAACATCGCGGGCCTAGGCTCTGCCCATGGGTGAGCTGTTCGAGGGCTACGACGCGGTCGCCACGCGCCGCAGCGGCCGCCCCTGGGACGAGATGTTCGCCTCACCCGACGTCGCGCGGCCGCCGTACCGCGACATCCACGCCGCCCTCGCGCGCATGACGCAGGATGAGCTGCGTGGTCGCACCGAGGCGCTCGCCGACTCCTACCTCGCGCAGGGTGTCACGTTCGACTTCGCGGGCGAGGAGCGCCCGTTCCCGCTCGACGCCGTGCCGCGCGTCATCGAGCAGTCCGAGTGGACGAAGGTCGAGGCGGGCGTCAAGCAGCGCGTGAAGGCCCTCGAGGCGTTCCTCTCCGACGTGTACGGCCTGCAGCGAGCCGTGCTCGACGGCGTCATCCCCGCGAAGCTCATCAGCTCCTCGAGCCACTTCCACCGCCAGGCGTTCGGCATCGAGCCCGCGAACGGCGTGCGCATCCAGGTGTCGGGCATCGACCTCATCCGCGACGAGCAGGGCGAGTGGCGCGTGCTCGAAGACAACGTGCGCGTGCCGTCGGGCGTGAGCTACGTCATCTCGAACCGCCGCGTCATGGCGCAGACGCTGCCCGAGCTGTTCGTGTCGATGCGCGTGCGGCCGGTCGGAGATTACCCGCAGCGCCTGCTCTCGGCCCTGCGCGCATCCGCTCCCGAGGGCGTCGACGACCCCACCGTCGTCGTGCTCACGCCCGGCGTCTACAACTCCGCCTACTTCGAGCACACTCTGCTCGCGCGCCTCATGGGCGTCGAGCTCGTCGAGGGCCGCGACCTCTACTGCTCGGGCGGCCGCGTCTTCATGCGCACGACCGCCGGCCCCACGCGCGTCGACGTCATCTACCGCCGCGTCGACGACGAGTTCCTCGACCCGCTGCAGTTCCGCGCCGACTCGATGCTCGGCTCGCCCGGCCTCATGCTCGCCGCGCGCCTCGGCAACGTCACGATCGCCAACGCGGTCGGCAACGGCGTGGCCGACGACAAGCTCGTCTACACCTACCTGCCCGACCTCATCCGCTACTACCTCGCCGAGGAGCCCATCCTCCCGAACGTCACCACCTGGCGGCTCGAGGAGCCCGGCGCCCTCGAGGAGGTGCTCGACCGCCTCGACGAGCTCGTTGTGAAGCCCGTCGACGGCTCGGGCGGGAAGGGGCTCGTCGTGGGTCCGGATGCGTCGCGCGAGCAGCTCGACGAGCTGCGGACGCGGCTGCGGCGCGACCCGCGCGGCTGGATCGCGCAGCCGGTCGTGCAGCTCTCCACCATTCCGACCCTCGTCGACGACGGACTGCGCCCGCGTCACGCCGACCTGCGCCCCTTCGCCGTCAACGACGGAACGGATGTGTGGGTGCTGCCGGGCGGCCTCACGCGCGTCGCGCTCCCCGAGGGCCAGCTCGTCGTCAACTCCTCGCAGGGCGGCGGGTCGAAGGACACCTGGGTGGTCGGAACGGATGCGCTCGCCTCGACCGACCACAACATCCAGGGCCTCGTCGCAGAGCAGGCGGCGGTGACCTCAGCCATCCCGATTGTCACCGAGCCGCACGTGCAGGACCACAACCCGCAAGACGCCCCGCGGCGCGACCAGCAGCAGCAACAGCAGCAGCAGCAGGCGATCACCCGCTGGTTGAGTAGCCCGCGCAGCGGGCGTGTCGAAACCAGCAGCGGTGTGACGGGGGCTGGTTTCGACACGCGCCCTGCGGGCGCTACTCAATCAGCGAGTAGGCGCCCTGCGGGCGCTACTCAACCAGCGGGTGGGCGCCCTGCGGGCGCTACTCAACCAACGAGTAGGCGCCCTGCGGGCGCTACTCAACCAGCGGCGAAGACAGGGGAGGACGCATGCTGAGCCGCATCGCCGAGAGCCTCTTCTGGATCGGCCGCTACATCGAGCGCAGCGACGGCACCGCGCGCATCCTCGACGTGCACCTGCAGCTGCTGCTCGAGGATCCGTGGATCGAGGAGAACCTGGCCTGCCGCTCCCTGCTGAGCGTCATGGGCGTCGAGGTCGAGGAGCACGCCGACGTCGCGCGCGCCGACGTGCTGTCGATCCTCGCCGTCGACCGCAACCAGCCCGCGTCGATCGCCTACTCGCTCGCCGCCGCCCGCGAGAACGCGCGCCGCGCCCGCGAAGTGGTCTCGACCGAGCTGTGGGAGGTGCTCAACACGACCCGGGCCCGGATGCCGCGCAAGGTCGCGAGCGACAAGGTGCACGAGTTCTTCGGCTGGGTGCGCGAGCGCGCGGCCCTCGCCGTCGGCATCATCGAGTCGGCGACGAGCCGCGACGAGGCGTACCGCTTCTTCACCCTCGGCCGGTCGATCGAGCGCGCCGACATGACCGCGCGACTGCTCGCGACCCGCTCGCTCACCGAGGCATCCGGTCCGAGCTGGACGACCATCCTGCGCTCCGTCGGCGCGTACGAGGCCTACCTGCGCACCTACCGCGGCGTGCCGAGCGCGCGGAACGCCGCCGAGTTCCTGCTGCTCGACCGGCTGTTCCCGCGCAGCATCCTGTTCTCCGTGACGCGCGCCGAGCAGTGCCTGCGCGAGATCGAGCCGCGCTCCGACCGCGTCGGCGTCTCCGACCAGGCGCTGCGGCTGCTCGGGCAGATCCGCTCCGAGCTCGAGTACCGGCCCATCTCCGACATCCTCGACGACCTGCCGCGCCACATGGACGAGGTGCAGCTCGCGACGAGCGCCGCATCCGAGGCCATCCGCCAGCGCTACTTCCCGACGAACGCGGCGCCCAGCTGGGCGGGGGAGTCCACGTGAACCGGCTCCGCATCCGGCATAGCACCGGCTTCCACTACCAGGGTGCCGCGACCGCGTCGTACAACGAGGCGCGGATGCTGCCCGTCACGGGCGACGGCCAGCTCGTGCTCTACTCCAACCTCGAGATCTCGCCCATCTCGAGCACGCACTCCTACGTCGACTACTGGGGAACGCGCGTCTCGAGCTTCGAGATCCTCACGCCTCACGAGGAGCTGTCGCTCACCGCGACGAGCCTCGTGGAGGTGCGCCCGCGCGACGCGGTCGAGCGCGGACTCGGCTGGGACGAGCTAGCCGTCGAGACGGCGCGCGCGACCGCCTACGTCGAGCAGCTCACCCAGACCCCCCGCACCCGACCGCCGGAGGAGGTCGTCGAGCTCGCGCGCGCGATCGTCGCCGAGCACGACGACCCGTGCGAGGCCGCCCGCGCCGTGTGCGTCGCGGTGGGCGAGCGCATCGAGTACATGCCGGGCGTCACGGGCGTGCACACGACCGCCGCGGAGGCGTGGGAGCACCGCAAGGGCGTCTGCCAGGACATCACGCACCTCGCGATCGGCGCGCTGCGCTCGGTCGGCATCGCGGCGCGCTACGTGTCGGGGTACCTGCACCCGCGTCCCGACGCCGAGATCGGCGTGACCGTCGCGGGGGAGTCGCACGCGTGGGTCGAGTGGTACTGCGGGCAGTGGCACGGCTTCGACCCGACGAACCTCATCGACATCGGCGACCGGCACGTCATCGTCGGACGCGGGCGCGACTACACGGATGTGGCGCCCCTGCGCGGCGTCTACGCGGGCCCGTCGAGCTCCCGGCTCTTCGTGACGGTCGAGATCACGCGCGAGGCCTGACCCTCCGCGTGCCGCGTAGGCTGGGTCGGCTATGACCTCGCCCGACGCCCAGGACCCGACCGAGGCGATCGAGCTGCCGCGTCGCCGACGCTTCGTCGACCTGAGCCCGCTGCGCGAGCATCCGGCGTTCGCGCGCCTGTTCATCGGCACCTCGGTGTCGGGCATCGGCTTCTGGGTGACGTCGGTCGCGGTGGGCCTCTTCATCTACGACATCACGGGCGACACCTTCGCCGTCGCCCTCGTCGGCGGCATCTCGCTCGTGCCGATGATCATCGCCGGCGTCTGGGGAGGGATGCTCGCCGACGCGTTCGACAGGCGGCTCGTGCTGATCGTGTCGAGCGTCGTCGCGTGGCTCGCCATCATCGGCATCGTCGTGCTCGCGGCCGTCGACGAGCTGGCCGGCGGGCGGCCTCCCGTGTGGCCGCTCTACGTGCTCACGACGCTCAACGCTGCCGCCTCCACCATCTCGAACGCGACGCGCAGCTCGGTGACCCCGCGCATCGTGCCGGAGCACATGGTGGCGCGCGCGAACGCGCTCAACGGCATCACCTTCGGCCTGCAGCTCACGATCGGCCCCGCGCTCGCCGGCGTGCTCGTCGCGACGGTCGGCTTCCCGCTGACCTTCGCGGTCGACGCCGTGCTCTTCACGGCCGGCTTCCTCGGGGTGCTCGGGCTGCCGAAGCTCCCGCCGCTCGGCGAGACCGTGCGGCCCGGCTGGGAGTCGCTCAAGGACGGCGTGCGGTTCCTGCGCACGGCGCCCAACATCCGCATGAGCTTCCTCGTCGACATCGTCGCCATGAGCCTCGGCCGCCCGTACGTGCTGCTGCCGGCGATCGGCGCATCCGTGCTCGGCGGAGGTTCGGTGACCGTCGGCGTGCTGACGGCGGCGACCGCGGTCGGCACCTTCCTCACGGGGCTCTTCAGCGGGCCCGTCGCGCACGTGCACCGCTACGGTGTCGCGATCGGCCGGGCGATCATGGTGTTCGGGGCGTTCACGGCGCTCTTCGGCGTCGTCATCGCGGTGGCGGCGACCGGATGGTTCGGTCCGGTCGGCGAGGAGTGGGACCAGGTGAACCTGCCGCTGCTCCTGCTCGCGGCGGTCGCGCTCGCCGGCACGGGCGCATCCGACGAGGTGAGCGCCATCTTCCGCTCGACGATGCTGCTGACCGCGGCTCCGGATGAGATGCGCGGGCGGCTGCAGGGCATCTTCATCGTCGTCGTCACCGGCGGGCCCCGCGTCGGCGACATGATCGCGGGCACCCTCGCCGTCATCGCCCTGTGGGTGCCGCCCGTCGCGGGCGGCCTCGCGATCGTCGTCATCATCGCGCTGCTGCTGCGGATGCAGAGCACCTTCCGCCACTACGACGCGCGGAACCCGCGGCCGTAGGGGGCGCTGGGCTCGTGGCCGTAGCGGTCTCTGCCCAGCGGCCGCGCCCCCGCTTCGCGGGGCCGCGACTGTGCCTCTCGGTCGCCTGGCGGCCGCAGCGCGCCCGTTACCGCTGGTTGAGTGCCGCGCGCCGTGCCCGGAGGGCGCGACGCACGGCGTATCGAAACGGACGGGCGGGTGACTCGCGGGGGCTGTGCTGCCCGCTGGTGGCTGCCGCGGGTGATGCGTTCGTCGGGTCTCGATACGCGCGTGGTCGCGCTTCGCGCGGCCGCGCGCACTCGATCAGCGGTATAGCGGCGCGAATGGTCGCGCTTCGCGCGGCCGCGCGCACTCGACCAGCGGTAAGGCGTGCGCGCTAGCGACGCCGGCGGATGCGCCGCCGTCGGCGTGGGGACGCGGGTTCCGGCTCGGGGGTGGGCGGCGCCAGACGGGCCGCGCGGCGCTCCGCCCACGCCGCGAGCTCGGCATCGACGTCGCGCGGCTGCGTGATGACGGGTGGGCCGCCGAGCAGTTGACGGCGGGCCTCGAGCACGCGGCCGTTGAAGTCCTCGAGGGCGGCGCGCACGTCGTCGGCGCGCGTGAGCTCGTCGAGGCGGGCGTCGAGCTCGGCGTCCTCCGTGCGCAGGGTCAAAGCCGCGGGCCCGAGGCCCCGCAACTGCTCGCGCTCGATCTTGCGCCGCATCCACCAGTCCGGGTCGTGCGGGCGGTCGCCGCCGATGCCGGGCAGCGGCTTGCCCGCGCCGGGCAGGTTCTCGAAGTCGCCGCGGCGCATGGCCTGCTGCACGGCGATCTCCGCTGCCAGGGCGCGGTCGGCATCCGTCACCTGCCGCTGCTGCTCCGGCTCGTCCTCGACCTCCTCGCCGAGCTCCTCCCGGCGGAACCTGTCGAGCCGGTAGCGCAGCGCGGCGCGGATCGCGTCGCCGTCGCTCGTCTCGGCCATGCGTCCACGCTACGTCGGGCCTCGCCGCGCCGCAGGGGGTTGCGCGGCATCTCGATCGAGCCTCAGAGATGCAGGCGAAGCCGGTGGCGGATGGGCGCCCGACCCGAGACCTCGGGCGGGTTCCTGCCGATCTCCTGCATTTCTCCAGCCGCGCCACGAGACGTCAGCGCGGATGGCGCGCCACGAGCGGCGCGCCACGAACCTCAGCGCTGCGTCTCGACCTCGACGATCGCGATCTCCTGCGTCGCGGTGTCGCGGTCGGCGGGCGTCGCCGACGAGAGGCGCAGCGGCCAGCGGCCGTCGCGCGTCCACCGCACCCGCACCTCGCGCGTGCGCACGTAGAACACCGCCGCGATGGCCGCGGCGACGAGCCCGGATGCGGCCCCCGCGACGATCGCCCACCGCGGCCCCGCGGCATCCGCGATGGCGCCGATGAGGGGAGCCCCGAGCGGGGTGCCGCCCATGAAGATCGCGAGGTAGAGCGCCATGACGCGACCGCGCATCGACGGCGCGGTCGTCGTCTGCACGTAGGCGTTGGCGGTGTTCATCATCGAGAGCCCCGTGAAGCCCACGATGACGAGCAGCACGGCGAAGCTCACGGGTCCGGGCGCGACGGCGGCCGCGCCGAGCGAGAGGCCGAAGCCGAGGCTCGCGAGCGTGACGGTGCGCAGGCGCGGGCGCTCGCGGCGCGCGGCGATGAGCGCCCCCGCGACGGAGCCGATCGCGAGAGCCGAGGAGAGCCATCCGAACTCCTCGGGTCCCTCGCCGAACTCGACCTTCGCCATCGTCGAGGTGTAGATCGGGAAGTTGTAGCCGAGGGTGCCGGTGAGGAACACCATCGCGAAGACGAGCTGGATGTCGGGCCGCCGCCGCACGTAGCGGAAGCCCGCGCGCATCTGGCCTTTGCCGCGGGCCCGACGCGTGAACGCTGTGAACTCGCGGGGGCGCAGAGCCCACAGTGACCCGAGCACCGCGAGGAAGCTCGCCGCGTTGATGAGGAACACCCACCCCGACCCGACGGCCGCGACGAGCATGCCCGCGACGGCCGGCCCGATGAGGCGGGCCGCGTTGAAGGATGCCGCGTTGAGCGCGACGGCGTTGGCGAGCGTGCGGTCGTCGACGAGCTCGCCGACGAAGGCCTGCCGCGTGGGCGCGTCGAACGCCGCAGCGACGCCGAGTCCGAGCGCGAAGGCGAACACCATCCACAGCTCGACGACCTCGAAGAGCGTCAGCAGGCCGAGCCCGACGCCGAGCAGCAGCATCGCCGCCTGCGTCGCGGCGAGCACATGCCGGCGGTCGAAGCGGTCGGCGACCCATCCGGTCACGGGCAGCAGCACGAGCTGCGGGCCGAACTGCAGCGCCATGACGACGCCGACCGCGATCGCGTCGTCGTCGGTGAGCTCGGCGAGCACGAGCCAGTCCTGGGCGATGCGCTGCATCCACGTGCCGACGTTCGAGACGAGCGCGCCCGCGAACCAGATGCGGTAGTTCCGGGTCGCGAAGGATCGGAACATCTGGCTCATCGCATCCATCATCCTCCTGTCACCCGGATGCGTCCTGGACGCCCTACGCTCGGATGCGGCGAGGAGGCCCGAATGAGCGACGTGACCCGTGACGCGCGGACTTTCGTCGACGCCGATGGCGTGACGATCCACTACTACGTGTGGGAGGCGCAGACGCCCCGCGCCGTCGTGCAGCTGCTGCACGGCGTGGGGGAGTACGCGACGCGCTACGAGCGATTCGCGCAGGCGCTCGCGGCCGCCGGCTACACCGTCTACGCGCAGGACCACCGCGGCCATGGCCAGACGGGTCTCGGCCAGTGGGGCGACGACCGCGCGAAGCTCGGCCGCCTCGGCCCGGGCGGGGTGCGTGCGGCGCTCGCGGCGATCGAGCAGCTCACGGGCATCATCCACGGCGAGCACCCGCGCGTGCCCGTCGTGCTGTTCGGCCACAGCCTCGGCTCACTCTTCGCGCAGAAGCTCGTGGATGCGGATGCCGCGCGCTACGACGCGGTCGTGCTCTCGGCCACCGCCTACCGCACCCTCACCGACATGAACGGCGGCGACCTCAACGCGCGGCACAAGCACCTCGGCACGACGGGCGCGGAGTGGCTCTCGCGCGACCCGGAGGTCGCGAAGGCGTTCGCAGCCGACCCGCTCACCTTCGACGCGACCGTGCTCAAGCTCTTCGGCCTGCCCGACACGCTGCGCCTGCTCGGCACGCCCACGCGGCTCAACCGCGACATCCCGATGCTCATCATGATCGGCGAGGAGGACTCGCTCGGCGGCCCGAAGAGCGTCGCGAAGCTCGCGGCGGCGTACGAGAAGCGCGGCGGTCTCTCGGATGTGACGGTCACGATCTACCCCGGCGGCCGTCACGAGATGCTCAACGAGACGAACCAGGCCGAGGTGCGCGCGGATGTCGTGGCCTGGCTCGACGGGCACGTCGCGCGCTGACCGCTCGTCCGGCTGACCGCTCGTCGCACGGGCTCTTGACCTCGCGCCCGCGCGGGAGAAGGATGACGGCACGAGCGCATTGTGGGAGCGCTCCCACGATGCGCCTCCGCCATCCCTCACCCCCCTTCGGAGGAGAAACATGCACGCCTCAACGACGAGGCGAGCGATCGGCGCGGCCGTAGCCGCCGCCGGGCTCGTCCTCACCCTCGTCCCCGCGACCGCGGCATCCGCCGACCTCGCATCGGACACGACCTTCTACGTCGACCCCCTCAGCACGACCGCGCAGGCGGCCGCGGGCCTGAGCGGCCAGGCACGCGCCGACGCGCAGCTGCTCGCCTCGTTCCCCTCGGGCTCGTGGTTCACGAAGGGCACCCCCGCCGAGGTGCACGCGGCCGTCGACGCGCTGCTCGACCGCTCGAGCGCGGCGGGCGAGGTGCCGGTCGTGGTCGTCTACAACCTTCCGTTCCGCGACTGCGCGCAGTACTCGGCAGGCGGCGCGACGAGCACGGCCGAGTACGTCGCGTGGATCGACGCCGTCGCGGATGCGATCGGCGACCGCGAGGCCGTCGTGATCGTCGAGCCCGACGGTCTCGGCATCATCCCCTGGTACACGACCATCAACGGCGAGCTCGAGTGGTGCCGGCCGGCCGAGGCCGACCCCGCGACCGCGGCATCCGAGCGCTTCGCGCAGCTGAACCACGCGGTCGACGTGCTCACGGCGCTGCCGGGCACCTCGGTGTACCTCGACGGCACGCACAGCGGGTGGCTCGGCGTCGGCGACATCTCCGACCGCCTCATCAAGGCCGGCGTCGCGGAGGCCGACGGCTTCTACCTCAACGCCTCGAACTACATCGAGACCGAGCGCCTGCTGAAGTACGGCACCTGGATCTCCGACTGCATCCACCTCGACCAGAACAGCTGGTGGCAGCGCGAGTGGTGCGGCAGCCAGTACTACCCCGCGAACCCCGACGACTTCTCGACGTGGGGGCTCACGGATGCCGCCTACGATCAGGCGTTCGCCGACACGGGCCTCGCGCGCGACCCCGAGAGCCAGGCGCACTTCGTGATCGACACGAGTCGCAACGGGCAGGGACCGTGGACGGCGCCCGCGGGAAAGTACAGCGACGCGGAGGTGTGGTGCAACCCGCCCGGACGCGGCCTCGGCATCCCGCCGACGACCGACACGGGCTCGGCCCTCGCCGACGCGTTCCTGTGGATCAAGGTGCCGGGCGAGTCCGACGGACGCTGCTTCCGCGGCACGGGCGGGCCGACCGACCCCGAACGCGGGATCGTCGACCCCGAGGCGGGCCAGTGGTTCGTCGAGCAGGCGGCCGAGCTCATCGCCCTCGCCGAGCCGCCCGTCGCGCGCCCCACGTGCGATGTCGAGTACATCGTGCACGGCACGTGGCCCGGCGGCTTCAACGTGCAGATCTGGCTGAAGAACACGGGCACCAAGCCGATCAGCGGATGGGACCTCGCGTGGACGCTCCCCGCGGGCCAGTCGGTCGCGAACGGCTGGAGCGCGGCGTGGGCCGTCGAGGAGGGCCGCCAGCACGCACGCAGCCTCGACTGGAACAAGGTCATCAAGCCGGGCCAGCGCACGACGATCGGGTTCATCGGCGCGACGTCGTCGGGTGCGGCAGAGCCCCTGCTGTTCACCGTGAACGGGAGGGGCTGCACGAGCAGCTGACCGACCGGCCGCCGGGGGGCCTGGACGGGTACGTCCCCCGGCGGCTTCCGGCCGGCATCCGATGCTCTAGTTAGGCGCACCTAACCCCCACGCCTAAGCTAGACGGGTGCATGGCGAGTTCAAGGTGCCGGGCGGCAAGCTCGTCGTGGTCGATCTCGACGTCGCCGACGGACGCCTCGCGAACGTGCGGCTCTCGGGCGACTTCTTCCTCGAACCCGACGACGCCCTCCCGCTCATCGATGCGGCGCTCACCGGGCTCCCGGCGGATGCGGACGGCAAGACGATCTCGGCGGCCGTGCAGGCCGCGCTCCCCGAGGGCGCCGTGCTGCTCGGCTTCTCGCCCGACGCGATCGCGACGGCCGTGCGCCGCGCGGTCAACCGCGCCACCACGTGGGCCGACTACGAGTGGGAGCTCGTGCATCCGGGTCCCCTCGCGCCCGTCACACACCTCGCGCTCGACCAGGTGCTCGCCGAGGAGGTCGGCGCCGGTCGCCGGAAGCCCACGCTGCGCATCTGGGAGTGGAACGAACCCGCCGTCGTCATCGGCAGCTTCCAGTCGGTCAAGAACGAGGTCGACCCCGAGAACGCGGCGAAGTACGGCATCCCGGTCGTGCGCCGCATCTCGGGCGGCGGCGCGATGTTCATGGAGGCGGGCTCCATCATCACCTACTCGCTCTACGCGCCCGTCGAGCTCGTGCAGGGCATGAGCTTCGCCGACAGCTACGCCTACCTCGACGACTGGGTGCTCGTGGCGCTGCGCTCGCTCGGCATCGACGCCACCTACCAGCCGCTCAACGACATCGCGAGCCCCTCGGGCAAGATCGGCGGCGCCGCCCAGAAGCGGCTCGCCGACGGCGCCGTGCTGCACCACGTGACGATGTCGTACGACATCGACGCCGACAAGATGGTGCAGGTGCTGCGCATCGGCCGCGAGAAGCTCAGCGACAAGGGCACGAAGTCGGCGCAGAAGCGCGTCGACCCGCTCCGCAGCCAGACGGGCCTGCCCCGCGAGGCCATCATCGAGCGGATGATCGAGACGTTCCGCTCGCTGCACGGCCTCCACGCGGGCGAGATCACCCCGGACGAGTACGCGCGCGCCGAGCAGCTCGTGGCGGAGAAGTTCGCGACCGAGGAATGGCTGTACCGGGTCCCGTGAACGCGACGCCTCAGCTCGGCCGGCGCCGCACGATCGTCGGGATCTCGCTCGCCGTGCTGCTCGTCGCATCCATCCTGCTCTCGGCGGTCGTCGGACAGTTCGGCGTGACCGTGCAGGAGGTCGTGCTCTCGGTGCTGCGGCACTCGTGGATCCCGAACCCGTGGTTCGCGAACCCGTGGCCCGAGATCGACGAGACGGCGGATGCGGCGCTCTGGGTCATCCGGTTCCCGCGCATCGTCATGGCCATGGCGGTCGGGGCGGCGCTCGCCGTCGCGGGTGCCGTCATGCAGGCCGTGTTCGGCAACCCGCTCGCGGAGCCCGGCGTCGTCGGCGTCTCCTCGGGCGCCGCGCTCGGCGCCGCGTTCGCGATCGTCACGGGCCTGCTCGCGTTCGGTGAGTGGACCATCGCCGTGCTCGCCTTCGCGGGCGGCCTCGGCGCGACGCTGCTCGTCTACGGCGTCTCGCGCGCCAACGGGCGCACCGAGGTCGTGACGCTCCTGCTCACGGGTATCGCCGTCAACGCGTTCGGCGGCGCGGGCCTCGCGTTCCTGCTCTTCATCGGCGGCGACTCGAGCCGCGAGCAGATCGTGTTCTGGCAGCTCGGATCGCTCTCGGGGTCGCTCTGGCGCGAGTCGCTGCTCGTGCTCATCGTCGCGGCGCTCGGAACCGTCATCGCGATCGCGCTCGGGCGCCGCTACGACATCCTGTCGCTCGGCGAGCGCAACGCGCGTCACCTCGGCATCGACGTCGAGCGCCTGCGCCTCTGGTCAATCCTGCTCGTCGCCCTGCTCACGGGCGTCGGCGTCGCATTCGTCGGCATCATCTCGTTCGTGGGTCTCGTCGTGCCGCACCTCATGCGCATGATCCTCGAGCCGTCGCACCGCGCGCTCCTCACGGCGAGCGCGTTCGGCGGCGCGCTCCTGCTCGTGCTCTCCGACCTGCTCGCGCGCACGGCCGTCACGGGCGCCGAGCTGCCGATCGGCCTGCTCACCTCGCTCGTCGGCGGACCCTTCTTCTTCATCCTGCTGTGGCGTCAGCGCCGCGCCTCGGGCGGCTGGGCATGATCCGCGCGGAGCAGGTCACGGTCGAGCTCGGCGGGCGCCGCGTCGTCGACTCCGTCGATCTCGAGGTGCCGAGCGGCGAGCTGCTCGCCCTCGTGGGGCCGAACGGCGCCGGCAAGTCGACCCTCCTGTCGGTGCTCGCAGGCGAGCGGCGTCCGGATGCGGGCCGCGTGCTGCTCGGCGACCGCGCGATCCAGCACATCGAGCCGCTCGAGCTCGCGCGCCTGCGCGCCGTGCTCACGCAGGACAACGCCGTGAGCTTCCCGTTCCGGGTCGCCGAGGTCGTCGAGATGGGCCGCAGCCCGTGGATGCGCACCCCGGCCCGCGAGCTCGACGACCAGGCGATCGAGGCGGCCCTCGAGCGCGCCGACGTCGAGCACCTCGTCGGCCGCCGCTTCACCGAGCTGTCGGGCGGCGAGCGCGCGCGGGTCTCGCTCGCGCGCGTGCTCGCGCAGGAGACCGAGGTCGTGCTGCTCGACGAGCCGACGGCCGCGCTCGACCTGCGCCACCAGGAGGACGTGCTCCGAATCGCACGCAGCCTCGCCGCCGAGGGCCGCACGGTCATCGTCGTGCTCCACGACCTCTCGCTCGCGGGGGCCTACGCCGACCGCGTCGCCCTCCTCGAGCAGGGACGGATGCGCGCCCTCGGCCGCCCCGTTGACGTGCTCACCGAGGCCCTCGTCTCGGAGGTCTACGGCCTCGACGTCGAGGTGCTCGTGCGCGACGGCCGCCCGCTCGTCATCCCGCGGCGGGGCGCGCTGTGAGCGGCATCCGCTTCGTCGCCATCGGCGACTCGTTCACGGAGGGCGTCGGCGACGAGCTGCCCGACGGCCGCGTGCGCGGCTGGGCCGACCTCGTCGCGGAGGGGTGGGCGCGCTCGCTCGGCGAGCCCATCGACTACGCGAACCTCGCCATCCGCGGTAAGCTCATCGGCCCGATCATCGAGCAGCAGCTCGAGCCGGCGCTCGCGCTGAAGCCCACGCACCTCTCCTTCAACGGCGGCGGCAACGACATCCTGCGCCCGCGCGCCGATGTCGCACGCATCGTGGGCCTCTTCGACCACGTGCTGCGCCGCTGCGACGAGGAGGGCGTGACGCTCGTGCTGCTGTCGGGCGCGAACCCGACGGGGCAGCTGCCGATGGGCGCGGTCATGCGCAAGCGCGGCGACCTCATGTCGCACATCGTCGAAGCGCGCATCGCCGACCGCCCCGACGTCATCCGCGCGTTCAACTGGTTCGACGAGGAGCTCGCGACCCCCTCGTACTGGTCGGAGGACCGACTGCACATGAACCCGCGCGGGCACCACCGCGTCGCGGCGCGCGTGCTCGAGGCGGTCGGGGCGACGGCGCCCGAGGGCTGGTGGTCGCTCCCCGAGCTGCCGGATGCCGTGCGCCTCCGGGGCATGGGCTACTACCGCGAGCACGTGGGGCCGTGGGTGCGCCGCCGCCTCACGGGCACCTCGTCGGGCGACGGGCGCGAGCCGAAGTTCGGCGGCGGCTGGACGACCGTCCAGCCCGCGTGACTACCCTGAGCGGATGCCGTCCTGGTTCTGGCTGATCCTCGGCGCCGTATTCGTCGCGGTGATCGCCGTCGCGCAGTGGCGCGGGTGGATCGAGCTGCGCGGCACGAACCAGGGCCGCGGTTCGGGCAACGGCGCGCTCGGCTTCGCCGACGAGGTCTTCCACCCGACGAAGCACGAGGCGCAGAAGATCGCCGCGGCCGAGACGGAGTTGCCGGCGCCCGCGCCGACCCCGGGCGACGGGCCGCTCGATCTCGACTCGGGGCACGTGCGCATCGAACTGGATGACGAGCGCGACGGATAGCGTGGTGCGGTGACCGAGACCGACCCGTCCGTGCCCGCTGCCGCTGCCGCATCAGCCACCCCGGCATCCGCCACCCCCGCATCGGCCACGCCGGCATCCGAGCCCTGGCCGGACCCGGCACCGCCGGCCGTGCGGCCGCGACCCGCGTGGGGCGGCGCCCTCGCGAGCCTCGGCATCGGCGTGGCCGCGGGTCTCCTCGCGCTGCTGCCGTGGCTTCTGACGGGTGCGCGGCTGCCGCTGCAGAACCTCTGGGCGTTCGAGACGACGCCCGACCGGATGCCGGTCGCCTGGCTGCCGCTCAGCCAGTACTCCGTGACCTACCTGCTCGGCATCCTCGTCGTCGGCGGCGCGATCGCGGGCATCGCGGCGCGCGCCCTGCGCCGCCGCCTGCCGAACGCGGCGCCCTTCTCGATCGCCGCGGGCCCGCTCTTCGTGCAGATCGTGGCGGCGGCGCAGTCGGTCGACGTGCTGCGCAGGGGACTGCGGGACGGGGGAGAGACCGCCTTCTACCTCGCCGCGTGCATCGCCGTCGTCGTGCTCGGCATCGCGGGCGGGCTGCTCGTGTTCGGCCTCGTCGCGCGCGGGCGGGTGCCGGCAGCCGTCATCGCGCTCACCCTGGCGGCGATCGCGACCGGATGGTGGATCTCGGGCGCGCTCGTGTCGCTCGGCCCGCTGTCGCCCATGCCGTACGCCCTCGCGCCCCTCGTCACGTGGACGCCGCCCGTGCTCGTCGGTGCGGCCATCGCGTGGGGAGCGGGCCGGAGCGTCGGCCGCATCGTCGCGACCGTCGCGAGCCTCGTGATGCTCTGGGTGATCCCGGCGATCGCGACGGCCGTGCAGGCGGGAGTGGGATCCCGTGCGCTGCTGCGCAGCCCCGGCGACCTGCTCGACTACATCGCGCAGGTGTTCCGGTCGGCCGTCACGATGCCGCAGCTCGTGCTGCCGCCGCTCGTCGTCGCGATCGCGGTCGCGGCCGTCGGGATCGGCGTGCGGTGGGCCGTCGCGCGCCGGGCGGTCGCGCGCCGGCGGTGATCTCGAGACGCGTCGCGCTGGGCGCGGCGCTCCTCGATCACCGGGTGAGCAGCGGCTGGTACTCGGGGTGGCGCTCGATGTAGTCCGCGATGAAGGGGCACTGCGCGACGACGCGCGTGCCCTCTTCGGCGGCCACGGCATCCAGCGCGCCCTTCGCGAGCGCTGAGCCCAGGCCGCGCTCCTGGATCTCGGGATCGACCTCGGTGTGCGTGAAGGTGATCACTCCCGGCTCGCGCCGGTAGATGGCCTTGCCGATCTGCTCGCCGTCTCGCTCAAGCACGAAGCGGCTGCGTTCCGGGATGTCGACGACCTGGTCTGCCATGCCCCGACGCTAGCCGCTCATTCGCTCCCGCGCTCGATGATGCGCGTCGGCATCATGGTGATCTGCGACACGGTGCCGCCGTCGATGAGGTGCAGCAGCACGTCGACCATGCGGCGGCCCTGCTCGACGGTCGGCTGCTCGACGGTCGTGAGCGGTGGGCTCGACGACTGCGCGGCGTAGTCGTTGTCGAAGGTCACGAGCCCGAGGTCGTGCGGCACGGCCTTGCCGTGGCTGCGCAGCACGTTGAGGGCGCCCTGCGCCATGAGCGAGCTCGCCGCGAAGACGCCGTCGATGCTCTCGTCACGCGCGAGGAGGCGCCGCATGGCGGCCTCACCGCCGGCCGGGCTGAAGTCGCCGTGCTCCACGAGGTCGGTCGGGATGCCGGCGGCGTCGAGCGCCTGCGTCCAGCCCTCGAGGCGGTCGAGTCCGGCGGACATGTCGGCGGGGCCCGCGATCGTCGCGATGCGACGACGGCCCTTCTCGATGAGCTTGCGCGTGACGTTGCGGGCCGCCTCGACGTTGTCGACGTCGATGTAGTACGCCCTCGACCCCTCCTGGCTCATGGGCCGCCCGCCGAACACGACGGGGATCGACCGCGCGAGCTCGGTGTAGGAGCGGTCGTCGGAGTGGTGCGACAGGATGAGCGCCCCGTCGACGTTGCCGGCCTGCAGGTAGCGGCGCGTCTTCTCGCCGTCCTTCTCGGCGGCGATCACGAGGCTCAGCGTGTAGTCGGTGTCGGAGAGGTACATCGCGATGCCCTGCACGACCGTCGCGAAGTACGGGTCGGCGAAGAACCGCGCGGTGTTCTCGGGGATCACGAGGGCGATCGACTGCGTGCGACGGCTCGCGAGGATGCGCGCGGCGCGGTTCGGCACGTAGCCGAGCTCGTCGATCGCCTTCTTGACCGCCGCGAGCGCCTCGGGGGTCACCTTCGGCGAGTCGTTGATGACGCGCGACACCGTCGACCGGGAGACGCCCGCCGCCTTGGCGACCTGCTCGAGCGTGGGAGCGCTACCTGGCGATTCCGGGGTCATCGGGGTGTCCTCCTGGCCGACATCGGCCCGTACATCCTATGAGGCGAGCGTACGCGCGGAGGCGGCCGCCGCGGCGAACGCGTGGCCGGAGTCCTTCACGATGCGCTCCTGCGTGACGTAGTCGACGTAGACGATGCCGAACCGCTTGTCGTAGCCCCAGGCCCACTCGAAGTTGTCCATGAGCGACCACGCGAAGTAGCCGCGCACATCCGCCCCCTCGTCGATCGCCTGCGCGACGGCCTCGAGGTGGCGCTCGAGGAAGTCGACGCGCTGCGCGTCGTGCACGTGGCCGTCGGGGTCGACGACGTCGTCCCACGCGGAGCCGTTCTCGGTGATGTAGAGGGGCGGGAGTGCGGGGTACTCCCGCCCCAGGCGCACCAGCAGGTGACGGAGACCATCCGGGTTGATCTCCCAACCCATCGCGGTGCGGGGGAGACCGCGAGTGGGGCTCGTGAGGAACTCGGAGCCGACGAACCACGACGAGGTCTTCTTCGTGGTCGGCGAGAGCCCCTTCGGGTGGTCCGCGGGGAGCGGATGCCCGGAGACGTTGTCGTCGTGGTAGTGGTTCACCCCGAGGAAGTCGATCTCCTGGTGGATCGTCTCGAGGTCGCCGTCGCGCACGAGCTCGTCGAAGCGGTGCGCGCGCACGTCCTCGAGGAAGTCCTCCGGGTACGCGCCGAGGAGGATCGGCTCGAGGTAGGCGCGGTTCCACAGCGCGTCGAGGCGTCGCGCCGCATCGATGTCGACGGGATCGCTCGGGTCGTTCGGGATGGCGTTCGTGAGGTTGAGCGTGATGCCGAGCTTCTCGGCGCCCCGGGCGCGCAGCTCCTGCACGGCGAGGCCGTGCGCGAGGTGCTGATGGTGCAGTGCGGCGAGGCCCGCGCGCGGCTCCTGGCGTCCGGGGGCGTGCTCGCCGCCCGCGTAGGCGATGAGCGACGAGCACAGCGGCTCGTTGAACGTCGTCCAGTGGTCCACGCGGTCGCCGAGGGCGTCGTGCACCGCGATCGCGTAGTCGAGGAAGCGCTGCGAGGTGTCGCGGTTCGCCCAGCCGCCGGTCTCCTCGACCGCCTGAGGGAGGTCCCAGTGGTAGAGCGTGAGCCAGGGCAGGATGCCGTTGTCGAGCAGCTCGTCGACGAGGCGGCTGTAGAAGTCGAGGCCCTTCGGGTTGACGGGTCCATCGGCCGGCTTGACGCGCGCCCAGCTCACCGAGAAGCGGTAGCTGTCGAGGCCGAGGCTCTTCATGAGCTGCACGTCCTGCGGCATCCGGTGGTAGTGGTCGACCGACACCTCGAGGTCGTCGCCGCCCGCGATGTTGCCGGGCGTGCGGGCGAAGTGGTCCCAGATCGAGTCGAGCTTGCCGTCCTCGTGGGCGGCGCCCTCGACCTGCGCGGCGGCGGTGGCGGCGCCCCAGATGAACCCGACGGGCCACTCGAACCCGTCGGGGAGCTCCAGCGCCATCAGCCCTTCACCGCCCCGGACATGATGCCCGCGATGAGCTGCTTGCCCGCGAAGAGGAACAGGATGAGCAGCGGGACGATCGAGATGATCGCACCCGCGAGCACCATCGAGTAGTCGGGTGTGTGGCCGCCCGAGGCGTTGAGGGCGGCGAGCGCCGTCTGCACCGAGGGGTTCTTCGGCCCGAGCACGAGCAGCGGCCACAGGAAGTCGGTCCAGGCGGCCATGAACATGAAGAGGCCGAGCACCGCCATCGCGGGTCGCGCCGCCGGGATGGCCACGTGCCAGAAGGTGCCCCACATCGAGGCGCCGTCCATGCGGGCGGCCTCGATGAGCTCGTCGGGGATCGTGTCGACGAGGTACTGGCGCATGAAGAACACGCCGAACGCCGACACGAGGCCGGGGATGATGACGGCCCACAGCGAGTTCGCGAGCTTGAGCTCCGACACGAGCATGAAGAGCGGGATGATGCCGAGCTGGGTCGGGATCGCCATCGTCGCGATGACGGTCACCATGAGCGGGTTGCGGCCGCGGAACTTGAGCTTGGCGAACGCGAAGCCGGCGAGCGTCGAGAAGAAGACGACGGCGACCGCGATCGCGCCCGAGATGATGAGGCTGTTGAGCAGCGCCTTCGCGAAGTCGACCGTCGCGAACGCCTTCAGCACGTTCTCGATGAAGTTCGGCCCGGGGATCACGACGGGCGGCACGGCGTTGATGTCGGACGCCTGGCGGCTCGCCATGACGAACGACCACCACAGCGGGAAGACGGCCGCGATGAAGAAGACGACGAGCAGCGCGTAGCTCAGCCAGCCGGGTCGGTCGTAGAAGCGCGCCTTGCGGCGGCGCTCCTCGCGGCCGAGGGGACGGGTCGGCGCGACCGGGGGGCGGGTGATGGTCGAGGTCATCGGCGGACTCCGTTCGCGGTGAGCGCGGCGCGCTTGGGGGTGCGCACGCGCGAGATGTCCTGGGAGGCGATCGTGCGCGAGATGGCGTAGTTGATCAGACCGATGAGGACGATGATGAGGAAGAGGATCCAGGCGGTCGCGGCGGCGCGGCCGAAGTCGCGGCGCGGGAACGCCATCTCGTAGAGGTAGAGCACGATCGTCTGGAACTGGCGGTTCGCGCCGCCGTTCGACTGGCCGTCGAAGAGCTTGGGCTCGGTGAAGATCTGCAGGCCGCCGATCGTGGCGGTGATGATGACGAAGATCATCGTGGGGCGGATCATCGGGATCGTGATCGACCAGAAGCGGCGGATGCGGCCGGCGCCGTCGAGCGCGGCCGACTCGTACATGTCACGCGGGATGGCCTGCATCGCGGCGAGCAGGATGAGCGCGTTGTAGCCCGTCCAGCGCCAGTTGACCATCGTCGCGATCGCGATGTGCGCGGGGAAGGGGTCGTAGCCCCAGCGGATCGGCTCGAGCCCCATGAGCTCGGTGAGGCCCGTGATGGGTCCGCCGAACTGGTTGAAGACCTGGGTGAAGATGACCGCCACCGCGACGGGGGCGGCGATGTAGGGCAGCAGCACGCTCATCCGCCAGAAGGTGCTGGCGCGGATGGCCTGGTCGAGCACGGCGGCGATGATCGTCGCCATGACGAGCTGCGGCACCGCGGAGAGCAGGAAGATGCTGATGGTGTTGCCGAAGGCGTTCCAGAAGAACGGGTCCTGCAGGGTCGTCAGGTAGTTCTCGAAGCCGATGAAGTCGCCCTGGCCCTTGAGCAGGTCCCAGTCGTACAGCGAGACGTTGACGGTGTAGATGATCGGGAAGGCGCCGAGGAGCGCGAACAGGATGAAGAACGGTGCGACGTACAGGTACGGCGAGAACTTGTAGTCGAAGTTCGAGAGCTTCTGGCGGAACGTCAACTGGGTGCCGGTCCGCCGACCTGCCGTGACTGCGCTCATCGTGGTGCCTATCTGATCCGGGTGGTGCGGTGACGAAGGGGGTGAGCGGTCCCCGGCGGAGGCGCCGGGGACCGCTCGAGGTGTTACTGCTTGACGAGCTGGTCGAGGAGCTCCATGGCGGCGGCCCAAGCGGCGTCACCCGTGGTGATCTCGCCCTGGCCGACCTTGTCGAAGACCGGACCGAACACGTTGTCCTGGATGTTCGAGTCCTCCGGGCCCTTGACCTGGGCGATGACGCCCTGGGCGCGGTTCGAGAAGATCTCACCGACGGGGGCGTCGTTGAAGAACTCGGAGACCGAGTCCTTCACGAGGTCCTGGCCCGCGAGCGTGCTCGGGAACGGACCGGCGGCCTCGAACGCAGCGGCCTGCTGCTCGGGGGCGGCGAGCCACAGCGCGAGCTTGGCGGCCTCCTCCTTGTGCTCGGACGACTCGGAGACGCCGAGGAAGGCGCCACCCCAGTTGGCCGCACCGCCCGGGAGGACGTCGGCGAAGTCCCAGCCGGTGCCGGTCGTGCCGGCGTCGTAGTAGCCGCTCACGACACCGAGCATCCACGACGGGCAGACGTAGACCGCGAACTCGTCGTTCTTGGCCTGGTCGGCGACCCCCCAGCCGGGGAGGCCGGCGCCGATGTTGGCGTTCGCGACGATGAGGTCCATCTGGCCCTTGAGGGCGGCGTTGTCCTTGATGTTGAGGGTCTCGCCGTCCTTCTTGTAGTAGCCCTCCTCCTGCTGGTTCACGAACGAGTTCCAGAAGAATGAGGGGTTGTGGTAGAACGGCTTGCCGCTCGCGGCCGTGTACTGCTGGCCGAACTCGAAGAACGACTCCCACGTGGCGTCCTCGCCGCCGATGGCCTCGGCGAAGCCCTCGCGGTCGCCCGGCAGGCCAGCCGCCTCGAAGAGGTCGCCGCGGAAGCAGAGGCCCTGCGGGCCGATGTCGAGGCCGGCGCCGAACACGCGGCCGTCGGCATCCGTGCCCTGGGCGTACTTCCAGTCGAGCCAGTCGCTCTTGTTGTCCTCGATGCCGTAGTCGCGGAGGTCGACGAACGCGGTCGACACCTCGGCGATCGTGGAGAGCCAGCCCTCCTCGATCGCGACGACGTCGCTGAGGCCCGTGCCGGCCGCGATCTTTGCGTAAGCGTCGTCGCGCGCCGCGCCACCGTTCTCGAGGTTGGTCGCCTCGATGACGATGTTCGGGTTCTCCTCCATGTACTTCTCGTAGTTGACGTCGATGCCCATGGTGCCGAACGTCGTGATGGTCAGCGTGATCTTCTCGTCGCCGTTGCCGCCGTTGCCGCCGTCCGTCGAGCACCCGGAGAGAACCAGGGCGAGGGAGGCGGTACCGGCGATCGCAGCGACAGTGGCGGTGCGTCGTGAGAGCTTCACGGTCACTCCTTTGTGTGCGTGGATGGGGACGATCTCGGTGGGAGCGCTCTCACGAAGCGCTGTGGGAGCGCTCTCACGAAATCGGACGCAACGATACGCAGGCCTCGGAACGCGTGTCAACACGGAAAATGGCAACGAATCGGCAACGACGCGAAATCCCTGGTCAGGAGCGGATGTCAGCGAGCGCGGCGGCCGAAGGGAGCGCTCCCACGGGGCATCGGGCGACAGGCCTGTCGACCCCCGAAAACGGGCGTGCGGGGTTGTCCTGCACGCCCGCCCGGAGAGGTCAGCCGACGGTCGCCGCGGCCGCCGTCCGGCCCGCGACGCGACCGTAGACGACGCAGTTGATCCAGGAGTTGCCGGTGCCGACATAGCGGTCGCCGAGCGTGCCGCCCGTGCACTCGCCGGCCGCGAGCAGGCCCTCCACCGGGCCGCTCGCGCCGAGCACTCGCGCATCCCGGTCGACGGCCGGACCGACGGAGGTGAGGCACACGGTGGCGAGCCGCATGTGGGCCGCGTAGAACGGTCCCGTCTGGATCGGCCGCAGGAACTCCGTCCGCTTGCCGAAGTCCGCGTCGTCGCCCGAGCTCACGAGGGCGTTGTAGCGGGCCACGGACCCGGCGAGGGTGTCGGCGGGGAGGCCGACCGCGCGCGCGAGCTCCTCGAGGGTGTCGGCCCGCGCGACCCGTCCGGCGGCCACCTGCGCGTCGATGATGTCGCTGTCCCAGTTGGGGCTCGGCCGGCCGGGAAGCGACGGGATCTGCAGGCGGTAGGCGGCGGGCCCGCCTGGCACGGCCGCGGTCTTCGCGGCGTCGTCGAAGACGACCCACGCCTCGTCGCCCTGCTCGCGCACGAGCCCGTCCATGAGGCCGTAGGGAAGCGACTCGTCGCAGAACCGCAGCCCTCGCGAGTTGACGAGCACCATCCAGCCGGGCAGGTAGCCCTCGAAGGCCGCCGTCGTGAAGCCCGGGGTCGTCATCACGACGCCCCGACCGTGTCCGATGATCGGCACCCCGATCCGCTCGACGAGCTCGAGGGCGTCGCCCTGCGCCCCCTCGGCTCCGATGTACCAGAGCCAGTCGCCCGCCTTGCGGGTCGCCGGGATGAGCTCGCGCACGAGGTCGGGGTTGGCGCCGAACCCGCCGGTGGCGAGCACGACCTGCCGTGCGCGCACCGTCTCCTCCGGGGTCTCGACGCCGACGACGCGCTCGCCGTCGGAGGCGAGGGATGTGACCCGGCGTCCGCAGCGGATCTCGATGCCCCGCTCGGCGACGCGCTCGAGAAGCGGCTCGATGACACCGGCGCCGCGGCCGACGGCCGAGTGCGTGCGCGGCACGCCGTCGTAGCCCGCGTCGGAGAGGAAGTCGTAGAACTCGACGCCCATGCTCTCGAGCCACGCGATCGAGGATGCCGACTCGTCGGCGATGCGGCGGGCGGCTCCCGGCAGCACCTTCCACTGCGTGTGCATGAGGTAGTCGTGGTAGAACGCGTCGGCCGTGTCGTCGATGCCGTGGCGGCGCTGCAGCGGGGTGCCCGCGGCCAGCATCATGCCGCCCGAGATGCGCGACGACCCGCCGGGCTCCTCCTGTGACTCGAGCACGAGCACGCGGGCTCCTGCATCGTGCGCTTCGAGCGCTGCGCAGAGACCGGCGGCCCCGCTTCCGACGACGACGACATCCCACTCGGGTCCGGCCATGGGCTCCTCCGCGATTCGCTCACATAGCGAACATCGTTGTTCGCTATTAGCCGCTATTCACCCACACCTCGGTGGCCGAGGTCAAGGCTCCTCGCCGCCGCCGCCGCCGAGCTCAGGCGAGGGCGGCATCCACGATGCGCTTCGCCTCCGCCTGCACGAGGGCCAGATGCTCGGGCCCGCGGAACGACTCGGCGTAGATCTTGTAGACGTTCTCGGTGCCCGAGGGGCGCGCCGCGAACCACGCGTGCTCGCTCTCCACCTTCACGCCGCCGATCGCCGCGCCGTTGCCCGGAGCGTGCGAGAGCCTCGCCGTGATGGGGTCGCCCGCGAGCTCCGTCGCCGTGATGTCGTCGCCCGAGAGCTTGCCGAGGCGCGCCTTCTGCTCGGGCGTCGCGGCGGCGTCGACGCGCGCGTACGCCGGGTCGCCGAACTGCTCCGTGAGCTCGCGGTAGAGCTCGCTCGGGCTCTTGCCCGTGACGGCGCGGATCTCGGCCGCGAGGAGCGCGAGGATGATGCCGTCCTTGTCGGTCGTCCACGCCTTCCCGTCGAGGGTCAGGAAGCTCGCGCCCGCCGACTCCTCGCCGCCGAAGCCGACCGAGCCGTCGACGAGCCCCGGCACGAACCACTTGAACCCGACCGGCACCTCCCACAGCCGCCGGCCGAGCGACGCCGCGACGCGGTCGATCATCGAGCTCGAGACGAGCGTCTTGCCGATGGCGGCATCCGGGCGCCAGCCGGGGCGGTGGGTGTAGAGGTACTGGATCGCGACCGCGAGGTAGTGGTTGGGGTTCATGAGCCCGCCGTCGGGCGTCACGATGCCGTGCCGGTCGGCATCGGCGTCGTTGCCCGTGAGGATCGCGAAGTCGGCCGCGCGCGCCACGACCGACGCCATCGCCGAGGGCGACGACGGGTCCATGCGGATCTTCTCGTCCCAGTCGAGCGTCATGAACGACCACGTCGGGTCGACGGCCGGGTTCACGACCTCGAGGTCGAGCCCGTAGCGCTCCGCGATGAGCGCCCAGTAGCCGACGCTCGCGCCGCCGAGCGGGTCGGCGCCGAGCTTGAGGCCCGAGGATGCGATGGCCTCCATGTCGAGCACGTTCGCGAGGTCGTCGACGTACGCCCCGCGGAAGTCGTAGGTGTCGACCGCCGACGGCTCCGCGAAGCGCACCTCGCGGTTGCCGCCCTCGATGATCTCGTTGGCGCGGTTCGCGATCCAGCCCGTCGCATCCGAGTCGGCCGGGCCGCCGTGCGGCGGGTTGTACTTGAAGCCGCCGTCGCGCGGCGGGTTGTGGCTCGGCGTGATGACGATGCCGTCGGCCTGCGGGCCGCCCTCGTGCTCGGCGTTGTACCGGATGATGGCGCGGCTGAGCGCGGGCGTCGGCACGAAGTCGTCGAACTCGTCGGCGAGGGCGTGCACCCCGTTCGCCTCGAGCACGCCGAGCGCCGTCGTCTGGGCGGGGGCGGAGAGGCCGTGCGTGTCCGCCCCGACGAAGAGGGGGCCCGTGATGCCCTGCGAGGCGCGGTACTCGACGATCGCCTGCGTGATCGCGGCGATGTGCGTCTCGGTGAAGGCGCCGTCGAGGCTCGATCCGCGGTGCCCGCTCGTGCCGAACACGACCCGCTGCGCCGCATCCGACATGTCGGGGGTGCGCTGGTAGTACGCATCGACGAGCTCGTGCACGTCGATGAGGTCGGACGGCTGGGCGGGGGTACCGGCTCGCGAGGTCATGGGACCATCCTGCACCGGTACCCCCGACCCGGGGAGGGTCAGATGCGCGAGAGGACGCGCTTCGCCGCCAGGTACCCCTCGGTCACGATCGGCCCGAGGGTCGCGCCCGCCCCGGGGTAGCCCTGACCCGTCGCCGACGCGGCGCAGTTGCCGACCGCGTAGAGGCCGGGGATGGTCGAGCCGTCGGGGCGCAGCACCTCGCGGTGCGGCGTCGTGCGCGGCCCGCCCTTGGTGTCGAGGGTGCCGAGCGCGAGGACGGATGCGTAGAGACGGCCGCTCGTGTCGAGGCGCCGCATGAGCGGGTTGGGGCCGTCGCCGTCGCCGAAGCGGCTCGAGACGTAGCGTTCGAACGGCGTGTCGCCGCGGCCGAAGTCGGTGTCGGACCCGGCGTCGGCGAGCTCGCCGTAGCGCTCGATCGTCGCCCGCAGGTTCTCGACGAAATCGGCGTCGAGTCGAGCGTTGCCCGTGCGGGGGCCGAGCTCGGAGAGCTTGGCGTCGATGGCCTCGGCGAGCTCCTCGAGGCTGTCGCCCGAGACGACCCAGTAGGGGTCGGCTCCGGGGGCCGGCACGGGGTTCCCGAAGCGGTCGATGCCCCAGCGGTCGGCGACCTGCTGGTCCCAGATCGCGATGAGCGGCATGTTCGGGTAGCGCAGCTCGACGGGGTCCCAGTTCGACATGACCCGACCGTGCTCGTTGTACGGCGCCTTCTCGTTGACGACGCGACGGCCGGCGCGGTTGACCTCGATCATCCCGTCGCCGAGCACGTAGAAGCTCGACATGAACGTGTCGGGCTCGCGCTCCATGCGCTCGGTGTTGATCGCGACGGTCCAGGCTTCCGAGAGGTCACCGAGCTCCACGCCGAGCTGCATGCCGATGCGGAGGAAGTCGCCGGTGTTGGTGGGGGCCGCGCAGCCGCCCATGAACGGGCCGTTGAGGAACTGCACGCGGTATTCGGGGTTGTGGGTGAACCCGCCGCTCGCGAAGATCACGCCCGCGCGCGCGCCGAGGCGCACGTCGCCTGCGGGCGTGCGCACCTCGAGGCCGATCACCGCGCCGTCCTCGTCGAGCACGACATCCGCGACCTCGTGCTCGAGGCGAATGACGGCCCCGTGCTTCTCGGCGCCCGCAGCGAGGCGGTCGACGAGCACCTGCCCGCCGTCGGCCGCGCCGAGGGTCTTGGCCTCGTACAGCGTGCGGCCGACCGGGTGGACGTTCTCGGGCCGATGGCCCTGGTAGTCGGAGATGCCGAACGGCGACGGCGCGAGCCACATGGCGCCGACGCGCTCGAGCTCATCCTGCGCGGTCGCGGCATTCTCGCAGAACGCGTGGAGCATGTCGTACTCCCACTCCGGGAGCCCGAACCGCGGCGCCTCAGGGTCGTACAGCGCGGGGCGTCCGATGCGCGCGAGGAAGCGGATGACGTCCTCGGCACGGTCGTCGATCCCGGCCTCGCGCATGAACCGGTTGCCCGGGATCCAGAGAGCGGCCGCCGACTTCCGGGTCGTGCCGCCGATCCGCGCAGCCTTCTCGAGCACGACGACGGATGCGCCGCCCTCCGCCGCGATGGCGGCGGCGCTCAGACCCCCTGCTCCAGTGCCCACGACGAGCACGTCGAACGTCTCGTCGAAATCGGGAAGGCCGGGTTCTGACATCGGAGCTCCTTTGCGTCCTGCGGTCATCTTGCGAATGTGGTCATTTTGCGAACATCCGCGTTCACATATTGACGAGTGTGGTGAGGGTGGGTCATGCTGTCAAGGCCGAGCCCCCTCACGCGGACGTGAGGGATCGGCACCCCGCACCAAGGGGGAACCGGCGCGACGAAGCGCGAATCCGATCGGAAGGAACAACGTGGTTTCGAAGATTCTGGGGCCCGCGGTGGCCCTCACCACAGCGGCAGCCCTCGTGCTGACGGGCTGCGCGGCTGACGACGGCGGCACCGGCGGAACCGGTGGCGAAGGGTCCGGCGGCACCTACACCATCTACGCGAGCCTCTCGCTGACGGGCGCGCTCGCGGGGTCGTCCAAGGCGCAGCAGGAGGGCCTCGAGATCGCGGTCGACTCGATCAACGCGAACGGCGGCATCGCCGGCGAGCAGATCGAGCTCATCGTCGCCGACGATCAACTCGACCCGACCAAGGCCGTCACGCTGCTGCAGGAGCAGATCGACAAGGAGGCTCCCGACCTCGTCGTCCACGGCGTCTCGAGCGCCGTCACCCTCGCCATGCTGCCGCTCCTGACACGCAACGAGATCCTCTCGATCGGTAACACCTACGCTAACGCGATCAACGACCCCGCCACGTACCCCTATGCCTTCGGCACCAACCCCGTCGTCGCGCTCGACCCGCAGGCGGCCGCGGAGCTCTTCGCAGACGAGGGGTACAAGAAGATCGCCTACCTCGGCGCCAACGACGCGCTCGGTCAGAGCATCGCCGAGGCGTTCGCCGAGGAGCTGCCCGGCAAGGGCTTCGAGCTCGTGCAGGAGGCCTACGCGCCGGCCGACCTCGACATGACCGCGCAACTGCAGCGCCTTCAGTCGGGCGACCCGGATGCCCTCATCATCCAGGGCTACGGGAGCGCCTCGGGATACGCGCTCGAGAGCCGCACGAAGCTGGGATGGGACATCCCGACCTACGGCGACGGCGGCCTCGGCAACGGCAACAACCTCGCGCTCATCTCGAGCGAGGCCGACTGGAACAACCTGTACCTCCGCGTCTTCGCCATCAACACGGCCGAGCGCACGGTGACGGGCACGGCCGCGTTCGACTACCTGACCGCCGAGCTCGAGAAGCGCGGCAGCTCGTTCGACCAGCTCATGCAGCTCTACACGCACCAGTGGGACGCGGTGCACGTCGTGAAGCAGGGCGTCGAGCAGGCGGGCTCCAAGGATGCCGCGGCGGTCGCCGAGGCGCTCGAGAACCTCGAGGCCCTCGACGGCGAGTCGCCCTACCTCACCTTCCCCGAGTACAAGAGCTACACGGGTGAGAACCACTTCCGGAACCTCGGCACCGACGCCTACATCGTCGTGCGCCCCGGTCCCGTGGTCGAGGGAACCATCCAGTCCATCGAGTGATCGTGACCGCCGCCGGCCGCACGACGCGGCCGGCGGCGGCCCATCCGATCCGTCGCAACCCGGAAGCCCTCACATGGTCACAACCCTCTGGGCCGGTCTCTCGATCGGCGCCGTGTACGCGTTCGTCGCGATCGCGTACAACATCGTCTTCATCGGCACACGCGTCTTCAACTTCGCGCAGGCCTACATCCTCATGGTCGGCACCTTCATCGCCGTCGAGGCCGCGTCCCGGTTCGAGCTGCCGCTCGGCGTTGCGATCGTCGTGTGCGCGGTCGCCGGCGCTCTCATCGGCGCGATCGAGGAGTTCATCGCGGTGCGCCCGCTCGCCCGCAAGGGATCCCACAACGAGCTCGTCACGACGCTCGGCATCGGTGTGATCCTCTCGGGGATCGCTCTCGTGCTCTGGGGCTCGGAGCCCCGCTCGATGCCGTACCTCAAGGAGTTCGGCGTGCTCGACGTGCTCGGAGGTCGCGTGACCGTCGGAGAGCTCGCGCTCGTCGCGACGGCGATCGTCGTGGGCGTCGGGATGTGGCTGCTGAGCACCAAGACCTCGATCGGTCTCACGGCGCTCGCCACCTCGGAGGATCGGGATGCTGCGATGCTGCGCGGCGTCAACGTCCGGGGCCTCGCGACGGGCGCGTTCGCGCTCGCCGGCGCCCTCGTCGGCGCGGTCGCGCCGCTCGTGGCCACGAAGACCTACGCGACGTACCACCTCGGCGAGGGACTCGCCGTCAAGGCCTTCCTCGTGCTCGCCCTCGGAGGGTTCGGCAGCATGCTCGGCGCCCTCGTCGCGGCCGGCGTCGTCGGCATCCTCGAGATGTTCGCGGCGCGCTACCTCGGAAGCGATTGGCAGAACATCACGGTCTTCGTGCTGCTGCTCATCGTGCTCGTCGTCCTGCCGCACGGGCTGTTCTCCCGCGGCAAGGCACAGGAGAGGGTCGTCTGATGCGCATGAGCCTCCGGCGCTACCTCACGGCGCCCCTCTGGATCATCCCGCTCGCGCTCGCCGCGATCGTTCTCGCCCTGCCCTACATGGGCGCGGCTCCCGCGGTGCTGCGGATCATCGTGTCGATCTGCCTCCTCGCGCTGCTCGTCGTGGGTCTCAACGTCACCTTCGGCTACAGCGGCGAACTCGCCCTCGGGCAGGCCGCGTTCTATGCCGTGGGCGCATACCTCGCGGGCTATCTCGCCATCCAGGGCTTCGACCTCTCGATCACCGTGCTCGTGGCGCTCGTCGCGGCCGCCGTCGTTGGCTTCCTGACCGGCATCCCCGGTCTGCGACTCGGGTCGTGGTCGATGGCGATGGTGACGTTCTTCCTCGTGCTGCTCGTGCCGGATGTGGTCACGCTCCTCACGGAGCACACGGGCGGCCCCTCCGGCCTCACCGGAATCCCGCTCCCCGTGCTGTTCGGCGCGAAGCTCAGCACGAGCGGCTACTACACGCTCGTCGTGATCGTGACGATCGTGTTCTTCGCGGTGATCCGCAACTTCATCGTGTCGCCGCACGGCCAGGCGCTGCGCGTCATGCACACGAGCCCCGTGCTCGCGCGCTCCCTCGGGTTCTCGGTCACGAGGCTCAAGCTCACCGCCTACCTCATCGGCGCGGCGCCCGCCGGCGTCGCGGGTGCCCTCTTCGCCTACCAGGACGGCTACATCTCCCCGACCTCGTTCGGCCTGACGATGGCCATCGTGATCCTCGCGGCCACCATCATCGGCGGCAGCGCGAGCATCTACGGCGCGGTCGTGGGCGCGGCGATCATGGTGATCGGGCCGCTCAGGGCCACCGGGCTCCAGCAGTACTCGCTCATCATCTTCGGCCTCATCCTGCTGGGCGGTGCGCTCTTCTTCTCGGGCGGCATCGCGGGTCTCGCGCGGAAGCTCGTGCGTCGCCACCTCGTCCGCGACGAGGTTCTCCCGGACGCGCAGGCGGCCGTCGCCTCCGACGAGCTCATCTCGCGGCTGCGCGGGGAGAAGCTCGAGGTGACGGGCCTCGTGAAGAGGTTCGGAGGCAACACCGCACTCGCGGATGTGAGCGTCACCTTCGCCGCCGGCACCGTGACGGGCCTCATCGGGCCGAACGGCTCGGGCAAGACGACGCTCCTCAACGTCGTCTCTGGCTTCTACCGGCCCGACGAGGGAGCGATCCGCCTCGACGGAGACGACCTGACGACGCTCCAGCCGCACCAGGTCGCGCGCCGCGGGGTCGCCCGCACCTTCCAGACGCCGATCATCCCGCAAGACCTCACGGTCGTCGAGACGATCGCCATCGCGATGCAGAGCGCGCACGGTGTCCCCCTCATCTCGTCGATCCTGCGGCTCCCCGGCTTCGCGCGGACGCGCCGTCGGCACCGCGCCCAGGCTCTCGAGCTGCTCGCGCTCCTCGACATCGCGCACCTCGCCGACGTCGAGGCGAGCTCCCTGCCGCTCGGCACGCGCCGCCTCGTCGAGGTCGCGCGCGCGCTCGCCGCCGACGCCAAGCTCGTTCTCCTCGACGAGCCGGCATCCGGGCTCGACGAGGGCGAGGTCGCCGAGCTCGCCGCCCTCATCCGCACGCTGCGGGAATCCGGCGCCACGATCGTGCTCGTCGAGCACAACTTCGAGATGGTCATGTCGGTCTCCGACCACGTCTACGTGCTCGACACCGGGCGCATCGTCTCCGAGGGCGACCCGGATCACGTGCGCTCCGATCCGCGTGTCACCGAGGTCTATCTGGGCACGGCGCTCGGCGCCGGGGAGGAGGAGCGATGAGCGGTCTCTCGATCCGCGGCCTGTCGACGGGGTACGGCCAGATCCAGGTCATCCGCGACCTGAGCCTCGAGTGCCCCGCAGGCCAGATCACCGCGGTGCTCGGGCGCAACGGTGCCGGCAAGACGACGCTGCTGTCGGCCGTCGTCGGGCTCATCGGCTCGACGGGCACCGTCGAGTACGACGGTCGGGCGATCACGGGGCAGGCGTACGCGCGAGCCCGGGCGGGCATCGCCCTCGTGCAGGAGGGCAAGCGCGTCTTCCGGGCCCGCACCGTCGAGGAGAACCTGCGCATCGGCGGGTACGTGCATCGTCGACGCCGCGGCTACGTCGCGCAGGGCCTCGAGGCGGCGTACGAGCGATTCCCGATCCTCGGCGAGAAGCGCGACCTCGCGGCGGGCCTGCTCTCCGGCGGCCAGCAGCAGATGCTCGCGATCGCCCAGGCGCTCATGCTCGATCCGCGTGTGCTGCTGCTCGACGAGCCCTCGGCGGGGCTCGCCCCCGCCATCGTGCAGGAGGTGTTCGGCGAAATCTCGCGATTGCGCGACGAGGGCCTGTGCGTCGTGCTCGTGGAGCAGCTCGTCGACAACTCACTCGCGATCGCCGACCGCGTCGCGGTGCTCGACCACGGGCGCGTCGCGCTCGACGAACGCGTCGCCGACGTCGCCGACTGGTCGATCTTCCGCGACATCTACCTGGGAGAGGAGGCGCGATCGTGAGCGCCGTCATCGGAGACCTCAACGTTCAGACCCGCCCGCGGGCGACAGCATGGGGCGAGCTGGGCGCCGTCGCCCATCGCGTCGAGTACGTCGACGCGGCCGGGTGGCGCACCCGCTGCCTCGTCGCGGGGGAGGGCGCCGAGACTGTCTTCCTGCTCCCCGGCACGGGCGGGCACCTCGAGGCGTACTCGCGCAATATCGCCGACTTCGCCCGCCGGTACCGGGTCGTCGCCTACGACTACCCGGGACACGGCTACACGACGCCCACCGATCATGACCTCGAGCTGCCCGAGTACGTCGAGCACCTCGCGGCCCTCATGGACGCCTTCGGCGTCGACCGCGCCCACCTCAACGGCGAGTCCCTCGGCGGATGGGTCGCCGTCAAGTTCGCGGCCGCGCATCCCGAACGGGTGGGCCGCCTCGTGCTCAACACCCCGGGCGGCACGATGGCCAGGCCGGAGGTCATGGCGCGCATCCGCGAGCTCAGCCAGGCCGCCGTCGACGATCCGAGCCGCGAACGCGTCCGGTCGCGACTCGAGTGGCTCATGGCGCATCCGGAGTCGGTCACCGAGGAGCTCGTGGACATCCGCCAGGGCATCTACGCCCAGCCGGGCTTCGCCGACTCGATGCGCCACATCCTGTGCCTTCAGGACCCGGAGATCCGTGCGCGCAACCTCATCACGGACGAGGAGCTGCAGGGGATCTCCGCCCCTACGCTTGTGGTGTGGACGAGCGACGATCCGTCCGGACCGGCGGGCGCCGGCCTGCACATGGCCGAGCAGATCCCGCAGGGCCGGTTCGAGCTCATCGAGGACGCGGGTCACTGGCCGCAGTGGGAGCAATGGGAGCGGTTCAACGGGCTCGTGCTCGGGTTCCTCGAGGGTGAGGGGTGATCGTGGTGAGTCCTCAGTTCCCGGACCCGCGCGGACCTATCATCGAGTCGTGACCGTGCAGCAGGAGCAGACGTCGGGTTCGACGCTCGGCGCGCAGACGCTCGTCCGCGGCCTGCGCGCGCTGCGCGCGGTCGCGCTCTCGCCGACGGGAATGAGCATCGCGGAGCTCGCAGAGCACCTCGGCGTACACCGCTCGATCGCCAACCGGATCCTCGCGGCACTGTCGGATGCGCGCCTCATCGCACGCGGACCCGACGGCCGGTTCCGCGGTGCGGTGGGGCTCGTGAACCTCGCGGAGGGCGGCCTCTCGGCCCTCAGCGTCGCCGTCAAGCCGCAGCTCGCCGCGCTCGCCGACGAGGTCGGGGCCACGGTCGCGCTCTTCGTGCGAGAGGGCGACGACGCCGTGGCGCTCTCGGTCGTCGAGTCGGCACGGCAGGGCTTCCGCATGGGCTTCCAGGTCGGCGACAGGCACGTGATCGACCGCGGTGCGGCAGGACTCGCGCTGCGCGTGCTCGAGCCGCCGCGCGAGTCGGACTCGGAGCGGGTCACCGAGGCGCGGGAGATAGGCTACGCGCGCACGTTCGGGGAGATCGAGCCGAACCTCCACGGCCTGGCGATCCCGTTGCGCATCGCCGGCATTGACTGCTGCGTCAACATGGTGAGCAATCGACCCGAGGTGCTCGACGCGGCCATCGAGCCGGCCCTTGCCGCGTGCGCGAAGCTCTCGGAGCAGGTCGAGTCGTCGGCCTGAGTCACCTCGCCGTGATCGGCTGACCCGGCCGTCGCGCTTCGCACGGGTGCTGCAGCGCCCGCTCGTCGGCGTGCGCTCGCGCACGCACAACTTCTCTCACGCGGCGGTTGACGCCCGGGGCGCTCCGCGCTAGCGTCCACTATGCAACATGTGAACTATGGTGTTCACTAATTGAACGTCGAAAGGGTCAATGATGACTTCCTCGTCAACTCGCGGTTCCGTACGCGAGGCCGACGTCACGGTCGTGGGGGCGGGCCCCGCCGGCCTCTCCATCGCCAACCTCCTGGGGCTGCGAGGCGTGAGCGTCAACCTGGTCGAGGCGCTCCCCGAGCTCATCAACTACCCGCGCGGCGTCGGGATCGACGACGAGTCCCTGCGCTCGATCCAGACCATGGGGCTCATCCAGGAGGTGCTGCCCCACACGACGCCGAGCCACATCATGCATCTCGTCAACGGTCGCGGCCGGGTCATGGCGGCGATCGCGCCCGCCATCGACGAATTCGGCTGGTCGCGCCGGAACGCCTTCGTGCAGCCCGCGGTCGATCGCGTGCTCCTCGAGGGTCTCGGCCGCTTCCCGCACGTGACCGTCCACTTCGGACACGAGGCCGAGCAGATCGACGACCACGGCGACCACGTCGACCTCCACGCGCGCGTCGGAGACGAGGTCGTGACCTTCCGCAGCCGCTACCTCGTCGGAGCCGACGGCGGCCGGAGCTTCACGCGTAAGCACATGGGCGTCGCCTTCGACGGTCAGTCGCCATCGACCCGATGGATCGTCATCGACATGGAGAACGACCCGCTCGGCCTGCCCAACGTCTGGGTGGGCGGCGACCCCAAGCGCCCGTACGTGTCGCTCGCCCTCCCGCACGGCCTCCGCCGTTTCGAGTTCATGCTGTTCGACAAGGAACCCGACGAGCTCGCGGACGACGACGCGTTCATCGCCGGTCTGCTCTCCGCCCACATGCCCGACCCGGCGAAGGCGTCGATCATCCGCCGCCGCGTCTACACGCACCACTCGCGTATCGCGAGCAGCTTCCGCGCTGGGCGCTGCTTCATCGCGGGCGATGCCGCGCACCTCATGCCCGTATGGCAGGGACAGGGCTGGAACAGCGGGATGCGCGACTCGACGAATCTCGCGTGGAAGCTCTCGGCGGTCGTGCTCGGCGAAGCGGACGACGCCCTGCTCGACACCTACACGGTCGAGCGCCAGCCCCACGCCAAGGCCATGATCGGCATCTCCGTGGCCTTCGGCCGCTTCGTCAGGCCCACGAATCGACTCGTCGCACTTCTGCGCGACGGCGCCGCGCGGCTGCTCACGGTCGTCCCCTCGGTCAAGCAGTACTTCGTGCAGATGAAGTACAAGCCCATGCCGCGCTACACGCGCGGGGTCGTCGTCGATCCCATCTCCGCGACCCCGGGGGAGGCGTGCGCGACCATCGACGGACGCGGGCTGCTCACCTCCTACCGCCACTTCCGCGACACCCCGTCGCCCGTCGGCACGCAGTTCATCCAGCCGCGCGTGCGCACGGTCGACGGCGCCGAGCACCGTCTCGACGACGTCATCGGCTACCGCTGGGCTGTGCTCGCGTGGGGGAGCAACCCGATCGCGCACCTCGACGAGGAGCAGCGGGCGATGCTCGAGCGCCTCGACGCCGCGGTCGTCTGGCTGCGTCCCACGACGCAGCTCGTCGACGACGCTCCGGGCGCGCAGGTGCTCGGCGACGTCGACGGACGCATCAAGAAGTGGTTCGACGTCCGCCCCACGGCGGCGCTCATCCTGCGCCCGGACCGCTTCATCGCCGCGGCGGGCCCCGTGCAGGACGTCGGACGGATGCTGGAGGCCGCCGTCGCCGCGGGCCACCTCCGCGTCATCGCGAGCGCGCCCGCCGAGAAGGTGGGCTGAGCCATGGCCGACGATCGCATCCGCGCCGCCGCGCGCGCGCTCACCGAGGCGCTCGAGACGCGCGTGCCTATCGCGCCCATCGCGTCGACGCTCCGCAGCCTCGAGGAGGCGTACGAGGTCCAGGCCCTCCACATGGCCGAGCGCGAGAGCGCCGACAACCCGCTCGTCGGGCACAAGGTCGGCCTCACCTCGGACGCCGTGCGACGCCAGCTCGGCGTCGATCAGCCCGACTTCGGCATCCTGCTCGCCGACATGGAGATCCACGATCGCGGGCAGATCGACATGCGACGCCTCATCCAGCCCAAGGTCGAGGCGGAGATCGCCTTCGTGCTCGACACCGACGTCGACGAGCTCGACCGCGAGTCGGTGCTGCGCGCCGTGGAGTACGCGACGCCCGCCCTCGAGATCGTCGACTCCCGCATCCAGGACTGGCGCATCGGCCTCTTCGACACCGTGGCCGACAACGCCTCGAGCGGCATGTACGTGCTCGGCGAGGCGGCGGTCGACCCGCGCCGCATCGATCTGCGGGAGGTGGTCATGCGCATGTCGATCGACGGCGAGGTCGCCTCCACGGGCCGAGGCGCCGACTGCCTCGGCGACCCCGTCGAGGCGCTCGTCTGGGTCGCGCGCACCGCCGCGGCGCAGGGGCGGCCACTGCGGGCGGGGGAGGTCGTGCTCTCGGGCGCGCTCGGCCCCATGGTCGCGCTGCGGCCGGGCATGTCGGTCGTCGCAGAGGTCGATGGACTCGGTCGCGTCGCCGCGATCGCAGGAGGGGAATCATGAGCAAGGTCGCCATCATCGGATCCGGCAACATCGGCACGGACCTGATGTTCAAGGTGCATCGGCTGTCGTCGGTGCTCGAGCTGGGCATCATGGTCGGCATCGACCCCGAGTCGGACGGCCTCGCGCGCGCGGCCCGGCTGGGCTTCGCCACCACGGCGGAGGGTGTCGACGGGCTCATCGCCTGGGAGCACTTCGACGACGTCGACATCGTGTTCGACGCGACATCCGCGAAAGCGCACGTCGCGAACGCCGAGAAGCTCAAGCCCTACGGCAAGCGCCTCGTCGACCTCACGCCCGCCGCGATCGGTCCGTTCGTCGTGCCGCCCGTCAACCTGGGCGCGCACCTCGACGCCGACGACGTCAACATGGTGACGTGCGGCGGCCAGGCCACGATCCCCGCGGTCGCGGCCGTCAGCCGGGTGGTGCCCGTCGTCTACGGCGAGATCGTCGCATCCGTCGCCTCGCGCTCCGCGGGCCCGGGCACGCGCGCCAACATCGACGAGTTCACCGAGACGACCGCGCACGCCATCGAGACGGTCGGCGGCGCGGCGCGCGGCAAGGCGATCATCATCCTGAACCCCGCCGATCCGCCCATGATCATGCGCGACACGGTGCTGACCCTCACGCCGCGCCTCGACGAGGCACAGCGCGCCGAGGTGGCGGCATCGGTCGAGCGCATGATCGCCGACGTCGCCGAGTACGTGCCGGGCTACCGACTCAAGCACTCCCTGCAGTTCGCCGACGTCGGACCGGAGGTCGATCCGGTCGTGCCCGAGGCCGAGCGTCTCGACGCCTACACGAAGACGACGGTCTTCCTCGAGGTCGAGGGAGCCGCCCACTACCTGCCCGCCTACGCGGGAAACCTCGACATCATGACCTCCGCCGCGCTGCGCGTGGGCGAGGAACTGGCCCAGGGAGCACGCTGACATGACCGGGAACCGCATCTACGTGCAGGACGTGACGCTGCGCGACGGAATGCACGCGCTGCGCCACCAGGCGTCGCTCGACACCGTGCGCGCCGTCGTCGGGGCGCTCGACCGCGCCGGCGTCGACGCGATCGAGGTGACCCACGGGGACGGCCTCGGTGGCTCGAGCCTCACCTACGGCCCCGGATCGCAGACCGACCTCGAGTGGATCGACGCCGCCGCCGAGGTGGTCGAGAACGCCGTTCTCACGACCCTGCTGCTGCCGGGCGTCGGTGTGCTCGCCGACCTGCGCGCCGCGTTCGACCACGGCGTGCGATCGGTGCGCGTCGCGACCCACTGCACGGAGGCGGATGTCGCGGCGCAGCACATCGCCACGGCGCGCGAGTGGGGCATGGACGTCTCGGGCTTCCTCATGATGTCGCACCTGATCGGCCCCGCCGAGCTGGCCCAGCAGGCGAAGCTCATGGAGTCCTACGGGGCCCGGTGCGTCTACGTGACCGACTCGGCCGGGCGCCTCACGATGGGCGGCATCCGCGAGCGCGTGCGCGCCTACCGCGACGTGCTCGATCCGAGCACCGAGATCGGCGTCCACGCCCACCAGAACCTCTCGCTCTCGGTCGCGAACTCGATCGCGGCCGTCGAGGAGGGCGCCTATCGTGTCGACGCCTCGCTCGCCGGGCTCGGTGCCGGCGCCGGCAACACGCCCATCGAGGCGTTCGTCGCCGTCGCCCAGCTCGAAGGATACGAGGTGCCCGCCGACGTCTTCGCGCTCCAGGATGCGGCCGACGACATCGTGCGTCCCCTCCAGGACCGCCCCGTGCAGGTCGACCGCGAGACGCTCACGGTCGGATACGCGGGGGTCTACTCGAGCTTCCTGCGGCACGCCGAGCGCATCGCCGGAGAGTACGGAGTCGACGCCCGCACGCTCCTCGTCGAGGTGGGCCGCCGCAAGCTCATCGGCGGCCAGGAGGACATGCTCGCCGACGTGGCCCTCGACCTCGTCGCGGCCGACGGCGACGACTGAACGAAGACAGAAGACAAAGGAGACGATGATGTCCATCCACGCTGACCGTTACGACCAGGGGCCGCGCATCGCGAAGACGGGCGCGATCGACCTCGGCACCAAGGACCTGCAGGCGTCCCTGCGGTTCTTCCGCGACATCCTCGGGATGGAGGTCGTGGCGGAGCAGCCGGGTGTCGCGTACCTGCGCGGCTACCAGGAGCTCCACCACCACTCGCTCGTTCTGCGTGAGCAGGCCGACGCCGTGGTCAACTCGCTGAGCTTCCGCGTGCAGCGCCCGCAAGACGTCGAGCTGTTCTACCAGGAGCTGCTCGAGCAGGAGATCGAGGTGCTCGAGGTGCCCGCGGGAACCGAGATCGGCCGCGGCACCGCGGTGCGCTTCCTCATGCCGTGGGGCGGCCACCCGATCGAGCTCTACCACGACATGGAGAAGACCCCGACGCCGCACGAGGAGCTGCGCTCGAAGCTCCCTACCAATTCGAGCAAGCGCCGCGGGCTCGGCGTGCGCCGCCTCGACCACTTCAACGTGCAGACGAGCCCCGGCAACATCAACAAGGCCGAGGGCTGGCTCTCGAACGCGCTCGGCTTCCGCCGTCGCGAGTTCGCGAACATCCCCGACACCTCGACCCTCCTGGCGTCGTGGATGTCGGTGACGTCTCAGATGCACGACATCGCGATCGTCGCGAACATGCAGGAGAAGACCGCCCAGATGCACCACGTGGCCTTCAACCTCGAGAACTTCTCCGACGTACTCACGGCTGCCGACATCCTGCGCGACCACGACGTCTCCTACGGCGTGGGCCCCGGCAAGCACGGCATCGGCCAGGCCATGTACCTCTACGTGCACGACCCCGGCTCGGACCACCGCGTCGAGCTGTACTCGGGCGGCTACCAGATCTTCGACAACGACTGGGAGGCGGTCGAGTGGACGAAGGAGGACATGCCCGAGGGCATGACCTGGTACGGCGACCCGATCGACACCAAGCCCGGCAGCCGCGGGCGCGACACGACGGGCTCCGCGCCTCTCCACCGTGGCTGAGTCTTCGGGGCGGGAGGCCGACGGTCCGCGCCGGGATCCGGTGCTGAGCAGGCGGTTCGTGCTCGCCGTCGCGGTCAACTTCTGCGTCGCGGCGATCTTCTATCTGCTCGTCACCACGATGGCGCTCTACGCGATCGAGGTGTTCCGGACGGATGAGCTGATCGCCGGGGTCGTCGCGGGTGCGTTCGTCGTCGGCTCGATCGTCGCGCGTCTCATCGGCGGCAAGTTCCTCGACGTCATCGGCCGACGACGAACGCTCCTCGTGTGCCTCGCGGCGTGCGTCGTGCTGGCGCTCGCGCAGATCGTGGCCGAGCAGCTGTGGGCGGTGGTGATCCTCCAGGGGTTCATGGGCATCGCCTTCGGAGCCGCGAGCAACGCCGTGAGCGCGGGTGCCTTCTCGCTCATCCCCGCCTCGCGTCGGGCCGAGGGTGTCGGCTACTACGGCATCTCGACGACCCTCGGCGCCGCCGCGGGTCCGCTCCTCGGTACGCTCCTCATCGCGGGCTTCGGCTATCAGGCCCTGTTCCTCGCGACCGCCGCGTGGGCTGTCGTCGGACTCGTCGGCGCCCTGCTGCTGCGACTCCCCGAGCGGGATCTCGACGACGCCGACCGCGCGGCCCTGCGCAGCTGGGGGTTGTGGACCTTCGTCGACCGACGCTCGTTCCCGGTGGCGTCGCTCATGATCCCGACCGGCATCGCGTTCTCGGGTGTGCTGAGCTTCGTGAACCCCTACTCGGTGAGCGCGACGGGTGCCGCGGTCGGCGGGAGCTACTTCGCGCTCTATGCGGTCGTCGTGTTCGCCGCCCGCCTCTTCGTCGGGCGCATCCAGGACCGCTTCGGCGACAACGCCGTCGTCTACCCGCTGTTCGCCTGCCTGGCCGCGGGCACCGGCGTTCTCGCCTTCGGGGTCGACGGATGGATCCCCTACGTCTCCGCCGTCCTCATCGCCTTCGGCTTCGGGGCGATGATGCCGACCGCGCAGTCGCTCGCCGTCGGGCTCGCCGGGCCGCAACGGGTCGCCCTCGCGACCTCGACCTTCTTCCTGGCGGCCGACATCGGGATCGGGGTCGGACCCGTGATCGACGGCGCGATCGCCGGATGGATCGGCTATCCGGCGCTCTACGCCGTGCTGTCCGGGGTCGCCGTGCTCGGGGCGGTCGGCTACACCCTCGTGCACGGTCGCGCGTCGGCGCGGATGCACGTCACGAGCACCTGAGCGCGCCGATAGGCTCGCAGGCATGAGCGAGCCGACGACCCCCGCGCGGTACAGCTACCTCGGCCCCGCGGGCACCTTCACGTGGGTGGCGCTCACCCAGGTGCCGGAGGCCGCGGGTGCCGACTGGCGCCCCGTCAACAACGTCGGCGAGGCCCTCGACGACGTCGTGAGCGGCCGCAGCGTCGCCGCGATGATCGCGATCGAGAACTCCGTCGAGGGCGGCGTCTCGGCCACCCAGGACGCGCTCGCCAACATCCCGGGGCTCCGCATCATCGGCGAGTACCTCGTGCCCGTGAACTTCCAGCTCGTCGGCCGGCCCGGCACGCGGCTCGAGGACGTCAAGGTCATCAACGCGCACCCCGTCGCCTACGCGCAGTGCCACCTGTGGCTCGACGCGACCCTGCCGAGTCACGGCCACATCCCCTCGACCTCCAACGTCGCCGCACCGCGCGCGCTGCTCGAGAGCGACGCCGCGGATGCCGCGATCGCGCCGCCCGGCATCACGCAGCACCTGCCGCTCGAGGTGCTCGCGGAGGACATCGCCGACAACCCCGAGGCCGTCACGCGCTTCGTGCTCGTGTCGAAGTCGCTCGCCATCCCGCCACGCACGGGCGCCGACAAGACGAGCGTCATCGTCGAGCTGCCGTCCGACGAGCCCGGCGGCCTCGTCGAGATGCTCGAGCAGTTCTCGACGCGCGGCGTCAACCTGAGCCTCCTCGAATCGCGCCCCATCGGCGACGCGCTCGGCCGCTACCGCTTCATCGTCGACCTCGACGGGCACGTGCTCGACGAGCGGGTCGCGGATGCGCTGCTCGGCCTCAAGAGGTTCAGTCCCAACGTGCAGTTCCTCGGCTCGTACCCGCGCGCCGACAAGGTGCGCGTCGAGCACGACGACCGCTACGCGGACCAGGTGTTCATCGACGCGCGCGACTGGCTGCGCGACATCCTCTCGGGGGCTCCGGTCGACTGACGTCATCAGCGGGCTGGTTTCGACACGCCCCTCCGGGGCTACTCAACCAGCGGCAGCCCTCGCTGGTTGAGTAGCGGCCGCAGGCCGCGTGTCGAAGCCAGCCCCCTGATCACCCTCGCGGCAGCTTCACGAGCAGCGACGCCGGGTCGACGTGGGCACGGAACGCCGTGATGACGCCCGCCTCGTCGCCGTCGAGCTCGAACTCCTCGGGGCGGTCGAGCCGCCCGTCGATGCGGCGCCCGCGCAGGTAGCGCAGCGCGCGCACGGGCTTCGACCGCAGGTCGAGGATCTTGCGGCCGATCGTGCTGCGCCGCAGCACCCCGTTCTCCCACACGATGCCGACCCACACGCGCGCCCAGCCGGAGAAGCCCTCGGGGCGCAGCGTCACGATGTCGAGCAGGCCGTCGTCGATCTCGGCGTCGGGCAGCAGCAGGATGTTGCCGGGCAGCGCGCCGCAGTTGCCGATGAGGATCGTGTGCACGCGCGTGAAGCGCCACTCGCCGCCGTCGAGGCGGTAGCGCAGCCGCAGCACGTGCTTGTCGACGAGCGAGCGCCCGATCGCGTCGACGTAGGCGAGCCAGCCGACCTTCTTCTTGAGCTCGGGATTGGTGTTGGCGATCATCTTCGCGTCGAGCCCGAGGCCCGCCATGACGACGAACGAGTGCGTCTCGGTCGAGCCGTCGGGACGGTCCACCTCGACGACGCCGACATCGATCGCCTCGTCGACGCCCGAGAACGCGATCTCGACGAGCGCCTCCACGTGCGCCGCGTTGACGTCGAGGCCGAGGTTGCGCGCGAGCAGGTTGCCCGTACCGGAGGGCAGCAGTGCGAGCGGCACGCCCGAGTTCTGCAGCCCCTGCGCGACCGCGCGCACCGTGCCGTCGCCGCCCGCCGCCATGACGACGGCGGCGCCCTCGGCGAGCGCACGGCGCGCCTGGCCGATGCCTGGGTCCTCTTCGCTCGTCTCGATCCAGAGGCTCTTCGCCCAGCCGGCGGCGCTCTCGGCGGCAGCCACGACATCCCGCAGGTGATCGACGTCGACCTTGATCGGGTTGTAGATGACGGCTGCCCGGCGAGGCGTCTCGGCGTCCGGGGGCGTCATGCTCTCACGGTAGGCCATGAGGGCCCCCGCCGACAGGCTCCTAGACTTGAGGCGTGATCGACCCCGTGCTGCTGCGTGAGAACCCGGATGCCGTTCGTGCCTCGCAGGAGCGCCGCGGCGCATCCGTGACCCTCGTCGACGAGGCGATCGCCGCCGACGCCGCCCGCCGTCAGGCGATCGCCGCCTTCGAGGCGCTGCGTGCCGAGCAGAACGCCTTCGGCAAGCAGGTGGCCCAGGCTCCCAAGGAGGAGAAGGCCGCGCTCGTCGCGCAGGCGCAGGACCTCGCGGCGCGCGTCAAGAACGCGCAGGCCGTGGCGTCGGATGCCGAGGCCCGCTTCGCCGAGGTCGCGGGCGGCATCCCGAACCTCGTGATCGACGGGGTGCCCGCGGGCGGCGAGGACGACTTCGTGACGCTGCGCGAGGTCGGCGACCGGCCCGAGTTCGACTTCGAGCCGCGCGACCACCTCGCGCTCGGCGAGCTGCTCGACGCGATCGACATGGAGCGCGGCGCGAAGGTGTCGGGCGCCCGGTTCTACTTCCTCAAGGGTGTCGGTGCGCGCCTCGAACTCGCGCTCATGCAGCTCGGCCTGCAGCGCGCGATCGAGTCGGGCTTCGTGCCGCTCATCACGCCCACGCTCGTGCGCCCCGACATCATGGCGGGCACGGGCTTCCTGGGCGCCCACGCCGACGAGATCTACTACCTGCCCGACGACGAGCTCTACCTCACGGGCACGAGCGAGGTCGCGCTCGCGGGCTACCACAAGGACGAGATCCTCGACCTCTCGGGCGGCCCCAAGCGCTACGCCGGCTGGTCGACGTGCTACCGCCGCGAGGCGGGCAGTCACGGCAAGGACACCCGCGGCATCATCCGCGTGCACCAGTTCCAGAAGCTCGAGATGTTCAGCTACATCGACCCCGCGGATGCCGAGGCCGAGCACGAGCGCCTGCTCGCGATGCAGGAGGGCATGCTCAAGAGCCTCGGACTCTCCTACCGCGTCATCGACACGGCGGCGGGCGACCTCGGCACGAGCGCCGCGCGCAAGTTCGACGTCGAGGCGTGGGTGCCCACGCAGGGCGCGTACCGCGAGCTCACCTCGACGAGCAACTGCACGACCTTCCAGGCGCGCCGCCTCGACATCCGCCACCGCGGCGCCGACGGCAAGACCTCGCCCGTCGCGACGCTCAACGGCACGCTCGCGACGACCCGCTGGATCGTCGCGCTGCTCGAGACGCACCAGCAGGCCGACGGATCGGTGATCGTGCCGGAGCCGCTGCGGCCCTACCTGGGCCTCGACGTGCTGGAGCCCGTGAAGTGAGGCTCGCGCCGGAGGATCGCTGGCTCATCGGCCTCGACATCGACGGCACCGTGCTGACCGAGGACGGCCAGCTCGACCCGCGGGTCGCATCCGAGATCCGCCGGGTGCGCGATCTCGGCCACGAGATCATGCCGTCGACGGGGCGCTCGGTGTCGATGACGCTGCCCGTGATCGACCGCCTCGGGATCGCACCGTCGTACGCCGTGTGCGCGAACGGCGCGATCGTCATGCGGCGCGACAAGGAGGCGCCCGTCGGCTGGATGCGCGACCGCGTCGAGACGTTCGACCCGCGCGAGGTGCTCACGACGATCCACGAGCACCTCGAGGGTGCGAGCTACGCCGTCGAGGACGAGGAGGGGCTCTTCCGCTTCACGGGCCCGTTCCCCGAGGGCGCGCTCGCCGCGGGCCGACTGCAGGTGGAGTTCGAGGACCTCCTCGAGGCCCGGGCCACGCGCGTCGTCGTGCTCTCGCCCGGGCACGCCGTCGAGGACTTCCTCGCGGTCGTCGAGCGCATGGGCCTCCACAAGGTCAGCTACAACGTCGGCTGGACGGCGTGGCTCGACATCGCGCCCGACGGCGTCAACAAGGGCACCGGCATGGAGTACGTGCGCGAGCGCCTCGGCATCTCGCGCGAGCACGTCATGGTGATCGGCGACGGGCGCAACGACATCGACATGTTCGAGTGGGCGGCATCCGGCGGCGGCGTCGCGATCGCGATGGGGCAGGCGCCGGATGAGGTGCGCGCCGTCTCGACGGACGTCACGGGCACCGACCGCGACCAGGGCGTCGCGACGGCACTCGCACGGTACTTCCAGGTCTAGCGGGTCGGGCTCCCCTACACTCGGTGCGATGTCGGACGAGGAGCTGAAGCGCGACCGTACGAGGCGCGCGCGCGTCGCCTCGCCCACGGGCATCGCCCGCCACGGGCGCCTTCCGCGCTCGCGTGCGTGGGCCACCGTGCTCGCCGCGATCGGCGTCTCGCTCTCGGTCGTGCTCGTCGCGACGACGGCCGTCGCGGGCATCGCGGTCTACCAGTTCGCGAGCGGGGTGGGCGACAAGGCCGTCGACATCAACGACGGCGAGGCGGCGCCCATCCCCGAGATCGGGGCCTACGAGGGCGGCTTCAACATCCTCGTGGTCGGCTCCGACGAGTACCACGACCGCGACAGCGTGCTCAACGACGTCAACATGCTCGTGCACGTGTCGGCCGATCAGACGAGCGCCGTGGCCGTGAGCTTCCCGCGCGACATGGTCGTGCCCTTCCCCGGGTGCGTCAACCCGAAGACCGGCAAGACGTGGGGCGTCGGCACGGGGCTGCCGATCAACAACGCGCTCTACTACGGCGGCCTGCCGTGCGTCGTCAACGTCGTCGAGAACTTCACGGGCCTCGACATCCAGTACGCGGGGATGATCGGCTTCGACGGCGTCGCGAACCTCGCCACCGCGGTCGGCGGGGTGCAGGTGTGCCTCACGCGGGCCATCCACGACAAGGCCTCCGGCATCCAGCTCGAGGCGGGCACGCACTACCTCTCGGGCTGGGACGCGCTCGCCTTCCTCCGCACGCGCAAGGGCGTCGGCGACGGTTCGGATCTCAGCCGCATCGCATCCCAGCAGGCCTTCCTGTCGTCGCTCATGCGCAAGCTCAAGTCGGAGGAGACGCTCACCAACGTGGGCAAGCTCCTGGGTCTCGCGAACGTCGCGCGCGACAACATGACCCTGTCGACCGAGCTCTCGCAGCCCGCGACGATGGTCGCGATGGCGAAGGCGCTGAGCCGCATCCCCATGGACCGCATCACCTTCGTGCAGTACCCGGGGAGCCTGGGCGGCACGGGCATCTACGAGGGACGCGTGCAGCCCGACAAGACGCGCGGCACCCAGCTCATGGACGCCATCCGCGCCGACCAGGCGATCGGCGTCGAGGAGCCCGGCGACGGCAGCGGCACCGAGGTCGACCCCAACGCGCCGACGCCGGGGGAGCCCGATCCGAGCGCCTCGCCGAGCGACGCGCCGCTGCCCGACAAGGTCGTCATCTCGGGCGTCAAGGGGCAGACCGCCGCCGACCAGACCTGCACACGCGGCAACGGCTGAATCCCGGGACGGGGCTGAATCTCGCGGCGGGTCTGAGGCTCGCTCGGGGTATTTCCAGGCTCGAACGCGGTGTCTCCCCTACACTCGACACGGTCAACCGAGGAGGGCTGTCCGAGCGGCCGATGGAGCCGGTCTTGAAAACCGGTGGGCAGTGATGTCTCGTGGGTTCGAATCCCACGCCCTCCGCTGGACAGCGTTCGTCACCCGTTCTCGAGGAGAAGCGCGCCCGATGTCAGCCGAGGAGCTCAAGCGCGACCGCTCGCGCCGCGCGCGTTCGCCTCAGCCGAAGGCCATCGCGCGCCACGGCCGACTGCGCCGCTCGCGCGCCTGGAAGACCGTGCTCGGCTTCGTGGGGGCGTCGCTCGCCGTCGTGCTCGTCGCGACCGGGTCGGTCGCGGGCCTCGCGCTCTACCAGTTCACGAGCGAGGTGGCCGAGAACTCGGTCGACATCAACGGCGAGATCGCCGCGGCCATCCCCGAGATCGGGGCGTACGAGGGCGGCTTCAACATCCTCGTCGTCGGCACCGACGCGTACTCGGACCGCGAGGGGTCGCGCAACGACGTCAACATCGTCGTGCACGTCTCGGCCGATCAGACGAGCGCCGTCGCCGTCAGCATCCCGCGCGACATGGTCGTGCCGTTCCCCGGGTGCATCAACCCGGACACGGGCAAGAAGTGGGGGGTCGGCACCTTCCCGATCAACAACGCGCTGCTCTACGGCGGGCTGCCGTGCGCGGTCGAGGTCGTGCAGAACTTCACGGGGCTCGACATCCAGTTCGCGGGCATGATCGGCTTCGACGGCGTCGCGAACCTGTCGACCGCGGTCGGCGGCGTGACCATCTGCCTCTCCAAGGGCATCCACGACAAGAAGTCGGGCATCGACCTCGACGCCGGCAGCCACACCCTCTCCGGTTGGGACGCGCTCGCGTTCCTCCGCACGCGCTACGGCGTGGGAGACGGCTCGGACCTCACGCGCATCAGCTCGCAGCAGGTGTTCCTCTCGGCGCTGCTCCGCAAGCTCAAGTCGGAGGACACGCTCACCAACGTCGGCAAGCTCCTGAGCCTCGCGAACGTCGCGCGCCAGAACATGACGCTCTCGACGGAGCTCTCGCAGCCCGCGACGATGGTCGCGATGGCGAAGGCCCTCAGCCGCATCCCCATGGACCGGGTCACCTTCGTGCAGTACCCCGGTTCCACGGGAGGCACGGGCGTGTACGAGGGCAAGGTGCAGCCGATCGCGGGCCTCGGTCGCCAGCTCATGGACGCCATCCGGGCCGACCAGGCGATCGGCGTCGACCAGGCCGGTGACGGGCGCGGTGCCGAGCTCGACCCCAACGCGCCTCCGCCCGTCGAGCCCGACCCCGCGCAGCCGGACCCCTCGGCGACGCCCGACCCGTCGGCCACGCCGACGGAGGCTCCCGTGCTGCCCGAGAAGGTCGTGATCTCCGGCATCCGCGGTCAGACCGCCGCCGACCAGACCTGCTCCGTCGGCCGCGGCTGAGCGGAGTCGGCGCCCATGCTCGTATGGGTATGATGGGCAGGCAATACCGGGAGACGTCGCATAGTCCGGTCGAGTGCACCACCCTGCTAAGGTGGAGTCCCCTCCGGGGGACCGAGGGTTCAAATCCCTCCGTCTCCGCAAGAAACACCAGGTCAGGCGCCGTCATCGCAACTCGATGACGGCGTTCTCGCATGTCGGGCGGCGGTCCGCCGTTCTGCCATACTCGGGTTACACCTGTAACTCGCCGCCGAGCTCCCCCACTCGTCCCGGCGACTCCCACCCGATCCGGAGTCGACGTGAACATCGTCAAGCCCTCAGCCCTGCTCGCCGTCGCGACCGTGGCGGGCGCATCCACCGTCCTCGCGGGAGCCACGGCCCCCGCCCACGCCTCCGCCACCGAATCGCGCGCGAACGCGAGCAGCCCGCCCTCGAGGCGATGCACGGCCGGAACCGGGAAGTAGCCCTTGGGTCGGTCGATGACCTCGGCCGGAAGCAGTGAGCGCGCGACCCTCTTGAGCACCGCCTTGCCCTCCCCGTCCCACTTGAGCTCGGGCGGGCACGCGGCCGCCAACTCGACGAGCTCGTGATCCAGGAACGGCACGCGGGCCTCGACGCCCCACGCCATCGTCATGTTGTCGACGCGCTTCACCGGGTCGTCGGGCATGAGGAGATGGGTGTCGAGGCGCAGGACGGCGTCGAGGGCCGTCTCCGCGCCGTCCGCCATGAGCGCCGCGACGAGGCGGCGTCCGCTCACATCGTGCGAGACCCGATGACGCACGCCGGTCATCCGCCCGACGGTCACGTCGTCGTGATCCGCGAACGCCGCGGGGAACCGCGAGGCGATCTCGTCGCGCGCCATCGCAGCGGCCGGCGCGTGATAGCGGTAGCCCGCGAACACCTCGTCGGCGCCCTGGCCTGACTGCACGACAGTCACGTGCTCCGCGAGCAGTGCCACGATGAGGCTCGAGTCGAGCCCGCCCGAGAGCAGGACGCCGACCGGCACGTCCGCGATGAGCCGACGACCGACTGCGGTGCGCAGCGACGCGTGCGCGGCATCCGTCCAATCGGATGCCGACCACCGCGCGTGCGCCTCGTCGCGTTCGTAGCGGGGCGACCAGTACCGCCGGGTGCGTCGGCTGCCGTCGCGTTCCACGACGAGCATGGTGGCGGGCTCGAGCTTCTGCACCCCCCCGCAGGAGCGTCCGCGGGGCGGGGACGATCGAGTGCCAGCTGAGGTTGGTGGAGGGCGACGCCGTCGATGCCGGTGTCGACGCCACCCGCGCGCACGAGCGCGGGGAGCGTCGAGGCGAAGCGGAGCGCCCCGTCCACCTCCGAGAGGTAGAGCGGCTTGATGCCGAGGCGGTCGCGCACGAGGAGCACGCGGCCCGAGCGGCGATCGGCGAGCACGAAGGCGAACATGCCGACGAGGTGGTCGACGAGGTCCTCGCCCCAGCGGTCGTACGCCGCGAGATCACCTCGGTGTCGCTCGCCGTGCGGAACGGATAGTCCGACAGCTCGGCCCGGAGCTCGCGGTGGTTGTAGATGCAGCCGTTGAAGACGAGGGCGAGCCCCCGAGTGTCGTCGACCATCGGCTGGGCCGCGTCGTCGCTGAGGTCGATGATGCTGAGGCGTCGATGGCCGAGCGCCACCCGGTCGTCGGCCCACTGCCCCTGTCCGTCCGGCCCGCGGTCGCGCAGGCACGTGGTCATGACGCGCACGGCCTCGCGATCGGGCGGGCGCGAGAAGGCCACCTCTCCGGCGATGCCGCACATGGTCGCCCCCTCACTCTGCGTCGGGGACGGGGCAGCTGACTCATCCACGAGGCCCACCCAACGCCTTCACCCCGCTTCGCGCCTCCCCCTTGCATTACGCCCGTCCGAGTGGCAGGGACGAGTACGCCGCCGGAGGGTCGCTGTCAACCGCCTCGCCGCCCCCTCCGCCGTGTGGCTCCATGGAGTCATGCGCACATTCGGCGTCGAGGAGGAGCTGCTGCTCGTCGACGAGCTCACCGGCCGCCCCGTCGCGGTCGCCCCGGCCGCCCTCGCATCCGATCGGCTCGGCGCCCCCGCGCCCGGGCCGAGCCTCGACGCCGAGCTTCAGCAGGAGATGATCGAGACGGCGACGCGTCCGTGCGAGACCCTCGACCGGTTGCGGCTGGAGATCCTCGCGGGTCGAGCCCGAGCGGATGCCGCGGCCCGGTCGTGCGGCGCCCGCGCCGTCGCGCTCGCGATGTCGCCCGAGCCCGTCGACCCGCATCCCACCGCGAGCGCGAGGTACGACGAGATGGTCGCGCGCTACGGGCGCACGGCGCGTACGAATCTCACGTGCGGCTTCCATGTCCACGTGGCGATCGAGTCGAGCGACGAGGGCGTGGCCGTGCTCGACCGCATCCGGGGCTGGCTGCCCGTGCTGCTCGCGCTGAGCGCCAACTCGCCGTTCGAGTCGGGAGGCGACACGGGGCACGAGAGCTTCCGCTACGCGAGCTGGATGCGCTGGCCCACGTCGGGGCCGCTCGACGTGCTCGGCTCCGCGGCCGCGTACCGGGAGCTCGAGCAGGGCCTGCTCGGTTCGGGCGTGCTCATGGACGCGGGCATGTTCTACTTCGACGCGCGGCTCTCGCGCCGCTACCCGACGGTCGAGGTGCGCGTCATGGACGTCTGCCTTTCGGCGGATGCCGCTGCCTCGCTCGCGGCGCTCGTGCGCGGCATGGCGGTGCGGGCCATCATCGACTTGCGCGCCGGGTCGGCGCCTCTCGAGCTGCCGACGCCGGTGCTGCGGCTGGCCTCGTGGAAGGCCGCGCTGTGCGGTGCGACGGGCGAGCTCCTCGACCCGCGCGCGGGGCGGCTGCGTCCCGCCGAGGACGTCGTGGCCGCATTGCTCGCGTGGTCGGCGGCGGGGCTCGACACGACCGGTGACACCGACGAGGTGCATGCGGGGGTCGGCAGGATCCTCCGCGACGGCACCGGTGCGCGCCGCCAACGGATGCTGCGGCCCTTGCCGCCGGGGGAGCGGACCCGCGCACTCGTGGACGCGAGCCACGACGCGGCGATCGCAGCGGTCGGGGCGCCGATGGTTGACACTTCTCAACCATCGGCGTATGGTTGACATCTCTCAACCATTGACCTGTGTCAACCATCTCGCGCCAACGTCGCCGCGCATCCGCATCCGCACCACCGACGAAGGACCGCATGTCTCGCACCACCCCCGCCTCGCCCGACGCCCCCGCCGATCCGAAGCAGCACCGCCGGGTGCTCGAGGCCCTCTCCGGCCTCATCCTCGGCATGTTCGTGTCGATGCTCGCGTCGACCGTCGTCTCGACGTCGCTGCCGACGATCATCCACGACCTCGAGGGCGACCAGACCGCCTTCACGTGGGTCATCACCGCGACGCTCCTCACGACCGCGATCTCGACGCCCATCTGGGGCAAGCTCGCCGACCTCATGAACCGCAAGGTGCTCTACCAGCTCGCGATCGTCATCTTCATCGTGGCGTCCGCGGCGGCCGGGTTCTCGACCAACCCCGAGATGCTCATCGGCTTCCGCGCCGTGCAGGGCATCGGCGCGGGCGGCCTCGCGGCCCTCAGCCAGGTCATCATGGCCGACATCATCAGCCCGCGTGAGCGCGGCCGCTACATGGGGCTCTTCGGCGCCGTCATGGCCGTCGCGACGATCGGCGGCCCGCTCCTCGGCGGCGTCATCGCGGATGCATGGGGCTGGCGCTGGAACTTCTTCGTCGCCGTGCCCGTGGCGGTGCTCGCGCTCATCATCGTGCAGTCGACCCTGCACCTGCCGAAGCGCGCCAAGGGCAAGGCCTCGATCGACTACGTCGGCATCGTGCTGCTCTCGGTGGCCGTCGGGCTCCTGCTCGTCTGGGTCTCGCTCGCGGGCGACCAGTTCGAGTGGGCGAGCTGGACGACGGTCTGGATGGTCGGCGGCGCGCTCGTCGCGGCCGTGCTCTTCGTCATCGTCGAGCTGCGCTCGCGCGAGCCGCTCATCCCGCTCAACCTCTTCCGCGACCTCACCTTCACGCTCTCGGTCATCGCGTCGATCGCGACCGGCATCGCGATGTTCGGCGCATCCGTCTTCCTCAGCCAGTACATGCAGCTCGCGCGCGGCGCGACGCCGACCGAGGCGGGCATCATGACGATCCCGATGATCGGCGGTCTGCTCGTGGCGTCGATCGGCGTCGGCGCGCTCGTGACGCGCTTCGGCAAGTGGAAGAGCTACCTCGTCGTCGGCGCCGTGCTGCTCACGGGCGGCTCGTACCTGCTGTCGACCATCCACTACGACACGAACTTCGCGCTCGTCTCGCTCTACATGGCGATGCTCGGCGCGGGCGTCGGCATGACGATGCAGAACCTCGTGCTCGTCGTGCAGAACACGACCGCGCCCGAGCGCATCGGCGTCGCGAGCTCCGGGGTCACCTTCTTCCGCAGCCTCGGCGGCACGATCGGCGTCTCGGTCATGGGTGCGGCGCTCGCCGCCCGGGTGACCGAGCTCGTCGCGGAGCGCAAGGACGACATCGGCGCCGCGCTCGCGAGCCTCGGCGCGGACGCCCCGAAGTGGGCCGAACAGCTACAGTCGGGCGCCCTCCCGAAGGTGTCGGAGATGCCCGAGGCGCTGCGCCTCGTCTTCGAGGACATCTACGCGAACGGCATCTCGCACTCGTTCCTCATCGCCGTGCCGTTCGCCGTCATCAGCCTCCTCGCAATCGTGTTCCTGCCGAACAAGCCGCTCACGCGCATGACGACGACGGAGCGCATCCAGGCCTCCGAGGCCGACTTCGCGACCGTCTCGGTGCCCGAGGGCATGGAGACGCTCACGGCGACCGGTTCGATCCGGGTGCCGGATGCGGGCGGCGCCGCGGCATCCGACACCGAGGGCGGCGGGCGGCGATGACCGAGGCGGGCGACCGGCAGGAGGCCGTGCGCGGCCTGGAGGGCGCGTTCGGCGAGCTGCTCGGCGAGATGCGCCGCGTGTACGCGCAGGCCGCCGCGATCGCGAGCCCGGGGATGCTGCCCGGCACGTTCAAGGTGCTCTCGGCCATCGAGCGGCACGGCTCGGCGACCGTCTCGGGCCTCGCCGATCGTCTCGCCGCCGACAAGGGCCAGGTGAGCCGCAGCGTCACGGAGCTCGAGGAGCTGGGGTTCGTGCAGCGGGTGGCCGACGAGTCCGACGGTCGCATCAAGCTCATCACCGTGACGACCGACGGCGCCGCGCGTCTCGAGGCCGCGCGGGCGCGGTACGAGGGCCTGCTGTCGCAGGTCGTCGAGGGCTGGCCCGTCGCCGACATCGAGCGCGTCACGTCGCTGCTGCAGGAGCTCGCGCGGGGCGCATCCGTCCCGCCCGCCCGCTCTTAGTTGCCGTTCCGCGTGTTCGCACCCGCTCCTTCGGGAACTATCGCGCGGAACGGGAACTCGCGGGGGGAGACTGGGCGCATGAGGATCGCGGTCACGGGAGCGAGCGGCAAGCTCGGAAGCGTCGTCGAGCGGGAGCTGCGTGCGAACGGGCACGACGTCGTCGCGCTCGACATCGCGGGGGCGCGGCGCGACGGGTTCACGCGCGTCGACCTCACCGACTACGGCGCCGTCGTCGACGCCCTGAGCGCGATCGACGAGCGGCACACCGGCCTCGACGCGGTCGTGCACCTCGGCGCGATCCCCGCGCCCGGCATCCTGTCGGATGTCGCGACCTTCCACAACAACGTGCTCTCGGCATTCCACGTGGTGCAGGCGGCGCGGCGGGCCGGCATCCGGCGCATCGTCACGGCGTCGAGCGAGACCGTGCTCGGGCTGCCGTTCGCGATCGACCCGCCCTACGCGCCCGTCGACGAGGAGTACGACACGCGTCCCGAGAGCGTCTACTCGCTCGGCAAGCACCTCGAGGAGGAGCTGGCGCGCAAGGTGGTGCGCTGGGATCCCGAGCTGTCGATCACGGCGCTGCGCTTCTCGAACGTCATGGTGCCGGAGGACTACGCCGGCTTCGCGGCGTTCCAGGAGGACCCGGCGTCGCGCAAGTGGAACCTGTGGGGCTACATCGACGCGCGGGATGCCGCCCAGGCGGTCGAGAAGGCGCTGCTCGCGGAGCGGCCGGGCTTCGACCGCTTCATCATCGCCGCCGCCGACACCGTCATGGAGCGCTCGAGCGCGTCGCTCATGGCGGAGTACTTCCCGGATGTCGAAGTGCGCCGCGAGCTCGGGGAGCACGAGACGCTCCTGTCGATCGACCACGCGCGCGAGGTGCTCGGGTACGAGCCGCGCCACAGCTGGCGCGACGCATCCGCTCCCTGACCTCTCCCCCCATAGTTCCCGTTCCGCGTGTTCGCACCCGTTCCTTCGGGAACTATCACGCGGAACGGGAACTCAGACGGTAGAACACGAACGGGACGGCGGAGACGAGGCAGCTCGCGGCGGGGACCAGGGTGATCGCCGCGAAGACCGTCTGCTGCATGTCGGGCGTGACCACGGCATCCGCCTGGTAGCCCGCGGCGGCGACGAAGAGCCCGAAGACGAGCACCGCGAGCGCGCTCATGATCTTCGACACGAAGGTGAGCGTCGCGAACGAGATGCCGTCGTTGCGGATGCCGGTGCGGCGCTCGGCGTCGTCGACCGCGTCGGCGATCATCGTCGCCTGCACGACGAGGAACACCCCGAGCGTGAGGCCCGTGAGGAAGATGAACACGACGATCGGCAGGATGCTCGCGAAGCCGACGAGGTACATCGCGAGGTAGAGCGCGGCGCCCGCGAGGGATGAGCCGATGACGAGTGTGCGTCCGCTCACGCGTTTCGCGACGAGCGGCGTGAGGAAGCTCGAGAGCACGAGCCCCGCGATGATGGCGGCGCCGATGAGCGTGAAGAGCCCCTCGTCTCCGTACGCGACGACCGCGAACACGGCGCCGCCCGCCTGCACGATGTAGCGGCCGAAGCCGAGCACCGAGCCGAGCAGCACGAGCAGCAGCGGGGTGTTGCGGGCGAGCGTGCGGGCGAGCTCGCGCAACCGGGGGCGCGGGGCGGCGAGCGCCGAGGGCCGCTCGCGCGGCACGAAGAAGGCGAGCAGGAACAGGCCCATTCCGACGACCGAGGTCACGAGCACCGCGAGGGTCCAACCCGAGCCTGTCGCAGCGCCACCCGCGCCGTCGAACGAGAGCGCGCGGGCGAACCACGGCATCCCGAGCGTCGCGAGCCCGAGCGAGATCGCACCGAACGCCCGCACGTTGCCGATGACGCGCGTGCGGCGCGCGGGATCGGGGAACGCCGAGCCGATGAGCCCCCAGAACGGCACGTCGCACACCGTGTAGGCGAGGCCCCACAGCAGGTAGATCACGCCGAAGTACGAGAGCTGCGCGGGCTCGTCGGCCTCGGGCACGGCGAACATGAGCGCCGTGAGCGCAGCGACGGGCGCGGCCGAGAACAGGATGTAGGGCCGCAGCTTGCCCCACCGCGTGCGCGTGAGGTCGATGGCGACGCCCATGATCGGGTCGGTGAACGCATCGACGACCTTCGCGGCCGTGATGATCGCCGTGACGACAGCGATGCCCGCGCTCGAGAGCCCCGCGTACTGGATGAGGTAGGCGAGCACGAAGGTCGTGACGATCGTGAGCACGACGTTCTGCCCGAAGCCCGCCGCGACGACGGCCGCCGCCTGAGCGCGAGGCGACGGGGTGCGGGATGCGGGGGTGCGGGCCACCGGGGCTGCGGGGGAGGCGGATGCCATCACGGCTCCAGCAGGATCGACAGGATCTCGAACGGCCGCAGCTCGAGCCGCTCGAGGTCGACCTCACCCTGCGCGCGCTCGAGCAGGTCGACGCGCATCGCGCGGGAGTGCGGGATGCGCGTGGTGAGCGCCGTCGTCGCGGGCCGCCCGAGGCTCTCGTAGAGCCGCACGACGACGCCGTCGCCCTCGTCGGCACGCTTGACGGTCTCGATCACGACGCCCGGGTCGGAGCTCGCGACGAGACTCGCGAACTCGACGCCCGAGGCGCGCCGCAGCGGGTTGTTGAGCCGATACCCGTCGCGGATGACGTCCCCGAGCCCGCCCGCCGCGAAGGGCCGCATCGCGTACGTGAACTCGTGCACCCCGCGGTCTGCCGTGCGGTCGGGGAAGGTGGGGGAGCGCAGCAGGTTGAGGCTCAGCAGCCCGTTCTTCGCGCGGTGCCCGTACTTGCCGTCGTTGAGCAGCGCGAAGCCGCCGCGCTCGTCCTCGACCGCGATCCACTTGTGCGCGACGACCTCGAACTGCGCGCGCTCGACCGAGTCGCGCTCGGTCGTGGGCCGGCGGATGTGGCCGAACTGGATCTCGCAGCTCGCCTCGTCGGCCCAGCGGCTCGGGCGGAACTCGGCCCGCAGCATCCGGTGGCTCGCCCGCCAGTCGACGCGCGTCTCGAAGCGCACGAGCTCGCTGCCGTGCTCGAGCACGATGCGCTGCGCGACCTCGACGCCCGGCCCCGTGAGCCGCTGCTCGCGCACGACCGTCGGGCCGTCGATGCGGGTCTCGGATGCCGCGAGCCGCAGCTGCCGCGGGCGCCGCTCCGCGTAGCGGGGGTCGATGTCCCACGCGTCGAACGGCCACTGGTACGGGTCGCGGTGCACGACGAGGCGGCCCAGCCCGCCGCCCGCGTGCTGGGTGCCCGCGGCATCCGTGAAGGAGGTGATGACCCCGTGGTCGTCGAAGCGCAGCTCGACGAGCCCGTTCGAGATCGACGACGGCAGCGCCGTGAGCCGGAACGGCCCGGGTGCCGGCTCGAGCCGCGCGGCAGCGTACGGCTCGACGATCGCCCGGTGCCACGCCCCGTCGACGCGCACGTGCTCGTCGCGCGGGAAGCTCGTGAGGTTGACGATCGTGTCGACGTCGCTCGTCGCGAGCCCCGACAACATCCGCTCGGCGAGCGAGTCGAGCTCGCCCTCGAGCCGCACGTACGTCTCGCGCGCCTCGCGGTTGACCCTCTCGATGGCGGACCCCGGCAGGATGTCGTGGAACTGGTGCAGCAGCACCTCGCGCCACACGGGCGCGAGCTCGGCGCGCGTGTCGACGCCCGAGGCGACCGAGAGCGCCTCGACGTCGTGCAGCATCCGCTCGACCGTGCGGTTGTGGCGCTTCGTGGCGCCCTGCGTCGTGTATGTGCCCTGGTGCGCCTCGAGGTAGAGCTCGCCGCGGTGCGCGTGCAGCTCGCCGATCGCCGGATGCCGCTCGAGCCGTTCGAAGAACGCGCGCGCCGTGGAGAACTCGACGCGGGGGAGCCCGCGGATGCCCTGGCCGCCCGGCCCGATCTCGCGTTCGAGCACCTCGAGGTGGACCTCGCCGGGTCCGCCGCCGCCGTCGCCCGAGCCGTAGACGAGCAGGGCCTGCCCGAGCGGCCGCTCGGGATACTGCCGCACGGCCGTGAGCAGGTTGTCGGCGGCGCCGCGCGAGTTGTAGTCGCCCTCGGGCGGCATGTGCACGAGCACGTCGGTGCCGTCGATGCCGTGCCAGCGGAAGGTGCGATGCGGGAACACGTTCGTCTTGTTCCACGCGAGCTTGATGGTGACGAAGCGGTCCATGCCGGCGCCGCGCAGGATCTGCGGCAGCTGCCCCGAGTACCCGAAGGTGTCGGGCAGCCAGCAGATGCGCAGCAGCTCGTCGTCGAGCCCGAACTCCTCGCGCAGGAAGCGCCGCCCGACGGTCGCCTGGCGGATGAGCGCCTCGCCCGCGGGCAGGTTCGTGTCGGGCTCGACCCAGAAGGTGCCCTGCAGCTCGAGCCGTCCGTCGCGCACGGCCGAGCGGATGCGGTCGAAGATGTCGGGCTGCTCGGCCTTCATCCACGCGAGCTGCTGCGGCTGGCTCGTGCCGTAGACGTAGTCGGGGCGGCGGTCGAGCGTCTCGAGGGCGCGCGTGTAGGTGCGGGCGGCCTTGCGCCGCGTCTCGCGCAGAGGCCACAGCCACGCCATGTCGAGGTGGCTGTGCCCGACGGCCAAGAAGACGAGCTCGGATGCCGAGGGCTTCGCGAGCGGGATGGCGAGCGCCGTGCGCGCCCCCGCCGCGTCGCCCGCACGGAAGCGGTGCCACGCCTCGTCGAGGCTCGTGCGCAGGCCGTATGCGAGCGTCTGGTCGTCGGTCGCGCCCGCGAGCACGGCGAGCGTCAGGTAGTCGTAGTAGAGCCCGAAGACGGTGTCGTCGCGGCGCGCGAGCCGGGCGCCGTGGAACACCCCGCGGCCCACCTCGTAGAGGATGAACCCGTTGTAGGCGACGTCGGCGTACAGCTCGACGCGCGTGCCCGCCGCGAGCGGCTCGCCGACCGGGCGGTACCTCCCGCCCGCGTGCGGCAGGTCGCCCTGCTGGAACACGGTCGTCACGGCGCCGACGATGCGGCCCTCGGCATCGTGCACGAGCCCCTCGCCGCGCACGCCCAGCATGACGATCGCGCCCCCGGCATCCGCGGGCACCTCGCCCGTGAGCCGCAGCCACGCGCACTCGAGCACGCCCCCGAACGACTGCCCGGGGCGGATGGGCTGGAACGCCTCGCGGTCGAGCTCGCCGAACGGGATGGGCTCGGCCGAGCGAACGACCTCGGCGTCGAGCCACGCGACGGTCTCGTAGATGCGGCTGCGGATGCGGCGCAGCCGCCGGTACTGCGCGGGCTGCTCGACGCGGATGCCCAGGAGGAACGGAAGGAAACCCGCCATCGACCCTCCCTCGCGCGATAGGCCGAGTCTATGTCCGCGTGCGCGCGGGGCTATCGTTCCCTTCGTGAGCACACCGGGACGGTCGGAGCGGCGGTCGGGCGGCCGCGTGACGATCAGCGACATCGCCGAGCGCGCGGGCGTGTCGATCGGCGCGGTGTCGTTCGCGCTCAACGGGCGCAAGGGCGTGTCGGATGAGACGCGCGCCCGCATCCTGCGCGTCGCCGACGAGCTCGGCTGGGCTCCGTCGACGGCGGCGCGCTCGCTCGCGGAGGCGAAGACCGAGACGTTCGGGCTCGTGCTCGCGCGCGACCCGCACAACCTCGGCGTCGAGTCGTTCTACATGGAGTTCTTCGCGGGACTCGAGATCGAGCTGTCGAAGCGCGGCTACAGCCTCCTGCTGCAGGTCGTCGGCTCGACCGACGACGCGCTCGAGACGCTTCGCAAGTGGCACCGCACGCGCCGCGTCGACGGGGTCGTGCTGACCGACCTCACGGTCGACGACCCGCGCGCCGCGTTCGCCGCCGAGGCCGGACTGCCGGCCGTCGTCGTGGGCGACCCGAGCGTCGCGGGCGGTCTCACGAGCGTGTGGACGGATGACGCGGCCTCGATGCGCGAGGCCGTGCGGCACCTCGCGGGGCTCGGCCACCGCCGCATCGCGCGAGTGGCGGGGCTCGAGGCGCTCGCCCACACGCGCATCCGCGACGACGCGTTCCTCGACGAGACGCGGGCGCTCGGCATCGAGCCCACCGTGCTGCGCACCGACTACACGCCCGTGCTGGGGGAGCGCGTGACGCGCGAGGCGCTCGCCGCATCCGAGCCCCCGACGGCGTTCATCTACGACAACGACGTCATGGCGGTCGCGGGGCTCACGGTCGCGATGGAGCTCGGGCTCGGCGTGCCGTCGGAGGTGTCGATCGTCGCGTGGGACGACTCGGTGCTGTGCGAGCACACGCTCCCGAAGCTCACGGCGCTGAGCCACGACGTCGTCGCCTTCGGCTCGCACGTGGCCCGCCGCCTCTTCGACGTCGTCGCCGGCACCACGCCCGCGGCGTTCCTCGACTCGGCCCCGGCCCTCGTCATCCGAGGTTCCACGGGCCCCGCCGCTGCCGGCGCCGCACCCTCCGATCGCTGACCGGTCGGTTTCTGGCCCCAAATCGCTCGGATAGGGCCAGAAGCCGACCGGTCAGGGTAACGGATCGATAAAGCGCTTTACTTAAAGCGCTTTAGTTTATACGCTCCCGAGCATCCCCCATCGACGCGGGATCCCCCCTCGCGTCGATGCACCACGGGGTCCGATACAAGGGAGTATTCGCATGGCATCACGCAAGGCGATCATCGGCCTTGTCGCGGGCGCGGCGACGGCGGCACTGCTGCTCACGTCGTGCTCGAGCGGCGGAGGCGACGACGCGAACAACACCATCGACGGCGACGTGAAGGGCGAGGTGACCTTCGTCACCTGGCGCACCGACCTCATCCAGGACGGCACCTTCGAGGAGTACGCAGCCCAGTTCCACGAGAAGTACCCGGATGCGACGGTCACGTTCGAGGGCATCACCGACTACGAGGGCGAGCTGCGCACGCGCCTCTCCACCACGAACTACGGCGACGTGCTCGGCATCCCGAACAGCGTGCTGCCCGACCAGTTCGCGGACTTCTTCGAGCCGCTCGGCGAGACCGACGACCTCGCGGCCGACTACCGCTTCCTCGCGCCGAAGAGCTACGAGGGCGTGCAGTACGGCATCGCGCTCGGCGGCAACGCCAACGGCCTCATCTACAACAAGGACGTCTTCGAGGCCGCCGGCGTCACCGAGGTGCCGAAGACCCCCGAGGACTTCCTCGCTGCGATGAAGGCCATCCAGGACTCGACCGACGCCATCCCGTACTACACGAACTACAAGGACGGATGGCCGCTCAGCCAGTGGTCGAGCAACATCGGCGCCATCACGGGAGACCCGGATGCGCAGAACGCCATGACGAAGGACGACGAGCCCTGGACCCCGGGCAGCGACATCTACACGATCGACAAGCTCATCTACGACCTCGTCGCCGACGGCTACACCGAGGCCGACCCGCTCACGACGAACTGGGAGCAGTCGAAGGTCGACTTCGCGACCGGCAAGATCGCGACGATGGCGCTCGGCTCGTGGGCGATCTCGCAGATGCAGGCCGCCGCGAGCGACAACGGCATCGACCCCGAGGTCGTCGGCTACATGACCTTCCCGGCCACAGCCCCCGACGGCACGCAGTACGCGGTCGTCGGCGGCGACTACAACCTCGGCATCAACAAGAACTCGAAGGTGAAGGCCGCCGCGAAGGCGTGGATGGACTTCCTCATCGAGGACTCCGGGTTCACCGACACGCAGGGCATGGTGTCGCCGCTGCTGTCGAAGGAGCTGCCCGACAACCTCGGGGGCCTCGCCGAGGAGGGCGTCGAGCTCATCGAGCTCACCCCCGCGCCCGAGGGCGAGGAGGCGCTGTTCAACAGCATCGCCGACGGCGCCCAGATCGACATCTGGGGCAACATCTACCGGCAGAAGCTCGTCGACATCGCGCGCGGTGCCGCCGACGGCGACTTCGACTCGTACATCGCGGAACTCAACGCGCGGTGGGCGGAGTCGCGCGCCGAGCAGGGCTGATGGTCGCGATCACCAGCACACCTCCCCGCACGCCTCGGCGTCGCGGCCGGCGGGGGCCCTCCGGGGTCCCCGCCGGGCGGGGGGCCGTGGCCCGTCTCACGCCCTACCTGTTCCTCCTCGCGGCGGTCGGGCTGCTCCTGCTGCTCACCTATCTGCCGGCCGCGAACATGCTCTGGTACTCGCTCACCGACTGGGACGGCCTCGACCTCGAGAAGGAGTTCGTCGGCGTCGACAACTACGTCGAGGTGTTCACCAACCCGCAGATCTTCGCCGTCTTCGGCGTGAGCCTCTACTACTTCGCGGGCTCGTTCCTGCAGATGGGGATCGCTCTCTACTTCGCGGCGCTGCTGAGCTACCGCACGCGGTTCTCGAACCTGTTCCGCGGCATCCTGTTCTTCCCGTACCTCATCAACGGCGTCGCGATCGGGTTCGTGTTCCTCTACCTGTTCCAGCCGGGCGGCACGCTCGACACCGTGCTCGGGTGGTTCGGGCTCGCCGACCCGCCCAAGTGGCTCGGCGATCCCGCGATCGCCAACTACTCGCTCGCCGCGACGAGCGTGTGGCGCTACACGGGGCTCAACTTCGTGCTGTTCCTCGGAGCGATCCAGTCGATCCCCGGCGAGCTCTACGAGGCCGCCGAGATCGACGGCGCCAACCGCTGGCAGCAGTTCTGGGCGCTCACCTTCCCCGGCATCCGGCGCATCATCGGGCTGAGCTTCATCCTCGCGATCGCCGGCAGTCTCTCGGTGTTCGAGATCCCGTTCATCATGACGGGCGGCGCCAACGGCACCTCGACGTTCGTCATCCAGACGCTGCAGACGGCGTTCAACTTCCGGCAGGTCGGGCTCGCCTCGGCCATGGCCATCGTGCTGCTCGCGATCGTGCTCGTCGTCACGTTCGTGCAGCGCAAGCTCTTCCCCGACGAGAAGGTCGACCTCACATGATCACGACCCACCCCACGCGGTACCGGGCGGCGGCCGCGGCGTCCGGAACCGTCAAGTACGTCTCGCTCGTCATCGGCGCGCTCGTGACGCTCATCCCGCTGTCGGTGCTCTTCATCGCGAGCTTCAAGACGTCGAGCGAGTTCGGGCAGACGGGCCCGTTCGACCTGCCGGCCAACTGGTTCAACCTCGACAACTACATCGAGGCGTTCAACAAGGGCGGCATGGTCGAGGGCTTCCTCAACACGACGATCATCCTGCTCTTCTCGCTCGCGGGAACGATCGTCATCGGCACCATGGCGGCCTACGCGATCGACAGGTTCCAGTTCCGCGGCAAGAGGCTCGTCGTCGCCCTGTTCCTCATCGCGACGCTCATCCCGGGGGTCACGAGCCAGGTCGCGACCTTCCAGATCATCAACGGGCTCGGCCTCTACAACTCGATGGCGGCGCTCATCCTGCTGTTCATGGGGACCGACATCGTCTCCATCTACATCTTCATCCAGTTCATGCAGTCGATCCCGACCTCCATCGACGAGGCCGCGATGCTCGACGGCGCCAACCGCTGGACCATCTACTGGCGCGTGATCCTGCCGCTCCTGCGGCCGGCGATCGCGACGGTCGTCATCGTGAAGGGCATCGCCATCTACAACGAGTTCTACCTCCCGTTCCTCTACTGGCCGTCGGAGGGCGTGATCTCCACCTCGCTGTTCCGGTTCAAGGGTCCGTTCGGCGCCCACTGGGAGACGATCGCGGCGGGCACCGTGCTCGTGATCGTGCCGACGCTCATCGCGTTCGTGCTGCTGCAGCGCTTCATCTACCGCGGTCTCGCGACGGGGGCGGTCAAGTGACGGCGCGCGAGCTGCACGCCGGGTGGACGGTGCGCGCGGCGGGTGGGCCCGTGCCGGAGGCGCTCGTCGATGCGCGACTGGCGGATGCCGGTGTGCCGGCGGTCGTGCCGGGCGTCGTGCACCAGGCGCTCCTCGACGCGGGCCTCATCCCCGATCCCTACCTCGACGACAACGAGTCGGCGCTCGCGTGGATCGGACTCGTCGACTGGGAGTACGCACTGCGGCTCGAGGCGACGGATGCCGAGCTCGCGGCCGACCGGCTCGAGCTCGCGTTCGACGGGCTCGACACGGTCGCGACGGTCACGCTCGACGGGCGCGTGCTCGGCGAGACGGCGAACCAGCACCGGCGCTACCGCTTCGACGTGACGGGGCTCGTGCGTGCCGGCGGCAGTGAGCTGCGCATCCGGTTCCGCAGCCCCGTGCGCTACGCGAACGAGCAGAGTCTCGCGCTCGGCCCGCGACCGCGGCCCTACCCGATGCCGTTCGAAGCGATCCGCAAGTCGGCGTGCAACTTCGGCTGGGACTGGGGCATCGCGACGTTCACGAGCGGCGTCTGGCGCTCGGTGCGGCTCGAGGCCTGGTCGACAGCACGCATCGCGGATGCGCGCGTCGCGGCCGCGGCGGTCGGCGACGGCGGCGTCGTCACGGCCGAGGTGTCGGTCGCGCGGGTGGCGGGCGCGGACGCGGCGCTCGAGATCGAGCTCGAGGTCGCGCTGCCGGACGGCGGGGTCGCGGTCGCGCGGGAGGCGATCGCGCCGGGGGCGACGGAGGCGTCGCTGCGGGTGGAGCTCGACGCGGTCGAGCGCTGGTGGCCCGCGGGACACGGCGCCCAGCCGCTGTACGACGTCGCGGTGCGGCTGCGCCGGGCGGACGGCGGCGAGCCGCTCGACGAGCTCGACGCGACCTCGCGTCGCGTCGGCTTCCGCACCCTCCGCTGGGACACCGAGCCCGACGCCGACGGACGACCCTTCCAGCTCGTCGTCAACGAACGCCCCGTCTGGGTCAAGGGCGTCAACTGGATCCCCGATGACGCCCTCTTCTCGCGCGTCGACCGCGCCCGCTACGAGCGGCGCCTGCGCCAGGCGGCCGCGGCAGGCGTCAACCTCGTGCGCGTGTGGGGCGGCGGCATCTACGAGGACGACGCGTTCTACGACCTCGCCGACGAGCTGGGCCTGCTCACGTGGCAGGACTTCCTCTTCGCGTGCGCCGCCTACCCGGAGGAGGAGCCCATCCGCTCGGAGGTCGAGGCGGAGGCCCGCGACAACGTCGCGCGCATCGCCCACCGCGCTTCGCTCGCGCTGCTCACGGGCAACAACGAGAACCTGTGGGGGCGCGTCGACTGGGGCTGGCAGACCCGGCTCGACGGTGCGACGTGGGGCGAGCTGTACTACTACGACGTGCTGCCGGCGGTCGTCGCCGAGCTCGCGCCGCACGTGCCCTACGCGCCGGGTAGCCCGTTCAGCCCCGACCGCGAGCGGCATCCGAACGACGAGACGAACGGCTCGACGCACCTGTGGGAGCAGTGGAACCGGCGGGGGTGGGAGACCTACCGCGAGCACGCCCCGCGCTTCGTCGCGGAGTTCGGATGGCAGGGCCCGCCCGCCTGGACGACCCTCACGCGCGCGCTCACCGACGACCCGCTCACCCCGGAGTCGCCCGGCATGCTCGTTCACCAGAAGGCGATCGAGGGCAACCAGAAGCTCGTCGACGGGCTGCTGCCGCACTACCGCGTGCCGCGCGACATGGACGCCTGGCACTGGGCGATGCAGCTCAACCAGGCGAACGCCGTCGGGTTCGCGCTCGACCACTTCCGCTCGCACGCGCCGCGCACCTCGGGTGCCGTCGTCTGGCAGCTCAACGACTGCTGGCCGGTCACCTCGTGGGCCGCGATCGACGGCGACGGGCGTGAGAAGCCGCTCTACTTCGCGCTCAAGAACGCCTTCGCGCCGCGGGTCGTGACGATCCAGCCGCGCGCCGGCGCCGGTCTCCGGGCGCTCGCGGCGGTGCTCGGCAACGACACCGCGAAGGCGTGGGAGGGCTCGCTCGTGATCGCGCGCCGCGGCTACGACGGCGCGGTGCTCGCCGAGGCCTCGGTGCCGGTGTCGGTCGCGCCGTGGTCGAGCGCGACCGTCGAGGTCCCGGATGCCGTGGCCGCGTTCGGCGACCCCTCCGGCGAGCTGCTCGTCGCCTCGCTCGACGGCGTGCGGGGGCTCTCTTTCGGCGCCCGGCCGCGGGAGTCGGCGCTGCCGGCCGCGCGGTTCGAGGTGACCACGGCATCCGTTGCCGACGGGAGTGCCGACGGCGGCGCTATCGGGGGCGGCGCCGCGGGCGCTGAGGGGGCCGGATCTGGTGGCGACGAGGTGCTCGTGACGGTCGCGGCCGAGACGCTCCTGCGCGACGTGACGCTGCTCGTCGACAAGGTGCACCCGGATGCGACGGTCGACTCGGGACTCGTGACGCTGCTGCCAGGCGAGGCGCACACCTTCCGCGTGCGGGGCGCGGGGGCGGCCGCGGCATCCGCGTTCGCCGATCCGCGCGTGCTGCGCACGGGCAACGAGCTGGTGGCCCGGTGAGCGGGGGAGCGATGAGCGGGGCGGCGATGGGCGGGGCAGCGATGGGCACCGACATGGCGAGCGCGGGAGCGACGAGCGGGGCCGAGGCCGGCGACGCGGACGTGCCGCGCATCCCCGGCGACCCCGTGTGCGGCATGACGTGGGGCTGGGTCGGCACGCGCGGCACGTGGGCGACGCCCGAGGCGGCCGACTCGATGCGGCTCATGGCCCAGCACGGTGTGACGTGGACGGCGCTCGCCTACGCCGCGGAGCAGGCGACGGCTTTCTCGACCGACATCCCGTTCGACGACGGGCCGCAGGTGGGCTACGACGAGATCGTCGGCGCGATCCGCGCGGCCCACGCGCTCGGGCTGCGGGTGTGCCTCAAGCCCGTCGTCAACGTCGCCGACGGCACGTGGCGCGCGCACATCGGCTTCTTCGACTGGGACGTTCCGGGCGAGCCGAGCTGGACGGAGTGGTTCGCGTCGTACCGGCGGTTCATCCTGCACGCGGCGCGCATCGCCGAGGCCGAGGGCTGCGCGATGCTGTGCGTCGGATGCGAGATGGTGCGGGCCGACTCGCGGGAGGCCGAGTGGCGCGCGCTCATCGCCGAGGTGCGCGCGGTGTACTCGGGGCTCGTCACCTACAACTGCGACAAGTACCAGGAGCATCGCATCACCTGGTGGGACGCCGTCGACGTCATCTCGTCGAGCGGCTACTACCCGATCGACGGGTGGGAGGCGCAGCTCGACCGCATCGAGGCGGTCGTCGAGGCATCCGGCAAGCCGTTCTTCTTCATGGAGGCGGGCTGCCCCTCGCGCACCGGTTCGGCGGCGCGGCCCAATGACTGGACGCTGCCGGGGGCGCCGTCCGGCGAGGAGCAGCTGAGCTACTACGAGGCGATGTTCGACGCCGTGCGCGCGCGGCCCTGGGTGCGCGGGCTCATGCTGTGGGACTGGCCGGCCCGCTTGTACCCTGAGCAGGACGCGGTGGCGAACGACGACTACTGCCCGTTCGGTAAGCCGGCGGGCGAGCTCATGGCGGCCCGCTACCGCGACTGGAGTGCGCGCGGATAGACCGGGAAGGGTAGCTGTGGACGAGGTGCTGCTCGCGGTCGACGCGGGGCAGACGGGCATCAAGTTGCGTCTCGAGCGTCCCGGCGCCGAGCCGGTCGAGCGCGTGCTCCCGGGGGTGCGCACCGACCAGCCGCTGCTGCCGCAGCTCGCGGATGCCGCACGTCAGGTCGCCGGTTCTGTGCGTATCGATGTGGTCGCCCTCGGCGTCTCGGGGCTCACGAGCGTCGAGCATGACGCTGGCGAGCTGCGTTCGCTGCTCCCGTGGGACGCGCGTGTTCTGCTCGCGCACGACTCCATCACCTCGTACCTCGGCACGCTCGGCGAGCTGCCGGGCGTCGTCGTCGCGAGCGGCACGGGCTCGATCATCCTCGCCGTCGGCCCCGCGGGTGTCGCGCGCGTCGACGGGTGGGGCTACCTCATGGGCGACGCGGGCAGCGGGTTCTGGGTCGGGCGGCAGGCGCTCGACGCCGTCATGCGCGCGCACGACGGTCGGGGGCCTGCGACCTCGCTCACCGAGGTGGTGCGCGCGCGGTGGCATGAGCTCGAGGACGCCTACGTGCAGCTGCAGTCCGACCCCGCGAAGGTGAGCGTCGTCGCGTGGTTCGCGGAGGCGGTCGCGGCGAGGGCCTCGACGGATGCCGTGGCGGCACGTATCTGCCGGGAGGCGGGGGAGGAGCTCGCCCTGTCGGCGGTCACGGCGCTGCGGCGCGCGGGTGCCGAGGTGTCGCCGCTCGTGAGCGGGATCGGCGGGGTGCTGCGGGGTGAGCACGTCCGCGCGGCGTTCGAGGAGGCCGTGCTCGCGGTTCACCCGACGGCGCGTTTCGAGGCGCCGCACGGCTCGGGGCTCGACGGGGCCGCGGCGCTCGCGCGGCTCGCGCCCGCGCATCCGCTCTCCGCCCTCGTCTCCGTGGCCTGACTCTGCCGCGCCGCCACGTCACCGCACATGGCTACCCCGCTGGTTGAGTAGCGCCGAAGGCGCGTATCGAAACCCGACGAGCTGATGGCCTCTGCCCGGCGACGTCCTCCGATCCCCGCCGCTACACCCCCGGCTCGACGCCCGCGAGCTCGCCGAGCCACGCCTGCGCGCGCGTGACGAGCATCCGCGCGGGTGCGGTGTCGGCCGCCCAGTTCTCGAAGCCGTGCGGGGTGCCCGCGGTGACGTCGAGCGTGACGGGTACGCCGGCCTGCTCGAGTCGGCGGGCGTAGTCGACGTCTTCGTCGTGGAAGAGCTCGATGTCGCCGACGCAGATCCAGGCGGGCGGAAGGCCGGTGAGCTCGGTGCGGCGGGCGGCGACCGCGTAGGGCGGCACGACGGATGCGCCGGGCGCCTGGCCGAGGTAGGAGGTCCATCCGAAGCGGTTGGCGACGTTGTTCCACACGAGGTGGTCGATCGCGTCGAGCTCGGTGCGCGCGGCGGTGCGGTCGTCGAGCATGGGGCAGAAGAGCCACTGGCCGAGGGGCCGCTCGCCCGCGTCATGGAGCAGCTGCACGACGCTCGCGGCGAGCCCGCCGCCCGCGCTCTCCCCGCCGATCACGATGCGCGCCGGGTCGACACCGAGCTCGGCGGCGTGGCGCTGCACCCAGTCCCACGCGGCGCGGATGTCGTCGAGCGCCGCGGGGAACGGATGCTCGGGCGCGAGCCGGTAGTGCGCCGACACGACCGTCATGCCGAGAGCGGCGGCCGTGCCGCTCGCGAGGCGCTCGTCCTGGCGGGGGTGGCCGATCACGAGGCCGCCGCCGTGCACCCAGAGGAGGGCGGCATCCGTGCGCTGCACGGGTGGGCGGTAGACGCGCACGCGGGCGCCGCCCTCGCGTGAGGTGCGCACGCGTACGCCGCGGGCGCGGGGCACGGGCATGACCTTCAACGCGACGGCCGCGGCGCGTCGCATCCCCGCCTTCGACGGGTCGGTGCGGGGAAGGGATCGGGTTGCGGAGCGAAGGTCGACGTCGACCATCTCGAGGTCCATCACGCCACTCTGGGGGCGACAGGTCGGTCGTGTCAACGATGGTGAGCGGGGCTCGGCCGGCCCATTTCTTTACGCCATATGGCGTCATGCGACAGCTCATCACAGAGCGTGACGCGTCCTCGGCGAATGTGACGAGATCGGTTTGCCGCCCGCTCGCCGAGCTGCGTTCAATGGGCGCTCCCGCAACCTGCGAACACCATCACGAAAGGCGACCACCGTGTCCGACGAGAAGTCGACGCCCGAGCCCCGGAGCGACCTCCGCTCCGCCGTCGAGGCGAACAGCAAGAAGAAGCGCAACATCCTCATCGGCGTCATCGCGGCGGTCGTCGCCGCCGTGCTCGTCGTGGGCGGCATCGTCCTCGGCACCTCGCTCGGCGGCCAGAAGGCCGAGGCCGACGGCGACGGAGCGGCCGCCGAGCCGATCAAGGTCAAGATCGCCGTCTCCGAGGACTCCGCGTTCCAGGACGCGATCAAGGAGGTCGCCGCCGAGAAGGGCCTCGAGATCGAGTGGGTGAACACCGAGGACTGGGTGCTCCCGAACACCGAGCTCGTCGCCGGCACCGTCGACGCCAACGCGTTCCAGCACATCCTGTACCTCTCGGCGTTCAACGCCGAGAACGGCGCCGACCTGACGCCCGTGTTCTCCACCGTCATCACGCAGTGGGGCATCTTCTCGGCGACGCTCGGCTCGACCGACGACATCCCCGAGGGTGGCCGCATCGCGATCCCCGACGACCCGTCGAACGGCGGACGCGCGCTCAACATCCTCGCCTCCGCGGGCCTCATCGAGCTCGCCGACGACGCGGGCGACTTCCCCAGCACGGATGACGTGACGAGCAACCCCAAGAACCTCGAGTTCGTCGAGATCGGCGCCCGCACCATCCCGCAGCAGTTCGACGACCCGAGCCTCTCGGCGGTCGTCGTCGGCACCTCGTACTTCGACCCCAGCCAGGGCGTCGGCAAGGACGACGCCCTCTTCCTCGACGACTCGCTCGACGAGAAGAACCTGCCGTACATCAACGTCATCGCGACGCGTGCCGATGACGTCGACAACCCCGCCTGGAAGATCCTCAAGGAGGTCTACGCCGACCCGCGCGTCGCCGCCGCCCTCGAGGAGGAGTACTTCGGCAACACGGTGCTCGTCGACGTCTCCGTCGACACCCTGCGCGACAAGCTCGCCGAGCTGCAGGAGTCGGCCGAGGAGAACAAGTAACGGCCATGAGCACGGCCATCTCGTTCGAGCACGTCTCGAAGAGCTTCGAGGTCGACGGGCGCCGCGTGGAGGCGCTGCGCTCCGTCGACCTCGAGGTCGCGCGTGGCGACATCTTCGGCATCGTCGGCTACTCGGGTGCCGGGAAGTCGACCCTGCTGCGCACCGTCAACGCGCTCGAGCGTCCCACGAGCGGCCGCGTCGTCGTCGACGGGCGCGAGATCTCGTCGCTCACCGGGACCGAGCTGTGGAGGGCCCGGCGCGGCATCGGGATGATCTTCCAGCAGTTCAACCTGCTGAACTCGCGCACCGTCTACGGCAACATCGCGTACCCCCTCGCGCTCTCCGGGCTCGGGAAGGATGCCGTGCTCGACCGCGTCGAGGAGCTGCTCGACTTCGTGGGGCTCGCCGACAAGGCGCTCGCCTACCCGTCGCAGCTCTCGGGCGGGCAGAAGCAGCGCGTCGGGATCGCACGGGCCCTCGCGACGCGCCCCGACATCCTCATCTCCGACGAGTCGACGAGCGCGCTCGACCCGGAGACGACGGGCGAGGTGCTCGAGCTGCTGCAGCGCGTCAACGAGGAGTACCTCGTGACGATCCTGCTCGTCACGCACGAGATCGACGTGATCCGCCAGATCGCGAACCGCGTCGCCGTCATGGACAGCGGCCGCGTCGTCGAGCACGGCACCGTGTACGACGTCTTCTCGAACCCGCAGAACCCCACGACGCGGCGCTTCGTCTCGTCGGTGCTGCACCACGAGCCGTCCCCCGCGACGCTCGAGAGCATCCGGGCCGTGCACCGCGGCCGCATCGTGCAGATCCACGTCGAGAACCGCGAGTCGAACGACCCGTTCCTCTCGCGCGTCGCCCGCACCCACGGCGTCGACTTCAACGTGGTCTACGGCGGCATCGACGAGCTGCAGTCGCGGCTCTTCGGCAGCCTCACGGTCGAGCTGCTCGGCGACGACGACGCCGTGGACGCCGCGATCGGCGACCTGCGCTCGATCACGGCCGTGCGGGAGGTCGCGCATGCGTGAGTTCGACCTCGACGCCTTCGTGCCCCGCTTCGTCAAGGCGCTCGGCGAGACGGGGCTCATGGTGGGCGTGTCGTTCGGCGTCGCGGGCGTCGTCGGGGTGCTCATCGCCCTGTGGCTCTACGCCTCGCGCCCCGGCAACATCCTCGAGAACCGCATCGTCTACACGGTGCTGGGTGCGATCATCAACATCGTGCGGCCCGTGCCGTTCATCATCGTCGCGATCGCCGTCGTCGGCCTCACGCGGCTCATCTACGGCACGAGCCTCGGGCCGCTCGCGGCATCGTTCCCGCTCGCCATCGTCGCGAGCGTCGCCATCGCGCGTGTGATCGAGTCCAACCTCGTGGCCGTCAACCCCGGCGCCGTCGAGGCCGGCACGGCGATGGGCGCGAGCCCCGTGCGCGTGCTCTTCACGATCGTGATCCCCGAGCAGCTCGGCCCGCTCGTGCTCGGGCTCACCTACATCCTCGTCGCGCTCGTCGACGCGAGCGCCGTCGCGGGCGCGATCGGCGGCGGCGGGCTCGGCAACCTCGCGCTCCAGTACGGCTGGGCGCGATTCGACTACACGGTGATCCTGATCGTCGTGCTCACGCTCGTGGTGATCGTGCAGCTCGTGCAGGCGGTCGGCAACCGGATCGCCCGGAAGGTGATGCATTGACCCAGTTCTCCCGAGAGGCCTTCGGGGCGTTCCTCGACCGGATCGCCCCCGGCGCCGCCCAGCGCGAGAGGGAGCGCCGCCTGCTCCACGACGAGCTCGACGAGCTGCGCGGGCTCGGCTTCGGTGCGCTCCGCGTGCCCGCCGCGCACGGCGGCGCCGACATCCCGCTCGAGCAGCTCTTCGCCCACCTCATCGACCTGTCGGCGGCGGATGCGAGCCTCGGCCACGTGTGGCGCGGCCACGTCGCGTTCGTCGAGGCGCTGCGGGCGCAGGGCGACGGCGCCCCCGCCCACTGGTACGAGCGCATCGTCGCCGGCCAGTTCGTGGGCAACGCCCAGTCGGAGCGCCAGGAGACCGCGCGCCTCGAGACGCGCCTCGAGCGCGACGGCGACGCGCTGCTCCTGAGCGGCACGAAGTACTACACGACGGGCAGCATCTACGCCGACTGGATCCACCTCTCGGCCCTCGACGGCGACGAGCGCGTCGCCGTCACGGTGTCGTCGCTCCACGACGGCGTGCGCTCGATCGACGACTGGGACGGCTTCGGCCAGCCCCTCACGGGCAGCGGCACGACCGTCTTCGAGCGCGTGCCGGTGCACCCGGATGACGTGGTCGCCTCCGACACCGACGCCGCGCGGTGGCACCTGCTCGGCTCCGTCTTCCAGCTGAGCCTGCTCGCCGTCATCGCGGGCATCGCCCAGCGGGCGCTCGACGACACGATCGAGTTCGTCGTGCCCCGTCGCCGCACCTTCGGCTTCGCGGGTGAGACCCTCCCGCGCGAGGACCCGCTCGTGCAGCTCGTCGTCGGGGAGCTGAGCGTCGCGGCGAGCACGGCGCGCCGCCTCGTGCTCTCGGTCGCGGCCGAGCTCGGCGACGCGGTCGATGCGGGAGCGGATGCCGACGAGCTGCAGCGCCTGCAGTTCGAGGTGTTCCGCCTGCAGGAGGTCGTGCCGCGGCTCGTGCTCGAGGCGGCGACGCGCCTCTTCGAGGTGGGCGGCGCATCCGCCCTCGGCACCGAGCGCGCGCTCGACCGGCACTGGCGCAACGTGCGCACGATCGCGTCGCATAACCCCGTCATCCAGCGCACGCGGGCCCTCGGCCAGCACGCGCTCACCGGCACGCTGCCCGAGTGGAAGGCGCCCGGCGCATGACCGCGTTCTCGGGACTCGAGGTCGGCGAGCAGGGCTTCGGCGGCATGGCGCTCGCCGAGGTCTACGGGCCGACCGACGACGATGCCGCCCTCGCGACCCTGCACCACGCGGTCGACGCGGGCATCCGGCTCATCGACACGGCCGACGTCTACGGCCGCGGCTCCAACGAGCGGCTCGTGGGGCGGCTGCTGCGCGAGCGGCGCGACGAGGTCGTGCTCGCGACGAAGTTCGGGTTCGTGCACGACCCCGCGCCCGACGGCCCGCGCTTCCGCGGCGACCCCGCCTATGTGCGCGAGGCGGTGACCGCGAGCCTCGGGCGGCTCGGCGTCGACCGCATCGACCTGTACTACTACCACCGCGTCGACCCGCGGGTGCCGATCGAGGAGACCGTCGGCGCGCTCGCCGAGCTCGTGCGCGAGGGGGTCGTCGACCGCATCGGGCTCTCCGAGGTGACCGCCGACGAGCTCGAGCGCGCGCACGCGGTGCACCCGATCACGGCCGTGCAGTCGGAGTGGTCGGTCTGGAGCCGCGACGTCGAGGCGCGGGTCGTGCCCACGGCGGCGCGGCTCGGCGTCGGGTTCGTCGCCTACTCGCCGCTCGGGCGCGGGTTCCTCGCGGCGCCCGTCGCCGAGCTCGCCGAGGGCGACCTGCGGCGCAACTTCCCGCGGTTCGACCCCAAGAGGCTCGCCGCCAACGCGCGCATCGGCGAGGCGGTGCGTGAGCTCGCCGCCGCCGAGGGCGTCACGCCCGCGCAGCTCGCCCTCGCGTGGCTCGCCGAGCGCGGGCGAGCCCTCGGCATCCCCGTCGTGCCGATCCCCAGCACCCGGCGTCCCGAGCGCGTCGATGAGAACCTCGCGGCCGTCGGCGTCCGGCTGAGCGCGGACACGCTCGCGGCGCTCGAGCCGCTCGCGGGCCTCGTCGAGGGTGACCGCGCGCGGCACGTCGACGACATCTCACAGGGGCGCGAGCGCCGAGCGGGGGTCGCCGGATGAGCGGGCTGATCGAGCGCGTCGCCCCGATCGTGGACGAGGTGGGAGCGCGCCGGAGGGGCGGGCTCGCCGAGCGCTTCACGCCCGTCTTCGACGAGGTCGGAGCGGATGCGGTGGCCCGCGAGCGGGAGCGTCGCCTGCCGTTCGCGGAGGTCGAGCGGCTGCGGGAGGCGGGCTTCACGCGCGTGACGCTGCCGCGCGAGTTCGGGGGAGACGGCGCCGACCAGCGCGAGCTCTTCGAGCTGCTCGCCGAGCTCGCCCGCCGCGACCCGAACCTCGCGCAGCTGTTCCGTTCGCACTTCTCCTTCATCGACCGCACGCGGCACGCGCTCGACTCGCCCACCCGCACGCGGCGGCTGCGGCTGCTCGCCGACGGCGCCATCCACGGCAACGCGACGTTCGAGAAGGGGCCCGCGAAGGTCGGGTCGTACGCGACCCGGCTCACGCCCGCGGGCGACGGCCTGCGGCTCGACGGCCGCAAGTTCTACAGCACGGGCACGCTGTTCGCCGACCTCGTGTCGGTGCTCGCCGACCGCGACGGCGAGGCCGTGAGCGTGCTCGTGCGCACGGATGCCGAGGGGCTCGAGCGCGTGGACGACTGGGACGGCTTCGGGCAGCGGATGACGGGCTCGGGCACGACCGTGTTCGAGGGGGTGCGCGTCGACGAGCTCGACGTCGTCGAGCGCGACGAGGCCCCGGGTCACGGCGGCGCGTTCGTGCAGCTCGTGCTGCTCGCGACCGTCGCGGGCATCGGCCGGGCGGTCGTCGACGACGCCGTGCGCTACGTGCGCGCCCGCACCCGCGGCTACTCGCACGCGACCGCCGCGACCCCGCGCGAGGACCCGATCGTGCAGGAGGTGGTCGGCGAGCTGTCGGCGGCCTCGTTCGCGGCGGATGCGGCGCTCGCCGTGGCCGTCGACGCCCTGCAGGCCGCGAGCGACGCCGCGCTCACGGGGGCGCCGGCCGCCGAGCGAGCAGAGCTCGTGGCGACCGCCGACCTCGCGGCGACGCGCGCGCAGCTCGTCGTGCTGCCGAACGTGCTGCGGGCCGCGACCGAGCTGTTCGAGGTGGGCGGCGCATCCGCTGTCGGCTCCTCGCTCGCCCTCGACCGCCACTGGCGCAACGCCCGCACCGTGGCATCCCACAACCCCGCGCGCTACAAGGCGCGCATCGTCGGCGACCACCTCGTGAACGACACCCCCGTCGTGTCGTGGTGGACCAACGGCGAGACGAGCTGAGGAGCATCGTGACCGAGAAGAAGAAGCTCATCGTGAACCTGTTCGAGATGAACACGGTGAGTCACATCACGCACGGGCTGTGGACGCTGCCCGGCAACAACCGGCACCGCTTCGAGGAGATCGAGTACTGGATCGAGCTCGCGCAGCTGCTCGAGGACGGCGGGTTCCACGGGGTGTTCCTCGCGGATGTCGTGGGGGCGTACGACACCTTCCGCGGCGGACCCGAGACGGCGATCCGGGAGGGGCTGCAGATCCCGTCGAACGACCCGCTGCTCGTGATCCCGGCGATGGCGGCCGTCACGAAGCATTTGGGGTTCGGGGTGACGTTCTCGACGAGCTACGAGCCGCCGTTCTCGTTCGCGCGCCGCATGTCGACGCTCGACCACTTGACGCGCGGGCGGGTGGGCTGGAACATCGTCACCTCGTACCTGCCGAACGCGGCCCGCAACTTCGGGCTCGAGGACGAGATCCCGCACGACCGCCGCTACGAAATCGCCGACGAGTTCCTCGACGTCGTCTACAAGCTGTGGGAGGGGTCGTGGGATGACGACGCGGTCGTGGCCGACCGGGAGGGCGGCGTCTACGCGGACCCGGCGAAGGTGCGCTACGTCGATCATGTGGGTGAGAACTTCCGTGTCGCGGGGCCGCACCTCGCGTCGCCGTCGCGGCAGCGCACCCCCGTGCTGTATCAGGCGACCGGCTCGCCCGCGGGCATCGAGTTCGCGGGGCGCCATGCGGAGCTCGTGTTCACGGGCGGTCGTTCGGCGGAGGACTTCCGGCAGAACGCGCAGCGGATGCGCGACGCGGCCGGGCGCCACGGTCGCGACGGCGGGGCCCTGAAGTTCATCGTGCAGGCGGGGGTCGTGGTCGCTCGCACCGAGGAGGAGGCCGCGGACCGGTGGCGGCTGTACCAGGAGCGCACGAGCGTGGCCGGCATCCTCGCGCACTCGGGTTTTCCGATCGACCTGCCGGCGCTGCCCCGGGAGTTGACGATCGGTGAGGCGCTCACGCAGGCGGGGCTGCCCGCGTCGGCGGTGCCGTACCTCGACCCCGGCGCGACGGTCGGTGTCGTGCTCGAGTCGCTGCGCACGCAGCGCGAGGGGCGGTACTTCGTGGCGGGCACGCCGTCGGTCGTGGTGGACGAGATCGAGCGCTGGCTCGACGAGGACGGGGTCGACGGCATCAACCTGCGCCAGTACCACTCGTTCGACACGGCGCGCGATTTCGCGGAGCTCGTGGTGCCGGAGCTCCGTCGTCGCGGTCGGCTGGACGAGCGTCCGGATGCGCCGCTCACCCTTCGCGAGACGCTCTTCGGTGCGGGGCCGCGTCTGCCCGAGTCGCATCCGGCGGCGCGGTACCGCGGTGGTGCGAACCTCGACGTGCCGCTCGCGCCGTTGCGGTTCGGCTGACGGCGGCGGCGGTTCGGGCCGGCGTCCGGCGCCGTTCACAAGTGGCCGAGGAGCGCCGCCGTGGGCGACGCGTCTCGAGACCCGGGGGCCGGGTGTTCGTGATATCGGCGGTTTCGAGACGCGTCGCGCCGGGCGGCGCGGCGCTCCTCAACCACCTGAGGATTGGGTGGCGCTCCTCAACGAGCCGGCGTGGGCGGCGCTCCTGAACCGCTGGGGCTCGGCGGCGCTCCTCAACGAGCCGGGGTGGCGGCGCTCCTGAACCGCTGGGGCTCGGCGGCGCTCCTCGGTGCGGGTGGGCGGCGGAACTACGCGGTGGCGCGGAGGCGTTGCAGGGCCCGGCTGCGGGAGGGCAGGGGGATGCTGCGCAGCACGCCGTCGGCGTCGGGACGTTCGAGTCGGTAGTCGCCGCCGGTGCGCCGGATGCGCCAGCGTCGGTTGTGCAGGAGCAGGTGACAGTGGCGGCACAGGAGCACCCCGTCGTCGACGTCGGTTCGGCCGTGGTGCTCGTCCCAGTGGTCGATGTGGTGCGCTTTGGAGTTGCCCGGGTTTGACGGACGGTTGTCTGTCTTCAGTTGTAGCGGATGGGGGCGACGTAGCCGAGGCTGGAGTGCAGTCGCCGGGTGTTGTAGGCCCAGATGTAGGCGAAGAGGCGGGCTCGTGCCTCGGCTCGTGTCGCGGGTTGCCCGATCGGGTAGAGATCCTCGTTCTTGAACGAGGCGAACCAGGATTCCATCACGGCGTTGTCGTGCGGGTCCTTCCGTTCACCGATCGAGACGACCATTGCGTGTTGGGCTGCGAGGTCGTTCCAGTCGTTGGAGGTGAACTGGTAGCCGCGATCGGAGTGGATCACGCATCCGGGTTTCGGGTGTCGGATCTTGATTGCTTCTGTCAGCGCCGTGATCGCTGTCCGCGGGGTTTCGTGCCCATCGGTGGCCCAGGCGATCACCTCGCGGTTGAAGGCGTCCAGCACGACGGCGGCGTGCAGCCAACCTTCGCCGGTGCGGATCATCGTCAAGTCCGTGAACCACAGTCGGTTCGCTGCCGCGACCGAGAACTGCTGCTTGACCGCGTCGATGATGTCGATGCGGCGTGAGGTTGGCACCGAACGTCGCCGGCTTCCGACTCGACCTCGGCGGGCATGCAATCCGTTTTCTCGCAGCAGCCGCGCGACCCGATGCCGACCGATCCGAACCCCTTGAGCAAGCAACTCGCGGTGCACCCGTGGCGCTCCGTAATAGGCGAACTCGGCATGGATCGCCTCTATCCGCTCCAGCACCGCAGCATCCTGGAGGGCACGGCGGGACGGGCCGCGGCCGACCCAGTCGTAGTAGCCCGACCGCGACACACCCAGCACACGGCACAGCATCGAGATCCGCCTGGTCGGGGTTCTGGCCTTCTCCGCCGCGATCCACCGGTAGACCTCTACCGGTGACGCCTCGCGAAGAAGGCCAACGCTTTTCCCAGGACCTCCAGCTCTTCGGTCCGTTCCCCGAGTTCCCGCTCCAGCCGGGCGATCTTCGCCTTGTCTGACTCGACCGGCCGATCAGGCAACGACCCGGCCGCCTTCTTGTCCGCCACCCGCACCCAGTTCGACACTGTCGTCGCCGACAGCTCGAACTCCCGCGCCAGATCCTTGAACGTCCGGCCACGCCGATACAACTCGACGACCTGATCCTTGAACTCCTGCGAAAACTCCCGCGCCACAAGAACACCTTCCCGCGACCGAACAGCCGCTGTCTCGATGTCCGTCAAACCCGGGCAACTCCACTTCGCACCAGGACGGCGGCCGGTCGCACATGAGGCATCCGCCATCGCGCGCCGCGATCGCCAGCCGTTGCTTCTCGGAGAAGAGCCGCTGCTCGCGTCCGAGGTTGAGCACCCGCCCGTCGCCGTCGAACAGGATCGGCACCGCGCCCGAGGCGCAGATGTAGCGCTCGGCGGTGGCGATCGACACGGGCTCGTTCTGACCCTCGAAGTACGCGGCTCCGGGTCGCTGGCCGCAGCCGCTGGGACACGCGCCGCTGCGACCGACGGCACTGTTGCTGTCGCAGCCGCATCCGTCCGGGGCGGCGACCGGCGCCTCGAGGTCGGCCTTCGTGACGAGGATGCGCACGGTGGGCTTGCGGTCGCCGAGGAGCGTGCCGTCGTCGACGCGCGTGCCGATGCGCACGAGGTCGACGAGGGTGTCGAGCGTCAGCTGGTCGGTCGTGCGCTCATCGCGCACGATGTCGTCGGCGCGCAGGGCGGCATCCGGGTCGACGAACCGCGGGCCGCCGCGCCGCGGCGAGGTGGCGGCGTCGAGCACGGGCACGACGATCGCCGCCGACTCCGGGTCGAGCAGCCCGTGGATGCGGGTCATCCCGTCGACGAGCTTCGTGACGCGCAGGTACCGCTTCAGTCGCAGCTCGCGCTCGCGCGCCGCGACGCCCGCGAGGTCGAGGTCGTCGCGTTCTGCGGAGGCGCGGACGGCGAGCTGCTCGACGGTGACGGCCGCCGCCAGCACGATGAGGCGCTCGGCGGCGGCGGTGAGTGCGCGATCGAGCGTCGCGAAGCGCGCCTGATCCGTGTTCGCGTCGGCCGGGTTCGACGTGCTGGGGGTGCTCGCTGCGTTCGCGTCGGTAAACGCCGTCGGGCTCTTGTCGGCCCGCGCGGATCCCGCGCCGGGGAGGCTCGGCTGGGCAGAAGCTCGCAGATCGCTCACCGACGCGACTCCTGCGCCCGACCCGCCACCGAGCAGCGCAGGCCGGTACGCGCCCGAGCGCGCCGCAGCCTCGAGCTCGGCCGCACCGGTGACGGCGCCGAGCCGTGTGCGGATCACGTCGACCTGCTCGACCGACAGCGCCGCCGCCGCCACGGCCGCGCCGAGCGTCTGCAACCAGAGCGGCCGCCGAAGAGGCGGGGGAGTCGCCGCGGTCCCGCGTGCGTCAGCGTCGTCAGGGCCAGCGGTGCCGTCGCTGTCCGCGACGCTCGGCCCGTCTGAACCGGTAGCGCCGCCGCCCGCGCCGGCGCCCGCGCCGCCATCCGCCTCGCCACCCGCGCCCGGCAGCAGTTCCGCCGCTTTGACGAGGGTGCGGGCGTCGCGGGTCGAGGTGCCCGTGAGCTTCGAGATGAGGCCCTCGGCGGTGCGCTGCCCGAAGGTCGCGGCGAGACCGGAGTGGCCGAGTTCGCGTCGGGACCTGTGCGCGATCTCGCCCGCGACGACCGCGGCGGCCGCGTCGAGGCGACGCCGCGCATCCGCGAGAGAGCGCTGCGTCGCGAGCAGGTCGGGATCTGCCCAGGCGCGCGCCGCATCCGGCGTCAGCGACGCGGAGATCTCACCGATGGCGGTGAGAAGCGGGGCGAGATCGGGCATGAGACAAAGTCTCCCAGTGTCGAACGTATGTTCGAAAGGGGGGTGACCGGATCGGTGGAGAAGTCGCGTACCCCGGGGGATGTGGAGGAGACGGCGCCAGCCCGAGGCCGCCATCATCCCGCCGGGACGACCGTCACATCCGGATGCGGGTCGAGCCGGTAGCCGCGCCCCCGCACCGTGCGCACGACGTCGCCGTACGGGTGCAGCCGCCGGCGCAGCCGCTGCAGGTAGACGTCGATCGTGCGCTCGTTGATCTGCTCGCCGTCCGTCTCGCTGAGGAGCGCGCCGAGCAGCCGCTGGCGGTCGTGCACCTCGCCCTGGTGCTGCACGAGGAAGGTCAGCAGGGCGTGCTCGCGGAAGCTCAGCGCGACGACGTGCCCGTCGACCGTGACGCGGTGTCGCGCGAGGTCGACGACGACACCCTCGTCGCGCGACACCCGCCGCGCGGGGGCGTGGTGCAGCGAGGGCTCGCCGAGGGCGGTGCGCACGACGTCGAGCGACGGCTCCGGGTCGTCTGCGGGGGCCAGCACAACGGATGCGAAGGTCGAGGCCCCGGGAATGCCGGTGATGGCGCGCTGCACGTCGCCGACGAGCGCTCCCACGTCGACGCCCGCCGCATCCGCCGCCTGCTCGTCGAGGCCGACGTAGATGCCGAACCCGCGCAGGCCGAGACCGCGCGGCGCTGCCACCGGGGGTCTCGTCCCGGCCGCACCCTCCCAAGGGATCGCGACGTACTCCGCGGACACGGACGCCACCTCCTCACGCGCTCAGACCACCCGAAGAGTCTGACCGCAGGGGAGCCGCCGGGGCCATCACGGTGACGTTCTGCGACGGTGTGCGACACCGTGCGACGCTGCGTGACGCCCGGTGTCGAAGCCCTGGCGCATCCGCCCGCGAGCCGCCCGCCGAGCCGCCGGCGCGACCCCCACCGCTACCCGTGCGCGATCAGCTGCAACCCCACGACCGCGACGCCGAGCACCGCCTCGGCCCCGAGCACGACGAGCCGCTGCCACCACGTGAGCTCGAGGCGCCGCACGGCGACCCACCCGACCACGACGAGTGCCGCGACGAGCGCGATAGCGGATGCGCGGAGGGCCGCATCCGTCGACCACACACCCAGCAGGGCGAGCACGAGGAAGAGCCCCGGCGCCGCGAGGCTCCCGACGGCGCCGAAGCTCGTGAACGCCGCGACCCGCAGCTCGCGCCGCGTCAGCATCCGCTCGTGCACGACGATGTGGGCCACGAGGTCGGCCGTGAACACGGCGAGGAGCAGGCCGAGGATCGTGACGGCGAGGGTGAGGATCGCCTCGAGCGCCTCGGCGTGGTGCCGCTGCAGGCCGAGCACCACGGCGAGCGCCGCGAAGGCGACGTAGATGCGCTCCTTGAGGTGCGCGGCGCGCTCGTGCCGGTCGTCGAGCGCGGTGTCGTGGCTGCCGGACACGCTGGGAGCCTACGCCCGCATCCATCCGCGTCGCGCCCCGACGCATGCGCGCGGGCGGCTGTCAATCCCCTGCCGTGTCGCCCCTCGGCACCGCACGATTCTGTCGAAGGGGGTGATGGCGATGGGAGACGACGACATGTCGCCGACCGCTCTCCGCACGAACTCCGAGCTCTTCCACCAGTTCGGCATGACGTGGGACGAGTACGAGGTTCCGTTCGATCCGACGGCGGCGATCGACGGGGACGGCTGACCGACGGCACGCGGATGCGGGCACCCGCCCTGTGGGGCCGGGTGCCCGCGCGATGTCCGCTCAGTTCGCGAAGTGCAGCACCCCGCCCACGAACGCGCCGATGACCGTGGTCCACAGCACGATCGCGATCGCCTGCCAGACGAGGATGTGCGTGCGGTTCACACCCGCCCCCGCGAGCATCGTCGCCGTGAACTGCGTCGGCAGGAGCAGCGGCCCGAGGAGGCTGACGCCGGGAAGCCCGTAGCGCTGGAACGCCCGCGCGAACTTCTCCTGGCGCGGCGTGCGGGGCTCGTCGAGTTGCACCGACCCACCCTGTGAGGGGTGGCCGGCTGCGACGCGAGCGCGAGCGCGGCCGCGGTAGCGCGTGACGACCGCGACGCGGGCTCGCGACGTGAGCAGCACGATCACGGCGACGGACGCGAAGTTCCCGACCGCCGCAGCCGTCATGGCGATCGCCGGATGGATGCCGCCGACGATCCCGATGGCCGCGGCCCCCTCGCCCTCGATGAAGGGCACGGCGCCCGCGAGCGCCACGACGAGGGGCTGGAGGAGCTCGGGAAGCCGCGCCATGAGGTCCTGGAAGTTCTCGATGAGGTTCATGGCTCGAGTCCACCGCGGGCGTCGCTTGCCGGGAAGTGTCGTGCCGTCACCGCTCGGCGGGTGATCCTCACGCGCCGCCCATGACTTTTGTCACGACCGTAGGGTGGACGCGTGACCCGAACCACAACGCCGCTCGAGGCGTCGGCGCGACTCACTCGCGGGGTGATGGCGACGTGGTGGTACACGCTCGCTGCCGTGCTCGCGTTCGAGCTCCTCATGGTCTTCGTCTGGGCCGCGGCCGCGATAGATCGCGGGCCGCTCACGGCGGCCGCGGTCGGCGTCGCGGGTCTCGTCTGGTGTGCGAGCACCGTCCCGCTGCTCGTCGCGTACCGCCACCGCACCGACCAGCTCCCGGGCGAGGGCCGCGCGCGCGTGCTGGTGTGCCTCGGGGTCGCCCTTCTCGCCGGCGCTGCGGGAGGGTGGCTGAGCGGGTCGTGGCTCGTCACGGCGGCCACCGTCCTCCAGTCGGTCGTGCTCCTGAACTGGCCGCCCGGCCTCCGGCTGCGCGTCGTGATCGGGGTCGTCGCCGTGCTCCTCGTCGTCTGGCTCGTCGTCGAGGACCCGGTCGCCACCGACGGCTGGCTGCCCGGCCTGTATGCGACCCTCCTCCCCGTCGTGACGGTGTCGTCGCTGTGGTGGTGGGATGTGCTGATCACGCTCGATCGCGCCCGTGCCACGGAGGCGCGCTATGCCGCGAGTCAGGAGCGCTTGCGCGTGGCGACGGACGTGCACGACCTGCAGGGGCACCACCTGCAGGTGATCGCCCTCCAGCTCGAGCTCGCCGACAGGCTGCGCGACTCGGATCCCGAGGCATCGGCGGAGCATCTGCGGGCCGCTCGCGCGAGCGTCGATGCCGCACGTCAGGGCACGCGCGACCTCGCGACCCGGTTCCGTTCGGTGCCGCTGCGCGACGAGCTCGCGAACGCGGTCGATCTGCTGCGCGCGGCCGGCGCCACGGCTCAGGTCTCGATCGGCGCGGATGCGGACGAGGCGCCCGCGGACGTCCTCGGCCCCGTCATCCGCGAGACCACGACGAACGTGCTGCGCCACGGTGGCGGTCGGTGGGCGCGCTTGAGCCTCGACCGCTCGGGCGCGCAGTGGCGCTACGAGATCGCGAACGACGTGGGCGCCGCGGTGCCGGGTGACGGCAGCGGATCCGGGCTCGACGGCATCCGCCGCCGTGCCGAGCAGGCGGGGGGTTCGCTCGCGGTCGAACGCGCGGACGACGCGTTCACGGTGGTCGTGACGGTGCCGGCGGGTGCCGCATGATCCGGGTGCTGCTCGCCGACGACGAGGGCATGATCCGCTCCGCGCTCGCCGCACTCCTCCGGCTCGAGCCCGACATCGACGTCGTCGCGGAGTGCGCGACGGGCGAGGAGGCGCTCGAGCGCGCCACGGAGCTCGTGCCGGATGTGTGCGTGCTCGACGTCGAGATGCCCGGGCTCGACGGCGTCGAGGTCGCGAGGCGCCTGCAGAGGATGATCGCGACGCGGTGCCTCGTGATCACGCGGCACGCGGGCCCGGGGGTGCTGCGGCGCGCGCTCGCATCCGGGGTCGCGGGTTTCCTGCCGAAGTCGCGCGGCGCCGACGAGGTCGCGGAGGTCATCAGACGCATCGCCGCGGGCGGCCGCTACGTCGACCCGGAGATCGCCGCCGACGCGCTGAGCGACGAGCGCTGCCCGCTCACGGATCGGGAGCTCGATGTGCTCCGCGCCGGTCGGCGCGGCGAGACGACACGGCAGATCGCGAAGACCCTCTCGCTCGCGCCGGGCACGGTGCGCAACCACGTCTCCGTGATCCTCGGGAAGCTCTCGGTCGAGACGCGGCAGCAGGCCGTGCGCCTCGCGGAGGAGCGCGGCTGGATCTGAGGCCGCACCCCGAGCCGGGGGCGCGTCATCGCGGCCCGCAACGGATGATAGAGTCTTCAAGTTGTCACTGCGACAGCATGCGCCCGTAGCTCAATGGATAGAGCATCTGACTACGGATCAGAAGGTTGGGGGTTCGAGTCCCTCCGGGCGCACCCAACGCACAAGGCTCGAACCTTGGCCCGATGAATCAAGGGCTGGGGTTCGGGCCTTGTCGGCGTTCGCGGCCCAGGCGAGCGCGTCTGCGTTGACTTCGGGGTCGAGCAGCATCTCGAAGGGGCGGGCGTTCTCGACGCGTAGTTCGTCGTCCTCCTCTATGTAGACCTTGGTGAAGAACGCCTGGTTGCACAGGCGCCGGTTGGCGTCGTCGCAGCGGGCGTAGATGTCGGCGCAGTTCTCCAACAGGTTCAGTGCGTCGTCCAGGTGCGAGCGGGCGTCGGTGTATTCGCCGTGGTGGGCGTCGAGGCGGCGGTTCACCTGGTCGAGTTCTCCGGCGATGCGGTCTTGTTCCCGTTTGAGGACGGCGAGTGGGATGGCGTCGGCGTAGTGGGCCTGCATGAGCCGGTCTTGCTCGTGCTCCAGGCGGTCGCGGTTCGCGGTGAGCTGGGCGAGTTCGTCGGCTTCGGCGGACATCAGCCGGTCGAACTCATGGTGCAGCATCCCGCCCAGAGCTTCGCGTCGGGCGGGGGTGAGTTGTACGCGCTGGTAGTAGTCCTCGATCAAGTGCTCGACGTCCTCGATGAGTATGGCCTGCCGGGTGCAGTCGGTCCGCTTGGAGTGCCGGCCGGAGCAGACGAAGTAGGGGTAGACGTTGCCGTGTCGGTTCTTCGCGTTTGAAACGATGAGGCGGGACCCGCAGGCTCCGCAGTAGACGGTGCCTTTGAGGTAGTGGTCGTGCACCTGGGTTGCCTCGGATGCGCTCTTGTGCGCGGTGAGGACGGACTGCACCTGGTACCAGACCTCCGCTGGGACGAGCGGCTGGTGCGCACCCTTGTAGGCCACGCCGCGGTAGATCACGTCGCCCTTGTAGTACGGGTTCGTCAGCATTCGGTGTACCGAGGACACGGCGAGCGGTTTCGAGGGCCGCTTCGGGGTGGGAAGGCTGACAAGCCCTCGCGAGGTGAGTTCGTCGTGGAGCTGGCTGAACTGCTGAGCGGCGTGTCCGCGGCTGCGCCAGCCGACCTGCCGCATCGCCGCCTCGATCGGCAGGTCGGTCTCCCGCAGTAGTCTGGCCAGTCGTTCGGCGCGGAGCATCGTCAGGTACGCCGAGGGTGTCTTGCCGTAGGCGTCGGTGAACACCCGGCTGAGTTGTGAGGGCGAAAGATGGACCTGCGTGGCCAGTTCCTCGAGTGTCCATTGCATCGAGGGAGCGTTTCGCAGTAGTTCGACAGCTCGACGGGCCTCGGCACGCAATGGGACGAACTGGCGGTGCCGCGGGAGTGTGGGCCGGATGTGGGCACGCTGCGACGCCGACATTCTGACCGGCGAGATCTTCACGAATGGGGCGATAACGTGAGCGATGCTGAACCACAAGGCCTGGATTCGGCAAAAGTGCCGGGAGAATCTGCCGTCGATGCTGCGTTCGACCAGCTCGTCCAGCCAGGGCATGAGCATCCCGGCACGGTGCTCACCGAGACGGAGTATCTGTGCTGGTTCGGAGTAGACGGTCTCGGCGAACCCCTGAGCTTCCAGGCGATCTTGTATCAGTCCGGCGTGTTGCCAGAACACCTGGTCCATCACGTAGTCGGTGTCGAGGTAGATCGTGGTGACCGTGATGTGTCCTTCGGGCTCCGATCCACAGCGCACGTTCGCCCCGAGAACTATCGCGTCACCAGCCTTGACTGGCTTCTCACCGAACTCGCTGAACAGGATCGCCGAGCCTGATCGAACGAAGATCAGTTTTACGCAGTCGTAGGCGACGGGATCAATCGGCGCGTGCACCGTGCTGGTCCGTGCGAAAACAGGAGCGAAACCGCCTACGTGTTCCTCGATCGGGTGCAGCGCGAACCGAGGCACGGTGGTGGACAAAGTGGGGTCAGCGCACGCGAGCTATCCGCAGGTAGAGGCACACGACGATGGCGCGAGGACGCATCGTTGCTCCTACGCGGCGAGGTACCGGTACCGCCGGGCTGCCAGGGGGAGGAACACGGCGATGAGGATGACGGGCCAGGCGATGGCGAGGAGTGTCGCGTTCTCGGCGGCCCATGATGTCGATGTCGTGATGCCGGGATTACCGAAGAGCTCGCGCGTGGCAGTGACTGTGGCGGAAAGTGGGTTCCACTCGGCGATGACCCCGAGCCAGGCCGGCATCTGGGCAGGGAGGACGAAGACGTTGGAGATCATCGTCAGCGGGTAGATGGGCGCGAGGGCGACGCTCGCGAGGTCTGGCGACCGCAGCGCGAGGCCGAGGTAGATGCCGACCCACGCGAGCGCGTAGCGCAGAAGCAGCAGGAGCCCGATCGCCGCGAGGGTCTGCCCTACGGTTCCGTTGGCGCGCCAGCCGACCAGCAGGCCGCAGGCGAGCAGGGCGATCAGTTCGAGGACGGATGCCGCAAGGTCGGCGAGGCTTCGTCCGGTGACGACGGCGGCGCCCGACATGGGAATCGTGCGAAACCTGTCCGTGATGCCCTTGGCGGTGTCGGTGGTGACGGAGATGACGGTCTGTGCCATGCCGAGCGCCATCGTCATCACGAACAGCCCGGGCATCAGGAACTCGCGGTAGTTGCCGCCGTCGGGCAGCGTGATCGCGCTCCCGAACACGTACCCGAACATGATCACCATGACGATCGGGAAGAGGAGGTTGCCAACAAGTCGTGACGGTTGCTGGCGAAAGTGGGTGAGGTATCTGCGGGCGACGATCAGGCTGTCGTGCAGAGCCCACCGCGACGGCGAGCCGGGGGCCGTTGCGGTGAGGGGTGCGAGCGATGTCATGCTGTCTTCTCCTTCCGATCGGTGAGATTGAGGAACACGTCGTCGAGGGTCGGTTGGCGCAGGGCGATGTCTTCGGGGTCGATGCCTGCCTCGTGGAGTTGCCGCATGGTGGTGCTCAGGCTGTGGAACCGTTCGGGAGCGGGCGCGCTGACGCGGCGACGGTGGAGGTCGATGCCAGGGTCAGTGCCGGTCGAGGTGGCGACGATGCGTGCGGCCGCTTTCGTCTGATCCTCGTCGCGGAGTGCGAGTTCGATCCGGTCACCCCCGACGCTCTCTTTGAGTTCGCGGGGTGTGCCGCGGGCGATGATCGTCCCGCTGTCGATGACGGCGATCTGGTCGGCGAGGTGGTCGGCCTCATCGAGATACTGGGTCGTGAGCAGGACGGTTGTGCCCGCCGACACGAGTTCTCGGATGTCGGTCCAGACCTCGGCGCGCGTGCGTGGATCGAGGCCGGTGGTCGGCTCGTCGAGGAAGAGCACACGTGGTGCGAGGATGAGGCTGACAGCGAGGTCGAGGCGACGCCGCATCCCGCCGGAGTAGCCGCCTGCGGGTCGGTCGGCGGCGTCGTGGAGTGCGAACCTGTCGAGCAGTTCGTCTGTTCGTTGGCGCGCCTGTCGTCGGTCGAGGTGGTAGAGCCGGGCGAACATGTCGAGGTTCTGCCGTCCGGTCAGGATCTCGTCGACGGCCGAGAACTGTCCGGTGAATCCGATCGCGGCGCGTACTCGGTCGGAGTCTGTCGTGAGGTCGTGTCCGGCGATGCTGGCCTTACCCGAGTCGGCTTTCAGCAGCGTGGCGAGAATGCGCACCGCCGTGGTCTTTCCCGCACCATTGGGGCCGAGCAGCCCGCATACTGTTCCTTCGTCCACGGAGAGCGTGAATCCGTCGAGCGCCTGTTTCTTTCCGTAGGTTTTGCGGAGGTCGGTGGCGCTGATCATCGCGGTCATGTCAGTTCCTTTCTTCGGGTGGTTTCGGGGTGCTCTGGCCGCTGAGCGCTCGGAGCACGGCGGCGTGTTCGGCGGTCGTGCCGGCGTCGCGGGCGTGACGGGCGCCGTCGGGTGTGAATCCGGCGACGACCCAGGCAGGGACTTCCGTTCGGGGGATGCCTGCGTCCCACCACTGCCGTAGGAGCTCGAAGCCGTCGTGGCCGGCCTCAGCGAGGGTTGATGCTTCGGAGGGGGTGAAGCCGATGCTGTGGCACACGGCGGCCTGTGCCGGGTCGAGGCCCGTTCTGGCCCAGGACACGGCCGTTGCGGCATCGCGCCATCCGGCGTCGAGGTAAGCGCGTCCGGTCGCGACAGGAACTCCGGAGCGGAGCAGCGCCCGCATGGTCGCGGACTGTTCGCCGGTCAGCGTGTCCGACTTGCGAGGGCGGTGTCCGAGCAGGATCCGCCACCAGCGTCGGGGGCGCGGTCGCTCTCCGGCGAGGTGCCGTTCTGCGGCCTCGGTGTGGCTGTAGCCGAGTTCGTGCCATTGCACGGCGTCGCGGGGTGTCATCCCGGCGCGCAGCAACGGTTGCACGGTGTAGGGGCTGAGGCCGGCGGTGCGCCAGGCGTACGCGTCGCCCGGAGTGTAGACGCCACTGCCGCGCCAGCGTTCGGCTGAGCCCAGCAGAAATCCGTTGTCGATCCAGCCGCGTGCTTCGGCCACGGTGAAGCCGCGCTCGGTCCAACGGTGGAGGTCTTCGGGCTCGGGATCGGGATGCTCGTCGTAGGCGATGGTCATGGGTGCTCCTTATGCAGTGGCAGGGAGGGCGATGACATGTGCCCATCCAGGTGGCGGTGTCTCGGTGTGGTAGCCGGGGCCCGGTTCGACCAGGCCGACCACGACCGGCACGGGCGGGCGACGGTCCGGCCACGGGGTCTGCCCGTCGGTGAGGACAAGGATCAGATCAGGCCGGGGTCGCAGCGCGAGCGCGGCGCCGATGCCCTCGCGCATATCCGTGCCGCCGCCGCCGAGCAGCTCGATGTCCTCTGCGCGGCGGACGGTCTGGACGGGGTGGGCGTTCAGGTCGCAGCAGATCACGTGCAGCCGCCGGCTCGGTCCACTGGCGCGGGCGATGATCGCCGTCACTTCGGCGAGGAAGCCGGTCAGGATCGCGGGGGTGATGCTGCCGGAGGTGTCGATGACCAGCGCGATCTCCGGTGCGGGAGCGACCATCGCAGGCATCACGATGCTGTCGACGGCCGGCCTCCGGGAGGGACGGCTATAGGAGAAGTCCACCCGGCCTGCCGCCTGCCGCGCTCCGCGGCGCAGCATCGCGCCGAGCTCGGCGCGCCAGTCGACGGCGGGATGCAGCCTCTCGCTAGCCCAGCGTCGCCAGCCGCCGGGAATCGTGGCTCGCGCGGCCGAGCGGGTTTCGATCTCGCGGGCGACCGCCAATTCGAGGATGTCGCGCTCGGTCTCACTGAGCCCGTCGCCACTGGCCGAGTCCTCGTAGTCGTGCGGGATCCCGTCCGCCGCGCTGCCGCAGTCGATCAGCTCGGCGAGCCGCCGCCCACCCTTGCTGTGGGCGGTGTCGAGAACCTCGATGAGCGGCAGGTACTCCTCGGCAAGTCGTCCCTCCGGCAGCCCGAGTGCGTGTGGCGAGATGATCCCGGCCGGTGAGTCGAGTCCTGCCGCTTCGAGGTCGTCGTTGACCTCGGCGTCCGCGGCCTGGTTCCACCGCCGCGCGATCGAGTCCGGCGCGCCCGCCTCGCCGGTGGCATGCGTGCTTGGAGCGTTGGCTGACACCGGGGAGCGGGTCGCGTGATGGCGGACAAGATGCCCGATGTGGTGCAGCAGCCACCAGCCGACCACCGGCGGGGCCGTCGCGAGCGTCGCGCCGGGATCGAGGTGGACGTTCCAGCGGGTGTCGGCCGGGAACGCCCGGAAGTCGTCGTCCGGGACGGACTCGCCGGTCTCTTCGTCCACGTATGGTTCCAGCACGACCGGTCGGAGTGCGAACAGCGCACTTGCGAGGTATGGCGCCTGTGCTGCGGCCCACAGCCGCGCCTCGGCGAAGCGTGCTAGCACTTCGGGTGTGTGATCGGGGTCTGTCGGAGCCGGGCCGGTCATGGCATGAGTCCTGCTGTGCGGAGGATCGGGGCGAGCTCGAGCAGGGCCGTGGGCAGGTTCGCCCCGGCCGGTCGCTGGCCTGCAAGCGCCCTGGCGGAGGTCGCGGCGACGTCCGGCGTGGTCTTGGCAACCCGAGCAATCACGTCCCATGCGCGCTCCCATGCCGACTCGCTCGCATCCGCGTGAACGTGGGCGACGACCGCGCCGAGCAGCGCGTGCAGGTGGTCGGGCCGGTCCGGCAGTGGCGCGTGGGGGTCGTTCAGCACCGACTCAGGGTCCGGCAGGTCGAGCGTGCGCAGCCAGGACAGCGCCTCGAAACCCGCCGCCTCTCCGACCGCACCGATCACCAGCGCGGCGAGCGTCGCCTCGTCGCTGGCGTTCGCAACCCCGGCGGCCAGGCCGCGCGCCGCCATCTCCCAGCTCCGAGGGCTTGGCCAGCTCCGTCCCGCCCGCTCCGGCGAATCCGGCACGGCAAGCACCAGCTCCGGCCGGATACGAAGGAATGCACCGAGCTGCGCCTTCGCTGTCGCGATCTGCCCGGACGTCGGCGCGGCGACAGAGGCGGCATCGGCGACGGCGAAACCGTGAGCGAATCCCTCAGCGACCGCGGCGGCCTCGATCTGCCAGTCCAGATGGACGAGCCGGTTCGCCAGCGGCGCAGACAGCTCCCAGCCGTCCGCGGCGATACCGGGCGGGTTCGCTGCGGCGACGATACGCACGCCCTCCGGGAGCACAAGATCGCCCACAGCGCGTTCCAGGACGACGCGGAGCATCGCGGCCTGCACCGCGGGCGGTGCCGTGGTCAGTTCGTCCAGAAACAGCAACCCGGATCCTGAAACGGACAGCCGTTCCGCCCATCGTGGCGGCGCGAACCAGGTCCCGTCATCGCGGATGACGGGAAGACCGGAGAAGTCGCTCGGTTCGCGGATCGAGCCGACCACCACCTCGATCGGCATTCCCAGCTGCTCAGCAAGCGCCACGACGGCGGAGGTCTTGCCGGTGCCTGGCGCACCCCACAGCAGGACAGGGAGGTTCGCCCTCACCGCCAGTGAGAGCGCCGAACGCACGGTCTCGTTCTTGGTCATGAGGTCCTCCTTCATATGCGCGCGGGCAGCACGAAGCCGCCCGTTTTCGGGTGTGCTGATCTCCGGCGGCTGAGGCTGCTGCTCGCCGCCTACGAATGGGGTCGGCTACCCGCCTATTTCTGGCTGCCGAACAGACCTCTGCCGCCGTACTTCTTGTGGATGGCCTGCTTGGACACGCCCAGCACGGCCGCGATGTCGACCCAGGTCGCTCCCTGGTTGCGGGCACGGCGCACCAGCACCGCCTCCACACGCTCCATCTCCTTGCGAACCTGCACGGTCGCATCCAACCCGACCAGCGGGTCCTCGCTCGCCGTCGCCCGGGCTAGCGCCGTCAACTGCTCCACGTCCATGCGGTCAACCATAATTGACCGCTTGGCCGAAGTCAACCTGGATTGACCGGTGCGCCGGGCGTGGAGGGCTGCGCTCGGCATGGAACGGTATCGACCGGGACGCCGACCCTCCGCAAAGTCGACGTCGAGCGCTTCTCCGAGTACGAGCCGTACTGAGCGTGCGCGGCACGGCGCAGGCGTCCGTGTCGGGCGTTCACGGCTGCTGGTGGGTCTTTCCTGCTGCGGAACTACCCCGACGGCGGAACAGGGGGATGATCACCGCTGCGGCCGCGACGTGCATGAAAGTCAACGAGAGCTTGGTCTCGGTATCCGCTTCGTAGCTGAATGCTGGCAGCGTCGAAATCGCCGCCGCCGTGAGCGCGAGCACCGTCCATACGGTTCGCGCTCGCACGGTGAGAAGTTCGAGCACGACAAGCAGAACCCATCCCGCGACGGCGGCCGCGAGCACGGAACCGATGACGGCCCAGATGGTGACGTCCATGGACGCGTGCTCGTCGCCGAACGAGACGACGAACGCCGCGCCCGCCGCGCCTCCTGCTAGCCAGATGAGCGTGCAGGCCAGTGTCGCGATAACGGCGCCGAGCAGGCGCGGGCGCCAGTTGGCCGTCAACGTCTGGGGCAACTTGGGTCGGCTGCTGGCCCGAGTGGTTTGAATCTCAGAGGGCATGAGGTCTCCTGACTTTGAAAGGCCATGGCGGTGATCGGCACGGTGATGATCACGCTATGTCCCATCTGGGGCACGATCAATACGCGCGTGAACCGCCTTCATGTGTGATCGTCCTTCGAGTGCGAGTTGCCGTATAGACTCAGTTCATGGACATGATGAGCGAGGTGGTCGCGGTCCTCCGGCGAGGTCGACCGCGGTCTCAGCGCGTCACCTGGACGGCACCATGGGGTCAGCGGTTTGCTGCGGTCGAGGGCTCGGCCGGATTCCAGGTGATCCTCCGCGGGACGTGCTGGCTGCTCCGTGATGGTGAGGAACCTGTACGCCTACAGACAGGAGACATCCTGTTCCTCCCCAGCGGGGTCGAGCATGCGCTCGCCGATCGGGTCGATGCCGAGCTGGCTGAGGCGTGCGAACCGGGCCGAGTGACTGGCAACGGCGACGTTGCTATACCGTCGGACCCGGATCATGGGATACCGGGGGAACAAACGGTCACGCTGTGCGGCGCCTACGAACTGGACCTGCGTTTCATCCACCCGTTGCTTGCGCAACTCCCGCCCGTGGTGGTCTTGCGCGCGCCATTCGATCGAGGCGAGCCTCTCAGGGACGCGGTAGAACTACTCGCGATGGAACTCGACCGACCTGGACCGGGCACGGATCACCTGGTCGCCGCACTCCTCGACGTACTGTTCATCCACATCCTCCGGGCGTGCCACGACGAGCGAGTCCTACCGGACAACGCACATTCCTGGATCACCGCAATCCGAGACACAGGAATCCGCTCCGCACTAGACGCCTTCCACGACAACCCAGGGCACCCCTGGACAGTCGCCGAACTCGCTCAGCATGCGGTCATGTCCCGCACCGCCTTCGCGCGTCGATTCCATGAACTGATCGGCGATCCACCCATGACCTACATCACCTGGTGGCGGATGAATCTCGCCGCCGCCCTGCTCACCGACACGGATCAATCCATGCGCGCGATCGCTCAGCGTGTTGGCTACAGCTCGGAGTACGCCTTCGCACACGCCTTCCGCCGGGAACGTGGCATATCGCCAGGGGCAGCACGCCGAGCCGGCAGACGTGGCGGCCTCTCGGACACCGGCAAACTTTCAGGAGAAGGAGACACGGCGTGACAGACCGAAGCGCAAGCCCACTCCCCGAAATCGTCGTGGACGAGTTCGGCGATCGCAATGGGACACCGGTCCTGCTGCTCCATGGAGGTGGAGTCGCCGGGTGGATGTGGCGACCACTGATCGAGCAGATGAGTCCCGGATACCGACTCCTTGTCCCGGACCTGCCAGGGCACGACCGCAGCGCGCACGCAGACTACGAGTCACACGAACGGACCATCGAGGCCCTCGTGGAAGCGCTCGAGCACCGTCAGGTCCGCCCGGTCGCGGTCGTCGGCTTCTCGCTCGGCGCGCAACTCGCTGTGCTCCTCGCCGTCCGCCGCCCTGACCTGGTCTCGCACGTCGGGATCATCAGCGCCCAGGCAGAACCATCGAGATGGCCGAACGCGACCCTCGCACTGCTGCGAACGGCGGCGCCGCTTGCGAAGCGGGAGTGGTTCGCGCGAGCACAGGCGAAGGAACTGTTCATCCCCCCGACACTGTTCCCCGACTACCTTAGAACCACTCAGAACCTTTCGGCACGGACGCTCGTGGCGTCGGTGGGCGAGAACATACGGTTCACCATCCCGCCGACGTGGGCTTCATACGAGGGCAAGGCCCTCGTCGTGGTGGGCGAGCGAGAACGAGCGATCATGGCCCGTTCGGCGCACCACCTCACCCGTTATCGAGCCGATGGCGAGCCTGAAACCATCGCCGAGTGTGGTCACGGAGTTCCGCTCCAGAAGCCACACTGGCTGGCAGACCGACTACAGGCTTGGCTTGCCTGATTGGGTTCACGCACACTGGTTGAGACAGTGCGAAGGCCCCGGCGTCATGCCGGGGCCTTTCTCGTTCCCGTCTACACGTCCTCGCCCCAGCGGTCGCGGGGCAGCACCCACCAGTTCGCGCCGTCGTCGGCGGAGTGCACGACGCGCGACGTCTCCTCGGGGTCGATGAGCGCGAAGCCGACGGCGAGCGACTTCGCCATGCGCTGCACGGGGGCGCCGGGCACGTGGAGGCCCCAGATGGTGCCGGGGGCGTGGGGGTCGGGGCGCACGGGCGTGCCGTCGACGGACGCGGCGGGCGCCGACGGCTGCTCCGGTTCCGGTTCCGGGGCGGGCGCGGCGGCCGCGGCGGCATCCGCGGCGGCCTGGTTGCGGCGCGTGCGCGACAGCACGACCCCTGCCACGATGACGAGCGCGATGAGCAGCACCGCGACGACGAGCGCGACGGGGAGGCCCGATGCGGAGGCGAGTGGCATGTCTCGAGGCTAGACGGATGCGGCACCCGCCCCGTGCGCGTCAGTCGCCCGAGGGATCCTCGACCTCCTCGTCGGGCTTTCCCGGACGCACGACGGCGGTGTCGGCGACGTCGATGCGCGTCGCCCCACCCGTGCCCGTCGAGAGCTCGACGCGCGGGTCGGCGTCCTCGGGGTCCGACTTGGGGGCGCGGGTCAGCTGCTCCTCGCGCTCGTCGGGGTCGGTCAGCTGCTTCGGTTCGCCGTGCTTCGGTTCGGCGTGCTTCGGTTCGTCGGTCACCTCTCCAGCGGTAGTCCCGCATCCGGTGCCCCGTCAACCCCCGTGCCGCCCCGCGCCGCGCCGCATAGCGTCGAGTCGCACGGAGGAGGTGCGCCATGACGTGGAGCCGCCACCACGGCCTCGTGCTCGTGAACGCGGCGCTCTTCGCGATCTTCCTGGTCGGCATGACGCTCACGGGCTGGCAGGTCGCGAACGACGAGGCGATCCAGCACGGGATGGCACCGGAGGGCCTCGGCGCCTACCTCGCCTCGGGCGACTTCTGGGAGGCCGTCTCGGAGAACTGGGAGAGCGAGTTCCTGCAGATGGCGTCGTACGTGGCGCTCACGGTCTTCCTCTTCCAGAAGGGCTCGTCGGAGTCGAAGCCGATCGGCGAGCCGGCCCCGCAGGACGAGGATCCCCGCGACCACAGGAACGACCCGGATGCGCCCTGGCCGGTGCGCCGCGGCGGCTGGGTGCTCGTGCTGTACGAGAACTCGATGCTGATCCTCTTCGCGATCCTGTTCCTCGCCTCGTTCGTCGTGCACGCGATCTCGGGCGCGGGCGCCTACAGCGAGGAGCAGGCCGAGCACGGCCTGCCGGGCGTGACGCCGATCGAGTACCTCGGCACTTCCCAGTTCTGGTTCGAGTCGTTCCAGAACTGGCAGAGCGAGTTCATGGTGGTCGCGGTGCTCGCGGGCACGGCCGTCTACCTGCGTCAGCGCGGCTCGAGCGAGTCGAAGCCGGTCCACGCGCCGCACTCGGAGACGGGGGCGTAGCGGCCGGCGCGAAGCGTTCGCCACTAGGCCTCCGCGAAGAAGTCACCGAGCACGCGCGCGAGCTCCTCGGGGGCCTCCTCGGCCATGTGGTGGCTCGAGTCGATCACGGTGCCGCGCACGTCATCCGCCCATCCCCGCATCAGGGCGACGGGGTCGCCGCCGAGCTCGGCGAGGTCCTGCGACGAGCAGACCGAGAGCACCGGCATCCGCAACCGCGTGCCCGCCGCTCGGTCTGCCTCCTCCTCGTCGCGATCGATCGTCAGGCCGGCACGGTAGTCCTCGAGCATCGCGCGCACGACCTCAGGGTCGCGCGTCGCGGCACGGAACTCGGCGTGGTTCTCCTCGCCCATGACCTCGGGGTCGCCCGCGTACCACGCGTCGGGGTCGGCCAGGATGGCGCGCTCGGGCTTCTCGGGTTGGGCGTAGAAGAACCAGTGCCACCAGCTCGTCGCGAACGCCGCGTCGACGCGACGCAGGTGGTCGCTGATGGGGATGCAGTCGAGCAGCGCGAGCCGCCGCACGCGCTCCGGATGGTCGAGGCCGAGTCGGAAGGCGACGTAGCTGCCGCGATCGTGACCCGCGAGGCAGAACTGCTCGTACCCGAGGCGCCGCGCGACCGCGACGACGTCGCCCGCCATCGCGCGCTTCGACGCGGCGCGGTGGTCGGATGCCGGGCCCGGCCCGCGCGAGCGTCCGTAGCCGCGCAGGTCGGGGCACACGACCGCGAAGCCGCGCTCGACGAGCGCGGGGGCGACGCGATGCCACGTCGCCGACGTGCGCGGGTGACCGTGCAGCAGCACGACGGGCTCCGCATCCGCCTCCCGGCCCGGATGATGGCGCACGAGGATGCGCGCCTCGCCCGTGTCGATGGTCGTCTCGCGGAACCCCGTGAACATCCGCTCGCCGCCTCGGCGCTCGCCCGCCTCGGCGCTCGCCCGCCTCGGCGCTCGCCCGCCTCGGCCCCCTACGGCTGCAGCACGACCTTGACGCAGCCGTCCTGCTTGTCGCGGAAGGTCGCGTAGAGGTCGGATGCGTCCTCGAGCGTGCCGCGGTGCGTCACGAGGTCCTCGGTGCCGAGCGGGTCGGCGGGGTCCTCGACGAGCGGCAGCAGCTGCTCGCGCCAGTGGTGCACGTTGCACTGGCCCATGCGCAGCGTGAGCTGCTTGTCGAACATCGTCATCATGGGCATGGGGTCGGCGACGCCGCCGTAGACGCCCGAGAGCGAGACGGTGCCGCCGCGGCGCACGGAGTCGATCGCGAGCATGAGGGCCGCGAGCCGGTCCACCCCGACCGTCTTGGCGAGCTTCTGCGCGATGGGGTCGGGCAGAAGGCCCGTCGCGAACTGCGCGAAGCCCGCCACGGGGTTGCCGTGCGCCTCGAGGCCGACGGCGTCGACCACGGCATCCGGTCCGCGGCCGCCTGTGCGCTGCCGCAGCCAGGCCGCGGCGGCGTCGTCGAGGTCGGCCGTCTCGATGCCGTGGCGCTCGGCCATCGCGCGGCGCTCCGGCACGGGGTCGACCGCGTAGACCTCGTAGCCGAGGTGGCGCGCGATGCGGCTCGCGAACTGGCCGACGGGTCCGAGACCCAGGATGCCGATCGAGCCGCCCTCGGGCACGCCCGCATACTGCACGCCCTGCCACGCGGTCGGCAGGATGTCGCTCAGGAAGAGGTAGCGGTCGTCGGGCAGCTCGCTTCCGACCTTGAGGGCGTTGTAGTCGGCGCGGATGACGCGCAGCCGCTCGGCCTGCCCGCCCGGCACCGAGCCGTAGAGCTGGCTGTAGCCGTAGAGCGTCGCGCCCGTGCCCTGGTCGCGGCCCTGCGTCGTCTCACACTGGGTCTGCAGCCCGCGCCGGCACATGAAGCACTCGCCGCACGCGATCACGAACGGGATGACGACGCGGTCGCCGGGCGCGAGGCCCGTGACGGCGCTGCCGACCTCCTCGACGATGCCCATCGTCTCGTGGCCGAGCACGTCGCCCTTGTCCATGAACGGGCCGAGCACGCTCAACAGGTGCAGGTCCGATCCGCAGATCGCGGTCGAGGTGACGCGGATGACGGCGTCGGTCGGTTCTATGATGCGCGCGTCGTCGACGTCCGCTGCTCCGACGCTCTCGGTTCCCTGCCAGGTGATCGCTCTCATGCACCCGGTCTACGTGCCGCATCCGGATGCGCCCATCCCCTTGACGGGGTGGGGAGCGTCGGCTACCGGAGCGCGGACGGCTCGCGCCGGTACCCCTCCCGCAGCAGCACGCGCCCGCCCGTCTCGATGCGCGCGAGGTCCTCCCACGGCACGAGGAACGACCCGCGGTGCATCCAGCGCAGCAGCCGGGCGAGCAGCACGGGCCGCGTCACCCCGATGCGCTCGTAGCCGAGGTACGACGTCGCCGCCCGCGGGCTCACGATGAGGCCGACGGCCCGCGCGCGCGACGGGTCGGTCGCGCCCTCGAGCCGGAACCGCACGTCGACGACGCGTCCGACGGCCTCGCCCGCGGCATCCCGCACCTCGTGCCCCAGCAGGTCACTCAGGATCATGGCGGCCTCCCGGGATCCTGCCGATGACGTGCTCGCGCACCCAGCGCTCGGGCCACGTGAGCTCGAGCTCGTCGGCGCGCACGTCGAGGTGGATGGCCGTGCCCAGCTCGCGGATCGCGCCCCACGGGATGCGGTGCCACCGGCTCGAGGGCGGCCTCCCGCCGAAGATGCGCGTGCCGAGCACGGCGCCCGAGAGCAGGTTCTCGACCTCGGGCGGCTCGACGCCCGCGAGGTCGGTGTCGAGCGGCACGTCGCCGAGCTCGAGGTCGTCGATGGCCGTGACGGGCACGCCGTCGACGTCGAGCACCTGGCGGTCGAGGATGTGCAGCTGGGCGTCGAGCACGCGCCCGGCACGCACGGACGGATGCTTCATGCGCCTGCCCCCGTGATGATCATGAGCGGGATCGCCGCGACGGCCGCGACGACGATGATGACGAGGTACACGAGGGCGAACGCGTTGACCGCGGGGCTGTTGACTTCCCGCCCCATGTAGTCGGGGTCGTTCGAGATCACGAGGATCGGGATGTAGGTGAGCGGCAGCGCGACGGCCGAGAACACGACCGAGTACTCGGTGACCGCGACGGGGTCGACGCCCGTCAGCAGGATGCCGAGCGCGAGCAGCAGGCCCACGATCATCACGAGGTGGAAGCGCGCGGCCTTCGCGGGCCGCCGGAACTTGCCCCACGACCATCCGAAGTACTGCGCGATCGTGTAGCCGCTCGAGAGCGTCGTCTCGAGCGCCGCCCCGAAGAAGGCGGCGAGCATCCCGACGATGAGGAAGCAGAACGCGAGCGTTCCGCCCGCCTGCACGACGGGCAGAACGACCTGTGAGAGCGAGGTGACGGCGATCGCCTGCGGCAGCAGCACGGTCGCCGCGGATGCCGCGATCGCGAGCGAGAGCAGCCCGCCGAGCGGGAACCCGACGAGCACGTTGATGCGCGCCTGGCCCAGGTCGCGCCGGGTCCAGCCCTCCTCGATCGCGCCCGAGGAGAAGAAGAACACCTCGTAGGGCGTCATCGCGGCGCCGAACAGCGCGACCGCGTAGTACCAGTAGCTCGCGGGGTTCTCGGATGCCGGCACGCTCGGCGCGATCGCCTGGCGTCCCAGCTCGCCCCAGTCGGGCCCGAGCATGACGACGGCGACGGCGAAGACGATGAGGCTCAGCCCGAGCAGGCCTGCGGCGTTCTCGAGCTGCGAGAACTTGGCGCGCCACACGACGATCCACACGGCGAATGCCGCGAGCGGCATCCACAGCATCGGCCCGATGCCCGTCACGAGCTGCAGCACGAGGGCGATGCCGCCGATCTCGGCCGCCATCGTCATGAGGTTGATGAAGAAGCTCGCGCCGAGGTTCGCGAGCCCGGCACGGGGCCCGAGGCGCTCGCGGATGATCTCGAACGTCGCGCGACCGCTGACGGCGGCGACGCGCCCCGACATGTTGGCGAAGAGGCAGATGCCGACGACGCCGACGAGCACGACCCACGCGAGCGACATGCCGAAGCGCGAGCCGACGACGGCGTTCGTCACGAGGTCGCCGATGTCGACGAACCCGCCGATCGCGGTGAGCACGCCGAGGGCGACGGCGAAGAGCTTCTTCACGGGCTCACCGCCTCGAGGGCGTCGCGCGCCCGCTCGAGCCGCTCGCCCCATCCGTCGAGCGCGTCGCCGCGTGCGAGGGCGGCGCGAGCGCCCGTCACGGCGTCGAGCGCCTCGCGCAGAGCCTCCTCGACGGCGTCGCGGCGGTCGGCGGTCTCCGCGTCGGAGGGCGTGAGCTCGAGCACGGTGCGCGAGGCGTCGGTGAGCTCGGTGATCGCGTCGGCGAAGACCGTGTCGGCGGTCGGCGTGAGGAGCCGCCCGGCGTCGTGCTGCTCGGCCGCGATCGCCGACGATCCGGTCGCCGCGACGCCCGAGTCGGCCGCGTCTCGCAGGGTGTCGTCGAGCTGCGCGCACGCCGCGAGCACGGCGGCGAGGGCGAGCGCCGCCGCGACGGCGGACATCCGATGGACGGCCACGCCTCCACCATGCCCCGAACCGGGCGGATCCGCCCTCCCCTTGACGCGGATGCCGCGGGGTGGCTAACCGCGCTTCGGCCGCGCACGCCACACGACGACGACGCACACCGCGACGAGGAACAGGGCGAAGAGCACCGAGCCGACGGCGGGGTCGAGCAGGCGCGCGATCCAGGCGCCGAAGGGCGTCACGCAGACCGCCGCGGCCCCGAGGGCGAGGCCCGAACGCAGGTCGACCTCGAAGTGCTTGCGGTGGGTCAGGATGCCGACGATCGTCGTCGGGATCATCATGAGCAGCGAGGTGCCGCGCGCCACGAGGTCGCCCGCGCCGACGAGCAGCTCGAGCCCCGGCACGGCGACGACGCCGCCGCCCACGCCGACGAGGCCGGAGAGCAGTCCGGCGACGAGGCCGATGCCGATGAGCGCCGCGGCGGAGGCCCACGTGATGACGACCTCGCCGTCGCGCGAGGCAGGCACGAGCAGCAGGCCGGCGATCACGAGCGCGACGAAGCCGACGAAGATCCACGGCAGCACGCGCTGCGGCAGGCGGTGCAGCAGACGCACCCCGAGCGGCGAGCCGATGACGCTGCCGACCGCGAGCAGCGCGGCAGCGAGCACGTCGAGCTGGCCGCTGATGGCGTAGCTCGTCGCGCCCGCGGCCGAGATCGGCACGAGGGCCACGAGCGAGGTGGCGGATGCGCGCTTCTGCGCGACGCCGAGCGCCACGAGCGCGGGCACGATGACGACCCCGCCGCCGACGCCGAAGAGGCCCGAGGCGAGGCCCGTGAACGCTCCGATGCCGAGGAGGGCCCAGAGCGACGGTCGGGCCGCGTGGTCGGACGTCATCCGTCCATTCTCCCGGATGGCGCTCAGCGCCAGGCGCCGCGGCCGCTCGAGGCGATGCGCGCCGTGAGCTGGTGGGCGTGCGAGAGCAGGATGCGGCCGAGCTTCTCGACGCGCTCGGGCGTGAACCGGAACTGCACGCCCGTGAGGCTGAGCGCCCACTGCGGGTGGCCCGTGCGCGTGAAGACGGCGGCGCCGAGCCCGTAGCTGCCCTCGACGATGAGGCCGGGGTTGAGCGCGTAGCCGTGCTCCTGCGTCTCGGCGAGCCGCGTCCGCAGCCGCTTCTCGCCGTGGGCCGCACCCCAGCGCTCGGACAGCTCCGGATGCCGCGCGAGGTACGCGTCGATCTCGTCGGGCGGCAGGAACGCGAGGATCGCGAGCCCCGCGGATGCGACGCCGAGCGGGAAGCGCACGCCCTCGGAGAGCACGAAGGAGCGGATGGGGAAGCTGCCGTCCTCGCGCACGAGGCACACGGTCTCGTCGCCCTGGCGCACGGAGAAGAAGGCGCTCTCCTCCGTGACGGCGGCGAGCGAGCGCACGATGTCGCGTGCGAGGTCGGCGACGTCGTAGCGCGCCGCCGCGGCCGTGCCCATGAGGTAGAGCTCGGGGCCGGGAACCCACAGGCCCGTCTCCGCGTCGCGATCGACGAGGCCCTCGCGGCGGAGGGCCGCGAGCAGGCGGTGTGTCGTCGGGCGGGTGAGGGATGCGGCGGTCGCGAGATCGGAGACGCGGGCCCCGTCGGCGGTGCGCGCGACGAGCTTGAGCAGCTGCGCGGCCCGGCCGACGGCCTGCGTGCCGCCTGCTACACCGCTCCCGCTGCTCGCCCATGTGGACACCGGCGCCTCATGAATGTCCACGATGTGGACGCTACGCGCATCCGATTCCACATCGCAAGGCGCGGTTTCCGCGCGCTCGCGGCCCGGTCGCAGGATGGCCGCACACCCAGCGACGATGACGAGGGCGGAGGATCGACGATGATCGACAAGCAGATCGCGAGCGCGGCGGAGGCGGTGGCCGACATCCGGGACGGCGCCTCGCTCGCGGTGGGGGGCTTCGGGCTCTCCGGCAACCCGATGGCCCTCATCGAGGCGCTCTACGCGCAGGGCACGAGGGACCTCTCGATCGTCTCCAACAACTGCGGCGTCGACGACTGGGGGCTCGGCATCCTGCTCGGCGCGCAGCGCATCCGCAAGATGACCTCGTCGTACGTCGGCGAGAACAAGGAGTTCGAGCGGCAGTTCCTCTCGGGCGAGCTCGAGCTCGAGCTCACGCCGCAGGGCACGCTCGCCGAGAAGCTGCGCGCGGGCGGCTCCGGCATCGCGGCGTTCTTCACGCAGACAGGCGTCGGCACCCAGGTCGCCGAGGGTGGCCTGCCCCGCCGCTACGACGGCTCCGGCGGCGTCGCCGTCGCCTCGCCCGTCAAAGACGTGCGCACCTTCGCCGTCGACGGCACCCCGCGCGAGTACGTGCTCGAGGAGGCCATCACGACCGACTTCGCGCTCGTGCACGCCGCCCTCGGCGACCGCCACGGCAACCTCGTCTTCACCAAGGCCGCGCGCAACTTCAACCCGCTCGCCGCGATGGCGGGGCGCGTGTGCATCGCCCAGGTCGAGCGGCTCGTCGAGCCCGGCGAGCTCGACCCCGACGGCATCCACCTGCCCGGGGTCTTCGTGCACCGCGTCGTCGAGGTGGGCACGGGCATCGAGAAGCGCATCGAGCGGCGCACGGTCGCCGCCGCGAGGGAAGGGAAGTGACGCGCATGGCGCTCACCCGCGATGGGATGGCCGCGCGCGCGGCCCGCGAGCTGGCCGACGGCTCCTACGTGAACCTCGGCATCGGCCTGCCGACGCTCGTGCCGAACTTCGTGCCCGAGGGCGTGACGGTCGTGCTGCAGTCGGAGAACGGCATCCTGGGCGTCGGCCCGTACCCGACCGAGGACGCCGTCGATCCCGACCTCATCAACGCCGGCAAGGAGACCGTCACGGTGCTCCCGGGCTCGGCGTTCTTCGACTCGGCGCTGAGCTTCGGCATGATCCGCGGCGGCAAGATCGACGCTGCGATCCTCGGCGCCATGCAGGTCTCGGCCAGGGGCGACCTCGCGAACTGGATGATCCCGGGGAAGATGGTCAAGGGACCGGGAGGTGCGATGGATCTCGTGCACGGCGCCGCGCGCGTCATCGTGCTCATGGAGCACGTCGCGAAGGACGGCTCGGCGAAGATCGTCGACGAGTGCTCGCTGCCGCTCACGGGTCGCGGCGTCGTCGACCGCATCATCACCGACCTCGCGGTCATCGACGTGACGCCCGACGGCCTCGTGCTCGTCGAGACGGCGCCCGGCGTCACCGTCGACGAGGTGATCGCGGCGACCGAGCCGCCCCTGACGGTCGCGCCTCAGCTCGCAGCGGGTCTCGCGGAGGCCGTGCGATGAGCCCGCAGGACGTCGTCGTCGTCGCCGCGGCCCGCACCCCGCAGGGTCGCCTCAAGGGCGCCCTCTCGCAGCTCACGGCCGTGCAGCTCGGCTCGATCGCGATCCGCGGCGCCCTCGAGCGCGGCGGCGTGTCGGCATCCGCCGTCGACGCCGTGCTCGTCGGCCAGGTGCTCGCGGCCGGCGCGGGCCAGAACCCTGCCCGCCAGGCCGCGATCGGCGCGGGGCTCGGCTGGGACGTGCACGCGGCATCCGTCAACAAGGTGTGCCTCTCGGGCCTGACCTCGGTCATCGACGGGGCACGGATGCTGCGCACGGGCGACGCGACGGTCGTCGTCGCCGCGGGCATGGAGTCGATGACGCGCGCGCCGCACCTGCTCATGGGCTCGCGCGACGGCTGGTCGTACGGCAGCGTCGAGGTGCTCGACCACATGGCCTACGACGGCCTCACCGACGCCTACGAGCACGACAGCATGGGCGCGTCGACCGAGCGGCGCAACGCCGACTTCGCGGTGACGCGCGAGGCGCAGGATGCCGTGGCCGCGCGCTCGCACCAGCGCGCCGCCGCCGCGCAGGCCTCGGGCGTGTTCGAGGCCGAGCTCGTGCCCGTCGAGATCCCGCAGCGCAAGGGCGACCCCGTGCTCGTGACGGCGGATGAGGGGGTGCGGCCCGACACGACGGTCGAGACCCTCGCGCGCCTGCGCCCGGCCTTCGCGGAGGGCGGCACGATCACGGCCGGCAACTCCTCGCAGATCTCCGACGGCGCCTCCGCCGTCGTGCTCACGACGCGCGAGCGCGCCGAGACGGAGGGCTGGACCGTGCTCGCGACCGTCGGGGCCGCCGGCCAGGTCGCCGGCCCCGACAACTCCCTCCACGCGCAGCCCGCGCGCGCGATCGCGCAGGCGTGCGAGCGGCAGCGCATCGCGCCGGCCGACCTCGACCTCGTCGAGATCAACGAGGCGTTCGGCGCGGTCGTCGTGCGCTCGCAGGCCGAGCTCGGTCTCTCGGACGACGTCGTCAACATCCACGGCGGCGGCATCGCCCTCGGCCACCCGATCGGCGCATCCGGCAACCGCCTCGTCGTGCACGCCGTGCACGAGCTCGCGCGCCGGGGCTCCGGCACCGCGGCCGTCGCGCTGTGCGGCGGCGGCGGTCAGGGCGACGCGCTCATCCTCACGAGGTAGATGGCCCGAGGGGCGTGAGGTCGTCCGGGTCGGCGCCCGCGGCGAGCAGCCGCTCGCGGACGGCGGATGCGGCGAGGGCGTACGGACGCTCGTCGCGATAGAGCAGCGAGCGCGCGTTCGAGGTCTCGACGAGGGCGAGCAGCTCGAAGGCGAGCCGTTCCGGGTCGGTGGCGGCGTCGAGCTCGCCCGCGTCGATCGCGAAGCGCAGCTGGCTCTCGACGTAGCCGTTCCAGCCGCGCATCCACGCCCGCACGGCATCCGCCGCGGGGCCCGTCTTCGAGTCGAGGTCCGCAGCGACGGCCATGAAGAAGCAGCCGCCCGCGAAGACGCGCTCGCGCGAGTAGTCGAGCGAGGCCCGCAGGAGGGTCGCGACGCGGCGTGTGCCGCGGGGGAGGGCGCGTGCGGGCTCGATGACGCTCGCGCGGTAGATCTCGGCGGCCGCGTCGATCGTCGCGAGCTGCAGGCGCTCCTTGTCGCCGAAGAGCGTCGCGATGCTCGACTTGCCGCGGCCGGTCGCGGTCGCGAGGGCGCCGATCGTGACGCCGTCGAGCCCCTCGACGGAGGCGAGCTGGGTGGCCTGCTCGAGCACCGCGCGCCGCGAGGCGTCGCCGCGGGCGCGGCGCCCGTCGGTTGCGATCGTCATGCCGACAGTTTACGAACGACCGTTCGGGATGTACAGTTCAGTCACACATTCTGAACGACCGTTCGTATTGATTCCGGAGGAAGCCATGCCCGCGACGACGATCGCGACCGGGGTGCGCGCCGCATCCGCCCTCTCCCCGCGCCTCGGCGGAGCCGTCGCGTACCGCCTGTTCTTCTCGACCCGCCCGCGCATGCGCGTGCCCGAGCGCTGGGCCGCGATCGACGCCGACGCGCGCCGCGAGACGATCATCGTGGGCGGCCGCCGCGTCGTCGTCTCGACGTGGGGCGAGGTGGGCCCGCTCGTCGTGCTCGTGCACGGATGGCGCGGTCGCGCCGCGCAGTTCGCGCCCCTCGTGCCGACCCTGCGCGCCGCCGGCTACCGGGCGCTCGCGTTCGACGCGCCCGCGCACGGCGGCTCACAGGGCGGGCCCGTCGACATCCGCGACTGGATCGCCGTGCTCACCGAGCTGCAGCGCCGCCACGGCCGGTTCGCGGGCCTCCTCGGCCACTCCTTCGGCGCGCTCGCCGCCCTCACTGCCGTGCGCCACGGACTCGAGACGGATGCCGTGGTCGCCATCGCAGGAGCCGGGCGACCGCAGTCGTTGCTCGACGAGTTCGCGCGCCGCCTCGGCCTCGACGCCGCGACGCGCGCCGACTTCGAGCGCCGCTTCCTCGCGCGCGTGGGCGAGACCGCGGCGAGCGCCGCCGCCCGATACGACGCCGTCGCGCATCCGCTCGACCCGGGTGTGCCGCTGCTCGTCGTGCACGGCGACCGCGACCGCGAGCTGCCCGTCGACGAGTCGATCGCGCTCGCCGAGGCGACGACCGGAGCACGGCTCGTCGTCGTGCGCGAGGCGGGTCACGGCCGCGTGCTCTCCGCGCTCGAGACGAGCGACGCCCTGCTCGCGCACCTCGACCGCGCCGCCCGCGGGAGCGTCGTGAGCGCGTGACGTCGCAGCATCCGGCGCCGCGGGATGCTAACCCCCGCGAACCGGAAAGTCACCCCTATTGCGTGTCGCGGGATCGAGGCGTCCACTGGGATGTGGAGAGGAGTCGACATGAGCGACACCCGCAGGATCCAAGACCATTCGCTCGACGAGAGCACCGAGGTCACGCCGCAGCACTTCGACGACGACGGCTACGTCGTGGGGCACCCGCACCACGAGCACGTGACGGGCGACGACATCGGCCCCGACGGGCGCCTCATCGGCGAGGCCGCGACCGACGGCCCGAACGAGCCCGAGCTGACGACCGACCCCGAGGTCGCGGGTGCGCCGGACGCGCCCTCCTCGGCCGACGTGCCCGCTGTCGCCGGACTCAGCGGACGCTCCGAGCTCGGCGACGATGTCGACGAGACGGATGCGCCCGACGGCCAGTTCCACAGCCAGGACATGCCGACGACCGACGGTGAGTCCGCCGAGCCGGAGGGCGAGGTGCTCGACGACGAGGAGGCCTCGATCGCCCCGCCGCCCGCGACGCCGGGCGACCCCGGCCCCGAGGTGCCCGGCGGCCCCGACGTGACGCCGCCCGAGCCCGGACCGCCGACCCCGCCGGAGCCCACGCCCTTCGCACCCGACGCGCCCGACGAGCACGGCGGCCAGTCGCCCCTGCTCGGCGACCGCGCCTTCTAGCCATGCCTGTCGAGAAGGACCGCCCCGCGGGCGGTCGCATGGTCGAGCCCGGAGAACTGAGCGCGAAGGAGCGCAGCCGCCACCTGCGCCCGCCGACGACGTCGATCCCGATCATCCCGCCCGAGCAGCGTCGCGCGGCCGCCGCACCCCCCGAGGCGCCCGAGCACCCGAAGGAGTCGGCATAGCTCATCTATTGATTAACGATAGGAAAGCATCGATACTCGATAGATGAGCCGTCTCGCCGTCCTCGCCCTCCGCATCCTCCTCGTGCTGCTCGCGCTCGGGATGCTCGTCGCCCAGCTCGTCCCCATCCCCGTCGGAGCCCTCGAATTCGGAGACGCCTTCGGCTCGCGAGCCGTCGGGGTCTTCTACGCGGTCGCCGCCATCGCGTTGGTCGCGTGCGCCCAGGTCGTGCTCGTCGCCGTCTGGGTGCTCCTGTCGATGGTGCGCCGCGGCTCGATCTTCAGCGGCCGCGCCTTCCGCTGGGTCGACGTCATCATCGGGGCGGGCGTCGGCGCCGTGGTCGCCTCGAGCGCGATCGCCGGCCACCTCTACCTCGTCGTCGAGCCCCGACTCGACGCCCCCGGCATCATCGTGCTCGCCGGCACCGTCGTGCTCGCGACCGCGGCATTCGCCGCCCTCATGGTCGTCATGCGCCGCCTGCTCCGCAGCGCGACCGAGCTGCAGGGCGAGCTCGCGGAGGTGGTGTGATGGCGATCATCGTCGACATCGACGTGCTGCTCGCCGCGCGGCGCATGTCGGTCGCGGAGTTCGCGGATGCCGTGGGCATCACGCCCGCGAACGTCGCGGTGCTCAAGAACGGTCGCGCGAAGGCCGTGCGCTTCACGACCCTCGACGCCGTGTGCCGCGTGCTCGAGTGCCAACCGGGGGACGTCCTGCGCTGGGTGCCCGACGCATCCGCCGACGCGGCCGACGGCTGAGCTCAGGCGCAGCCGCCCCGGAGCGGATGTCGGCCGCGCGCTGCGCTACTCGGGCGCGTGCGCGTCGAGGAACTCGTACACCTCGGTGAGGTCGACGCCCGTGAAGGTGCCCGTCGGCATCGCCGCGAGGAGCGAGGAGTGCAGGCGCGCACTCGGCCACGCGGCCTCCTGCCAGCGCGCCGCGAGCTGCGCGGGGGGCTTGCGGCAGCACGAGGGGTCGGGGCACGTCGACGCGCGGCGCACGGGGGTGTCGCGACCGCGGAACCACTTGACGTTGACGAACGGCGTGCCGACGCTCACCGAGAACGAGCCGTTCGCCGTCGACTGGATGCTCGACGTGCACCAGTACGTGCCGTTCGGCTTGTCGGTGTACTGGTGGTACGGGCTGAAGCGGTCCTCGACGTCGAACACCTGCCGGGCCGACCAGTAGCGGCACACGATCTGCCCCTCGACCGCACCGAGCGCATCCGTCGGGAACAGCGCCCCGTCGTTCTCGTAGGCCTTCGAGATCGCGCCCGACTCGTGCACCTTGAGGAAATGCACCGGGATGTCGAGGTGCCGGGTGGCGAGGTTCGTGAAGCGGTGCGCGGCGGTCTCGTACGAGACCGCGAATGCGTCGCGGAGGTCCTCGACCGAGAGCTCGCGCTTCGCCTTCGCGGCGGTGAGGAACTCGACGGCGCTCTTCTCGGGGATGAGCAGGGCGCCCGCGAGGTAATTCGTCTCGACGCGCTGCTGCAGCAGCTCGGCGTAGTCGCGCGGCTCCTGCTTGCCGAGCACGTGCGCCGCGAGGGCCTGCAGGAGGGCGCTGCGCGGGTCGGACGTCTGGCGCACGGGCAGGTAGATGCGGCCGTTCGCGTGGTCGGTGACCGAGCGCGTCGACGACGGCAGGTCGCCCACGTAGTGGAGCGTGAAGCCCAGGTGACGGGCGAGCTCGGATGCGACGCGCTGCGAGAGAGGACCGCCCTCGTGCCCGACGGCCTTGAGCAGCCCCGCGGCCGTCGCCTCGAGCTCGGGGAAGTGGTTGCCGCGACGGCGCTGCTCACGGCGCAGCTCGGTGTTCGCGCGGCGGGCCTCCTCGGGCGTCGCGGCGCGCTCGCGGTGCAGGCGGCCGAGCTCGTCGTGCAGGGCGAGGATCGTCTCGATCGCGTCGTTGCTCAGCGACTTGCGGATGGGCAGCGGCCCGAGCCCGAGGCTCTGGAAGAGCGGACCGCGCTGCGCGCGCTCGAGGGCGATCTCGAGGGCCGCGCGCTTCGACGGCGGCTCCTGACTCAGCAGCTCGTCGACCGTCGTGCCGAGGATGCGCGCGAGCCGCTGCAGCTCGCCGAGCTTGAGCTCGCGCTTGCCGTTCTCGATGAGCGAGACCTGCGAGATGGCGCGTCCGAGCTCGGCCGCGAGGGCCTCGAGGGTCATCCCTCGGTCGAGGCGGAGCTGACGCACGCGGCGTCCGACGGTCAGGGAGTCGAGCACATCCTCATCGTCGAACGGCTCCGTGGCTGCAGTGCTCATGCGTCGATGCTCGCAGGCGCCGTTCTTCCGCTCAATAGAAAAACCTGGAGATTTCGCGCGAAGTTCTTCGAGAAACCTGCTTGCGGCGGGCGCACCATCGAACACACGCACCGCATCCCGCGGACCGAATCGGAAGGAACGACCCCATGAGCACGACCCCCGCCCGTCCCGGCGACCAGACCCAGACCGCAGCCGAGCTCGAGGCCGAGTGGGCCGCCGACCCGCGCTGGAGCGGCATCCGTCGCGACTACACGGCCGAGGACGTCGTCGCGCTGCGGGGCCCGGTCCGCGAGGACGCCACGCTCGCCCGCCGCGGCTCGGAGCGCCTCTGGGAGTCCATCCAGATCAACTCCGAGAACCCCGAGCACTGGATCGCCGCCCTCGGCGCCCTCACCGGCAACCAGGCAGTGCAGCAGGTGCGCGCGGGCCTCGAGGCCATCTACCTCTCGGGCTGGCAGGTCGCCGCCGACGCCAACCTCTCGGGCCAGACCTACCCCGACCAGAGCCTCTACCCGGCCAACTCGGTGCCCGCCGTCGTGCGCCGCATCAACAACGCGCTGCAGCGCGCCGCGCAGATCGAGTTCGCCGAGACCGGCACCACCTCGCGTGACTGGATGGCCCCGATCGTCGCCGACGCCGAGGCCGGCTTCGGCGGCCCGCTCAACGCCTACGAGCTCATGCACCAGATGATCCAGGCGGGCGCGGCGGGCGTGCACTGGGAGGACCAGCTCGCGAGCGAGAAGAAGTGCGGCCACATGGGCGGCAAGGTGCTCGTGCCGACGAGCCAGCACATCCGCACCCTCAACGCGGCCCGGCTCGCGGCCGACGTCGCGGGCGTGCCGAGCGTCATCATCGCCCGCACCGACGCGCTCGCCGCGACCCTGCTGACGAGCGACCACGACGAGCGCGACCGCGAGTTCCTCACGGGCGAGCGCACGGCCGAGGGCTTCTACGAGGTGCGGAACGGCATCGACCCCGTCATCGCGCGCGGCCACGCCTACGCGCCGTACGCCGACCTGCTGTGGGTCGAGTCGGCCGAGCCCGACCTCGAGCTCGCGCGCCGCTTCGCCGAGTCGATCCACTCGGAGTTCCCCGACCAGAAGCTCTCGTACAACTGCTCCCCGAGCTTCAACTGGAAGCGCCACCTCGACGACGACCAGATCGCCAAGTTCCAGCGCGAGCTGAGCGCCATGGGCTACGCGTTCCAGTTCATCACTCTCGCCGGGTTCCACTCCCTCAACCACGGGATGTTCGAGCTCGCGAAGGACTACTCGCAGCGCCACATGACGGCGTACGTCGAGCTGCAGGAGGCGGAGTTCGCATCCGAGGCCTCGGGCTACACGGCCACGAAGCACCAGCGCGAGGTGGGCACCGGCTACTTCGACCGGATCGCCACCGCCCTCAACCCCGACTCGGCGACCCTCGCGCTCGTGGGTTCCACCGAGGCCGACCAGTTCCACTGACCCATGGCGCGGCTGGAGCCGTGACCCGGCGGCGGGAGAAACAACTCCCGCCGGACGGTCGTAGCTCCAGCCGCGCGACGAAAGGCAAGAGACCATGAACGCACGGATGGAGGTGCTCGGCCCGCGGGCGGAGCGCTTCGACGAGATCCTCACCCCCGAGGCGCTGGACTTCCTCACGCAGCTGCACGACCGCTTCGTCGGCCGCCGCCACGAGATCCTCGCCACCCGGATGGAGCGCCGCCGCGCCATCGAGAACGGGCGCGACTTGCGCTTCCTCCCCGAGACCCGCGAGATCCGCGAGGATGCGAGCTGGCGCGTCGCGGGCGCCGGTCCCGGACTCGAGGACCGCCGCGTCGAGATCACGGGCCCCACCGACCGCAAGATGACGGTCAACGCGATGAACTCGGGCGCCAAGGTGTGGCTCGCCGACCACGAAGACGCGACGAGCCCCACGTGGGCGAACGTCGTGGGCGGCCAGCTCAACCTCTTCGACGCGATCCGCCGCCAGATCGACTTCACGAGCCCCGAGGGCAAGGAGTACCGCCTCGGCGACGAGACCCCGACGATCGTGTTCCGCCCCCGCGGCTGGCACCTCGTCGAGAAGCACCTGCGCTACACCGACGGTCCGGGCATCGCGAGCCCCGCATCCGGATCGCTCGTCGACTTCGGTCTCTACGTGTTCCACAACGCGACGGAGCTCATCGAGCGCGGAAGCGGCCCGTACTTCTACCTGCCGAAGCTCGAGTCGCACCTCGAGGCGCGCCTGTGGGATGACGTCTTCAGCTTCACGGAGCAGGAGCTCGGCATCCCGCACGGCACGATCCGCGCGACCGTGCTCATCGAGACGATCCCCGCGGCGTTCGAGATGGAGGAGATCCTCTACGAGCTGCGCGACCACTGCGCAGGTCTCAACGCCGGCCGCTGGGACTACATCTTCTCGATCATCAAGAACTTCCGCGGGCGCGGGGCGGCCTTCACGCTGCCCGACCGCGTGAAGATCACGATGACGGTGCCGTTCATGCGCGCCTACACCGAGCTGCTCGTCGCGACGTGCCACAAACGCGGCGCGCATGCCATCGGCGGCATGAGCGCGTTCACCCCGAACCGCCGTGACCCCGAGGTCACGGCCCGCGCGCTCGAGCAGGTCGCCAACGACAAGCGCCGCGAGGCGGGCGACGGCTTCGACGGCACCTGGGTCGCGCATCCGGACCTCATCGACACGGCACGCGCCGAGTTCGACGCCGTGCTGGGCGAGCGCCCGAACCAGGTCGACCGCCTGCGAGACGACGTGCACGTCGAGGCCCGCCAGCTCGTCGACCTGCGCATCGACGGCGAGGTGACGGATGCCGGGGTCGCCGCGAACGTGTCGATCGCGCTCCGCTACCTCGAGTCGTGGCTGCGCGGGGTCGGCGCCGCGGCGATCGACGACCTCATGGAGGACGCCGCGACCGCCGAGATCAGCCGCTCGCAGCTGTGGCAGTGGATCCGCCAGGGTGTCGTGACGAGGGAGGGCACGCGCGTGACGGGCGCCCTCGTCGAGCGCCTGCTCGAGGAGGAGCTCGAGGCGCGTCGCGCCCCCGGCGGCCGCTTCGAGGACGCCGCCGAGCTCGTGCGCTCGCTCGCCCTCGAGGACGAGTTCCCGACGTTCCTCACGATCGAGGCGTACTCGCGCTTCCTCGTGGAGCCGGAGGCGCGCGACGCGATCGCCGCGCTCGCCACGGGTCCCATCTCGACGGCGGGGAGGGCGGCCTGATGCGCATCGTGCTCGTCGGCCCTCCCGGTGCGGGCAAGGGCACCCAGGGTCAGCTGATCGCGGAGCGCCTCTCGGTTCCCCGCATCATCGTGGGCGATCTGCTGCGCGACCACATCGCCTCGGGCACGCCGCTCGGCGAGCGCGCCAGGGAGTTCGTCGACAGCGGCCGCCTCGTGCCCGACCACCTCGTGGTCGGCATCGTCGAGCAGGCCGTCGAGCCGCACACCGACGGCTTCGTGCTCGACGGCTTCCCGCGCTCGATCGCGCAGGCCAAGATGCTCGACCGCTTCCTCCGCGCCCGCGCGGCGGAGGTCGACGTCGCCCTGCACTTCGATGTGCCGGATGCCGAGCTCACCACCCGGCTCGCCGGTCGCGAGCGCTCCGACGACACCCCCGAGGTGATCGCGACGCGCATCGCCGGGTTCCGTGCGGCCGAAGAGGCGCTGCTCGCGCACTACCGCGGCCGCGTCGTCGAGCTCGACGCCGTCGGCTCGGTCGACGAGGTGTTCGACCGCGTCCTGGACGGTCTCCGGGAGGCGCTCGTCGCCGCCTGACCCGCTCGGGCCGAGTCCCTCATCCCTCGGCCCGTCCTCCGGAATGCAGGAGTCTCCCGCCGGGTGCGTCACCTCGTGACCCCCGATGCCCGGCGCGGAGGCTCCTGTATCTCTCTTTCGCGGGGAAGCCTCAGGTCAACACTGTTGACACCCGTGTTCACCGGGAGGACACTGGTGCCTGACAGCGCCGAACCACGGCGGTGCCGGGAAGGAACCTCTCCATGGCGAACAAGCCGATCACCGAGAAGAACACCGTCGGAGCCTGGCTCAAGCACCCGATCGGCGGCCCCCTCATCCGCAGCATGCTCGCCGACGCCGGCGTCGACGAGAAGGTGCTCACCCCCGTCAAGCTCCTGCCGCTCAAGAACCTCGTGGCGATGAGCCAGGGTCAGATGCCGCAGTCGGTCATCGACGACCTCGTGGCGAAGGCCAACAGCGACGACCCCGCCGTGCTCGCCGAGGTGACGAGCGCGCCCGCGCCCGCCGCCGCATCCGAGGAGGCCCCCGAGGCCGAGGCGCCCGCGGAGGACGACGAGTTCGAGGCGGAGCCCTGGGAGGAGGTCGTGACCCCCGGCCGCTTCGCCGGCAAGACCGTCATCGTGACGGGCGCCGCCTCCGGCATCGGACTCGCGACCGCGTCGCGCATCGCGCGCGAGGGCGGCCGTGTCATCGCCGTCGACATCTCGGCCGAGAAGCTCGAGACCTTCAGGGCCTCGCTGCCCGACGCCGACATCGTCACGGTGGCGGGCGACATCACGAAGCAGGAGTCGGCCGACGCGATCGTCGCGGCAGCGGGCGACAAGATCGACGCGCTCGCGAATGTCGCCGGCATCAACGACGACTTCTCGCCGCTGCACGAGACCGAGGACGCCATGTGGGACCGCGTCATCGGCGTCAACCTCACGGGCGTGTTCAAGCTCAGCCGCGCCGTCATCCCCGCGATGCTCGCCGCCCACAAGGGCTCGATCGTCAACATCGCCTCCGAGGCGGGCCTGCGCGGCAACGCGTCGGGCAACGCCTACACGGTGTCGAAGCACGGCGTGATCGGCCTCACGAAGTCGGCCGCGTTCATGTACGGCCGCGAGGGCATCCGCGTCAATGCCGTCGCCCCCGGCGGCGTCGCGACCGGCATCCCGTTCCCGCCGAAGGTCTCGGAGTACGGCTCGGCGAAGCTGCACCCGTACCAGATGCAGATCCCGACCCTCGCGACGGCCGAGCAGCTCGCCGCGTCGATCACCTTCCTGCTCTCGGACGACGGCGTCAACATCAACGGCGCGATCCTCGCGTCCGACGGCGGCTGGTCGATCCAGTAACCCCGCCATAGTTCCCGTTCCGCGTGTTCGCACCCGTTCCTTCGGGAACGAACGCGCGGAACGGGAACTCTCGCGTCAGGGGGTGGCGGTGGGGGCGGGCGCGATGACCGCCTGCACGAGCGCGCCGTAACGCGTCACGATCTCGGCCTGGTCGGTCGCGAGCAGGTGCTCGTCCTGCACGACCCACAGGGCGTAGAGCAGACCGCCGACGACCGCGGCCGCGAGTCGCGCGCGCAGCTCGGCATCCGGTCCGTCGAGCCGCGACTGCAGCGGCAGCACGAACGCGGTGTCGTGCATCTCGCGGAGGCGCGGCACGACGCCGTCGGACTCGCTCGCCCGGATGAGGGCGAGGTAGACCCCGCGCACCCGGTCGCCCGTGTCGAGCATGTACTCGATGAAGTGCTCGCCGAGCTCGTCGAGCGGGCCGTCCAGCAGCGGATGCAGCTCCGCGTCGAGCTGCATGGTCTCGAGGAAGAGCTCCTCCTTCGAGCCGAAGTGCCGGATGACGAGAGCCGGATCGACGCCCGCCTCCGAGGCGATGTCGCGCACCGAGGTGCCGACGTAGCCGTGCACGGGGAAGAGCCTCTCGGCGGCCGCACGGATCGACTCCTTCGTCGACGGGCGGGGGGCGCTCATGCATTCATGGTGCCACGAGGTCAACCCCTCGACGCACGCCCCGAGGGGGCGCAGACTCGTCGACATGGGAACGAACGCGAGCGGCAACCAGTCCGGCGGATCGGCCGAGACCTACGACGTGGTCAACAGCGGCCAGTCCGACGACATCGAGAACAGCCTCACGGGTCAGGGCACCTCCGACCGCGAGACGCTCATGGACATCGTCGAGGCGGAGGGCGACAGCCCCATCCCGCCCGCCGACGAGCCCGAGTGATCCCGGCCTGAGTCAGGGCTCGGATGCCGGGTCCCGCTCGCGGTCCGGCACGCGCTGCAGCGCCCACGAGCTCGTGCCCGTGGGCACGAACCGGTAGCGCCCGCCGCCGACGAGCGCGCCGAGCACGATCGCCACGACGTCGACGATCGCGTGCAGCACGACGAGCGCGATCGCGACGATCGACGGCAGGCCGAGCGCCGTGATGAGCCACACCGCGCCCAGCACGATCGCGTGCAGCACGAGCACGCGCGCGTAGGCCCGCCCCACGCTCGCGCGCGGCACCGGGTCGGAGCGCAGCGCTGAGTACCACTGCACGAGCGTCGCGACGATCCACGCGAGCACGACCCACAGCGGGTTGAAGGGCGCGGCCTTGACGCCCGTGATGACGGGCGAGATCGCGATGAGCACGATCACGAACACCCCGTGCACGGCCGTGAAGATGCCGTAGTGCATGAGGAAGAACGACGCCGGGAAGCCGCCGCCATCCGTCCCGGCCTTCGCGCGACGGCGCAGCCGGATGAACGTCACCCCGCCGATCGTCACGTTCTCGAGCCAGTAGAGCAGCACGATGGGCCGCCAGTCCCAGCCCCACCACAGCAGCCCGACGAGCGGCAGCACGACATAGAGCGCGACGTCGATCCACAGCAGCGGCGAGCGCACGGATGCGGATGCCGCAGCACCCGGCGCGCGCACGCTCACGCCGCGATGCCCCGCTTCTCGAGCGAGTCCTCGACGATCGTGAGGCCTTCGAGCCCCGGCAGCTTCGCGATGTGCGAGTCGACGTCGCGCACGAGCTTGCGGCCCTCGGGTCCGGCGAAGAGGTGGTTCATGACGTGCGTCACCTCGGCCTCCTCCTGCACGCCCGAGCCGACGGGGCCCCAGAAGCGGGAGAGGGCGAAGCGCGCGAGCTTCTGCGCCTTCTTCGAGTCCTTGAGCCGGTCGCGGGCCTGCGACGCGTAGAACGCGACGTGCCGCGTCTCCTGCTTCGCGATCCGCTTGAGCAGCTCGGCGAGCACGGGTTCGCCCTCGAGCTCGGCCATGCGCAGGTAGGCGGCGTTGGCCGACCACTCGTTGGCGGCGCCCCACGCCATGTGCACGGCGACGAAGTCGTTCCCGACGAGCCCGCCCATGATCGACTGCTTGATGGGGTCGAGGCGGTCCTTCCACCCGAGCTTGAGGCGGGTGGCCTTGAGCACGTCGTAGTCGACGGTGACGCCGTGCTTGGCGAGCACCGCGGCGAGGGCCTCGCCGTGCCAGAACTCCTCGCGGTTCCACATCGTCATGAACGCGCCCACCTCGGGCTCGTTGTGCGACGGGGTCGTGAGCAGGTCCCGCAGGTAGCACGTCGTGTGGTACTCGATGTCGCACATGTAGCGCAGGGTGCGCAGCGTGCCCTCGGGCAGCGGGCGCTCGTCGAAGACGTCGAAGTCGAGGTCGGCCCACGCGACCGCGGCCGAGTTCGTCGTGTACTTGTCGATGTCGAAGGCCATGGCTGTGTCCGGGCGGAGGCTCAGCGCTCTCCGTCCGCTCCTTCCTCGGGCGCAGGGGCGGATGCGGCGGTGCTCGCCGCCATCAAAGCACGGTTCGCGGCGCGCGAGCCCCGCTTCCAGGTATCGATCCGCCAACGCCTGCGGCCGGCCTCGCGCGCGAGGCGGTGGTCGGGGTTGACGGCGTGCGGGTGGCCGAGCAGCTCGAGCCACACGAGGTCGGCGTGGCTGTCGCCGTAGCCGTACGACGCCGCGAGGTCGTAGCCGCCGCGCTCGGCGTACTGCCGCAGCCAGTTGGCGCGCGCCTCGTCGACGAGCGGCGGGCGAGCGAGGTAGCCCGTGAGCTGCCCGTCGCGCACGTGCATGGCGCCCGCGACCACCTCGTCGAACGCGGATGCGACGGGCTCGGCGAGCGTGCCGATCGACCCCGTCACGAGCACCGTGCGGTGCCCGGCGGCGCGGTGGGCGGCAGCCCGCTCGAGGGCCGCGGTGGCGGTGCGGCCGAGCATCGTGTGGGCGTAACCCCCCTCGACCGTCTTCTCGAGACGCGCCTGGCTCATCCCCTCGTATCTGCGCAGGAAGATGCGGATGAACTCGCCGCGGTCGCGACGTTCGGCCCGCAGGTAGGCGGGCAGCTGCGCGAGGATCGCGACGACGGATGCGGGCCACGCGGCCCAGCCCCACCCCGCCGCGCGCACCCACAGGTACTGGCGCACGAGGTTCGTGTCGACGACGGTGCCCTCGAGGTCGAAGACGGCCACGACATCCGTGCGCTCGGGCAGCTCCCTGGCGGGGCGCCCCTCGGTGGAGGTGCCCTCGGGCCGGCGGGCGAACGCGCGCGTGAGGGTCGTGATGGCGGGGAAGTGCACCCGCTGCAGGTAGTCCTCCCAGTCGATCGCGGCGATGTCGAAGCCGCGGTCGGCCTGCAGCTTCTTCGGGATCGCCGCGTGCAGGGCGCGCGTGTTGGCGTCGTCGAAGATGATCTCCGTCTGCACGTAGGCGCGGTACAGCTCGGCGAAGTTCTCGAGCGTCTCGAGGTCGCTGCGCCGCGTAGCCAGCTCGGCGAGCCGCGCGCGCGTGTGGGCCGTCGACGGCATCCGGTTCAGCCAGCGCTCGCGGCGCTCGAGCCGCACGCGCGAGCGGGCGAGCGCCCGCTCGACCTTGCGCCCGCCGGGGAAGCGCCACGTGGGCACGCGCACCTCGCCGCCGCGCGGCGACGGCATGGGGTTCGCCGTGAAGTACTCGTGCACGTTCTCGAACATGCGGTGGAACGGCAGCGGGTTGGAGGCGCCCGAGCTCACGTGGAAGTACTCGGGCTCGCCCGCGGGCGGGTTCGCGGCGGCTGCGAGGATCGCGTTGACGACGTAGTCGACGGGGATGAGGTCGAGCACGCTGTCGGGCAGTCCGGGGAACTCGGGCAGCAGCCCGCGGCCGTAGGCGAGGATGAGCGGGTCGGCGACCTTGAAGCCGTCGATCCAGCCGGGGAACGGATGCGCGAGCGCCGACTCGATGATCGCGGGTCGCACGACCGAGAGGGTGCCGCCCGTGCCGGCCCACAGCTCCTCGGCGGCGCGCTCGGCGAAGGCCTTCGTGAGCGTGTAGACGTCGGTCCAGCCGAGCGACTCGGCGCGCGTGCGGCCGGCGTCGACGAGCGCCTTCGTGACCCACTCGACTCGGGCCTCCTCGCTCGCGCGGGCGACCGCCTGCGGCCCCTCCTTGCCGTGCTCGGCGCGGGCGCGGTCCATGAACTCGCGCAGCTGCTCGGGGTGGCGCGACAGCAGCTCGACGCGCTCCCGGGCCGAGCGGGCGGCCGCGTACTCGGCGCGCCAGTCGATCGCGTGGCCGAGCCGCGCCTCCGGCACGACGCCCTTGCGCAGCCCGCCGACGTAGCACGTCGACACGTGCACGACGTGGGGCGTGGAGCCGGATGCGCGCAGCGCCTCGTAGAGCTGCACCGCGCCGCCGACGTTGGTGTCGAAGGCCTGGTCGATGGGAGGGTCGAACGACACGGTCGACGCCGAGTGGATGACGACGTCGATGTCGGAGGGCAGCGGCGGCACCGAGCCGAGCCCGCCCTCGACGATGCGGATGCGGTCCTGCACGGCCGCCTCGACGCCCGCGTCGCCGACCTGCTCGCGCCAGGTGCGGAACACGGGCTTGCGCAGGAGCGTGCGGAGGCGGTCCTCGCCGCCCGCGGAGCCCTTCGTGCGCACGAGCAGCGAGATCGTCGTGCCGGGATGGGTCGACAGCAGTCGCTCGAGCACGGCCTGGCCGACGAACCCCGTCGCCCCGGTGAGGAAGACGTGGGCCTCGCCGAGCTCCGTCTTCGCGCGCTTCGGCGTCACGGCACGAGCCTCGCGGTGACCGTCGCTCCGGATGCGGCGCCCATGCCGGGCAGGGCGGCCAGACGCTCGCCGATCGCCGCGGCCGCAGCACGCCCGTCGGGCTCGCCGAACACGAACGCCTCGAAGAAGGAGCGGTCGGCGGCGGGGATGCTCGCGGCGCCGATGGGCCACGCCGCGCGCGCGATCTCACGGCGCGCGAGCCGGGCCGCGCGAGCGGAGGCGGCGAGCTTGCGCTCGGCCTCCTCGGCGAGGAAGGCGACGTGACGGTCCTTGACGGCGACGAGCGTCGCGACGAGCGAGGAGAGCGCGGCGGCGGCCTCGCCGAGCCGGCGGTAGGCCACCTGGGTGATGAGCTCGTCGACGAGACCCGTCGTCACGTGGCCGGCCACGACATCCGCCCCCGCGATGTTGCCGGCGAGGGCGCGGCGGATGGGTCCCCGTCGTTCGGCGCGCTCGGCGGCCGTGCGGCGCACGGGGCCCGTGAGCGGCGAGGTGTCGGCGCCGACCGCGTCGAGCACGGCGTCGAGGGCGTCGGCCACCCAGTACTTCTCGAAGGCCCACGTCGCGAGGAACGCGGTGACGCGGGCATCTTTGTGGGTGGCCGTGACGAGCAGGTTGCGCATGCGGTCGAGGGTGCCGCGCTCGACGTCGCGCAGCACGCGGATGAGGCGCACCGCCTCGCCCGTGAGGCCCGCGCGGGCGATCGCCTCGGCGTCGATCTCGGCGCGATGGCTGCCCCGTGCCGTGCGCGCGTACTCGCGCACGTCGAACGACTCGGTGGTCGCTGCAGCTCGGCTGGTCATGGGGGGTGGTGGACCTTCCTGACAGGCGCCCGCACGCGGTGAGGACGCCTCGTTGACCGTATCGTAAGCCCCATGCCACACGCTCTCGTGACCGGCGGCACCGCCGGCATCGGCGCCGCGTTCGCGCGCGCTCTCGCCGCCCGCGGCTACGACCTCGTGCTCGTCGCACGCACCGCCCCGCGCCTCGAGGAGGTCGCCGCCGAGCTCCGCGCGACGGGCCGCGACGTCGAGGTGCTCGTGGCCGACCTCGGCGACCCGGCCGACGTGCAGCGCGTGGCCGAGCGGCTCGCGGATGCCGCGCATCCGATCGACCTGCTCGTCAACAACGCGGGCTACGGCATGAAGACGAAGCTCTCCGACCCCGACCTCGCAGAGGCGGCCGACGCCATCCAGGTCATGATGCACACGCCGCTCGTGCTCTCGGCCGCCGCCGTGCCCGGGATGCGCGTGCGCGGTCGCGGCATCATCGTCAACGTCGCGAGCGTCGCGGGCTACACCTCGATGGGGCTCTACGCCGCGATCAAGGCGTGGATGCGCGTCTACAGCGAGAGTCTGTCGAACGCCCTGCACGGCACGGGTGTCACGGTCACGGCGCTCCTTCCCGGCTGGGTGCACACCGAGTTCCACGACCGCGCCGAGATCCGCAAGTCGTCGATCCCGTCGTGGCTGTGGCTCTCCGCCGACGGTCTCGTCGAGGCGTGCCTGAGGGATGCCGAGCGGGGTCGCGCGGTCTCGATTCCGACCGTGCGCTACCGCTTCCTCACGTGGCTGCTGCGCCACCTGCCGATGGGCACGGTGCGCTGGGCCTCCCGCAAGATCTCGGGCACGCGCCACAGCGCTCACTAGGTGGTCGAGGAGCGCCCGCGGAGCGGACGCGTCTCGAGACGACCCCCGCGCCATCACCCCCGCGGAATCCCCCCGCACTACCCTGTCCCCATGGTGTCGACCACCGCGGACCCCCCGGCCGCGCGGCGCGACAGGTTCACCTCGAGGGGCCTCGCCGCGGCGCGCTTCCTCGCGCAGCGCGCGCTGCTGAAGCCTGTGACCTGGTCGGTCGTGCGCGTCGCCGTCGTGGGGCGCCGGAAGCTGCGCGGGGTGCCGCGCGCGTTCCTCGTCGTCGCGAACCACTCGAGCCACCTCGACGCGCCGCTCATCCTCGGAGCACTGCCGCGGCGGCTTGCGCGCTACCTCGCCGCGGGCGCCGCAGCGGACTACTTCTTCGACGTGTGGTGGCGCCGCGGCCTCACGGCCCTCTTCTTCAACGCGTTCCCCGTCGATCGGAACGGCGTCAACCCGAAGAGCATCTCGGCGAAGACCCTCCTCGACCGCGGCGTGCCGCTGCTCGTCTTCCCCGAGGGCACCCGCTCGAAGACGGGCGACATGGGCCACTTCAAGCAGGGCGCCGCGGCGCTCGCGATCGCATCCGACGTGCCCGTCGTGCCGGTCGCGCTCGTGGGAGCCGGCATCGCGCATCCGCGGGGCCGCAACTGGCCGAAGCCCGGACGCCTGCCGGTCGGCGTCGTGTTCAGCGAGCCCATGCGGCCCGAGCCGGGGGAGACCGCGGCCGCGTTCACGGCCCGCATCCGCGAGCGCATCGCGGGGCTGCACGCCGCGTACGCACCCCGTATCCTGAGCGCGTCGTCCGGGCCCGAGCCCGACGCGCATCCGTCGCCCGAAGGAGAGAGACAGTGACCGACGTCGAGCACATGAAGTGGTGGGGCTGGGGCGTCGAGGGCGTCGGGTTCCACCACGAGGACAAGCCCGCGTTCGCCCCCTTCGTGCTGAACGCGGTCGGGCTCGACCTGCAGACCGCCGAGAAGGCGCAGCCTCCCGCGTTCGACGACATCGACGTCGCGGATGCCGCGGTGCGTCCCGAGTTCGTCGCGGCCCTCGCGGGCATCGTCGGCGAGGACCACGTGACGACGGATGCGATGGAGCGCGTCGTGCACACCTACGGCAAGAGCCTGCGCGACCTCGTGCGCATCCGCTCCAACCGCATCGAGCGCGCGGTCGACGTCGTCGTGTACCCGGCCGACGAGGCCGAGGTGCAGCGCGTCGTCGACGCGGCGGTCGCCGAGAACGCCGTGCTCATCCCGTTCGGCGGCGGCAGCAACATCGCGGGCAGCCTCGAGCCGATCCCCGGCGAGAGCCGCACGGTCGTGTCGCTCGACATGGGCCGCATGAACCGCGTGCTCGAGATCGACGCCGACTCGGGGCTCGCGCGCATCGAGGCGGGCGCGCTCGGCCCGCATCTCGAGGCGCAGCTCGCCGCGCAGGGCTGGACGATCGGCCACTTCCCCGACAGCTTCACGCACTCGACGATCGGCGGGTGGGCCGCCACCCGCTCGTCGGGCATGCAGTCGGACAAGTACGGCGATATCGCGCAGATCGTGCGCGGACTGCGGGTCGTGCGGCCCTCGCGCGACGGACGCGACGGCGTGCTCGTCATCCCCGCCATCCCGTCGGCGTCGACGGGCCCGAGCGTGCGCGAGATGATCGTCGGCTCGGAGGGGCGCCTCGGCGTCATCACCGAGATCACGGCGCAGGTGCACCGCGTGGCCGAGCAGCGCGAGATCCAGGCCTACTTCTTCCCGAACTGGGAGGCGGGCCTCACGGCGATGCAGGCCATCTCCGAGTCGGATGCGGCCCCCATCATCACGCGCGTCTCCGACTCCCGCGAGACGGGCTTCTCGATGGCGACGAGCAAGGAGCGCCACGGGATGGATGCGGTGCTCGCCGAGAGGGTGCTGCCCTCGCTCATGCGCTCGAAGGGCTGGAAGCTCGACGACATCTGCCTCTCGTTCATCGGCTTCGAGGGCTCGCGCGAGCACGTCGCGCGCCAGAAGAAGCTCGTCGGGCGGATCGTGAAGGCGCACGGAGGCATGGGCGTCGGCACCGGGCCCGGCGTGCTCTACGACCAGAAGAAGTTCGACACCCCCTACCTGCGCGACTTCCTGCTCGACCGGGGCGCGGCGGGCGACGTGTCGGAGACGGCGGCGCCGTGGTCGAAGCTGCTCGGCGTCTACAACGGCGTCGTCGAGGCGGCCAACCGCGCGTACGACGAGATCGGCACGAAGGGGTGGATCATGTGCCACCTCTCGCACTCGTACCACTCCGGCGCGTGCCTGTACTTCACCTTCGCGTTCGTCTTCGGCGACGACCCGCTCGGCGAGTACGACGTCGTGAAGAGCGCCATCCAGCAGGCCTTCGTCGACAACGGCGGCACCATCTCGCACCACCACGGCGTCGGTGTCGAGCACTCGCCGTGGATCGAGCAGGACATCTCCCCGGAGGGTGTCGCGGTCATGCGCGGCCTCTTCAGCGCTGTCGACCCCGGCGACAACTTCAACCCCGGCAAGGTCGTGCCCGCGGCGCGAGAGAGCGCCGACCGGCCCGTCGGCGCCTAGGTCATCCGCCGAACTCGCCCATGATGATGAGCGGCGTCTGGTTGACGTCGCAGATGCGGTCGATCTCGGCGATCGGTTCGGCTCCGCGCTCGCCGACGGCGCCGGGAACCCGCGCAGGATCCCTGACGATCGCCTCCAGCGCCGCGGCCGGGGCGGCGAGCGTCGAGGTGGAGGACGACGCGACGCCGTAGAGGCCGACGGCCACGGCCGTCATCCGCGCGCTCCACTCGGCCGCGTCGATGTGCGCCTCGGCGAAGCCGATCTCCGCGTTGTAGAGACCGCTGATCGCCGGCGACAGCGTCGCGCAGTCGGAGGTCACCGCGGGGTCCGCGGCGAACTCGGCGGTGGAGAAGACCGCGTCGGCGGTCCACACGACACCGTCCGCCACCCACACGTACAGCGTGTGTCCCGTCTTCGCGGTGACGGGCCACGCGAGGGAGGACGACCCGTCGCAGGTGCCGTTGAACGTCGCCTGGCCGAGCACCATCGCGTCGCCGAGCTCGACGGCGAACTCGCCGCCGCCCTCGCACGTGAAGTCGACCACCAGGGACCGGGCGTCGGCGGGGATCGGGAGTGCCGCCCCGGGAACGCCCGTCGTGCCGGTCCCCTCGAGGTGCTCCGTGCTGAGGGTCACCTCGGTCGCGGGCTCCGGATCCGGCAGCTGCGTCGCGGTGTCCGTAGGCGTGCAGCCGGCGAGCACGAGGAGAGCCGCGGCGGCCGGGACGAGGAGGGCGGGTCGCGGTTCGCAACGGGACATGAGACTCCTTCGGGTGGCTTCCCGTTGTCTACCCGACCCAGTGCCGGTCCACAAGAGACAGGTGGCGCCAGGCCCCTCCGGCGCGCATTAGCGTGGAGGGATGACCGCCTTCCAGCTCTCCCGCGACGTCGAAGCAGCCCTCGCCGACGGCCGCCCCGTCGTCGCCCTCGAGTCCACGATCATCAGCCACGGCCTCCCGCGCCCCCGCAACCTGGAGGCCGCGATCGAGTTCGAGGAGATCCTGCGCGAGAAGGGCGTGACGCCCGCGACGATCGCCGTGCTCGACGGTGTGCCGCAGATCGGCCTCGACGCGGACGGCGTGCGCCGCATCGCGGAGGAGGACCTCGCGAAGGCGTCCGTCCGCGACCTCCCGATCCTCGCCGCCCTCGGCCGCTCGGGTGCCACCACCGTCGCCGCGACCGCGTACCTCGCGGGCCTCGCCGGGGTGCGCGTCTTCGCGACCGGCGGCCTCGGGGGCGTGCACCGCGGCGCATCCGAGACCTTCGACGAGTCGGCCGACCTCACGACGCTCGCGAGCTCGCCCGTCACGGTCGTGTCGGCGGGCGTCAAGAGCGTGCTCGACATCCCCGGCACCCTCGAGCGCCTCGAGACGCTCTCGGTGCCCGTCATCGGCTACGGCACGACCGCATTCCCCGCGTTCTGGCTGCGCGAGTCGGGCTACGAGCTCGACTGGAAGGTCGACTCCGCGGATGAGGTGGCGGCCGTCATGGCGGCGCGCGACGCGTTCGGGTCGAGAAGCGGCATCGTGCTCGCCAACCCCATCCCGCTCGAGCAGCAGTGGGACCCGGCCGAGCACGACCGCGTGCTCGCGACCGCGTTCGCCGCGGCGGAGGAGGCCGGCGTGCGCGGCAAGGCCGTCACGCCGTTCCTGCTCGGATTCATCGTCGAGGAGTCGGGCGGCAAGAGCCTCGAGGTCAACCTCGACCTCGCGCGCAACAACGTGCGCGTCGCGGCGGATGTCGCGACCGCCTGGGCGAAGCGCGCGCCGCGGCCGTGAGTCGCCTGGCCGTGAGCCGCGACCGGGTCGTCATCGTCGGCGACCTCATCAACGACATCGTCGTCGTGCCGCGCGAGGCCATCCGCGCCGACACCGACACGACGGCGACCATCCGGAACACCTCGGGCGGGTCGGCTGCCAACACGGCCGTGTGGCTCGCGGCGCAGGGCGCGGCGGTCGACTTCGTCGCGGCGGTGGGCGGGCACGACGCGGCGGCACACGCCGCCGAGCTGACCGCCGCGGGCGTCACCCCGCACCTGCAGGTCGAGCCCGGCGCGACGACCGGCACGATCGTGATCCTCGTGCAGGGTCACGACCGCTCGATGCTCACCGACCGCGGGGCGAACTCGCTGCTGCGGGAGGCAGCGGTCACCGCGGAGCTGCTCGCGGATGCGGCGCTCCTGCATGTGAGCGGCTACAGCGTCGTCGACGGCTTCGGCGTCGAGGGCACGCGCGAGGTGCTCGCGCGGGCCGCGGATGCCAGGGTGCGGGTATCGGTCAACCCCGGCTCGATCGGGTTCATCTCCGACTTCGGGGCCGAGCGCTTCATGTCGGCGATCGAGGGCGCGCACGCCGTGTTCCTGAGCGCTGAGGAGGCGCGGCTGCTGACCGGCATCGCCGACCCCGCGGATGCCGCGCGGGCGCTCGGGGCGAGGTTCCCGGTCGTCGCTCTCACGCGCGGGGCGCAGGGCGTGCTCGTCGTCGCGGACGGCGCCGAGCCCGTCGCCGTGCCGGCGCCTGCGGTCGACGCCGTCGACCCGACGGGCGCGGGCGACGCGTTCATCGCGGGCTTCATCGCCTCGTGGCTGCGCACATCCGACCCGGTCGCCGCCGCATCCGCCGCCGTGCACGTGGCGGCGCAGGCCGTCACCGCGATCGGGGGCCGGCCCGCGTAGCGACGCCCGGTGGTCGAGGAGCGCCTGCTGCCTCACCAGGTGGTCGAGGAGCGCCCGCGAAGCGGACGCGTCTCGAGACCACTCACCGAGTGATCACATCGCGGTGGTCTCGAGACGCGTCGCCTACGGCGGCGCTCCTCGACCACCTAGGGTGGGGCGGTCCCTCGACCACCTAGTGATTCGTACGCCGCGAGCGCCCGCTCGCGCGACGCGGCGAGGTCGACGATCGGCGCCGGGTACGCATCCGTGCCGAGCTCCGGCAGCCAGCGGCGCACGTACGCGCCGTCGGGGTCGAAGCGGGCCGCCTGACGCTCGGGGTTGAAGATGCGGAAGTAGGGCGCCGCATCCTGCCCCGACCCCGCGACCCACTGCCAGTTGCCGGGGTTCGACGCGTCGTCGGCGTCGACGAGGGTGTCCCAGAACCACGCCTCGCCCACGCGCCAGTCGACGAGCAGGTTCTTCACGAGCAGGCTCGCGGCCGACATCCGCACGCGATTGTGCATCGCCCCGGTCGCCCACAGCTCGCGCATCCCCGCGTCGACGAACGGGATGCCCGTACGTCCGTAGCGCCACGCGTCGATCTCGGCGGGATCGGGGTCGGCCCATGGGAACGCGTCGAACTGCGGCCGCAGGTTGCGTGTCGCAAGACGCGCGTCGTGGAAGAGGGTGTGGCGGAAGAAGTCGCGCCAGCCGAGCTCGCGCAGGAAGGCCTCCGCATGCGGCCCGCCCTCGCGACGGATGCGGTGCCACACCTGGCGGGGCGACAGCTCGCCCCAGCGCAGCCGCGGACTCAGGCGCGACGTCGCGTCGACGGCGGGCAGGTCGCGGTCGGCGTAGCCGTCGAGCTCGTCCGCGAACTCCTCGAGCCGCTCGAGCCCGGCCGCCTCGCCGGGAGTCCACGTCGCCCGCAGGCCGCCCGCCCAGTCGGGGCGGCGGGGCAGCAGCTCCCAGTCGTCGAGCGCGTCGCCCGCGACCGGCTCGGCGGGGCTGTCCACCGCATCCGGCGCCGGCAGGGGCGGCGCGACGGGCCGCCCGCGGAGGGCGTTCCAGAACGGCGTGAACACACGGTAGGGGGCGCCGGATGCCGTGGCGAGCTCCTGAGGCTCGGCGAGCACGTCGCCGGGGAACGAGCGCACCTCGGTGCCTGCCTCCCGCATCCGCGCCTTGAGCTCGGCGTCGATCGCGCGGGCGGGGCCGTAGCGGCGGTTCCACAGCACGGTGTCGGCGCCCGTGTCGACGACGAGCTGCGGGATGAGCTCGGCCGCGAGCCCGCGCCGCAGCACGAGCGGGATGCCGAGCGCGGCGAGCTCGTCGCCTAGCGCCGCGAGCGAGTGGTGCAGCCACCAGCGAGCCGCACCGCCGGGGGCTCGCACGCCGTCGCCGTGCTCGTCGAGCACATAGGCGGCGACGACGGGGGCGCCTCGCTCGACCGCCGCGAGCAGGGCGGGGTGGTCGGCGACCCGCAGGTCGTCGCGGAACCAGACGAGCGTCGCGCCGGACGGCATCAGCCGGGCGCCGCGCCCGCCCGCAGGCGATCGGTGAGCTCGGTCAGCTGCAGCTGCTCCTCGTGGCTCAGCACCGACATCCGCGCGACGATGGCGCGGGCGTGCTGCAGGCCGACCCGGCGGAACACCTCGAGGCCGTGGTCGGTGAGCGCCACGATCGTGCCGCGGGCGTCATCCGGGTCGCGGCGCTTCGCGACGAGGTCGCGCGCGGCGAGGCGGTCGAGCAGGCGGCTCACGCTCGGCTGGCTCAGCAGCAGGTGCTTGTTGAGGTCGCGGATGCGGAGGGCGTGGTCGGGCTGCCGGTACAGGTTGAAGAGCACGTCGTACTCGGTGAAGGTCACCTCGTCGGCGGGGAACTCGGTGCGCAGGTGCCGGAGCACCGCGACCTGCGCCCGGTAGAGGGCCTCCCAGGCGGCGACCGCGTCTGCGCTCTCGCTCACCCGTCCAGCCTATTCATCGTGCTCGCCCTCGAGGTGGTCGAGGAGCGCCGCGAAGCGACGCGTCTCGAGACCCGTCGCGGGCGTCGTTAACGTGATTGAGGGCCGGCCGCAGAGGCGAGCGGCCGACCCTCTCCCTTGCACCAAGAGTGTCCTGCAATCACATTCCGCTTGGTCCGCCACAGCAAACGAATCAAGCTCTTTGAGAATATAACGGGACGGTAACGCTGTCTAGTTATCGAACCGTTATTTTTTTGCGAGTTCTCTCGGCGCCCGCAGGGTGCCTCCTGAGCGTCGGCCGTGGCGGTGATGCCGACGCCCAGGAGGGCGTCACTCGGGCGTCAGTCGGCGCCGCCCGTGCCGGCGAAGTATCGCCGGAACGCGCCCACCTCCATCGCGAACACCCCGTTCTGACCGAGCGGGATGTCGCGCCACCAGCTCACGTCGTGCGAACGGAAGTTCCCGGTCGTCGTCGACGAGCCCGTGCCGGGGGCGGAGCCCCACGGGTTGCGCACGACGATGTAGTCCACCGGCCGCAGCTCGTAGCGCTCGAAGATGTGCGTCGGGATGTCGAAGCGCACGCGCGAAATCTCCTCGAGCGTGGCGCCCGAGACGGGGTCCGCGCCGAGCAACGGCCCGGGTCCCGGCAGACGGAACTCGGGGATCTGCCGCGGGATCTCGGCCTCGAGACGCAGGCGCGGCATCCACTCGTAGCGCCGCATCCAGCCGAGCACCGAGTACGCGTGCGACGCCACGACGCCCGCCTCCTCGGCGGCCCGCTTGGCCGCATCCGACCCCGCGCCGTGCGACCAGCACACCATCGGCGTCGTCGTGCGGCCGCTCAGACTGTGCGACTTCACGAGGCTCAACAGCTGCGCGTCGGTGAGCGAGGAGTGCGAACGCGCGTAGCCGTGGCCGCCCGTGAGCGAGACGCACGACGCGACCGTGTCACCCCACGCGAGATCGGGGATCTTCGGGAAGTCGTCGTTCGTGCCGAACCGCCACTTCGCGAACGCCTTCTCGTAGACGGCGGGCCAGATCTCGCCCGCCTCGGAGGAGTGCGCGTAGTACGACGTGCTGCCGCCGCCCGAGACGAGCACGCGATCCGACACCTCGACGGTGCTCCAGCCACCCGAGCCGTAGCCGCCGCTGCCGCCGAAGAAGCTCACCTGGTGGGTGAACGAGTCCTGGCCCGCGGCGGTCGCGCGCGTGCGGTCGGCGATCGTGAACGGCTTCGCCCACGCGACCGACGAGAGGGCGGCGATGAAGTAGCAGTCCGCCACCTGGCCCTGCACGGGGTCGAAGAACTCCGTCGTCTCGTTGTAGAAGCGACCCGTGTCCTGCCAGCTGAACCCGGGCGGGTGGTAGCCCGGCAGCAGGGGGAACAGCACGTCGAGCACGCGGAGGTCGAAGAGCTTCGCGTAGTTCTTGGTGAGGTCGCCCGTGCGCCCGAGCTCGGCGAAGACGCCGTCGCGTGTAAGGGTGGCCCCGCGCACGGGCACATCGGCCGGGCTCTTCTGCCCGAGCGCGGCGAGGATGTCGGCGAGCGTCTTCGCGCGCGACACGTCGGGGGTGGCGTCGTGCTGGTCGTCGGTCTCGTCGGCGCCGCGCTCGGGGGGTGCGGCCGGGCGCTTGCGCGTCGGGCGGCCGCCGCGGAACGAGGTGCCGTAGAAGATGGGCGACTCGGCCGAGCCGATGATGTCGGCGTAGGGCAGGTCGAAGACGTCCTCGAGGATGCTGCGGGGGTCGGCCGCGCCCTCCCAGTCGATGCGGCGGCCCGCGACGAGCGAGGCGAGGGCGTAGGGGTTGGGGGCGCCGGTGACGGCGAGGGCGTCGGTGTCGTCGTCCTGCGTGTCGGCGGCGGGGCGCACGGGCTCCGTCGTGGCGCGCGTCGTGCGGCGGCTCGAGGCCGTGCTGCGGCGCGCGGGCGTCGTCGTGGTCATGGGGGGACTTCCTCTCCGGATGCGGCGGCCGGAGGTGCCGCCGGCGGGCGTTCGTCCGCACAGGGGAGGAGGGGCGGCGGGGCGCCCTGATACACGTCAGTCGACGGCGCCCTCGATGCGGACGAGCCAGTCCCGCAAGATGCGCTCGAGCGCGAGTCGGTCGGATGTCGGCAGCTCGGCGAGCAGGCGCGCCTCGTTGCGCATGTGGTCGCCGAAGGCGGCGTCGATGACCTCGCGCCCGCGTTCGGTGAGACGCACGCGGCGCACGCGCGCGTCATCCGCGTCGATGCGGCGCTCGAGCAGGCCGGCCTGCTCGAGGCGGTCGAGGCGCTTCGTCATGCCGCCCGTCGTGATCATGGTGTGCTCGGCGAGCTGCCCCGCGGGCAGCTCGAACGGCTCGCCCGCGCGACGCAGCGAGGCGAGCACGTCGAAGTCGCCTTCGCCGAGGCCGTGCTCGCGGTAGATGGCCACGAGCTCCTCGTGCAGGTGGCCGCCGAGGCGGTGGATTCGGCCGATGATGCCCTGGGGCGAGGGGTCGAGGTCCGGACGCTCGGCTCGCCACTGATCCTGGATGCGATCGACGTGGTCCCGGGCCATGCGGGAATAATATCTTCCACTGCAAGTATTTTATCTTCCGTGGAAGTCAACTGGCGCGCCGCGCTCGTCACCGCGATCGCCCCCGTCGCGTGGGGAGCGACCTACTTCGTGACGCAGCACACCCTCCCCGCCGACAGCCCGCTGTGGGGCTCGGCCCTGCGCGCCTTCCCCGCAGGCCTCGTGCTGCTCGCGATCGCGCGCTCGCATCCGCACGGCGCCCGCGAGTGGGGCCGTACGGCGCTCCTCGGCGTGCTCAACGTCGGCGGCTTCTTCCTGCTCATCTACATCGCCGCGCAGCTGCTGCCGACGAGCGTCGCGTCGTCGATCATGGCGGCCTCGCCGCTCGTGCTCGCGGCGTTCGCGTGGGCGATCCTCGGCCAGCGCCCCGCCGCGCGCGTGATCGCCGGGGCCGTCATCGGCATCCTCGGGGTGCTCCTGCTCGTCGCGGGCGGCACGGGCGCGATCGACGGATGGGGCGTCGCCGCCTCCGCCACGGGCCTCGCGAGCTCGTCGCTCGGCTACGTGCTCACGCGCCGCTGGGGCGGCACCGCCACGCCCGTCATGGCGAGCGCGTGGCAGCTGCTGTTCGGCGGCGGAGTGCTGCTCGTCGTCGCGCTCATCGGGGAGGGTGCCCCGCCCGCCCTCGACGCGACCGGCTGGGCGGGCCTCGCGTTCGTGACGCTCATCGGCACGGCCGCGGCGAACGTCGCGTGGTTCTACGGCTTGCAGCGGCTCACGGCGGGCGCGGTCGGCGTCATCGGCCTGCTCAACCCCGTCACGGGCGTGCTCCTCGGCGTGCTCGCGGGCGGCGAGTCCCTCGCCGCAGCGCAGATCATCGGCATCGTGCTCGTGCTCGGCGGCATCCTGCTCGGCCAGCTGCAGTGGCGGCGGAGGCGCGCGCACCTCAGCTGATCGCGCCGACGATCGCCGCGGCGCCGTCATCCGCGTCAGCCGAGGGCGCCGATTCCGCCTCCGATGAGCACCCCGCCGATCGCGAGCATCACGACGGCGATGAGGGTGGCGTTGTGGCGCACGAACCAGTCGCGCGCGTCGGCGAGCCTCGCGGACGCGCGTTCGCCCCCGACGAGCAGCGCGAGCAGCGGGAGGGTCACGCCGAGGGTCGAGAGCACGACGAAGACCACGCCCGCGACGCTCGCCTCGGCGACGGAGGCGTCGGCGCCGCCGAGCGTCAACCCGGCACCGACCGCCATCGCGAGCTCCTTGAGGTTGACGGCCGTCACGAGCGCGCCGAGGCGCAACGCCCCGCCGGGGCCGACCCCGTCGATCGCGCGCATCCAGCCGGGCAGCGCCACGGCATCCGCGCCCCGCGGGCGCCGCAGCCACTTGCGCACGGCGACGCCGACGAGCACGAGCCCCAGCAGGATGCGCAGCACGGCCGCCGGGGTCTGCGAGCCCGCCGCGTCGTCGGCGAGGTCGGCGAGCAGTGCGGCGACGGTCACGAGCGTCGCGAGCACCACCACGCGGGCGAGCACGAAGAGCCCGCCGATCCGGATGCCGCCCGGCGCTGCGAGCAGCAGGAGCACCGCGATGATCGGCAGCGGGCTCGCCGCCACGACGAACGCGTAGGCGACGAGGTCGCCGATGAGCTCCTGCATCCCGTGCCTCCTCGCGACCGGGGCCCTCAGCCTACGCCGAGCGCCCCGCCGTGTCGCGGGTCAGAAGACGTCGGGCGACGGCGTGGAGGCCCAGCGGATCGTGACGTCGGCGTGGCGGTCGAAGCGGTAGCCCGAGCCGCGCACGGTGCGCACGATGTCCTCGTAGGCGCCGAGCTTCGAGCGCAGGCGACGCACGTGCACGTCGATCGTGCGCTCGTTCGGGATGTCCTCCGAGCCGTCGGCCCACAGCGTCGAGATGATCTCGGCGCGCTCGATCGTGCGGCCTTCGCGGAGCACGAGGAACTGCAGCAGCTCGAACTCCTTGTAGGTGAGCGGCGCGACCTCGCCGTCGAGCTGCACGCGCTTGCGGGAGATGTCGATCACGACGCCGCCCTTGGGCTCGGGGGCCTCGGCGGGCGCGGCGCTCTGGCGGTGCTTCGCGAGTGCGGCCGGGTCCTGCAGGGCGAGGCGCACGACCTCGACGTCGCGGCCGCCGGCGCCGCGCGGGGCGAGGGCGACGGCGGCGTAGGTCTCGGCGTCGGGCACGAGCTCGGCGACGGTGCGCTTGAGCGCCTCGACGAGCTGGGGGAGTGAGACGCCCGAGGTGGCGGCCTTCAGCTCGTCGACGCCCACGTAGAGGGCGAAGCCGCGGGCCTCGGTGCCGTCGGGCACGGCGCGGATGCGGGGACGCTCGGCCTCGGGGGCCTGCTGCTCCGCGGTGCGCGGGACGGGGTAGGGACGGGTCGGGGGACGGAGGGTGTCGAGGGTGGCGAGAGACATGTCGTCGAATCCTTGCGAGGTGTCGGCGGTCGCGTCATCGAAGGACGCGGCGGGCCGGGTGTTGTCGAAGCGGGGAGCGCCATCCGGGCTGTCGGAGCCGGATGTCGGGGAGTTCACCATCAGCGGGTAACTCGGGCGAAGGGGCGGCTCAAGCGCACATTCGACAACACAGACCAGCGCGCACCGGCATCATCATGCCGGCAGTCCCGAGGGCCTCGAAGGAGGTCGTGGGGTGCGCGTGAACGGTCATGCCCAAGAGTCTGGGCGACCGTTACGCCATGTGTCAAACGAACAGAGAAATCCGTCGTAACAGAATGAAACGGCTGCTACGCGTTCGACTCACACGAGTCCGTAGAGGCGGTCGCCCGCGTCGCCGAGGCCCGGAACGATGTAGCCCTTCTCGTTGAGCTTCTCGTCGAGCGCGCCGATGACGATCGTCACCTCGCGGCCCTCGGTGGCCTGGCGCACGTGCTCGAGGCCCTCGGGGGCGGCGATGAGGCACACGGCGGTCACGTCGACGGCGCCGCGCTCGAAGAGGAACTCGATGGCCGCGCCGAGCGAGCCTCCGGTCGCGAGCATGGGGTCGAGCACGAAGCACTGGCGGTTCGACAGGTCGTCGGGCAGGCGCTCGGCGTAGGTCGTGGGCTGGAGAGTCTCCTCGTCGCGCACCATGCCGAGGAAGCCGACCTCGGCGGTCGGGACGAGCTTGACCATGCCCTCGAGCATCCCGAGCCCCGCGCGGAGGATCGGCACGACGAGCGGACGCGGGGTCGCGATGGCGAGGCCCGTGGTCTCGGCGACGGGCGTCTTGACCGTGACCTCGGTCGTGCGCACGTTGCGGGTCGCCTCGTACGCGAGCAGCGTCACGAGCTCCTCGGCGAGCGAGCGGAACACCGGCGACGGGGTGCGCTCGTCACGCAGGACCGTGAGCTTGTGGGTGATGAGGGGGTGGTCGGCGACGTGCACTCGCATAGGCTTCAATCTATGCCCTCGAGCGCCCACGAGGAGGCCATGCGCCTCGCGCTGGCCGAGGCGGAGCTCGCCCTCGCATCCGGTGACGTGCCCGTCGGTGCAGTCGTGCTCGCCGCGGATGGCACGGTGCTCGCCCACGGCCGCAACGAGCGGGAGCGCCACGGCGACCCGACGGCGCACGCGGAGGTCGTCGCGATCCGCCGCGCTGCGGAGGTGCGGAGCGACTGGCACCTCGACGACACGACGCTCGTCGTGACGCTCGAACCGTGCGTGATGTGCGCCGGTGCGATCCTCGCGGCGCGCATCCCCCGCGTCGTGTTCGGCGCGTGGGACGAGAAGGCGGGCGCCTCGGGCAGCGTGCACGATCTGCTGCGCGACCGCCGGCTGCCGTATCGCGCGGAGGTCATCCCCGGCGTGCTCGAGGCCGAGTGCGCGGCCGTGCTCACGCGGTTCTTCCAGGAGGCGCGCGCCTCCGAGCTCTGAGAGGCGCGCTTCGACGCCGAGGTCAGCGCACGAGGTGGGCGCCGAGCAGTTCGCGCGCGGCGTCGCGCTCGGTCGACGGCACCACGACGCCCGCGAGCTGGTCGAGGGCGAGCACCGTATGCCGCGCCCGCGCCCCGAGCTTCGGGCCGCTCGCGAGCAGGTAGGTCTCACGGCTCACGGCGGCGAGCGCGCGTTTGACGGCGGCGTCGTCGGGGTCGTCGGTCGTGACGCCGTGGTCGGGGTGCACGCCGGATGCGCCGAGCAGGAAGCGGTCGGCGCCGACGCGCGCGATCGCCTCGAGCGCAAGGGCTCCGCCCGACGTCATCGAGTGGCGCCCGAGCTCGCCGCCGAGCAGCAGCACGCGGGCGTCCGAGTGCTCGGCAGCGGCGATCGCGACGTGCGGGCTCGGGGTCGCGATCGTGAGGCCGGCGCCGTTCGGGATGCGTCGGGCCAGCGCGAGCGCGGTCGTGCCGCCGTCGAGCGCGATCGTCATGCCGGGTTCGAGCAGCGCGAGCGCGCTCTCGGCGACGCGCTCCTTGCCGGAGTCGTCGTCGCGTTCGGCGAAGGGTCGCTCGGATGCGTCGAACGGCAGCGCCCCGCCGTAGACGCGACGGGCGAGGCCGGCATCCGCGAGCTCGCGCAGGTCGCGGCGCACGGTGTCCTCGGAGATGCCGAGTTCGGCGGCGACCTCCTTCGCCACGACGCGGCCGTCGCGCGCGAGGAGCTCGATGAGGTGCCGCTTGCGCTGCTTCGCCAGCATCCGTGTTCCTTCCGGGTCTTGCATGTTGTTGCACGGTTAACGCTACACTCGCGCCGTGACCGCATCAATGCTCATCCTCATCGCCGGCCCATACCGCTCGGGCACCGACGGAGACCCCGCCCGCATCGCAGCGAATCTGCGGCGGCTCGAGGCCGCATCCGCGCCCCTCTACCGGCTCGGTCACGTGCCCATGATCGGGGAGTGGGTGGCGCTCCCCACCATCCGCGAGCTCGGCGACCAGCCGGGCGGTGAGCCCGACGTCATGTACGAGACCGCCTCGCGCCTGCTGCAGCACTGCGACGCCGTGCTGCGCCTCCCGGGGGTCTCGGCCGGCGCGGACCAGGACGTGCGCATCGCGCGGGAGCGCGGTCTGCCGGTCTACACCGATCTCGCCCAGGTGCCGCGCGCGAGCTGAGAACGACCGAGGCGTCGCCCTCCCGAAGGAAGGCGACGCCTCGAAGAGCGAAGGGGCTCAGCGCCAGAGCACGGCGACGAGCACGTTGATGGCGGCCGTGCCGCCCGCGGTGTGGAACCACGGGTTCACGCGGCGGCCCTTCTTCTGCGCGAGGTAGCCGCCGATCGCGCCGATCAGCACGATGACCGCGAGGCCGAGCTTCACGGCGATCTTGATCGAGTTGTAGTCGCGGTCGAGCACGGCCTCGCCGATGCCGACCATCGCGACGCCCGTCACGAGCTGGATGATCGCGCCCGCGAGCACGAGGCCTGTCGCGAAGCCCTCCTTCTTGCGCATCTGCAGGATGAAGGGTCCGACGATGATCGCGAGCCCGAACACGTGGGTCGCGAGCAGGATGTTCTGGACGATGTGCATGGGCGGGGTTCCGTTCTCGGGTGGTGCGGGTGGCGCGGGTGCTGCGGGTGGATCAGCCGGCGGTCAGTCCGTGCTCTTGATGACGATCGCGTCGGTCGAGGGGTGGTCGCCCTCGCGCGAGACGTAGATGTCGGGCTCGAGGTAGATGACGCGCGCGACCGGCACGGCGGCGCGCACGTCCTTCTCGATCGCGTCGATCGCCGTCGCGACGTCGACGGCGCGCGTCGCCTTCGGCACGGCGATCTTCGCGGCGACGAGCAGCTCGTCGGGTCCGAGGTAGAGGGTCTTCATGTGGATGACGGCCTCGACCTGCGGGTGGCCGTTGAACGCCGCGAGGATCTTGGCAACGACATCCGGCTCCGCCCCCTCGCCGACGAGCAGGCTCTTCGTCTCGATGCCGAGGATGATGGCGACGGTCACGAGCAGCACGCCGATCGCGATCGTGCCGATGCCGTCCCACAGGTTGTCGCCCGTGAGGATCGTGAGCCCGACGCCCAGGAGGGCGAGCACGAGGCCGAGGAGGGCCGCGACGTCCTCGAGCAGCACGACCGGCAGCTCGGGCTGCTTCGCGCGGCGCACGAACTGCACCCAGCTCTGCTTGCCGCGGACGTGGTTCGACTCCTTCACGGCGGTGCGCAGCGAGAAGCTCTCGAGGCCGATCGCGATGACGAGCACGAGGATCGGCAGCCACGCGTTCTCGAGCGGGTGCGGATGGGTGAGCTTCTCGATGCCCTCGTAGATCGAGAACACGCCGCCGACCGAGAAGAGGATGATCGCGACGACGAAGGCGTACACGTAGCGCTCGCGGCCGTAGCCGAACGGATGCTCGGCATCCGCTGCCTTCTTCGCCTTGCGCCCGCCGAGCAGCAGGAGCAGCTGGTTGCCGGAGTCGGCCACCGAGTGCACGCCCTCCGCGAGCATCGAGCTCGATCCCGAGAAGAACCATGCGACGAACTTCGTGATCGCGATCCCGAGGTTCGCCAGGAATGCCGCGATGATCGCCTTCGTACCGCCGGACGCGCTCATGAGGCGATTCTAGGATGAGGCCCATGACGACCCTCCCGCCCCTCGCCGTACTGGGCGCCGGTTCGATGGCGGGCGCCATCGTGCGCGGCCTGATCGCCGCCGGGGTCGACCCCGCATCCGTCGCCGTGAGCACGCGCTCGACGGCCTCCGCCGAGGCGTGGCGCGCGGAGGGTGTGCGCGCGATCGCCCTCGAGGAGCGAGCGGATGCGAACGCCGCGGTCGTCGAGGGCGCAGGCGTCGTGCTGCTCGGCGTGAAGCCCGCGATGATCGTCGACACCCTGCGCGAGGTCGCGGCTGCGCTGCCCGCGGACGCCGTGGTCGTGAGCGTCGCGGCGGGCATCACGACGGCGATGATGGAGGCCGTCGTGCCGAACCCCGTCGTGCGCACGATGCCCAACACGCCCGCGCTCGTGCGCCGCGCCGTGACGGGTGTCGCGGCCGGCTCGCGCGCGGGGGCGGCGGAGCTGGCGCTCGCGCGCGAGCTCTTCGAGGCGGTCGGCGTCGTCGTCGAGCTGCCCGAGGGGCAGATCGATGCGCTCTCCGCGATCTCGGGCTCGGGCCCCGCGACGGTCTACTTCCTCGTCGAGAAGCTCACCGAGGCCGCCGAGCGGCTCGGATTCGGCCGCGACGACGCGCGCCTCCTGGCCGAGCAGACGCTCATCGGCTCGGCGCTCCTGCTCGAGTCGACGGGCGAGGAGCCCGCCGAGCTGCGCCGACGCGTCACGAGCCCCAAGGGCACGACCGAGCGCCTCATCGCGGTGCTCGACGAGGCGCAGCTCGCCGACGTCTTCGAGCGGGCGGCGGATGCGGCGATCGCGCGGGCGAGGGAGCTCGCCGCCTCGTAGGTGGTCGAGGAGCGCCCGCGAAGCGGACGGGTCTCGAGACGACGCCCCCGACTACAGCCCCTTGATGAAGTCCTTCACGGGCACCTTGACGCCGTTCTTGATGTCCTCGATCGTCTTGTCGGGCACGTTCTTCACGAGCGGCAGGTTCAGGTTCTTCGCGAAGTCGCCGATCGTGTCGAGGATCTGATCCGTGTCGAGGCCCTTGAGCGTCGGCTGCACCTGCTCCCACAGCCCCTGCAGCGCCTTCGCGTCGAGGCCCTTGCCGCCGAGCAGTCCGCCGACCGCGTCGCCGAGCCCACCGAGATCGAAACCGGCCATCCTCGTCTCCTTTCCGCCGCGCGGCGCTACTGCAGTGCCGCGAACTTCTCGAGGTCGGACGTCGACCCCGAGGCGATGATGAGGTCGTGGTTCGAGATCACCGTCTCGGCCGTCGCGTAGGTGAAGTCCTTGCCGGGGCTCTTCACGCCGACCACGGTGATGCCGTAGCGCTGGCGCACGTGCGACTCGGCGAGGCTCAGCCCGCGGATGGGCTTCGGCGGGTACATCTTCACGATCGCGAAGCCGTCGTCGAACTCGATGAAGTCGATCATGCGACCCGAGACGAGGTGCGCGACGCGCTCGCCGGCCTCGGCCTCCGGGTAGATGACGTGGTTGGCGCCGATGCGGCTGAGGATCTTGCCGTGCGACTGGCTGATGGCCTTCGCCCAGATCTGCGGGATCTTGAGGTCGACGAGGTTCGCCGTGATGAGCACGCTCGCCTCGATCGAGCTGCCGACCGCGACGACGGCGATCTGAAAGTCGGCCGCGCCGATCTGCCGCAGCGCATCGATCGAGCGCGCATCCGCCTGCACCGCGTGGGTCACGCGCTCCGACCACTTCTGCACGAGCGCCATGTCCTCGTCGACCGCGAGCACCTCGCGGTCGAGCCGCTGCAGCTGACCCGCGGTCGCGGCGCCGAAGCGGCCGAGGCCGATCACGAGCACGGGGGCGTCGTGGGCGATCTTCTCAACCAACGATGGGCCTCTCCTCGGGGCGGCGGAAGTACTGCCGCCGTGTGGACGCCGCGAGGGCCGCGGCGAGAGTCACTGTACCGATGCGTCCGAAGAACATCGTCGCCGCGATGATGAGCTGCGTCGCGTCGTTCGCGTTCTGCGTGAACCCGGTTGTGAGCCCGCACGTCGCGAACGCGCTGATGACGTCGAACAGCACGTAGTCGAGCGGGGCGTCGTCGTTGATGAAGAGGATGAGGATGGTCGCGCCCGCGACGATCGTCGCGCCCCACAGCACGACCGAGACGGCCAGGCGCAGCACGTCCTGCGGGATGCGCCGGCCGTAGGCCTCCATGTCGTCGTTGCCGCGCGCCTCGGCGAACGCGGCGAGGAACAGGATGGCGAGGGTCGTGACCTTGATGCCGCCCGCCGTCGACGCGGAGCCGCCGCCCACGAACATGAGCATGTCGGTGATGAGCAGGCTCGAGCCGTCGAGCTGGCCGACGTCGATCGTCGAGAAGCCGCCCGAGCGCGTCATGACCGAGAGGAAGAGGCTGTTCAGGATGCGGTCGCCCGGGTTCATGAGGCCCATGGTCGCGGTGTTGTCCCACTCGAGCAGGAGGTAGACGACGGTGCCGCCGACGAGCAGGGCGGCGAACCACACGAGGGTGAGTTTGACGTGCAGCGACCACTGATGCGGCTGCCGCAGCTTCTTGCGCAGCACGTAGATCACGGGGAAGCCGATCGCGCCGAACACCGTCGCGATCATGAGCGCGCCGAGGAACCACCAGTCGGTCGCGAACGCCGAGATCCCCTCGGGCGCCGGCGAGAACCCCGTGTTGGTGAACGCCATCGCCGAGAAGTAGATCGACTCCCACAGCGCCGTGTACCAGGGCACCCCCGCGATGAGCAGGCGCGGGAAGATGAGCACCGCGACCGCGAGCTCGATGACGATGACGCTCACGGCCACCGTCATGAGCAGGTTGCCCGTCTCGCCGAGGCGCACGGCCTGGCCCTCCGCGATGGGGCCGCGGCGGATGCGCAGCGGGTTCGCGTCCCCTGCAGCCATGAGCTTCTGGCGCAGGCCGAGCTTGCGGCTCACGACCATGCCGAGAATCGACGCGACCGTCAGCACGCCGATGCCGCCGATCTCGACGCCCACGAACACGAGCACGTGCCCGAAGGGCGACCAGTAGGTGGCCATGTCGACGGTCGAGAGGCCCGTCACGCAGATGACCGACACGGCGGTGAAGAGCGCGTCGATGAAGGGCGTCTGCTCGCCCGAGGTCGTCGCGATCGGCAGTGAGAACAGCAGAGTGAAGAGCACGACGAGGATCGCGAACACGAGGATCGCGAAGCGCGCGGGCGTGACGGTCGCGAAGTCGCCGATCCTGTCGGCCACGCGCGCCGCGAGCGGGTCGCGGCGCACCGGTTTGGCGCGCATCCGTCCCCCTCGCTTCCGACCGTCGGACCGGGGTCATGGTACTCCCGGCACGCGCTGGCTAGTCTGTCGGAATGGCCGACATCTTCGACGTCCTCGCCGACGGCACCCGCCGCGAGATCCTGCGACAGCTGCTCGAGAGCCGAGGCGAGCTCGCTGTGGGCGACCTCGTCAACGAGTTGGGCGTCGCCCAGCCGACGGTGTCGAAGCACCTCAAGGTGCTGCGCGAGCACGGACTCGTCGGTGTGCGCGAGGAGGGGCAGCACCGCTACTACCACCTCGACGCGAGCCCGCTCGAGGAGGTCGAGGTGTGGCTCGAGCCGTTCACCGACTTCACCGTCGGCACGGATGAGAACGGTGCGACGACCGTGTACGCCGCGTGGGCGGGTGCCGAGTTCGGCGACCGTCTGGGCCGCACGGCCGCCGAGACGGCGAACGCCGCGCGCGTCGCGTTCGAGACCGCGCAGGAGAAGATCGAGGGCGCGCGTCAGCGCGTCACGGAGAAGCTGCCGAAGCTCCGCAAGGGCGAGTGAACATCCGCTGAGTGGTCGGTTTCTGGCCTCATCCGCCCGGTTTAGGGCCGAGAACCGACCGGTCAGCGTGAGTCGGGTTCGGCGAGGGTCGCGTGGATGCGCCGCAGATCCTCGAGCAGCGACCCCACGAGGATCCAGTGCCCCGATGACGGCGCCGCGATCACGAGCGGCGAGGTGAGGGCCGGGATGCTCTCGGTCGGGGGCGAAGCCGGGTCGGGGCTCGTGCGCCGCATGACCCGCCGCACGTCGTGGGCTGCGCGGTGCAGCTGCTCGCCGATCGCGCGCACCGTCGGCTCGTCGACGAGGCTCACGTCGTAACGGTCGTACAGCGCGCGCGTCATCCCGATCACCTGCGTCACCATGGGGCTCAGCATCGCGAGCGTCGACTCGAGCCGCTCGAGCTCCTCGCGGCGACGACGGCCGCGCGGGTTGAGGGCGAGCGACTCGGCGGCCGAGCCGATCGCATCCGACGCCGACGTCACCATGGGGCGCATGAGCCGCGCCGTGATCATGAGCTCCTCGAGCTGCGCGGGCGTCTGCGGCGCCGCGAGGGCGTCGGCGAGGCGATCGAGCGAGGCCGCGACCTCGCCGCCGAGCGCGTCGACCGCCCGGCGCGCCGGGTCGAGCGCGAGGGGCGGCACGAACACGAGGTTGACGACGAAGCCGATGACGGCGCCGATGATCGTCTCGAGCACGCGGTCGACCGCGTAGCCGGGCGTCGCGGCGCCGAGCGCGAGCACGAGCAGCGCGCTGATCGCGACCTGGTTCGCGGTGCCCGTCGTCATCCGCAGCGCCCATGCCACCCCGAGCGCCGCGACGACGGCGACGAGCACGACCCACGTGGCCGGCCCGAACGCGAGCGAGAGAGCGGATGCGATGACGACGCCCGCCACGACGCCCACCGTGCGCTCGATCGCCTTCGTGACCGACTGGTTGAGGCTCGGCTGCACGACGAGGAGGGCCGCGATCGCCGCGAAGACGGGCAGCGGACCGGGGATGAGCCACCCCGCGACGAGCCACGCGATGGCCGTCGCGACCGCCGACTTCACGACCTGCAGCCATGGCTGCCGGCGTGAGGCGCGGAACGCGGCGAGGAGCCTCATGCTCCCAGCGTCCCACGTTCCGGGATCGGGGGCGGAGGACGCCTGGACACGGCATCCCCGCACCCCCTACTCTGTGGCAGGACACTCCAGTCACACAGACCACACCAGCCACACGACATCGACGAGGCGGACATGGCACGCGATCTCTCCGACGTGCGCTTCCTGACGGTTCAGGAGGTCGCCGACATGATGCGCGTCTCGACGATGACCGTCTATCGGCTCGTGCACGCGGGGGAGCTGCCGGCCGTGCGCTTCGGGCGCTCGTACCGCATCCCCGAGTCGGCAGTGGCGGGCGTCATCGGCATCGCCGACAGCGACGTCCAGGCCGGCTGAGAATCCGACTCCTGCGGGTTTGTTAGACTCTCCCGGTTAGGCTTCCCGCGGTTCGACTCGGACCGGGTGGGTCCGTCGATCGAACTGAATGAGGTGAACATGGGTTCCGTCATCAAGAAGCGCCGCAAGCGCATGGCGAAGAAGAAGCACCGCAAGCTTCTCCGCAAGACGCGTCACCAGCGCCGCAACAAGAAGTGAACCGACAGCCCCGGGCTCAGCCCCGGGGCTTCGTCTTTGCGGCCCGGGTCTCCTTGGCCTCGCGCCGCACCCGCCGCTGCTGCGCCTTGATGGCCGCCGGGTCGAGCCGCATCGTCGGCCACTGCTTCTCCGCCGCGTACCGGGCGAGGCCCGCATCCGGGTTCACCGCGACGCGGTTGCCGACGAGCTCGAGCAGCGGGATGTCGTTGCGGCTGTCGGAGTACGCCCACGACGCCGCGAGGTCGGCATCCATGCCTTCCGCGAGGGCGCGGGCCTCCACCGCCTTGTGCTCCGCGTGCAGCACGGGTCCGATGAGCCGACCGGTGTAGACGCCGTCGACGGCCTCCGCGCGCGTGCCGAGGGCACCCGTGAGCCCGAGCTTCTCGGCGATCAGGCGGCCCACCTCGACGGGCGTCGCCGACACGAGCCACACCTGGTGGCCCTTCGCGAGGTGCTCGCGCGCGAGGGCGACCGTCTCCGGCCAGAGCCGCGGTCTGATCCGGTGCTCCCAGATCGAGTCGGCGAGCTCCATGATCTGCGACTCGGTGTGCCCGGCCACGAGGCCGAGGGCGCGCTCCTTCGCGGTGCCCATGTGCTCGTGGTTCTCGCCGACCTTGATGAAGCGGCGCTGGTGCCAGCCGAAGAGCAGGATGTCGCGCCAGCCGATGATGCCGCGCGCCCACGCCTCGCGCCCCACGTGGAACACGCTCGTGCCGTGCATGAGCGTGTTGTCGACGTCGAAGAACGCGATGATCGGGCGTTCGCTCGGGTTCGACACGGGAGTGGCCTCGGGCATGACCCCCATAGTCTAGGTGGGTGCCCGCTCCGCGACTCACCCTGCTCGGCAAGCCCGGATGCCACCTGTGCGACGACGCGCGGGCGACCGTGCTCGAGGTGGCGGGGGAGCGCGGGCTCGAGGTCGAGGAGCGCAACATCCTCGACGACGCCGAGCTGCTCGACCGGTACGCGGAGGAGATCCCCGTCGTGCTCATCGACGATCGCGTGCACACCATCTGGCGCGTCGACCCCGACCGGCTGCGGCGCGCCCTCGACGAGAGGGAGGCGTCGGCGTGATCCGGCACATCGTGACGTGGCGGCTGGCCGCCGAGGACGCGGCGCAGCGCGAGGCGGATGCCGCGGGCATCAAGCAGCGCCTCGAGGCGCTCCGAGGCGTGGTGGCGGCCGAGCGCATCGAGGTCGGCGTCGACCTCGAGGAGACGGCCGGCAACTGGCACGTCGTGCTCGTCTCCGACTTCGCGACGCGCGAGGATCTCGCGGCGTACCAGACGCATCCGCAGCACCAGGAGGCGGCCGGGTTCATCCGCTCGGTCGTGGATGCGCGCAGCTGCGTCGACTACGAGGTCTAGGGTTGCATCCGGCGTCGCCACGCCGTGACCCCCTAGCGGGGGGTGGTCCGCTCCGTCTAGGCTCCACGAGTCACCCCCCGAGTGTCATTCGAGGAGCCCCCATGCGTTTTCAGGTCCTGCGGAGCAAGAACCCCACGCAGCCGTACTTCTGGCGCATCGTGTCGGAGAGCGGCCAGACGGTCGCCGTGAGCGGCAACTACGTGGCGAAGGCGTCGGCGATCGCGATGGTGCAGGCCGTCATGCGCTCGAGCGGCTCGGCGACGTTCGAGGACCTCACGGTGCTGCAGGAGCCCCGCTACCAGCAGACGGCGTAACGCCGCCTCCGCTGGTCGAGTAGCGGCCGACGGCCACGTGTCGAGACCAGCCTCCCGCGATACCCCCTACGGCAGCAGGCGGTTCGGCCCTCGGAACAGGTACGTGACCTCGCGGATCGACGCCTGGTGCAGCAGCAGCATGATGACGCGACTGAGGCCCATGCCGAATCCGCCGTGCGGCGGCACGCCGTAGCGGAAGAAGTCGAGGTAGAAGCCGAGTTCCTCGGGGTCGAGGCCCTTCTCCTTCGCCTGCTCGACGAGCACCTCGATGCGGTGCTCGCGCTGGGCGCCGGTCGAGATCTCGGTGCCGTTGAACAGCAGGTCGTAGCTGTTGGTGAGCGTCGGGTCGCCCTCGTGGCGCATGTGGTAGAACGGCCGGATGCCCGTGGCGTAGTCGGTCACGAAGACGAACTCGTGGCCGTACTGCTCCTTGACGTACTCGGCGAGGCGACGCTCGCCCTCGGGGTCGAGGTCGCCATCCGTGCGGGGCACCGTGTAGCCGCGCGACTCGAGGATGCTGTGCGCCTCGGCGAGGGGGATGCGCGGGAACGGCGTGGCCGGCACGGTCACCTCGACGCCGAACGCGGCCTCGATCTCGGCGCCGTGCTTCTCCTTGACGGCCGTGAGGCCCGCGACGAGCAGCTGCTCGTGCATGCGCATGACGTCGTCGTGGGAGTCGACCCAGCTCATCTCGGCGTCGACGGAGATGAACTCGGTCGCGTGGCGGCTCGTGAACGACGGGTCGGCGCGGAACGCGGGCGCGACCTCGAAGACCTTGCCGAAGCCGGCGGGCTGCGCCATCTGCTTGAAGAACTGCGGGCTCTGCGCGAGGTAGGCCTTCGTCTCGAAGTACTCGACCTCGAACAGCTCGGCGCGGCTCTCGGACGCGGACGCCATGAGCTTCGGGGTGTGGATCTCGATGAAGTCGTTGTCGACCCACCAGGTGCGCAGGGCGTGCAGGAAGGTCGTCTGCACGCGGAAGATCAGGTTCTGCTCGGGGCGGCGCAGGTCGAGGAAGCGCCAGTCGAGGCGCTTGTCGATCGACGAGTCCTCGGCGATCGGCAGGTCGAGGGCCTCGGCGGCGACGTGGATGTCGCCGATCTTGACCTCGAGGCCACCGAGCTTGACGCGCTCGTCGTGCTTGAGCTCGCCCGTGACGGTGAGGAAGGTGCCGTGCGTGAGCCCGGAGATCGTCGTCGCGAGGGCGTCCGTGCCCGGCTCTTCGACATCCGTGCGCGGGTGCACGAGCTGCACGGCGCCCGTCTCGTCGCGCAGGATGACGAACTGCACCTTCTTCTGATCGCGCACCGTCTCCACCCATCCGGAGACGGACACGGGGCCGTCGGGCTGGGCGGCGAGCTGCTTGACGAGGGTGCGTGCGGTCACGGGGGTCGAGTCTAGTCGCGCCCCCATGTGACGCCGCCCAGCCCTCTCGTCCGCGAGAGTACGTACTTTTCGGAGATATCGGCCCCGGCGGGGGCGAAAAGTACGTACTCTCGCGGACATGGAGTGGCCCGAACCCGACGCGGTCGCGCGGGTGCTCGCGCCGCTGGGGGAGCTCGTGCAGCTCGACGTGCTCGACGGCGGCACGTTCGCATCCGTGTGGGAGGCGCGCTTCGCATCCGGCGACGAGGCGATCGTGAAGATCGCGCCACCCGACGACGCCTCGAGCCTGCTGCTCTACGAGGAGCGGATGCTGCGCACCGAGGCGGCGGTCATGCGGCTCGCCGCGGAGCGCGGCTGGCCTTACCCGCGCCTGCTGCTGCTGGACACGAGCCGCGAGGTGCTGCCGGTCGACGTGCTCGCGATGAGCCGGATGCCGGGCGAGCGCTGGGACCTCGCGGAGCCCACGATGACCCCCGAGGCGAACGACCGCGCGAAGCGCGAGCTCGGGCGCGTGCTCGCGCGCGTGCACGAGGAGGTGGGGCCCGAGTTCGGCTACCCCTCGTCGACGACGCTGCGCGCGGCGACGTGGCCGGATGCCGTGGAGCGCATCCTGGAGGCCGTGCTCGCCGACGCGCGCCGGGCGGGCGTGCCGCTCCCGGAGGATCGCATCCGCCGGGTCTTCACCGAGGGGCACGCGGCGCTCGCGGCGGTGACGGAGCCGCGTCTCGTGCACGCCGACCCGTGGCCCGGCAACGTCTTCGTCGTGCCGGAGACGGGCGAGGTGCTCGGCCTCATCGACGTCGAGCGCGCCCTGTGGGGCGACCCGCTGTTCGACGTCGTCGCGGGCGACGCGATGAACGTGGGCGACCCGGACCCGCGGCTCGCGGCGGTCGACGCGTTCGCACCCGACGAGCTCGAGCGCATCCGCATCTACCGCGTGTGGTTCACGACGGTCATCACGACCGAGATCGTGCCGCGCGGGTTCGAGGGGGAGTGGCTCGTCGAGTACCGCGCGCACCTCGCCCGCAACCTCGAGGCGCTGCTCGAGCAGTCGGGCCTCTAGTCCCAGCCGAGGCGCCGGCGGATCGCTGCCGCCCCCTCCCGCGGGAAGTCGTCGCGGGCGCCGAGGGTCTCCTCCGCGAGGTCGAGCAGCGTGCGGGCGGCCCCCTCCGCATCGAGCCGCAGCGCGGCCTCGGCGCGCGCCGCGAGCTCCGGATGCGCGCGCTCGAAACGGCGGTGGGGGTCGAGGCTGTCGAGCACGGCGTGGTCGCCGGGCAGCGCGGCGGCCCACGCGCGCAGCAGGTGCTCGAGGGCTTCGCCGCGGATGTTGCGGTTCGCGGTGAGCAGCTCGCCGCGACGCGCGCGCCCCGCACCGACGAGCAGCTTGACGAGGGCGACGCGGGTCTCCACCGCGACGTCGACTCCGCGGGCGGGGCGGGCGAGGATCTGCCGCAGGGCGGGCTCGACGCCCCCGCGGTCGAGGATCACCTCGGCGCGGTCGGCGATCCATGTGGTGAAGGCGTCGAGGCGGGCGATGCCGAACTCCATGAGGGCGCCGTCGTCGGTCACCACCATGAGGGCGTCCCACTGGTCGACGACCGAGAGCGCGATGCGCTCGGGGCGCGGGAGCCAGTCGAGTTCGCGTCGCAGCCGATCCTCCTGGCCGGGCTCCACGATGACGGCGATGTCGAGGTCGGACCATTCGTCGGCCCGGTCGCGGTCGGCGGTCGATCCGAAGCCGACGAGCCCGACGATCTCGGGCCGCGCGCTCGCGGCGTCGATGAGGGCGCGCAGCCGCGCCGCGAAGGCGGCGGAGGTGGCGGTGGTCATGCGGGGCTCCCAAGGCTTGACATGGACTTCGTTACTTGGTTTATTTACTCCTGAAATAACCCGACCGCAAGAGGACCGACGATGATCCGACCCGCCGCGCGCACCGACGTCAACCGCTCGGCCGTGCTCGCGCACCTCGGGGCCCAGGGCCCGTCCTCGCGCGCCGAGCTCGCTCGCGCACTCGGTGTCTCGCCCGCGCTCATGACGCAGCTCACCAAGGACCTCCTGACCGACGGCCTCGTCGTCGAGCTCGACCACGAGCCCTCGCAGGGGGGTCGCCCCGCCCGCCGACTCGGTCTCGCCCAACAGGGCGGCTCCGCGATCGGCGTCAAGGTCGCCGCGGATCACGTCGCGTTCGTCGAGGTGGGGCTCGACGGCTCGGTGCTGCGCTCGGCGAGCGAGCGCTTCGACGCGTCGGCGACCACGGTGCTCGCGGACCTCGCGAGCCTCCTCGAGCGCTTCATCGCGGGCTCCGGCGTCGCGCGCCTGCTGGGGGTGGGGGTCGGCGTGCCCGGCTCCGTCGACCGCCAGGGCGACGGCGTCGTCGTGTCGCCGCAGCTCGGCTGGAACGGCATGCCGCTCGGCGAGAGCCTCCGCCGCGCACTGCGACTGCCCGTGCTCGTCGAGAACAACGTCAACGCCCTCGCCATGGCCGAACGGCTCTACGGCACGGGGCGTCGACACGAGAGCTTCCTCGTCGTCACGATCGGAACCGGAGTGGGCGCCGGGATCGTGGTCGACGGGGTCGTACTTCGCGGTGCCGCGGGCGGCGCCGGCGAGATCGGCCACACACCGGTCGTCGAGGACGGGCCCGTGTGCATGTGCGGCAGCCGCGGATGCCTCGAGGCGCTCATCGGCGAGGCCGCGCTCGTGCGCGAGGCCCGCGCGCGCGGCATCCTCGGCGAGACGGCCGGAATGGCCGCCCTGCGCGCCGCCGCCGAGGCGGGCCAGGCGGATGCCGCGGCCCTGTTCGGCGAGGCCGGCCATCTGCTCGGCCGCGCGCTCGCGGGCCTCGTGCACACCCTCGACCCCGAGATCGTGATCCTGCTCGGAGAGGGCACGGCCGCGTGGCCGCACTGGGCGCTCGGATTCGAGCCCGCCTTCCGCTCCGCGCTCCTGCCGGCGCGGCGCGGGGTGGGGGTCGCCGTCGAGACCTGGCAGGACGAGAGCTGGGCGCAGGGCGCCGCTGCGCTCGTGCTCGCGACCCCGTTCGACGCCGAGGGCGTCGCGGGCGAGCAGGGGCGACTCGTACGCGAGCGCCTCGCCGCGGGCGGGACGGAGCGCGCCGGCTCATGACCTCGACCCTCGCGCCCGCCGCGGCGCGCGCAGCGAAGCCGCGCCCGGCGCCCGCCCGGCGCCGACCGGCGCGCTCGCGCATCCGCTACGCCCTCACGGTGCTCGCGTTCCTGCTGCCGAGCGCCATCCCGCTCACCGCGTTCGTGCTGGTGCCCATGGTGGGCGCCGCCTGGGTGAGCCTCACCGAGTGGAACCTGCTCGCCCCGCCGCAGTTCGTCGGCCTCGACAACTACGTGAAGCTGCTGAGCGACCCCGAGACCCGCGACATCTTCCTGCACACGCTGTACTACATCGTCGGCTACCTGCCGCTCGTCTACGTCGGCGGCCTCGCGCTCGCGCTCGCGCTCAACACGCGCCTGCACGGACGCTCGGTGCTGCGTGGCATCTACTTCCTGCCCGTCATCACGAGCTGGATCGTGGTCGCGCTCGTGTGGCGCTGGCTGCTCAACCCCTCCTCCGGCGTCGTCAACACGGCGCTCGGCTGGTTCGGCGTCGACGGCCCGGGCTGGTGGACGGACCCCGCGTGGGCGATGCCGTCGATCATCATCGCGTCGGCGTGGAAGGACCTCGGCTTCGTGATGGTCATCCTGCTCGCGGGGCTCCAGGCGATCGACCCCGAGCTGCTCGACGCCGCGCGCGTCGACGGCGCCGGGTGGTGGCGCCGGCTGTTCTCGGTCGTGCTGCCCCTTCTGAGCCCGAGCACCTTCTTCGTGATCGTGATCTCGCTCATCAACGGCTTCCAGGTGTTCGACCAGGTGTACGCGATGACCGGCGGCGGGCCGGGCGGCGCGACGCAGGTCGTCGTCCAGCAGATCTACGACCTGACGTTCCGGTACGGAGCCGCGGGAGAGGCATCCGCCCTCAGCTGGCTGCTCTTCGCCGTCGTGCTCGGGGTGACCGTCGTGCAGGTCGTCGGCCAGAGGCGGTGGGTGACGTATGGTTGACGCCGCTCTCGGACGCACCCGGCGGATGCGGCCCTCCGGTCTCGTGGGCTCGGTCGCCCTCCACATCGTCGTGGTCCTCGGCGCGATCGCGATGTTCTTCCCGTTCCTGTGGACGATCGTGACCTCGCTCACGCCGGGCGCGGGCCTCACGCTCACGCCCGCGCTCGTCCCGAGCGACCCCTCGCTCGAGGCGTACTGGCGGCTGTTCGCGGAGCGCCCCTTCGGCCGCATCATCCTCAACAGCCTCGGGCTGGCCGTCGCGACGACCCTCGCTCAGCTGCTCACGAGCGCGACCGCGGCCTACGCCTTCAGTCGGCTCCCGTTCCGGGGACGAGGCGTGGTCTTCGCCGTCTATCTCGCGACGATGATGATCCCGCTGCAGGTGCTCATCGTGCCGCTGTTCGTCGAGCTCAAGGCGCTCGGCCTCGTCAACACCTACCTCGGCGCGCTCCTGCCGACGCTCGCGAGCGCATTCGGCATCTTCCTGCTGCGCCAGGCGGTGCATCAGGTGCCGCGTGAACTCGACGAGGCCGCGACGCTCGACGGCGCGGGCCACTTCCGGATCTTCTGGCAGGTCATCCTGCCCAACATCCGGCCCGCGCTCGCGACCCTCACCGTGTTCGCGTTCATGGGCAGCTGGAACAGCTTCCTGTGGCCGCTCGTCATCCTGCGCTCGCCCGAGCTGCAGACCCTGCCCGTGGCCCTCGCCGGGCTGCAGGGGCAGTACACCACGCAATGGGACATCGTCATGGCCGGCTCGGTCGTGAGCGTCCTCCCCATGCTCGCCCTGTACGTCTTCGCGCAGAAGTACGTCATTCAGGGCGTCGCCAACTCCGGGCTCAAGTGAGCCCGGTCGCCCACACACCACCCCGCATTCCATCCACACAGAAGGAGACAGGCACATGAAGCGCCTTCCCATCGCCGTCGGCATCGTGGCCGTCGGCGCGATCGCCCTCGCGGGCTGCTCGGCGACCCCCGGAGACGACGGCTCGCCGGTCACGATCACGTACACGAACTTCATCTCCAACGGAGGCAACGAGGAGAACCTGCAGAAGATCGTGGACGCCTTCGAGGAGGCGAACCCCGACATCACGGTCGAGGTCACCACCCTCCCGTACGGCGACTACTTCACCGCCCTGCAGACCGACCTCGCCGCCGGCACGCAGAGCGACGTCTTCGACATCGAGTACGCGAACTACGCCGAGTTCCAGGCGAACGGCGTGCTCGCGCCCCTCACGGTGTCGGACGCCTCGGTGTACCGCCCGTCGGTGCTCGAGGCCTACCAGACCGACGGCACCCAGTACGCGCTCCCGAGCTCGTTCTCGGACGTCGTGCTCTACTACAACAAGGAGCTCTTCGACGCCGCGGGCCTCGACTACCCGTCGGCCGACTGGACCTGGGAGGACGAGCGGGCCGCGGCCGAAGCTCTCACCGATCAGGCCGCCGGCGTGTGGGGCGACCACCAGCCGGTGAGCTTCCACGAGTACTACAAGGCCCTCGCGCAGAACGGCGGCGAGTTCCTGAACGCCGACCGCACCGCCGTCGCGTTCAACTCGCCGGAGGGCATCGAGGCCGCCAAGTGGCTCGTGGAGAAGAGCGGCACCGTGATGCCGACGATCGAGCAGGGCCAGGGCACGCCCGACTTCGACACCAACCTCTTCAAGGAGGGCAAGCTCGCGATGCTCCACACGGGCATCTGGGTCTTCGGCGCCGTCGCCGACGTGCCGTTCGAGTGGGACATCGCGGTCGAGCCGGGCAACGTCCGTCAGGCGAGCGCCGTGTTCTCGAACGCCGTGGGCGTGAGCTCGAGCTCGAAGAACATCGAGGCCGCCACCGCGTGGGTCGAGTTCCTCACCTCGTCCGACACCATGATCGACGTCCGCCTCGACAGCGGATGGGAGCTGCCGCCCATCTCCGACGAGGCGAAGCTCGCGGTCTACCTGGAGAAGGGCGCCCCGGCGAACCGCCAGGCGGTCTTCGACTCGCTCGACGGCATCGCGCTGCCCCCCGTCGCGAAGACGGGCCAGTCCGAGATGCAGGACATCATGACCGAGGAGCTCGTCGAGGCGCAGGCCGGCCGCAAGACGGTCCAGGACGCCCTCGCGAGCGCCGAAGAGCGCATCAACGCCGTCATCGGCGGCTGACCCCGGGCGGCCCGGGCGGACGCATCCGCCCGGGCCGCCACCCGACAACCCCCATCGTCCGACCGCGCCCACCCGTGTCTCCCGAGGAATCCCATGACGTCCACCCCCGTGCCCGCCGACCGTGACGCGCTCGCCGCGCTCGCCGAGTCTCAGCGCGCACTCATCGCCTCGCTGCAGCATCCGAGCGGCGCCTACCCCGCGAGCCCCACGTTCTCCGCGTACCGCGGCTACTCGTGGTTCCGCGACGGCGCGTTCATCGCGGATGCGATGTCGGCGGCCGGCGAGCACGCCTCGGCCGAGGCGTTCTTCGGCTGGTGCGCGCGCGTGATCTCGGCACGGGAGACCGAGGTGCGGCGCATCGTGGAGGCCGAGCGCGCGGGGAATCCGCTCACCGACGCGAGCATGCTGCCGACCCGCTTCACGCTCGACGGGCGGAAGGGCGCCGACGAGTGGTGGGACTTCCAGCTCGACGGCTACGGCCTGTGGCTGTGGGCGCTCGGCGAGCACGTCGCCCGCACGGGAGCTCCGACGGCCCCGTGGCTCGACGCGGTCGGGCTCACGGTCGAGTATCTCGAGAGCTCGTGGCGCCGTCCCTGCTACGACTGGTGGGAGGAGCACATCGAGCAGGTGCACGTGTCGACCCTCGGCAGCATGCTCGCCGGACTACGGGCCGCCGCCGAGCTGCTCGACCTCGATGCGACGACCGCGGAGCGGGCCGCCCGCGCCGCGGCCGACATCGACGCGCTCATGCGCCGCGAGGGCGTGCTCGACGGGCACCTCGTGAAGTGGATCGGCACCGATGCCGTCGACGCGAGCCTCGCCGCGCTCGTCGGCCCCCTCGAGGCGGTCGACCCGTCCGAGCCGCTCGCGCTCGCGACGCTCGCGGAGCTCGAGTCGAGCCTCGTCGTCGACGGCGGCATGCACCGCTTCCGCGCCGACACCTACTTCGGCGGCGGCCAGTGGCCGCTGCTCAGCTGCATGCTCGGGATCGCGTGGGCGCGCGCCGGCCGCCCGGAGCGCTCGCTCGAGCTGCTGCGCTGGGCCGCCTCGACGTCGCACGACGGCGGCATCCCCGAGCAGGTCGAGCACCACCTGCTCGACCCGTCCTTCGTCGACGAGTGGGTCGAGCGCTGGGGGCCGAGCGCCGATCCGCTCGTGTGGTCGTCGGCCATGTTCCTCCGCCTCGCGGTCGAGCTCGAGGTGGTGGCCGCGTGATCCGCCACCGCCCCTTCGGATCCGGTCACCCGTACGCCGTCGACACCGAGCAGCGCTCTCCCGTCGACCCGGTCGCGGGTGAGCCGCTCGTGCTCGGCGTGCGCACCTCGGCGGAGGTCGAGAGCGTCGTCCTCGAGTGGGAGCGCGACGGCGTCGCGGAGGCGCCCGTCGCCCTCGAGCGGGTGCCGCGCAGCTCCCGCGGGCAGGTCGTCGACGGCGGGCACCTCGCCTCCGCGCAAGCGCGGCTCGCGCGCGCATCGGGTGGCTGGCGCGTGACGCTCGACGACCTCGTCGCGGACGAGCGCATCCGCTACCGCTTCACGGGCGACGGCGGCGGCCGCGCGCAGTCGACGCGCTGGTTCGAGACGACCGTCGCGCGCTGGACCGCCTCGGGCGTCGGCCCTGCGGTGGACGGCGTCGACCGCGTCGTCGCGGGTTCGGTGCACCGCCTCGTGCGCGGCGACGAGACCCTGCGCGTGCGCTTCGCCCTCCCGCTCGCCCCCGGCGAGCGCGTCGTGGGCTTCGGCGAGCGATTCGACACGCTCGACCACCGCGGGCTCGCGCTCGACTCCGCCGTGTTCGAGCAGTACAAGAGCCAGGGTGCGCACCGCCGCACCTACCTCCCGATGCCGTTCGCGCACGTCGTGGGCGGCGTCGGCTGGGGCTTCCACGTGCGCACCTCGCGACGCGTCTGGTTCGACGTCGGCGCGAGCACGCCCGACGCCCTCGTGGTCGAGGCGGAGACGGGTCCCGACGGCGAGCTCGCCCTCGGCCTCTACGACGGCGACCCGCGTACCGTGCTTCGGCGCTTCCTCGACGAGGTCGGGCGGCCCGAGGAGCTGCCCGACTGGGTCTTCCGCCTGTGGGCGAGCGGCAACGAGTGGAACACACAGGCGGAGGTCATGCGCCAGGCCGAGCTGCACCGCGAGCACGACGTCCCGCTCGGCTCGATCGTGATCGAGGCCTGGAGCGACGAGAGCACCTTCACGACGTGGCGCGACGCGCGCGCGAAGGTCGCCGACGGGGCCGAGCCCCGCCGACTCGCCGACTTCGAGTTCCCCGAGCACGGCGCGTGGCCCGACCCGAAGGGGATGGTCGACGAGCTGCACCGCCGCGACGTGCGGCTCGTGCTGTGGCAGATCCCGCTCATCAAGATGCGCCCGCACCCCGCCGGCCAGGTGAAGGCGGATGCCGACGCCGCGATCCGCGACGGCGTGCTCATCCGCGAGGAGGCGCCCGACGGCACCCTGCGGCCCTATCGCAACCGCGGCTGGTGGTTCCCGCTCGGGCTCATGCCCGACCTCACCGACGAGCGCGCCGCGCACTGGTGGACCGAGAAGCGGCGCTACCTCGTGGAGGAGATCGGCGTCGACGGTTTCAAGACCGACGGCGGCGAGCACGCGTGGGGACGCGAGCTCGTCTACCTCGACGGGCGTCGCGGCGACGAGAAGAACAACGTCTTCCCGGTGCACTACGCGAAGGCCTTCGGCGACCTCATGCGCCGATCGGGCAAGGCGCCCGTGACCTTCTCGCGCGCGGGCTTCACGGGCAGCCAGGCGCACGGCACCTTCTGGGCCGGTGACGAGAACTCGACGTGGGAGGCGTTCCGCTGGTCGCTGTACGCGGGCCTCAACGCCGCGTCGAGCGGCATCGTCTACTGGGGATGGGACCTCGCGGGCTTCAGCGGCGACGTGCCGACGGCCGAGCTCTACCTGCGGTCGGCTGCGGCGGCGGCGTTCGTGCCGATCATGCAGTACCACTCCGAGTTCAACCACCACCGCACGCCGTCGCGTGACCGCACGCCGTGGAACATCGCCGAGCGCTCGGGCGACGAGCGCGTGCTGCCGGTGTTCCGGCGGTTCGCGCAGCTGCGCGAGCGGCTCGTGCCGTACCTCGCCGAGGAGGCGCGGCGGGCCGTGACGGCGGGGGAGCCGCTCATGCGCCCGCTGTTCTTCGACGCGCCGCACGCGCATGAGGCGTTCGCGCATCCGTTCCAGTGGATGCTGGGCGACGCCCTCCTCGTGGCGCCCGTCGTCGAGGAGGGCGCGGGCTCGGTGCGCGCGTGGCTGCCCGACGGCGAGTGGGTCGACGCGTTCCGCGGCACGCGGCACACGGGGGGCGTGGTCGAGCGCGACGTGCCGATCGACGAGGCCGCCGTCTGGATCCGAGCGGATGCCGTCGACCGCTTCGCGGGGGTCTTCGTCTGACCCCTCACGAGACGGCGGCGCGCTCCGGCTCGCCCACGGTGTCGGCCCAGCGGTGCGCCCACGCCGCGAGCGGCTGCAGCGACCGCAGCAGCTCGAGCCCCGGCTGCGAGAGCTCGTAGCGCACCTGCACGGGCGTCGAGGGGATGACGTGGCGCTCGACGAGGCCCGCCGCCTCGAGCTCGCGGAGTCGCTGCGCCGCCATCCGGTCGGAGAGCCCGTCGACGGAGGCGACGATGCCGCTGAAGCGGTGGGCGCCGCGGAAGATCGCGAGCATGATGCCCGACGACCAGCGGCGGCCGACGAGCTCGGTGGAGGAGAGGAAGCGGCGGCAGGCTTCGTCGTCGATGTGCAGGAGGTCGGAGGTGGCGTCGGTCACTCACCTATCGTAAGCGGCTTACGCGACGATTGCCGGGTGCGGGTGCGAGGCGGATGCTGGGGTCATGCCCGACTACGGTCACCCCCTCCGCCTCGGAACCTTCATCACGCCGACGGCCGCGCGCCCCGAGGTGCCGGTCGCCCTCGCGCAGTTGAGCGAGCAGCTCGGCTACGACCTCGTCACCTTCCAGGACCACCCCTACCAACCGGCGTTCCTCGATACCTGGACCCTGCTCTCCTGGGTCGCCGCGCGCACCGAGCGCGTGCACGTCGCCGCGAACGTGCACAACCTGCCGCTGCGCCCGCCCGCGGTGCTCGCGCGCTCCGCTGCGAGCCTCGACCGGCTCTCGGGCGGACGGTTCGAGCTCGGCCTCGGCGCGGGCGCGTTCGGCGCCGCCGCGACGGCGATGGGCGCCCCCGAGCGCACCGCCGGCGAGAACATCTCGGCGCTCGAGGAGGCGATCCCCCTCATCCGCGCCCTGTGGGACGTCGACGACCGCACCGCGCTGCGCCTCGACGGCGAGTACTACCGACTGAACGGCGCGAAGCGCGGCCCCGAGCCCGCCCACGACATCCCCGTGCTCGTCGGCGCCTACAAGCCGCGGATGCTGCGCCTCGTGGGCCGGCTCGCCGACGGCTGGCTGCCGAGCCTGCCGTACATGGACGAGCGCGGGGTCGCGCCCGGCAACGCCGAGATCGACGCCGCGGCCGAGGAGGCGGGTCGCGATCCCCGCGAGATCCGCCGCCTGCTCAACATCAACGGCAGCTTCCAGGACCGCGACGGCGGTATGCTGCAGGGCCCGCCCGCGCAGTGGGTTGAGCAGCTGCTCCCGTTCGTGCTCGACGACGGCATCAGCACCTTCATCCTCTCGAGCGACGACCCGGATGCGCTGCGCACCTTCGCCGAGGACGTCGCACCCGAGCTGCGCGAGCGCGTCGGGCGGGAGCGGGGGGAGCGCGGCGTCGCGACGACCGACCGCGTGCGGCCGACATCCGCGTTATCCGCGCGTCGGCCCGGCATCGACTACGACGCCCTACCGCGGGAGCTCGCCGAGAACGCCGTCGAGCCGGGCGACCGCGAGTACGCGCGCGTGCGCTCGAACTACCTGCGCGGCGGGTCGCCGGGGCTCGTGCTGCGGCCGCGCACGGTCGACGAGGTCGTGCAGGCCGTCGCGTTCGCGCGTGAGCATCGCGAGCTGCCGCTCGGGGTGCGGAGCGCCGGCCACGGCATCAGCGGCCGCTCGACGAACGACGGCGGGCTCGTGATCGACGTGTCGGCCCTGAACACGATCGAGGTGCTCGACGAGCAGCGACGACTCGTGCGCGTCGGCCCGGGCACCCGATGGCAGGAGGTCGCGGCGGCGCTCGAGCCGTACGGCTGGGCCATCACCTCGGGCGACTACGGCGGCGTCGGAGTCGGCGGTCTCGCGACCGCGGGCGGCGTCGGCTTCTTCGCGCGCGAGCAGGGTCTCACGATCGACCGGATGCGCGCCGCCGAGCTCGTGCTCGCCGACGGCAGCGTCGTGCGTACCGACGCCGATCACGACCCCGAGCTGTTCTGGGGCGTGCGCGGCGCGGGCGCCAACCTCGGCATCGTGACGGCGTTCGAGTTCGAGGCCGCGCAGGTCGGCGAGGTGGGGTGGGCGCAGCTCGCCTTCGACGCATCCGATACCGCCGAGTTCCTCGAGAGCTGGGCCTCGACGATGGAGGCCGCCCCGCGCGACGTCTCGGGCGAGGTCATCCTCGGCGGGCCGCGCGGCGGGCGCACGGTCGCGACGGCGCTCCTGCTCGTCGACGCATCCGATCCCGACACGATCCTCGAGCGGCTGCGCCCGTTCGCCGAGCTCGCGCCGCTGCTCGACCAGTCGGTCGTGCTCGCGCCCTACTCCTCGGTCATCTCCAACTCGCAGGGCGAGCCGCATCGCGGCGTCGGCGAGCCGGTCGCGCGCGGCGGGCTCGTCGAGCACATCACGCCCGAGCTCGCCCGAGAGCTCGAGCGGATGCTGCAATCCGGTCGCGTGCACTTCTTCGCCGCGCGCGCGGTGGGCGGTGCCGTCGCCGACGTGCCCGAGGACGCCACCGCCTACGCGCACCGCTCCGCGAACTTCGCGCTCTCCGCGATGTCGGGTGACCCGACGTGGCTCAACGACACGTGGGACGCGCTCGAGGAGCACGTCATGGGCGTCTACCTGAGCTTCGAGGCCGACCCGCGCGGCGACCGCGTCGAGCGCGCGTTCCCGCCCGCGACCCTCGACCGCATCCGCTCCCTCAAGGAGCGCGTCGACCCCGACGCCCTCTTCCGCGACAACTTCGCGGTGCTGTCACACACGCTGACCGGTCGGTAACTGGCCCTATCCCGCGCCTATAGGGCCGAGAACCGACCGGTCAGCGCTCGTAGACTGGGCGGGTGCCGGCCGACCTCGTCCACCTCGTGCGCCACGGCGAGGTCCACAACCCCGACCGCGTGCTCTACGGGCGCCTCAAGGGCTTCGGCCTCTCCGAGCTCGGGCACCGGATGGCGGCGATGGCCGCCGAGTCGCTCCAGGGTCGCCCCGTCACGAGCCTCGCCGCGAGCCCCCTCCAGCGCACGCAGGAGTCGGCGGCGCCGTGGGCGGCGCGCTTCGGCCTCGAGGTGCGCCTCGACGAGCGCCTCATCGAACCGAGCAACCGCTTCGAGGGCAGCAACGTGCGCCGCGGCCTCCGCGACCCGCGCAACTGGCCCTACCTCGTGGGCCCGTGGCGGCCGACGTGGGGCGAGGCCTTCACGAGCATCCGGCGACGGATGCTGGCCGCCGTCGCGCAGGCGTATGCCGACTCCGACGGCGGCGAGGCCGTGCTCGTGACGCACCAGCTGCCGATCTGGATGGTCGCCCGCACGGTCGCCCGCAAGCCGCTCGCGCACGACCCGCGCCAGCGCCGCTGCGCCCTCTCGAGCATCACGACGCTCGCCTGGCGCGACGGGGCCTTCGTCGAGGTGGACTATCAGGAACCTGCGGCAGAGTTGCTTGCGCAGTCCATCGACCTGGGAGCCGTGTGATCACCCGATCGTCCCGCCGCTTCGGCGTGCGCCTCGCCGCGCCCGTCGTCGCCCTCGCGGCGCTTCTCACGGGCTGCACGACCGAGGCCGACCACCTCGCCGGGCAGTACGAGTCCGGCACGGGCGGCGGCTACATCTCGGGCGACGGCCGCGTCATCCAGCCCGCCGCATCCGAGCGCGAGGCGCCCGTCGAGTTCGCGGGCACCCTCGACACGGGCGAGACCATCGCCTCCGACGATCTGCTCGGCCAGGTCGTCGTCGTCAATTTCTGGTACGCGAGCTGCCCGCCCTGCCGCGAGGAGGCGCCCGACCTCGAGGCGCTCCGCGCGCAGTTCGAGGGCGACGAGGTCGTCATGCTCGGCGTCAACGTGAGCGACAGCGCGGATGTGTCGCTCGGCTTCGCGAAGAAGTTCGGCGTGGGCTATCCGTCGATCGTCGACGTCGACGACAACGCCGTGCAGCTCGCGTTCGCCGACGGCAAGCTCGCCCCCAACTCGGTGCCCACGACGCTCATCCTCGACCGTCAGGGTCGCGTCGCCGCGCGCATCAGCGGGCTCATCGAGAGCCCGAGCGTCGTCGCCGACATCGTCGACGAGCTGCTGGCCGAGAAGGCCTGACGCGTGGACCCGGGCGAGATCGTCGTCTCCGGCGGGCTGTGGCTCGCCGTGCCCATCGCGCTCGCGGCGGGCCTCATGTCGTTCCTCTCCCCGTGCGTGCTGCCGCTCGTGCCGGGCTATCTCGGCTACGTCTCGGGCGTCACGGGCGGGGCGAAGCGCTCGCGCTCGAAGGTGACGCTCGGCGCCCTGCTCTTCGTGGCGGGCTTCTCGCTCGTGTTCATGGCGGTGTTCGTGCTCGCAGGCACGGCGGGACGGTTCCTGCTGCAGTACGGCGACCTCATCATGCGCGTCGGCGGCGGCATCATCATCGTGCTCGGCCTCGTGTTCATCGGGCAGGTCACGGTGCTGCAGCGCCAGCTGAAGCCCGCGTGGCGTCCCCGCACGGGCCTCGTCGGCGCGCCCCTGCTCGGCATCGTGTTCGCCCTCGGGTGGACGCCGTGCATCAGCCCCACCCTCACCGCCGTCGGCTTCCTCGCCGGCTACGGCGGCGACCCGTGGCGCGCGGCCCTCATCGGCCTCGCCTACTGCGCGGGGCTCGGTGTGCCCTTCGTGCTCGTCGCCCTCGGCCTCGGCTGGGTGTCGTCGAGCCTCGGCTGGGTGCGCCGCCACATCCGCGTCATCAACATCGTGGGCGGCTCGCTGCTCGTCATCATCGGCGTGCTCATGGTCACGGGGCTGTGGGGCGTCATCATGTCGGAGATCGGGGCGGTGATCGGTGGCGTCAGCACCCCGCTCTGAGAAGCAGGAGGATCAGGTGACCGAGCAGCACGCGATCGCGCAGCCCAAGCTCGGCGTCGTCGGCTACCTGCGGTTCTTCTGGCGGCAGCTCACGAGCATGCGCACGGCCCTCGTGCTGCTGCTGCTGCTCGCGCTCGCCGCCGTGCCCGGCTCGCTCGTGCCGCAGCGCAGCTCCGACCCCAACGGCGTCATCCAGTACGAGCGCGAGAACCCCGAGGCGTTCCAGGTGCTCGACGCGCTCGGCGTCTTCTCGACGTTCAGCTCGCCGTGGTTCTCGGCCATCTACCTGCTGCTGTTCGTGTCGCTCGTGGGCTGCATCCTGCCGCGCACGAAGCACCACATCGATGCCCTGCGCGCCCGCCCGCCGAAGACCCCCGCGCGCCTCGCCCGGCTCGTCGGCTACACCGAGCGCACCGCCCAGACGGATGCCGAGACCGCCGTCGCCGAGGCCCGTCGCGTGCTGCGCGGGGCCGGCTACCGCGTCGAGCGGTACGCCGACTCCATCTCGGCCGAGCGCGGCTACCTGCGCGAGACGGGCAACCTCATCTTCCACACCTCGCTCGTGGGCGTGCTCGTCGCCGTCGGCGTCGGCGGCGGCTTCGGCTACAACGGCCAGCGCGTCGTCATCGAGGACACCGCCTTCACCAACTCCCTCGCGAGCTACGACTCGTTCAACCCCGGCCGCTTCTTCACCGAGACGGCGCTCGAGCCGTTCTCGGTGCGCCTCGACGATTTCGAGGGCAGCTACCAGCTCGACCCCGCGACGGGTGTCTACCAGCCCATCGACTTCACGGCCCACCTCTCCACGCGCGAGCCCGGGGGCGACTGGACCGACGCGGACCTCAAGGTGAACTCGCCCCTCGAGCTCGGCGGCACCAAGGTCTACCTGCTGAGCAACGGCTTCGCGCCCGTCGTCACGGTGCGCGACGAGGATGGCGAGGTCGCCTACTCGGGGCCCGTCGCGTTCATCCCGCAGGACAACAACCTCCGCAGCCTCGGCGTCATCAAGGTGCCCGACAACCTCGACGAGCAGGTCGGCATGCTCGGGTTCTTCTACCCCGACCCGCTGCAGCTCACCGACGGCACCTACACGTCGATGTCGCCCTACCCGGGCGACGGCAGCCTCCTCACCCTCACCGTCTACACGGGCGACCTCGGCCTCGACGACGGCGTCGCCGTCAACGCCTACTCGCTCGACACCGACGGCCTCACCCAGGTCGCCGGGCCCAAGGCCGACGCGCCCGCGCTCGAGCTCACGCAGGGCCAGACGGCCGAGCTGCCGGGCGGCCTCGGCACGATCTCGTTCGACGGCTACAAGCGCTTCGTCGGCATCGAGTTCCACCACGACCCCACCGAGGGCTGGGTGCTCGTCTTCTCGCTCCTCATCCTCGGCGGTCTGCTCGTGAGCCTCTTCGTGCCGCGACGACGGATGTGGATCAAGGCCACCGCGGACGGCTCGGGCGGCGTGCGCCTCGAGTACGCGGGACTCGCCCGTGGCGAGGACCCCGGCCTCGACGCCGCCGTGGCCGAGCTGGCCGACAAGCACAGCGCCCGCCTCCAGACCCCGAACGTAGGATGAACCCGTGACGACCGCGACCCTCGCCGCCTACTCCCTCCTCGCCGTGTACTCGGCGGCGGCGATCTACGTGCTCGCCTTCATCGCCTACGTCGTCGACCTGTCGGGGCGCTCGCGCGACGTCGTCGCCGCGCGGCCCGCATCCGCCGCCGCCGCGAAGGCCGAGGCTGCGAAGGTCGAGGGGTCGGGCACCGTGCTCGCGCCGCCGGCCCCGCCGACCGCGGCAGCCGCATCCGCTCGCGCGAGCAAGGCCGGTCGCATCGCGCTCGCGCTCACCGTGCTGGGCTTCGTCGTGCAGGCGATCGGCGTCGTGCTGCGCGGCGTCGCCGCCGCCCGCGCCCCGTGGGCCAACATGTTCGAGTTCGCGATCACGGGTGTCGCCGTCATCGTCGGCGTGTATCTCGCCGTCAACATCTTCCGCAACGTGCGGTACCTCGGCGCCTACATCACGGGCCTCGCGGCGCTGCTGCTCATGCTCTCGACGCTCAACGTCTACGTCGACGTCGTGCCGCTGCCGCCGGCGCTCCAGTCGGGCTGGCTCGTCATCCACGTGTTCGTCGCCATCCTCGGCACCGGGTTCTTCGCGCTCGGCGCGGGCCTCTCGATCGCCCAGCTGCTGCAGGCCCGCCGCGAGGTGGACCCCGCCAAGGGGCCGCGCTTCCTCGCCGGCTTCCCGGCATCCGAGGCGCTCGAGAACACCTCGTACCGCGTCAACGTCATCGGCTTCGCGTTCTGGACCTTCACGCTGATCGCCGGCGCCATCTGGGCCGAGCACGCGTGGGGCCGCTACTGGGGCTGGGACACCAAGGAGGTGTGGACGTTCATCATCTGGGTCGTCTACGCCGGCTACATCCACGCCCGTGCGACCCGCGGATGGCGCGGTGCGCCCTCCGCGTGGCTCTCGATCGTCGGCTTCGCGGCCGTGCTCTTCAACTTCACGATCGTGAACCTATTCTTCAAGGGGTTTCACGCGTACTCGGGGCTGTGAGCGGGGGCGGCGGTCGCGCCGCCTGACGGTCGTGCCCCTGCGGTCCCGCCGCCTGACGGCGTCGGGGCTGTGCTGATGGCCGCCTTGGGGCGGCTGCGCTTCGCGGATACGCCCCTTCCCGTTGGTTGAGTAGCGCCGCGCGCGGAGCGCACGACGCGTATCGAAACCCACCGCCGCCCCCTTCCCGTTGGTTGAGTAGCGCCGCGCGCGGAGCGCACGACGCGTATCGAAACCCTCGCACCGCGTACCAACAGCGGGTCGATGGACGGGTTCCCTCCGCACGTCATTCGTCCGTCGGGTTTCGATACGCCGTGCGTCGCACCCTGCGGGCGCGGCGCGCGGCACTCAACCAGCGGTGATCTCGCACCGAGCGCAGGCGCCCCCGCCGTCCCGCCTGCCGTTGGTTGAGTAGCGCCGCGCGCGGAGCGCACGACGCGTATCGAAACCCTCGCACCGCGTATCAACAGCGGGTCGATGGACGGGTCCCTCCGCACGTCATCCGCTCGTCGGGTTTCGATACGCCGTGCGTCGCGTGCTGCGCGCGCGGCGCGCGGCACTCAACCAGCGGTGAACCCGCGGCTCTCGGCACTCAACCAGCGGTGAAACGTGCGCCCGCCCCCGCGCGCGGAGCACGGCTGACGACAGCGGGAGAGCGCGCAGCGTTCGACCACCGCTCCACGTCAGCAACGCAGCGCTCGACCACCGCTCGACGTCAGTCGCGCGACGCGAGCACCGCGGCACAGCGGCGTAGACGCTCGTGCCACCACGCGGTGCGCTCGGGGGGTGCGGCGTGCGTGCGCAGCAGCTCTGCATCCGGCTCCACGTCGCGCACCGGGATGGCGCCGTCGACGGGGCGGAGGGTCTCCCGCGTGACGTCGGCGGCGAGCAGCGCCGCCGTGCCGAGGCCGCAGTCGTAGTCGAGCTCGGGGAGGGCGGCGGCGAGCCGCGCGCCCATGGCGAGGCCGACCGAGGTGTCGATCGCGCTCGACACCACCGCGGGCAGCCCCGCCTCTGCGACGATGCGCAGCGCCGCCGCGACCCCGCCCAGCGGCTGCACCTTCACGACGAGCAGGTCGGCAGCGCCTGCCCGCGCGACCTCGAGCGGGTCGGACGCCTTCCGCACGCTCTCGTCGGCCGCGATCGGCAGCTGCCAGTCACGCAGCCGATCGCGCAGCTCCGCGAGCTCGGGCACGGTCGCGCACGGCTGCTCGAGGTACTCGAGGTCGAACCGCGCGAGCTCGTGCGCCGCCCGCTCGGCGGCGTCGACGCTCCACCCGCCGTTCGCGTCGACGCGGATGCGCCCCTCCGGCCCCAGGATGCGCCGCACCTCGCGCACGCGCGCGACGTCGTCGGCGAGGGTCTCGCGCGGGTCGGCGACCTTCACCTTGACGGTGCGCACGTCGCCGAAGCGGTCGAGCACCGAGCGGATGCCGTCGACCGGCACGGTCGGCAGTGTCGCGTTGACGGGCACGCTGTCGCGCACGACAGGCGCGGGCTCACCCCAGCCCGCCTCGATCGCCGCCGCGAGCCATGCGGACGCCTCCGCGTCGTCGTACTCGAGGAACGGCGAGAACTCGCCCCACCCACGCGGGCCGTGCAGCAGCACCGCCTCGCGCTCCGTCACGCCGCGGAAGCGCGTCACGAGCGGGAGGCGCACGACGTGCGCCGCCTCGACGAGCTCCTCGGCATCCGGCGTCGGCGTCATGCTCCCAGTCTGCCCCGCATCCGCCGCCGCGCCGAGGCCCGCAGCGCCTAGGGTGGGAGCGTGACCGACGGGCTTCAGATCTTCGACGTCCCGGCTGACGCCGAGGGCGACGAGACGCCCGACGGCCCCGCCGAGCACGCCGCGCGCCGTCGCCCCCGTTGGCCCGGATCTCTCGCGGGCGGCATCGCGATCCTCATGGTCGTCACGTGGGGCGTCGCCCTGCTGTGCTCGCTCGGCGACATGTTCGAGCTCGCCGTGGGCCTCTCGATCTCGGCGGTGCTGCTGAGCGCGCTCGCCGTCGTCGCGGGGATCATCGCGGTCGTCGGACGCTGGGGCCGCGGATGGGGCATCGCGGCGATCGTCGTGGGCCTGCTGCTCAACCCCGTCGTGCTGCTGTACGGGCTGACCTGGATCGGAGCGTTGTGATCTCGGAGCTGTTCGACCCCGAGGTGTGGCGTGAGGTGCCCGGCTTCGATGACCTCGGCGACGTCACCTACCACCTCGACGCGAGCGGGCGCATCGCGCGCGTCGCGTTCAACCGGCCGGAGGTGCGCAATGCCTTCCGCCCGCAGACGGTCGACGAGCTCGCCCGCGCACTCGACGACGCGCGCCAGAACCCGCGCGTCGGCGTCGTGCTGCTGACGGGCAACGGCCCGAGCCCCAAGGACGGCGGCTGGGCGTTCTCGTCGGGGGGCGACCAGCGCATCCGGGGGAAGAGCGGGTACGAGTACGCTGCCCCCGCTGATCGAGTAGCCGCCGAAGGCGGCGTATCGAGATCCGGGGGTCATGGTGCGGGCCGACTCCACATCCTCGAGGTGCAGCGCCTCATCCGCTTCATGCCGAAGGTCGTCATCGCCCTCGTGCCCGGCTGGGCGGCGGGCGGCGGTCACTCGCTGCACGTCGTGTGCGACCTCACGATCGCGAGCCGCGAGCACGCGCGTTTCAAGCAGACGGATGCCGACGTCGGCTCCTTCGACGCGGGTTACGGCTCGGCGTACTTCGCCCGTCAGGTGGGTCAGAAGTTCGCGCGCGAGGTGTTCTTCCTCGCCGACGAGTACGACGCCCAGCGCGCGTACGAGATGGGCGCCGTGAACGCGGTCGTGCCGCACGCCGAGCTCGAGCGCACGGGCCTCGCGTGGGCCGAGACGATCCTCGGCAAGAGCCCCACCGCCATCCGCATGCTCAAGTTCGCCATGAACGCGGTCGACGACGGCATGGTGGGCCAGCAGGTGTTCGCGGGCGAGGCCACGCGGCTCGCCTACGGCACCGACGAGGCCGCCGAGGGCCGCGACGCGTTCCTCGAGAAGCGCGACCCCGACTGGGGCCCCTACCCCTGGCACTTCTGATCCGATGAGGCCGCTCGTCCAGGTGCCGGCCGCCGCGGGGCAGACCGCGGTGCTCGCGGCCCTGCGCGACGCGCTCGCGGGCGGTCCCGCGCTCTTCGTCGCGTCGGGTGACCCCGGGTCGGCTGCCGCACCCCTGCCCGAGCGCGTGCCGCAGCAGGTGGGCCTCGTCGTCGAGACGAGCGGCACGACGGGACGCCCGAAGCGCGTCGTGCTCCCCGCGGATGCCGTGCTCGCCTCCGCCGCGGCGAGCGAGTCGGCGCTCGGCGGCCCCGCGCAGTGGCTGCTCGCGCTGCCCGTGCACTACATCGCGGGCCTCAACGTGCTCGCGCGCTCGCTGTGCGCCCAGACGGAGCCCGTCGCGCTCGGCGACGGGAGCTTCACGGCCGAGGCGTTCACGGCGGCCGCCGCGCGGCTGTCGCCCCAGCTGCCGCACGCCGTCGCCCTCGTGCCCGCGCAGCTCGCGCGCCTGCTCGACGACGCCGCGGCGCGCGAGGTGCTGCGCGGGTTCCAGGCGGTGCTCGTGGGCGGCCAGGCCACGCCGCGGCCGCTCGTCGACCGCGCGCGCGAGGCCGGCATCCCGGTCGTGCGCAGCTACGGCTCGAGCGAGACGAGCGGCGGCTGCGTCTACGACGGCCGCCCGATCGGCGGGGCGCGGGTGCGCATCGTCGACGGCGAGGTGCAGCTCGGCGGCGCGACGGTCGCCCTCGGCTACCTCGACGACGACGCGCTCACCGAGCAGCGCTTCCTCGACGAGGGCGGCGTGCGCTGGTTCCGCACGGCCGACGCGGGGGAGTGGGACGGCGAGACGCTCCGCGTGCTCGGCCGCCGCGACGACGTCATCGTCTCGGGCGGCGTCAAGGTGGCGCTCGGCGCGATCGAGGAGGTGCTGCGCGCCCAACCCGGATGCGCGGATGCCGTGGTCGTGCGGGTCGCGGACGAGCGGTGGGGCGAGCGCCCGATCGCGTACGCGGCGGGCCCCGAGGTCGACGATGCGGCCGCGCTCAAGGCGATCGCCGCATCCCTCGGGCCCGTCGCGCGACCCGACCGCCTCATCCGCGTCCCCGAGCTACCGCTCCTGCCGAGCGGCAAGCCCGACCGCGCGGCCCTCGCGGCCCGCCCTCACCCCCAGCCTTAGTTCCCGTTCCGCGTGTTAGTTCCCGAAGGAACGGGTGCAAACACGCGGAACGGGAACTGAGGCGGCGGTCAGTAGGCTTCACCTCGTGGCGAAGCAGCAACGGTTCGATCCCCAGGCCATCGATCGCGCGAAGGGTGCGGCAGCCCCCAAGAACGGGCCCGCCGCGAAGGCGCCCGCGAAGGGCAAGAACGCCCAGGCGAAGAGCGCGCCCGCGAAGGGCAAGGGCGGCAGGAGCGGACGCCCCGGAGGCCGTCCGCCCGGCGCCCCGCAGATGAAGCCCGCGACACTCGGCACCTGGATCTCGGCCTCGCGCCCCCTCACGCTCGCCCTCGCGATCGCGCCCGTCGCGATCGGCACGGGCGCCGCGAGTCTGCAGATGGCGCACTGGTACGACCACTGGGTGCGCATCCTGCTGTGCCTCGCCGTCGCCGCGTGCCTGCAGATCGGCGTCAACTACGCCAACGACTACTCCGACGGCGTGCGCGGAACCGACGCCCACCGCGTCGGCCCCGCCCGTCTCGTCGGCTCCGGCCGCGCCAAGCCGAAGCACGTGCTCCTCGTCGCGCTCGTGTTCTTCGGGCTCGCAGCGGTCGCGGGGCTCATCCTCGTCATCCGCACGCAGCAGTGGTGGCTGCTCGCGTTCGGCGCCGTCGCGATCGTCGTCGCGTGGTTCTACACGGGCGGCAAGCGCCCCTACGGCTACATGGCGGGCGTCGCCGAGGTGGCCGTCTTCGCGTTCTTCGGCATCGCCGCGGTCGCGGGCACGATGTTCGTGCAGGTGCTCACCGTCAACGCCGAGGCGTGGATCGGCGGTACCGCGGCCGGCCTCTTCGCCGTCGCCGTGCTGCACGTCAACAACCTGCGCGACCGAGCCCAGGATGCCGTGGCGGGCAAGCGCACGCTCGCGGTGCGGATGGGCGACCTGCCCGGGCGCATCCTCTACGCGGTGCTCGTGGCGGCGCCCTTCGGCATCCTCGTGTTCTTCGTGCTCTTCCACGACCTCGCGCCGTACGTGTACTTCGCGCTGCTCGCGGGGGCGCCGGCGATCCTCATCGTGCTCACGGCGCGCACGGCGAAGGAGTTCGTGCTCGCGCTCAAGCTCACGCTGCTGACGGCGCTCGCGTACGGCATCGGCCTGTGGGCCGCGCTGTCGTTCTACGTCGAGGTGGGCGTCGGCGCCGTCGCCTGAGTCAGGCGCCGTCCTCGGCGCGCTCGTCGACGCCGCGCTCGGCATCCGTCCCGCGCGCCTCGGCGTCGGCCTTCGCCTGCGCGGCTTCGCGGCGGGCGGCGAGCTCCTCCGAGACGCGGTTCCGCAGCTTGGGGAAGAAGATGTACGACACCGTGAGCCCGACGACCGCGGCGACGACAGCCGCGAGCACGTAGTGCAGGCCCAGCGCGTAGAGGAGCGCGAAGGTGCCGCCGAAGAGGGCGAGGCGCAGCAGCGTGTAGGGGATCCAGGCGGGCACCCGGCAATCATAGGCGGGCGGCGCTGGGAGCCCGCCGCCGCCTAGAATCGGGTCATGGCCGCTCTGCTGCGCTACCTCCCGCTGATCGTCGCGGTGGTGCTCCTCGTCGCGGCCGTCGTCGACATCGTGCGCATCGAGCCGCACCGCGTGCGGGCCCTCCCGAAGCCGCTCTGGGCGGTCATCGCGATCGGCATCGTGATCATCGGCCCGATCCTGTGGTTCGCGCTCGGTCGTGAACCCCTGCACCCGCGCCCCGCCAAGCCCGTGGCCCCCGACGACGACCCCGAGTTCCTGCAGCGCCTCGCGCGCGAGAAGGAGCAGGAGCAGCGCATCCGCGACCTCGAGAAGAAGCTCTCGGAGCTCGACGGAGACGACGACACCCCGAAGAACCCGCAGTGAGCCCGGCGGCACCGGAGGCGCCCGCGAGCGTCTACGCGACCGCGCTCCTCGCCGGCCTCGTGCGCCGCGGGGTCACGGATGTCGTGGTGTGCCCCGGATCGCGCTCGCAGGCCCTCGCGCTCGCCGCAGCGCGCTTCGAGCAGGCCGGGCTGCTGAACCTGCACGTGCGCATCGACGAGCGCTCGGCGGGCTTCCTCGCCCTCGGCCTCGCGCTCGAGACGGGCGTGCCCGCGGTCGTCGTGACGACATCCGGAACCGCCGTCGGCAACCTGCACCCCGCCGTGCTCGAGGCCGCGCACTCGGGGGTGCCGCTGCTCGTCGTGAGCGCCGACCGCCCCGAGGAGCTGCGCGGCGTCGGCGCCAACCAGACCACGCGGCAGGCGGGCATCTTCCGCGACGTGGCGCCCCACTCGTGGGACGTGCCCGCGCCGACGGGGGAGCCGGGCGAGGAGGACGCGGCCGACGCGCTCGCGGCCGAGGTGCTCGCCGGCATCCGCGGTCCCCGCCACGTGAACCTCGCCTTCCGCGAGCCGCTGTCGTCGGCCGTACGGATGCCGGACGTCGAGCCCGGCGAGTGGCAGCCCGCCGACCCGCCCGCCGACGAGGTACTCGAGCTCGGCCCCGCGCCTGGCACGGTCGTCGTCGCCGGCACGGGCGCGGGAGAGGATGCGGAGCGCGTCGCCCGCGAGCTCGGCGCCCCGCTGCTCGCCGAGGTCGCGAGCGGCGCACGCTTCGGCCCCAACCTCGTCGCGGCCTACCGCGAGCTGCTCGGCGCCGCCGGTTTCGGCGACCGCGTCGCGCGCGTCATCGTGTTCGGGCACCCGACGCTCAGCCGCGAGGTGCCCGCCCTCATCGAACGGCGCGGCGTCGAGACGATCGTGGTGCGCACCGCGGGCCTCGACGACTACAACCCGGGCCGCCGCGTCGCGCGCTTCGCCGACCGCGTCGTCGTCGACACCTCGCGCGAGCCGGACCCGTCGTGGGCGCGCCGCTGGGTGCACGCCTCGCGGCAGCTGCTCGAGGTCGACGAGGGCAGCGTCGCATCGATCGGCACCGACTACGTCGAGCGCGCGCACTTCGCGCGCGAACAGCTGCAGCGGATGCGCGCCCCCGTCACGCGACGCGAGCTCGCCGAGGCGGTGTGGGCGGCATCCTGGCCCCACGACCGGCTCGTGCTGGGAGCCTCGCGGCTCATCCGCGAGCTCGACCGCATCGCGCCCGGCAAGCGCATCCCCGTCTACTCCAACCGCGGCCTCGCCGGCATCGACGGCACGATCGCGACCGCGACGGGCATCGCGCTCGCCGCGCAGCGCGACGAGTCGCGCCCCGGCGTCACGCGCGTGCTGCTCGGCGACCTCGCGCTGCTGCACGACGTCGGGTCGCTGCTCGGCGGCGACGGCGAGGAGTGGCCGCGCTTGCAGGTGGTCGTCGGCAACGACCACGGCGGCACGATCTTCGACGGCCTCGAGGTGGCCCGCTCGGCCGACCCCGCGCTCGCCGACCGCGTTCTGCTCACGCCGCAGCACGTCGACCTCGCAACCCTCGCATCCGCGTACGGCTGGGAGCACCGGCTCGTCACCGAGCGCGGGCAGCTCGCGGGAGGCCTCACCCCCACCCCCGGCAGGGTCATCGTCGAGGTCGCCCTCTCCCGCTAGCGTGAGCGCATGAGCTTCGCCGATGTGCTCCGTGCAGGTGCCGGTTTCCGTCTCGCCGACGTCGACCCGGATGCGACCCCCGGCTTCACGGGGAACAAGAAAGACGCCGAGAAGGCGCTCGCCGCGGGCGAGGCCGAGCTCGACGAGCTGCAGGAGCTGCTGTTCGCCAACAAGGAGCACGACCCGCGCAACGTGCTGCTCGTGCTGCAGGCCATGGACACCGCCGGCAAGGGCGGCATCGTGCGGCACGTCGTCGGGTCCGTCGACCCGCAGGGTGTGCACATCCACGCCTTCAAGAAGCCCACCCCCGAGGAGCTCGCCCACGATTTCCTGTGGCGCGTCGAACGCGAGCTGCCGAAGCCCGGCATCATCGGCGTCTTCGACCGCTCCCACTACGAGGACGTGCTCATCGGCCGCGTACGGAAGCTCGCCGACGCCGACGAGATCGAGCGCCGCTACGGGGCGATCGTCGACTTCGAGGAGCGCGTCGCCGCATCCGGAACCGTCGTCGTCAAGTGCATGCTGCACATCTCGAAGGAGGAGCAGCGTGCGCGCCTCGCCGAACGGCTCGAGCGCCCCGACAAGTACTGGAAGTACAACCCGGGCGACCTCGAGGAGCGCGCCCTGTGGGACCAGTACCAGGAGGCGTACCAGGTCGCCATCGAGCGCACCTCGACCGCGGCCGCCCCGTGGCACGTGATCCCCGCGAACCACAAGTGGTACGCGCGGCTCGCCGTCTCGCAGCTGCTCACGGATGCGCTGCGCTCGCTCGGCCAGGACTGGCCACCCGCCGACTTCGACGTGGAGGAGCAGAAGGCGGCGCTCGCGGCGTCGTAGGCGCGCGCTGGTTCACCGGGGTCGCGGGGGAGCGGGCCCGCTTGACGTCACCGCACGTGCGGGCCGCCGGTCTCCCGCTGGTTGAGTGCCGCGCGCCGCGCGCGCAGCGCGCGACGCACGGCGTATCGAAACCGCACGAACGGATGACGTGCGGACGGATCGGAGCCGTGGCCCGCTGTTGATACGCGGTGCGAGGGTTTCGATACGCGTCGTGCGCTGCGCGCGCGGCGCTACTCAATCAGCGGGATGGGGCGGCGGACGCGGGACGCGCGGCGCGTGTTCACCGCTGGTTGAGTGCCGCGCGCCGTGTGCGTAGCGCGCGACGCACGGCGTATCGAAACCGGACGAACAAAACGGGCGCCCCTCCGTCGGGAGAGGGGCGCCCGGGGCGGCGGCGGCTCAGCGCTTCGCGATGAGGCGCACCCCCGCCACGTAGAAGGGCGCGAAGAGCACCGCGATGAGCGCGATCGACACGGGGCCCGACACGAGCATCGGCGCGAACCACGCGAGCCCGCCGAGGGGCGCGATCCACCACGACACGACGCCGGCACGGGCGAGGCCGAGGGCGTAGGCCATGAGTCCGCCGAGCCCGCCGACGATGCCCGTGAGCTGCCATACGGCGACCCACGCATCCGCCTTCGCGGTCTCGCTCAGCAGCACGGCGGTGTCGAGCGGCAGCACGTTGCCGGCGCTGATGAGGAACCAGTCCGACAGCAGCAGGCCCGACATCTGGATCGAGCCGATGAGCAGCACGACGGCGGCCGCGGGGAGCCAGACGCTGCCGCGCTTCCCCCGCAGGAGCCCGCGGCCCGCGACGGCCGCGATCGCGAACGCGACCCATCCGTAGTGCAGGAGCGTCGCGGAGACGATGCTGAGCGTCGGGTCGGCGGCGAGGGAGGCGATGTAGCCGGCCTCGCCGGGCTCCGTCTGCACGGGCGAGGTGGCCATGCCGGCGACGTGCAGCAGCGGGGCGGCGATGAACGCGGCCCCGCCGATGCGCTCGAGCAGGTGGGGGCGGAACGGGCCGAGCGCCGCGCGCGTGCGGCGCGGCTTGCCGACGGCCTCGAGGCTCGTCGCCTCGGCGACCGCGGGGGTGTCGGATTCGGGGGTGGAGGTGGTGGTCATGGTGGTGCCTTCCGAGAGGGGTGGTGGTGTGTGCCTCCACACTCTCGGCGCCGCGTCCCGTCGCGTCAGGGAGCGGGGTCCCGTCGCGGTCCCGTCGTGCCGCGGGACGCTACAGGCGACCGAGTCCTGCGTCGCGGGCGCGCACGATGGCCTCCGAGCGGTCGGCCACCTGCAGCTTCGCGAAGATGTTCGACACGTTGTTGCGCACCGTCTTGGGCGACAGGAAGAGCGCCTGCGCGATCTGCGGGTTGGAGCGGCCGGCGGCGAGCAGGTCGAGGATCTCGCGCTCGCGCTCGGTGAGCTGCGGGAACGCGGGAGTGTCGGGGGTGGGCGGCCGCCCCGCGAAAAAGGCGGCGACGCGCAGCGCGATGGCGGCCCCGAACACGAGCTCCCCGGACGCGACGGAGCGGATGGCGCGCACGATCTCGTGCTGGCTCGACCCCTTCACGAGGTAGCCGCGGGCGCCCGCCCGCATGGCCGAGAACACGGTCTCGTCGTCCTCCGACATCGTGAGCACGAGCACGGCGAGGTGCGGATGGCGCGCCGTGAGCTCGCGCGTCGCCGCGATGCCGTCGAGGCCGGGCATCTGCACGTCCATGACGACGACGTCCGCATCCGCGCCGTCGACGACGTCGAGCGCCGACAGGCCGTCCTCGGCCACCGCGACGACCTCGACCTCGTCGACCGATTCGAGCAGCATCCGGAGCCCGTCTCGGTAGACGGGGTGGTCGTCGACGAGGACGACGCGCGTGGTCTCGGCGGTCATGCGAGCTGCTCCTGGGGTTTGGGTTCGGGTTCGGGGGTGGGGGCGGATGCGGCGGGCGTCGGCGCGGTCGCGGGCGCGATGGGCAGGGTGGCGACGAGCACGGTGCCGCGATCGGGGCCCGAATCGACCGTGAACGTGCCGCCGAGCTCCTCGGCACGCTCCCGCATCGAGCGCAGGCCGAGGCCCGGCGTCGCCGACCGGTCGATGCCGCGCCCATCGTCGGCGATCTCGACGCGCAGGGTCCCGTCGCTCGAGCGGAGGCTCACGACGACCTCGCGCGCGCCCGAGTGCCGGCGGGCGTTCGTGAGCCCCTCGGACGCGATGCGGAACGCGGCGACCTCGGCGGCGGCAGGGAGCGGATGCGCGACATCCGCCTCGACGCGCACCGCGCATCCGGCGCCGTCGACGCGGTCCGTCAGCTGCTCGATGGCGCGCGTGAGCCCGAGGTCGTCGAGGGCGGGCGGACGCAGCTCGTGCACGATGCGGCGGATCGCGACGATGACCTCGCTCTGCTCGGCGATCGCCGCGTCGAGCACCTCGCCCGCGCGCTCGGGTGCGCGCTCCATGAGGTTGCGCGAGGTCTCGAGGCGCAGCTTGACGCCCGCGAGCAAGGGCCCGAGCTCGTCGTGGAGGTCGCGGCGCAGGCGCGAGCGGCTCTCCTCCCGGGCCCGCACGAGCGACTCACGGATGCCCTGCAGCTCGCGGTTCAGCTCCGCGTTGCGGAGGGCGGCCGCGGCGAGACGAACGAGGTCCTCGAGGAGGCGCTGATCGCGCGGCGAGACGACGGGGCGGCGTCCGGGCTGCATCTCGATGCGGCCGATCTGCACGCCCTCGTACTCGATGGGTACGCGCGTGATCTCGCGGCCGCGCGTGCCGACCTCCGCCGCGATGGGCTCGGCATCGTGCCGGTCGATCTCGACGCGCACGTACGGCGACGCGAACGCCTCCGCGATCGTGCGGGCCAGATCCTCGATGCGGCCCTCCGTGTCGGTCGAGCGGGCGAGCCGGTCGCCGAGCGCCGACACGAGCCCGTACGGGTCGGAGCGCTTGCCGTACACGGCGCGCGCCGCGAGGGCGAAGAGCTTCTCGCGCAGCGGCGCGTAGGCGATCGTGACCGCGATGACCGCGATGAGCATCGCGACGCGGTCGTCGAGCACCCCGCCCACGAACAGCACGAGCAGCACGTCGACCGTGATCGCGGCGACGATGAGCACGCCGTAGACGACCGTCCACGACAGCAGGCGATCGATGTCGTACAGGCGGTAGCGCGTGACGGCGATGATGACCGCCCCCGCGACGAGCGCGATCGTGAGACCCAGCAGCACATCCACCGCCGCCTGCGGCAGGTACGGGTAGAGGAACGTCGCGCCGATGAACACGGCGCCCGACCACACGAGCCAGCGCAGCTGCGCCCGCAGCTCCGCATCCGCCCCGAAGCGCCGGCTGATGGCGACGACGAGCGCGAGCACGAGCCCCAGCAGCATGAGGTTCGGCGAGTTGCGCAGGATGAAGAGCCACACCTCGGTCGGCAGCTCGATCGCGAGGATGCCCGGGTCGAACGCCTCGAGCTCCGCGAGGCGGCCCGGCTCGTCGACGGCGAGGATGTGCCCGGGCGCGAAAATGAAGGAGAACGGCATCCCGAAGCCGCAGACGATCGAGGCGATGCCCACCACGCGACGCCAGCCGCGCGGGAAGCGCCCGTCGGGGAACAGGATCAGCAGCAGCTGGACCGGCAGGATCAGGATCGAGCCGAGCCGCGAGTAGTACCAGAACGCGGCCGGCCCCCACGGGGCGTCGCGGTCGAAGTACCAGGCGTAGTTGAGGGAGGCGCTCGCGGGTGCGTCGAGCACCCACAGCGTGCCGAAGAACAACAGCACGAAGGCGATCGGATGCCAGTCGAGACGCCACATGAGCAGCGCGCCCGGGATCACCATCGCGAGGCCCGTGACGACGCTCGACCAGCCCGGCGTCTCCAGGGGCTCCGGATGCGTGGGCAGTACGAGCGCGTCGAAATACAACGCCACGACGCTCGACACCACGCTGATGACGACGAGCGCGATCACGGTGACCCGGCTCGACGTGTGGCGCATGCGCTCATCGTGGCAGCGGGGTGTCCCGTCTGTCACGGGACACGCGTCCCGCGGGGTGTCGCGGTGCCGCTGGTCGCGGGGTGCTGCGTGCCGCTGCGCGTCGCCGCCCTGCTGCGCAGGGCGCGCTGCCCCTGCGCTCCGCTCCGCTTCGCGTGCTGCGCCGCGTGTTCACCGCTGGTTGAGTGCCGCGCGCCGTGCGCGCAGCGCGCGACGCGCGGTATCGAAACCGGAGGCGCGCATGACGTGCGGAGGTAGCGCATCCCTTGGCCCGCTGTTGATACGTGGGTGCGAGGGTTTCGATACGCGTCGTGCGCTTCGCGCGCGGCGCTACTCAACCAACGGCGGAGGAGCCCTGCGAGGGTGTCGATACGCGTCGTGCGCTTCGCGCGCGGCGCTACTCAACCAGCGGAGAAGGGGCGCGGCGCTACTCAACCAGCGGAGCGGGGGCGACGCGGCACCCCCGCGGGCGTGCGGCAGCCCCGGCGCCGCAGGCGCCGACGACGCAGCCGCGCGCAGCGCGACCGCTCCTACGCGAACGCCTCCACCACGGGCCGGAACTTGAGCTTCGTCTCCGCGAGCTCCACATCCGGGTCCGAGGCCGCGAGGATGCCGCCGCCGGCATATGCGCGGATGTCGCCGCCCGGCGTGACCTCGGCGGAGCGCAGCGACACGGCCCACTTGCCGTCTCCGTCGGCGTCGACCCAGCCCACGGGTCCGCCGTAGCGTCCGCGGTCGAGGGGCTCGAGCTCGCGGATGAGGTCCATGGCCTTCGAGGTCGGCGTGCCCGCGACGGCGGCGGTGGGGTGCAGCGCCGCCGCGAGGTCGAGCGCCGACGAGACGTCCGACAACGTGCCCTCGATGTTGGTCGCGAGGTGCCACAGGTTCGGCAGCTTGAGCGTGAACGGGATCTCGCTCGCCGACACCCCCGCACGCGCGTGCGGGGCGAGCGCGTCGAGCACGCTCTGCACGGCGTAGCGGTGCTCGTCGAGGTCCTTCGTGGAGGTGGCGAGACGCAGGGCGGCGGCGTGGTCAGCATCCGCGTCGGCACCGCGGGCGATCGAGCCGGCGAGCACGCGCGCCGTCACCTTGCCGTGGTTGACGCGCACGAGCGTCTCGGGGCTCGAGCCGATGTGGCCGTCGACGGCGAAGGTCCACGTGTCGGGGTAGCCGAGCGCGAGGTCGGTGAGCACGCGGCGCAGGTCGCCGCCCTCGGGCAGGTGGCCGACGAGGTCGCGCGCGAGCACGACCTTGCGCAGCTCGCCCGAGCGAATGCGGTCGACGGCGCGCGCGACGAGGTCGCGGTAGAGCTCGGGGCTCACGTCGCCCGGCTGCAGCGACAGGCGGAACTCGGCGCCGAGGGCGGAAGGGGCCGGCTGGGAGGCGGGGGTGTCCTCACCCGCGACTGCGACATCCGTGATCCAGGTGAGGCCGTCGCGGCGGCCCACGATCGTGCGGGGAACGATGAGCACGCTCTCGAACGCCGACGTCTCGTCGAACGTGAAGGCGCCGAAGGCGAGCAGGCCGGAGCCCGACTTGCCGACCGGGTCGTCGACGGTCGCGGCGGATGCGATGCGCCGCCACGTCTCGGCCGCCTCGGCGATGCGGTCGGGGCCGCGGAAGGTGAGGCGCAGCGCCTCGCCGAGCCCGGCGACGCCCTCGCCGCGGCGCATGAAGACGAGAGGCGCGCGGGGGTCGAGGAGCGGGAGCAGGGATGCCACCGGCTCGACCACCCGGGTGCGGGCGGTGAGCGCGGGCGCTGAGCCCTCGGGAACGGTCACGACTCCACCCTAGGCCGCGTTGCGCGCACGCTGTGGGGCCGAAGGGCCCGGGCGTGCCCGCATACGGCCCGGATAGGATGGCCGGTGGTGAACAGGGCGGACATGGAGAAGCGGCCGGACGAGGTGTCCGGCATGTTCGACGACGTCGCCCGCGGCTACGACCGCACCAACGACATCCTCTCGCTCGGCAACGCGCCGCTCTGGCGTATCGCCACCGTGCGGGCCATCGACCCGCAGCCGGGCGAGCGCATCCTCGACATCGCCGCGGGCACGGGCACCTCGTCCGCCGCGATCGCGAAGTCGGGCGCGACCGTCGTCGCCGTCGACTTCTCGCCCGGCATGATCGCGGAGGGGCGCAAGCGCCACCCCAAGCTCGAGTTCGTCGAGGCCGACGCCGAGCGCCTGCCGTTCGGCGACGACGAGTTCGACGCCGTCACGATCAGCTTCGGACTGCGCAACATCTCCGACCCGATCGTCGCGCTCGGCGAGATGTACCGCGTGCTCAAGCCCGGTGGTCGCCTCGTCATCTGCGAGTTCTCGCACCCCACGAACCCGGTCATGCGCCTCGGCTACGACGGCTGGATGAAGCTCGGCATGCCCGTCGTCACGAAGCTCGCGAGCAGCAACCCCGACGCCTACGAGTACCTCATGGAGTCGATCAACCAGTGGCCCGACCAGCAGGCCCTGTCGAAGTGGATCCGCGGCGTCGGCTTCGCCCGCGTCGCCCACCGCAACCTCACGGGCGGCGTCGTCGCCCTGCATCGAGCCCGCAAGCCCGTCGACCCGGCCGTCCGCGCGTCTCACGCACGCCGCCGCGCGCCGCGCCCGACGACCTGACCCGATCGGCCGCAACGTGACCCCGTCCCCCTCGATCGTCCGGCGCCGCACGCTCGGCGCCTCGCTCGGCCTCGGCGACGCGCTCTTCGCGTCGAACGAGGAGAAGAGCTTCGCGCGCGCCATCGAGGCGGGCCTCGAGAAGGTCGAGGCCGGTCTCACGGCGCAGCTCTCGTTCGCCGACGACATCGCGGATGCCGCGGGCCGCTACCTGCTCGACGCGGGCGGGAAGCGCGTGCGCCCGGTGCTCGCGCTCCTCACGGCGCAGCTCGGCGAGGGCGCGTCCGACGACGTCGTGGTGGCGGCGCAGGCGGTCGAGATCACGCACGTCGCGTCGCTCTACCACGACGACGTCATGGACGACGCGCAGGTGCGGCGCGGTGTGCCGAGCGCTCAGACGGTGTGGGGCAACTCGGTCGCGATCCTCACGGGCGACCTGCTGTTCGCGCGCGCCTCGAAGCTCATCGCGGGTCTCGGCGAGCGCGCCCTCACGATCCAGGCCGACGTCTTCGAGCGCCTGTGCCTCGGCCAGCTGCACGAGACGGTCGGCCCGCAGCCCGGCCAGGACCCCATCGAGCACTACCTCGGCGTGCTCGCCGACAAGACCGGCTCGCTCATCTCGTGCGCGGCGCTCGTGGGCGTCATCTTCTCGAACGCCCCCGACGAGTACCGCAAGCCGGTCGAGGTGTTCGGCGAGAAGGTGGGTGTGGCCTTCCAGCTCGTCGACGACGTCATCGACCTCTCGGCCGCGATCGAGCAGACCGGCAAGGCGGCGGGCACCGACCTGCGCGCGGGTGTGCCGACCCTGCCGCTGCTGTACCTGCGTCGCGAGGCCCAGACGGATGCGGAGGCAGCCGCGCTCCTGGCCCGCCTCGACGCGGGCCTCGCCCCCGACGCCGACACCGAGCTCTTCGCCCAGGCGGTCGCGGAGCTGCGCGAGCATCCGGTGACCGAGGCGACGCTCGCGGAGGCCCGCCGCTGGGCCGACGACGCGGTCGCGGCGCTCGAGCCGCTGCCCGAGGGGCCCGTGAAGAAGTCGCTCAGCCGTTTCGCGCAGGCGATCGTCGAGCGCTCCGGCTGAGCGCTCCCACCGCCTCCCCGTACGCACTCAGCGCCGCAGGCGCACAGGAAGGATCACCCCCCATGAAGCTCCGTCTCGCGATCGTCGGCGCCGGCCCCGCCGGCATCTACGCCGCCGACATCCTGCTCAAGTACGAGCGCAGCTTCGACGTCTCGATCGACCTGTTCGAGCAGCTGCCCGCCCCCTACGGCCTCGTGCGCTACGGCGTCGCCCCCGACCACCCGCGCATCAAGGGCATCATCACGGCGCTGCGCGAGGTGCTCGACCGCGGCGACATCCGCATCTTCGGCAACGTGCTGTACGGGCGCGACATCACCCTCGACGACCTCAAGAAGCACTACCACGCGGTCATCTTCGCGACGGGCGCGGTGCGGGATGCGTCGCTCGACATCCCGGGCATCGACCTGCCCGGCAGCTACGGCGCCGCCGACTTCGTGAGCTGGTACGACGGCCACCCCGACTACCCGCGCGAGTGGCCGCTCGAGGCGCAGTCGGTCGCCGTGATCGGCAACGGCAACGTCGCTCTCGACGTGGCCCGCATCCTCGCGAAGCACCCCGAGGACCTGCTGCCGACGGAGATCCCCGACAACGTCTACGAGGGGCTCAAGGTCTCGCCCGTCACCGACGTGCACGTGTTCGGCCGCCGCGGCCCCATGCAGGTGAAGTTCACACCGCTCGAGCTGCGCGAGCTCGGCGAGCTGCGCGACGTCGACATGATCGTGTACGACGAGGACTTCGACTACGACGAGGCGTCGCGCCGCGCGATCGAGTCGAACAAGCAGGTGTTCGTGATCGACAAGGTGCTCAGCCAGTGGCGTCAGCGCGAGGTCGGCCAGGCGTCGCGTCGCCTGCACCTGCACTTCTACGCGAAGCCGCTCGAGGTCGTCGGCGACGAGCACGGCATCACGGCGTTCCGGTACGAGCGCACGGAGCCCGACGGCTCGGGCGGCGTGCGCGGCACGGGCGAGATCCGCGAGGTGCCCATCCAGGCGCTGTACCGAGCGGTCGGCTACTTCGGCTCGCCGCTCGACGGCATCCCGTTCGACGAGGACCGCGGCGTCATCCCGAACCACGAGGGCCAGGTGGTCGACCACCACAACGAGGTCGTGCCGGGCGTGTACGCGACGGGCTGGATCAAGCGCGGTCCCGTGGGCCTCATCGGTCACACGAAGTCGGATGCCATGGAGACCATCTCGCACCTCGTGAAGGGCCAGGCGAGCTGGTGGACCCCGTCGGAGCCCGAGGAGGACGCGATCCCCGCCCTCCTGCAGGAGCGCGGCGTGATCTACACCGACCTCGACGGCTGGCACCGCCTCGACGAGCACGAGATGGCGCTCGGGCAGCCGCACGGCCGCGCGCGCATCAAGGTCGTGCCGCGCGAGGAGATGGTGCGCATCTCGCGCGACTGATACGCGATCGGTCGGCTACTGCAGGCCGGCCGTCAGGCGCATGAGGTTGTCGACGATGCGGATGCCGCGCCCCCGCTGGTTCCACTCCTCGAGCGTGAGCTCGCGGCTCACCGCGCGGTAGGCGTCCTCGACCTCGCGCAGCTGGCCGAGGAACGGCTCGCCGTGCACCATGACCGAGATCTCGAGGTCGAGGGTGAACGAGCGCATGTCCATGTTGCTCGAGCCGATGATGGCGACCTCGTCGTCGAAGGTCATGTGCTTCGCGTGCAGGATCGTCGGCGCGGGGTAGAGGTAGATCTTGACGCCCGCCCTGAGCAGCGCCTCGTAGTAGCTGCGCTGCGCGTGGTACACCATGAACTGGTCGCCGATCTCGGAGACGAAGAGCTCGACGTGGAGGCCCGACTGCGCGGCCGTCGTGACGGCGTAGAGCATCGAGTCGTCGGGCACGAAGTAGGGGCTCACGAGCACGATGCGCTTCTGCGCGTTGTAGACGAGCGAGTTGAAGAGGCGCAGGTTGTTCTCGACCGAGAACCCGGGGCCGCTCGGCACGACCTGGCAGTCGAGGTGCCCGTCGCCCGAAAGCCGCACGGGGGCGGCCTCGCGCATGAGCAGCTCATCCGTCTCGGAGTACCAGTCGGTCACGAAGATCGCGTCGATGCCGGCGACGACGGGACCCTCGAACCGCACCCAGTAGTCCTTCCAGTGCAGGCCCTTCTTGTGGTTCTTCTTCTTCTGGTACGGCGTCTCGATGACGTTGAGCGAACCTGTGAAGGCGACCTCGCCGTCGATGACGAGCAGCTTGCGGTGGTTGCGCAGATCGGGCCGCTGGAACTTCCCCTTGTAGGGCTGCAGCGGCAGCATGAGGTGCCACTCGATGCCGGCCGCGTTCAGGAACCTCTTCGTGCGGCGGAAGCCGGGGTACTGCAGGTTGCCGAGGTGGTCGAGCAGCACGCGCACCTTCACGCCGCGGGCACGCGCATCCGCGAGCGCCTGGAAGAACGGCCGCGTCGTGTCGTCGAGCGACAGGATGTAGAACTCGACGTGGACGATGCGCTTCGCCGCACGGATCTCCTCCGTCATCGCGTCGAAGGCCTCCTGGTTGTCGGCCCACATGCGCGCGCTGTTGCCGCCGACGAGCGGCATCGCGCCGAGCGTGCGGTTGAGCTCGACGAGCGGCTCGAGCCAGGTCGGCCACGCCGGGTCCTTCTGCACGAGGTCGATGCCCTCGGTGGTCTCGAGGATGTACTCGTTGATCTCGCGCTGCTTGCGCCGCCGACCCTTGGGGAGCCGCGCGCTGCCGAACAGCAGGAAGAACAGGATGCCGAGATAGGGGATGAAGAAGATCGCGAGCAGCCACGCCATCGCCGTCTGAGGGCGCCGGTTGCGGGGCACGATGATGAGCGCGGCGATGCGCACACCCAGGTCGACGACGATGAGGGCGATGACCGACGCGAGCGAGAGCCACGCGAGCAGTCGATCGTCCATCCGCTCAGTCTGGCCTGAGCGGGCCTCCGCCGCCATTCCACCGCATCCGTGTATCAGGCGGGGGCGCTCGCGCTCTTGATCCCTGTCGCGGATCCTCCGCGGCATCCCGTCGGATCGGGAGGAGCGGATGATGACGATCGTCGACGAACCGAGAGCGCTCGGGGAACCCGCCGTCGCCCAGCGGTCACCTGACCCGCTTCTCGCCGCGTTCGCGGCCTCCCGGGCCGGGTTCGACTGTCCCGCCGTGTGCTGGGACGACGACGCCTCTCCGGACCCCCTCCTCGAAGGCGCCCTGCACGCCGGTGGTCCGGAGGGGCGGGTCGTCCAGCTCGTCGTGCTGTCGGGCCGCGTCGCCGACGCGCGCCGCATCGAGATGCTGCTGGGCGCCGCAGTGCCGGGGCGCACGCTCGCGGCGGCCGAGCTGCTCGTCGCGGTGCTCGGCGTCGCGGATGCGCGGGTCGGCATCGATCTCGTCGTCGATCGCGCGGGCGTCTGGTGGTTCGGCGGGCTGACGGTGCTTCCGTAGCAGCCCGTCACCACCCTGAGCCGCGCGCGAGGAACGGCGTTCTGAGACCGGTCGCGGTGGTCGCGAGGCTCAGGGCGTCGGCCATGCCGCGCCCGCGTGCGAGCTCTCGGTGCACGGCGGGCAGCAGCTCGGATGCCGCCTCGTCGCCCACGGCCGCGGGCGCCGCGAGCACCGAGCGGGCGCCCGACTGCAGCCAGGCGCGCGCCATGCCGAGGGCCTCGAGGCCCCAGCGGCTCGCGGAGCGGCCGAGCTCGCACGCCGACATGACGACGGCATCCGGCGTCCGCGCGAGCTGGTCGATGTCGTAGCCGAACCAGGGGCCGTCGGCGAGCTCGAACCCGGAGAAGAGCGGATGCTCGGCCGAGTGCCGCCCGTGCGCCGCGATGTGCAGGAGGTCGACGCGCTCGGCGACGGCCGTGACCTCTGCGGCCGTGGCGTCGTGGCGCACCTCGCGTGCCTCGGCGGGCCATACGGCGGCGGCGGCCTCGAGCTCGTCGCGGGCGCGCGTGACGCCGGGACCGGAGGCGAACCCGACGCTGCGGGGCGCCGCGGGCGGGCGGCGCTCGTCGAGCCAGCGCCGGGCTGATTCGGCGACGACGAGCGGCCGGCCCGCGACGCTCGGCAGCATGGGCCACGGCACGCCCGCGAGGGCTCCCGATGGCGCGAGCACGAGCCGGTCGGCGGCGGCGATGACGTCGCCGAGCGGGGTGAGCAGGAGCGCGTCGAGCTCGGCGAGCCGGCGGGCGAGGGCCGTGTCGACGGTCTCGCGCAGCACGGCGGGGAGGGTCGTCGCGGCGACGTCGAGGTCGGCGAGCAGGCCGCCGAGCAGCTCCTCGACGCGCGCACGCCCGAGCTCGACGATGCGGCCGCCGGGGGCCGTGCCGGGCGCGATCGCGAGCGCGGCGAGACCCTCCTCGGTCCAGAGGTGGGTCACGAAGGCTGCACCGTCGGCGGCGAGGGCCGCGCCGAGCTCGTCGACGACGACCGCGTCCGAGCTGCGGGTCGCGCGCGCCGCATCCGCCCAGTGCGCCCGGCGCACCTCGTCGCGGAGCCCGGCGGCGCGCGCGTGGGTGGCGGGGCTCGCGTCGGAGCGCTGCAGCTCGCGCAGCTCGGTGAGGGCCGTGGCGACCTCGGGGTCGGCGGGCGGGCGCAGGGGCGGGAAGCTGCCGCTCAACCGTCGCACGCGCTCCGACCAGTCGAGCACCTCCTGCGGGTCGCCGCGGTCGAGAGCGGCGCGCGTGCCGAGCACGGCGAGCCGGCGCCCGTGCACCGCGGCGCCGCTGTGCAGCTCGAGGCTGCCGAGGCTCGCCTGCCAGGTCGTGAGGGTCTCGATGCCGTGGGCGGCCGAGGCGAGCAGCGCATCCGCGTCGCCGCCGGCTGCGGCGAGGCCCGCGTCGACCTCGGCGGCGCGCACCTGCACCGCGAGCGGGGCGTCGGCATCCGGATGCGCGGCATGACGCAGAGCGCGCGCGTCGGCCGCATCGCCCCGCGCGAGGGCGTCGAGCGCGAGCTCGAGCCGCAGGAGGGCGGCGTCGTCGCGGCGGTGCAGGGCCTCGAGCTCGCGCGCGAGCTCCCGCGCACCGTCGCGGTGGGCAGCGGATGCCGTGCCCGCTCGCAGACGACCGGTCGCCACGAGCGCGTCCGCCCGCACCGCCCAGCTCGCGTTGCCGCGTCCGCGCAGGCGGCGGGCCGCCCGGGATGCGACCTGCGCGGCCCGTGCGGGCTCCTCCTCGAGGAGGGCGCGCGCGAGCAGCAGCTCGGCCTCCGCCTGCGCCTGCCGCAGCCGCCGGGCCCCGTAGATGCGGGCGGCGTCTTCGAGGAGGGCCACGGCATCCGCTGTCATGCCCGCCGCGAGCAGGGCCTCCGCGCGGTCGCCGTCGCTCACCGCGCGCATGACGGGCGAGAGCTCGCCGAGCACGCGCGCCGCCGCATCCATCGTGCCGATCGCACGGCCCAGGTCGCCGCGCAGCATCGCCGCGTAGCCCTCGTTGCTGTGCGCCTTCGCCTCCTCGACCGCGTCGCCCGCGCGCGCGAACGCCTGCGCGGCGCGCGCGAAGTCGCGCTCCGCACCGTCGACGTCGGACCGGCCGAGCCGCACGAGCCCCCGGTTGAGGTGCGCGCGGCCGAGGGCGACGGGGTGGTCGCCGAGGCGCTCGATCGCGTCGCCCAGGTGCCGGAGGGCGTCGTCGTCGCGGCCGCGGCGCAGTTCGAGGAGACCGCGCTGGCTCGTGAGCACGGCGCGCGTCTGCTCGGCCAGCTGCGGATCGCGCAGCACCTCCTCGATCGTCGCGATCGCCTCGGCGGGCGAGCCCGTCTCGGAGTCGAGGTAGGCGAGCGTGCCGGCGACGAGCGCGGCCGTGTCGGGGTCGGGCTCGCGCTCGCGGGCGGCGAGCAGGTCGCGCCGGGCGGCCGCGTGCCGCCCCGCGTTGCCCGCCGCGACGGCGCGCACGTAGAGCTCGGCCGCCCCCAGCCGCACGGCCATCAGGAGTCGTCGCGCAGCCGGGCGAGCACCGCCTCGACGACGGCGCGCGAGCGCTCCACCGAGGGCTCCGCCGCATCCGCCTGCAGTTCGGCCGCGATGAGGCCCGCCACGACGGGCGCCGCGAACGAGGTGCCGCTCCACACGGCGAAGCCGCCGCTGAAGTCGTCGGGGTCGATCGTCTCGCGGCGCAGCCCGTAGGCCGGCACCGCGGCCGTCGCCTGGATGCCGCCCGCGAACGGTCCGCCCGCGGGACCGGCGGGCACCGTGCTCACGACCGCCGCGCCCGGCGCGAACACCTGCACCCACGGCCCGACGTTGCTGAAGAGTGCGACCGTGCCGTTGGGGTTGAGCGCGCCGACGGAGACGAGAGGGGCGCCGTCGCCGGGATCGATCCACGGCGCGCCCTCGGCAGGCTCCGGCTCCCACAGGCCGTAGGCCGCCGGGAAGAGCGGCCTGTCGGTCGCGTCGTTGCCCGCCGAGCACACGACGACCGTGCCCGCGCGCCGCAGCCGCAGCAGCAGCTCGGCGACCGTGATGTCGAACTGTCCCCGCTCCGGGGTCTCGTGGTAGTAGCCGAGCGAGAGGTTGAGCACGTCGAGCCGCTCGCCGCCCTCCACCCGCGCGACGAGGCCCGCGAGCGCGTCGACGAGCTCCTGCTCCTCCCACAGCCCGTCCGAGCCCGCGATGCGCACCGGCACGATGCGCGCGTGCGGCGCGCTCTGGTGCACGAGCCCCGCGACGAAGGTGCCGTGCCACGATCCGTCGTCGAGCATCCCCTCGAGCGGACCGAGCTGGTCGGGCGCGCGTTCGGGGTCGGATGCCGCATCCGTGCGCCCGAGGGCCGCGAACGTCGACGCGCGGTCGACGACCGGATCGAGCCAGGGGTGCTCGCCGCATCCCGTGTCGAGGATGCCGACGACCGCCTCCCCGCGGGGGCGCGGCACGACGGATGCCGGGTCGGGCCCGACGACCGCGACCACCTGGCGTCCGCCGCTGCCCGCGAGGCCGTACTCGACCGCGGGTGTGCCGCCACCGCCGTAGGGGTTCGTGGAGTGGAACGGGTTCGTCGAATGGAAGGGGTTGGTGGAGTGGAAGGGGTTGGTCGAGTGGAACGGGTTCGTCGAGTGGAACGGCGCGAGGTGGCCCACGTGGGCGAGTCCGACGCCCGGCAGCTCGACGCCGCGCGAGCGCGCGAGCCGCAGCACCTCCCACGCGTCGGGCGTCGGGGCGCCCGGGGTCGCCACGAGCTGCAGCACCTCGATGCCGGGGGAGCCCGCCGCCCACGGGTAGCGCTCGAGCCTCTCCTTCGTGACCTCGGGCGGCTCCTCGAGCACGGCGTCGCGGCGTCGCTTCTCGCGTCGCAGCTCCCAGCCGAGCTCCTTCACGAGCGCCGCGAGCTCCTCGCGCGCCGGGTGGTCGTCGGGCAGCAGCGTCGACACGAGCAGCCGCGAGGGCACATAGCCCGTCGGAAGCGCGGGATCCTCCGCGGCGTCGTCGCGCGTCACCACGCGCACGACGCCGCGCGGCAGCTGCGCCCGCGCCCGCATCCGCCAGTCCCGCGAGCCGTCGTCAGCGCGCATGTCGTTCCTCTCGTCGGACCCGGATCGGGTCAGTCCACCTCGAACTCGCCTGTGACGCTGTAGCCGTCCTCGCCCGCGGAGCGGATGACGATGCGGCAGATGCCCGCGGCCACCCGGGGGAACTCGAAGCGGCCCTCGGGCGAGATGGTCGCGGAGGCGACCTCCGCGCCGCCCACGAGCAGCTCGGCGCGGCCGCCGCGCGGCGGGGCCAGCCAGCCGTCGATGCGGTGGCTGCCGCCGTCGGACTCGATGCGCAGCAGCAGCGTCACCGCCGCCGCGCCGAACTCCAGGATGCGGGGGGCCGCACCGCGCGCCCCCGCGAGCTCGCGCGCATCCGACACGAGCATGAGCTGCCGGTACTCCTCGGCGAGGCGCTCCGTCTCGAGGGCGATGATGACGTCGTCGACGAGCCCCTCGGGCATCGGGTCGCGTTGCTCCCACATGTCGCGGAGGGCCGCGAACAGCCGGGCGTCGTTCTCGGGCATCACACGGCCTCCCCTTCGGCGAGCAGCATCCGGAGCTTGTCGAGGCAGCGGCCGCGCGTCGGCCCGATGCTGCCGACGGGCATGCCGAGCTCGGCCGAGATGCTGCCGTAGTCGGGGCGCTCGGAGAACGCGATGACGCGCACGAGGCGGCGGCAGCGCTCGGAGAGCGCCGCGACCGCGCGCCACAGGCGATCGGCCTCGAGGTTGCGCTCGGCGACGGCCTCGGCGGGAGCTTCGCTGCGGCCGAGCCGCTCGAGCTCCTCGTCGTCGGCGGATGTGGTGCGCCCGTCCGCCTTGACGACGCGCCACGACTCACGTCGCGCAGTCGTGGTCAACCACGCGACGACCGTGCGGGGGTCCTTGACGGCGTCGCGGCTGCGCACGAGCGCGAGCCACGTCGACTGCACGACGTCCTGCGCCTCCTCGCGACCGAGGCCGTAGGCGCGCACGACGTGCCACAGCACGGGCGAGACGGAGCGCACGAGGTCGTCCATCGCATCCGGCCGGCCCGTGCGCCACGCATCGAAGAGCTCGGCCGCGCGCGCCCACAGCGGATCGACGGCCGCGCGCTCGTCGGGGTCGGGGTGGGGGGTGCGGACGGTCTCGCCGTCGCTCATGTGTCTGATCTTCACCGCTCATCAAGAGCAGTCACAAGCCCCCGTTGATACAGAGCCCGTTCTGCGCCGCGATAATCCGCGGCGCCCGCTCCGCCGGCCCCGCGCGAGGGCCCGGCTCCGCTGGCGGTCAGTTCAGCGGCAACGACTCATCGCATGTTGACGAACTGCAGGGCGACGTCGAGGTCCTTGCCCTTGAGGAGCGCGATGACGGCCTGCAGGTCGTCGCGGCTCTTCGACTGCACGCGCAGCTCGTCGCCCTGGATCTGCGACTTGACCGACTTGGGGCCCTCGTCGCGGATGATCTTCGAGATCTTCTTCGCGTCCTCGGAGGAGATGCCCTCCTTCATGCGCGCCTCGATGCGGTACTCCTTGCCGGAGGCGAACGGCTCGCCCGCGTCGAGGGAGCGCAGCGAGATCCCGCGCTTGATGAGCTTCTGCTCGAAGACGTCGAGCACGGCCTTCACGCGGTCCTCGGAGTTCGCCTTCATGAGGATCTTCTCGCCGGAGAACTCGATCGACGCGCCGACGTTCTTGAAGTCGTAGCGCTGCGCGATCTCCTTCTGCGCCTGGCTCAATGCGTTCTGGGTCTCCATCGAGTCGACCTTGCTCACGATGTCGAAAGAGGAATCTGCCATGCCGCCATGCTAGGACTTGACGGATGCGCGCCCGACTCCCGATCATCGGCGCGGTCGTGGCGGTGGTCGTCGCGGTCGCCCTCCTCGTGGGCGGCATCGGGTGGTTCCTGGCGCCGCGCGGGGGCCTCGGCGGGCCGCCCGCGGCATCCGAGGAGCCCCTGCCGCGCTGGGCCCCGCCCGCCGGTTCGCCGCCGCGCACGATGAACCCGTTCGACGGCGTCTCGGTCGTGACGCTCGCCGACCCGGCGTGGCTCGACGAGGTGTCGGATGCGACGGGAATCCCGCGGCGGGCGCTCGCGGCGTACGCGGGTGCCGTGATCGTCAAGGAGGACCACCGCCCCGAGTGCAAGCTCGACTGGGCGACCCTCGCGGCGGTCGGCGCGGTCGAGAGCGACCACGGGCGGCACGGCGACTCGAGCATCGCCGAGGACGGCAGCGTCACCCCGCCCATCTACGGGCCGGACCTGAACGGCGAGGGCGTGGCGCTCATCCCCGACAGCGACGGCGGCGAGATCGACGGCACGGCCGAGGCCGATCGCGCCGTGGGGCCGATGCAGCTCATCCCGGAGGCGTGGCGCAACTGGCACGTCGACGGCAACGCCGACGGCGTGCAGGACCCGCAGAACGTCGACGATGCAGCGATGGCGGCGGCGAACTACCTGTGCCGCGCGAGCAGCGCGTTCGACACCGAGGACGGGTGGCGCGCCGGGATCCGCGCCTACAACGCCCCCGAGGTGTACCTCGGCACGGTCGCGAAGTACGCCCTCCGTTACGCGGACGCTGTCGCCGCCCTGCGTTGACGCTGTTGTGCAGGAGTTCTGCTGTTGTGCAGGAGTCTTGCGCGAGTGCTCGGCCGCGCCCCCGGAAACAGGGGCCCCTGGGAGCGATCTCCTGCAGAACAGCGGGAGCTTCCTGCACAACAGCAGAACTCCTGCAGAACAGCAGGAGGCGCCTGCGTAGGAGCAGGCGCGGAGGCGCGGAAGCGCGGAAGCGGAGAGCGGATGCCGCGGTTCAGTGCCGCCGCGCCGTCGACGAGCGCACGACGAGCTCATACGGCAGGTCGATGTTGAGCTCCTCGGCCGAGCGAGCGCCGGGGTGCAGCTCGTCCATCAGCACCTCGACCGCCATCCGCCCCTGCATGTCGGGGAACTGCGCGATCGTCGTGAGGCCGAAGAACTCGGCGAGCTCATGGTCGTCGATGCCCATGACCGATACGTCGCCCGGCACGTGCATGCCGAGGTCCTTCGCGGCGAGGATTGCACCGATCGCCATCTCGTCGGATGCCGCGAAGATCGCCGTCGGACGCCCGGCCGGGTTGCCGAGCAGCTGCTTCGCCGCGCGGTAGCCGCCCTGCATCGTGAAGTCGGCGGCGTGGAAGAAGCGGTCGGGGGTCTCGAGGCCCGCGGCGCGCATCGCCTCCTCGTAGCCGTGGCGGCGGTTGGTGGGCAGGTGGAAGTCCATCTCGAGCGCGTCGCCGCCGATGTGGGCGATCTCGGTGTGGCCGAGGGCGATGAGGTGCTCGGTGGCGAGGCGGCCGAGCTCGACGTCGTCGAGGCTCAGGGTGCGCACGCCCGGGAGGGGGCCGCCGACGCCGACGATGGGCTTGTCGAGGTCGATGAGCCGCTTCACCTCATCGGACGTGAGCTCGAGCGAGACGGCGATCACGGCATCCACGCGCTTCCGCAGCAGGAAGTGCTCGAACACGAGCCGGCGCTCCTCGTCGCTGCCGCCGAGGTTGTAGAGGGTGAGGTCGTAGCCCTGCTCGAGCAGCGCTGACTCGGCGCCCTCGATGACGGCGCCGTAGAACCAGCGGTTGAGGAACGGGATGACGACGCCGACGTTGCGCGTGCGTCCGGTCGCGAGGCCCGAGGCGCTCGACGAGACGACGTAGCCGAGCTCGTTCGCGGCCGCCTGCACCTTGGCGCGTGTCGTGGGGGAGACGGAGCCGCGGCCCGAGAGCGCGCGCGACACCGTCGCCGCGGAGACGCCCGCGAGCTGGGCGACCTCGTGGATGCCGGGCACGCGTCCTCCTGCGCTGGGTGATGACTGCTCGCATCCTATCGGCGCGCCCCGCGCCCTCCGGGGAGCGTGGTCTCAACGGGCTCCGCGACCTTGTATCCTTGACTGGCGCGCGCGGTTGGTGAACACACGAGTCGAGCGTGCACCTGGCGAGTTACCCAAGCGGCCAAAGGGATCTGACTGTAAATCAGCCGGCTAAGCCTTCGGGGGTTCGAATCCCTCACTCGCCACATCTGAGAGGGCCTGGAGCGCCGAGCGCACCGGGCCCTCTCGCATGAGGTCCCCGGCGCGACGCGGCGGTCACTCCACGCGGATGCCGAGCTCGCTCGCGAGGATCGGCGCGAGCAGAGCGAGTTGGTCGGGGTCGACGACGGCGCCGCGCAGGGAGCCGGCGCCCGTGAGCTCCTCGAGCTCGCATCCGCGCAGGTCGACGTCGGCGAGGGTCGCGTGCGTCACGTCGAGGTGGCGGATGCGCGTGCCCGGCAGGGTGACGCGGCGTGCGTCGGCCGAGCCGAGGTCGAGCTCGTCGATCGTGCACTCGGTGAAGATCACGTCGTGCAGCGAGGCGCCACGGAGGTTGACGAAGCCGAGCTTGCAGCCGACGACGTGCACCGAGCGCCATTCGGAGTCGTAGAGCTCCGCCGAGCCGAGGCGGCCGCCCTCGATGCGCACGTCACGCAGGCTCGCGCGGGAGCCGCGGAGCACGGGAACGTCGAGCCGCTCGATGACGACCTCGACGAACGAGGCGCCGCGCAGCTCGGTCTCGGGCGCGCTCACCTCGGTGAGGCGGCACAGCTCGAGGTGCGCGTCGCGCAGGCTGAACTCGTCGAGCCGCAGGCCGTCGAAGGCGAAGCCCTCGAGCATGGCGCCCGGCTCGAGGTCGTAGGTGTCGCCGCACTGAAGATCGACCGGCAGCTTTACGGGGTCGACCCGGGGCGCGGCGACGGGCGGTGGTGCGGCCATCCCGCCACCCTACGGCGGCGTCAGGCTCGCGGGGGCGTCAGGCGCGCGTGCCCGAGCGCCCGCGGCGGATGAAGCCGATGATCGCCGTGACGGCGAAGAGCACGATGCCGAGCACCGCGAGCCAGATGAGGCCCTTGATGGCGAAGCCGAGCACGGTCAGGAGGAGCCAGATGGCCAGGAGGATGATGATGAGAGTCCACACGCTCTCGACGGTACGGACTCGCCCTCGCTCACGAGAGGGCCTTGACACGGCGGCGCCGTAGCGCTTCAGACGGGGTCGAGCACCACAACCGATGTGCCGTTCGGGCGGCGGGCCGAGAACGCCTCGACGTCGCCCCAGCCGGGGTAGGTGGTGAACCCCGGCCACAGGCGCTCGCGCTCGGCGCCCTCGGCGACGCGGGCCCGCATCCGTCGCCGCTCGCGCCCGAGGTCGACCCGCACCTCGGGATGCGCGCGCAGGTTGCGCAGCCAGGACGGGTCGGATGCGGCCCATCCGTTCATCGCGAGCGTCACGACCGCCTCGCCGTCGGGGAAGTAGCCGAGCACGACGGGGCGCGGTTCACCCGAGCTGCGGCCGATCGCGTGCACGCGCATCATGCCCATGCGCCGGCCGCGCTCGGGTCGTGGCAGGCCGAGTCGGCCGTCGGTGACCCGCACGAGCAGGCGGTGACCGCGCCAGATGGTGCGGATGATCCAGCGCGGCGGGATCTTCTGTTCGGCGGTCATGGGGCGCTCCTCTACGACGTAGACCTACGGTGTAGGGAACAATAGCCCTACGCCGTAGACCAGTCAAGAGCTAGACTCCGAGCGATGCCCCGACGTCCCGCTTCGCCCACCGCGCCGCCCGCCGCCCCCGCCGCCCCGGCTCGCGCACCGCGAGGCGAGCGCCTCTCGCGCGAGCGCATCGTCGACACCGCGATCGCGCTCGCCGACCGCGACGGCCTGGACGCGCTCAGCATGCGGCGCCTCGCGGGCGAGCTCGGCGTCGATCCCATGTCGCTCTACCACCACGTGCGCGACAAGGAGGCGCTCCTCGACGCGATCGGCGACGCCCTCGTCGCCTCCGCCGAGCGCCCCGAGCCCACGGGGGACTGGGGCGACCGGCTGCGCGCGCTCATCCTCGCGATGCGCGCGACGCTGCTGCGGCATCCGTGGTCCGCTCGCGTGCTCGAGTCGCGCGTCCGGCCGGGGCCCGCGACGATCGCCCACATCGACGCCGTGCTCGGCATCCTGCGCGAGGGCGGGCTCTCGGTCGAGCTCGCGCACCACGCCCTGCACGCGCTCGGCACGCGCGTGCTCGGGTTCAGCGACAACCTCTTCGACGAGGCGCCGGCCGAGACAGATCCCGCGCTTGTCGCCGCTCAGGCCCGCGCGTGGGCGCCGACCCTTCCGTACGTCGCCGAGCTCGCGGTCGCGGCGACCCACGACGGCGCGCTCGGCACGTGCGACGACGACGCGGAGTTCGCCTTCGCGCTCGACCTCATCATCGAGGGGCTGCAGCGCCGCGCAGCGTCATGAGAAAGGCGGAAGGGCCCCTCACCCCCGCGGGGGCCCTTCCGCCGGGCAGGTCGACGCGATCAGTCGTCGAGCTGCTGGCCTGAGCGGTCCTTCGCGAAGAAGACCAACGTCGCCGAGGCGCGGCCCGAGGAGGTCATGTCGATCCACGGCGTGCGCGTCGACGTGCTCGTGTCGGGGGAGCGGTTCGACCTCGAGGCGCGGCGACCGGTCGGCTCGCGCTGAGCCGGGCGGGCGCGGCGGGCGCGGCCCCGTGCGGCCGGCGCGGCTCAGACGAGCGTCACGCGCATCCCGTCGCGCGGCATCGCCGGGAAGCGACGCAGGCTGATGCGCAGGTCCTGCTCGGGAAGCACGTGCGGCGGACGCTCGGCGAGCAGCAGGCCCGTGCGATCGATGAGGTCGCGTGTGAGCAGCTCGCCGGGGCAGCGGTGGTCCGCCGCGGGATCGCCCGCGCCCTGGGCGACGACGAGCCGGTCGGCGCCGGGCCCCAGGAAGCGGTTCGGGTCGAAGAGCTGCGGGTGATCCCACGTGTGCGGGTCGTGGTCGGTGCCGTACAGGTCGAGGATCACCCAGTCCTCCTCCTCGATGCGGTGGCCGCGCCACGACAGCTCGCGCGTCGCCCGCCCGCCGATGAAGGGGAAGAACGGGAAGAAGCGGCGCACCTCCTGCGCGAAGGCCGCGCGGAACTCCTCGGATGCCGTCATCCGCTCGCGCAGCTCGGGTCGCCGATGCAGCGCCCACGCCGCGAACACGAGGTAGTGCGCCGCGGCGGTGGACGGCCTCAGCACGTTGAGCAGCTCGACGCCCGCGATGCCCTCGGGCAACAGCTCGCCGTCCTCGCGGTGGTGCGCGATGCGGCCGAGGGCGCTCGCCTCGTCGCCCCTCGCGCGTGCGTCGCGTATCCACTCGCGCGCACGCCGCTCGGCGGCCACGCCGCGGCGGGCGCGCGCGAGCCAGTTGGGCGGGCCCACGCGCCCCGCGTTCTCGACCATCGACACGAGCTCCGATGTGACGGCCTCGGCGTCGTACGGCCCGGGCACCCCGACCGCGGCGAGCGCCCCCACCGTGAGCGCCTCGGCCGCGTGGTCGAAGAGCCGCACGGGGCCGCCCTCGCGCTGGGCGGCGAGCGCGTCCCACGCGACGAGCACGGCGTCCGTGATCCCCGCACGCGCCTCCTCACCCCACACGAGGTCGAGGAAGAGGCGCTTGCGCACGCGGTGCCGCTCGCCCTCAAGCGTCTGCACGCTGCCCTCGTCCTGCAGCAGGTGCGCGATCGACATCGGCACGGCGCCGGGGCCGCGGCGGAAGCGGCCGTCCTCGTAGAAGAAGCGCGCCGCATCCGTTCCCCGCAGCACGAGCACGCGGCGGCCGAGCAGGCGCGTGCGGAACACGTCGGCCCCCGCCTCGTCGAACCCGCGGGTGCCCCACAGGTAGCCGTCGCGCAGCAGTCTCAGAGTGTCTTCCACGTCGACACGCTAGGGGGAGCGACGGGCGCGCTCACGGGGGTTGACGGCGCCGCGCTCAGTCGATATCGAGGGCGCTGTCAACCCCCTCGGCGCATCCGGGCCCCCGTGCGAGCTTGGGATCGAGGAGGTGCCCACATGGACACGAACGAACGAGACGAAGAGCTGGCGTCGCAGGACCTCGAGGCGGGCCTCGAGCAGGCGTCGACCTCGGGACCGGAGTCGGGCGGCGCGACCGACCTGCCCATCGACCCCGACACGGGCCAGCCCGTCGACCCCGACCCGGTGAACGACGCGAACCCCGACACCAACGGCGTCGGCTGAAGCCATAGTTCCCGTTCCGCGTGTTTGCACCCGTTCCTTCGGGAACTAACACGCGGAACGGGAACTATCGCGGATGCCTCCGCGTCTCGGCGGAGCAGCGGACGTGGGAGGGTGGAGGCATGAGCACCGACCTGCTGCAACTCGCCCGGGCCGTCGCCGTCGAGGCGGGTGACCTCGCCGCCGCACGGCGACGGGAGGGCGTCGAGGTCGCGGCGACCAAGTCGAGCATCGTCGACGTCGTCACCGCCGCCGACCGCGAGGTCGAGGAGCTCATCCGTGCTCGCATCGCCGAGGCGCGCCCCTACGACGGGGTGCTCGGCGAGGAGGGCGGCGCCACGGGCGGCACGAGCGGCGTCACGTGGGTCGTCGACCCCATCGACGGCACCGTCAACTACCTCTACGGCATCCCGCACTACGCCGTCTCGATCGCGCTCGTCGAAGGCGACCCCGACCCCGCCACGTGGACCGCCCTCGTCGGCGTCGTCTACAACCCCGCGAGCGGCGAGCTCTACACCGCCACGCGCGGCGGCGGCGCACTCCTCGGCGACCACCCCATCCGCGTCGCCGATCCGGTGCCGCTCGAACAGGCCCTCATCGGCACGGGCTTCGCGTACGACGCCGAACTGCGCGGGCAACAGGGCGCCGTGGCCGCGCGGATGCTGCCGAGCGTGCGCGACATCCGCCGCTTCGGCACGGCCTCGATCGACCTGACATCCGTCGCCGCCGGCCGCCTCAACGCGTTCTACGAGCGCACGCTCAACCCGTGGGATCACGCCGCCGGCGCGCTCATCGCCGAGGAGGCCGGCGCTCTCGTGAAGGGCCTCGGCGACGCGCACCCGAGCCGCGAGTTCCTCATCGCCGGCCACCCGGATGTCGTGCGCCCCCTCGAGGAGCTGCTCGTCGAGCTGGGAGTCTGACCCCGCGGGCTGGTCGTGCGGCAGGGCCTCGGGTACCATCGAGGGGTTGCCCGATGACCCGAACCACTCGTCGCGAGCCCGGAGGATTGCGTGAACATCTGCACCACGCCGCCCCGTCGCGACCGGAACCCGAGATCGTGACGGCGGGGAACGACGACTCGCTCCCCCCGGCGACATCCCGACGCGAGCTCCGCGCACGCGAGCGAGCGCAGGCTTCCGCGCAGCCCGAGACGGCCGCGCCGCAGGCCGGTTTCACGTTCCCCACGGCACCGGATGTCGAACCCGCCTCGCGCGTGAGGCCCGCCCCCGCAGCGCCCGCCGCTGCCGCGGCCGTCGCCGCTCCTCGTGCCGTGCGCACTGGGAACGTGCGCCACACGATCGCCTCGCGACTGCTCTCGGTCGCTGCCCTCGCATCCGCGGGCGCCCTCGTCGTCGGCATGTCGCTTCCGGCCAACGTTCTCGGCGTGCAGAGCGCCGACGCGGCGGTCGAGGAGGAGTTCATCGCGGCGAGCCTCGTCGTGGAGGGTCAGGGCCTCGACGTGCACGAGGACCACGACGCGATCACCGTCGCGCGCGACGACTTCGAGGTGAAGTCGTGGGCGCAGGTGCTGCGCGACAAGTACGGCGCCCGCAACTACAGCTACAGCTCGAACGGCTCGGGCGCCATCCGCTGGCCGTTCCCCTACACGGTGCCGATCTCGTCGGGTTACGGCCTGCGCGCGAAGGACTGCGGCGCCTGCTCCACCGACCACCGCGGCATCGACTTCGTGCCCGGGGCGGGCGCGCCCATCTTCGCCGTCGCCGACGGCGTCGTCGTCGAGCGCGAGGACCACTGGAGCTTCGGTCACACGGTCGTGCTCGAGCACCGCATCGACGGCCAGACCGTGCGCACGCGTTACGCGCACATGCAGTTCGGATCGTCGCCGCTCTCCGTCGGGCAGAGCGTGCCCGTCGGCGAGTTCATCGGCCTCGTCGGCTCGACCGGTGTCACGACGGCGCCGCACCTGCACTTCGAGGTCACCGTGAACGGGGCGCACGTCGACCCGTTCGTGTGGCTGCAGACGCACGCGGGCTAGCGCCGCGCAGCGCGCCCACCCCGCTGGTTGAGTAGCGCGCGGAGCGCGCCCACCCCGCTGTTTGAGTAGCGCCGCGGAGCGCGCTCTACCGGTGGTTGAGTAGCGCCGCGCAGCGGCGCGTATCGAAACCCGACGAACGTCAGACGTCGGTGTGGTTTCGATACGCCGTGCGTCGCGCCTGCGGCGCGGCGCGTGGCACTCAACCCGCGGTGAGGCCCCCACCCCCGCGGGTTGAGTAGCCCGCGCAGCGGGCGTATCGAAACCGCGGCGGCGGCAGAGCGCGGCGAAGCCGCCCGGCTACTCGGCGACGAGCCACACCGTCGTGTCGGACGGCACACCCTCGCCCTCGAGCGGCCCGCTCGACGCGATCACGCGACCCGCGGGCAGCGCGGCGGGCGAGGCGCCCGTGTTGGCCACGACGGTCACGTCGCCGTTGCGGAAGACGAGCACGTCGCCCGCCGACTCGGGCAGCCACTCGAGCTCGCCCGAGCCGAGACGGTGCTCGCGACGCAGCGTCAGCAGCGTCCGGTACAGCTCGAGCGTCGAGCCGTCGACCCCGAGCTGCGCGTCGCGCGCGTACTCGGCCCATGACGCGGGCTGCGGCAGCCAGCTCGCGTCGCTCGGGCCGAAACCGTACGACGGCGCGGCGGCCTCCCACGGGATCGGCACACGGCATCCGTCGCGACCGTAGGTCTCGCCCGCAGTGCGGAAGAAGCTCGGGTCTTGACGGGCCTCGTCGGGCAGGTCGACGACCTCGGGCAGACCGAGCTCTTCGCCCTGGTAGAGGTACGAGGAGCCGGGCAGCGCGAGCATGAACGCGGTCGCGGCCCGCGCGCGGCGGAGGCCCAGGGCGACGTCGGCGCGCGACTCGGAGCGCGGCCCGAGGCCCTGACCCTGCGGCGGCGGGGGAGTGAGCGCGAGACGCGTGGCGTGACGGATGACGTCGTGGTTCGACAGCACCCACGTGCTGGGCGCGCCCACCGAGCCGAACGCGGCGAGCGACTCGTCGACGACGACGCGCAGCGGCGCGGCCTCCCACGGCGTCTCGAGGTAGCTGAAGTTGAACGTCTGGTGCATCTCGTCGGGGCGCACCCACTTCGCGAGCTTCGTGAGCGGCTCGACCCAGGCCTCGCCGGCGAGGATGCGGTCGGGGCCGTACTCGGCGAGCACCGCGTGCCAGTCGCGGTAGATCTCGTGCACGCCCTCCTGCGCCCAGTAGGGCACGTTCGCCTCGTCGCCGCCCATGCTGCCGGCCTCGGCGGGCGGCGTGTAGTCGGGGAGCCCCTCGGCCTTCGCGAGACCGTGGGCGACGTCGACACGGAAGCCGTCGACCCCGCGGTCGAGCCAGAACCGCAGCACGCCGCGGAAGTACTCGCGCACCTCCTCGTTCGACCAGTCGAAGTCGGGCTGCGACGAGTCGAACAGGTGCAGGTACCACTGGCCGAGGGTGCCGTCGGGCTCGGTCACGCGCGTCCAGGCGCGACCGCCGAACACCGACTCCCAGTTGTTGGGCGGCAGCTCGCCGTCGTCACCCAGGCCGTCGCGGAAGATGTAGCGGGCCCGCTCGGGGGAGCCGGGAGCGGATGCGAGGGCCGCCTGGAACCACACGTGCTCGCTCGAGGAGTGGTTGGGCACGAGGTCGATGATGACCTTGAGCCCGAGCTCGTGCGCCCGCTCGCGCATCGCGTCGAAGTCGGCGAGCGTGCCGAAGAGCGGGTCGATGTCGCAGTAGTCGGCGACGTCGTAGCCGGCGTCCTTCTGCGGCGAGGTGAAGAACGGCGAGAGCCAGATGGCGTCGACGCCGAGCTCGGCGATCTCCGGGAGGCGATGGGTGATGCCGGGGAGGTCGCCGACGCCGTCGCCGTTCGCATCCGCGAAGGAGCGGGGGTAGACCTGGTAGATGACGGCGGTGCGCCACCAGTCGTCGCGCTGCGTCGCGCGGCCGATCGTCGAGTTCACGATGGTTCCTTTGCTCGGGGGGTGCTCGGGCGCCCACGATGCTAGCGACCGCCTGTTACGCCGACGTATCGCCGTCGGCGCGCCCCGTCGATGTCCGTCCTTTGTAAACGGTTCCACCCCGGACTGTCAATCCGCTCACAGGTGTTATCCCGCCGTGATCGAGATGACTTGACATGCGGGCGGGTCGTGGGTTCTCATGTGTGCAAACGCTTGCACCGAGCGTTACGGAGAACGGCCTCCCTCTGGCGGCCGCGAACCGCACACAGGGAAAGGACCACACCAATGAAGGTGACCAAGAAGGGGGCCCTCGGGATCGGCGCCATCGCCGTCGCGTCGGCGTTCGTGCTCAGCGGATGCCAGGCCTCGGGTGACAACGGCGACGACGGCGACACCGCCGGGTCGCTCACCGTCTGGGTCGACGCGGAGCGCGTCGACGCCCTCAAGGGCGCCGCCGAGGCGTACACCGAGAAGACCGGTGTCGAGGTCGAGCTCGTCTCCAAGGACAACGCGACCATCAAGGACGACTTCATCCAGCAGGTTCCGACCGGCGAGGGCCCCGACATCGCGATGGGCGCCCACGACTGGCTCGGCGAGCTGACGACGAACGGCGTCGTCGCGCCGCTCGAGCTCGGCGACTCCGCCTCCGGCTACCTCGACGTCGCCATCCAGGCCGCCACCTACGAGGGCACCACCTACATGCTCCCGTACGCGGTCGAGAACATCGCCGTGCTGCGCAACACCGCGCTCGCCCCCGAGGCCGCGGCGAGCTTCGACGACATGATCGCCAAGGGACAGGCCGCCGGCCTCGCCCAGCCGTTCGTTGTCGAGCAGGGCGCCGAGGGCAACCCGTACCACCTGTACCCGTTCCAGACCGCGTTCGGCGCCCCCGTCTTCGGCACCGACGCATCCGGCTCCTACGACCCGGCCGACCTCCAGCTCGGCGCGCAGGGCGGCTACGAGTTCGCCGGATGGCTCGCGAGCCAGGGCAAGACCGGCACGGGCGTCTTCAACACCGACATCGACGGTGCGATCGCGAAGCAGGCCTTCCTCGACGGCACGGCCGCCTTCTGGCTCACGGGCCCGTGGAACGTGGGCGCCGCGATCGACGCGGGCATCGACGTCGCGATCGACCCGATCCCGAGCCCGACCGGCAGCCCGGCCCAGCCGTTCGCCGGTGTGAAGGGCTTCTTCCTCTCGGCCGAGTCGAAGAACAAGGTCGCCGCGACCGACTTCCTCGTGAACTACCTCGGCTCCGAGGACGTGCAGCTCTCGCTCTACGAGGCCGGCAACATCCTCCCCGCCCTGAACGCCGCCGCTGAGACGGCCTCGAGCGACCCGATCATCGCGGGCTTCGCGACGGTCGGCGCCGACGCGGTCGCCATGCCGGCGATCCCCGCGATGGGCTCCGTGTGGCAGTACTGGGGCGTGGCCCAGGCAGCCATCATCAACGGCGAGGACCCGACGGCGACGTGGGACAAGCTCGTCGCCGACGTCCAGGCCGCGATCAGCTGATCAGCTGCTGAACCCGGGCCCGCCGGCCGCCAGGCCGGCGGGCCCACCCCACGACAGAGAGACACCGATGGCCCTGCCCACCGATCGCCCCACCGTGCGATCCCTCCTCGTCAAGATCGTGCTGCTCGGCATCGTCGACGCGGTCTCGATCTACGCGGCGTTCGTGCTCGTGCTCCAGGACAACTGGGTCGCCGCGATCGCCGTGCTCGCCGTCACGGCCCTCGTCAACTGGATCTACCTCTCGCGGCGGCTCATCCCCGCGAAGTACCTGACGCCCGGCCTCATCTTCCTCGCCGTGTTCCAGGTGTTCGTGCTGCTCTACACGGGCTACGTGGGCTTCACGAACTACGGCACGGGCCACAACGGCACCAAGGAGCAGGCGGTCTCGTCGCTCCTCGCATCCTCGCTGCAGCGCGTCGAGGACTCGCCCACCTACCCCGTCACCGTCGTCGACCGTCTCGGCGAGCTCGGCCTCCTCGTGACCGACCCCGAGACCGGCGAGGCCTACGTCGGCACCAACGACGAGCCGCTCAGCCGCGTCGACGACGCCGAGTTCGAGAACGGCCGCGCCGTCTCGGCTCCCGGATGGACGAGTCTCACCTTCCAGCAGGTCATCGCCCGCACCGCCGAGATCACGGCGCTCGCGGTGCCGTACTCCGACGACCCGAACGACGGCGCCCTGCGCACGCCCGAGGGCAGCAACGCCTACCGCTACCTCTCGACGCTCGAGTTCGACGAGCAGGCCGACACGATGACGAACACCCAGACGGGCGTCGTGTACACCGACCGCGGCACGGGCGCGTTCGTGGCAGACGACGGCGCCGAGCTGCGCCCGGGCTGGCAGATCACCGTCGGCTTCGACAACTTCGCCCGCGCGTTCACCGAGCAGTCGATCCGCGGGCCGCTCATCTACGTGACGATCTGGACCTTCGCGTTCGCGATCCTCTCCGTGCTCCTGTGCTTCGCGCTCGGCCTGCTGCTCGCGATCACGTTCCAGAACGCGCGGATGCGGGGGGTCAAGTACTACAGGCTGCTGCTGATCCTGCCGTACGCGTTCCCGGCGTTCCTTTCGATCCTCGTGTGGAACGGCATGATGAACGAGAGCTTCGGCTTCATCAACCAGGTGCTCTTCCAGGGCGCCTCGATCCCCTGGCTGTCGGACCCGAGCCTCGCCAAGGTGAGCGCGATCCTCGTGAACGTGTGGCTCGGCTTCCCCTACATGTTCCTCATCTGCACGGGCGCTCTGCAGGCCATCCCGGAGGAGCTCACGGAGGCGGCCACGATGGACGGAGCCCGCGGCTGGAGCGTGTTCCGGCAGATCAAGCTGCCGCTGCTGCTCTCGACGACCGCGCCCGTGCTCATCGCGTCGTTCGCGTTCAACTTCAACAACTTCAACCTCGTGTACCTGCTGAACAACGGCGGTCCGCGCGACACGACGACGAGCCTGCCGGTCGGCCACACCGACCTGCTGATCTCGATGGTCTACAAGGTGGCGTTCACCGGCCAGAACCGCGACTACGGTCTGGCCTCCGCCTTCTCGATCATCATCTTCCTCATCGTCGCGATCATCGCGGTCGTGAGCTTCAGCCGGACCAAGGCCCTCGAGGAGATCCAGCGATGACCACCGACCTCTCGCACCTCCGCACCGCCGCGCGCGCGACGGCTCCCCGTCGGCGCAACCCCGGCCGCTGGTTCGCGGACACCGGATGGCGCCACGTCGTCGCGATCGTGGTCTCGGTCTTCGCGGTGTTCCCGCTGCTGTTCGTGGTCTCGAGCGCGCTCAACCCGAACGGCACCCTCACGGGCTCGAACGCGCTCTTCTCGCGCATCGGGATCGAGAGCTTCTGGCGCATCCTGACCAACCCGCAGAACCCGTACCTGCTGTGGTTCGGCAACACGATCCTCATCGCGGCCGTCACGGCGGTCGCGTCGACCCTCATGGGGGCGCTCGCGGCCTACGCGTTCTCGCGGATGCGGTTCACGGGCCGCCGCTTCGGGCTCATCACGATCGTCGTGATCCAGATGTTCCCGCAGCTGCTCGGCGCGGTGGCGATCTTCCTCATGATGAGCGCGATCGGCGACGTGTTCCCGGCCTTCGGCCTCAACACGCACATCGGGCTCATCATGGTGTACCTCGGAGGCGCACTCGGCGTGAACACGTACCTCATGTACGGCTTCTTCAACACGGTGCCGGTGGAGATCGACGAGGCCGCGAAGATCGACGGCGCGGGCCACGCCCGCATCTTCTTCACGATCATCCTGCGGCTCGTGGCGCCCATCCTCGCGGTCGTCGCGCTGCTCTCGGTCATCGCGTCGTTCAGCGAGTACCTCATCGCATCCGTGCTGCTCATCGACCCCGAGAACCAGACGCTCGCGGTGGGTCTCGTGAAGCTCGTCTCGAACCCGCGCTACGCGGACTGGAGCGCGTTCTCGGCGGGCGCGATCATGGCGGCGATCCCCGTGGTGGCGCTCTTCCTCGCCCTGCAGCGCTACATCGTGGGCGGCATCACCGCGGGCGCCGTGAAGTGATGGATACCGCTGGTTGAGTAGCGCCGCAGGCGCGTGTCGAAACCAGCCCCCGGTAACCCCTCCGACACACGAAAGGTCTAGGGTGCCCCGCGTGACCGACCTCGAGCTGGCCTCGTTGCCGCACCACGACGGCTCGCCCCTCTACGTCTCCACCCAGGAGCCCGTGCTGGGCGGCGTCGTGGCGCTGCGGCTGCGCGTGCCGCGGTCGTTCCCCGCGCTGCGTACGGTGCGCGTGCGCTCGAACCCCGACCGCGAGCCGAGCTACACCGACGCCCACGTCGTGCACGAGGCTCCGGATGCCGTGTGGTGGCAGGCGGAGGTCGTGGTCGAGAACCCGGTGCACGGCTACCGCTGGCTGCTCGAGGACTTCGAGTCGGACACGTGGTGGCTCACCTCGCGCGGGGTGTCGACGATCGAGACGCGCGACATCGACGACTTCCGGCTCGTGACGTTCGATCCCGCGCCCGGGTGGGCGCGCGGCTCGGTGCTATACCAGGTGTTCCCCGACCGCTTCGCGCGCTCGGCCGCCGCCGACGGGCGCGAGGCTCCCGAGTGGGCGCTGCCGGCATCCTGGGGCGACCCCGTCATCCATGAGGGGCCGGGCACGGGCACGCAGCTCTACGGCGGCGACCTCGACGGCGTGCGCGAGCACCTCGACCACCTCGTCGACCTCGGCGTCGATGTGCTCTACCTCACGCCCGTGTTCCCGGCGACGTCGAATCACCGCTACGACGCGCAGTCGTTCGACCACGTCGACCCGCTGCTCGGGGGAGACGAGGCGCTCGTGCGGCTCGTGGAGGCGGCGCACGAGCGCGGCATCCGCGTCATCGGAGACCTCACGACGAACCACTCGGGCGATGCGCACGAGTGGTTCCGCGCGGCCTACGGCAACCCGGGAGCGCCCGAGAGCGAGTTCTACCTGTGGCTCGACGAGCAGCAGACCGACTACGTGTCGTGGCTCGGCCATCGCAGCCTGCCGAAGTTCAACTGGAAGTCGACGGAGCTGCGGCAGCGGTTCATCGAGGGGCCGGATTCGGTGGTCGCGCGGTTCCTCAAGCCGCCCTTCTCGTTCGACGGCTGGCGCATCGACGTGGCCAACATGACGGGCCGCTACCGCGACGAGGACCTCAACGAGGAGGTGCGCCGCACCATCCGCCGCACGATGGTCGAGGTGAACCCCGACACCCTGCTGCTCGGCGAGTCGACGAACGACGCCTCGGGCGGCGACTTCCTCGGCGACGCGTGGCACGGCGCGATGACCTACGCGAACTTCACGCGGCCGCTCTGGAACTGGCTCTCGGTGCCGGGCAGCCCCGCGGGCGGCGGCCTCGGCATGACGCTCGGCCGCACGAGCGACTACACGGGCCGCGAGTTCTACGCGGCGCATCGCGAGTTCGCGGCCGCGTTCCCGTGGCGCACGCGGCTGCACACGATGAACACGCTCGACACCCACGACACCCCGCGCTTCGTGACGTCGGCGCGCGAGGGCACGCTCCCGGTCGCGGCGGGCCTCGCGATGACGATGCCGGGCATCGCGGTCGTGTGGGCGGGCGACGAGTTCGGCTTGACGGCCGCCGACGGCGAGGAGGCGCGCACGCCCATCCCGTGGGACCGCGTGGGCGAGCACGCCGACACGATCGGCCTGTACCGGCGGCTCATCGCCCTGCGGCGCGCGCATCCCGCGATCGCGGAGGGCGGCATCCGCTGGATCCACGTGTCGGATGAGGCGGTCGCGTTCGTGCGCGAGGCCGCGGCCGAGCGCGTGCTCGTGCTCGCGACGCGCACCCTCACCTCGGTCGACCTCGGCACCGAGCTGCCCGACGACGCCGAGCTGCTGCTCGCCGAGAACGCGGATGCGCCCGTGCCGTGGGCGGAGGGTCGCGTCTCGACCGCGGGCCCGGCGTTCGCCGCGTGGCGTATTCCGGGCGTCGAGCTGCCGCCGTTCAGCCTCGCCGGCTGACGACCGCGCTGTCGGGCGGCAGCACGAGCTCGCCGCCCTCGACGGGCGCGGCATCCGTCGTCGTGAAGAGCACGTCGGCCGTCTCGCCCGTGCGCCACGGCTCGTCGCCGAGGTTGACCCGGATGGCGATGCGGCCGCGCGCGAGGGTGATGGTGCGCGCGTCGTCGTCCCAGGTGCCCGCGAGCTCGGCGATGCGCGGGCTGTGCAGCTCGGGCTCGCGGCGGCGCAGGGCGATGAGCGCGCGGTAGCGCTCGAGCATGCGGGCGTGGAGGGGCTCGTCGAGCTCGTCCCAGTCGAGCCGTGCGCCCGCGAAGGTCGCCGGGTCTTGCGGGTGGGCGATCTCGTCGCGGTTCCACCCCATCCGCGCGAACTCCTCGAGGCGGCCGTTCTCGACCGCCTCGGCGAGCTCGGGCTCGGGGTGCGAGGAGAAGAACGGCCACGGTGTCGACGCGGCCCACTCCTCGCCCATGAAGAGCATGGGCGTGTAGGGGGAGAGCACGGTGAGCACGGCGGCGATGGCGAGGCGGCGTTCGGAGAGGGATGCCGTGATCCGGTCGCCCGCGGCGCGGTTGCCGATCTGGTCGTGGTTCTGCGAGAAGGTCACGAGCCGCCACGCCTCGGCCTCGCGCGGGATGGGGCGGCCGTGCTCGCGCTCGCGGAACGACGAGTACGTGCCCGCGTGGAAGAAGCCGCGCGTCGCGGCGATGCCGAGGGCGGAGAGCGGCGCGAAGTCGGCGTAGTAGCCCTGCGTCTCGCCCGTGAGCGCGACGTGCACGGCGTGGTGGTAGTCGTCGCTCCACTGGGCGGTGAGGCCGTGCCCGCCGTCGGAGCGCGGCTCGAACATGACGGGGTCGTTGAGGTCGGATTCCGCGATGAGCCACAGCGGGCGGCCGCGGCGGGCGGAGCGCGCATCCGTCTCGGCCGCGAGCTCCGCGAGCAGGTGCGGCGCGCCGCGCTCGTCGAGGGCGTGCACCGCGTCGAGGCGCAGGCCGTCGACGCCGTACTCGTCGAACCACATGGCGGCGTTGTCGAGGATGTAGCGGCGCACCTCGGGCTCGTCGAGGTTCACCGACTCGCCCCACGTGTTGCGCTCGCTGCGCAGGTAGGGGCCGGACTCGGGCAGGTAGTTGCCGCTCGGTCCGAGGTGGTTGTAGACGACGTCCTGCACGACGGCGAGGCCGCGCGCGTGGGCCGCCTCCACGAAGCGGCGGTACGCATCCGGGCCCCCGTAGGGCGCGTGCACCGCGAACCATGCGACGCCGTCGTAGCCCCAGCCGTGCTCGCCGTTGAAGGCGTTGACGGGCAGCAGCTCGACGGCGTCGATGCCGAGCGCGACGAGGTGGTCGAGGCGCTCGATCGCCGAGTCGAGCGTGCCGGCCGGCGTGAAGGTGCCGACGTGCAGTTCGTAGAGCACGGCGTCGGCGAGCTCGCGGCCGGCCCAGCCGGGCGTCGCGACGGGTTCGGTCGGCAGCTCGCGCGCCTCGCTCAGCCCGTGCACGCCGTCGGGCAGCGAGCGCCCGCGGGGGTCGGGGCGCGTGGGCCCGCCGTCGAGCGCGAAGCCGTAGCGCTCGCCGGGGGAGAGCTCGGGGCCCTCCCACCAGCCGCCGTCGACTCGCGCGAGGGGCTCCCGGATGCCGCCCCGCTCGAGCTCGACGCGCTCGGCTCCCGGCGCCCACACCCGCGCGATCACGGCGCCTCCTCCTTGACGAGCAGCGCGACGGGGTAGCGCTCGAGCAGGCCCGCGAGCGGCACCCGCCCGCCCTCGACCGTCGCGCCCGTGAGCACGTCGACGTAGGCGCCCGCGGGTGTCAACAGCTCGGTCGAGTCCCAGCCGCCGACGGCCTCGAGTCCGAGGGGCAGGCGTGTCGCGACCGCGATCGCACCGCCGCGGTCGAAGGCGACGACGTGGTCGGATGCGTGGCCCGCCGTCGGCAGGGGCGTGTAGCGCGTGAAGAGGTCTGGCCGGTCGCGACGCAGGCGCAGCACACGGCTCGTGACGAGCAGCTTCGCGGCGCCCGTCTCGTCGATCGGCGGCAGCTCGCCGCCGTCGATGCGCGCGAGCAGCTTGCGGCGCAGGGCGAAGTCGACAGGCCGGCGGTTGTCGGGGTCGACGAGCGAACGTTCCCAGAGCTCGGAGCCCTGGTACACATCCGGAACGCCCGGCGAGGCGAGCTGCAGCAGCTTCGCCGCGAGACCGTTCGACCATCCCGCCGGGCGCAGGAACGACACCATGCGCTCGAGGTCGTCGCGCGTGTCGGCGTCGTCGAAGAGGCGGTCGATGAAGGCGTGCAGCCGCTGCTCGAAGGCCTCGTCGGGCGCCGTCCAGCGCGTCGAGGTGCCGGCCTCGCGCGCTGCCTTCTCGGCGTAGCCGTGCAGCGCCTCGCGCTCGCGCGGCCACGCCCCGACGACCGACTCCCACAACAGGTTCTCGAGCGGCCCGTCGCCGAGGTCGAACGCGTCGCGGCGTCGCTCGAGGAAGTCGACCCACACCTCGGGCACCTCGGCGATCGCGTCGATGCGCGCGCGGGTGTCCTCGCCGCGCTTCGTGTCGTGCGTCGAGAGCGTCGTCATCGACTCCGGATGCGTCGCGAGCCGCGCCTGCTGGCGTCGATGGTACTCGGCCACGTCGACCGCGAACTCCGAGGGGTCGCCGCCCACCTCGGTGAGGCTCGCGAGCCGGGAGGTGCGGTAGAACGCCGTGTCCTCGACGCCCTTCGCCATGACCATGCCCGAGGTCTGCTGGAAGCGGCGGGCCGCCGGATGCTCGGGGTCGCCGATCACGTGCGAGAGCGTGCGCAGCACGGGCGCGAGGTCCGGGCGGCGGCCCTCGGCATCCGTGAGCGCGTGCTCGAGGTGCTCGATGCCGAAGGGGAGGTAGCTGCGGTAGACGGGGAAGCACGCGAGCAGCTCCGCGATCGCGTCGGCGAGCTCGTCGTCGCCGTGCTGCCCCGCGTCGCCCGCGCCGCGCACCTCGCGCACGAGCCGGTTCACCTCGGAGCGCAGCAGCCCGTCGGCGATCGCGCGCTTCGTGCCGTGGATGACGTCGGCCCACGCGACGCTGCCGCCCCGCAGGCGCGAGTCGAGGGCGCCGAGCTCGGCGCGACCCGCGGGGTCGACGAGCACGCGGTCGATGTCGCCGAGCGCGTCGTAGCCGGTCGTGCCGGCGGTCGCCCAGAACGGCGGCAGCTGCTCGCCCGGCTCGAGGATCTTCTCGACGAGCACGTAGCATCCGCCGGTCGCCTCGGCGAGGTCGTCGAGGTAGCGGCCGGGGTCGAGCAGGCCGTCGGGGTGGTCGACGCGGATGCCGTGCACGAGCCCGGCAGACACCCAGCGGGCGATCTCGCGGTGCGTGTCGGCGAACACGTCGGGCAGCTCGACCCTGACCGCGGCGAGCTCGTTGACGCCGAAGAAGCGGCGGTAGTTGAGCTCGGCGTCGGCGCGCGTCCAGTGCATGAGCTCGTAGTGCTGGCGATCGTGCACGGCCTCGACCGGTGCGCCGTCGTCGGCGGTACCGGGGGCGAGCGGGTAGCGGTGGTCGTAGTAGCGCAGCTCGCCCTCCTCGATGCGGAGGGCTCCGGATGCCGCCGCATCCGCGATGCTCTCGCCGAGCACCGGGATGCGCACGCGTCCGCCGCCCGCCGCCCAGTCGATGTCGAAGGCGTGCGCGTGGGCGGAGTGCTGCCCGTGGGTGAGCACGTCCCACCACCACGCGTTCTCGTGCGGCACGCCGACGCCCATGTGATTGGGCACGATGTCGACGAGCACGCCGAGGCCGCGCGAGCCGGCGGCGCGCGAGAGGCGCTCGAGGCCCTCGGACCCGCCGCGCTCGGGATCGACGCGCGAGTGGTCGACGACGTCGTAGCCGTGCGTCGACCCGGGCGTCGCCGCGAGCAGCGGCGAGAGGTAGAACCAGTCGGCGCCGAGCGTGCGCAGGTAGTCGGCGAGCTCCGCGGCGTCGGCGAGCGGGAAGTCCGCGCTCACCTGCACGCGGTACGTGGATGCGGGGCGCCGGTTCACGAGGTCAGCGCCTCGCTCACGGCTCCGTCGCCCGTCTCGGCCGCCGCCGCGGCGCGCTCGGTGAGTACGACCATCGAGAACGGCGCGAGCGTGAGGGTGTCGCCGACGCGCAGGGCGCTGTCGACGGATGCGCCGCTCGTGTCGACGAGCACCACCCACTCCTCGGGCCCCAGCTCGGGCACGGTCGCCTCGACGTCGCCGTCGTGCGACGAGAAGTAGACGAGGAAGTCGTCGTCGACGATGCGCTCGCCGCGCACGTCGCGGCCGGGGATCGCGGCGCCGCCGAGGTACATGCCGATCGACTTGCCGAAGCCCGCGTCCCAGTCCTCGGGCCGCATCCGCTCGCCGTCGGGGCGCAGCCACGCGATGTCGGGGCGGTCGTCGCGCGCGCCGTCGAGCGGTCGGCCCTCGAGGAAGCGGCGGCGGCGGAACGTGGGGTGGTCGCGCCGCAGGCCCGCGAGAGCAGCCGTGAACTCGATGAGCGACGCATCCGCGTTCCCCCAGTCCACCCAGCTGAGCTCGGAGTCCTGCGCGTAGACGTTGTTGTTGCCCTGCTGCGTGCGACCGAGCTCGTCGCCGTGGGCGATCATCGGCACGCCCTGCGAGAGCAGCAGCGTCGCGAGCAGGTCGCGCTGGCGCCGCGCCCGCAGCGCCTGCACCTCGGGATCGTCGGTGGGGCCCTCGGCGCCGCTGTTCCACGAGCGGTTGTGCGACTCGCCGTCCGCGCCGTTCTCGCCGTTCGCGTCGTTGTGCTTCTCGTCGTAGCTGACGAGGTCGTGCAGGGTGAAACCGTCGTGGGCGGTCACGAAGTTGATGCTCGCGACGGGGCGGCGGCCGGTCTGCTCGTAGAGGTCGGCGGAGCCCGTGATGCGGGATGCGAACTCGCCGAGCGTCGACGGGTGGCCGCGCCAGAAGTCGCGCACCGTGTCGCGGTACTTGCCGTTCCACTCGGTCCACTGCGGGGGGAAGTTGCCCACCTGGTAGCCGCCGGGGCCGACATCCCACGGCTCGGCGATGAGCTTCACCTGCGACACCACCGGGTCCTGCTGCACGAGCTCGAAGAAGGTGGCGAGGCGGTCGACCTCGTAGAACTCGCGCGCGAGCGTCGCGGCGAGGTCGAAGCGGAACCCGTCGACGTGCATCTCGGTCACCCAGTAGCGCAGGGAGTCCATGATGAGCTGCAGCGTGTGCGGGTGGCCGACGTTGAGCGAGTTGCCCGTGCCGGTGTAGTCCATGTAGTACCGCTTGTCGTCTTCGACGAGGCGGTAGTAGGCGGCGTTGTCGATGCCGCGCATCGAGATCGTGGGGCCCAGATGGTTGCCCTCCGCGGTGTGGTTGTAGACGACGTCGAGGATCACCTCGATGCCGGCGGCGTGCAGGTCGCGCACCATCGCCTTGAACTCCTGCACCTGCTGGCCGGGCGCGCCGGGGGAGGCGTACTCGGCGTGCGGTGCGAGGAAGCCGATCGTGTTGTAGCCCCAGTAGTTGCGCAGGCCCTTCTCGACGAGCGTCGAGTCCTGCACGAACTGGTGCACGGGCATGAGCTCGAGCGCCGTCACGCCGAGCTTCTGCAGATGCGCGATGACCGACGGATGCGCGAGCGCCGCGTAGGTGCCGCGCTGCTCCTCCGGCACGTCGGGGTGCAGCTTGGTGAGGCCCTTCACGTGGGCCTCGTAGATGATCGTCTCGTCGTAGGGGGTGCGCGGCGCGCGGTCGCCCGCCCAGTCGAAGAACGGGTCGACGACGACGCCGTGCATCATGTCGGCCGCGGAGTCGGTGTCGTCGAACGAGTCCTCGTCGCCGAAGGTGTACGAGAAGAGCGACTGCCCCCAGCGGATGTCGCCCGTCGTCGCCTTCGCGTACGGGTCGAGCAGCAGCTTGGCGGGGTTGCACCGGCATCCGTTCTCCGGGTCCCAGGGGCCGTGCACGCGGTAGCCGTAACGCTGACCGGGACGGATGCCGGGAAGGTAGGCGTGCCACACGTAGCCGTCGACCTCGGTGAGGGGGATGCGCGTCTCGGCGAGGTCGTCGTCGAACAGGCACAGCTCGACGCCCTCGGCGGCCTCGCTGAAGAGCGCGAAGTTGGTGCCGTTGCCGTCGAACGTGGCGCCGAGGGGGTAGGCGGAGCCGGGCCAGGTGTGCATGGACGTCCTTCGTCAAGGGGTGACGGGCGACGGACGTGCCGCCGCTTCCGACGGTAGACAGAGAGGTGCGCCTCGCGGCAGGGGTTGACTCCCGCCGGGTGGCGTGCGAGGGGTTTGACGGATGGTAGGCTCTTGCGGGTGCCGCGGCATCCGCGGTTCGCCCCGATAGCTCAGTGGTAGAGCACTTCCATGGTAAGGAAGGGGTCGTCAGTTCAATCCTGACTCGGGGCTCTGCTTCATCGGATCGGGGCTCGGCCTCGCGTCGGTGGACGCGTGGCTGAGTAGCTCAGTTGGTGAGAGCGCACGACTCATAATCGTGAGGTCGCGGGTTCGAGTCCCGCCTCAGCTACCGATGACCGAGATCGGTCTCACCTGGCGGTGGCCCGGCGCAGGTACTCCGCGAGTAGACGAGTCTGGGCCTCCCAGCCTCCGGCGTTCCCGTCGCGTGCGTCATCACGGATCTCGCTCGGAAGCCGATCGAATCCGTCCTCCGTGACGGTGATCCGGGTCCGCTCCGGGCCCACCGCCTCGAGCGTGAACTCGACGGTCGTCTGGGTGGTGGATTCCGCCACCGGGTGCCAGCGGAAGGCGAAACGACGCTGAGGCTCGATCGCGAGCACGTCGAGGGTGAGCGCGGCACCGCGGTGCGGTTCCTGGGCGGCGGCGACCTCCGCATCCATCGCCGTCGGCACGATCCGTCCCGCTGTCGTCGCCCCGACCTCGAAGGGGCCGTCGAACTCCGCGCCGAACCACGTGCCGAAGGCGTGGGAGTCGACGATCGCCTCCCACACGCGACTCAGCGGTGCATCGACCTCGGCGCTGCGGATGATGTCGGCCGGCCGTTCGAGCAGCGCCTTCAACGCGTCGATGATGTGGCGCGACCCGTCGGCGGTCTCCGACCCCTCGCGGGTGTCGGCTCGGGCGCCGCGATGGATGAGGGTGATGCGGCATCCGCTCGCCGTGGGGGTGATCTCCCAGTGCAGCGACCCCTGATCGTCGTGGCCGCCGTACCAGGTGGCCACGAAGGTGTGGGCCAGCCGGATGGGCGGATCGTATTCGAGCACCTCCCCGACGACCTGCACCTGGCCGTCGTCGTCGACGAACTCGATGGGGGAGCCGGGTTCCCAGCTCGTGCGAGGCGCGGTGTCGAAGTAGTAGCGGCGTACCGTGTCGGGATCGGTGAGCGCGGCCCAGGCGCGCTCGGGCGTGGTCGTCACATCGACTCGGTAGACGCGGTCGTCGGTCATCTCTGGTTCCTCTCCAGGTCGGACTTGAGTGCGAGCAGGCCGCTCGACGCTCGCGCCCCGAAGTCGTCGATCCACCGCTGCGCGAGCGCGACGATCGGCACCGCGTTCAGGTGGCAGAGCCGGGTGCGTCCCTCTTTGCGCGAGACGATGAGACCGGCGTGCTCGAGCACGCCGACGTGCTTGAGCACGGCGTGCCGACCGAGCGGCGCGAGGGTGGCTGTCAGTTCGCCGACGCTCTGCCCGTCCCGTGCGCGCAGCGCGTCGAGGATGCGTCGTCGCGACGGGTCCGCGATCGCGGCGATCACGGCATCGGTGTCCACGCATCGAAATTAGGTGACTCTATGGTCACCTGTCAACGGTCCGGAGTTCGCGGCCACTTCCGGCCGCCCACAGCGCGTCCGCGCCAACGAGGAGCTGGATGCGGCGGAGGCGCGACTTCGGGATGCGGTGCGGGCCGCTCGGGCGGCCGGAGACTCGTGGACAGTGATCGGCGGTGCCCTCGGCGTCAGCAAGCAGGCGGCGCAGCAGCGGTTCTCGCGTTAGGGCTCGTCCCGGTCGGGGTAGTTGCCCATCCAGAGCCCGCCGAGAGGGAGCCGCCTCAGCCGAGCAGCAGCGCGAACTCCTCGCGCGGCATCGGGCGGCCGAGCAGATAGCCCTGCGCCCGGTCGCATCCGAGCTCGCGCGCCCGGTCGAGCTGGGCCTGCGTCTCGACGCCCTCGGCCACGACGCGCATGCCGCGGCCATGCGCCACCTCCACGACCTCGGCGATCTGCGCCGCCGCCCCAGCCGACGCATCCGCGATGAGCGAGCGATCCACCTTCACCTCGCCGCTCAGCAGCCGCACGAGCTGCACGAGCGAGGCGTGCCCCGAGCCGAAGTCGTCGAGGCTGATCACGACGCCGAGCCGGCGGAGCGGGTCGAGGTGCTGCAAGACGGCCGGCACGTCGTGGAGCTCGCGCGACTCGGTGATCTCGAGGATGAGGTCGCCCCCGTGCCCGGACCGCGCGCGCACGCCGACGGCGAGCCAGTCGGTGAAGGCAGGCGTGGCCAGCTGGTAGGGCGAGACGTTGAGCGCGACGTCGATCGACCACTCGGCGAGCGCCGCGAGGCAGCGCTCCGCCATGAAGCGCCCGATCTCGTCGATGAGGCCCGCGTCCTCGGCGACAGGGATGAAGTCGACGGGAGGCACCTCGCCGAGTTCGGGATGGCTCCACCGGCACAGCGCCTCGGCGCCCGCGATCCGCCCGGACGCGATGTCGAACTGGGGCTGGAAAACGGCCGTGATCTCGCCGCGCGAGACCGCGCCGACGAGGGCGAGGTCGAGTGCGGGCACGGCCCGAATATACGCGCGTGCCGACGTGGGAACTCGCCCTTGCGCTCGGAGGGGATCACGGCGTATTGCGCAAGTTTGACAGCGGCCTCGCGCCCAGCGATCATTCGAACGTGGAGAGTAGGCAGCGCAGCACCAGGCGGTGCTCAACATGCACGGGCTGACCGCCTGCGGTCGGATCACGATCGATCAGAACTCCGTCATCGTCGACGTCAACACCACCACGCTGGAGTGGATGGGCTCGGAGCGCGCCGAGGTCGTCGGCCGCCCGCTCGAGGCGTTCCTCACCCTGCGGATGCCGCTCGCCGGCACCGACGGGATGCGTCCGACCGACGCGACGCTCCACGGTGCGTCGGGCATCGTCCGACCGGTCGTCGTCGGTGAGCTCGACTCCGACGATCCCTCGGGCGTGCAGCAGCTCGCGGTCTACGACGTCTCGACGCGGTCGGCGTTCAACCTCGGCTTCCGCGGCGCCGAGGCGAAGACCGAGCGAGGCCGCCAGCGTCTCCAGATCCTGCTGAACTCCGCCGTCGGCTTCGGCAACGTGCGCACGGAGGCCGAAGCGGCAGAGCTGCTCGCCGATGTCGCGCAGCGCGCCTTCGCCGCGAGCCACGTGAGCGTGCACCTGCGCGGAGCGGGTGGACTCGTCCAGGCCGCAGGCGTCAACCCGCTCGCGGCGCACTGGCCTCCCGGCTTCCGGCCCACGGGTTCGACGACCCTGCTCGGGGGCGAGGTCATCCTCGTCCGCCGCCCCGAGGACGCGGATGCCTACACCCCGGGCGTGCGGATGAGCGACGTCTATCGCGCGGGAGGCATCCACGCGGCGATCGCCTCGCCCATGCGCTCGCACGGCGATTCCGTGGGCGCCATGGTCTGCTACTTCGACCACCCCCGTGAGTTCGACGAGGAAGCCGTGCCGCTCGCGGAGGCGCTCTCGAACCAGGCGGCCCAGGCGATCGCGCGCATCCGGCTCGAGGAGACGATCCGTCGCGCCGCGATGCACGACGAGGTCACAGGGCTTCCGAGCCGGCGCCTCGTCGAGGAGGACGTGACGCGCACGCTGCTCGACTCCTACGAGGCGCTCACGGTGATCTTCATCGACCTCGACGGCTTCAAGGCCGTCAACGACCGCCTCGGTCACGCGGCCGGCGACGCCCTGCTGCGCGAGGTCGGTCAGCGCCTGCGGGGTCTCATCCGCGAGAAGGACGTGCTCGGCCGCTTCGGCGGCGACGAGTTCATCGTCGTGGCGGCGGTCGAGAGCGCGGGCGACGCGGCGGTGCTGGCCGACCGCATCCGGAGCGCGATCGCAGAGCCCTACAGCGACCTGCCCGCCGATCTGCCGATCACGGCGAGCGTCGGGGTGGTCGCCGTGGGCAACGGGGGAGCGCCCGTCATGGATCAGCTCATCCGCGCCGCCGACCACGCGATGTACGCCGCGAAGATGGCGGGGGGCGATCGGGTCTCGGTCGCCGACGCGGTCGTCGCGGCGGACGACGCGGCGCCCCGCGCGTAGGGCGGCCGGCTGCCGCTCCGGCTCATGCGCGCCGTCTCTCCTTCACAGCCCGCGGCCCGCGATTGACGAGCACCGTGTGCGCCCCGCGACGGATGCGCCTGCCGAACGCGACGACGTCGCCGAACGGCCGCGCCGAGATGGGCACGTCGAGCCGCCGATCGCGTCGCACCGAGTCGAGCTGGAATGCGAGGTCGAGGTCGTCGTGCACCTCGGGGTCGTCGCGGTGCACCCGGGTGCGCGCGGCATCCCACGCCCCGGCCGTCATCGCGAAGGCGGAGCCGAAGACGGGCGGATGGCCGAGCACGGGCGTGAAGACCGCGAAGTAGCCGCCCATGTAGAGGGTCTGCGCCGCCCAGCGGCCCGCCCTGCCGAGCGAGGGGAACAGTCCCGAGCCGGTGGCGGCATCCGGCGCCGACGGGTGCGCGAACACCTCCTCGATGTGCGCGAGCCAGTCGGGCGGCGGCTCCGAGTCGGCGTCGAGGCGCGCGATGACGTCGCCCGTCGCGGCGTCGTAGCCCGTCGACGCCGCCGCCGGGATGCCGGGCTGCTCCTCGCGCACGCACCGCGCGCCCGCGCGCCGGGCGACCTCCGCACTGCGGTCGTCGCTGCCGTTGTCGACGACGACCACCTCGTCGGCGGGGCGCGTCTGCCGCGCGAGGGCGCGCAGGCAGTCCTCCAGCTGCGACGCATCGTCCTTGACGGGGATCACGGCGGAGATCTTCACGCGGGCCACGGTAGGCGGGCAGCGCCGCGGCCGACATCCGCTTGCGCGGGCGTGCCGCACGCGGTAGCGCGGTCCGGGGTAGACGCACGGGTCCGCGCCCTCAACAGGGGCATGTCCCCCACGGGGGACAATCGCTACCCTTCACCTCATGGCACGCACGCGAGCGCGTGACGCGGAGGCCCCCCTCGTCGCGGGAGCGGATGCCGTCACCGTCGACGGGGTATGGATCTTCCCGCTCCACCAGGCTGCCGTCACGACCCGCGCCGCGCTCGTCACCGCATCCGTCGCCATCAACCTCGTCGTGTTCGGCGTGATCATCGCGCAGGCGGTGCTGCTCATCCTGCTCCAGCCCGGCAGCCTCGTGTGGTGGACGCCCGTGCCCGTGCTCGTGATGGCCGCCGCGAACGTCGTCGCCTGGCGCGCCCAGCCGCTCACGATCGGCGGGTTCGGTCTCGCGACCGTGGTCGTGCTCGCGGCCTTCGCCGCCCTCACCGTCGCGATGTCGCAGTCGCCGGCGCAGAACTACGCGGGCACGGCGGGTTTCGTGCTGTCGATGGCCACGAGCGCCGCCGTCATCGCAGGCACCACCTTCGACCACTGGACGGGCGGGATCGCGGGCTCCATCTTCGGCCTCGTGGTCACCAAGCTCACGGTCGTCGGCACCGGCCTCCTCGTCGGCCTCGAGTTCCGTGTCGACATGCCGCCGATCCTGCTCGCGCTCGGGCTGGCCGCCAGCTACGCGATGTTCCCCCTCGCGCGCGCCCGTGCCCGCGGCGGCAGCGCGACGCTCGACGCCGCCGATCGACGGATGCGGGTGCGCCGGGTGCGGGAGCTCGAGGGGCGCGAGTCGATCGCGCAGTTGCACGACAACATCCTGGGCGCCCTCGCGGCCCTCGCGTCGCGGGCACCCGGCGAGCTGTCGGGCCCCGAGCGCTCGATGATCGAGCGCGCCCTCGAGTCGACCGCGATGCTCCCCGTGCTGCACGCCGACACCGACGGCGGCACGGATGCGGGGGCGTGGATCGCGGCCGTCGGGGAGGCGGGCGGCCTGCGGGTCGCGGTCGACGGCGACCGGGCCGCGCTCGCGGCGCTTCCGCAGCAGGTCGCCGACGCGCTGCGCGGCGCCGTCGAGCAGTGCCTCGTCAACGTCACCCGGCACGCCGGGGTGGCCGAGGCGTGGGTCACCATCTCGAGCGACGCGCACGGCGTGAGCGTGACGATCGTCGACGAGGGCGTCGGCTTCGACCCGGATGCCGTGCCGCTCGACCGCCTCGGCATCAGCGAGTCGGTGCGCGGCCGCATCGAGCGCCTCGGCGGGCGGGTGCGCCTGTGGAGCAGCCCTGGCGCCGGCACCTCGGTGCACATCACGGTTCCGAGGGGGGTGGAGGAGTGAGCTCGCGCACGAGCGCTCAGCAGCTCGACCCGCTCGCCGCCGTCACCGCGCAGATGTTCGTATGGGGGCTCACCGCCACCGCGTTCGCGCTCGCGGTCTCGCTGAGCGTCATCCACGTCGCGGAGTACAACGACCGGCCGCTGCTCGTGCTCGCCCTGCTCGCGATCGCCGCCGCGTGCCTCGTCGTCATCCTCGCGAGCTCCCCGAGCCGCGCCCCCTTCACGCGAGCGGATGCCGTGCTCCTGCACGTGCTGTGCCTCGCGGCGGTGCTGCTCGAGGCCGCCGCGCAGTGGGAGACCAACGCGACCGTGCGATCCGACTGGGCGCCGCTCGCCTACGCGCTCCTCGTGCTCGTCACCGGGTGCTACCGGCCCGCGCGGGAGATCCTCGTCATGGGCGTCGTCGATGCGTTCATCGTCGGGGCCATCACCGTCGCGGGCCAGGTCGCCTTCGGGGCGAGCCTCGTGCCGCTCGTGTACGCGGGCCTCACGGCGGGGCCGATGCTCGCGGCGACCGTCGGCGCGGCGACCTTCGCGCGCATCATCGTGATCCGGCTCCTCGAGTGGCGCGACGCCTCTCGGGGGGCCCGTGCCGAGCTCGCGGAGACACTGCGCGCCGAGGTGCGCGAGCAGCTGCGCGAGGAGCGCATCGCCCTCGTCGAAGCCGAGGTCGGCCCCTTCCTGCGCGGCCTGCTCGAGGCGGGGAGCGCGGATGCCGAGGACGCCGAGCGCGCCCGTGCGCTCAGCGAGGCCCTCCGTCGAGAGCTCGTCGCAGAGGTCGACGGCCGGTGGCTGAGCGACCTCGTTTGGCGGCTCCACGACCCCGAGGGCCTCGCCGGTCACATGGACGAGACGCAGCACGCCACGATCGAGGCGGCGTGCGCGGCGCTCGCCGACCGCCGCCTGAGCGCGCGTCTCAGCAGGAGCGGCGACCGCATCCGCTTCACCCTCGCGTGGGACCGCACCGGCAAGCGCCGGCTCGGGCCCGAGCTGCAGGCGCTCATCCGCGCCGCGTTCCCGGGCGCGCTCGTGCGCCCGAACTCCCGCATGCTCGACCTCGAGTTCGAGCCGCTCGGGGTCGTGCGGGGCGCCTGATCAGGTGAACGACATGTACATGAGGTCGTTGAACATCGACTGCATCACGACCATCGCCCAGACGATCGCCGCCACGAACACCAGGCCGTAGCTCGCGATGTGCGCCCAGAGCGGCCAACCCGCGGTGCGCACGACCTTGCGCAGCACGACGTGGCGGCCGATGAGGTAGACGATCGTGTACGGGATGAAGGCGAACGCCCAGTGGAAGGGTCGCACGACGCCGACGCTCTCGAGGTGCTTGTAGTCGCGGAACGCGGCGAAGACCGTGAAGCCCCACGCCGCCAGGCCGAGCACCTGCGTGACGGCCAGGAAGACGAAGTAGTTCGCCATCACCGAGGGGATGCCGCTCGTCGAGCCCGACACCTCGGCCTCGATGATCGCGCGCATGTAACCCGACATGTCGAAGAAGAAGAACGGGAGCGACGCGACGACCATGATGAGCGACACGACCCACACCCACGCGTTGTCGACGCTCGTGCCCGCCGGGAGGGTGGGGCGCACGATCGCTGCTCCCGTCGGCGCGGCGGGGGCGGGGGCGGGGGCGGTGTGGTCGGTCCAGCCGCGGCCGTCCCACCAGCGCTGGCCACCCGATCCGTCGGGGTACCAGCCGGGTGCGGCCTGGGCGGTGGCCTGGGCGGTTGTCGGGTGGTGGTCGGTCATCGGGGCCTCCTCGCAGCCGATCCTAGGGGGCGGGCGCCCCGCGTCAGGCGAGCGACCCGAGGCCGACGAGGCCGTTCGTGAGCGTCACGACCGCCCACACGCCGAACACGGAGTACCAGAGCACGTAGAGCGCGATCGAGGTCGCGAGCGGGGCGACCGAGGGTCGCGTCACCTTGCGCAGGATCACGTGGCGGCCGATGACGTAGACGATGCCCGCGATCGCCGCGAAACCCCAGGGGAACGGATGCAGCACGCCGACGGTGCGCAGCGCACGCGAGTCGCGCCACGCGAAGAGCAGGGCCAGCCCGATCGTCGCGACGGAGCTCGCCGCGAGCACGCCCGCGTGCAGAGCGACGTGGCCGAGGGCGCCCTGCACGTCGTCGACCCAGAGGGCGTCGAGCACCTCGCCGATGTCGAAGAGGTAGATGGTCGACGCGAGCACCCACGGCACGACCACGATGAGCCACACCCACACGCCGTCGACGCGCGTGCCGGGCGGAAGCAGCGGCCGCTCCCGGGTCGTGTTCATCTCCCGCGCCGCCGGGGGAGGGATGACGAGGCCGCTCACATCCGAGAGAGTAGCGGCGCGCCCGCCCTAGCATCGTGAGGTGGGTATGACACACGCCGAGCCCCTCGACAGCCTGCGGCGACGCACGAGCGAGAAGTGGACCGAGCATCCGTCCGACGTGCTGCCGATGTTCGTCGCCGAGATGGACTACCCGCTCGCGCGGGCCATCGCGGAGGCGCTGCACGCCGCCGTCGAGCGCAGCGACACAGGCTACGTGAACCCGCGCGACACGGGCGCCGCGGAGGCGTTCGCCGGGTTCGCGCGCGACGCGTGGGGCTGGTCGCCCGACCCCGCGCTCTTCGGGATCACGACGGATGTGAGCGTCGTCATCGTCGAGACGCTGCGGCGGCTCTCGGCACCGGGAGACGGCGTCATCATCACGCCGCCTGTCTACCCGCCCTTCTTCGACCTCATCCCCGAGGCCGGCGCGCGCGTCGTCGAGGTGCCGCTGCTCGACGACGGCTCCACCTATGCGCTCGACCTCGCGGGCATCGACCGCGCGCTCGCGGCGGGGGCGCGCGGCGTGCTGCTGTGCAACCCGCACAACCCGCTCGGCCTCGTGCACACGCGGGGCGAGCTCGAGGAGCTCGCGCGGATCGTCGAGCGCCACGGCGCCTTCGTCGTGAGCGACGAGATCCACGCCCCGCTCGTGCACCCGGGCGTCGAGTTCACCCCGTACCTCACGGTGTCGGATGCGGCGCGCGAGCACGCGATCGCCGCCGAGTCCGGCAGCAAGGCGTTCAACCTCGCGGGCCTCAAGGCGGCCTTCATCGTTCCCGCGTCGGAGCGGATGGCGGATGTCGTGCGCGGCCTGCCCGACGAGGTCACGTTCCGCACGGGCCTCTTCGGTCTCATGGCGACGCGCGCGGGCTTCGCGGACTCGCGCGAGTGGCTCGCCGACACGCTCGCCGCGATCACGGCGAACGTCGACCTGCTCGAGCGGCTGCTCGCATCCGAACTCCCCCTCGCGCGGCTGCGCCGACCCTCGGCGAGCTACCTCGCCTGGATCGACCTCTCGGCGTACGGCTGGGGCGACGACCCCGCCCAGCACATCCTCGAGCACGCGCGCGTGGCCCTCTCGAACGGGCCGACGTTCGGCCGCGAGGGCGTCGGCCACGTGCGCCTGAACCTCGCGTGCAGCCCCGAGCTGCTCACCGAGGCGATCACCCGCATCGCCGCCCTCACGCGCCCCTGAGGGTCGCCCGCGCCCCGTCCGTGCGCCCCACCCCTGCCGTGATCTCGTGGCGCGGCTGGAGCTACGACATCGCGGCGGGAGGCGTTTCTCCCGCCGTCGGGGCGCGGCTCCAGCCGCGCCGATGTCGGTGGTTGCTGGTGGAATGAGGGTGCTCGAAAAGACGTTGGGCGACACGCCGAGACACAACATCTAGGGGAATGACATTCGTGGAATTCCCGTTATATAGTGGTGACTCACCAGGGCGAAAACCTTGGAGCACTAGTTGAGACTTTTGAGGGAGGTTGCCATGAACGACGTCGACACCGTCGGTGGCTACGCAGTTCCGGTCGACCCGATGGACGACCTCTACTGCGAGTCCTGCCAGTAAGGCAGACCACCGCACAGACCCCCCGGAACCCCGGCCGACCGCGAAGGTCGCCGGGGTTCCGCACGTTGACGCCGCAGGAACCCCAGGGGTCGAGGAGCGCCGCGAAGCGCCGCGTCTCGAGACCACCGCCACCCGCCGCAGTAGGCTCGACGGGTGAGCGTCAACCCCGAGCTGCAGGGGCGGAGCTACCCGCCGACAGCCCCCTACCTGGTCGGTCGCGAGAAGGTGCGCGAGTTCGCGCGGGCCGTGTTCGCGACCAACCCCCTCCACCACGACGTCGAGGCCGCACAGGCCGCGGGCTACGCGGATGTCGTGGCGCCTCCGACGTTCCCCGTCGTCGTGCAGGAGCACGCTCTCGCTCAGCTGCTCGCCGACCCCGAGGGTGGCATCGACTTCAGCCGCGTCGTGCACGGCGACCAGCGCTTCAGCTACAGCCGGCCGATCGTCGCGGGCGACGAGCTCACCGCGACGCTCACCGTCACGAGCGTCAAGAGCCTCGGCGGCCACTCGATGGTCACCGCCGACGCGCTCATCTCCGACGCATCCGGCGAGCACGTCGTGACCGCCACATCCACCCTCGTCGTGCGAGGTGACGAATGAGCACGCCCGCCCTCTCCAGCCTGACCGTCGGCGACGTCGTCGCCGAGGCCGAGTTCGCGCTCAGCCGCGACTCCCTCGTGCGCTACGCGGGCGCATCCGGCGACTTCAACCCCATCCACTACCGCGACGACGTCGCCGCATCCGTCGGTCTGCCGGGCGTGCTCGCGCACGGCATGCTCACGATGGGGCTCGCCGTACAGCCCGTCGTCGACTGGGTGGGCGACCCCGGCCGCGTCGTCGACTACCAGGTGCGCTTCACGCGCCCCGTCGTCGTCGACCCCGCGGAGGGCGCCCTCGTGACGGTCGTCGCGAAGGTCGGCCGCCTCGACGAGGCCGCTGCGCGCATCGACCTCACGGTGACGTTCAACGGCGAGACCGTGCTCGGCAAGGCCCAGGCGGTCGTGCGTCTGGACGCGTGACGGGCGTGGACGCGCCGCGTCTCGCCGAGCTCACGACCCTGCGCGTGGGCGGGCCCGCGCGCGAGCTCGTGGCCCCGACGACGCGTGAGGAGCTCGTGCGCACGGCGCTCGAGGTGTGGGAGACGGGCGACGACTGGCTGCTGCTCGGCGGCGGCTCGAACGTCGTCATCGACGACGACGGCTTCGACGGCACCGTCATCCGCGTCGCGACGCGCGGCATCGACATCGCGCTCGACGCCGACGGCAGGCACGCGCGCGTGCGCGCGGCCGCGGGCGAGAGCTGGGATGCGCTCGTCGCCGCGACCGTCGACGCGGGCCTCGCGGGCATCGAGGCCCTCAGCGGCATCCCCGGCACCGTCGGTGCCGCGCCCGTGCAGAACATCGGCGCCTACGGCCAGGAACTCGGCGACCGGCTCGTCGGGGTCGACTTCCTCGACTACGCGACGGGCGAGCTCGTGCGGCTCGACGCATCCGAGCTGGGTCTCGGCTACCGCACGAGCGCCCTCAAGCGCGGCCGCGCGGGCATCGTGCTCGCCGTCGAGCTCGACCTCGACGCGGGCGGATGGTCGGGTCCCGTCGCGTACGCGCAGCTGGCATCCGCTCTCGGCGTCTCGCTCGGCGACCGCGTGACCCTCGCCGAGGCCCGCCGCGCGGTGCTCGCACTGCGCGCCTCGAAGGGCATGGTGCTCGACCCCGCCGACCCCGACTCGGTGAGCGCGGGCTCGTTCTTCACCAACCCGATCGTCACCGAGACCTTCGCCCGCTCGCTACCGCCCGAGGCGCCTCGCTGGCCCGTGTCGCCCGAGGAGGCGGATCGCGTGCTCGCGCCCGGCGACGACGTGCCGTCGCTCGCATCCGGCCCCTACGAGGTGAAGCTCTCGGCAGCGTGGCTCATCGAACGGTCGGGCATCGCGCGCGGCTTCTCGCTGCCCGGATCGGGCGCCGCGATCTCGTCGAAGCACACGCTCGCGATCGTCAACCGCGGGGGCGCGACGGCGGCCGACGTCGTGCAGCTCGCCTCGTTCGTGCAGATGCGCGTGCTCGCGCAGTTCGGCGTGCGGCTCCACCCGGAGCCCGTGTTCGTGGGGGTGACGCTGTGAGCGACATCGTGGTGCTCGGCAGCGCCAACATGGATCTCGTGGTGCGGCAGCCGCGGCTGCCCGAGCCCGGCGAGACGATGTTCGGCAGCTCGTTCGCGACCGTGCCGGGCGGCAAGGGGCTCAATCAGGCGATCGCGGCGGCGCGCGTCGGCGGTTCCGTGGCGTTCCTCGGCGCGGTCGGCGGGGATGCGTTCGGGCGCGAGCTGCGCGAGACCCTCGCGGCTGCGGGCGTCGACACCGACGGCATCGCCCTCGTCGAGCGCCCCACCGGAACGGCCCACATCTCGGTGCTCGACGGCGGCGAGAACGCGATCGTCGTCGTGCCCGACGCGAACGGCGTGGAGCTGCCGCTCGACGACGTGCAGTGCGACGCGATCCGCTCGGCGCGCTACCTCGTCGTGCAGTTCGAGCGCCCGCTGCCGCTCGTCGCGGAGGCCGTCGCGTTCGCCCGCTCGGTCGGGGTCACGACGGTCGTGACGCCCGCACCCGTGCTGCCGCTGCCGGAGGACTTCCTGGATGCGGTCGACATCCTCGTGCCGAACGCGGGCGAGGCGCGCGAGCTCGCCGGCATCGACGACGAGACGGATGCGGCGCGGGCGCTGTCGAAGCGGGCCGGCATGGTCGTGATGACGCGGGGGGCGCGCGGTGCGCTCGTTGCTCGGGGTGGCGAGATCGTCGAGTCGGTCGAACCGTATGCGGTGACGCCGGTCGACACGACCGGGGCCGGGGACACGTTCACGGGCGTGCTCGTGGCGCGGCTCGCGGCGGGGGAGGCGGAGGCATCCGCTCTGCGTGCGGCGGCCGTCGCCGCCGCGATCGCGACGACGCGTGCGGGGGCCTCCACGTCGATGCCCACGTGGGACGAGGTCGCGCCGCTCGTGTGAGCGGGAGCGGCTTCGCCGCTGCTGTGCCGTGCCGGCTGCGCCGGCTCTCCCGCTGGTCGAGTAGCCCGCGGAGCGGGCGTATCGAAACCCGACGGACGCATGACGTCGGCGCATGATCCATCCATGGCCCGCACTTGATACGCCGTGCGAGGGTTTCGATACGCGTGCGGTCGCGCTCCGCGCGGCCGCGCGCTACTCAACCAGCGGCGGGGGTGCGGCGCGGCGCTACTCAACCAACGGTGGTCGCGGCGCCAGACATCACAGCAGCCCCAGCTCCATCGCCCGGGTCACCGCGCGCGTGCGGTCGTTGACGCCGAGCTTGCCGAAGACCTTCATGAGGTGCGTCTTCACGGTGGCCTCGCCGAGGTGGATGCGCGCCCCGATCTCGCGGTTCGAGAGCCCCTCGGCGACGAGCCGCAGCACCTCGAGCTCGCGCGGGCTCAGCTCGGGCCCCGCGGGGCGGGCGGGCTCACGCGTGCGGGCCACGAGCATCCGGCTGACGCTCGGCGCGAGCGCAACCTCTCCCGCCGCGACGGCGCGCACGCCCGCGAGCAGCTCCTCCTCGGGCGCGGCCTTCAGCAGGTAGCCGCTCGCGCCGGCCGCGATGGCGGACAGGATCGCGTCATCCGTCTCGTACGTCGTCAGGATGAGCACGCGCACCTCGGGGTGGGCCGCGAGGATGCGAGCGGTCGCCTCGTCGCCGTCGATACCCGGCATCCGCAGGTCCATGACGACGAGGTCGGGCGCCGCCGATGGCACGAGCGCGAGCGCCTCCTCGCCGCTCGCCGCCGTGCCGACGATCTCGACGTCCGGGGCCTCGTCGAGCAGCGCGACGATCCCGGCGCGCACGACGGGGTGGTCGTCGACCACGAGGATCCGGATCATGAGGCGCCTCCCGCAGGCAGGGTCGCGGTGATCGTCGTGGCGCCGGGCGTGCCGTCGACCTCGAGCGCGCCGCCCGCGAGGGCGAGCCGGTCGCGCAGGCCCGCGAGCCCGAAGCCCGCGCGCAGCTCGGCGGGGAACCCGCGTCCGTCGTCGCGCACCGTGAGCCGCACGCCGTCCGCCCCGGCGACGAGCGCGACGTGCGCCGCGTCGGCGCCCGAGTGCTTGCGCACGTTCGCGAGCCCCTCCTGCGCGCACCGCAGCAGCACGACCTCCGTGTCGCGGTCGAGGGGCACGTCGATCGCCGTCTGCACCGTCACCCGGATGCGCGCCTCGCGTTCGAAGCGCTCCGCGAGCCGCTGCAGCGCATCCGCGATCCCGCCCTGCGAGAGCTCGACGGGGGCGGCGGATGCGACGAGCGCCCGGGTCTCGGCGAGCGCGTCGCGCGCTCCCGACTCGATGAGCTCCAGCAGCTCGTCGTCGAGCGCGCCGGCGTTGTGCGCGCGGCGGGCGCGCTGGGCGAGCAGCACGAGACCCGTGAGCGACTGGGCGACGGTGTCGTGCACCTCGCGCGACATGCGGGCGCGCTCGTGGGTGACGCCCGCATCCCGCTCCGCCGCCGCGAGCTGCGCCTGCGTCGCCTGGAGCTCGTCGAGCAGGCGCGCCTTCTCCTCGCCGAGCTCGGCGATGCGCGAGATCCAGAGGCCCATGATCGTGGAGAAGCCGAACGAGAGGGTCTGGCTCACGAGAGCGGTGCCCCACGCATCCGGCCCCTCCTCGCCGAGCAGGAACCCCGCGCCGACGCCGAGGGCGATGCCGAGGCTCGCGACGATCGCCGCCCCGCGACCGCGCGACACGACCCACGCGACCGGGTAGGCGACCGTCTGCGTGACGGCGAGCAGCGACTCGACGCCCGTGAGAGTCGCCGACCACGCGATCGTCGCGACGATGAGCGCGATGGCGTAGCCGTTGCCCTCGACGACGCGTGGGCGCAGCAGCAGGAACACGACGGCGTACGCGGCGCACACGGCCGCCCCCGTCGCGATGTCCACGACGGGGGAGCCGATGATCGTCAGGACGACGACCGGTCCGACGGCGGCTGCGGCGATGACCAGCAGCCACCAGCGAGAGCGGATCACTCAGCCATCCTTGCGGATCCAGCGGAAGGTGAGGCGGGTCGCCACGAGACCCGCGACGAGCCAGATGCCGCACGCGATCGCGATGCCGACGAGGTTCCACTCGCCGCCCGCCTCGAGGGCCGCATAGTCCGCGGGCAGGAACACCGACCGCATCCCGTGGGCGAGCCAGGCGAGGGGGAACAGGTTCGCGACGTTCTGCAGCCACTCGGGCAGCATCGTGAACTGGATGTAGACGCCCGAGATGAACTGCAGCACGAGCACGATGGGGATGATGACGGCCGACGCGCTCTTGCCCGAGCGGGGCAGGCCCGCGAGGCCGATGCCGAGGATCGCGCACGTCGTGACGCCGAGCAGGAACACCCACGCGAAGGTCGCCCAGTGCTCCGGCTCGGTCGGCAGCGGCACGTCGAACGCGACGCGCGCAGCGACGATGAGCAGGGCCGCCTGCGCGAGGCCGGTCACGAGCACCTGGCCGATCTTGCCGATGAAGTAGCTCACGGGCGAGAGCGGGGTGCCGGCGAGGCGCTTGAGGGTGCCGTCGCTGCGTTCCGTGGCGATGTCGATCGCCATGTTCTGCAGGCCGGAGAGCAGCACGCCCGCCGCGAGCATCGCCGGCAGGTAGAACTGCGCGGCGGTCACGGGGTCGCCCTCGGGGGTGCGACCGAAGTCCCCGTTGCTGAAGGCGACCGAGAAGATCGTGAGCATGAGCAGCGGGAACAGGAAGGTGAAGAACACCGTGTCGCCCTGCCGGAAGTAGGCGCGCAGCTCGTGGCCGACGCGCGAGAGGCCGAGGCGGATGGTGCGGGCGGGTCCGAACGACGCGGGGCGCGCCGGCGGGCGGACGGATGCGGTGGTCGCGGTGGTCACGCGAGGCTCCCTTCGAGAGCGGGGGCGGGGGCGGGGGCGGTGCCGGGGGCGGCATCGGCGGACGCGCGGGCCGTCTCGCCGACGAGGTCCAGGTAGATGTCCTCGAGGCTCGGGCGGATCACCTCGAGCCGCTCGGGTTCGCCGGATGCGGCGAGGTGGGCGACGAGCGCGCCCGGCTCGGTCGTGCGCTCCTCGCGCAGCACGCCGTTCTCGAGCCAGCGCACGATCGGGACGCGCGCATCCGCTCCACCGAGCTCGTCGATGGCGCCGAGGGCGACGAGCTCGCCGCCGGCGATGATGCCGCCGCGGTCGGAGAGCTGCTGGGCCTCGTCGAGGTAGTGGGTCGTGAGGAGGATCGTCGTGCCCTCGTCGCGGAGCGAGCGGATGAGCGCCCAGAACTGGCGGCGCGCCTCGGGGTCGAAGCCCGTGGTCGGCTCGTCGAGGAAGAGCAGCTCGGGGCGCCCGATGATGCCGAGCGCGACGTCGACGCGGCGCTTCTGGCCTCCGGAGAGCTTCGAGATGCGCGTGCGGGCCTTCTCCTCGAGCCCGACGGCGGCGATCACCTCGTCGACGTCGCGGGGGTTCGGGTAGTAGCCGGCGAAGTGGTGGAGCGCCTCGCGCACGGTCGCGGTGCCGGTCTCGCCGGTCGACTGCAGCACGATGCCGAGGCGCGACTTCCAGGCGAGGCCGCCGCGGCGGGGGTCGGTGCCGAGCACGCGCACCTCGCCGCCGGTGCGGTCGCGGTAGCCCTCGAGGATCTCGATGGTGGTGGACTTGCCGGCGCCGTTCGGGCCGAGCAGGGCGAAGGTCTCGCCGCGGTGGATGTCGAAGTCGATGCCGCGCACGGCCTCGAAGCCGCCCTTGTAGCTCTTGCGGAGTCCCCGTACCTCGACGACGTTCTCGGTGGTCATGCCTCCATGCTGGCGCGGCGCGCGGTGCGCGACCTCTCCCGCCCGGTGGTTCTCGCATCCCCCATTCGGTGGACCCCTCCGAACGCTGATCGGTCGGTTTCTGGCCCTATCTCGCGGGTTTGGGGCGATTTACCGACCACTCAGCGGATGGTGCGCGGGCTCAGGGGGTGAAGATCGTGCGCTCGACGGTGTCGACGAGCCAGTCCTGGTACTGCTCGAGGCTCCAGCCCGCGTCGAGCACGAGCTGCACGTAGCCGCTCGGCGAGGCGAGGAAGAGCAGGGATGCGGCGAGCTGCTCGTCGTCGGCGGCGCGCTTCGCGAGGCCCCGCGCCCGGAACTCGGCGATCGACGCGCGGTAGTCGCTGCGTCGGCGCTCCTGCAGGCCCTCGAGCCCCTTCGCGACGGCCGCGTCGCCCATCGAGGCGTCGAGCAGCGCGATCCACAGGCGTGAGATGCGCTCGTTGGCGCCCGTCACGAACTCGACCCACGCGCGCAGGAACTCGGCATCGCTCGCCTCGCGCACGCTCGTGCCGACGTTGCGTTCGTGGATGGGGGCGGCATCCGCGTCTCCGACCTCGCCCGTGAAGGTCTGGTCGAAGGCGGCGAGGATGAGGGAGCTCTTGGGTCCGTTGGCCTTGACGGTCTCGAGCGAGACGCCGGCCTCCTCCGCGAGGGCGGCGAGCGAGGTGGCGGCATATCCGTCGCGCGCGAAGAGCTCGGCGGCGGCCTCGAGGATGCGTCGGCGGGTCGCCGCGGCCTGTGCCGTGCGCAGCGGGGAGACGTAGGCGCGGGGAGTCATTTGACTTTCCTATCAGGGTGGTGAATACTCTCACAAGTCCACCAAAGCCTACCGCTGGAAACCACCACCACCATGACCACCACCTCCCTCGACCTGCTCGTGTGCTCGACCCCCGTGCACGGCCACGTCACCCCGCTCCTCGCCGCCACGCGCCACCTCGTCGCATCCGGCCACCGTGTGCGCTTCCTCACGGGCGCGCGCTACCGCGCCGCGGTCGAGGAGGCCGGCGCCGAGTGGCTGCCGCTGCCCGCCGAGGCCGACTACGACGACACCGACATGGATGCCGCCTTCCCCGGCCGCGTCGGCCTGTCGGGCGTGCCCGGCATCCGCTTCGACCTGCGCGAGATCTTCCTCAAGCCCGGGCCGGCCCAGCTCACCGCGCTCGACGGCGCGATCGCCGAGCGACGCCCCGACGCCGTGCTGTTCGAGAGCCTCTTCACGGGCGCGCTCATGCTCCTCAGCCGCCCCGGCGACCGCCCGCCCGTCGTCAACCTCGGCATCGTGCCGCTCGGCCTCGCGAGCCGCGACACCGCGCCCTTCGGCCTCGGCGTCAAGCCGAAGCCCGGCCTCGCGGGACGGATGCGCAACTCGATGCTCTCGTTCGTCGCACGCAAGGTGATCTTCCGCGCCCTGCAGCGTTACGCCGCCGAGCTCGTCGCCGAGGCGGGCGGCACGCTGCGCGCCGACTTCATGAGCTCGCCCGGACTCGCCGACGCGATCGTGCAGTTCACGGTGCCGTCGTTCGAGTACCCGCGCTCCGACCTGCCCGACACCGTGCACTTCGTCGGTCCCGTGTCGCGCACCCGTCCGTCGGATATGCCGCTGCCGGAATGGTGGGCGGATCTCGACGGTTCACGCCCCGTCGTGCACGTCACGCAGGGCACCGTCGCCAACACGGACTTCGGCGAGCTCATCGACCCCGCCATCCAGGGACTCGCCGACGAAGACGTGCTCGTCGTCGTCTCCACGGGCGGCCGCGAGGTGCCCGTGCGCGACTACCCGGCGAACGTCCGCATCGCACGGTACCTGCCCTACGACAAGCTGCTGCCGCTCACGGATGTCATGGTCACCAACGGCGGCTACGGCGGCGTGCACTACGCGCTCGAGCACGGGGTGCCGCTCGTCACCGCGGGCCTCACCGAGGACAAGATCGAGGTCACCGCACGCGTCGACTGGTTCGGCGTCGGCATCGATCTGCACACCGACCGGCCCACGCCGGAGCAGGTGCGCGACGCCGTACGTTGCGTCATCGTTGCGCCGGAGTACAAGGCCAAGAGCGCCGCGATCGGCCGGGATATCGTCGCCTCTCCGGGCCTCCCGGGGCTCGAGCGAGTGCTCGTCGAGCTCGTCGCCTCGCACAGCCCCGCGGCCTGACCTCCGCCTGACCTCCACCTGTCCACCACCACATCAGGGATCCACTGTGACCATCGACTCCACCCCCACGTCCACCTCCAACCCCATGCCCGCCCAGCTGCCCGAGGCCGACGAGCTGCGCTCGCGCCTCGAGGGCGCCCTCCACCTCCCCGGCGACGCCGGCTTCGACCTCGCGGCGCTGCCGTGGAACGTGTCCGTCGCCGCGCGCCCCATCGCGGTCGTCGAGGCCGCGGACGCCGACGACGTGCAGACCGCGGTCGCCCACGCGTCGCGCCACGGCATCCGGGTCACCGTGCTCGGGCCGGGACACGGCGCGAGCTCGCGCCTCGACGGCACGCTGCTCATCCGCACGGGCGCGCTGCGCCGCCTCGAGGTGTCGCCCGACGCGCGCACCGCGATCGTCGGACCCGGCGTCTCGATGGGGGAGCTGCAGGCCGCGCTCGACGGCACCGGCCTCACGGCGCTCGCCGGTTCGAGCCCGGTCGTGTCGGCCGTCGGCCTCGTGCTGCAGGGCGGCTACACGTGGCTGACCCGCCAGTACGGCGCGGCCGCCGGGGCCCTGCGCGCCGCCGAGGTCGTGACGGCCGACGGGCAGCGCGGCTGGGTCGACGAGTCGACCGACCCCGAGCTGTTGTGGGGCCTCCGCGGCGGCGGCGGTCGCTACGTCGCCGTCACCGCGATCGAGCTCGACCTCGCGCTCGTTGGTGAGCTCGCGGGCGGCCGCATCATGTTCCCCGCCGACTTCGCGCACGCCGTGCTGCAGGCGTGGGCCCAGGCGACGCGCTCCGTCGACCAAGCGACGAGCCTGTGGGCGAGCGTGCTCAACTTCCCGCCGCTGCCCGAGCTGCCCGAGCCCATCCGGGGCCGCTCCTTCGTGACCGTCGATGCCGTCACCACCGCGGGCCTCGACGCTCTCGAGCGGGTGCTCGCGCCCATCCGCGCCGTCGGCCCCGTCGTGCACGACACGGTGGGCCCGCGTCAGCCGAGCGAGCTCGGCGCGATCTGCGAGGAGCCGACCGACCCGTCGCCCGCGGTCCAGCGCGGCGTCGCGCTGCGCGAGCTCCCGGATGCGGCGCTCCCGGTGATCCTGGGCGCCGCGACGACCCCGGGCCGCTTCCTGCAGGTGCAGCTGCGCCACCTCTCGGGCGCGCCCACGACGCGCGACGGCTTCGCGACCGAGGTCGAGGCCGAGTACGTCGTCAACGCCCTCACGATCGCACCGGTGCCCGAGGCGGTGACGGCGGCCGAGAACTCGATGGAGGCGCTCGCCGACGTGCTCGCCCCGTGGGCCGGGGGCACCCTCCTGCCGAGCTTCGTCGCCACGTGGCGCGACCTCGGCGACGCAGCCCGTCCCGACCGGATCGAGCGCCTCGTCTCCCTTGCGCGGCGACTCGACCCGCAGGGGGTGTTCACCGCGTCCCTCGACGCGTGAATGCCGGGCCCGGGCGCCCGTGGAGGTGGTGCCGCCCGGGCCCTCCTATTTTTTCGCTGACTGGTCGGTTTCTCGCCTCATTTCAGGGTTTTGAGGCCAGAAACCGACCACTCAGCGATCGGGGCGCCAGCCGCGGGCGCGCAGAGACGCGCGGATGCGGGCCGCGGCCGCGCGGGATGCGGGCGTGCGCAAGCGCGCGTCGACGTCGTCGGCCGTGAGTCGGTGGGTCTCCCAGCCGATCGCGGCGAGCTGCTGCACCTTACGGATGTCGCGGCGGAACTTCTCCGGGCTCAGGTGGAGCAGGCTCTCGTACTCGATCGCCTCCCGGAACTCCGGATAGGCGAGGTCGATCATCGCGACGGGACCCGAGCCCGCCGGGTGCTGCACCGTGTAGTTGAGCTCGGGCTCCGGGAGCCCGGCTCTCATGAACATCAGCCGAGCGCCGGTCTCCCGCGACGAGAGCGGTCCGTAGCGCACGAGGTCCAGCGCTTCGCGGGCGCGACGGATGCCGCGGTCGCCGGGACGCGCGGCGACCGTCGCCGCGAGCTCGGCGATCGTCGTGAGCGGCGGCGCACCGTCGAACGGGCGCGTGCCGGTCACGAGGTAATCGCCCGCGGCGACCAGCTCGTCGAGGGCGAGGAGCGGCGCGCTCATCACCCAGCTGACCGCGGGGGTCGTGATGTGCAGGTCGCCGAGCATCGTCACGGGCGTCCGATGCGGGTAGAGCCGGTGGGGGATCGTGTGGTTCGTTCTGGGTCGGGCCGGTCCGATCGACGAGACGTGCAACGCCTGCTGCTCCTCGATCCGTCTCGGTAGAGGTGCGCCCCAGAGGAGGAGCGCCGTCGTGTGGCTCATGACCTGATCCGGTGCCTGCCGCAGCGCGTACGCGAAGGCGAGCTGCCGGGGCCCGCGCGGCGCATCCGCCATCCGCACCTCGTTGAACGGGCGGACGAGGTCGCGCCCCGACATCCGCCCGGGCGGGATGCCGCGCAGGTGGGCCTCATGCACGCGGAAGCCGTCGGACATCCACTCGGGCGGCAGCGGGGTGGCGGGTCGGGGCATGCCTCCGACCCCAGCACCTCCGCGCCGGCTCGGCGTCGGCCCCAGCCGAATCTGTGCACGCTGCCGCCTGTGGACAACTCTGAGTGGTCGGTTCCTGGCCCCAAAACCCGGAAATGAGGCCAGAAACCGACCGGTCAGCGAGAGTTGAGTCGGGCCTGCAGGCGGCGGATGACGGCAGCGAGCGCGAGGAGCGTGATCGTCGCGCCGACGGCCATCACGACGACCACGGTCCAGCCGAGGGGTGTGAGGGTCAGTACCGCCTCGACGACCGACTCACGGCGCTCGGGGGTCGCGGCGGCCCAGAGCACGTACGACGCGACCGCGATGAGCACGAGACCCCACAGCGCGGCACCGGTGCGGATGCGCGGGCGCGGCGGCGGCGCGGCGTCCTCCGTGGCGCTCGGGGCGGCGGATGCGCGGGTGTCGCTCACGGGGCGGCTCCTTCGGTCGAGGTGGGGGAGGGCGTCGAGCTCGGCGCGTGGGTCGGCGGCAGGGCCTCGCCCGTGTCGACCCTCCAGCGCTCGACGCTGTCCGGTTCGGGGGCGAGCGGAGGCGGAGTCTCCTCCTCGGTGGTCGTGGACACGTACAGGGCGCTCGGGTGGCGCGTCCAGATCCGCACCACGACGTCGAGCGAGTCCGGGTCGCCGATCGTGACCGTGCGGCGTCCGTCGGCGACCTCGTAGCGGGCCCACATGCCGATGCTCCCGGCGGTCTCCGCGAGCACGCCGAACTCCCCACGAGCGGCTTCCGTGATCAGCTCGATCCGCACGCTCGCGCCCTCGGCGACCCGCACCTCGATGCCGCCCGCGGCCTGCCAGAGGTCGATCGTGCGCGCGGGCCGGTCGTCGTCGGCGACGTAGATCGACGTCGTCCCGGCGAGCTGCGCATAGCGTCCGTCGCGTGACGCGTCGATGCCCCAGGACACCCCCGGGGCCAGCAGCTGTCGATCCGTCGGCACGACGATCGCGACGGCGAGCGCGAGCACGGCGAGGATCGAGAAGAACCCGAGCGCACCGCTGCGGCGCCGCCCGAGGGCGACGGCGACCGTTCCGAGGCCGAGCACGAGCACGACGACGGCGGCCCCCACGATCCATTCCGCTCCGCGCATAGACGGCGACTGCCAGGCCGCGAACGCGGCGATCGCCCCCGCGACGAGGGCGACGCCGAGCATGAGGAACACGATCCGCGCGTTCGCCCGGGGTCTCGTGAGCCTCCGGATGCGGGCCCGCTCACGCGAGGCGGCGAGCGCCTCCTGCGCCCGCGCGTTCGCCTCTGCCTGTCGGCGCTCGCGTTCCGCGCGGCGCTGCTCCACGGCCCACGCGGCCCGCTGCTGCTGCCACGCGTCCTGACTCGCTTTCCACGCCGCGAGCTCCTCGGCGGATGCGTCGGCCCGGGGAGCGGGCGGCTCGCCCGGCTCCACGAGGGGCGCGGCGGCCGGGGTCGCGGCGGATGCGGCGGCCGCGCCCCCGGCATCCGTCGCCGCCTCCGCGGGGAACGTCGGCACGGTCTCGGGCCGCCCGTCGGTCGTCGCGGGCCCCGTCGTGACGTCGCCCGAGGCGCGCTGCGCGAGCCACACGACGAGCGCGACGACGCCGCCGAGCAGCACGAGGGTGACGAGCACGCGCGCGATCGCCCCGCCCCAGCCGGGGTCATTCCAGTAGAGGGCGCCCGCTGCCCAGAAGCCCTGCGTGAGCGGCAGGAACGACAGCAGGAACACCGCGACGATGCCGGGGAACGCGCGCGTGACGCGGCCGTGCCCGAGCTCGCGGGCGTGGATCGTGCCGGCGGTGTCGGGCAGCAGGAACCACGCGATCGCGTAGACGAACGCGACGGGAGCTCCGACGACCGCCAGCACGACCGCGATGCCCCGCACGATGAGCGGGTCGACGCCGATGCGCGCGGCCAGGCCCCCGCACACGCCGCCGAGCCAACCCTCCTGCCGCACGACGCCGAGGCCGCGCAGCCACGTGAAGAACGGATGCTCCGCGGATGCCGCGCTCGGCCCCGCGGATGCCGCGCTGGGCTCACCGGGGCCGGCGGTCGGCTCGTCGGAGCCGACGGTAGCGGTTGCCACCTCGCTCGTGACGCCCTCGGCGGGCATCTCGTCGGGCGTCTCCTCGGGCGTCGGCGGTTCGGATGCGGTGGTGCGTCGTGCCATGCCTCGAGCGTGCCCGCCGGCACGGGCCCCGCTCTATGGGGGTTCGCCCTGATCGTCCCCTGATCCCTCGTTGCGGGGCGGGTCGCGCATGCTTGGATCGTCGCATGACCGCACCCGCCGCCGAGCAGCCCCTCGAGGGCGCGCGGGGCGTGCGCCGGGTGCGCCCCGTGCGCCCCGCGCTCGTGCGGCCGCGCGAGGTCTGGCTCGCGGGAGCGAGCGTCGCGCTCGCCCGTCACCTCGCGTGGCCCGCCGCGCTCGTGCGCACGATCTTCGCCGCCGCGGCCGTCATCGGCGTGCTCTGGGCGGGCCTCGCGATCTTCCTGCGCGGCGAGTTCGGCATCCTCCCCTTCGCCGCGGCATCCCCTCTCCTCTACGCGTGGTTCTGGGCGCTCGTGCCCCGCGAGACCGCGACCCCGGATGCGCCCCTCCGCCGCGAGGTGCCGGTCGCCGTCGCGCTGCTGGTCGCCGCGGGCGTGCTCGCACTGCTCGTGCCCGTCAGCTGGCTCGTCACCTGGACGCCCCTGCCCGTCGGCGTCGTCGAGGCCACGGCGGCCGCCGTCGCGGCGATCGTGTGGACCCTCGTGGTCGACGCGCGCGACGAGCGGCGGGCGGCATCCGCGCCCCGCGTGCGCGCCGTCGCGGGTGGGTTCCTCGTGGGGTACGGTCTCGCGCTGCTCGCCGGGGGTTTCGCCGACTCGCGCACCCTCGTGGCGATCGTCGCCGTCGTGCCGGTGCTGCTCGGCCTCGCGACGTTCGTCGTGCCGCCCTTGCTCGCCCGCGCATCCGTGCGGTCGGCCGAGCGCGCGGCCCTCGCCCGCGAGGAGCAGCGGTCGGAGATCGCGGCGCACCTGCACGATTCGGTGCTGCAGACGCTCGCGATCATCCAGAACCGCGCGGGTGCCGGATCCGAGATCGCGCGCATCGCGCGCGCCCAGGAGCGGGAGCTTCGCGACTGGCTCTTCGCGGGCACCGACCCGTTCGCGGGCGACCTCGCGACCGAGCTGCGCACGATCGCTCGCGAGCTCGAACTCGAGCACGCCGTGCGCATCGAGGTCGTCACCGTCGGCGATGTGGCCGAGGTCGAGTCGCGCGCGCTCGCGGCGGCCGCGCGCGAGGCCCTCGCGAACGCGGCGCGGCACGCGGGCGGCGACGTCACCGTCTACGCCGAGGCGACCCCGGATGCGGTGGAGGTCTTCGTGCGCGACCGCGGCGCCGGCTTCGACCCGGATGCCGTGCCCGACGGGCGCCTCGGCATCCGCGAGTCGATCGTGGGGCGCATGGCGCGCGCGGGCGGCACGGGCATCGTCATGAGCGGGCCCGACGGCACCGAGGTGCAGCTGCGGATGCCGCGCGCCCGGCTTGCGGGCGGCACCGGCCGCGCGAACGGCACCGGCGCCGCGAACGGCAACGGGGGAGCGGCATGACCCGCGTCATCATCGTCGACGACCACTCGATCTTCCGCACGGGCCTGCGCACCGATCTCGGCGACGCCGTCGAGGTGGTCGGGGAGGCGGGCGACGTCGACGCCGCCGTGCGCGTCATCGACGAGCTGCGCCCCGACGTCGTGCTGCTCGACGTGCACCTGCCGGGCGGCGCGGGCGGCGGCGGCGCGGAGGTCGTGCGGCGCTCGGCCGCCGTGCTGTCGAGTGTGCGCTTCCTCGCCCTCTCGGTCTCCGACTCCGCCGAGGACGTCGTGGGCGTCATCCGCGCGGGCGCACGCGGCTACATCACGAAGGCAACAAGCGGGGCGGACGTGGCTGCCGCCGTCGCGACGGTCGCCGCGGGCGATGCGGTGTTCTCGCCGCGCCTCGCCGGCTTCGTGCTCGACGCCTTCGGCACGGCAGCCGGCGCACCGGCGGTCGCCGCGACCGACGACGAGCTCGACCGCCTCTCGGCCCGCGAGCAGGAGGTGATGCGCCTCATCGCGCGCGGCTACGCCTACAAGGAGGTGGCATCCCACCTCTTCATCTCGATCAAGACCGTCGAGACGCACGTGTCGTCGGTGCTGCGAAAGCTGCAGCTCTCCTCGCGCCACGAGCTCACCGCCTGGGCACTCGAGCGCCGCCTGCTCTGAACTCGCCTGCGCGCCACGCGGGTTCTCGTCACCCGTCCGCGAGAGTACGTACTTTTCGCCCCTCACCCACGGCTCCGGGCGAAAAGTACGTACTCTCGCGGATCAGCCCGTGACGAGGGGGAGCGCGACGAAGAACGCGAGCGTGAGCATGACGAGCGCGATCGCTCCGTCGAGCACGCGCCACGCGACGGGCCGCGCGAAGACGGGTGCGAGCGCGCGCGCCCCGAAGCCGAGCGTCGTGAACCACAGCACGGATGCCGCGCCCATGCCCGCCCCGAAGAGCCAGCGGGCGTCGCCGTGGCCGTTCGCGAGGGTGCCGACGATCGCCATGTCGAGGTACACGTGCGGGTTGAGCCACGTGACGGCGAGGCACGTCGTGACGGCGGCGGCGAGGGAGCGGCGCCGGGCCGCCGCATCCGGGGCCGCGTCGACCGTGAGCACCTCGCCCTTCGGCCACAGCGCGCGGCGGGCCGCGTGCACGCCGTAGAAGACGAGGAAGACGGCGCCGCCGATGCGCACGGCCGTCATGATCCACGGCACCGCGGCGAGCACGGCGCCCGTGCCGGCGATGCTCAGCAGCATGAGCACGATGTCGGAGAGCGCGCACAGTGCGACGATCGCGAGCACGTGCTGCTTGCGGATGCCCTGACGCAGCACGAACGCGTTCTGGGCCCCGATCGCCACGATGAGCGAGAGGCCGAGGGCGAACCCCGCGAAGGCGGCGGCGAGGGCAGCGGATGTGGTCACGAGTCACGACGCTAGGCCTCCGGCCGACATCAATCCAGTTCAGGATTCTCAAGAAGCATTAGCCTCGCTTCAGATGAATCTCGACCGGGATCTGCTCGCCACGCTCCGCGCCGTCGTCGACGCGGGCACCTTCGACGCGGCCGCACGCGCCCTCAACGTCACGCCGTCCGCCGTGAGCCAGCGCATCAAGTCGCTCGAGACGCAGCTCGGCCGCGTGCTCGTCGAGCGCACGAAGCCCGTGCGGGCCACCGAGTCGGGCGAGATCCTCGTGCGGCTCGCGCGCGACATCGCCCTCCTCGAGACGGATGCCGCATCCGCGCTCCGCCTCGACGGCGCGGGGGAGGGGTTCACGACCGTGCCCCTCGCCGTCAACGCCGACTCGCTCACGAGCTGGTTCCTGCCGGCGATCGCCGAGGCGTGCACCGCGAACCGCATCGTCGTCGACCTGCACCGCGAGGACCAGGACCGCACCGCCGCCCTGCTCGCCTCGGGCCGCGTCATGGCGGCCGTCACGTCGCAGGCCGAGCCCGTGCCGGGCTGCAGCGTCACGCCGCTCGGGGTGCTCGTGTATCACCCGGCCGCGAGCCGGGACTTCGCCGCACGCTGGTTCCCCGGCGGCGCCGACGCGGCATCCCTCGCCCTCGCGCCCGTCGTCGACTTCGACCACGACGACGAGCTGCAGACGCGGTTCCTGCGCCGCGCCTCCCGACGCAGGCTCGACCCGCCGCGGCACTACGTGTCGGGCTCGGCCGACTTCCTGCGGGCGATCGAGCTCGGCCTCGGCTGGGGCATGCTGCTCGAATCGCAGCTCGCGGATGCCGCCCCCGGCACCTTCGTCGAGCTCGCCCCCGGCGGCCCCGGCGTGCGCGTGCCGCTCTACTGGCAGCAGTGGAACCTGCGCTCGGCGGCCCTCGACGCGGTCGCGGCATCCGTCATCGCCGCCGCGCGCGCATCCCTCCGCCCCCGCTGACCCTGCCCGCGCTGACGTTTCGATCGCTGACTGGTCGGTTTCTGGCCCCATTCCCGCCGTTTGAGGCCAGAAACCGACCGGTCAGCGATCGGAGCGGAGGGGCAGGGGCACCGGGGGCGAGCGCTCGGCGGAGGATGCCGTATGCTTGTGCAGGTTGCCTCGAACCCCAGTCTTCGGCATGCCCGGAAGGCGGCAGGAGGATGCGGGAAGCAGGCGACATAGGGCGGTGGCTCAATTGGTAGAGCAGCGGTCTCCAAAACCGCAGGTTGCAGGTTCGAGTCCTGTCCGCCCTGCGAATCCCTCGTGCGAGAGCACGCGGGATCGCCGGCCGAAAGGGTAGTGAGAGTGGCACGCAAGGTGATCGACGAGCCCAGCGAGGACGTCGTCGCGAACGCCAAGCGCGAGCGCGCCGAGCGACGCAATCCGTTCGCGCGGATCGCTCTCTTCATCCGCCAGGTCATCGCCGAGCTCCGGAAGGTCGTCACCCCGACCCGCCGCGAGCTGCTGCGATTCACGGGCGTCGTGCTCGTGTTCGTGGTCATCATGATGGGCCTCGTCTGGGGCCTCGACCAGCTCTTCAGCTGGATCGTGACCTGGGCGTTCGGCGACGACACGTTCAGCAGCTGACCCCCGGCAGCTCATCCCCACAAGGAAAGAACTACTCACCGTGACTTCAGAAGAGCGCGACATCGACCTCGCGACCGCAGCCGAGCAGTCCTCCGAGGAGGACGAGGCCCAGGAGGGCAACGTCCTCGCATCCGAGGAGGCCGCCAGCGAGTCCGCCGAGCACCGCGCGATCCACATCGTCGACGAGGACTCGGATGTCGAGGCCGGTCTCGAGAGCGCGCTCGACGCGCTCGAGGCGGCATCCGACCCCGAGGCCGACGCGATCGTCGACGACGCCCTCGACATCGACTCGCCCGAGGAGGCGGACGCCGCTGCGGCCGCGGCCGAGGACGAGGAGGAGGACGACGAGGACGAAGAGGCCGAGGTCGACCCCTACGAGGAGTTCCGCGCCGAGCTGCGCGCGAAGCTCGGCAAGTGGTACGTCATCCACTCGTACGCCGGCTTCGAGAAGCGCGTGAAGCAGAACATCGAGTCCCGCCGCCAGTCGATGGCGATGGAGGACTACATCTACGAGGTCCAGGTCCCGATGGAGGACGTGGTCGAGATCAAGAACGGCCAGCGCAAGCTCGTCAACCGCGTGCGCATCCCGGGCTACGTGCTCGTGCGCATGGACCTCAACGAGGACTCGTGGTCGGTCGTGCGTCACACGCCGGGCGTCACGGGCTTCGTCGGCAACTCGCACAACCCGACGCCCCTCCGCTTCGAGGAGGCCTTCAACATGCTGAAGAGCCTCGTGCAGGTCGTGGAGGCCCCGGTCAAGGGCGCCGCCGCTGCGAAGGGAGGCAAGGCCGCGCCGCGCGTCATCCCGGCCGAGGTCGACTTCGAGGTCGGCGAGACGATCACCATCAAGGAGGGTTCGTTCGCGGGCCTTCCCGGCACGATCTCCGAGATCAAGCCCGAGAGCGGCAAGCTCACCGTGCTCGTCTCGCTCTTCGAGCGCGAGACCCCCGTCGAGCTGTCGTTCGACCAGGTCACGAAGCTGTAAGTCTGGCGCGGCGATCATCCGCCGCACATGCGAAAGGCCGGCCGCGCGTGAGCGCCCGGCCTTTCGTGCACTCGGGTGATGTCAGCGGGGCCGGTAGACGTCTGCCCGATGGTCGACGTGGATCACCAGGACGACGAGCTTCTCGTCGACGATCTCGTAGATGATCCGGTAGGGGCCGCGGCGCGCACCCCAGAGCCCCTCGAGTTCTCGCTGGAGGGGTTTGCCCACGCGTCGGGGCGTTCGCGCCAGATCGCCGTAGACGAACTCGATGATCGCCGGGACGATGCGCGGCGGCACCCCGCGCAGGTCGCGCTTCGCGGTGCCCGCGAACTCGACCCGGTGGCTCTCGTCCGTCACCGCGTCTGCCGACGGGGCACGCCGAACTCGGCGCGGATCTCATCCTCGCTGGAGGTCCGCCCCTCTGCGAGCTCACGCCGCGCCTCGGCGACGTCGTCGAGCACACCCGGCCGAGAGAGCCAGAACAGCGTCTCCTGAAGGGACTCCCACTCGTCGATGCCGATGAGCACCGCTGCCGGTGATCCGTTCTTGGTGATCGTCACCTGGTCGTGGGTCATCGCCACGGAGTCGACGAAGTCGTTGAGCTTGTCCTTCACCTTGGAGATGGGCAGGGTCTGCATGAGCACAGCATAGGCCTGAATTCGGGCCGATCGCAGGCTTCTATTGCCTTCAACCCGCCCGACGACGCCGGTCCTCGAGCGCAACCGGGAACATGTCGGAACGCAGTCCGACGAGCAGCTCGGCCGGCGAGCCGCCCAGCCCCTCCGCCAGGCGGACGAGCGTCTGGATGCTCGGCATGGCCCGTCCGTTCTCGTACGCGCGGATGTTGGAGGAGTCGATACCGCTCGCGGCCGCGAGCTGGTCCTGCGTCATCCCGATCCTCAGCCGCTCCGCAGAGATCAGCGCACCGATGTGGGTGGCGGCGTCGGAGGGCACTCGGGGCACTGGTCAAGCCTCGGCGCGCCCGGTGGCTTGTGCCAGGGTGAAGGTCACCGGGTACTTGTACTCTGAATGACGCGAGGCGGTCCGGCGCCCGCAACCCGAGAGGAGGCGACCGAGTGAGTGGTCGCCTCACGCTCTCGTGGGCCAACAAGGAGAAGGCGCTGATCTCCGACGGCGCGGGCGGCTACCGGTGGGTCGATCCTGACGACTGGCGCGCGCGCGAGGTCCGCCTTCTCGACCCGGTGAGTCTCGTCGGCGACGCCACTGGTGCCCCGACGGACAACCTGCTCATTCGTGGCGACGGACTGGATGCGATGCGCTCGCTTGCCCGAATCCCCGAGTACGCGGATGTCTACCGCGGCAAAGTGAAGCTCGTCTACATCGACCCGCCCTTCAATACGGGGCAGGCCTTCGAGCACTACGACGACGCTCTCGAGCACTCGGTGTGGTTGAGCATGATGCGGCAGCGACTCGAAGCCATCCGCGATTTGCTTGCCCCCGATGGGTCCGTTTGGGTGCACCTCGACGACGCCGAACTGGCCTACTGCAAAGTGCTCATGGACGAGGTCTTCGGGCGAAGTGCTTATGTCGCGACGATCGTATGGCAGAAGACGCATACGCGAGAGAATCGGACGGCGATCTCCACGAGCAACGACTCGATCCTCGTCTATGCGCCGTACGGGAGCGACTGGAAAGCCGTTCGCAATGTCCTTCCCAGTACTGACGAGCAGCTCGCCCGGTACTCGAATCCCGACCACGATCCTCGCGGACCGTGGCAGTCCACGCCGATGCACGCCAAGGCGGAGAAAGGGCGCCGTTCAGCGCAGTTCTACACGATCGTGTCCCCGTCAGGTCGGCCCATTGATCCGCCGCCCGGTCGTTGTTGGCTGTTCACTCGAGACCGCTACGAGGAGATGCTCGCTGACAACCGCATCACCTTCGGCGCTGGGGATGGGGTGCCTCGCATCAAGAAGTTCCTCGCCGAGGTGCAGGCCGGCCTTGTGCCGAACACCTGGTGGACGCATGCCGAGGTAGGCACCACGGGAACGGGCAAGGCCGAACTCGTGGCTATGTTCCCGGGCGCAGTGCCCTTCTCGACGCCCAAGCCTGAGCGCCTGATCGAACGTGTGATCCAGGTGGGAAGCAACCCAGGCGACATCGTCCTGGACGCCTTCGCTGGATCCGGCACGACCGCGGCCGTGGCCCACAAGATGCGGCGCCGCTGGGTGACCGTCGAGCAGCAGGAGTCGACTGTGCAGTCGTTTACGCGTCCGCGTCTACAGAAAGTCGTGGACGGTGCTGACGCGGGAGGTGTCACCGGATCGACCGGGTGGCTCGGTGGGGGCGGCTTCACTGAGATTCGAGTGGCACAACCCGTCGTCCAGGTCGTCCAGAGCGAGCAGCAGACGGCCACCGTGGTCGATCTGAGCGCCGAGCCGGGGCGCCTCGAGCGGTCGGTCGCCGCGCAACTCGGATATCGACTCGACGCGGATCCGGCTATCGACCACGCGCAGTTGATCGGAACCAAGGGGCGCTCTCGGCTGGCGGTCGTCCGTGGCGTCGCGGACGAGGGACTCGTTTCATCGCTCGTCTCTGCCCTAGGGGACGACGAGCTGCTGCTGCTCGCTGCTCCGATGGTTGCGCCCGGTGCCAGGGAGGCCCTCCGGGCGGCCGCCCCGGGGAGCCGCATCGTCCGCTACCCGAGCGGCCTTGAAGTGAGTGGAGTGGGTCGGTGACAACGCTGCCCGTTGATGACGCGCTCATCGATGAGATAGCGGCCGCAATGGATCTGCGTGGCCCTAATCATGCCGCCCTCCGGGCGCTGGTCGACGAAGTCGCCCGTGGTGGAGGCCGCGAGGTCATCGCCGATCTAGCCACCGGCGTCGGCAAGACCTACCTCGCGGCGGCGCTCGTCGAGTATCTGGCTCGCGTCGGCGTGCGGGATGTCTTGATCGTCGTCCCGGGTTCGACGATCGAGCAGAAGACGATCGCTAACTTCACCCCTGGCCACCCGAAGCACATCAGTGGCGCGACGATCGAGCCCCTGCTGATCACGGCGGACAACTTCCAGCGCGGCACCGTCGGTGACGCGCTTCACGATCGGCATCGTCTCAAGCTCTACGTCTTCACCGTCCAGATGCTGCTTCGCCCGAGGGGTGAGCGCGCCATGCGCGCCCGCAAGGAAGACGAGTACATCGGCGGCGCCCTGTATGAGCACTTGCAGGACGCGCGCGACCTCGTCGTGATCGCGGACGAGCACCACGTGTACAGGCCCGCTGCTCAGGCGTTCTCGGACGCCATCCGCGAACTTCGGGCGCGCGCGATCGTGGGCCTCACGGCCACGCCGGATCCCGCCGACGTCAAGGCGGACAAGGTCGTCTTCCGGTACCCACTGGCACACGCCATCGCCGACGGCTACGTCAAGATCCCCGTCATCGTGTACCGCTCGGACGACCACCGCGACGAACGGACCCAGCTTGCGGATGCCGTCCGGCTCCGTGACTACAAGGAACCGTCGTGGCACGCCTATGCCGACGGACGAGAGCTCTCTCGAGTCACCCCGGTTCTTTTCGTCGTCTGCCAGGACATCGCCCATGCGCAGGAGACCGCCGACGCGTTGTCACGTGACTACTTGCCCGAGAAGGACTCGGTGCTTCTCATCACATCCGAGTCCTCCGATCGAGCGCTCGAACTCCTCGCCTCGGTCGAGGCGCCCACGTCGCCTGTGCGTGCGATCGTTTCGGTGAACAAGCTCAAGGAAGGGTGGGACGTCAAGAACATCGGCGTCATCGTGGCCCTCCGTCGACTCGCTTCCGAGACGCTCACCGAGCAGATCCTCGGACGCGGCCTGCGGCTGCCGTTTGGGGAGCGTACGGGAGTCCCCGCGATCGATCAGGTCGACATCGTGGCGCACGACTCATACCGCGAACTTCTCAGGAACAAGGACGCCCTTCTGGAGTCGCTCGTCGGGGACCGCTCCGGCGGGGGGATCCCCGGCTCGGTGACCGTCGAGATCCACGAGGCTGAGTCCGCGGCCGCTGAGGGGGCAGAGCGCTCGGGTGAAAGCGCCCCGGCGGGGCTCACGATCACCGTGCGCTCGACCGAGTCTCTCGACGGCGTGAGCCTCGCCGACATCCTTCTCGCGATCGACCAGTCGGATGCCGAGGGGATGGCGCGGTCGGATGCGGATTCCGTCACCCATCCGACGCCCATGCCCCGCAACGCCGGCCTCGCTGGGATTCCATTCCCACGCGAGGAACTCAGCTATCGGCCGCCGGCGTTCAGCCTCGCGAGTCTTGACCTGCTCGACGTCGAGGCGCGAGGCCGCAGATTCCGGACGGAACCCGGCGTGAGCCTCGTGCGTATCGCGGTGGCCGCTGAGCGCGACCTCCAAGGCGCGGTGACGGTCGGTGAGCAGCGGGTCGATTCCGTCGACGCCTCGGTCGTCGACATATCGGCGGAGGAAGTGCGGGCTCGCCTGGCAGAAGCGCTCGACCGCACCGGGCTGGTCGCCCCCGACCTGACAGAGCTCGCTCGCCTCGACGACCTCGTCGATGCATTCCTCCGCGGCGCGGGAGTGACGAGCGGGGAGCACTATCGCTGGAGCGGCGATACGGCGAGCCTTGCCGAGGACGCGCTGACGGAGCTGGTGGCAGCCGCCTATAGGGGCGCCATGGCGCGGCCCGCTCGGACGTGGGATCCGGTCGAGATCCCGGAGGCCCGTATGCGCCCGACCAACATGCGGTCCAAGTGGGACGAGTTCCGCAAAGGTGCGTGGGCGGGCCCGTGGTCGCGTTCGATCGAGCAGTACGCCGCGTTCGACTCAGCGACGGCGGAATGGGCGCTCGCCCACAAACTCGACTCGTGGGAGCAGGTCGAGCGGTGGCAGCGCCTCTACACGCAGCGCGATGGCGGGCAGGCGTGGATCACGCGGGACAGCGGCCAGCGCTACTACCCGGACTTCGTCGCCGTCGTCGATGGAGAGCATTGGTTGCTCGAAGCCAAGTCGGATCGCGATGAGCACGCCGCCGATGTTGTGGAGAAGGCGGCAGCGGCGGAGGCCTGGATCCTGCGCGTCAACGCCTCGCGTTCCTTCGGCGTCTGGCACTACCTGCTGGTGACCGAGGCGCACATCGCACAGGCGAAGGACTGGCCGCAGCTAGTGCGCGCGGCTCGGGCCTGACGCGATCCGCGCACGACCGCTAGATCGGCTCGACCGTCACCGCGGTGCCGAAGGCGCACACCTCGGCGACGCCCTCGAGGTCGTTCGAGTCGAAGCGCATGCCGACGACCGCGTTGGCGCCGCGTTGCTCGGCGTCGGCCCACATCCGCTTGATCGCCTCTTGGCGGTTCTCCCACAGCAACTGCGAGTAGGCGGTGATCTCGCCCCCCTCGCCGCCTCCGAGCGCACTGCCGATGGCTCCGAGCCCGGCGCCGAGCGAGAGCGTGCGCACGATCGTGCCGAGTACATGGCCGTGGGCGCGCGTGATGCGGTAGCCGGGGATCTCGTCTGTCGTCACAACGAACATCCGCACATGATGGCAGGCGCGGCGCCCACCCGGGCGCTCAGTGCCTGTTGCCGGTGAGCAGCAGCAACCCGCCGAGGCCGATCATCATGCCGCCGCCGGCCGCCCGCAGCGTCGAGATACGGCGCGGCGAGGTGGCGAACCAGTCGCGCGCGGCGCCCGCGGCGAGGGCCCAGCACGAGTCGAGGATGAGCGCGAGCACGACGAACACGACGCCGAGCTCCGCGAGCTGAAGCGGGATGGCGCCCGCCGAGTAGTCGACGAACTGCGGCAGCACGGCCACGAAGAACGCGATCGTCTTCGGGTTCGTGACGCCCACGACGAAGCCCTCTCCGAGCAGGCGCCAGGCCGAGCGGCGCGGTCCGGCATCCGTCTCGACGACCTCGTTGCGGTGACGGATCGCCTGGATGCCGAGGTAGACGAGATAGCCGGCGCCCACGATCTTGATGGCCGTGAAGATGACGACCGACTGCGCGACGAGGGCGCCGACGCCGAGGGCGACGAGCGTGAGCAGGGGCAGCATCCCGAGCGCGTTGCCGACGACCGACAGCACGCCCGCGAGGCGGCCGTAGGCGATCGAGCGTCCGATGACGAAGAGGATGCTCGGCCCGGGCATGAGGATGAGCAGCACGGATGCGGCGACGAACGCGCCGAGGGATGCCAGGGGGACCACGGGTAGAGAGTAGTGCGGGCCAGCGGGATGTCGCGTATGATGTCCAGGTTGCCCTGGTGCCTTCGCGCGCCCGGGGAACCCCACCGCATCCGCCCGGATGTCGGGAGAGTGGGGCCGACCGGTCCCGTTCGACAGAGAGAAAGAGAACATGGCACCGAAGAAGAAGGTGACCGGCCTGATCAAGCTCCAGATCAACGCCGGCGCCGCGAACCCCGCGCCGCCCATCGGCCCCGCGCTGGGTCAGCACGGCGTGAACATCATGGAGTTCTGCAAGGCGTACAACGCCGCGACCGAGAACCAGCGCGGCAACGTCATCCCGGTCGAGATCACCGTGTACGAGGACCGCTCGTTCACGTTCATCCTCAAGACCCCGCCCGCCGCCGAGCTCATCAAGAAGGCCGCCGGCGTCGCCAAGGGCTCCTCCACCCCGCACACGGTGAAGGTCGCGAAGCTCACGCGTGAGCAGGTGCGCGCCATCGCCGAGCAGAAGCAGGTCGACCTCAACGCGAACGACCTCGACGCTGCGGAGAAGATCATCGCCGGCACCGCCCGGTCGATGGGGATCACGGTGGAGGCGTAATCATGGCTCAGAAGTCCAAGGCATACCGCGCCGCCGCCGAGAAGATCGAGGCCGGCAAGTTCTACGGTCCCGACGAGGCCGTCGCCCTCGTCAAGGAGACCGGCTCGAAGAAGTTCGACTCGACCGTCGAGGTCGCGCTCAAGCTCGGTGTCGACCCGCGCAAGGCGGACCAGATGGTGCGCGGCACCGTCATCCTCCCGCACGGCACCGGCAAGGTCGCCCGCGTCATCGTGTTCGCGACCGGCCCCGCGGCCGAGGCTGCGATCGCGGCGGGCGCCGACGAGGTCGGCGGCGCCGAGCTCATCGAGAAGGTCGCCGCCGGTTACACCGACTTCGACTCGGCCGTCTCGACCCCCGAGCTCATGGGCCAGGTCGGTCGTCTGGGTAAGGTGCTGGGCCCCCGCGGCCTCATGCCGAACCCCAAGACCGGCACCGTGACGCCGGACGTGGCCAAGGCCGTGTCCGACATCAAGGGCGGCAAGATCGAGTTCCGCGTCGACAAGCACGCCAACGTGCACTTCGTCATCGGCAAGGCCGGCTTCACCACCGACCAGCTGCGCGAGAACTTCGGCGCCGCGCTCGACGAGATCCAGCGTGCGAAGCCGTCCAGCTCGAAGGGCCGCTACATCCAGAAGGGGTCGCTCTCGACCACCTTCGGCCCCGGCGTCCCGCTCGACGTCGCAGCGCTGTAACGTCCCGGCGCCGCGATAATCCGCGGCGCACGAAGGGCCGGCCGCGCGCGAGCGCCCGGCCCTTCGCAGCAAGTGAACAGCGTGAGGGGGTCCGCTTCGGCGGGCCCCCTCGCCGTTTCACCGCTCCACCCGCAACACCGCTCCACCCGCAACACCGCTCCACCCGCAACACCCCCGAGGAGACCAGTTGACACAGCCGTCGACGGATGCCGCCCCCATCACGCGGATCGCGCACCTCGCGCGCATCACGGGGGTGTGGTTCTTCGTGCTCGGCTTCGTCGCGCGCATCCCGTTCGCGATGAACATCGTCGGACTGCTGACCCTCGTGACCGTCGTGCGCGGCTCGATCGCCGAGGCGGGCCTCGTGTCGGCGGCCTTCGGCATCGCGATGGGCGTCGGCGGCCCGCTGCTCGGCGCGATCGCCGACCGCCACGGCCAGCGCATCGTCTCGGTCGTCGTGTCGATCCTGCACGCGGCTCTCCTGCTCGGCATCGTCGCGGCCGTCTACGGCGACACCCCGTTCTGGCTCATCTTCGTGCTGACGCTCCTCGCGGGCGCCACGATCCCGCCCGTCGCGGCGTACGCCCGCGCGCGCTGGCTCGCGCTCCTCGACGACGACACCCGTCGCGGCGGCCGCGGCGTCTCGACGGCCCTCGGCTACGAGTCGATGGTCGAGGAGATCACGTTCGTCGGCGGCCCCGTGCTCGTCGGCGTGCTCGCGACCCTCATCTCGCCGGCCGCCCCCGTCATCGTCGCGGCGTTCATGGTGCTCGTGTTCGCGAGCGCCTTCGGTCTGCACCGCACCGCCCGGGCCGTGCAGCCGGGCGCCGCGCATCCGGATGCCGTGGTCGCCCCGCGACGCGCGCTCGTCTCGCTCGCTGTGCTGCTGCCCGTCGCGGGCATGCTCTTCATGGGCGCCTACTTCGGCTCGACGCTCGCCTCCGTCACGGCCGTCATGGAGGAGGTCGGGCTCGGTGAGAGCACAGGTCTCGTCTACGGCGTCATGGGCGCCACCTCGGCCGTCGCCGCCATCACGGTCGGCCGCCTGCCGCGCACCTTCCCGCTGCACCTGCGCTGGGTGCTCGGCGCGTCGGCGATGCTCGTCGCGGGCCTTGTGCTGTGGGCCGCGCCGCAGCTGCCGGTCATCATCGTCGTCTTCGTGTTCGTCGGCGTCGCCGTCGGCGCGACGCTCGTGACGGTCTTCACGATCGGCGCCGAGAGCGCGCCCGCGGGGCGCCTCGCCACGAACATGGCGATGCTCTCGAGCGCCGTCACGATCGGTCAGGGCCTCACGGTCGCGACGGTCGGGGCGTTCGCGGAGGCCGCGGGCACGGCATCCGTCTTCGCGTCGGTCGCGATCGCGAGCGCGGGGATGCTGCTCGTCGCGATCTCGGCGACCCTCCAGCACCGCGCGTTGCGCGCCCGCATTGCGGCCTGACCCCGCCGGGCGGAGATCAACCCGCCGACGGCGGCAGCACGTAGATCTTGCGGAGCGTCTCGTGCACGGTCCACGTCGTGCGCATGCCCGCGTCGAGACGCACCACCGAGCCGGCCGACACGTCGATCGCGGGGCGCCCGTCGGCGAACTCGATCGTCGCCGAGCCCGCGAGCACGACGAACACCTCGTCCACTTCGACGTCGCGCACGACGCCCGGCGTGATCTCCCACACGCCGAGCTCGGCGCCGTCGACGGTCGTGCCGATCTCGAGGGAGCCCGTCGTCGGCGCGCCCGAGACGCGCTCCTCGCCCTCGACTGCCTCGTGCGCGATCTCGGCGGCGAGCGCGGCGAAGACCTCTCCGGACTTCACGAGTCGAACCCCAATCCGAGCGCATCGAGCGTGCGCAGCAGCAGGTTGCGGCGGCCTTCCTTGTGGTCGGCCCGGTCGAGCGACCAGCGGGTCGCGTTGATGCCGACGGATGCCGCGGGCTCGGGCGGGAACGGAAGCGGTCGCCTCCGCACCATCTCGAGCTCGGTGCGCTCGGTCGGCTCGCCGCCCAGCAGGTCGAGCATCGTGTCGGCGGCGAAGCGCGTCGCGCCGACCCCGAGCCCCGTGAAGCCGGCGGCGTAGGCGACGCGGCCCTTGCGCGCTGTGCCGAAGAAGGCGCAGAACTGCGTGCTCGTATCGATCGCGCCCGCCCACTTGTGCGTGAAGGTGAGTCCCTCGAGCTGCGGGAACGTCGTGAAGAAGTGCGAGGCGAGCCGCTCGAAGCTCTGCCGGCGGTCCTCGTAGGCCGCGCGTACGCGGCCGCCGTAGTGGTAGATCGCGTCGTAGCCGCCGAACAGGATGCGGTCATCAGCCGTGCGCCGGTAGTAGTGGAACTGGTTGGCGAGGTCGCCGATGCCCTGGCGACCCTGCCATCCGATCGCCGTGAGCTGGCCCGGGTCGAGCGGCTCGGTCATGAGCACGTAGTCGTAGACGGGCACCGTCATGAGGCGGTTGCGCGTGAGGAGCGAGGGGTAGACGCTCGTGCCGAGCGCGACGTGCGAGGCGGTGACGGCGCCGTCGTCGGTCACGACTTGCACGCCTGCCGCGGCGTCCTCGAGGCGTCGCACGGGGGAGCCCTCGTGCAGCTCGACGCCGAGCTCGGATGCGAGCCGCGCGAGCTCGTGCACGAGGCGGCCGGGGTGCACGAGCGCGACCTCGCGCCTGCGCCACGTGCCGCCGAGGTAGGTGGGGGAGTGGACGTGCGCCTGCACCTCGTCGCGGTCCAGCAGCACGACGTCCGACTCGCCGTCACGAGGCCGCGTGCCGTGCAGCCACGCGAGCTGGTGCGGCTCGGTCGCGACGTCGAGCTCGCCCGTGCGCTCCCACTGCACGTCGAGCCCGTGCTCGAGCACGGTGCGCTCCATGGCGTCGAGGTTCTCCCTGCCGAGGCGCTCGAGCGTCTCGTAGTCGTCGGCCCAGCGGCTTCGGCCGTTTTCCTCGCCGTGCGTGATGCTCGCCTCGACGAAGCCGCCGTTGCGGCCCGACTGCGCCCAGCCGAGGCGCTTCGCCTCGAGCAGCACGACGCGGCGGCCGGGGTCGCGCTGCTTCGCGCGCACGGCCGTCCAGAGGCCCGTGAAGCCGCCGCCGACGATCGCGAGGTCGGTGCTCGTCTCGCCGCGGAGCGGCGGATGCGCGTCCGGCTCCCGGAGCTCGTCGAGCCAGAAGGGCGCCTGCCGCGTCTGCGCGAGCGCGTGGGCGACGGCGGATGCCGGCGCGGGCCGGCGTTCGAACACGGTGTCGTGCGTGGGCATCTCAGGAGCTCCTGGGGATCGTCATCATTCAAGCGGACGCGGACGGCTGCTGGCAAACGGATTCGGCGGTCGCGGACGCGAACGGCTGCGGATTCCGAGGTCGCGAGGCGCCCGGACGACGGAAAGAGTGGCATCCGCCCCCGTTACCCTGGACGGGTGACCCACGTGCGCCCCGCGACCCCCGACGACCTCCCGGCCCTCGCCGCGCTCGCCGCGCTCACCTTCCCGCTCGCGTGCCCGCCGCACGTCACCGCCGAGGCGAAGGCCGCGTTCATCGCCGCGAACCTCACGGCCAAGCACTTCGCGCGCTACCTCGACGACACCGCGCGCGACGTGCTCGTCGGGGTCGACGAGGCGGGCGTGCTCACGGGCTACGCGCTGCTCGTCGAGGGGGAGCCCGCGGATGCCGACGTCGCCGCCGCGATCACCCTGCGCCCCACGGTCGAGCTGAGCAAGTGCTACGTGCACCCCGACCACCACGGGGCCGGCGTCGCGGCGGCGCTCATGGCGGCATCCCTCGACGCGGCGGCGGCGCGCGAGGCGGCGGGCGTCTGGCTCGGCGTCAACCAGCAGAACACGCGGGCTCAGCGCTTCTACGGCAAGAGCGGGTTCGAGCGCGTGGGAGTCAAGCGGTTCCTCGTGGGCGACCGCTACGAGGACGACTACGTCTTCGAGCGCGCGATCTGAGCCGCGCGCATCCATCTCAGCCCTCGGCGACGGTCAGCACGATCTTGCCGCGCGTGTGCCCCGACTCGATGAGCCGGTGCGCCTCGGCGACGTCGTCGAGCGGCAGCACGCGGTCGACGTAGACGCGCACGTCGCCCGACTCGATGAGTCGCGTGACGATCGCGAGCGTCGCGGCATCCGGGGTCACGCGGTAGCCCGTCGCGCGCACGCCGGCAGCCTCGGCCTCCTCGGCCATCGTCGGGAACGAGCCCGTCGGCCCGTTGACGTAGATGCCGCCCGGACGGATGACGCGCAGCGACCGCGAGCCCGTCTCGTCCGCGACGTTGCCGATGAGGTCGATGACGGCGTCGACCTCGCCGACGGCCTCCTCGAAGGGGCCCGCGGTGTAGTCGACGACCTCGGCCGCGCCGAGCTCGCGCAGGAACGCGGCGTTGCGCGCCGACCCCGTCGCGACGACGTGCGCCCCGAAGTACGACGCGAACTGCACCGCGAAGTGGCCGACGCCGCCTGCGCCCGCGTGCACGAGCATCCGCTGCCCCTCGTGCGCCTTCGCCGTCTCGACGACCATGCCCCACGCGGTGAGCGCGGCGAGCGGCACGGCGGCCGCCTCGGCGTGCGAGAGCGACGGCGGCTTGCGCGCGACGCTCAGCGCGTTCACGGTGAGGAACTCGGCGTAGGAACCGCTCGTGCGGGGCACCATGCCCATGCCGTACACCTCGGTGCCGGGCTGCAGCGGGTGGGCCTCGTAGGGCGCCTCCACGACGATGCCGGAGAAGTCGTTGCCGAGCACGACGGGCGTCGACGTGACGCCGGGCCACGCGCCGCGGCCGGCGCGGGTCTTCGCGTCGATCGGGTTGACGCCCGCGGCGACCACGCGGATGAGGAACTCCGCGTTGACGCGCGTCGGCACGGCGACCTCGTCGAGCCCGAGCACCTCGGGACCGCCGGGCGCCGTGAAGGTCACGGCTCGCATCATCGTCATGTCGTCGACCTTTCCGCCTCGGGTGCCATTCAACGGGTGTCATGCGTCATCGGTGTTACACGCATGTCACCGTGCTGCTAATTTGCCGCCATGCGCACCGCCTTCATCCTGCTCCGCGCGGCCGGGGCGATCGCCGTCGTGGCCGCCGTCGTCGGCCAGCTGCTCGTGAGCCTCGACTACTGGACGACGACGGGCGTGCGCGACCTCGCGACCTCGGTCGCGAACTTCTTCTCGTTCTTCACGATCCAGTCGAACATCGTGGGCGCCGTGTCGCTCGCGATCGGCGCCGTGCACCTCGCCCGGGGCGGGGGCGAGGACCCGCGCTGGTTCGCCGTGCTGCGCGCGTGCGCCACGACCTACCTCGTGACGACGGGTGTCGTCTACAACCTGCTGCTGCGCGGCATCGAGCTGCCGCAGGGCTCGACGCTCGCGTGGTCGAACGAGGTGCTGCACGTCGTCGTGCCGATCGTGCTGCTCGTCGACTGGCTCTTCGCGCCCGGGCGCCGCCGGCTCGGGTGGGGCACGGTCGGCATCGTCGTGATCTACCCGATCGTGTGGGTGCTCTACACCCTCGTGCGCGGTCCCCTCGTCTACAGCGACGCGACGGGCCGCCAGGGCTGGTACCCCTATCCGTTCCTCGACCCCGCGAACTTCGAGAACGGCTACGGCACGGTCGCGCTCTACGTCGTCGCGATCGCGGCGCTCATCGCCGTCGCCGGATGCGGGGTCGTCGCGGTCTCGCGGATGCGGCGGCCGCGCTAGCGGCGCATCGCGAGCAGCAGCTGGTCGGCGAGCTGCACGAGGCGGTGGATCTCGTTCTCGTCGCGGTCGACCCAGCGGCACTCGGGCACGCCGCTCACGGGCACGAAGTTCTCGTGCTGCTCCCACACGACGAGCGTGCGCTCGGCCCCGAGCACGTACTGCTGCCACCACACCTGACGCAGGTAGTGCCGGGGGATCGACTTCCACGCGCTGCGCGTCGTCTTGATCTCGCACAGCTCGAGCCGTCCTTCGGACTCGCGGATGCCATCCGGCGTCGCGAGGTGGGCCCGCTGCCCGTCGGCGTGGAAGAGAGCGGTGTTGCCGCGCATGCCGGCGTGGGTGCGGGCCACCCAGCGGCCGATCTCGGGCTCGCGCACGCGGCCGTGCTGCGTGAAGGCGTTGCCGCTGAAACGCGAGCCGAGCAGCTTCTCCATCGCCACGGCGCGCACGGCCTTCTCGCCCGTGAGGCGCGCCACGTCGGTGGCCGTCACGCCCCGCGCCCGCTCGCGCAGCCAGCTCACGCGGTCGGCCGCATCCGCGACGATGCGCTCGCGATGCGACACGGGCGGCGCATCGAAGAGCGAGAGGGTGGGCTGCACCCGTCCAGTCTCGCTCACCCGCACGACACCGCCGACCGCGACGCGCGTGCCGCCGCGACCGGGTCATGGCCGCCGCTTGGGCGACCTCCAGGCGCGGCATAGGGAACTCCCAGCGAGGGGAGCACAATCGGGAGGGTGACCACGTCCGCCGCCACCGCATCCACCGCCCTCACGCGCCCCGACGGCTCGCCCGTGCGCGCGCTCGTGGTCGACGACGAGGCGTCGCTCGGCGAGCTCGTGCAGCTGGCGCTGCGCTACGAGGGATGGCAGGTCGAGACCGCGACCGACGGTGCGTCGGCCCTGACCAAGGCGCGTACTCTGCAGCCCGACGTCATCGTGCTCGACGTCATGATGCCGGGCCTCGACGGCGTCGAGGTGCTCCGCCGCCTGCGCTCGACGGGCGACGACGTGCCCGTGCTCTTCCTCACCGCGAAGGACGCCGTGGCCGACCGCATCGTCGGGCTCACGGCGGGCGGCGACGACTACGTCACGAAGCCCTTCAGCCTCGAGGAGGTCGTCGCGCGGCTGCGCGCCCTCCTGCGTCGCAGCGGCCGTGCCGTGACCGGCTACACCGACCCCGTGCTGCGCGTCGGCGACCTCACGCTCGACGAGGAGAGCTACGAGGTCACGCGCGCCGGGCGGCCCATCGAGCTCACGGCGAAGGAGTTCGAGCTGCTGCGCTACCTCATGCGCAACCCGCGCCGCGTCGTCAGCAAGCTGCAGATCCTCGACCGCGTGTGGAGCTACGACTTCGAGGGCCGCTCGAGCATCGTCGAGATCTACATCTCCTACCTGCGCAAGAAGATCGAGGGCGAGGGGATGCCGCCCCTCATCCACACGGTGCGCGGCGTCGGCTACATCCTGAAGCCCGCGACATGACCGAGGCGTCCGCCCCCCATCCGTCGCGCGCGCCGTGGTCGATTCGCAGCCGCGTCGCGATCGGGGTCGTCGCGCTCGTCGCGCTGCTCGGCATCTTCATCGGCACGGTGAGCGTGCTCGCCCTGCGGCAGAACCTCACGCAGCGGCTCGACGCGCAGGTGCACGACATCATGCGCGCCGTCTCGTCCGGCTCGCCCGCGACGCTGCCCGGCGGCGGAGACAACCTGCGCGGCGGCGTCGTGCTCGCGGTCGCACTCCCGAGCGGAGCGGCGCAGGGCTACATCTACACGGGGCCGGGCATGCAGGCCGCGCTCACCGAGCAGCAGATCGCGCAGGTGCTCGACGCGCGCTCGGGCGTCATCTCCACCGTGGGGATCTCGGGCCTCGGCACCTTCCGCGTCGAGGCCCGCCACGGCGAGAACGGCTCCTACGCCGTCGGCCTCTCGACCGCCGAGGTCGACCAGACGGCGTGGACCCTCGCGGGCATCCTCGCCCTCGTGACGGCAGGCGCGCTCCTGCTCGCGGGGCTCGGCGCCGTCGCCCTCACGCGGGTCGCCCTGCGCCCGCTCGGCCGCGTCTCCGACACCGCGACGCGCGTGACCGAGCTGCAGCTCGCATCCGGAGACGCCGCGATCCCCGAGCGCGTGCCCGCCGCCGAGGCCGACCCGCGCACCGAGGTGGGCCAGGTCGGTGCGGCGCTCAACGCGATGCTCGGCCACGTCGAGGAGGCGCTCGTCGCCCGCCAGCGCTCCGAGGAGAAGGTGCGGCGCTTCGTCGCGGATGCGAGCCACGAGCTGCGCACGCCCCTCGCCTCGATCCGCGGCTACGCCGAGCTCACGCGGCGCATCGACTCCGAGCTGCCGGACGACGCCATCCGCTCGCTCGACCGAATCGAGTCCGAGTCGGTCCGCATGACCGCGCTCGTCGAGGACCTGCTCGAGCTGGCCCGCCTCGACGAGGGGCGCAGCCTCGAGCACAGCGAGGTCGAGCTCGTGCGGCTCGTGACGGATGCCGTGGGCGACGCCTACGTCGCGGCCCCCGACCACGAGTGGGAGGTCGTGGCGCCCGAGCCGCCGCTCGCCGTCGAGGGCGACGCCGCGCGCCTGCAGCAGGTCGTCGTGAACCTGCTCGCGAACGCGCACCGGCACACGCCCGCGGGAACCGCCGTGACGGTCACGCTCGCGCGCGACGGCGAGGATGCCGTGCTCACCGTGGCCGACGACGGGCCCGGCATCGACCCGGAGCTGCAGCCCGTGCTCTTCGAGCGTTTCGCACGCGGCGACTCCTCCCGCACGCGCGCGACCGGCAGCACGGGCCTCGGGCTCGCGATCGTGGCCGCGGTCGTCGACGCGCACGGCGGCGGCATCCGCGTCGACAGCGTGCCCGGCGACACGCGCTTCACCGTGCGGCTCCCGCTCCGTGCTCCGCGGCCGGAGGCCGGCGACCTGGCAGACTGAGCGCCATGCGATCCGCCCCCCGATCGTTCGCCCTGCTCCCGCTCGCCCTCGTGGGCGTGCTCGTCGCGCCCGCCGCGGCATCCGCGAGCGAGGGATCCGTGCCGCCCGAGGTCACCGCCTACGTGACGGGCGGCGGGCTCGTCGAGCGGCTCGACGCCGTCTACGGCCTCGACGCGGAGGGGAAGGGCGTCGAGTTCGACGACACGACCACACCCGGCCCCATCTCGCGCGTCTACCACTGGACAGACGACCGCCTCGCGGGCGACGTCGAGGCGATCGCGACGCGCATGGTCAACGAGTGGGCAGTTCCCGTTTCGGTGGGCGAGCAGCCCGTGGGCGTCGCGATCGTGTGGATCAACCTCGACACCGAGCGCCCCGAGCTCGCCGAGTTCGAGGCCGACGCGGATGCGGCTGCCGCGCTCGCCGAGGTGCCGGATGCCGCGCGTCTCGTGCGCGACCCCGGCGCATCCGCGTGGCTCGCCCTCGAGGCCGACACCCTCACACCCCTCGTGCCGGGCACCTCGGGGCTCACGGGGCCCGTGCCGCTCGCCGACTATGAGGTCGTGGCGCCCGCTGCCGAGCCGGAGCCGGAGACGACGGATGCGGGCCTCGGCATCGCGATCGCGGCCGCCGTCGCGCTCTTCCTCGTGATCGTCGTCGCGCTCTACGTGCTGCCGCGGGTGCGGGGGTCTCGAGACGCGTCCGGCTCCGCCGGGCGCTCCTCGACCACCTCGGGTGCGCACGCCGACGACACCCAGGTGGTCGAGGAGCGCCGCCCGGAGGGCGACGCGTCTCGAGACCCTCGCACCCAGGTGGTCGAGGAGCGCCGCCCGGAGGGGGACGGGTCTCGAGACCGCGCCGCCGTGTGATACCCTCGGTACGCCGAAGACCGCCGGTCTCTGCGCGCCTGCTTGCAGGACGCAGACGAAGCTCTCGTGAGAGGGACCCGCGCAGGCGTGTGTAGCAACCCCAGGGTCCAGCTCCGTGCGCGTGCGCCGGAGCTTTTTTCATGCGAGCGGGGCGCGACCAGCAGTCGTCGGCGTGACATCCAATACGACAAGGAGCGCCATGGCGAACAAGGAAACCACGGTCGCCGAGCTGACGGACAACTTCCGCAACTCGAACGCGATCGTGCTCACCGAGTACCGCGGCCTCACGGTGGCGCAGCTCAAGCAGCTGCGCACGAGCATCCGTGAGCACGCGAGCTACGCCGTGGTGAAGAACACGCTTACCAAGATCGCTGCGAAGGAAGCCGGCGTGGAGGGTCTCGACGACCTCCTCGAGGGCCCTTCGGCGATCGCGTTCGTGCACGGCGACACCGTCGCCGTCGCGAAGGCTCTGCGTGACTTCGCCAAGGCCAATCCTCTGCTCGTGGTCAAGGGCGGCTACTTCGACGGTGCCGCCCTGACCGCCGCCGAGGTGGGCAAGCTCGCCGATCTGGAGTCCCGCGAGGTGCTGCTGGCCAAGCTGGCCGGCGCCTTCAAGGCCTCGCTGTTCGGAGCTGCCTACCTGTTCAACGCGCCGCTCGCCCAGGCCGTCCGCACGGTCGACGCGCTGCGCCAGAAGCAGGAATCCGCGAGCTGACCCTCGCAAACAGACATCCCCGTCGCATCCGCATCGGGGCTATCGACCCGGGGCGCTCGCCCCACAGCTAAGGAGAAAGAAATGGCCAAGCTCAGCACCGACGAGCTGCTCGAGGCGTTCAAGGAGCTCTCGCTCATCGAGCTGTCCGAGTTCGTGAAGAAGTTCGAGGAGACCTTCGAGGTCACCGCTGCCGCGCCGGTCGCCGTCGCCGCCGCCCCCGCCGCCGGTGGTGCCGGTGGCGCCGCCGAGGAGGCCGAGGAGAAGGACTCGTTCGACGTCGTCCTCGAGGCCGCCGGCGACAAGAAGATCCAGGTCATCAAGGAGGTCCGTGCCCTCACGAACCTCGGCCTGGGCGAGGCGAAGGCTCTCGTCGACGGTGCGCCCAGCACCGTTCTCGAGGGTGCCAACAAGGAGACCGCCGAGAAGGCGAAGGCTCAGCTCGAGGAGGCCGGCGCCACCATCGTCCTCAAGTAAGGACGTTCGCGCCAGCCGCTTCAGCGAAGGGCGCCGCTCCCCACGGGGGCGGCGCCCTTCCGCGTTCCCGGGGGCTCGTGTTGCCGGATCGTGACCTCTTCGGGGGACGCCCGGCTTGCCGCCCGTGGGAGCGCTCGCCTAGCGTGGGGAGTGGAAACGGTTCCCGTGATCGCGAACGTGACCCCGCGGAACCGCTTCACCCTGCACCATCCGCACCCCGGACCCGCCACCCGCGGGGCCGGGGCTCAACGAGGAGGAACTATGCGTTCACGGGTGAACCACCGGCTCTTGGCCGGTGTCGCGGCGGCCGGAGTCGCCGCGCTCGCGCTCGCCGGCTGCACCGGCGACATCGCGAACGAGGGCAACGAGGACGTCGACTGCGCGCCCTACGAGGCGTACGGCACGTTCGAGGGCAAGACCGTCACGATCGGCGGCACGATCCTCGACCTCGAGGCCGACCGTCTCGACCAGTCGTGGGCCGACTTCGAGGTCTGCACGGGCATCGAGATCAACTACCAGGGCACGAGCGAGTTCGAGGCTCAGATCGCGGTGCTCGCGGAGGGTGGCAACGCCCCCGACATCGGCATCATCCCGCAGCCCGGTCTGCTCGCCCGCCTCGCTGCCGGCGGCTGGCTCATCCCGGCCTCGGCCGAGGTCGAGGCGAACGTCGACGAGTTCTGGTCGGAGGACTGGAAGCAGTACGGCACCTACGAGGGCACCTTCTACGCGGCCCCGCTCATGGCGTCCATCAAGGGCTACGTCTGGTACTCGCCGGCCGAGTTCGAGGATAAGGGATACGAGATCCCGACGACCCTCGACGAGCTCAAGGCGCTGTCGGAGCAGATCGCGTCCGAGGGTGACCACAAGCCGTGGTGCGTCGGCATCGAGTCCGGTGAGGCGACCGGATGGCCGGGCACCGACTGGATCGAGGACTTCGTGCTCCGCCAGGCGGGCCCCGACGTCTACGACCAGTGGGTGACGCACGAGATCCCGTTCAACGACCCGCAGATCGTCGCGGCGTTCGACGGCGTAGGCGAGTACCTGAAGAACCCCGACATGGTCAACGGCGGCATCGGCGACGTGTCCACCCAGATCAGCGAGGCGTTCCAGACCGCGGGTCTGCCGATCCTCGACGGAGAGTGCTCGCTGCACCACCAGGCCTCGTTCTACGAGACCTTCTGGAACCCGAACGGTGACGAGGGCAACGTCGTCGCCCCCGACGGCGACATCTTCGCCTTCCTGCTCCCGCCCGTGAACGCTGACGACCCGCAGGCCGTCACCGGCGGTGGCGAGTTCCCCGTCGCGTTCCGCGACGCGGAGGAGGTCGAGGTGGTTCGCGCCTTCCTGTCGAGCGACACCTGGGCGAACAACCGCGTGAGCCTCGGCGGTGTCATCTCCGCCAACAAGGGCCTCGACCCGGAGAACGCGTCCAGCGAGCTGCTCAAGCAGTCGATCGAGATCCTGCAGGACCCCGACACCACGTTCCGCTTCGACGGCTCGGACCTCATGCCGGGCGCCGTGGGCGCGGACTCGTTCTGGAAGGGCATCGTGTCCTGGATCGGCGGACAGTCGACCCAGACGGTGGTCGACACCATCGAGGCCAGCTGGCCCAGCAGCTGATCGACTGATCGCATCCTGATCCGGGGGCGGGGCTGTTCCGCAGCCCCGCCCCCGCTCTACTCTCGACGCAGGGCCCGCGCCCTGCTCCACCACTTCGACGGCGAAGGAAGCGAGTAACGCGATGACCACCGCGGATCTGATCGGCAAGATCCTGCAACTCCTGATGGGACTGGCGATCTTCGCCGTGATCATCGGGTTGCTGATCTTCTTCATCGACAAGGCCCCCAAGAAGGGCCGTGACTACTGGCAGCTCGTGGGGTTCCTCGCCCCGGCGATGATCCTGCTCGCGATCGGGCTCATCTACCCGGCGTTCCGCACGCTCGGCCTGTCGTTCGTCGACAAGGGCGGCAACTTCAGCCTCGACAACTTCGTGTGGGCGTTCACGCAGCCCACGGCCATCCGCACGCTCATCAACACGATCATCTGGGTGGCGCTCGTGCCGACGGTCTCCACGATCCTCGGTCTCGCCTACGCGGTCTTCATCGACAAGTCGCGCGGCGAGCGCGTCTACAAGGCGCTCGTGTTCATGCCGATGGCCATCTCGTTCGTGGGCGCCGGCATCATCTGGCGCTTCGTCTACGAGTACAAGTCGGCGGGCCGCGAGCAGATCGGCCTCCTCAACGCCATCGTCGTCGCGTTCGGCGGGGATCCCGTGCAGTGGCTGCAGTCGGACCCTCTCAACACCTTCCTGCTCATCATCGTCATGATCTGGATCCAGACCGGCTTTGCGATGGTCGTGCTGTCGGCGGCCATCAAGGGCATCCCGACGGAGCAGATCGAGGCGGCGCAGCTCGACGGCACCAACGCCTGGCAGCGCTTCCGCAACGTGACGGTGCCCGGCATCCGGGGCTCGCTCGTGGTCGTGCTCACGACGATCTCGATCGCGACGCTCAAGGTCTTCGACATCGTGCGCACGATGACCGCCGGAAACTTCAACTCGAGCGTCGTGGCCAACGAGATGTACACCCAGGCGTTCCGTGCCTCGGAGGTCGGACGCGGATCGGCGCTCGCGATCATCCTGTTCGTGCTCGTGCTGCCGATCGTCATCTACAACGTCAACGTGCTTCGCAAGCAGAGGGAGATCCGATGAGCTCCGTGGCCCCCGCAGATCTGCCCGTCGAGGGCGGCAAGGGCGAGATCGAGGTCGCCGTCGAGGATCGCACGAGCGGCGGGAAGGCGAAGCGCGTCAAGCAGCGCCTCACCTCGCGCGGTGCGACCGTCGCGGCGCTCATCATCGCCGTCGTGTGGACGATCCCGACCTTCGGGCTCTTCATCTCGTCGTTCCGCCCGGCAGAGCTCATCCTCAACACGGGCTGGTGGACGATCTTCCAGAACCCGGGCTTCACACTCGACAACTACCGCGACGTGCTGCTCTCGCCGTCGCAGTCGTCGCCGCAGCTCGGCGCCTACTTCGTCAACTCGCTCTTCATCGCGATCCCGTCGACGATCTTCCCGCTCGTGTTCGCGTCGATGGCCGCGTACGCGTTCGCGTGGATGCGCTTCAAGTGGGTGAACTGGCTGTTCATCTTCGTGTTCGCGCTGCAGATCGTGCCGCTGCAGATGGCCCTCGTGCCGCTCCTGCAGTTCTTCTCGACGTTCCTCAAGCCGGGTCAGCAGTGGCTCCACGAGATCATCCCCATGATCCCCGTGCAGAACTACCTGCCGATCTGGATCGCGCACACGATGTTCGCGCTCCCGCTCGCGATCTTCCTCCTCCACAACTTCATCTCGGAGATCCCGGGCGAGGTCATCGAGGCGGCGCGCGTCGACGGCGCGACCCACGGGCAGATCTTCTTCCGCATCGTGCTGCCGCTCGCGATCCCGGCCCTCGCATCCGTCGCCATCTTCCAGTTCCTCTGGGTGTGGAACGACCTGCTCGTGGCGCTCATCTTCTCGGGCGGAACGCAAGACGCGGCACCGCTCACGCAACGATTGGCCGAGATGGTCGGATCGCGCGGTCAGGAGTGGCAGCGCCTCACGGCCGGTGCGTTCGTGTCGCTCGTGGTGCCGCTCATCGTGTTCTTCTCGCTGCAGCGCTACTTCGTGCGCGGTCTGCTCGCGGGCTCCACGAAGGGGTGACCCGGGGGCTGGTTTCGACACGCGCCTGCGGCGCTACTCAACCAGCGGTGATGCGCGCTGGTTGAGTAGCGACCGCAGGGAGCGTGTCGAAACCAGCCCACGTAGGCTCGCATCATGAGCATGGGCGGCGGGGGCGGACGCGGCGGCATGGCTCGCGGCGTCGGCAACCGGGATGCCGAGGTGCAGCGCGCGGAGAACGCGGCGGCCCCGCGCATCCCGCACCTCTACCGGCGCATCGGCGAGCTGTTCCGGCCGTTCGCGACCCAGCTGACGATCACGATCGCCCTCGTGCTCGTGTCCGCGGGGCTCGGGGTGCTGCCGCCGCTGCTCACTCAGCGCGCGTTCGACGAGGGGCTCTTCCCGCCGGAGGGGCGCCCGGATGTGCCCGTGCTGCTGTGGCTCGTGGGCGCGATGGTCGCGCTGTGGCTCGTGTCGGCGGTGCTCGGCGTGTGGCAGACGTACCTCACGGCGCGCGTCGGCAACTCGGTCATGGGCGCGCTGCGGGTGCGGCTCTTCAGCCACCTGCAGGCGATGGAGCTCGGGTTCTTCACGCGCACGAAGACGGGTGTCATCCAGTCGCGGCTGCAGAACGACGTGGGCGGCGTCGCATCCGTGCTCAACAACACGATCTCGAGCGTCGTCGGCAACACCGTGACCGTGATCGGCGCGCTCGTCGCGATGCTGCTGCTCAGCTGGCAGCTCACGGTCGTCGCGGTCGTGCTGCTGCCCGTGCTCGTGCTCGCGCAGCGGCGCGTCGGCCAGGTGCGGGCGCGCATCGCGACGCAGACGCAGGAATCGCTGTCGGAGATGACCGCGATCACGCAGGAGACGCTCTCGGTGTCGGGCATCCTGCTCGCGAAGACCTTCAACCGGCAGCCCGCCGAGATCGGGCGCTACGCGGCCGAGAACGAGCGGCAGATCCAACTGCAGGTGCGGCAGCAGATGTCGGGGCAGTGGTTCTTCGCGGTCGTCGGGGTGTTCATGTCGGTCGTGCCGGCCGTGGTGTACCTCGTGGCGGCGTGGCTCATCCTGCAGGACATCCCCGTGACGGCGGGCACGATCGTCGCGTTCACGACCGTGCAGGCCCGGCTGATGTTCCCGCTCATGGGGCTCCTTCGCGTCGCGCTCGACCTGCAGACCTCGCGCGCCCTCTTCGCGCGCATCTTCGAGTACCTCGACCTCGTGCCGTCGATCACGGATGCCGCCGACGCCCGCGAGGTGGATGCCACGCGGCTCGGCGAGGTCGAGTTCCGCGACGTGACCTTCCGGTATCCGGATGCCGCCCCCGACGCCCCCGGCACGCTGCAGGACGTCTCATTCCGCATCGAGCCCGGCCAGTACGTCGCGTTCGTCGGTCCGTCGGGCGCGGGCAAGACGACGGTGTCGTACCTCGTGCCGCGGCTCTACGAGGCGAGCGAGGGCGCGGTGCTCTTCGCGGGCGACGACGTGCGCGAGCTGCGCCACGCATCCCTCGTCGACCACATCGGCGTCGTGAGCCAGGAGACCTACCTCTTCCACGCGACGATCGCCGAGAACCTGCGCTACGCGAAGCCCGAGGCGACGGATGCGGAGCTCGAGGCCGCGTGCCGCGCCGCCAACGTCCACGACACGATCGCGGGCTTCCCCGACGGCTACGACACGCTCGTGGGGGAGCGCGGCTACCGCCTCTCGGGCGGCGAGAAGCAGCGCGTCGCGATCGCGCGCGTGCTGCTCAAGGACCCGGCCGTGCTCATCCTCGACGAGGCGACGAGCGCCCTCGACACCGTGTCGGAGCGCATCGTGCAGGGCGCACTCGACGCGGCCTCGCGTGGCCGCACCACGATCGCGATAGCGCACCGACTGTCGACCGTCGTCGACGCCGACGTCATCCACGTCGTGCGTGCGGGCCGCATTGTGGAGTCGGGAACGCACCCCCAGCTGCTCGCCCTCGACGGCGAGTACGCGCGCCTCTTCGCGGAGCAGCTCACGGCATCCGCCGCGATCTCCGCGGCCGCCGCCGCCACCGGCGACTGACCGGGCCGGGTCGGGCGCGCATCCGCGGGTGCTCCGCCGACGGAGGGGGCCGCGGGGGCGGCTGCGGCCCCGGTAACACACGGGGCGCCGCGAGTAGGCTCGTGGGATGAAGTACGCCGAGACGGTGCTCGACCTCGTGGGCAACACCCCCCTCGTGAAGCTCAACAAGGTGACCGAGGGCATCCGGGCCACCGTGCTCGTCAAGGTCGAGTACGTGAACCCGGGTGGCAGCTCGAAGGACCGCATCGCGCAGCGCATCATCGACGCCGCCGAGCGCGAGGGCAAGCTGAGGCCGGGCGGCACGATCGTCGAGCCGACATCCGGGAACACGGGCATCGGGCTCGCGCTCGTCGCCCAGCAGCGCGGCTACCGCTGCGTCTTCGTGTGCCCCGACAAGGTCTCGGAAGACAAGATCAACACCCTCAAGGCGTACGGCGCCGAGGTCGTCGTGTGCCCGACCTCCGTCGCGCCCGAGAGCCCCGACTCCTACTACTCGGTGAGCGACCGCCTCTCGAAGGAGATCCCGGGCGCCTTCAAGCCCGACCAGTACTCGAACCCCAACGGGCCGCTCAGCCACTACGAGACCACGGGTCCGGAGATCTGGCGCGACACCGACGGCAAGGTCACGCACTACGTCGCGGGTGTCGGCACGGGCGGCACGATCTCGGGCGCGGGCCGCTACCTCAAGGAGCAGAACCCCGCGATCAAGGTGATCGGCGCCGACCCCGAGGGCTCCGTCTACTCGGGCGGCACGGGTCGCCCCTACCTCGTGGAGGGCGTCGGCGAGGACTTCTGGCCGACCGCCTACGACCCCGAGGTCGTCGACGAGATCATCGCGAGCTCGGATGCCGAGTCGTTCGACATGACGCGCCGCCTCGCGCGCGAGGAGGGCCTGCTCGTCGGCGGGTCCTCGGGGCTCGCCGTGGCATCCGGTCTCAAGGCCGCGAAGGAGCTCGGGCCCGACGACGTCATGGTGATCCTGCTGCCCGACGGCGGCCGCGGCTACCTCGGCAAGGTCTTCAACGACCGCTGGATGCGCTCGTACGGCTTCCTGCCCGCCGAGGGCGAGAAGACGGTGGCCGACCTCGTCGGAACGAAGGAGCCGGAGCTCGCGGGCCTCGTGCACGTGCACCCGAGCGACACCGTGCGCCACGTCATCGACAAGATGCGCCGCTTCGACATCTCGCAGATGCCCGTGCTGTCGGCCGAGCCGCCCGTCGTCATGGGCGAGGTCGTCGGCTCGATCGACGAGAAGAGCCTCATCGACGCCGTCTTCCACGGCGACGCGAAGATGACGGATGCGCTCGCCGCGTTCGTGGGCGCGCCGCTGCCCCTCATCGGCATGAACGACTCGGTCACCGCCGCCCGCGACGCGCTCGCCGACGCGGATGCGCTCCTCGTCACCGCCGACGGCAAGCCCGCCGCCGTCGTCACCCGGCACGACCTGCTCGCGTTCCTCGCCGAGTAGCCCGCGCCCCCGCACGCAGAAACAGAGAGTTCCATGAGCAGCACCTTCGACGATTTCGCCACGCGCGCCATCCACGCGGGCCAGGATGCCGACCCCACGACCGGCGCGGTCATCCCGCCGCTCTACCAGTCGACGACGTACAAGCAGGACGGGGTCGGCAACTTCCGCAACGGCTACGAGTACGCCCGCGGCACGAACCCGACCCGCACCGCGCTCGAGACCCAGCTCGCCTCCCTCGAGGGCGGCGACCGCGGGTTCAGCTTCGCGTCGGGCCTCGCGGCCGAGGACGCGCTGCTGCGCTCGATCCTGCTTCCCGGCGACCACATCCTGATGGGCAACGACGTGTACGGCGGCACGCACCGCCTCGTCGACCGGCTCGTCGTGCCGTGGGGCCTCGAGCTGTCGACCGTGGAGATGACGGACCTCGACGCCGTGCGCGCCGCCATCCGCCCGAACACGCGCGTGCTGTGGCTCGAGACGCCCTCGAACCCGCTCATGAAGATCAGCGACATCCCCGCCCTCGTCGAGCTCGGCCACGCCGCCGGCGCGATCGTGGTCGTCGACAACACCTTCGCCTCGCCGTACCTGCAGCAGCCTCTCGCCCTCGGCGCCGACGTCGTCGTGCACTCCACGACGAAGTACATCGGCGGCCACAGCGACGTGCTCGGCGGCGCCGTGATCCTCAACTCGGGCCTCGAGGTGCAGGGCGAGGACCTCGCCGACCGGGTCTCGTTCACCCAGTTCGCCGCGGGGGCCGTGAGCGGCCCGATGGATGCGTGGCTCACGACGCGCGGACTCAAGACGCTGCACCTGCGCATGGAGCGCCACTCGCAGAACGCCCAGGCGATCGCCGAGGCCGTCGCGGGTCACGCGAAGCTCGACGCCGTGTACTACCCGGGCCTGCCCGACCACCCGGGCCACGAGATCGCCGCGCGGCAGATGCGCCACTTCGGCGGCATGATCTCGCTCCAGCTCACGGATGCGGCGGCTGCGCTGCGCTTCGTCGAGTCGACGCGGCTGTTCACGCTCGCGGAGTCGCTCGGCGGCGTGGAGTCGCTCGTCTGCTACCCGTCGGAGATGACCCACGCATCCGTGCGCGGAACCGCGCTCGAGGTGTCGCCCGCGATCGTGCGGCTCTCGGTGGGCATCGAGGGCGTCGACGACCTCGTGGCCGACGTGCTCGAGACGCTCGACCGCGTCTGACCCGCCATAGTTCCCGTTCCGCGTGTTTGTCGCCGAAGGAACGGGTGCGAACACGCGGAACGGGAACTATGGCGGCGGGTTGTTGCGACTGGATGGCGGAAAGTCGCTGGTGCGCTAGATCGCGCCACGGAAGGATGAGAGCGTGAGCGTAACGGCGACCACCACGGCGGAGACCCCGGCACCCCAGGTGCACGGGCGCATCGGGCTGCCCACGGCATCCGCCCTCTACGTCGCGGCGGTGCTCGGCACGGGCATCCTCGTGCTGCCCGGCCTCGGGGTGGATGCTGCTGGGCCCGCGTCGATCCTCTCCGTCGTCATCGTGCTCGCCCTGTCGATCCCGCTCGCCGGCACCTTCGCGGCGCTCGCGGGGCGGTATCCGGATGGCGGGGGCGTCGCGACGTTCGTGCGGCTCGCGCTCGGCGACACCGCCGCACGCGCCACGGGTTACTGGTTCCTCTTCGGCGTCGGATTCGGCGCTCCCGTCGTGGCGACGCTCGCGGGGGAGTACCTCACCGCCGCGTTCGGGATCGAGGGTGCCTGGGTCGGACCCATCGGCATCGGCTTCCTCGTGATCTCGCTCGTACTCAACCTCTTCGGCGTGCGTGTGTCGGGGCGGCTCCAGCTCGGGCTCTCCGCGCTGCTCGTCGCGGTCGTCGTCGGCGTCATCGCGAGCGCCGCCCCCGCCGCTCGCGCCGAGAACTTCACGCCCTTCCTGCCCCACGGCTGGGAGGGCGTCGGCCTCGGAGTGAGCCTCTTCGTATGGGCGTTCGCGGGCGGCGAGGCGATCACCCACATCGCGCACGAGTTCCGCAACCCGCGGCGCACGATCGCGTGGGCGACCGTCATCGGGCTCACGGTCGTGGGCCTCGCCTACCTCGCGCTCCAGGTCGTCACGGTCGGCGTCTTCGGCGCCGCGGGCTCGCGCGGCGACGCGCCCCTCATCGACCTCGTCGCCATCAACTGGCCGGGCTTCGGCCCCGCGGTCGTCGGCGGCATCGCGACGATCATCGTGCTCGGCGTGCTCAACGCCTACGTGCCGGCCTTCGCCAACCTCACGGCATCCCTCGGCCGCGACGGTCACCTGCCGCGCTGGTTCGCGAAGGGCGCGGAGGCGGGGGCCGTGCCGCGGCGCGCGCTCGCCCTCGTGGCCGTGCTGCTGCTCGGCTACGCGACCCTCTTCACGGCGCTCGGCGTCGAGCTGCAGACCTTCATCCTCATCCACACGGCCTCGATGGTCGCCCTCTACTTCCTCGGGATGGTCGCCGCCGTGCGGCTGCTCGAGCGCGGCACGGTCGGCTGGTGGATGGCGCTCGTGTCGCTCGTCTTCACGGGCGCGCTGCTCGTGCTCGCGTGGCAGAACCTGCTCGTGCCCGCCCTGCTCGCCGTCGTCGCCGTCGCGGTGACGCTCATCCGGAGGTTCCGCCGTGCCTGACACCACCACGCAGTACCGCGCGGCCGAATACCGAGCGCATTTCGACGCCCGCGTGACCTTCGCGAACGGCGGCGGTCTCACGGCCGAGGGGTTCCGCATCGACCTGCCGCGCCCCGACGTCGACGCGGATGAGGTGGGTCGCCTCTTCGTGCAGCACCTCAGTCTCGCGCTCGTCGGCTCGGTCGACATCGAGAACCTCGAGATCGTCGAGGAAGCGCACCGCGGCACGCGCGGCATCGAGACGGCGCCCGCCGCATCCGTGCGCCGCGTCGTCGATCTGAGCCACCGCATCCGCGAAGGGCTCGTGACGTACCCGGGGCTGCCCGCGCCGACCTTCACGCCGCACCTCACGCGCGAGGACTCGCGCAGCCACTACGAGGCGGGCACCGAGTTCGCGATGGACATCATCACGATGATCGGTAACACGGGCACGTACCTCGACAGCCCGTACCACCGCTACGCGGACGGCCCCGACCTCGCGGGCCTCGAGCTCGCGAGCCTCGTCGACGTGCCCGCCGAGGTCTTCCACCTCACCGACCTCGGCACGCGCGGCATCCCCGCTTCCGTGCTGTGGGACCGCGACGTGCGCGGCAAGGCCGTGCTGCTGCACACCGGCTGGGACCGCCACTTCGGCACCCCCGCGTACGGCGACGACGCGCCGTTCCTCACGGCGGAGGCCACCGCCTACCTCGTCGAGCAGGGCGCGAGCATCGTCGGCATCGACTCGCTCAACATCGACGAGGTCGTGCCGCACGGCCCGCGCCCCGCGCACTCGGGGCTGCTCGCGGCCGGCATCCACGTGGTCGAGCACCTCACGAACCTCGGCGAGCTTCCGCCGTCGGGCGCGCGGTTCACGGCGGTGCCGCCCGCCGTCGAGGGCTTCGGCACCTTCACGGTGCGGGCGTACGCGACGCTCGGCTGACGCGGACGCCCCGCGAAAGTAGGCTCGGGGCGTGGCAGGGGCGCGGATGCTCGCGGCGGCGATCGCCGTCGGGCTCGCGTGCGCGGGGCTCACCGCGTGCACCCCCGCCCCGACCGGCCCGCCCGTCGCGGTGCTCTTCCCCGGCGGCGCGGACGACGACTGGGGTGCGAGCGCCGAGGTGCTGCGGCAGGAGCTCGCCGATGACGGCTACGCGGTCGAGGTGCGCTTCGCGGGCGACGACATCCCGCGGCAGCTCGAGCAGCTGCGCGACGTGCTCGAGGCGCAGCCCGCGGCCGTCGTCGTGGCACCCGTCGACACGACGGCGATCGCGGCGGTGCTCGGCGAGGAGGCGGGCGAGGGCGTCTCGATCATCGCCTACGACGAGCTCATCCTCGACTCCGACCGCGTCGACTACTTCGCGACGTTCGATCACCGCGAGGCGGGGCGGCTGCAGGCGCGCGCGCTCGTCGACGGCCTCGGCCTCGGCGACCCGGGTGCCGGACCCTTCGCGGTCGAGCTGCTCGCGGGCTCGGGCGACGACCCGGGCGCGCAGGAGGCGTTCGCCGGTGCGATGGAAGTGCTGCAGCCGCTGCTCGACGCGGGACGCCTCACGGTGCCGTCGGAGCGCACGACCCTCGAGCAGGCGGCGATCCTGCGCGGGTCGCCCGGCACGGCGGCCGACCGCGTGGCCGAGCTGCTCGCCGACGGCGTCGAGCTGCAGGGGATCCTCTCGCCGAGCGACGCCATGAGCGCGGCCGTGGCGCAGGTGCTCGCCGACGCGGGGCTCGCTGTCGTCGAGCCGGGGGAGCGCTGGACGGCCGCGCCCGTCGAGCCGGCCGAGACGCCGGATCCGGGCATCGGTCCCAGCCGTGACCCGACCCCGCCGCCGCCGGATGCGACGACGCCTCCGAACGAGGACGCGGAGCCGGACGCCGGCACAGATGCGGGCGCGGACGCCGGCACGGATGCGAAAGGCGGCGACGCGGCGGAGAGTGGGGCGTCCGATCCCGACGCGGCCCCGGCATCCGTCGTGCTCACGGGCGGCGGGCCCACGCGCGACGGCCTCCACGCCGTGGCGGAGGAGCAGCAGACCGCGACCGTCTACGAGGACCCGCGCGCCCTCGCACGCGCCGTCGCGGCGATGGTGCGCGAGGTCGTGAAGGGCGCCGCGCCCACCGTGACGCGCGGCGCGACGACCGACAACGGCATCCGCGAGGTGCCGACGCTGCTGCTCGAGCCCGAGCTCGTGGCGACCGTCGGCGACGCGGAGCGCCTGCTCGGCTGATGCGGCTCAGCCGGCCGCGAGCAGCCAGCGCACCTCGGCCGCGAGCAGCGCGCGCCGGGTCGGACTCTCGTAGGAGCGCGCGTCGTGTCCGAGCGCGTCGTAGACGACCCGCGCATCGCCGTGCCGCCGCGCCCACGCGAGCGGATGCCGCGCGCCCGCCTCCTCGTGCCACGCGAGCACCTCGGCGTCGGGCGACACCCGCAGCGCCGTGTAGCGCTCGTCGACGACCTCGACCTCGGCGAGCCCCTCGGTGATCGGATGCGGCGCGAGGCTCGCGCGCGCGGGGCCGAGCTCGGGGTGGTAGCTGAGCTCCGGCACCCAGCGTCCGCCGAGCATCCGCTCCCACTCGGGCCGGTCGGCGAAGAGGCACGCGGCGGAGTGCACGGCGAGCAGGGGCCGCCCGGCGCCCAGGTGCGTCGCGAGCGCGTCGATCACGACGCCGTCGTGGGGCGTGGGGGCGAAGTCGTTCGACGCCTGCACGACCGCGAGACGGGCGCCCGCGCCGAGCGCCGCCGCGAACGCCGCGGCCGTGTCGACGATCGTCGTGCGCACGCCGGTCTCCGCGAGCACGTCGACGATCCGCGCGGCCGTCTCGGCGAACGGATGCCACGGGTCGACGAAGTCGCCGCCTCCGGACAGCAGAACGGCATCCGCCATGGGCGCGCTACGGGGTGACGGCGCGCGCCGCGTACTGCTCGCGGATGCGCGGCACGGGCGAGGCGTCGGGACGCGCGAGGGTCTCGGGGCGCCACTCGGGGCGGCTGCCCGTGAGCACCCACGCCGCCTGCACGCTCGCGCCGAGCGCCACGTACTCGCCGGGCTCGGGCACCTCGACGGGCGCGTCGAAGACCTCCGCGGCGATGCGCGACACGGCCGGGTTGGCCGCCGCGCCGCCCACGAGGAGCACGCGCGAGGCCGTGACACCGAGGCGGCGCGCGGCGTCGAGTCCGTCGGCGAGGCCGCACAGCATCCCCTCGACGGCTGCGCGCGCGAGGTTCTCGCGGGTCGTCGAGGCGAGCGTCATGCCGAAGAGCGTCGCGGTCGCGTCGGGCAGGTTGGGGGTGCGCTCGCCCTCGAAGTAGGGCTGCAGCACGAGGCCGTCGGAGCCGGGCTCGGCCGCGAGGGCGAGCTGGCCGAGGCCGGTGTGGTCGACGCCGAGCAGGGAGGCGACGCGGTCGAGCACGCGCGCCGCGTTGAGCGTCGCGACGAGGGGCAGGTACACACCCGACGCATCGGCGAATCCCGCGACCGTACCGGTCTCGTCGGCGACCGGCGCATCCGTCACCGCGAAGACGGTGCCGCTCGTGCCGATCGAGACGACCACGTCGCCCGCCCGCGCGCCGAGGCCGAGGGCCGCCGCCGCGTTGTCGCCCGCGCCGGCGCCCACGAGCACGCCGGCCGGGATGCCGTCCTGCGCCGCGGTCTCTCCCATTGCCTCGCCGGGCCCCACGATGCGGGGCAGCACGGCGTCGTGGCCGAGGGATGCGATGAGCAGCTCGCGGTCGTAGTCGCCCGTCGCGGGGCTCCAGTAGCTCGTGCCGGATGCGTCGGAGCGGTCGGTCGCGAGTGCGTCGAGGTCGGGTCCGAGGGGGCTCTCGTCGGCGGGGCCGTAGCCGCGCAGCCGCCAGCTGAGCCAGTCGTGGGGGAGCGCGACCGCCGCGACGCGCGCCGCGTTCTCGGGCTCGGCATCCCGCAGCCAGCGCAGCTTCGTGGCCGTGAATGAGGCGACGGGCACGCTGCCGGTTCGCCGGGCGAGCTCGCCCGCGCCGAACTCGGCGATGAGGTCGCGTGCCGCCTGCGCCGAGCGCGTGTCGTTCCAGAGCAGGGCGTCGCGGATGACGCGGCCCTCGGCGTCGAGCACGACCATGCCGTGCTGCTGGCCGCCGATCGCGATCGCGGCGACGTCGTCGATGCCGCCCGCGTCGGCGATCGCCGTGCGGAGCGCATCCCACCACGCGGCGGGCGGGACCTCCGTGCCCGCGGGGTGCGACGCGCGGCCCGTGCGCACGACGGCGCCCGACTCCGCATCCCGGATCACGACCTTGCAGCTCTGGGTCGACGAGTCGACCCCCGCGACGAGCGTCATCGCCCGCCCTCCTTCACTTCTCATGCCGTCAGACACGTCCGCGAGAGTACGCACTTTTCCGCCCTTTCGGGCTGGATCTGCCGAAAAGTACGTACTCTCGCGGACAGGAACGGGGTGGTGGGTCAGCGGGCGCCGAGCAGGTGCTCCGTCGCGAGGGCCTGCAGGCGCACGAAGCCGAAGCCCTTGCCGTCGAAGTAGGCGCCCGGGTCGAAGTCCTCCCACGTGGAGCGGTCGGCGACGAGGTCGTCGATCGTCTCGCCCGAGCCGAGGGTCGGCTGCGCGAGCTCGGTGACCTTGGCGGCCTCGAGCGCCTCCTGCACCTCGGGGTCGGCGCGGAAGGCCGCGGCGCGCTCCTTGAGGAGCAGGTAGGTGCGCATGTTCGCGGCCGCCGACTCCCACACGCCCGTCTCGTCCTCGGTGCGCGAGGGCTTGTAGTCGAAGTGGCGCGGGCCGTCGTAGGCCGGGCCGCCGTTCGGTCCGCCGTTCTCGAGCAGGTCGACGAGCGCGAACGCGTTGTGCAGGTCGCCGTGACCGAACACGAGGTCCTGGTCGTACTTGATGCCGCGCTGGCCGTTGAGGTCGATGTGGAAGAGCTTGCCGTGCCACAGGGCCTGGGCGATGCCGGCCTGGAAGTTGAGGCCCGCCATCTGCTCGTGGCCGACCTCGGGGTTGAGGCCCACGAGCTCGGGGTGCTCGAGCTCGTTGATGAAGGCGAGCGCGTGGCCGACGGTCGGCAGCAGGATGTCGCCGCGGGGCTCGTTGGGCTTCGGCTCGATCGCGAAGCGGATGTCGTAGCCCTTGTCGAGCACGTACTGGCCGAGGAGGTCCATGGCCTCCTTGTAGCGGGCGAGCGCCGAGCGGATGTCCTTGGCCGAGTCGTACTCGGCGCCCTCGCGGCCGCCCCAGAAGACGAGCGTCTTGGCGCCGAGCTCGGCGGCGAGGTCGAGCTGGCGGATGACCTTGCGCAGGGCGTAGCGGCGCACCTGACGGTCGTTCGAGGTGACGCCGCCGTCCTTGAAGACGGGGGCGGAGAAGAGGTTCGTAGTCGCCATCGGCACGATGAGGCCGGTCGCCTCGAGCGCGCCCTTGAGGCGGTCGATCTGGGTCTGGCGCTCGGCATCCGTCGATCCGAACGCGAAGAGGTCGTCGTCGTGGAAGGTGAGGCCGTAGGCGCCGAGCTCGGCGAGCTTCTCCACCACGTGCACGACGTCGAGGGCGGCGCGGGTCGGGCCGCCGAAGGGGTCGGCGCCGTTGTAGCCGACGGTCCAGAGTCCGAAGCTGAACTTGTCGTCGCGGGTGGGTGTGAGCGCGGTCATCGCGGGATCTCCTCGTCGAGTAAATGTTGCGAGAGCAAACATATACCATGAGACACGCGGGCGGAAGTCCGACAGTTTCGCGAAACCCTCGAAACCGTCCGCCTAGACTGAGCCGGTCGAAAGGACGAAGATGCCACGCCCCGCCGCATCCGAACGCGTGACGCTCGCGCAGGTCGCCGATGAAGCCGGCGTGTCCCTGTCGACCATCTCGAAGGTGCTCAACGGCCGTCCGGATGTGTCGGCCGCGACCCGCGCGCGCGTCGAGGGCCTGCTCGCGGAGCACGGCTACCTGCGCCGCAAGTCGAACCTCTCGAGCACGGGTCTCATCGAGCTCGTCTTCCACGAGCTCGAAGCGGCGTGGTCGATGGAGATCATCCGCGGCGTCGAGGATGTCGCGACCGCGCACGGCCTGAGCGTCGTGCTCACCGAGAGCGGCAGCCGCCACTCGCCCTCGTCCGACTGGGTCGAGGGCGTTCTCCGCCGTCGGCCGGCGGGCGTCGTGCTCGTGTTCTCCGACCTGCCCCCCGAGTACCGCGAGGCCCTCCGGGCGCGCGCCATCCCCTTCGTCATCATCGACCCCGCGGGCGACCCCTCGCCCGAGGTGCCCTCGGTCGGCTCCGCCAACTGGTCGGGCGGGCTCATGGCGACGCGCCACCTCATCGAGCTCGGGCACACGCGCATCGCGGCCATCACGGGTCCCGACGACATGATGTGCTCGCACGCGCGCATCGACGGCTACCGCTCGGCCATGAACTCCGCGGGCCTGGCGATCGACCCGGACTGGATCCGCTTCGGCGACTTCCACACCTCGGGCGGATACGAGCACGGTCGAGCGCTGCTCACGGGTCCCGACCGCCCGACCGCGATCTTCGCGGGCTCCGACCTGCAGGCGCTCGGCGTCATGGAGGCCGTGCGCGAGCTCGACCTTCGCGTGCCGGAGGACCTCTCGCTCGTCGGCTATGACGACATCCCGCTCGCGAAGTGGGTGAGCCCGCGGCTCACGACGGTGCGGCAGCCTCTGCGCCGCATGGCCGAGGAGGCGACGCGCCTCGTCATCCGCATGGGGGAGGCGCCGCTCGAGTCGGTGCCGCGCATGGACCTCGCGACCAACCTCGTCGTGCGCGAGAGCACGGCGCAGCTCGCCTGACACCGAGCCGCCAGGGAGGGTCGCGGATGCCGCGCGCCGTCCGCGCCCTGCCGTCGAACGGCAGTGGGAGCGGTGCCACGATAGTTTCGACAAAGTTTCGATAACGGGTCGGTAACGTTAAGTTGCGGACCGCAACATACCCGTTGTCTTTCCGGGCCGGACCTACCTATCGTGGCCGAACTCGTGTCCCACTCGCGCAAAGGAGCGCACGTGTTGACCTCTCGTCGCATCGAAACTTTCGCCGCTACTATCGCGGCCGTCGCCCTCGCGGCGGGGTCGCTCTTCGCGGTCAGCGCCGCCCAGGCCGCCGACGTCGCCGTCGTGCACACCGACTTCGAGGACGGCACCCTCGGGGGGTGGGAGCAGTCCGGCGGCGACGGCAGCACGCTCTCGGTCGTCGACCTCGACGGCAGCAAGGTGCTGCAGGTCGCCGACCGCGCCGCCGACTACGTAGGCGTGCAGACGGCGGCGGGCGCGCTCACCTCCCTCGAGGAGGGGCAGACGTACACGTTCTCGATGCGCGCGCGGCTCGCGGACGGCGTCTCCGACAAGCAGTTCCGCTGGGTCATGAAGCCCGCGTACACCTGGATCGGGCCGACGACCGTGACCGCGGGTGCCTGGACGACGGTGACGGGCACCTACACGGTGCCCGCGGATGCCGACACCTCGGCTCTGCAGGTCTACATCGGCACCGACGACCCCACCCCCGCCGGCGCGTACACCTACTACGTGGACGACCTGACGATCACGGGCCCGCCCGTCGGTCCCACGGTGACGACCGTCACGGCGGTCGACTTCGAGGACGGGACGACGGGCACGTGGCAGCAGTCGGGCGGCGACGGCTCGACCCTCTCCGTCATCGACCTGGACGGCGGCAAGGTGCTGCAGGTCGCGGACCGCTCGGCCGACTACGTCGGCATCCAGAGCCCGACCGGCGTCTTCGAGCCCGCCACCGAGTACACCTTCTCGATGCGCGTGCGACTCGCACCGGGCACGCCCGGTACGAACGTGCGGTTCGTCATGAAGCCCCCCTACAACTGGATCGCCGACACGGCCGTCACGGCCGACGCCTGGACGACCGTCTCGGGCACCTACACGACGCCCGCCGACGGCGACCCCGCGACGCTCCAGGTCTACATCGGCACCGGCGACCTCGCCACGGAGGCCCCGTACACGTACTACGTCGACGACATCCTCGTGACGACCGAGGACGACGCGGGCCCCGCGCCCGACCCCGACGTGACGCCCGGAGGCGCCGTGAACCCGACCACGACCCCGACGACACTCGCCCAGGGCACGGGCGACGTCGCCGCCCTCAGCTTCGACGACGGGCCCAACGGCGACGACACCGCCGAGCTGCTCGACTTCCTCAAGGAGAAGGACATCAAGGCCGTGTTCTGCGTCATCGGCCAGAACATCGAGGCGCCCGGCGGGGCGACCCTGCTGCGCCGCATCGTGGCCGAGGGGCACACGCTGTGCAACCACACGACGAGCTATGCGGACATGGGCTCGTGGTCGACCACGGCCATCCGCGACGACCTCGTCGAGAACCTGCGCATCATCCGCGAGGCCCTCGGCGACCCGAACGCGAAGGTGCCGTTCTTCCGTGCGCCGAACGGCAGCTGGGGCAGCACCCCGGGTGTCGCCGTGTCGCTCGGCATGCAGCCGCTCGCCGTCATCAACACGATCAGCGACTGGGAGACGCAGAACCAGGCGACCCTCGAGACCAACCTGCGCGCCGCGATCAAGCCCGGCCAGATCGTGCTCGTGCACGACGGCGGCGGCGACCGCAGCGGCAGCATCGCGGCCGTCAAGACGGTCGTGCAGGAGCGCCTCGACGCCGGCTGGACCTTCACGCTCCCCGTCGGCACCCCGCCGCCGGGCGGACAGGTCGCCCTCTCGACCGACTTCGAGGAGGGCCTCGACGGATGGGAGCCGCGCGCGGCAGCGGGCGGAGCGCCCGTCGTCGAGATCGTCACCGATCCCGTGCACGGCGGAGCCCAGGCCGCGACCGTGACCCAGCGTCCCGACGAGGGAGCCGGCATCCGTCACGAGGTCACGGGCATCCTCGAGCCCGGCGTCACCTACGAGCTCACGGCGTGGCTGCGCTTCGCCGACGACGGCCCGGTCGGCGACGTGTGGCTGTCGAGCGAGGGCGTCAACGGCGACACGTCGACGTACTCGACGCTCGGGCAGTTCACGGGTATGTCGAAGACGGACTGGGTGCAGGTGACGCAGCGCTTCACGCTGGGCGAGTCCGAGCGCACCTACATCTACTTCGAGACGGCGTACCAGGTGCCGAACACGACGACGTTCTACATCGACGACATCGTCGTCAGCACGCCCGCCCCCGCCGTCATCCAGGACCTCGAGCCCATCCACGAGACGGTCGACTTCCCGGTCGGCGTCGCCGTCGACAGCCGCGAGACGCTCGGCGGACCCGCACAGCTCACGCTCAAGCACTTCGACCAGCTGACGCCGGAGAACCACATGAAGCCGGAGGCGTGGTACGACGCGGAGCGCAACTTCCGCCTGCACCCCGAGGCGAAGTCGCTCATGGACTTCGCGCAGGAGAACGGGCTGCGGATGTACGGCCACGTGCTCGTGTGGCACAGCCAGACGCCCGAGTTCCTCTTCCAGGACGACGGGGGCACGCCGCTCACCTCGAGCCCGGCCGATCAGGACATCCTCGACGAGCGGCTGCGCACGCACATCTACGCCGTTGCGAAGGCCCTGCACGACCAGTACGGCGACTTCGGCTCCGAGACGAACCCGCTCGTCGCGTTCGACGTCGTCAACGAGGTCGTCGCCGACTCGGGCGACAACCCCGACGGCCTGCGCCGCAGCGAGTGGTTCCGCATCCTCGGCGAGGAGTTCATCGACGCCGCCTTCCACTACGCGGACGAGGCGTTCAACGAGCTCTACGCGGCGCCCGGCTCCGACCGCCCGGTGAAGCTCTTCATCAACGACTACAACACCGAGCAGTCGGGCAAGCAGCAGCGCTACCACGCGCTCGTCGAGCGCCTGCTCGAGCGCGGCGTTCCCATCGACGGCGTGGGGCACCAGTTCCACGTGAGCCTCTCGATGCCCGTGACGGCGCTCGCGGATGCGCTCGAGGCGTTCGAGGACACCGGCCTCCTGCAGGCGGTCACCGAGCTCGACGTCACGACCGGCACTCCCGTGACGCAGGCGAAGCTCGTCGCCCAGGGCTACTACTACCGCGACGCGTTCTGGGAGTTCCGCGACTTCCAGGCGCGCACCGGCGACATGTTCTCGGTGACGGTGTGGGGCCTGACCGACGGGCGCAGCTGGCGCAACTCGAACGGGGCGCCGCTCGTCTTCGACGACGGCCTTCAAGCGAAGCCCGCCTACTACGGCATCGTCGACGCCGAGCTTCCCGCGCCGCTGCGCACGGCGAACGTCTTCCGCGCCGACATCCTGGCGACCACCGACGGCCTCGCCGCGGCGGAGTGGGACCGCCTGCCGCTCATCGCGATCTCGGCGGATGCGCGCTTCCAGTCGCGCTGGAGCCCCGACCGTCTCACGGTGCTCGTAGAGGTCGACGACCTGAGCGCCGGCAACGACTCCATCGAGCTGCAGCTCGGCGACGAGACGGTGACGCTCGGACGGAACGGCTCGGGCGGCGCCACGGGCGTCGTCGCCGAGACCGCGACGGGCTACCGCGCGATCGTCGAGCTCCCGCTCGACGGGGCCGCCGAGGCCGACACCCTCGCCCTCGACGTGCGCGTGACCGACGGGCTCTCGACCGTGGCCTGGAACGCGCCCGGCGAGACGGGCACCCTCACGCTCCTCGAGGCGCTCTCGTTCCTCGAGGTCGTGCAGGCGGATGCGGCCCCCCAGATCGACGGGACGGTCGACGACGTGTGGGAGCACGCGAACGTCGTGACGACGTCGAAGCACGTCGAGGGCTCGGGCGCCGAGGCCACCGTGCGCACCCTGTGGCGCGCCGGCACCCTCTACGTGCTCGCGGCCGTCGCCGACCCCGTGGTCGACGTGTCGGGCTCCGACCCGTGGATCCAGGACTCGGTCGAGCTCTACATCGACCCGGGCAACGTCAAGAACGGCTCGTACCGCTACGACGACAGCCAGATCCGCATCTCGGCCACGAACGTGCTGTCGTTCGGCACGGGCGACGAGGCGTTCCAGCGCGGTCGCGTGCAGTCGGCCACCTCGACCGTCGACGGGGGTTACGTGGTGGAGGCCGCGATCACCCTCGGCGACGCGGGCGTGCTCGGCTCGTTCCACGGCGTCGACTTCCAGGTGAACGACGCCCAGGGTGGAGCGCGCATCGGCATCGCCAACTGGGCCGACCCCTCGGGTGCGGGCTACCAGTCGACCGCGCGCTGGGGCGTCGGGCAGCTCGTCGGACCGGCCGGCCCCGAGGAGCCGGGTGAGGATCGCCCGACCGTCACGCTCGGCAGCACCACGGTGCGCGCGGGCGGCCAGGTCGACGTCGAGCTCTCGGGCTTCGAGCCGGGCACCGTCGTCGAGCTCCAACTCGACCGGCCCGCGGCGGCCGCGGGAGGCGGATCGGGTGGCGCGCCCGCGACGGCGCGCACGGCATCCGCCGCCGCGCTCCCGGCGACGCTCGGCACGCTCCTCATCGGACCGGACGGCACGGCGAGCGGGTCGGTCACGATCCCGTCCGACACGACGCCGGGCTCGTACCGCATCGCCGCCTACGTCGACGGCTCGCTCCTCGCGAGCGGTCAGCTCACGGTGCTCGCCGCGGCCGTCGCCGCGACCGGCGCCGACGTGTCGGGAGCGCTCGGTGCTGCGCTCCTGATGCTCCTCGCGGGAGGTGCGGCGCTCGTCCTCCGAGCCCGCCGCCGCGAGAGCGCCCTCCGTCGCCCCTGACGGAGGATGCGGCGCCCGGGTCCGTCGGCGCGGCCCGGGCGCCGCTCACGCGCTCGCCCGTTCGGGTCAGGCGAGCACGAGGGGGTCGAGCGCCGCATCCGTTCCGGAGCGCTCGATCGAGAACGCCGCGGTGCGGTCGCCCAGGGTGACGCGGTAGTCGCCGAGGAAGCCGGACACACGGACGACCCCATCGTCGTCCGTGCGGATCCGGGTCGGGGGAAGCCACCACTCGCCGCGCACGAGCTCGCGCAGCGCGTCGTACGCGGGCTTGCGCGAGCCGTCGGCGCGCAGGAGGCCGGCCGGTGCGCCGAGCCAGGCCCCCGCATCCGTGATGCCCCAATAGGTGATCGACTGCACCGACGGATGCCCGACGAGCGAGCGGTAGTGTCGCACGAGCTCGTCGGCCTGCCGCGCCTCGCCCTCGGGCGTCGAGGGCCACGAGTCGGGCTGGTAATCGTTGAGGTCGACGATGTGCGCGGGCATGAGCTCGCCCGACAGCAGCGTGTTCTCGGTGAGGTGCAGCGGCAGGCCGTAGCGCGCGAAGCGGTCGACCATCGCGAGCATCGTCTCCTCGCCCCAGTAGCCCTGGTGCATGTGCGTCTGCAGGCCGATCGCGTCGATGCGCACGCCGTTCTCGAGCAGGCCCTCGATGAGGCACTCGTACGCGCTCGAGAGGTCGAAGTCGTTGATGAGCAGCGTCGCGCCGGGGTTCGTCTCGCGCGCGGCGTCGAACGCCTCGCGGATGAGCGGGATGCGCCCCTTCGCCCGCGCGATGCGCGAGATGACGTTGGGCACTCCGTCGGGCTCGTTCTCGAAGACGGGCATGATGACGGCCTCGTTGACGACGTCCCACGTGTCGACGAGACCGCGGAAGGCTCCGACCTCGCGGCGCACGCGCTCGAGCGTCACGCGCCAGCCCTCGTCGAGCGAGAGCGCGTCCATCCACGGCGCCTTGACGGTGTGCCACACGAGCGGGTGGCCCTTGAGGCGAACGTCGCGGTCGGCGAACCAGCGCGCGGCGGCGCGGATGCGGTCGGTCTGCGTCACGCCTGGCTCGGGCTCGAAGTCGCCTCGGTAGAAGGGGAGCGTTGCCGTGTCGAACACGCCGAGCCAGTGCTCGGCGAGCGCCGCGGCATCCGCCTCCCCGTTCGCGTGGGGGATGAGCTCGAAGCCCGTCGACCCGAAGGCGAAGGCGTGCCGCGTCTGCTCGACGACGACCTCGCGCTCGGCGAGCGGGGCGCCCTCCGGGTCGACGAGCCGCAGGTGCAGCTCGCCGACCCGGTGGGGCGGTGCCGGGCGGCGGTTTCGAGACGCGTCCGCCTGCGGCGGTCGCTCCTCAACCACCTGACGTGGGGGTCACGGTGACGTCGGCGTGCAGCGGGCGCGTGTGGTCGACCTCGCGCGTCTCGCCCGTGAGCTCGACGGCGTGCTCGAACACGATGTCGCCCGCCGAGCGGCCGAGGCCCAGCACGAGCGTGCCCGGCTCGACGATGCGGCGGCCGTCGCGGCCCGTGAACGACGCGAGCTCGGCCGGCACGCGGAACGAGACCGTGGCCGACTGGCCGGGCTCGAGGTCGACGCGTGCGTACGAGATGAGGCGCTGCACGGGGCGCACGACGCTCGCGACGGGGTCGTGCAGGTAGAGCTGCACGACATCCGATCCCGCGCGGTCGCCTGTGTTGGCGACCTCGACGCGCACGTCGACGGTCTGCGAGAAGACCTTGCCCGAGACGCCGAGGTCGCTCCACGCGAATGTCGAGTACGAGAGCCCGTGGCCGAACCAGTAGGCGGGCGTCGGGTCGATGCTCGACACCCCGCTGCTGCGCGCGAGGGGCGCCGCGAGGTAGCTCGACGGTTGCGCGCCGGGCGTCGCGGGGACGCTCACCGGCAGGCGGCCGGCCGGGTTCACGCGACCGCTGAGCGCGCCCGCGATCGCGGGGGTGCCCTCCTCGCCGAGGAAGAACGCCTCGATGATGGCGCCCGCCTGCTCCGGTGCGGAGCCGAGCGCGTACGGGCGGCCCGCGAGGAGCGTCACGACGGCGGGCGTGCCCGCGCCGATGACCGCGTCGAGCAGCTGCTGCTGCGCGCCCGGCAGGTCGAGCGACTCGACGTCGCAGCCCTCGCCGCTCGTGCCGCGTCCGAAGAGGCCCGCACGGTCGCCGAGGGCGACGATGACGACATCCGCGTCGGCCGCGGCCGCGACGGCGGCCGGGATCTCGGCGGTCTCGCCGCCGTCGACGCTCGTGCCCTGCACGTAGACGAGGTCGCTGTCGGGGAACTCCGCGCGCAGCGACTCCAGCAGCGTCGGCAGGGCGATGCCGATCGGGGTCTCCGGATGCTGCACGCCGACGTGCGCGGGGAAGGAGTAGCAGCCGAGCACCGCGTACGGGTCGTCGGCGGTCGGGCCGACGACGGCGATGCGGGCGGGCTTCGCGAGCGGCAGCACGCCGTCGTTCTTGAGCAGCACGATCGCGCGCTCGGCGAGGCGCCTCGCGAGCTCGCGGTTCTCGGCCGAGTCGAGATCGACGCTTCCGCGCAGGGCGGCCGCGTCATCCGCATCCGCGCCCGCGAGGGCGTTCGGCACGGGCGACCACGCGTCGTCGAGCAGGCCGAGGTCCACCTTCTGGGTCAGCACGCGGCGCAGGGCGGTGTCGACGACCGCCTCGTCGAGGCGGCCCGCGTGCACCTCCTCGGCGAGCGGGGCGCCGTAGCCGCGCACCGTCGGCAGCTCGACGTCGATGCCGGCGTCGAGGGCCGCGACCGCGGCCGCGCCCCAGTCGCCCTCCGCCACGACGCCGTGCAGCGCCGCGAGGAACCCGACCGAGTAGTAGTCGGCCACGACGGTGCCCGTAAAGCCCCACCTCTCGCGCAGCAGCTCGGTGAGCAGCCCGCGGTCGGCGGCCGTCGGCACCCCGTCGATGTCGGTGTACGCGTTCATGACGGAGCGCACGCCGCCCTCGCGCACGGCCATCTCGAAGGGAGGCAGCAGCACGTCCGCGAGCTCGCGGGGGCCGACCGAGACGGGCGCGAGGTTGCGGCCCGCCTTCGAGGCCGAGTAGCCCACGAAGTGCTTGAGCGTCGCGACGATGCCCGCGCGCTCGAGACCCTGCACGTAGGCCGTCGCGACCGTGCCGACGAGGTACGGGTCCTCGCCGATGGTCTCCTCGACGCGGCCCCACCGGGCGTCGCGCACGACGTCGAGCACGGGCGCGAGACCCTGGTGCACGCCGACCGAGCGCATGTCGGAGCCGATGCGTCCCGCCATCTCGCGCACGAGGGCCGGGTCGAAGGTCGCGCCCCACGCGAGCGGCACGGGGTAGGCGGTCGCGCCCCACGTCGCGAAGCCCGCGAGGCACTCCTCGTGAGCGACGGCGGGGATGCCGAAGCGGTTCGACGCGGCGATCCGCTCCTGGGTGCGCTGCAGCGAGAGCGCACCCAGGGCGGGATCGACGGGCGCGGTCCCGAAGGGCCGCGTCAGCTGGCCGAGGCCCGTGGGCAGCAGCTGCTCGATGTCGACGTCGTCGATCATCTCGTTCTGGTGCGGGGCGACCTCGCCGCCCGACGCATCCGCACCCACCCAGATCCCGTAGAGCTGGGCGAGCTTCTCGTCGAGCGTCATCTCGGAGATGAGCGCCTCGACGCGCACGGCCGTGGGCTGAGTGGTGTCGCGCCAGACCGGGACGACACCGACGTCGAGCGACATCCCTATCCCTTCACCGCGCCCGTGAGACCGCCGACGATGCGGCGCTCAGCGGCGAGGAAGAACACGAGGGCGGGGATCATCGCGAGCGAGGTGTACGCGAGCACGGCACCCGTGTCCTGCGAGTACTGCGTCGAGAACTGCTGCACGCCGAGCGGCAGGGTCCACAGGTCCTGCGGCATGCCGCCGGCCGCCATCACGAGGAGGGGCAGCAGGTAGCCGTTCCACGAACCGAGGAACGCGAGCACGCCGACCGTGATGAGACCGGGCAGCGAGAGCGGCAGCACGATCCGCCAGAAGAAGCCGATGCGGCTCGCGCCGTCGATCTGGGCGGCCTCCTCGATCTCGTTCGGGATCGCGCGCAGGAACGGCACGAGGATGATGATCGTCACGGGCAGCGAGAACGCCACCTGCGGGATGATCACACCGAGGAACGTGCCGTGCAGGCCGATGTCGCGCAGCAGGATGCTGAGCGGCAGCGCCGCGACCGTGAGCGGGAACATGAGCCCGGCCGAGAAGAAGGTGTAGAGCCACTGGCGTCCGCGGAACGTGTAGCGCGCGAGCACGTAGGCCGCGCACAGTCCGAGCACCACGACGCCGGCGGTGGTGCCCACGGCGACGAGCGACGACGAGAACACCGAACCCCAGAACCGCGGGCTCGACAGCACGTTCGCGTAGTTCCCGAGGAACCACGGGTCGGGCCAGCCGCCCGGGTTCGCGTTGAGGTCGGCGCTCGTGCGGAAGCCCGAGATCCAGATGTAGAGCACGGGGATGATCGACACGAGGATCGCCGTGAGGGCGACCACGTAGACGACGGGCGAGCGCCAGCCGAAGCGCGAGCCGGCCTGGGCTGCAGGTGCGGTTGCGGTCGACATGTCAGTCATCTCCTCGAGCGTCGGACGTTCCGAGGTCACGACGCATGGCGTGGCGCTGGTAGAGCACGGCGATCACGAGCGAGATCAGGAACAGGATGACGGCGACGGAGCTTCCGTAGCCGGGGTTCCCCTGGCCGTACTGGATCATGTACGTCGCCATCGTGCTCGTGGCCCCGACGGGGCCGCCCTTGGTGGTGACCCAGACCATGTCGAACAGCTGCAGCGAGCCGATGATCGACAGGAAGGCCCAGATGCGGATGGTGGGGCCGAGCAGCGGGATCGTGATGTGCCACTGGATCTTCCACCAGCTGGCACCGTCGATCGCCGCTGCCTCGGAGAGCTCCTCGGGCACGCCCTGGAGTCCCGCGAGCATGAGCAGGATCGCGAAGCCCAGGTACTTCCAGGTGAGGATGCCGAACATGACCCAGAGGGCGGTGTCCGGCTGGGCGAGCCAGGGCTGGGCGAGGTCGCCGAGCCCGATGCTCGTGAGGAAGGCGTTGAAGCCGCCGCGGGGCGACAGCAGGAGCTTCCAGGAGAGACCCGCGATGACCTCGGCCAGCACGTACGGCACGAAGATCGCGGCACGGATGATGGTGCGCCCGCGCATACGGCGGTTGAGCAGCAGGGCGACGATGATCGCGAGCGGTCCCTGGATGAGGAGGGAGAGCGCGACGACCGTGAAGTTGTTGCCGATCGACTTGAGGAAGAGTGGATCCGTCAGCGCGCGGATGTAGTTGTCGAAGCCGATGAAGCGCTCGAGCGGGCCGAGGCCGTTCCAGTTGAAGAAGCTGTACACGGCGGCGAGCACGACCGGCAGGATCACGAAGCCGACGAAGACGATGAGCGCGGGACCGGCGAAGAGCGCGATCTCGAGCCACTTGCGGCCGTCGACGCGGCGCTTGCGGGTGTGGGCGGGTGGGGCGGCAGGGCCCGCGTTGACCGCGGGCCCTGCCTGAATGGTGCTTGTCATTGTCTTGAGTGACAGTTCCTTGGGCGGACGCCTACAGCGTGGCGGCCGTGTCCTTGAGCGCCTTCACGATGTCCTCGGGCGTGCCGGTGCCCGCCATGAGGTTCACGATGGCCTGGTTGAGCGGGTTGCCGAAGGTCGGGCCCAGGTCGCTGTCCAGCCAGAGCTGCACGTACGAGGAGCCGGCGAGGCCCTCGGCGATCGACTTGAGGCTCGGGTCGGTCAGCGAGTCCACCGCGTCCGGGTGAGCCGGGATGCCGGCGCCGGTCTCGGCGAAGCGCTTCTGCACGTCGGCGCTCGCGATGTACTTGAGCAGCTCGACGGCCTCGTCGGGCGCGTCGGCCGAGACGCCGAAGCCGTCGCCGCCGCCCATGGTGATCGTCGGGTCACCCGCGGTGCCGGGGACGCTCACCATCGGGAACCAGCCGAGCCACTCGGGCACGGTCGCGTCGGGCGTGAGGGAGCCGATCTGGCCGGCGTTCCACGCGCCCATGAGCTCCATCGCGGCGTTGCCGTTCGCGACGAGACCCGCCGAGCTGTCAGCGCCCTGCTGGCCGGAGCTCGCGAGGAAACCGTCCTGGAAGGGCTCGGTCGCGACGAAGTCCTGCAGCAGCTCGCCCGCCTCGACCCAGCAGGGGTCGCTGAAGTCGAGCGCCGGGATGGCCGTCTGCAGCGTCTCGGTCGAGCACGCGGCGAGAGCGAACTGGTACCACCAGTGACCGGCCGGCCACAGGTCGCCCGCACCGACGGCGATCGGCGCGACGCCGGTCGCGCGGAGCTTCTCGTTGGCCTCCTCGAGCTCGGGGAGCGTCTCGGGCACCTCGTCGATGCCGGCGGCCTCGAAGAGGTCCTTGTTGTACCAGAAACCCTCGATGCCGAAGGTGTAGGGGATGGCGTACTGCTTGCCCTCGACCTGCCACGGCTTCACCGTTCCGCCGTACTCGGAGATGGTGTCGGCCAGGACGTCGGTAAGGTCCTTGAGGTAGCCGGCCTCGGCCTGCGAGCGGACCTCGCCGCCGGGCCAGACCATGAAGATGTCGGGCGCGTCGCCGGACTGGAGCGCGTTCGGGATGAGGGTGCGCTGGAGGTCCTCGTTCTGGTAGCCGGTGACCTCGACCTTGACGCCGGGGTTGGCCTCCTCGAACTCCTTGGCCACCTCCTCCCACATCGCCTTCTGCGGGTCGGCGGTCGCGTTGTGCCACCACGTGATGGTGACGGTGTCGCCGTCGCCGTTGTCGCCGCCGGTGGTGCAGGCGGTCAAGCCGATTGCGAGGGCCGTCGCCGTGGCGACCGCTCCCACCCGAGTGATCCGGGCTTTGTTCATCTTCGAACACCTCTCGAAAGTTTCGACATCCACGTCGAAAGTGGTTGGGATGCGGCGATCATACGCACGGGGGTCAATTGCCGTCAATAACAACAAAATAACGGTTGATCCCCCAACCGGGGGGCGAACGCCCCTGTACTCCTTGGGATCCGCGGGCGCGGAACAGGCGCTAAGGTGTGCCTCGTGGCAGCACTGGGAGACACCGTCGACTCCGTCCGGCGTCGAAACCTTTCGACAGTGCTCGAGCTCGTCCACCGCGGGGGAGAGCCCTCGCGGGCCGACCTGACCGCGCTCACGGGCCTCAACCGCTCGACGATCGGCGCGCTCGTCGCCGAGCTCGTCGACCTCGGCCTCGTGCTCGAGGGCGACCCGGGCGCGACCAACCGCGTCGGCCGGCCCTCGCGCCGCGTGCTGCCCGATCCGCGACCCGCGATCATCGCCGTCAACCCCGAGATCGACGCCGTGACCGTCGCGCTCGTCGGTCTCGGCGGGCGACTCGACCACCGCATCCGTCGTGAGCTCGACCACATCGCGAGTCCCGAGGAGGCGGCCGCGACCATCGGCGGGATCGTCGACGAGCTGCGCGCCGGCCCCGCGAAGGAGCGCGTGCTCGTCGGCGTCGGCCTCGCCGTGCCCGGTCTCGTGCGTGCGAGCGACGGGGTCGTGCGCTGGGCGCCCCACCTCGGATGGCGCGAGAGCGCGTTCGCGCGGCTCGTCGAGTCGGTCGTCGGACTGCCCACGGTCGCCGACAACGACGCGACCCTCGGCGCCCTCGCCGAGCGCCTCTTCGGCGTCGGCCGTGGCGTCGACCAGCTCGTGTACCTCAACGGCGGCGCGAGCGGCATCGGCGGCGGCGTCATCGTGAACGGTCAGCCCTACCGCGGCGCCTACGGCTACGCGGGCGAGTTCGGCCACAACCGGCCGCGCCTCGACGACCCCGCCCACCGGGCGACCGTCGGCGGCACGCTCGAGGAGGAGGTGAGCCGCGCACGGCTGCTCGAGATCCTCGGGCCGCACAGCCTCGACGAGCCCGAGTTCGAGGCCGCCGTGCTCTCCTCGACCGACAAGCGGCTGCACGCCGAGCTCGCGCGTCAGCAGATCGTGCTCGGCGGCGCGCTCGGCAACGCCATCAACGTGCTCGGGCCGGAGCTCGTCGTGCTCGGCGGCTTCCTCGCGACGCTCCTCAAATGGGATGCGTCCGCGCTCGAGGCGGCCGTCTCGGCGCGCACGCTCCCCGTCGCGTGGGAGGGGACGCGCATCCGTCCGGCCGCCCTCGGCCGTGACCGTCTGCTCATCGGCGCCGCCGAGCTCGCGTTCTCGGCGATCCTCGCCGACCCCGCCACCTACGCCTCCTCATAGTTCCCGTTCCGCGTGTTCGCACCCGTTCCTTCGGGAACAAAGACGCGGAACGGGAACTATGGAAGAGAATGGGGGGATGCCCCCCGCATCCGACGACTACCGTGCCCACGGCCTCGAGTTCGCCCCCGACTTCGTGATCGGTTCGGCGACCGCCTCGTACCAGATCGAGGGCGCCGCCCGCGAGGACGGGCGCGGCCCGTCGATCTGGGACACCTTCAGTCACACCCCTGGCAAGGTGTGGAACGGCGACACGGGCGACGTCGCCGACGACCACTATCACCGCTGGGAGTCGGACCTCGACCTCATGGCCGACCTCGGCCTGCAGTCGTATCGGTTCTCGATCGCGTGGCCGCGCATCCAGCCGGGCGGCAAGGGCGCCATCAACCCCGCGGGCGTCGCCTTCTACTCGCGGCTCGTCGACGGGCTGCTCGAGCGCGGCATCCGCCCCATCGCGACCCTGTACCACTGGGACCTGCCGCAGGAGCTCGAGGATGCGGGCGGCTGGCCCGTGCGCGACACCGCGTACCGCTTCGCCGAGTACGCGGCGCGTACCGCCGAGGCGCTCGGCGACCGCGTGCACACCTGGACGACCCTCAACGAGCCGTGGTGCTCCGCCTACCTCGGCTACGGATCGGGCGCGCACGCCCCCGGCCGCACCGACGGCGCCGCGGCGCTCGCCGCCGTGCACCACCTCAACCTCGCGCACGGCCTCGCCGTGCAGGAGATCCGTCGCGCGGCGACCAACGACCCCGACGTATCGGTCACGCTCAACTTCCACGTCATCCGGGGCGACGACGACACGTCGCCCGAGGCGAAGCGCCGCATCGACGCGCTCGCGAATCGCGCGTTCACGAACCCCATGCTGCTCGGTCAGTACCCCGCCGACCTCCTCGAGGACACGGCGGGCGTCACCGACTGGGCGTTCGTGCGCGACGGTGACCTCGCCGAGATCAACCAGCCGCTCGACGTCCTCGGCGTCAACTACTACTCGACCGTCACGGTCAAGATGTGGGACGGCGTGAGCCCGCGCTCCAACAACGATGGTCACAAGGACATGGGCGGGTCTCCCTGGCCCGGCTCGCGCGACGTCGAGTTCCTCAAGCAGGCCGGCCCCTACACGGCGATGGGGTGGAACATCGCCCCCGACGGTCTCGAGGAGCTGCTGCTGTCGCTCAAGGAGCAGTTCCCGGAGCAGCCGCTGCTCATCACCGAGAACGGCGCCGCCTTCGACGACCAGGTGACCGAGACGGATGCCGGCAACCGCGTGCACGACGCCGAGCGCGTCGACTACCTCGTGCGCCACTTCACGGCCGCCCACCGCGCGATGCAGCAGGGCGTCGACCTGCGCGGCTACCAGGTGTGGTCGCTCATGGACAACTTCGAGTGGGGCTACGGCTACTCGAAGCGTTTCGGCATCGTGCGCGTCGACTACGACACGCAGGAGCGCATCCTCAAGGACTCGGCGCTGTGGCTGCGCGAGCTCATCGCGACGCGTCGCCTGCCCGCGTCGCCGCTCGGCGAGCGCTGACTGGGGCTACGCGGGCTACGGGGCACAGGGCCTACGCGCGGTACAGGGGCGCGCGCGAGCCTCAGGCCGCGAGTGCGGGCACGCGCCCCGCTCTCCGCGGGGCTTGCAGCGGGTCGAGCCACGGCGGCGGGATGAGGTAGGGGATGCCGTCGTGGCGCCGGAGCGCCCAGCCGTCGTGGTCGAAGCGCCGGTGGTGGCCCGCGCACATGAGGGCTCCGTTGTCGAGGTCGGTGCGTCCGTGCGGGAACCATGGCGCGAGGTGCGCCGCTTCGCACCAGGCGGGCGGGGCTGAGCACCCGGGCCAGATGCATCCGCCGTCGCGCACGACCATCGCCCGGCGCTGCGCCTCGGTGAAGAGGCGCGATCCGCGGCCGAGGTCGAGCACCTCACCTTCGCCGCCGATCACGACGGGCACGAGTTCGGCGTCCGCAGCGAGTCGGCGCGCGGTGGTAGCGGAGATCGGCTCGTCGATGCCCGCGATGTGCGCGACGCCGAGCCCTGTTCGCAGCTCGTCGAGGCCCACCGTGACGAGCATCGTGACGGCCGTGCCCGCGAGGCGGCCGGGGTCGTGGGCGAGGAAGTCGCGGGCCATGGTCGTGAGGGCGTCCACACGCTTCTGCGCGAGGGGGCGGGTGTCGGCGAGGATGTCGTCGCTCGAGGCCGTCTCCGTGCTCGCGGCGGCGAAGGCGACCCGGCGCGGGGCGGTCTGCGCGTCGAGCGCCGAGCGGACGAAGCCGGCGGCTTCCGGGTGCAGGTCGGCGGTGAGGCGCGTGAGGCCGTTCGGGAGCTCGCGGATCGTGACCGAGGACCGCGCGCGCAGTTGTTCTTCGCGAGGCGCCGCGCCGTCGGGGTCGTTCCGGTCGGGCAACTGCCGCACGAGCTTGCCCAGTTGCCGGGTCGTGAGCGAGCCCGCATAGTCGACGAGCGTCGTCTCCACCGCGGCGAGCTCCTCCGCGCCGGCCGCGAAGGCCACCCGCGAGATGCCGCGTGCCACGATCGCCGCATGCGCCACCGGGATCGACGCCCCGAGCACGGCCTCGGCGACGGCCTCGTGACGGCACGGGAGCGCCTCGCCCTGCAGTGAGGTTCGCGGAGCGATCGCCTCGCCGACCACCTCCCACGCGCGCACGGTGTCGTCGTCGGCCCGCGTGAGGTCGCGCAGCAACTCGGAGGCGAAGCGACCGCCCTGGTCTCCGCCGAGCGCGACGCGCCGGAACACGGCATCCGTCTGGATGCGGTGGCCGAGCTCCGACGAGACGACGGCCCCGAGCGCCCCGACGAGCCGCGACAGCTCGCCCGCGAGTCGCGCGAGGTCGAGCACATCGTCGTGAGCGAGCCCGCGAAGCGCATCCGCCCGGTCGACGACCGCGTCGCCGCACAGCCCGCCGACCGCATCGGTGGCGTCGGCGAGGCGTGCGCTGAGGGACATGCCGGGAGTCTCCGCTCGCATCAGGATGGGGTCGATTCGATGCTGCAATTGTATCGACGGCCGGAGAGAAAGCCCAGGTCAGCGGGCATATTCGTGGACAAGTTGTGCCGCGACGGCCGGTGGAGGAGCGGTCTCACCGACCGGGCGCGGATCGTCGGTGGGCGCGGCCTGAGCCCGAGGCCGCGCCCACCGGGTCCTACTGGATCGCCTCCTTCTTGAGGCGCCACTGCTGGCAGGTCGCGCCCGTGGCGGTCCATTGCTGGGCGACGGCCCCGTCGGATGCCGAGCAGCTCGCGATCTCGAGGAGCTTGCCGCTGTTGGCATTCGCGAACGTCCACCAGCCTCCGCTCGTCGCCGCGTTCCAGGTCTGGGTCGCGTGCCCCGTGGGGCCCCACTGGACGGCGTCCACGCCGTCCGCGGTCTGCGCCGAGGGGATCTCGAGGAGCTTCCCGCTGTTGAGGTTCGCCAACCTCACCGTCGAACCGGTCACCGGCTGCACCGTCCAGCGCTGCGTCGCGTGGGCCGTCGGGCCCCACTGGCCGACGGCGGCGCCGTCGGTCGTCAGGGCGCTGAGCACCTCGAGGAGTTTTCCGCTCGAGCGGTTGACGAGCTGGAACTGGGGGTCCAGTCCCGCGCTGCGCCACACCTGCAGTTGATCGAGCTCGGCGAAGTTGGTGCCCTTCGTGAATCGGATGGTGTTGACGCCCGCATTGAGCGTGACGGTCTTCTGCGCCCACGCGTAGCGCCCCCAGTCGACCGTGCGTGGGTAGCTGATCGATGACGCCGCCCCGCCATTGACGCTCACGTTGTGCGTCGCGGCGGAGGTGTACCCGTTGTCGTAGCGCACATTGAGTGTGTAGCTCCCGGCGGAGGGTACGCGCACCGAGAACTGCACGTAGCTGCCCGAGTTGTTGATATTGCCCACCTTCGAGCCTCCCGCGGCCTGGGCATGCGACACGAGACTCGCGTCGTTGATCGTGGCAAGCTCGGCCTCGTACTGCTGGGCGTCGAGCGGGATCGATCCGACCCGGATGTCGTTGAGCGCCGTCGAGGTGTTCTCGACGTTGGTGGCCTGGTACAGCGTGCGCCCGTCGACGCTCACGTCGATGCCCTGGGCGAATCCGCTGAAGTTGCCGCCTTGGGTGTCGGTGGCGTCGTAGGTCACCGCCATCGGCAGTCGCTCCCACGGGCCCTCGCCCAGGTTGTAGTTGACGTAGAAGTTCTGCCCGCCGTCGATCGCCCCGGACGAGGTGAGCGACCATTTGCTCGCGATGACGACCATGCCCTTCGGGCCGCCGCTCGGGACCCACTTCACGTACGGCGAGGAGCCGATCCCGCGGCCGTCGGCGAGGGTCACCGCTGTTCCGATGCTCGTCGAGCTGCCCCAGTTGAGACCGTCGTTGGAGATCTTGTAATACACGGGCGCTGTGTTGAGACTCTGGCTCGGGCGATTGACCACCTCGAAGGTCGCCATGTAGCGACCGTCGCCCATCTTCGTGACGATGATCATGCCCGGGCGGTCGCTCTTGTTGGTCGGAGCCGAGACGTTGACCAGGGGTCCCCATGTCGCCCCGCCGTCGGTCGAGCGGCGGTACGACACGGCCTGGAGCACGTTGCTGCCCTTCTGCCGCTCGTCGGAGAAGTAGGCGACCAAACCGCCGCTCGCATCGATCGCGAGGGAGGGCTCCCAAACGGTGGTCGTCGTCGAGCTGGGGCTCGGATCGTAGACCGCGGGCCCGCCCGTGTCGATCGTGCTCACGTAGCTCCAGCTGGTGCCCTGATTGGTGCTCTTGTAGAGCACCAGTCGGCTGCTCGACCGGTCCTCGGGCATGATCATGCCGGCGAGGAGGATCGTGCCGGCGGTGAGCGATCCGGTCGTCTCCGTGACCTCGAAGAGGAACGGCTGGGCGGTGCGCGTGAGAGCCGGGAAGGTGGCGCTCGGGTTGACGTCGGCGACGTGCGTCCAGCTGGCGCCGTCGTTCGTGCTCCGGTAGATCGGGTACACCTGGACTCCGCCCTGGAGCACGAGCTTGTCGAACGTCACGAGCTGTGTGCCGTTCGCGCTGCCGTTGTGCTTGAGCACGATGACCTTGGCGTAGGTGGTGCCTGCGGGCGTGCCGCCCTCCGGGTTGAACGAGCTGCCGGCCGCGGGAGCGTAGACGAGCGCTCCGTTGCCCGTGGTGACAGCCTCCGCGGGCGACGAGCCCGGGATGGACGTGGCGACGAGTGCGAGCGCCGCCGCGACGGCGAGCGCCGCGCGGCGGAGTCCGCGGCCCCCCGCCGTCGTATGGGTGTGCATCGACATGCGAGACCTCCAAGTGTGTACAACGTTGTAGACGCGGGCTCGCAGCCGAACCTAGGCCGTCGCCCGAACGGGTGTCAAGGGCGCGAGGCGGCGAGCCCCCGGGCTACGGTGAACTCCATGAGCCCGACCCTGCGCGACGTCGCCCGCGTCGCGGGCGTCTCGTTCAAGACGGTCTCGAACGTCATCAACGACTACCCGCACGTGAGCGAGTCGACGCGTGCCCGCGTGCTCGCGGCGATCGAGGAGCTCGGATACCGCCCCAACCGCACGGCGCGCACGCTGCGGTCCGGGCGGACGGGCGCGATCGGCCTCGCGGTGCCCGAGTTGAGCATGGCGTACTTCGCCGAGCTCGCCGACGAGGTCATCACCGCGGCGGACGAGCGCGACATCGTCGTGCTCATCGAGCAGACCGGCGGTGACCGTCGCCGCGAGCTCGAGGTACTGCACGGCTCGCGGCGCCAGCTGACCGACGGGCTTCTGTTCAGCCCGCTCGCGCTGGGATCGGATGACACGGCGAACCTCGAGGTGGGGTACCCGCTCGTGCTGCTCGGCGAGCGCATCTTCGATGGGCCCGTCGATCACGTCACGATGGAGAACGTCGAGGGCGCCCGCGCCGCGACCGAGCACCTCATCCGTCTCGGGCGGGATCGCATCGCCGTGCTCGGTGCGCACCCGGGTGAGGTCATCGGCTCGGCCGGCCTGCGCATGTCCGGCTACCGGGCCGCGCTCGACGCGCACGGCATCCCGTACCGCGAGCAGCTCGTGGTCGACGCCGGTCCGTGGCACCGGGTCAACGGTGCCGAGGCGATGCGGATGCTGCTCGCGCGCGGCGTGGAGTTCGATGCCGTGTTCGCCCTCAACGACGAGCTCGGCCTCGGCGCCCTGCGCGTGCTGCGTGAGCAGGGCATCGATGTTCCCGGCCAGGTCGCGATCATCGGCTTCGACGACGTCGACGAGGGGCGCTACTCGCTCCCGAGTCTCAGCACGGTCGATCCGGGGCGGCGTGAGATCGCGCGCCTCGCGGTGGAGGTGCTCCTGGATCGCATCTCGGGCGCCGAGGTGGGGCCGCGGCGCGAGCTGCGCTCGGGCTTCCGGATCGTCGAGCGCGAGTCGACCGGCGCAGCGTCCTGAACCGTGACTTGACACGGCGCGCGCTTCGATCGCATGATGCCTTTACAACGTTGTAGAAGACGCGGCCCCGGCAGGCGTCACAGCCCTATGCAGACAACGCAGTCCCGCATCAGAGAAGGAACCGAGATGACCCGCAACATCACACTCGCGGGCGTCGGCGCCATCGCCGCCGCCGCCCTCGTGCTCACCGGCTGCTCGGCCGGGGGCGACAGCGACGCCGACGGCCCCGTCGAGCTCGTCTTCTGGCACGGCTACACCGAGGCAGACGGCGACGTCCTCGAGGGTATCGTCGACGAGTTCAACGAGAGTCAGGACGAGGTGCGCATCAGCACCGAGATCAACACCTGGGATGTCATCGACGACACCCTGCTCCCCGCGCTCTCGTCGAAGACCGGCCCCGACCTCGTCGCGATGCCCGCCGAGCGATTCCCCGTCTACGCCGCCAAGAAAGCGTTCATCGCACTCGACGACTTCTACGCGGATGCCGCGAGCAACGCGGGCGACGTCGTCGAGGGCGCCAAGGCGATGACCGAGGTCGACGGCACGAGCTACGGCGTGCCGATCGGCTTCGTGCCGGTCGCGATCTACTACGACAAGGCCGCCTTCGCCGAGGCCGGCATCGCCGAGGTCCCCGCCGACTGGGATGCCTGGGTCGAGGCCGCCAAGAAGCTCACGGTCGACGAGAACGGCGACGGCACGCCCGAGCGCTACGGCATGGTGCTGCCCGACCACGCGACCGTCGGCAACGGCGTGTGGCCGTCGCTCCTCTGGGGCAACGGCGGCGACATCGTGCGCGACGGCGCGGCCGTCATCGACAGCCCCGAGAACGCCGAGACCCTCGAGTTCTGGCGCGACGCGATCGCGAACGACAAGATCTCGCCCACCGGGGTCGACGGCATCGAGGCCGACAGCGTGTTCAGCTCGGGTCGCGCCGCGATGACCTTCGGCGGCCCCTGGATGACCTTCATCGCGGGCGACGCGGGCATCGACTACGGGATCGCGCCCATCCCCGCGGGCCCGCAGACGCAGGCGGCGTCGGCCATCGGCCTCACGCTCTCGATCACCGACCAGGGCGACGAGCGCAAGCAGGAGGCGGCGAAGCAGTTCCTGTCGTTCTTCCTGAACGACGACAACGCCGCAGCGTGGTCGCTCGGCTCGGGCTGGCCTCCGCTGCGCAGCGGGATCCCCGCCGAGGCGGTCTCGGAGAACGCCACGGTCGCCGCGCTCTCGCAGTTCACCCCGTTCACGCGCCCGCTGCTGCCCGGTGTCGTCAACAGCACCGATGTGCTGTCGGCGCTCGACGAGCTGACGCAGCGCGCGATGGCCGGGGAGGACATCGCGGGCCTCCTCGAGGCGGCGCAGAGCAAGGTCGAGTCGGCGCTCGCCGACCAGTAACGTTCGATAACCCGCGGGCGGCGTCGACGGCGGCGCCGCCCGCGTTCGATCGGGGAGTCATGTCAGCACCAGCAGCACGCGCCTACCGGCCGCCGGCACCGCTCGGCGGACGACGCGGCGCCCGCGTGGAGCGCCGCCGCACCCTCACGGCGCTCGGCTTCCTCGCGCCCGCCCTCGTCATCCTCGGGCTGTTCGTCGCGTGGCCGATGCTCTCGGCCCTGCGGCTCTCGTTCACGGATGCGAGCGGTTTCGGGGCCGAGGAGTGGGTGGGCCTCGACAACTACGTGCGGGTGTTCACCGACCCCGACATCCGCGACGCGATGCTCAACACCCTCTGGTACACGGTGCTGTTCACGCCGACCGCGGTGCTCATCGCCCTCGCGCTCGCACTCGTGCTCAACAGCCCGGCCCTGCCCTTCCGCGGCTTCTTCCGCACGGCGCTCTTCCTGCCCTTCATCGTGTCGCTCGCCGTCGCCGCCTTCGCCTGGTCGTACCTGCTCGATCCGAGGCTCGGCCTCCTGAACCACTGGCTGCAGGGCGCGGGCGTGCAGCTCGGCGACGTGCTCGAGGATCCCGTGCTCGCGATGCCGGCCGTCGCGCTCGTCGCGGTGTGGAAGAACTTCGGCTTCTACATGGTCATCTTCCTCGCGGGTCTGCAGGACATCCCCGCGTCGCTCTACGAGGCGGCGCGCGTCGACGGGGCGGGCGCGTGGCTCCGGTTCACGAACGTGACGCTCCCGCTGCTGTCGAACACCTTCGCGTTCGTGCTGATCTTCGCGCTCATCGCCGCCCTGCAGGCCTTCGATCAGATCTACGTGATGACGGGCGGTGGGCCCTACGGCAGCACCCAGACGATCGTCATGGAGATCTACCGCTCCGGCTTCCGCCGCCTCGAGCTCGGCTTCGCCTCCGCCCTGTCGTACGTGCTGCTCATCGCGACGCTGCTGCTCAGCATCGTGCAGTTCGTCTTCTTCGGACGTCGTGAGAAGGACCTCGGATGACCGCCCTCGCCCCGCGCGCCGCGCGCGCCCGCATCCGTCCCGCATCCGTCGTCACGTTCCTCGTCATGGCGGTCGTGACGGCGTTCGTGCTGCTGCCGATCGCCATCATCGTGTTCACGGCGTTCAAGCCCACGGCGGAGGTCAACGCCTACCCGCCCACCCTCATGCCGAGCGAGTGGACGCTCGACAACCTCGCGCGCATCCTCGACGAGCTGCCCTTCGGCCGGCTCGTGATCAACAGCGTCGTCTTCGCGGGCGGGGTGACCCTCTGCGCGCTCGTGTTCGACTCGCTCGCGGCGTACGCGCTCGCCCGCATCGACTTCCGGGGCCGCAAGGTGCTGCTCGTCGCGATCATCGCGAGCCTTATGATCCCGTTCCAGGCGACGCTCATCCCCGTCTACCAGCTGGTGGCGGAGCTCGGGTGGATCAACACCTACCAGGGTCTCATCGCACCGCGCGCCGCCGACGCGTTCGGCATCTTCCTGTTGCGCCAGTTCTTCCTCGCGCTGCCGCGCGACCTCGACAACGCGGCGCGCATCGACGGCGCGAGCGAGTTCCGGGTGTTCCGCAGCATCGTGCTGCCGAACGTCGTGCCGGCCCTCATGACGCTCGGGGTGTTCACGTTCGTCAACAACTGGAACGACCTGCTGTGGCCGCTCGTCTTCACGACGCAGGCCGAGATGGGAACGATCACCTCGGGCCTCACGCTGCTCACGGGTCCCGGCGGCATCATCCCCTACGGCGTCATGATGGCGGGCTCGCTCGTCGCCGTCGTGCCGCTCGTGATCGGCTTCCTGTTCGTGCAACGACGCTTCATCGACAACATCGCGACGACGGGACTGAAATGACGACGCCCTGGTACCGCGACGGCGAGCTGCACTTCGGCGTCGGCATCGAGGACACCTTCGTGCCGCAGGAGCGGTCGGGGGAGCGCGCGATCGACGAATACGCGCTCACCGAGCACGACATCCGCTGGCACGACGACCTGGGGCTCGCGGCGGATGCGGGCGCGCGCTTCGTGCGATGGGGGGTGCCCTGGTACCGCGTGCAGCCCGAGCCCGACCGCTTCGACTGGTCGTGGCTCGACGGGGTGTTCGCGCGGTTCGCGGAGCTGGGGCTGCGTCCGATCGTGGACCTCATGCACTACGGCACGCCGCTCTGGATGCCGCGGCAGTTCGACGACGCCGACTACCCGCAGCGGGTGGCCGAGTACTCGGCCCGCGTCGCCGAACGCTACGCCGACACGGTGAGCGACTACACGCCGCTCAACGAGCCCATGATCCACGCCCTCTTCTCGGGGGAGTACGCGTACTGGCCGCCCTATCTGGCGGGGCAGCGGGGCCTCGTCCGGATGGTCGACCAGCTGGCCCGCGGCTTCGCTCTCGCCCAGCTCGGGATGCGCGACGTGCTCGGCGAACGCGCAGCCTTCGTCCATGTCGACGCGGGGATGCGGTACGCGGGCGACCTCGACGCCGCCGACCAGCGCGAACTCGCGCACCGGCTGCGTCACCAGGTGTGGCTCGTCGAGGACCTCGTGACGGGCCGCGTCAGCGACAGGCACCCCCTGCGTGCCCTGCTCGCCGAGCACGGCGTGGGCGACGACGCGCTCGCGTGGTTCGCGGACCACGCCGTGCAGCCCGACGTGTACGGCATCAACTACTACCCGCGGCACTCGACCGAGCTGCTCGAGTCGGGCGTGCACCACGGGGGCGGCTTCGGCGACCCCCGGCCCGTGCGCGACGACGGCGTCGACGGGCTCGTCGAGCTGCTTCGGGAGGGCGCGGCCCGCTACGGCGCGCCCGTCATGGTCTCGGAGACGTGCGTCACGGCATCAGTGCCCGAGCGGGCCGCCTGGCTCGCCGAGTCGTCGCAGGCCGTGCGCCGCCTCCGCGCCGAGGGCGTCGACGTCGTGGGCTACACCTGGTGGCCCCTCTTCGACATGTACGAGTGGACGTGGCGTCACTCGACCGCGCCGCGCGAGGCGCATCGGCTGACGATGGGGCTCTACGAGCTCGTCGAGACGCCCGCCGGCCTCGAGCGTCGCCCCACGCCGCTCGTCGACGCCTTCCGCCGGGAGGCCACGAGCCTCGAGAACCGCCCATGACCGCAGGAGAAGATCGTCCCGTGCTCACCGCCCACGTCACCGTCGCATCCGACCCGATCGGAGCCATCGACCGCCGCCTCTTCGGCGGGTTCGTCGAGCACCTCGGGCGGCATGTCTACGACGGCATCTACGAGCCCGGCCACCCGAGCGCGGATGCCGACGGCTTCCGCCAGGACGTCATCCAGCTCGTCAAGGAGCTCGGCGTCACGACCATCCGCTACCCCGGCGGCAACTTCGTGTCGGGCTTCCGCTGGGAGGACTCGGTGGGGCCGCGCGCCGAACGCCCGCGCCGACTCGACCTCGCGTGGCACTCGACCGAGACGAACGAGGTGGGGCTGCACGAGTTCGCCGGCTGGCTCGAGAAGGTCGGCTCGGAGCTCATGCTCGCCGTCAACCTCGGCACGCGCGGCGTGACCGAGGCGCTCGACCTGCTCGAGTACACGAACATCCCAGGCGGCACGACGACGAGCGAGCTGCGGCGTGCGAACGGGCGCGACGAGCCGTTCGACGTGCGGATGTGGTGCCTCGGCAACGAGATGGACGGCCCGTGGCAGCTGGGCCACCGCTCCGCCGAGGACTACGGCAAGATCGCGGGGATGACGGCGAAGGCCATGCGCCAGCTCGACCCCGACCTCGAGCTCGTCGTGTGCGGCTCGTCGGCGCGCGACATGCCGACCTTCGGGGCGTGGGAGCGCACGGTGCTCGCCCACACCTACGACGACGTCGACTACATCTCGTGCCACGCCTACTACTCCGAGCGCGAGGGCGACCGCGCGAGCTTCCTGGCATCCGGCGTCGACATGGACCTCTTCATCGAGGAGGTCGTCGCCGCGGCCGACGAGGTGGGCGCCGCGCGCGGCTCGGACAAGCGCATCCGCATCTCGTTCGACGAGTGGAACATCTGGTACATCGACCGCTACCACGACGAGGACAAGGCGACGGGCATCGGCAACTGGCCGATCGCGCCGCGCATCCTCGAGGACCGCTACTCGGTGCTCGACGCGGTCGTGTTCGGCAGCCTCATGATCTCGCTCATCAAGCACGCCGACCGCGTGACGAGCGCCTCGCTCGCGCAGCTCGTCAACGTCATCGCGCCGATCATGACGGAGCCGGGCGGGCCCGCCTGGCGCCAGACCACGTTCTTCCCGTTCGCGACCACCTCGCGTCTCGCGCGCGGTGAGGCCGTGCGGCTCGAGCTCGACGTGCCGGGCTACGAGACGGCGCGCTACGGCACCGTGCCCCTCGTCGACGCGGTCGCGACGCGCGATGCCGAGGCCGGCGCATCCGCTGTCTTCCTCGTGAACCGCTCGCAGACGGATGCCGTGGAGCTGCGCGTCGACGCCGCCACCCTCGGCGCGTCCCGCGTCGTGTCGGCCGTGACCCTCACCGACGACGACCTCGACGCGGCCAACACCCTCGAGCAGCCGGACCGCATCGGGCTCGCGCCCAACGCATCCGCCGCGCTCGCCGACGGCACGCTCACGATCGTGCTGCCGCCGGTGTCGTGGACGGCCGTCGAGCTCGCCTGACGAGAGGGGCGAGCGGATGCGGCCCCGCGTCAGGTGCGCGAGGAGCGCGCCGCGAACCGCTGCTGCAGCAGCACCGCGATGACGATGATGACGCCCTTCACGACCGCCTGAACCGAGATGTTGAGGTTGTTCATCGTGAAGATGTTGCTGAGCGCCGAGAAGATCAGCACGCCGAGCACCGTGCCGACGATCGTGCCTCGCCCGCCGATGAGGAGCGTGCCGCCGACGACGACCGCGGCGATCGCGTCGAGCTCGTAGAGCTGGCCGTGCGTCGAGGTGCCCGCCGTCGTGCGGGCGAGGATCATGACGCCCGCGATGCCCGCCGCGATTCCCGAGAGCACGTAGAGCGACACGGTGTGGCGCTTGACCTTGAGGCCCGCGAGTCGGGAGGCCTCGTGGTTGCCGCCGATCGCGATCGTGCGGCGTCCGTAGGTCGTGCGCGCGAGCAGGAACCAGCCGAGCACGGCGGCGATCACGAAGAACCAGATGAGCCACGGGATGCCGATGAAGTCGCCGCGGAAGAACGTGAGGAAGCCCGTGACGTTCACGACCTGCGTCGACTTGTTGGCGAAGATCTCGGCGAGGCCGCGTGCGGCGACGAGCATCGCGAGGGTCGCGATGAAGGGCACGACCTTGCCGTAGGCGATCACGACGCCGTTGATGAGGCCGGCGAGCCCGCCGACCGCGATCGCGACGACGACCATGAGCAGCCACGTCGACTGGGTCGCCGCGGTCTGGATCCACGACAGCGACGCGACGACGCTCGCGAGCCCCATGACCGACCCGACGGAGAGGTCGATGCCTCCCGCCGTGATGACGAAGGTCATGCCGATCGCGATGACGCCGAGGATCGAGCCGTAGCGCACGATCGTGACGAAGTTGTCGAAGTTCATGAAGCGCTCGCCGCCCGTCGCCCAGCCGACGACGACGATGAGCACGACCGCGATGACGAGTCCGAGGTTGCGTCCGGCCGACCCGGAGAGGAAGCGCCTGACGGCGCTCTCGCGGCGGGGGGCCGTCGTCTCGGTCGTGGTGGGGGAGGGGGTCTCGCTCACGCGGCCGTTCCTTTCATGACGAGGTCGAGCACGCCGTGCTCGTCGATGTCCTCCGCGGCGGTCGTCGCGAGCACGCGGCCCTCGGCGATCACGAGCACCCGGTCGGAGAGTCCGAGCACCTCCTCGATCTCGCTCGAGACGACGAGGATCGCGGTGCCCGCGTCGGCGAGCCGGCGGATGAGGGCGTAGATCTCCGAGCGCGCGCCGACGTCGACGCCGCGCGTGGGCTCGTCGAGCAGCAGGATGCGCGTGCCCTCGACGACCCAGCGCGCGAGGAGGATCTTCTGCTGGTTGCCGCCCGAGAGGGTGCGCGTCACGCGGTCGGGGTCGGGCGGTCTCAGCTCGAGGGCGTCGATCTGCTCGCGCGCGATGGCGCGCTCACGGCGCTCGTCGAGCACCGACGCCCGGGCGTAGCGGGCGAAGGTCGCGAGGGTGATGTTCTTGAAGACGGGCTCGTCGAGCAGCAGGCCCTGGCTCTTGCGCTCCTCGGGGGAGAGCCCGATTCCCGCGTTGACGGCGTGCCGCACCGACCCGGCGGGCAGCCGCTCGCCGTTCGCGTGCACGGTGCCGTGCGTGGCGCGGCGGGCGCCGTAGATCGTCTCGAGGATCTCGGAGCGCCCGGAGCCGACGAGGCCCGCGAGACCGACGACCTCTCCCGCGCGCACCGTGAGGTCGACATCCGCGAAGACGCCGCGCAGCCCGAGGCCCGCGACCTCGAGCGCGACGGGCGCATCCGCGGGCACGGGCCGCCGCGGCGGGAAGACGTGCTCGATCGCCCGGCCGGTCATGAGGGTGATGAGCTGCGGGGTCGGCGTCTCGTCGACGGGGAGCCCGGATGCCATGCTCGCTCCGTCTTTGATGACCGTGATGCGGTCGCCGATGCGGCGGATCTCCTCGAGCCGGTGCGAGATGTAGACGATCGCGATGCCCTGCTCGGTGAGCTCTCCGACGACGCGGAAGAGGTTGTTCACCTCCTCCGAGTCGAGCACGGCGCTCGGCTCGTCCATGACGATGAGCTTCGCGTCGCGCGAGAGGGCGCGGGCCATGCTCACGATCTGCTTGCCGGCGGCCGACAGGGTGCCGACCTCGCGGTTCGGGTTGAGGTCGCCGTGGCCGAGGCGCGTGAGCAGCTCCCGCGCGCGGCGGTTGGCGGCGCCGCGGTGCAGCACGCCGACGCTCGCGAGCTCGTGCCCGAGGAAGATGTTCTCGGTGATGCTGAGCCCGTCGACGACGTCGAGCTCCTGGTACATGGTCGCGATGCCGAGCTCGAGGGCGGCAACCGGGTTCGGGATGTCGACGGCTCGGCCCTGCCAGAGGATCTCGCCGCCGTCGGGCTGGTACGCGCCCGAGAGCACCTTGATGAGCGTCGACTTGCCGGCGCCGTTCTGCCCGAGGATGCAGTGCACTTCGCCCGCGCGCACCTCGAGGTCGACGCCCTTGAGGGCGTGCACGCCCGCGAACGACTTGGTGATACCGCGCATCGACAGTAATGACGCCGTGGTGTCGCCTTTGACCATGGCCTGCACCATAGCATCGTGCCCTTATGTCGAGCGACATAAAAAAGTTGGATGCGGCAATGTCGTTTCTGCTAGCGTGACGACCGTCAACGAGGACACCCCCAGCTCCGCAACGCGCGGCGCCGTCCCGCTGGCGCACAGCACTCACCGAGCTATGGAGGAAATGCAATGCGCGCAGTCCGCACCTCGCGCCGGCGCCTCGTGATCTCCGCGGGCGCCGCAGTCGCGGCCCTCGGCCTCATCACGGGATGCACGGCGGGCGACACCGGTACGTCGAGCGAACCCACCAACAACACCGACAACGAGGCGAGCGGCGACACCGTCGTCATCGGCTTCTCGGGCCCCGCCGCCGACCACGGCTGGCTCGGCGCCATCAACTCGGCCGCCCTCGCGGAGGCCGAGAAGTACGACGACATCGAGCTCAAGGTCGCGGAGGGCACGAACGACGCGAACCTCCAGATCAGCCAGATCGAGACCTTCATCAACGACGACGTCGACGCCATCGTGCTGCTCCCGACCGACGGCGCCGCCCTCACCGACGTGGCGATCAAGGCCATGGAGGCAGGCATCCCCGTCATCAACGTCGACCGCGAGTTCTCAAGCCCGTTCGCCGCCCGCGTCACCGTGCTCGGCGACAACTACGGCATGGGCGTGAGCGCCGGCACCTTCATCTGCGAGCAGTTCGGAGGCACGGATGCCGTGGTCGCCGAGATCGCGGGCATCGACTCCCTGCCCCTCACGCAGGACCGCTCGCGCGGCTTCGCCGACGCCCTCGACGACTGCGGCCTCGAGGTGAGCAACCGCGTCGCGGCCGACTTCACGGTCGCGGGCGGCGAGGCGGCGGCGTCGCAGCTGCTCGCCGCGGCGCCGCAGATCGACGCGCTGTGGAACCACGACGACGACCAGGGCGTCGGCGTCATGGCGGCGCTCGACGCGGCGGGCCGCGACGAGATGCTCATGGTCGGCGGCGCCGGCTCGAAGAACGCGATGGACATGATCAAGGCCGACAACACGGTGCTGAAGGCGACGATCATCTACCCGTCGACGCAGGCCGCCGACGGCATCCGTCTCGCGCGCCTCGTCGCGCAGGCGAAGGCCATGGCCGACCTCGTCGAGGTCGACGTGCCGACGCGCATCGTGCTCAACGCGCCCGTCGTCACGAAGGACAACGTCGACCAGTACCTGCCGACGGCCTTCACCTCCTGACCCTTCCTCCGCGCCGGGCGCCGCTTCGGGGGCGGCGCCCGGCCCATCTCCGCACCCGTTCCGTCAGGAGGATGAGATGTCGTCGATGCGCGTGGCGATGATCGGCTACGGCTTCATGGGCGCCGCCCACTCGCAGGGGTGGCGCGTGGCACCCCGCTTCTTCGACCTGCCGGCGCGGCCCGAGCTCGCGCTCGTCGTCGGCCGCCACGCCGAGGGTGTCGCCGACGCCGCCGAACGCTGGGGCTGGGACGAGTCGGCCACCGACTGGCGCGCCGCGGTCGAGCGCGACGACATCGACGTGGTCGACATCGTGACGCCGGGCGACTCGCACGCCGAGATCGCGATCGCGGCGCTCGAGGCGGGAAAGCACGTGCTGTGCGAGAAGCCGCTCGCCAACACGGTCGCCGAGGCGGAGGCCATGGCGGATGCCGCGGCGCGCGCCGCCGAGCGCGGCGTCTTCGCGATGGTCGGCTTCACGTACCGGCGCGTGCCGGCCGCGACCTTCGCGCGCGACCTCGTCGCCGAGGGGCGCATCGGCGTCGTCAACCAGGTGCGTGCGAGCTACCGCCAGGACTGGCTCGTCGATCCGACGGTCCCGCTCGCCTGGCGGCTCCGGAAGGACAGGGCGGGCTCGGGGGCGCTCGGCGACATCGGCGCCCACGCGATCGACCTCGCGCAGTTCATCACGGGCCTGCGGCTCGAATCGGTGTCGGGCACGATCGAGACGATCGTCTCCGAGCGTCCGCTGCCCGCCGCCGCGCCCGCCGACGGCGCGACCCTCGGCGGTGCCGCGGGCGCCGGCACGGGCGAGGTGACGGTCGACGACCTCGCGATCTTCGCGGGCCGCTTCGACTCGGGCGCGCTCGGCAGCTTCGAGGCGACGCGCTTCGCGACGGGACGCAAGAACGCCCTGCGCGTCGAGGTGTCGGGCACCGAGGGTGCGATCGCCTTCGACCTCGAGCGCCTCAACGAGCTGGAGGTCTACGACCGCACGGCCCCCGACGACCGGCAGGGCTTCACGCGCGTGCTCGTGACCGAGCCCGCGCATCCGTACGTGGCGGCCTGGTGGCCCGCGGGTCACATGCTCGGCTACGAGCACGGCTTCGCGCATCAGGTCGTCGACTTCGTCCGTGGAATCGCCGCGGGCGAGCAGCCGCGGCCGTCGTTCGCCGACGGCCTCCAGGTGCAGCGCGTGCTCGACGCCGTCGAGCGCAGCGCCGGGCGCGAGAGCGCCTGGACGCGCGTCGCCTGAGCCACGACGCTGGACACGAGGAATCGAGGAGGATCCCATGGCACGTCCCATCACGCTCTTCACCGGCCAGTGGGCCGATCTGCCGCTCGAGGAGGTCGCGCGCCTCGCGGCCGGCTGGGGCTACGACGGGCTCGAGCTCGCCTGCTGGGGCGACCATCTCGATCCGTGGCGCTGGGATGAGCCGGGTTACGTCGAGGGGCGGCTCGAGCTGCTCGAGCGCCACGGCCTCAAGGTGTGGGCGATCTCGAACCACCTCAAGGGTCAGGCCGTGTGCGACGACCCGATCGACCACCGGCACCGCGACATCGTCTCCGCGAAGGTGTGGGGCGACGGCGACCCCGAGGGCGTGCGGCAGCGCGCCGCCGAGGAGATGAAGAACACGGCCCGGCTCGCCCGCGCGCTCGGCGTCGACACGGTCATCGGCTTCACGGGCTCGGCCATCTGGAAGTACGTCGCGATGTTCCCGCCCGTCTCGCAGGAGGTCATCGACGCGGGTTACCAGGACTTCGCCGACCGCTGGAACCCCATCCTCGACGTCTTCGACGAGGTCGGCGTGCGCTTCGCCCACGAGGTGCACCCGTCCGAGATCGCTTACGACTACTGGACGACCGTGCGCACCCTCGAGGCGATCGGGCACCGCGAGGCGTTCGGCCTCAACTGGGACCCCTCCCACATGGTCTGGCAGGACCTCGACCCCGTCGGCTTCCTGTGGGACTTCCGCGACCGCATCTACCACGTCGACTGCAAGGACACGCGCAAGCGCATGGGCAACGGCCGCAACGGCCGACTCGGCTCGCACCTCGCGTGGGCCGACGGTCGCCGCGGCTGGGACTTCATCTCGACGGGCCACGGCGACGTGCCGTGGGAGGACGCGTTCCGGATGCTGAACCAGATCGGCTACGACGGCCCCATCTCGGTCGAGTGGGAGGACGCCGGCATGGACCGCCTCGTCGGTGCGCCCGAGGCGCTCGAGTACGTGCGCCGGCTCGCCTTCGACGCACCGGATGCGGCGTTCGACGCCGCCTTCAGCACGCGATAGCGAGCGGGGCCGCTCAGCGGGAGGCGGCCGTCGCGGCGACCATCGCCTCGATCGACTCGGGCGCGAGCGCGTGGTGGATGGCGAGCATGCTCGCCCCCAGCACCGCCGCATCCGGGCCCGTCTTCGACTGCGTGATCTGCAGGTGCTCGGTCGCGAGCGGCATCGAGCGCGTGTAGACGACCTCGCGCACGCCCGCGATGAGGTGCTCGCCCGCCTGGGCGAGCGAGCCGCCGATGACGATCGCCGAGGGGTTGATGAGGCTCACGCACGTCGTGAGCACCTCGCCGATGTCGCGGCCCGCCTGGCGCACGGCCTGGATGGCGTCGATGTTGCCGCGCTTGACGAGCTCGACGACGTCCTGGCTCGAGGATGCCGTGAGGCCCGTCGCGGTGAGGGCGCGCGCGATCGCGGGGCCGGAGGCGAGCGCCTCGAGGCATCCGCGGTTGCCGCACGCGCACGGCACCTCGGCGCCACGCGCGACGTAGACGTGCCCGATGTCGCCCGCCGTGCCCTGCGCGCCGCGCTGCAGCAGGCCGCTCGAGATGACCCCCGAGCCGATGCCCGTCGCGACCTTCACGAAGATGAGGTGGTCGACCTCGGGCCACGCGTGCTCGCGCTCGCCGAGGGCCATGATGTTGACGTCGTTGTCGACGAGCACGGGCGCCGCGAAGCTCGAGGCGAGGTAGCCGGGCACGTCGAAGCGGTCCCAGCCGGGCATGATCGGCGGGTTGATGGGGCGGCCGCTCGAGTGCTCGACGGGGCCGGGCAGGCCGATGCCGATCGCGAGCAGGTCGGATGCCGTGCGCCCGAGCTCGGCGAGAAGCGCGTGGGCGTGCTCCGCGACGCGGTCGAGCACGACCTCGGGACCCTCGGCGACGTCGAGCTGCTCCTGGACGCGCACGAGGGTCGCGCCCGTGAGGTCGCTCACGGCGATGCGCAGGTGCGAGGCGCCGACGTCGACGCCGAGCACGACGCGGCCGCTCGCGGCGATCGCGAACTGCGAGGAGGGTCGTCCGCCCGTCGAGACGGCGTCGCCCACGGAGCCGACGAGGCCGAGCTTCATGAGGGCGTCGATGCGGAGGGCGATCGTCGAGCGGGCGAGGCCCGTGATGGCGGAGAGCTCCGTGCGGGTGCGAGGGCGCCCGTCGCGCAGGATCTGGAAGAGGTCGCTCGCGGCGGACGAGCCCAGCGCGGTGACGTGTCGCTCCGGGCCCGCACTTACGTCGCTCATGAACCAATGTTGGCACAGCGCTCGACCGAAGTGCGCCATGGCGGCGGTTTGGGCAGTCGCTCGTTGAAACGTCACATATAGGATCGGAGAACACGGAGAGGTGGCCCTCTCCGTTTCTTCTTTCTCCCACTCGCACCACCCGAGGACCTCTGTTGTCTGCTGCCGTGCATCCCGGCGACGCGCTCTCCCGCGCCGAACGGCTCACCTACGTGCTCGTGCTCGGCGCGCTCACCGCGCTCGGCCCGTTCACGATCGACCTGTACCTGCCCGCGCTGCCGACGCTCGAGCGCGAGCTCGCCGCACCGACGGCGCTCGTGCAGCTCACCCTCACGGCGACGATGGTCGGCTTCGCGCTCGGCCAGCTGTTCGTCGGGCCGCTCTCCGACCAGGTCGGCCGTCGTCGCCCGCTGCTCATCGCGACCGCGCTGCACATCGTCGCGTGCTTCGCCGCCGCGCTCGCCCCCGATTTGCTGTGGCTCGGCGTCGCGCGCGTCTTCCAGGGCGTCGGCGCGGCGGCCGGCGGTGTCGTCGCGCAGGCGATGGTGCGCGACCTCTTCGGCGGCTACCCCCTCGTGCGGATGCTGAGCCGCCTCGCGCTCGTCTCGGGCCTCGCGCCCGTGGTGGCCCCCGTCGTCGGGTCCCAGCTGCTCCTCGTGGTCGACTGGCGCGGCCTCTTCGCCTTCCTCGCGGTGCTCGGCTTCCTCGTGCTCGTCGCCAACGCGATCTTCCTCAAGGAGACGCTGCCCGTCGAGGCCCGCAGCGTGCGCGGCCACTCGACGGTCGCGCAGCGCTACGGCGCCATCTTCCGCGACCGCATCTACGTCGGCGCCGTCATCATCGCGGGCGCGAACTTCTCGGCCCTGTTCGCCTACCTCGCGAGCTCGCCCTTCCTCTTTCAGGACATCTACGCGCTCAGCGCGCAGGAGTACGGCCTGCTCTTCGGCCTCAACTCGATCGGCGTCATCGTGGGCGTGCAGGTCTCGAGCCGCCTGCAGAAGCACATCGGCCCGCAGTGGATCATCGCGGGTGCGACGATCCTGCAGCTCGTCGCGGCGGTCGCGATCGTCTCGCTCGACCTCGCGGGCGGCGGGTTCCTCGGCATCGCGATCCCGCTGTGGTTCTTCATCGCCGGATGCGGCTTCAACTTCCCGGCGATCTCGGCCCTCGCGCTCGTGCGCCACGGGCACGAGGCCGGCACCGCGGCATCCGTCCTGGGGGCAGCCAACTTCGGCGTCGCGGGGCTCGTCTCGCCCATCGTGGGCCTCTTCACGATCACGAACGCCGTGCCGATGGCGGGCGTCATGATCGTGGGCATCGTGATCGCGATCGTCGTGCTGTGGACGGTCGTGCGTCCGCGCAGCGTGCCCCCTCTCGAGGGCTGAGCCCGTCGACTAGCGTGGGTGGATGGAGCACCCCGCGCGCGTCCCTCGGCGACCGTACGTGTTCGCCGGCGTCGGGCTCGTCGTCCTGACGCTCGCCCTCGGCTTCGTCGTCGTGCTGCGCGACAGCATCCTGCTCGACGAGGCGTGGATGTCGGAGGTCGTCGGCTGGCGCGACCCCGTGGGCCGCACCGCGAGCCTCGTGTTCGACTTCCTCGGCGGCGGCTGGTTCGCGATCCTCGTCGTGCCGATCGGCGTGGGCGTCGCGTTCGTGTTCGCGCGCAGGCCGTGGGCGGCGCTCGACTTCGTGCTCGCCTCCGCGGTCGCGGCGGGGGTGTGCCAGCTGCTCAAGGCCGCGTTCGCGCGCAGCCGCCCCGACGAGATCCTGCTGCCGCTCGACAACGGCTCGTTCCCGTCCGGGCACACGACCAACGCCGCGGTCATCGCGGTGAGCCTCGGCCTGCTGCTGCAGCGCGCCTGGATCTGGGTCGTCGGCATGCTCTACCTCGTCGCGATGTCGTTCACGCGCACCTACCTCGGCGCGCACTGGATCACCGACACGGTCGGCGGCGCGCTGCTCGGGGCGGGCGTCGCGTTCCTCGTGTGGTGCCTGCTGCTTCCGCGCATGCACCGCGAGCGGTTCCCGGATGCCGTCGAGACGCGCCGACGCTGAGTCCGGCGCCAGGTCGCTGTGCTGAGTGCCGCCGCTAGGGCAGCGGCTCCGCGCGCAGGTCGCGCACGTGGTAGAACTCCTCGTCCCACAGCAGGTAGATGAGCCACGTCGGCAGGATGTACGACTCCTGCATGAAGTTCGACTGCGAGGCGTGGATCGTCCAGCCCTCGTGCTTCTTGCCGACCTCGGCCGCCATCGCGTACTCGGGCTTCGGCTGGTTCGCGACGACGCGCGCGCCGACCTCGCCGCCGAACGCCTCGAGCGCCTTCGAGGGGCTGATCGTGTAGACGATGTGGTCGGGGCCGCGGTACGCGCCGCCGCCCGCCGCGACCTCGGCGATCGCGCGCTCGGTGAGCTCGCCCATCTTCATGTGGTCCGCGTGGCCGGTCGCGCCGGACTCCGGCCAGAAGGCGACCACGACATCCGGCTTCACGAGGCGCAGCTCCTCGACGATGCGCTCGACGATCTCGTCGGCATCCGACTCGGGCACGCCGCCGTCGGGGTAGTCCCACACGACGTGCCGGTCGACGCCGAGGTTGAAGCTGTTCTTGAGCGCCTCGGCCTTGCGGATGTCGCCGAGGTCCTCCTGCCGGCCCACGGTCGGCGACTGGTGCCCGGCCTCGCCGCGCGTGGCCGTGATCATCGCGGTGTACGCGCCGTCGCGGTCCTTCGCTCGCCAGAAGAGGCCGTTGACGGTCTGCTCGTCGTCGGGGTGCGCGAACACCCCGAGCACGCGTGTGCCTCCGAGCTCGCCGATCACCGAGTCGACCCCGCGCGCGGTGGGCTCGTAGAAGAGGGAGCGGCCGGCCCAGTAGAGGCCGCCGACGAGGAGGGCGAGCACGCCGGCGACGACGCCGGTCGTGATGAGGGCGCGCTTCCTGCGCATGGTGCTCCGATCGATGCGAGGCGCCGGGGCGCTCGCGGGATCGGGCGCCGTCGACGCCGACGGGTTCCGCCGAGCCTACCCGCGCCGCGCCGTGTCGCCGATCAGCGCGCGACGCGTCGCAGCACGACGCCCGCCGCGACGGCCGCCGCGATCCCGACGCCGAGGCCCAGGCGCACGCGGGGGTGCAGCTCGAGCCACGTGTAGACGCTGCGCCGCCCGGGTGCCGGCAGTGCGCCGCCGCGCACGCGGCCGAGGTCGAGGGCGTCGTCGAGGTTGCCGGGCTCGTACGGCGCGGGGTTCTCGCCGCGCATGAGACGGATGCCGACCCGCCCGAGCGCGACGTCGAGCGCCCGCGGGGCGAGCGCCTGCAGCACCGCCATGTAGCGCGCCCCGCCGCCCGCGTAGAGGTCGCGCACGGGGTGGGTCGCGGCGAACAGCACGCACTCGGCGGCGACCGCGGGGTCGTAGTACGGGGGAGGGGCCGACGGGTCCTTGCCCATGCGGTTGCGCGTCGTCAGGTAGCCGGGGGTGTCCATGACGGCGGGGAACACGGTCGTCACCGAGACGGGGAAGCCGCGCGCGATGACCTCGCGGCGCACACCGTCCATGAGCGACGCGACGGCGGCCTTCGACGCCGAGTAGGCGCTGTGCATGGGGAGCGTGAGGTACGACTCGGTCGAGGCGATCGCGATGAGCGCGCCGCCGCCCGCGCGCCGAAGTGCCGGCAGGGCCGCGTGCGCGCCGTTCACCTGGCCCAGGAAGTTGACGTCCATCATGCGGCGGAAGTCGGATGCCGGGGTGTCCTCGAACGCGCCGTAGACCATGGCGCCCGCGTTGCCGACCCACGTGTCGATGCGGCCGAACCACTCCTCGGCGAGCGCCGCGGCCCGCTCGACCTGCTCGGGGTCGGCGACGTCGCACACGACGCGGCGGATCGCGCCGCCCTCGGACGCGACCTGCGCGACGAGGCTCTCGAGCGCATCCTCGTTCCGCGCGACGGCGACGACCGTGGCGCCCGCGCGCGCGAACCGCAGGGCGGCCTCGCGCCCCACGCCGCTCGACGCGCCCGTGACGACGACGACCTGCTCCGCGAGCGGCTTGAGCCTCATCGCGCGGGCTCCTCCGGCTCGGTCGTGCGGAAGCCGACGACCTTGTGCGTGCCGTCGCAGTAGGGCTTGATCGTCGACACCCCGCAGCGGCACAGGGCGACGGTCGCGCGGTGGCGCGGCACGGGGTGGCCCTCGGCGTCGACGATCTCGACGTCGCCGCGCACGAGCAGCGGCCCGTCCGGGCACGCCGTGATGCGCGCGGGGCGCTCGCCCGTCACGGTCGAGCCTCCGTGGGCTCGCGCAGCGACGAGCGACCCGCCTCCCACGCGTTCAGGATGTGGTCGCCCGCCCAGCCGTCGATCGTGAGGCACGCGGCCGCGCCGAACAGGATGTCGTCGAGCAGCTCGGGCTCGTCCTCGGCGAGGGAGCCCGCGAGGTCGCGGCCCGCGATCTGCTCGTGCACGGCATCCGCCTCGACGTGCTCGTCGTAGTAGTCGGCCACGACGTCGTCGAAGCCGACGCGGCGCAGGCCCTCGGCCACGAAGCGGCACGGGATCGACGACGTCATCTCGAACGCCGCGAGGTGCCCGACGGCCGCGCCGCGCAGGCGCCGGTTCATGCCGAACATCGTCATGAGGTTGAACGAGGCGAGCGTGATGGCGGGCACACGGTCGACGTAGGCGCCGTAGCTCGCGTCGAGCCCCGCGTGCCGTAGCGTGCGCGCGTAGAGCTCCTGGTGCATGCGGTCGAAGTCGCCGCCGCCGTACTCGTCGGCCTGGATCTCCATGAGCGCCGCCTTCGCGCGACCCGTCAGCCGCGCGATGGCCCACGAGTGCGCGTCGGCTTCGCGCAGCGTGTAGATGCTGCGCTGCATAAGCAGCTCGAGCGCCTGCTCGCGGTCGGCCTTGCGGGCGACGTAGCGCGAGAGGCTCGGGCCGGGGGTCGGCGCGGTGAGCGCGAAGAGCGTCTCGGCGACCGCCTCGGCGCGGGGGAGGGGCGCATCCGGAACCGGCGTGCGCTCGCGCACCGCCGCCTCGAACGCGCGCTCGAGCTCGGTGCGCGCTGAGATGAGGTCGACGTCCCACTCCCACTCCGCGCCCAGCTGGTCGAGCGAGCCGTAGGCGATCGCGTAGAGGGTGAAGAGCGAGAGCTGCAGGTCGTCGTCGAAGATCGGGTCGTCCGCGCGGGCCGCGTCGCGGGCGAGGGCCGGCAGGCGGTCGGGCCGAGCATCGGGGTCGCCCTCGAGCAGCGCGATGATCGCCGCGCTCAGGGGGCCGCGGGCCTCGAAGGGAAGGCGGGTGCGGATGTCGTGCAGGGTCTGGAACGTCACCCGAACAGGATGTCCCGCACGGCGCGATCACCCGAGGCGGTTGACCCCCGCTCGGCACCGTGGTACCGGCCGTGTCCGGATGCCGCGCCGCCCCCGCGCCCGTTAGCCTCGGCTCATGAGAATCCTGCTGGTGGGGGCGGGCGGTGTCGGCGACGCCATCGCCAAGATCGCCGCCCGTCGCGACTTCTTCGAGACCGTCATCGTGAGCGACTACGACGTCAGTCGCGCCGAGCGCACGATCGCGTGGATCGAGGCCAAGCACGGTCCCCAGGGCGACCGCTTCGTCGCGGCCCGCATCGACGCATCCGACCCCGACGCCGTCGCCGCCGTCGCGCGCGAGCACCGCGCCACCCACGTCATGAACGCCGTCGAGCCGAAGTTCGTGCCGACGATCTTCGCGGGTGCGCTCGCGGCGGGCGCCGACTACCTCGACATGGCGATGAGCCTCTCCGAGCCGCACCCCGAGAATCCCTACAGCGAGACGGGCGTCAAGCTCGGCGACGACCAGTTCGCGCAGGCGCCCGACTGGGAGCAGGCGGGGCGACTCGCCCTCGTCGGCATGGGCGTGGAACCCGGCCTCTCCGACGTCTTCGCGCGCTACGCCGCCGACGAGCTGTTCAGCGAGATCGACGAGCTCGGCACCCGCGACGGCGCCAACCTCGTCGTGCGCGACGACGCCGGCAACGAGATCTTCGCCCCGTCGTTCAGCATCTGGACGACGATCGAGGAATGCCTCAACCCGCCCGTCGTGTGGGAGAAGGACCGCGGCTGGTACACGACCCCGCCGTTCTCTGAGCCCGAGGTCTTTGAGTTCCCCGAGGGCATCGGGCCCGTCGAGTGCGTCAACGTCGAGCACGAGGAGGTGCTGCTCATGCCGCGCTGGCTCGACGCCAAGCGCGTGACGTTTAAGTACGGCCTCGGCGACGAGTTCATCGGCGTGCTCAAGACGCTCAACCTGCTCGGCCTCGACAAGACCGCGCCGCTCCGCGTGCGCAGCGCGAGCGGCCCCGTCGAGGTCGCCCCGCGCGACGTCGTCGCCGCGGCCCTGCCCGACCCCGCCACGATCGGAACCCGGATGACGGGCAAGACCTGCGCGGGAGTGTGGGTGACCGGCACGGGCACCGACGGCTCGCACCGCGAGGTGTACCTGTACCACGTGAGCGACAACGAGTGGACGATGGCCGAGTACGAGAGCCAGTGCGTCGTGTGGCAGACGGCCCTCAACCCCGTCATCGCCCTCGAGCTGCTCGCGACGGGCGTCTGGTCGGGGGTCGGCGTGCTCGGGCCCGAGGCGTTCCCCGCAACCCCGTTCCTCGAGCTCATGGCGAAGCCCGAGGCCGAGGGCGGCTACGGACAGGCCTGGGGCCTCGACGACCGAACGGTCCGCTGAGCCATGAGCAACACCGGGCTGCGCCCCTACCGCTCGGGCGACCTCACGCGCCTGCGTGAGATCTGCGTGCTCACGGGCGCCGCAGGGTCGGATGCGACGGGCCGCTGGTCGACGGACGACCTGCTGCCCGACCTGTTCCTCGAGCCCTACGTGACGGCCTCGCCCGAGTGGGCGTGGGTCGTCGACGAGGGCGACGGGCCTGTCGGCTACCTCGTGGCCGTCCCGAGCACGCGCCGTTTCATCCGCTGGTGGCGGGAGAAGTGGACGCCCTGGTTCGCCGACCGCTACCCCGACCCGACCGAGCCCTTCTCGGCCGAGGAGGAGCTCGTCAACCGCGGGCGGCATCCGGAGATCCTCGAGCTGCCCGAGCTCGACGAGTACCCGGCGCACTTCCACATCGACCTGCTGCCGGGCACGCAAGGGCGGGGGTACGGGCGCGCGCTCATCGAGAACATGCTCATCCCCGCGCTCGCCGGAGCGGGCGTGCCGGGCGTGCACCTCACGATGGACCCCGCCAACAAGCCCGCGCGGGCCTTCTACGAGGCCGTCGGCTTCGTCGAGCTGCCGTCGTCGACGCCGCAGGGTCCCGCGCTCGGCCGCTGGATCCCGCCCCGCCGCTAGCTACCCAGGTGGTCGAGGAGCGCCCGCGCAGCGGACGCGTCTCGAGACCGCCGCTAGCTAGAGGAACCGCACCGGCAGGTCGAGCAGCCGCATGACCCAGACGGCGACCGACAGGGCGGCGAGCAGCGCGACCGCGACCACGGCGACCTGCAGCGGACGACGCTGCTCGAACCAGTACGCGGCGCCCGGGTAGGTGCGGAAGAAGTCGCGCGACGCGAGCGCCTCGGGTGCCTCCTCGACCGGCACGGGGAGCGCCGCCGCGAGCGCGCGCAGCTCGTCGTCGCGCCAGAAGTTGCCGCGCATCCGGAACACCCGGCGGCCGTCGTCGCCCGTCACGAGAAGCTGCATGATGGGATCGCGTGCCGCGCCCACGTAGATCGGCACGAGCAGCACACGACGGATGCCGGAGAGCTTCACGCGCACGAGGGGCGTGAAGATGCCGTTGCCGATGAGCTCGTCGTCGGTCACGGCGCAGAACACCCTCAGCTGCCGCCACAGCAGCAGGAGCCCGATGGTCACGACGATCGCGTGGGCGAGCAGCGCGAGGTCGACGCCGCCGCGCGACGACGCGAACCAGTAGACGACCGCGAAGATCGGGGAGGTGCCGAGAAGGATCGACGCGAACGCGTTGCTCAGCAGCGAGGTCTTCGGGCGCACGCGCAGGCGGATGCCGTGCGCCTCATCCGTCTCGACCGCCACGGCACCAGGCTAGACCGCTCCTCGGCTAGCGTTGCCGCATGTCCGCGCCAGCCGCATCCGCGCCAGCCGCATCCGCGCCCCTGCCGGCGCTCGCCCTCGAGGGGCTCGTGAAGCGCTTCGGTCAGAAGCTCGCCGTCGCGGGCGTCGACCTCACCGTGCCCGTCGGCTCGTTCTACGGGCTCGTCGGTCCGAACGGCGCCGGCAAGACGACGACCCTGTCGATGGCGACCGGGCTGCTGCGTCCCGACGCGGGCACCGCATCCGTCCACGGAGTCGACGTGTGGAGCGACCCCGTCGCGGCGAAGCGCATGATCGGCAACCTGGCCGACGGCGTGCGGCTCTTCGACAGGCTCACGGGCGAGCAGCTCATCACCTACACGGGGATGCTGTTCTCCCTCCCGCGCGAGGAGGTCGCCGCGCGCACGTCGGACCTGCTCGACCTGCTCGACCTGCGCGAGGCCGCGGGCACCCCCGTCGCCGACTACTCGGCGGGCATGACGAAGAAGGTCGCCCTCGCGTGCGCCCTCGTGCACGCGCCGCGGCTGCTCGTGCTCGACGAGCCGTTCGAGTCGGTCGACCCGGTCTCGGCGGCGGGCATCGAGGACGTGCTGCGCTCCTACACCGCGAGCGGCGGCACCGTCATCGTGTCGAGCCACTCGATGGACCTCGTGCAGCGCATGTGCGACCACGTGGCGATCATGGCGCAGGGGCGGATGCTCGTGGCCGGCTCCGTCGACGAGGTGCGGGCCGGCGCGAGCCTGCAGGAGCGGTTCCTCGAGCTCGTCGGCGGCCGCACGCGCTCGGAGGGACCCGCGTGGTTGCGACAGTCCTGAGGCTCAGGTACCGCATCCTCGGCAACATGCTCGCCCGGAGCCCGTGGCAGCTCATCGGGTTCGTGTTCGGCGCGATCGGCGCCGCGGGCGGTCTCGCCTTCGCGGCGTTCGCGCTCGCCGTCATCGGGGTGTCGGGGCTCGAGGCCGTGCGGGGCGTCGCGACCGTCGGCGGAGCGCTGCTCGTCGTCGGCTGGTGCGTCGCGCCGCTCATCGCGGGCGGCATCGACACGACGATCGGGCCCGAGCAGCTCGCGCCCTTCCCCATGAGCACGCGGCGGATGATGGTCGCGCTCGCGGTGGTCGGCCTCGCCGGCATCCCCGGCATCGCGACGACGCTCGGTGCCCTCTCGGCGCTGCTCGCGTGGGGACGCTGGCCCGTCGCGCTCCTCGTCGCGCTCGTGTGCCTGCCGCTCGGGGTGCTCACGTGCGTCATCGCGTCGCGCACCGTCGCCTCGTTCTCGTCGCGGGGGAGCGGACGCGTCGGCAACGTCATCGCGCTCGTCGCGTTCGCCGCGATCGTGCTCGCGGGGCCCATCGTGACGGGGCTGCTGGGGGTGCTCTCGGACGGCTCGGGCCGCCTCACGGGGGAGCGCGTCGCCGCGATCGTCGAGGGCATCTCGTGGACCCCCGTCGGCGCGATCTGGGCCGTGCCGGGCGAGCTCGCCGCGGGCCGCGTCGGCGTCGGGCTCGCGAAGCTCGCGGTCGGCATCGCGACCCTCGGCCTGCTCTGGCTGCTGTGGCGACGCAACGTGCTCGCGGCATCCGCATCCGCCCCGCGACGCGTGACGAGCGGACGCGGCGGTCGCCTCGGCTGGTTCGGCGTCGGCCCCACGGGGCAGGTCGGGGCGACGTGGGCGCGGTCGACGCGGTACTGGCTCGCCGATCCGCGCTACTCGCGCAACCTGCTCATCGTCGCGCTGCTTCCCGCCCTCTTCGGTTTCGCCCTCGGCGGACGCGTCGAGGGGGCGCTGTTCGCGTTCGTCGTCGTGCTGCCCGCCGTGCTGCTCGGCCTCGTGCCGTACGCCGACGTCTCCTACGACGGCACGGCGTTCGCATCGGTGCTCGCGACGGGCGTCACCGGGCGGGCCGACCGGCTCGGGCGCCTGCTCGGCGCGGCGACCGCGGCCCTGCCGCTGCTCGTCGTCGTGGCCGTCGTGACGGTCGGCTTCTCCGGCCGCTGGGACCTGCTGCCCGCCGTGCTCGGATGCGCCCTCGGCGCCGAGCTCGCGGGCCTCGGCATCTGCGCGATCAGCTCCGCCTACCTCGTGATCCCCGTGCCGGCGGCGGGCGACAACATCTTCAAGCGCGTGCCCGGTCAGAGCTTCTGGGTGGGCCTCGCGCTCATGGGCTTCACGTTCCTCGCCGCCCTGCTCGTCTCGCCCGCGATCGTGCTCGCCGTGCTCGCGGCGTTCCAGGGCTCGGCGCTGCTCTCGTGGCTCGCGCTGGTGGTGGGGCTGGTGATCGGCGTCGGCGCCGCGGCGGCGGGCGTGGCCCTCGGGGGCCGCGCCTTCGACCGCACGGCGCCCGAACTGCTCGCCCGCATCCGCACGACCTCGGGGTACTGAGGGGCGGGACACCTCACCCGCGGGCCCGTCACCGCTGGTCCCTCACCGCTGGTTGAGTAGCCCCCGAAGGGCGCGTGTCGAAACCAGCCCACGAGTCACCCCCGCCCCGGTTCCGACACCCCCGCGTCGCCGGCCGCTCACGAGCGACCGGACGAGCCACCGCCGTCCCGTCGCGTCCCGCTGATGTCGGGCCTACAGGCCAGATCCGCCGCCGCCGCGCCCGGCAGCGGCATCCGATCGTCCTCAGCCTGTTGCACCTGCGCTCCTCCGCGGAACCCGTCGTCGGCGCCGACGCCGTTGCGGGCGGCCGCCAGCATGACGACGTGACGTTTCGGCTGATCCGTACAGGAGCGCTCCGGGCCGACGGCTGGTCGGAGCGACGCATCCGGGCCGCGGTGGCGGCCGGTGACCTCGCCCGGCTGCGGCCGGGTGCATACGGGCACCCCTGGCTGCCGGATCCGTGCCGATCAGCGGCGCGGATCCAGGGTCGGGTGACGTGCGTGTCGGCGCTCGCGCTCCTCGGCGTCTTCGTACTGCAGACCGACGGGGTGCACGTGCACGTGCCCCGCACGGCGTCGAGGCTGCCCGCCGCCGACGCCTCGATCCGACGCATCCACCGGCGTCGCCTCCTGCGCACGCCCCACCCCGATGCGCTCCTCGTCGAGCCGATCGACGCCCTCGCCGATGCCGTCCGCTGTCAGCCGCCGAGGGCCGCGGTCGCGTCGATCGACTCCGCGCTCCAGCTGGGCGTCCTCCGCGTCGACGAGCTCGACGAGCTGTTCTCCGCGCTCCCGGCGCGGTATCGCCCGCTTCGTCGGCTCGTCGACGGGCGAGCGGAGGCGGGCGGCGAGAGTCTTCTGCGACTCATCGCCCGCGGCATCGGATGTCGCATCGAGTTGCAGGTACTGATCGTCGGGGTGGGGCGGGTAGACATGCTCCTCGATGGGTGGCTCATCCTCGAGTGCGACAGCCGGGCCTTCCATTCCGAGTGGAGCGTGCAACGCAACGACCGTCGCCGCGACCTCGAGGCCGCCCGACAGGGCTACCTCACCCTCCGAGTGATAGCCGAGGATGTGTTCTCCCGGCCTGACGCGGTGCGCGAGGCGGTCGCCGCTCTGATTCGCGCCCGACGCCCGCAGCGCTGACAGGCCGGTCGCGCGCGGTCGAGCACCGCGGCGGGGACGGACACCCATCCAGCCTGTAGTTCCGACGCGCACGAGGCCCGCCGCCGCATCCGCCATCCTGGGAGGGTGCCCACGCCTCCGGATCTCGCCGAGCTCGCGCGCTCGACCTTCGTGCTCCTGACCACCTACCGCCGCAGCGGCGAAGCCGTGCCGACGCCCGTGTGGATCGCCGACGACGGCGAGCGGCTGTACGTGACGACGGGGGCGGAGTCGGGCAAGGTCAAGCGCCTGCGCCACACCCCGCGCGTGACGCTCACCCCGTGCGACATGCGCGGCCGCGTGAAGAACGGCGCGGAGAGCGTCGAAGCCGTCGCCGTGGTCGACGCGAGCTCCGAGATCCGCGAAGCGCTCGACACCGCGATGCTCGCGAAGTACGGCATCCAGTACCGGATCGCGCGGTCGGGGGAGCGCACGGGGCGGCCTCGGGAGTCGGTGGCGTTGCTGATCACGCGCGCGTAGAGCGTCGGTTGCGGAGGATGGGGGATTCGTCCCACCGCCCCCTCCACACGCGGCTGCGCCGCGCTTGGAGCCTCTGGGCGGCGGGGCCCACCCGAGGCTTCGAATCCGCGGCATCAGAAAATGCGTCAGGGGCCGACCCTGTGGGCCGACCCCTGACGCATGAGCGGAGGATGGGGGATTCGAACCCCCGAGGGCTTTCACCCAACACGCTTTCCAAGCGTGCGCCATAGGCCACTAGGCGAATCCTCCTGGCGCCATCGGCAGACGGCGTCCCGTCCAGCATACCGGCGCCAGGAACCGAGCGGAGCCGGGCGCTCGCGCGCGGCCGGTGGAGCGTGCGCCGCGGATTATCGCGGCGCCGTTAAACACAGGGACCCCCCGCGCACCCGCCAGAGCCCGGTTACCCTTGCTGCGTTTCCGCCCTGGGGGAGTTGGCCTGGATGGCGCCACGCGGGGAGCCGCAGACGAGTCTACCGGTATAAAGCGGGGGCCCGGTCAGGGTCGGTCGCGCCGACTACTCTTGACGCGTGGTCACCGCCCTCTACCGTCGCTATCGCCCGGAGACGTTCGCCGAGCTGATCGGGCAGACGCAGGTGACCGATCCGCTCCGCACCGCCCTCCGCACCGACCGCGTCGGGCATGCGTACCTCTTCTCCGGCCCCCGCGGATGCGGCAAGACGACGAGCGCGCGCATCCTGGCCCGCTGCCTCAACTGCGCCGAGGGCCCCACCGACACCCCCTGCGGGAAGTGCGCGAGCTGCGTCGAGCTCGCCCGCGACGGCGGCGGTTCGCTCGACGTCATCGAGATCGACGCCGCGAGCCACAACGGCGTCGACGACGCCCGCGACCTGCGCGACCGCGCCGCCTTCGCCCCCGCGCGCGACCGCTACAAGATCTTCATCCTCGACGAGGCCCACATGGTCACGCCGCAGGGCTTCAACGCCCTGCTCAAGCTCGTCGAGGAGCCGCCGGAGCACGTGAAGTTCATCTTCGCGACGACCGAGCCCGAGAAGGTCATCGGCACCATCCGCTCCCGCACCCATCACTACCCGTTCCGGCTCGTGCCGCCCGCCCAGATGCTCGACTACCTGCAGCACCTGTGCGGCGAGGAGGGCATCGAGGTCGAGGGCGGCGTGCTGCCCCTCGTCGTGCGCGCGGGCGGCGGCTCGGTGCGCGACACCCTCTCGCTGCTCGATCAGCTCATTGCAGGCTCCGAGGGCAACCTCGTCCGCTACGAGCGCGCGGTCGCCCTGCTCGGCTACACGCACGGCGCCCTGCTCGACGAGATCGTCGACGCGCTCGCGGCGCGCGACGCGCAGGGCGTGTTCGCGGGCGTCGACCGCGTCATCCAGACGGGGCAAGACCCGCGCCGCTTCGTGGAAGACCTGCTCGAGCGCCTGCGCGACCTCATCGTCGTCGCCGCCACCCGCGACCAGGCGGGTGCCGTGCTGCGCGGCGTGCCCGCCGACGAGATCGAGCGGATGCAGCACCAGGCCGCCGCGTACGGTCCCGTCGAGCTGTCGCGCGCCGCCGACGTCGTCAACTCCTCGCTCACCGAGATGACGGGCGCCACCTCGCCGCGCCTCCACCTCGAGCTCATGGCCGCGCGCCTGCTCGTGCCGTCGTCCGACGACACCGAGCGCGGCACCCTCGCCCGCGTCGAGCGTCTCGAGCGCCGCATCGGCATCGAGGGAGCGGATGCCGCCCCCGCAGCCGCGGCCCCCGCACCCTCCGCGCGCCCCGCCGCATCCGCGCCCGCGCCGTCGGCCCCCGCCGCGTCGACCCCGGCGCCCGCCACGAAGGACGAGGCCCCCGAGCTCTCGGTGGCCACGGCTGCCGCAGCCGCAACCCACGTCGCCGAGCCCCCGGCCCCCACCTCCACCCAGATGGTCGAGGAGCGCGTCGCCGACGGCGGCACGCGTCGTCTCGACCAGCTCGATACGGCGATCGAGACCACCGCCCCCGCAGACCCTGAGCCCACCAAGCCGTCCCGCGCCCCCCGGGACCCCGCGGCCCCCGTGACCCTCCAGCAGCTCCGCGACGCGTGGCCCGAGATCCTCGAGATCGTGCAGGGCATCAAGCGCGGCTCGTGGATGGTCGTCTACACGTCGACGCCGCGCGCCTACGACGGCGCCAACGAGGTGCTCACGCTCACCTTCCCGAGCGACAACGACGTGCAGAGCTTCCGCCAGTCGCAGGGCGCGGGCGAGAGCGTCAGCGAGCACCTCCGCCAGGCGATCGTGCAGGTGCTCGGCGTCCGCGTGAAGTTCATCGCGCGCGTCGAGGGCGGCGCCCCCGCGGTCGCGAGCCCGGCCGCATCCGCTCCCACGGCATCCGCACCCGAGGTGGCGCGCCCGGCCGCGCAGCGTCCCGCATCCGCCCCGAGCCCCGCATCCGCTCCCGCGCCCGCCGCGACGGGCTGGAACGTCACGCCCATCCCGGGCTCAGCGCCGGCGTCCGCGCCGAGCGACGACGACGCACCGCCACCGGCCGACGAGGAGCCTCCGCCACCGGACGACGAGCCGCCCTACCCGCAGCCCGACGAGCGCCCCGCGCCCGTGCGTGCCGCGGGGTCCGCACAGGCGGCGCCCGCCCGCGCCGACCAGCCCGAGAAGCCCGGCAAGCCCGCGCAGGCCCAGAGGCCCGCGCAGCAGCGCGCCTCGAGCAACCCCAACCGCCCCGGCCGCTACGGCGAGGCCGTCGTGCGGGAGGTGCTCAAGGCGAGCTTCATCGAAGAGGTGCAGCTGAACCCCCGCGACCGCCCCGTGCGCCTCGTCGAGGAGCCCGGCCCGGCCGGAGCAGCATCCGTGTCCGCCGACCGCGACAGCGAGGCGTAGCCCGTGTACGAGGGAATCGTCCAGGACCTCATCGACGAGCTCGGCAAGCTCCCCGGCATCGGCCCGAAGTCGGCCCAGCGCATCGCGTTCCACATCCTGCAGACCGAGAGCTTCGACACCACACGGCTGGCCGAGATCCTCACGGTCGTGCGCGAGAAGGTCAAGTTCTGCCAGATCTGCGGCAACGTCTCCGAGCAGGAGACGTGCGCCATCTGCCGCGACCCGCGCCGCAACGCCGCCGTCATCTGCGTCGTCGAAGAGGCGAAGGATGTCGTGGCGATCGAGCGCACGCGCGAGTTCCGGGGGCTCTACCACGTGCTCGGCGGCGCCATCAGCCCCATCGACGGCATCGGTCCGGACGACCTCCGCATCCCGCAGCTCCTCAAGCGTCTCGCCTCCACAGAGGTCACCGAGGTCATCATCGCGACCGACCCGAACCTCGAGGGCGAGGCGACCGCCACCTACCTCACGCGCCTGCTCGTGCAGCCCGGGCTCACGGTCTCGCGCCTCGCATCCGGCCTGCCGGTCGGTGGAGACCTGGAATACGCAGACGAGGTCACGCTCGGGCGGGCCTTCGAGGGGCGTCGCGTCGTCGACTAGCCCCGCCGGCCTCCGGGATGTCACATGGACGCCGTCACCGTCATCGGACTCGTCGCGGGGGCGGGCACCACGTTCGCCGCGCTGCCCGACCTCGTCACCATGCTGAGACGCCGATCCAGTCGCGGCATGAACCCGCGCATGGCGGCGATCACCGGCAGCTTCCAGATCCTCTGGGTCGTCTACGGGGCGTTCATCGGGTCCACCTCGGTCGTGCTGTGGAACGTCGTCGCGGTCGTCGTGAACTCGCTCACGGTCGCGGCGTTCCTCGCCTTCCGGCGCCGAGAGCGGCCCCGGGCGGATGCCGTCTAGGCCGGCGGGGTCTGGCAGATCCAGTCTTCGGCGCAGTACACGACCCCGTCGTCGAACGCGATCAGCTGGAAGTTGACGCTCGGGATGTAGTTGAACAGCGAGGGCGTCGTGGTGTCGCCGACGAAATCGATCGTCTCACCGGAGTCGAGGTGGATGTAGAAGCTCGCGGTCGTCTGCGAGCCGGTGCCGGTGTACAGGGCCCCGATACTGCCGGGGACAAGGGTGCTGTCGTTCTTGAGGGCACCGGTCTGCACGAGGGCTGACGGCCCCGTCGCGGGCGCGACGAGCGAGTACGACACGAGATAGGTGCCGGAGTGGCGGGCCGTGAACACCAGTCGGGAGTCCTGCGCGATCCTGAACAGATTCCCCGTGCCGGAGGTGCCCGCGCCGACGCCCTGGAGGAGAGGGGCCGTGGAGTCGGCGCCGATCGCCTGGTACCGGGGTGCGAGCCAGTAGAACCCCTGGACGTACCGCTGGGCGTCCTTGCCGTCCCGTCGCGGCCGTCGACGCCATCGGCTCCGTCCGCGCCGTCCTCCTCGTCGGCGCCATTCCGCCCGTCGGCTCCCTGGGCGCCGTCGGCCCCGGCCTTGCCGTCCCGACCGTCTTCGCCATCGACGCCGGCCGCACCTGCCGGACCCCGCATCAGCTGTGCGGGCACGCGGGGTCCTTTCGTCGGGGGCGACGTCATTGTGACGGAGGCTCATGTCCCAGTCGAAAGCCCCCGTCCGAGGGGTCGCCGCTCGGGCGGTCGATCCCCCGTGCGCGGAGCGGCATCCGGGGCTCGGTAGGATTTCCTTCGTTCCCCACCCCAGGAGTCGCTCCCCGTGTCCCTCATCGTCCAGAAGTTCGGCGGCTCGAGCGTCGCCGACGCCGAGAGCATCAAGCGGGTCGCGAAGCGCATCGTCGAGACCCGCAAGGCCGGCAACGAGGTCGTCGTCGCCGTCTCCGCGATGGGTGACACGACCGACGAGCTCATCGACCTCGCCCACCAGGTCTCTCCCATCCCCGACGCGCGCGAGATGGACATGCTGCTCACGACGGGCGAGCGCATCTCGATGGCGCTGCTCGCGATGGCGATCCGCGACATGGGCTACGAGGCGCGCTCCTACACGGGCAGCCAGGCGGGCATGATCACGGATGCGCAGCACGGCGCCGCGCGCATCGTCGACGTCACTCCGGGTCGCGTGCGTGAGGCGCTCGACGAGGGTGCCATCGCGATCGTCGCGGGCTTCCAGGGCTTCAACCGCGACAGCCGCGACATCACGACGCTCGGCCGTGGCGGCTCCGACACGACCGCCGTCGCTCTCGCCGCCGCGCTCGGCGCGGATGTCTGCGAGATCTACACCGACGTCGACGGCGTCTTCACCGCCGACCCGCGCGTCGTGCCGAAGGCACACAAGCTCGACCGCGTCACGAGCGAGGAGATGCTCGAGCTCGCGGCAGCGGGCGCGAAGGTCCTGTACATCCGGGCGGTGGAGTACGCGCGCCGGCACGGCGTGACGCTGCACGTGCGCTCGTCGTTCAACAACAACGAAGGCACCTGGGTCGTCAACCAGGTGGAGGGAGAAACCGTGGAAGAGCCCATCATCACGGGCGTCGCCGGCGACCTCAGCGAGGCCAAGATCACCGTCGTGGGCGTCCCCGACGTGCCCGGCAAGGCCGCGGAGATCTTCACCATCGTCGCGAAGACCGGCGCCAACATCGACATGATCGTGCAGAACGTGTCGGCCGCCGCCACGGGTCTCACCGACATCTCGTTCACCCTCCCGAAGGCGGAGGGCGAGAAGGTGCTCACGGCTCTGCGCGCCGAGCAGCAGGAGACGGGCTTCCAGTCGCTGCAGTACGACGACCAGATCGGCAAGCTCGCCGTCGTGGGCGCCGGTATGCGCACGAGCTCGGGCGTCTCGGCTCTGCTGTTCCGGGCGCTTTCGGATGCGGGCATCAACATCGAGATGATCTCCACCTCCGAGATCCGCATCTCGGTCGTCACGCGCGCCGACACCCTGCCCGACGCGATGCGCGTCGTGCACACGGCGTTCGGCCTCGACGGCGACACCGAGGCCGTGGTGTATGCAGGAACCGGGCGCTAAAGGCGAAGGCCATTTCTGGCCTTCGCGCACCCGGTTCCCGGCGCCGTCTCGGCGCCGGAGGGCGCTAAAGGCGAAGGCCATTTCTGGCCTTCGCGCACCCGGTTCCCGGCGCCGTCTCGGCGCCGGAGGGCGGTAACCGTACCCCTCCTCCCCGCCGACGGCAAGGCCGGTGCGGTGACGCGCGCTCGCGCGTTCACTGGGTCGTACGACACGACCCCCGGGAGGGAATCATGAGCGGAACGACCCCCGCCGACAAGCCGTCGCAGGCCGAGGGAGACGTCGGCGACGACGAGCTCACACAGGGTGACCCGCAGCCCGACGACGCGGGCGACGCCGGCTGACCGGCGCGGCGCCAGAAGAGTCAGAGCCGCTGACGCGGCTTGTCGTCGTTGCGCCCCTGGATCCAGCGCTTCGTCGTGCCGTTGTTCTCGCCGACCTTGACGTCCTCGCCCGTGAGGTTCGAGACGACGACCTCGGTCTCGCGCTCGAACGAGTGGCTCTTGTCGGTGTTGCGGTACGCCATCCACATGGCGCCGTAGAACGCGGACGCGCCGACGGGGCCGAGGGCGAGCAGCCAGCCGGGCCAGTCGCTCTCGGCGGTGATGATGGCGATCGTGAGCTCGAGCATCCGTTCCCCCTAGAAGTTCCAGAGCACCCAGACCGCGAAGGCCTCGAGCACGGTGCCGACGGTGAAGGAGGCGAGCAGCAGCTTGGGCACGCTCACGGGGATGCTGCCCATCGTCTCGCCGGTGCGCCCGTTGACGGCGATGTAGTGCAGGAACTCGTTGCCATTCGGCTTCTTCTCGTAGTACGAGTAGAGCCACACGGGCAGCAGCACCGACACCCAGCGGGTGCCCTTGAGTTCGAGCGCCTCGCTCTCCCAGCGGACGCCGCGGTCGTACGTGGTCGCGTCGGTGGCCTTCTGGCGGGCGATGCTGAGCATCTGGTGCTGCGCGACGGGCATGACGGCGTCGACGTTGAGGTCGCGTTTCTCCGAGGTGTAGCTGCCCATGTAGTTGGCGTCGTACTTGACCGCGTTCTTGGTGTCGAACGGCAGGATCGTGTTGATGACGTTGTTGGTGTTGCGCTTCGTGTCGTGGTCGGCGCGTGACGACGACGACTCGATCGTGAGGTCGTCGACGGTGAAGTCGAAGCTGCGGGCCACGCGGTACACGTCGGCGTCGTAGTACGTCGTCTTGTTGTTGTCGGAGCCGCGCTGGTACTGGCGGGTCTTGATCTCGCCGAAGCCCGCGACGTCGGCGTGCGCGTTGCCGTCGACGAGCAGGTAGGGCATGTAGACGCCGACGACGTTCTCGGGCGTGAACTCCGCCTTGAAGCGCTTGTGGGCGAAGAGGCGGCGCTTGTTGGCGAACTTGCGCACCTGCTCGACCGCCTGCTCGTGCGTCAGGCGGAACGGGAGCACGGCATCCGGTACTGCGCCGTTCGGGATCTGCGTCTGCTGCGAGAGCACCTGCCGGCACCAGTGGCACCGCGACTGCAGCTGGCTCTCGGTGTTGATGACCACCTCGGCGCCGCAGCCCTGACACTTGAGCGTGATGATGTTCGACGCGTCGCGGTCGATGTCGCTCACGCCCGTCGTGACGACGATGCCTTCGAGGTGCTCGATGGGGGAGTCGAAGCCGACGCTCTGCATGAAGTTCGCGGCGACCCACTCGAAGCGGCAGAACGCGCAGCGCAGGTTGTCGCTGCCCGGCACCGGTCCGATCTCGGCCGAGCCGCAGCGCGGGCACTTCGTGAGGCCGTCGCCCTTCGCGTTGGACGTGTCGATCGGGCGGTCGTCGGCGAGCGCCTCCTGCAGCTCCGGCGGCACGGCGGGGGTGGCCGGGGCAGCGGAAGCAGCGGATGCCGGGGCTGCGTCGGGCGCAGCGGCCTGCGCCGCCGGGTCGACCGGCGGCACAGGCGGCTGAGGCGTGGTGGTCGGGTCGCTCATCGCCGTGCGGAGTCCTTAGCTGCCGAGGACCTTGGCCTTGAGGGCGTCGTAGTCCTCCTGCGTGATGAGGCCCGCGTCGAGCATCTGCTTCGCCTGCGTGAGCTTCGCCACCGGGTCGTCCGCGGCGGGAGCGGCCGACGCGGCCGGCGCTGCGGGGGCGACGGGCTGCTGGAGGCCGGCGAGCCCGCCGAGCGATCCGGCCGCCATGCCGACGCCGAGGATGCCGGCTCCGCCGCCCTCGGCGCCCGCCGACTCGATGCCCTGCGCGACCGAGGCCTGCAGGTTCGAGTTGCCGCGGGCACCCGAGAGCGCGTCGGCGCGCTTGACCTTCGACAGCAGCTCGGTCGTGTCGGCGTCGTACTCGATCGAGACGATCGCGGTCGAGACGATCTCGAGGCCGCGGTTGGCCTTCCAGTCGTAGCCCTCCTCGACGGCCTCGGCGAGGCTCTTCGCGAAGCCGAGCGAGTCGGACTGGATCTGGGTGATGCGCGTGCGGCTCGGGTCGTTGGTGTACTTCGAGAACGCCGGGGCGAGCGCCGAGACCACCTCGTTGAACAGCTGCGTCGCCGCGTCGTTGTTCATGTCGGTGAAGTCGAAGACCTGGGCGCCCGTGAGGTACGTGGCGGGCACGAAGTTCTTGACGAAGAGGATCGGGTCGACGATGCGCAGGGTGTACGAGCCGCGCGTCAGTGCGCCGACCTGCGTGCCGAGCCATGCGTCATCCCAGTAGATCTCGCTCTGCGTGCCGAAGCGGTTGTTCGGCAGCTCCTTGAGGCTCACGTAGAACGCGGCCTGCTGCGATCCGGGGATGCCGCCCCGCTTGAAGCGCTCCCAGCTCTGCTTGATGAGAGGGCTGAGGAACCCGTCGCCCGCGAAGATCGACTGGCTGTTCACGTCGTCGGACTGCCAGGTGTAGCCGCCGGCCTCGGCGATGAGACCCGTGATCTCGCCGTCCTGCATCGTGATGAGGCCGTAGCCCTCGGGCACGACGATCTTCGAGCCGTTCGAGATGATGTGCTCGGAGCCCTTGGTGTTGGAGCCGCGACCCGCGTTGGTCTCCTTCTTCACCGCCGGGAACAGCGCCGCCGTGGGCTGCACGTTGGGGATGGTGTAGAAGTCGATCCACTGGTCGGCGAACATGCCGCCGATCGCGCCGCTGAATGCCTTGATGAAGCCCACGAATCACTCCTTCGGGTGGTTTGAGGTCAGATTATCGGGCGCGGGCGTCATCCGTCCTCCCAGGTTCGGATGCCGCCGCCCTGGATCCCGGAACTGGGGCAGACGAGGAGGGTGACCGGATCTCGTCGAACCCTGGCCGTCGTCCGCCGGAAACACAGCGGGGGCGCCGGTACGATGACCCGGTGAGCAACAACCAGGGCATCCGTCTCGGCGTCGTGGGCGCCACCGGCCAGGTCGGCGCCGTCGTGCGCCGCCTCCTCGTGGAGCGCGACTTCCCGATCGCCGAGATCCGCTTCTTCGCGTCCGAGCGCAGCGCGGGCACGACGCTCCCCTTCAAGGGCGAGGACATCGTCGTCGAGGATGCCGCCACGGCCGACCCGACCGGGCTCGATGTCGCGATCTTCTCCGCGGGCGCCACCATGTCGAAGGTGCAGGCCCCGCGCTTCGCCGCGGCGGGCGTGCTCGTCATCGACAACTCGAGCGCCTGGCGCATGGACCCCGAGGTGCCGCTCGTCGTCTCCGAGGTGAACCCGCACGCGCTCGACGAGGCCGTCAAGGGCATCGTCGCGAACCCCAACTGCACGACGATGGCAGCGATGCCCGTGCTCAAGGTGCTCGACGCGGAGGCCGGTCTCGAGCGCCTCGTCGTCTCGACCTACCAGGCGGTCTCGGGCGCCGGCCTCGCGGGCGGCGAGGAGCTGCTCGAGCAGGCCACGGCGGCGGTGGCTCAGGATGCGATGGGTCTCGTGCACGACGGCGGCGCCGTCGAGCTGCCCGCGCCGGCCAAGTTCCCGCGCAACATCGCCTTCAACGTCGTGCCGCTCGCCGGCTCGATCGTCGACGACGGCCTCGAGGAGACCGACGAGGAGAAGAAGCTGCGCAACGAGTCGCGCAAGATCCTCGAGCTGCCCGAGCTGCTCGTCTCGGGCACGTGCGTGCGCGTCCCCGTCTTCACGGGCCACTCCCTCTCGATCAACGCGACCTTCCGCGAGCCCATCACCCCGCAGCGCGCGCGCAAGCTCCTCGCCGACGCGCCCGGCGTGCAGCTCGCCGACGTGCCCAACCCGCTCGAGGCGGCCGGCGCCGACCCGAGCTTCGTGGGCCGCATCCGCCAGGACCAGTCGGTGCCCGACGGCAAGGGACTCGCGCTCTTCATCTCGAACGACAACCTGCGCAAGGGAGCCGCGCTCAACGCGGTGCAGATCGCGGAGCTCGCGGCGGCGCGGCTCGCGTCGGCGACCACCGCCTGACGTTCGAGCGCCTCGCGCTGTGCGCCACCGCCGGTTGAGCGGCCAGCCCCATCCGTTGGTTGAGTAGCGCCGCGCGCGAAGCGCACGACGCGTATCGAAACCCTCGCACCCGCGTATCAAGTGCGGGTCACGGGATGCGATCCCTCCGCACGTCATCCGTCCCTCGGGTTTCGATACGCCGTGCGTCGCGCCCGCGGCGCGGCGCGGCGCGCGGCACTCAACCAGCGGTGAAGTCGCGCGCGCGAGCGGCATTGCCCGATGGCAGCGGTGCCGCTGGGCACCCCTTATCCGTTGGTTGAGTAGCGCCGCGCGCGGAGCGCGCGACGCGTATCGAAACCCTCGCACCGCGTATCAAGTGCGGGTCACGGGATGCGATCCCTCCGCACGTCATCCGTACCTCGGGTTTCGATACGCCGTGCGTCGCGCCCGCGGCGCGGCGCGCGGCACTCAACCAGCGGTGAACTCGCGCGCGCGAGCGGCATTGCCCGATGGCAGCGGTGCCGCTGGGCACCCCTTATCCGTTGGTTGAGTAGCGCCGCGCGCGGAGCGCGCGACGCGTATCGAAACCCTCGCACCGCGTATCAAGTGCGGGCCAAGGGATGCGATCCCTCCGCACGTCATCCGTCCGTCGGGTTTCGATACGCCGTGCGTCGCCCCCTACGGGCGCGGCGCGCGGCACTCAACCAGCGGTGAAGTCGCGCGCGCGAGCGGCATTGCCCGATGGCAGCGGTGAAGCACGGGGTCGTCCCCATCCCGTTGGTTGAGTAGCGCCGCGCGCGGAGCGCACGACGCGTATCGAAACCCTCGCACCCGCGTATCAACAGCGGGCCAAGGGATGCGCTACCTCCGCACGTCCTCCGTCCGTCGGGTTTCGATACGCCGTGCGTCGCGCCCGCGGCGCGGCGCGCGGCACTCAACCAGCGTGAAGGCGGCGCCGCAATCGCGCTGAGCGTGAGCAAGAGGAAGCGCGGCAGTCAACCGGCGGCGCCGCGCGCCGCGATGTCCTGGTGCGCGAGCCGGCGGAGGGCCGCGAGCACGGGCTCGTGCGCGGCGGTTCCGAGCACGGCGTAGGCGATCGCCGCATCCGGTTCCCGCGGCACGCGCGCGAGGTCGTGCTCGGCGATGGCGTGCACGTGGGGCCCGTAGGCCGCGAGGCGCTCGTCGTCGAGCGGCACGCCCACGGCCTCGGCGGCCGCGAGCGCCTGTTCGAGCTGGCGCGTCGCGACGTGTTCCGGCTCGTACGCCCACCCCAGTCGCTCGATGACGGCGCGGGCGCGCGGGTAGTCGTCGGCCGCCGGGACCGCGGGCGGCAGGTGACCGAGCGCCCGGCCATAGGCGGCGTACAGGTCGGGCCCCGGCTCGTCGACGACGGCGAGCACGCCGCGCGCCTGCTGCACGCTGAGTCCCACAGTCTCAGTGAGGGCCCGGATGACGCCCACGCGTCGCACGTGCGTCTCGTCGTACGCCGAGCGGGTCTGCGACAGGCTCTCGCCGGGGTGGAGCAGCCCCTCGCGCAGGTAGAACTTGAGCGTCGGCACGCTCGCGCCCGTGCGGGCGGACAGCTCGGAGATCAGCACGCGATCACCCCTTGTATTGGATAGTTCCAGTATCTAATATTGGATACCATGACAATCCAACCATGGACCACCATCCTGCTCGGCGCCCTCCTTCTGAGCCTCATCACCGTCGAGTCGGGCGGATGGTTCCTCACGCGCGTGCATCGCGGCGCCATCCCCGCGAACGCCCTGCAGAAGAACTTCTTCCGCGCGGGCCATGGCCACGCGGCCGTGCTGCTCCTGCTGAGCGTCGCCGTCATCCCGCTCCTCGACACCGTGGAGCTGCCGCTCGCCCTCGACCTCGTGGGCCGCTTCGGCATCCCCGTCGCCGCGCTCCTCATGCCCGCGGGCTTCTTCCTCTCCGTGCTCGGGACGGACCCCCAGCGCCCCGGACGAGCCATGGCGCTGCTGTGGATCGGCGCTGGATCGCTCACGATCGGACTCGCCGCCGCGGGCCTTGGGCTCGTGGGCGGGGGTATCGCGCGACTCCCGTAGGACTTTCGGCCGGTCGGAGGCCGTGTGGGGCACACGTAGGATGTAAGGCGTGTCTGAACCCGTCGACGTCGTCCTCATCGGCGGCGGGGTGATGAGCGCCACGCTCGGCTCGCTGCTCCAGCAGCTCGAGCCCGAGTGGTCGATCACCATCCTCGAAGCCCTGCCGGAGGTCGCTCAGGAGAGCTCCAACCCGTGGAACAACGCGGGCACGGGGCACTCGGCGCTGTGCGAGCTCAACTACACGCCCGAGAAGAACGGGCAGATCGACATCACCCAGGCCGTCAAGGTGAACGAGCAGTTCCAGGTGTCGCGCCAGTACTGGTCGTACCTGATCTCGAAGGGGATGCTGCCGGAGCCCACGCGCTTCATCAACCCGGTTCCGCACCTCAGCTTCGTGTGGGGCGAGAAGAACGTCGAGTACCTCCGCAAGCGCTACGAGGCGCTCAAGGACCACCCCCTCTTCCCGGGCCTCGAGTACACGGAAGACGCGCGCGTCATCCGGGAGTGGGCCCCGCTGCTCATCCCGGGTCGCAAGAAGAGCGAGCCCATCGCGGCGACGCGCATCGTCGGCGGCTCCGACGTCGACTTCGGTGCACTCACCGAGCACCTCCTCGACGGCCTCGTCGAGAACGGCGCGACGCTGCGCACCGAGCGTCGGGTCACGGGCCTCAAGCGCCTCAAGGACGGCACGTGGCGCGTATCCGGTCGCCACGAGGTCGGCGGCACGCCCTTCGAGCTCACGGCGCGCTTCGTTTTCGTCGGCGCGGGCGGCGCGGCACTGCACCTGCTGCAGAAGTCGGGCATCAAGGAGATCCGCGGCTACGGCGGCTTCCCCATCAGCGGCGAGTTCCTGCGCACCGACAACCCCGAGATCGTCGCCAAGCACCAGGGCAAGGTCTACGGCAAGGCGTCGGTCGGCGCCCCGCCCATGTCGGTGCCGCACCTCGACACGCGCGTCGTCGACGGCCAGGCGAGCCTGCTGTTCGGGCCGTACGCCGGGTGGACGCCCAAGTTCCTCAAGAACGGCTCGTGGTTCGACCTGTTCGCGTCGATCCGCTGGCACAACCTCGGCACGATGATCGGCGCCGGTCTCAAGAACCTCGACCTCGTGTGGTACCTCGTCACCGAGCTGCTCGCGACGCGCAAGAAGCGCCAGGAGGCGCTGCAGCAGTTCGCGCCGAAAGCCGAGCAGAAGGACTGGTATCTCATCACGGCCGGTCAGCGCGTGCAGATCATGAAGAAGGGCCCCGACGGCAAGGCCGTCATCCAGTTCGGCACGGAGGTCGTGTCGGGCGGAGACGGCTCGATCGCGGGCCTGCTGGGCGCCTCGCCGGGCGCCTCGACGGCCGTGCCGATCATGCTCGACGTGCTGAAGAGGTGCTTCCCCGAGCGCATGACGGGCTGGGAGCCGCGCCTCGAGGAGATGATCCCCTCCTACGGCACGCTCCTCTCCGACACGCCCAAGAAGGCCGCCAAGGAGCTCAAGGACACGGCGAAGGTCCTCGGCCTGGCCGTCTGACGTTTCTTTCCCCCAAACGCTGCAGCGTTTGGCGCCGCGCGCCAGTGATGACTGCCGCGCGGCGCAGAACAGTGCAGCGGATGGTGCGCGAGCGCTTGACGCGCGGGGAGCGGTGACGTAACGTCGCTCCCCGTGAAGCTGTAGCTCCGATCCATCCCCGCGCCCGCGGCATCCGCCCGGCGGGGTTCGTCTCCCCTCCTCTCGAGGGTCGAGCGATCGGACGGCTTCCTTTGCGATCCCCATTCACCCCTTCCCCTGTTGTGCGCGCCGACGGCATCGGCGTCTCCTTCGGCGACCGCCGCGTGTTCGCCGACCTGTCCCTGACCGTGAGCCCCGGGCAGCGCATCGGCCTGCTCGGCGAGAACGGCGCCGGCAAGTCGACACTGCTCGCCGTGCTCGCGGGCGAGCGGGAACCGGATGCCGGCCGCGTCGAGCGTCCCGCCGCATCCGCTCTGCTGCGGCAGGAGGTGCGCACAGCACCGGATGCGCCGCTCACCGCGATCCTCGAAGAGGGACTCGGCGCCGTGCGGGCGCTCGAGGCCGAGCTCGAGGCGGCGGGCGAGGCGCTCGCATCCGGCGACCCTGCGGCAGCGGACCGCTACGCCGAGCTTCTCGAGGCGGCGGATGCGGCCGAGCTCTGGACGCTCGACGCCCGGCGCGACGAGCTGCTCGACGGGCTCGGTGTCGGCCACCTCCCGCTCGACCGTCGCGTCGGCGAGGTGTCCGGCGGGCAGCGCAGCCGCGTCGCCCTCGCGGCGCTGCTGTTGGCCCGGCCGGACGCGCTCCTGCTCGACGAGCCCACCAACCACCTCGACGACGCGGCCGTCGCCTTCCTCGCGGAGCGGCTGCGCGCGTGGCGCGGGCCCGTGCTGTTCGCGAGCCACGACCGCGCATTCCTCGACGAGGTGGCGACGGGGCTCGTCGACATCGACCCGGCGGCGTCCGGGGGCGTGACGCGCTACGGCGGCGGCTACAGCGACTACCTCGCGGCGAAGGCCGCCGAGCGCGCCCGATGGGAGGCGCGCTTCGTCGACGAGGAGCGCGAGCAGGCCCGGCTCGAGGTCACGGTCACGACGACCGAGCGCGCGATGGCGTCGACCCGCGTGCGTCCCGACAACGAGAAGTTCGGCTGGAACATCAAGGCGGCCGGGCGCGAACGGCAGGTGGCGCGCCGCATCCGGAACGCCGCCGTGCGCCTCGACACCTTGCGCGAGGGTCGCGTGGGCGAGCCGCCCGCGCTTCTGAGCTTCGCGGGCATCCCGCGGGGCTCGCACCTGCTCGACGGCGCCGAGCCGCTCGTCACGCTCGAGGGCGCGCGCGTCGACGGGCGCCTGGCCGTCGGCGACCTCGAGGTCGCCCCGGATGCGCGCCTGCTCGTCACGGGCCCGAACGGCGCGGGCAAGTCGACACTCCTCGGCGTGCTCGCGGGACGCATCGCGCCCGACGCGGGTCGCATCACGCGCCGCAAGGGCCTGCGCATCGCCGTGCTCGACCAGGACGTGCGGTGGGCGGATGCGGCGCGCACCCCGCGCGAGCTGTACGAGCGCGCGATGGGGGAGCGTCGGGCGGAGGAGCTGCCGCTCTCGGCGCTCGGCCTGCTCCCCGAGCGCGAGCTCGATCGCCCCGTCGGGCGCCTCTCGATCGGCCAGCAGCGGCGCACGGCGCTCGCGCTCATCGTCGCGCGGCCGCCCCACGTGTTCCTGCTCGACGAGCCCACCAACCACCTCTCGCTCGCCCTCGCATCCGAGCTCGAGGAGGCCCTCGGCGGCTACCCCGGGGCGGTCGTCGTGGCCAGTCACGACAGGTGGTTGCGGCGGCGGTGGGACGGCCAGGAGCTCGCCCTCGCGGCCGCGTGAGGGAGGATCGGAGCGTGGATGCGGTCGACGGCCGCGAGGGGCGCGCCGCATCCGCTTGACGCATCTTCGAATGCATGTTCGAATGTCTGGATGAGGTGGAGCGGGCAGGAGCTGGGCGTGGAACGCGACGACGCGCTGCCCGGACTCGCCCGCCTCAACAACCTCGTGCGCTCCGTGCAGACGCCCGAGTTCGCCGGGCTCACCTTCCACGAGGTGCTCGCCAAGTCGGCCCTCAACCACGTGCCGGGCGCGTCCAAGGCCCTCCCCTTCGGCTGGACCATCAACCCCTACCGAGGCTGCAGCCACCAGTGCGTCTTCTGCTTCGCCCGCCAGACGCACACCTACCTCGACCTCGACGCGGGCCGTGACTTCGACACCCAGATCGTCGTCAAGGTGAACGTCGTCGAGGTGCTCGAGAAGGAGCTGCGGCGGCCCAGCTGGGAGCGTCCGAACGTCGCGCTCGGCACCAACACCGACCCGTACCAGCGGGCGGAGGGCCGCTACCGGCTCATGCCGGGCATCATCGCGGCGCTCGCCGCCGCCGACACCCCCTTCAGCATCCTCACCAAGGGCACGCTGCTGCGGCGCGACATCCCGTTGCTGCAGGCCGCGGCCGAGCGCGTGCCCGTCGAGACGGCGATGTCGATCGCCATCTACGACGACGAGCTGCAGCACGCGATCGAACCGGGCGCCCCCACCACGGCTGCCCGGCTCGCGACCGTCAAGGCTGTGCGCGAGGCGGGGCTCCCGTGCGCCGTCTTCCTCATGCCCGTGCTGCCGTATCTCGCCGATTCGCGCGAGCACCTCGAGCTCGCGCTCGAGCGGATAGCGGATGCCGGGGCCACGAGCGTCGCCTACAGTGCGCTCCATCTGCGGCCGGGCGCCAAGGAGTGGTTCGCCGCGTGGCTCGCCCGCACCCACCCCGAACTCGTGCCCCGGTATCGCGCGCTCTACGGCGCGGGGGCCTACGCGCCGAAGGAGTACCGCGCGCAGCTCGCGGCGCGCATCCGCCCGCTCATCCGGCGGTACGGGCTCGACCGCCCGCGGCTCGACCCGTCCACGGGGATCCCCGCGACGCGGCCCCGTGGGTCTGCCGGGGTGGGAGCGCTCGCATCCGAGCTGAGCCCTGCGGCCGCCGCGGCGCTCCAACCCACTCTGTTCTGACGGATTCGGGACACGATTCAGGACGCTTCCCCCCGTGATTGGGACATCGGCGGCGGTAGGCTCATCGCATGAACCCGACGCTCAGTGCTGCCCCCGCGCGCGGAGAGACCGGGGGTGCGGTCGTGCGTCTCGCGATCCTCGACGACCATGAGGTGCTGCTCGACACGCTGAGTACCTGGATCGAGCGCCACGCGCCCGACTTCGACGTCGTGCTCGGCGCGGCGAACTGGCTGGAGCTCGTGCAGAGCCCCGCCTTCCCGACCGACCTCGTGTTCATCGACTTCCAGCTCAAGGAGCCGATCTCGATCGAGGCGCGCGTGCGCACGTGCCGCGCCGCCGGCGCCAAGGTCATCGTGCTCTCGAGCCTCGACACCCGCGAGGCCCGCGACCGCGCCTTCGCCGCGGGCGCGAGCGAGTTCCTCTCCAAGTCGCTGCCGATGGCGAACGTCATGGCGGCAGCCCGCCGCGTCATGGGCATGGACCCGCCGGAGGACGAGGAGGTCGAGCGCGCCACCGCGTCCGCACCCCTCCAGCAGCTCAAGCCGAAGCTCAGCCCCGGCGAGGAGGAGGCGTTCAAGCTCTACGTCTCCGGCCACAGCACGGCCGCCGTCGCCGAGCGCATGAACGTGCAGTACGAGACCGCGAAGACCTATCTGCGGCGCGTGCGCGAGAAGTACGCGAAGGCCGGTCGGCCGGCGGGCAAGAAGGCAGAGCTGATCCGCCGTGCGGCGGAGGACGGATACCTCGAGTAGTGGCGAAGCTGTACTTCCGTTATGGGGCGATGAACTCCGGCAAGAGCACGGCGCTCCTGCAAGCGGCATACAACTACGAGGAGCGCGGACACGAGGTGCTGCTCGCGAAGCCCGCCATCGACTCGAAGGGCGATGACGCGATCGTGTCGCGCCTCGGCGTCGTGCGGCCCGTCGACTTCACCGTCGCGCCGGCCGAGGATCTGCTCGCCCGCTTCCAGCGCGAGCGCGCCCGCGCCGTCGAGGTCCGCGGCCGCGACATCAGCTGCCTCCTCATCGACGAGGCCCAGTTCCTCACCGAGCAGCAGGTCGACGACCTGCTGCGGGTCGCGATCGAGCAGAACATCCCCGTGCTCGCCTACGGCATCCGCACCGACTTCCAGACGGTCGCGTTCCCCGGCAGCCGGCGCTTGCTCGAGATCGCCCACTCCCTCGAGGAGCTCAAGACGATCTGCCGTTGCGGCCGCAAGGCCGTATTCAACGGGCGCAAGGTCGGCGAGCGCTTCGTGTTCGACGGCGACCAGGTCGCGATCGACGGCGAGTCGGTCACCTACGAGTCGCTGTGCGGCGCGTGCTACCTCGAGGAGTCGGGTGGTGTGCTCAACCGCGGCTGGCGGCCCAAGCTCGAGTTCAGCTACGGCACGGAGCCGGACGCCGACTTCACGTGACATGCGAAAGGGCCGCCCGAAGGCGGCCCTTTTCGTTGTGGTCGGGGTAACAGGATTTGAACCTGCGGCCTCGTCGTCCCGAACGACGCGCGCTACCAAGCTGCGCCATACCCCGGTGCTGCCAGAGGCAACCTGTCAAGGATAGCCGATTTCGCGCGCCGGTCAGTCCACCTTCACGGGCGTGAGGGTCATCACGATCGCCTCGGGCGGGCACGCGAAGCGCACGGGCGCGTAGATCGACGTGCCGAGCCCCGCCGACACCTCCAGGAACGAGGACTGGGCACCGGCACGCCACACCGAGAGGCCCTGCGCCTGCTCGCGCGGGATGTCGCAGTTCGTGACGAGCGCCGGCCGGCCTGGGATGCGCACCTGACCGCCGTGGGTGTGCCCCGCGAAGACGATGTCGGCGCCCTGGCTCGCGAACGCGTCGAGCACGCGGCGGTACGGCGCGTGGGTCGCGGCGATCGTGAGCACCTGGCGCGGCTCCGGGGTCGACCACTCGACCTCCTCGCGCATCCGCTCGACCATGCCGGGCAGCTCGCCGAGGCGGTCCCAGCCGCGGTGCGCGTCGCCCGTTCCGATGAGCTCGATGCGCGTGCCCTTGAGCTCGATCGCGCGCACGGCGTTGTTGAGGTCGAACCAGCCGAGCTCGCCCTCGAGGTAGGAGTCGAGGGAGGCCGTGTCGAGGTCGGGCTCGTTCTTGACCCGGCCGTGGGCGCCCTCGAAGAAATAGCCGAAGGGGTTCTTGAGCACGGGGCCGTAGTAGTCGTTCGAGCCGTGCACGAAGACGCCCGCTGCACCCTCGAAGACGTCGAGCGCGCGCCGTACGCCCGCGAGACCGTCCTCGTGACCGAGATTGTCGCCGGTGTCGATGACGAGGTCGGGCTCGTAGACGGCGAGCGAGCGGATGAAGTCCTGCTTTGCGCGCTGCCACGGGGCCATGTGCAGGTCGCTCAGGTGCAGGATCGTGATCGGTCGGGCGTCCGGCTCGAGCACCGCGAGGGTCTCGTGGCGCACGGTGAAGCGGTTGCGCTCGACGAGGGCGCCCCACGCGAACGCCGCGAGACCCGCGGCGGCCGTCGCTCCGAGCGCGCCGGCCACCGCGCGTCCCGCCGACGTCATGGGCAGGACATCTTCCTGACCGTGAGCGTCACCTGGATGCCCTTGTTCACGACGGATCCCGCTGCCGGGTTCTGGGCGACCACGTTGTTCATGGTGCCCGGCGGATCACCTGGCTCCGCCTCTTCGCAGACCTGTGTCACGTTCGTGAAGCCCGCGGCTTGGAGGTCGTCCTTCGCGTCGTTGTAGTTCTGGTTCGGGGAGACCACGTCGGGCACGGTGGCCGCCTGACCGTTGCTCGTGAAGACGCGCACCCCGGTTCCCTTAGGCACCTGCGAACCCGCTCCCGGGTCGGTGCCGACGACAGTGCCCACCGGGAGATCGGAATCCATCTGGCCGCCGTCCTCGTAGGCGAGGTTGGCGAGCTCGATCGCCGACTTCGCCTGCTCTGGCGTGAGGCCGAGCACGTCGGGCACGTTGACCTGCACGCCCTTGAGGAGAGCGGGATCGGGCTGCGCAAACGCGCCCCCCGGGAAGTACGTGTCGAGCTTCTTCGCGTAGGGGAGGAAGATCTTGTGGCGGAGCACGGATGCCTGCACGCCGTTCACATAGATGCGTCGCAGGTTCTGCTCGCCCTCGATGTTGCCCACCCAGACCGCGGTCGCGACCTGCGGCGACGAGCCCACCATCCACGTGTGCACGGCGGCGTCGGTCGTACCCGTCTTGCCCATGTACGGGGTGCCGTCGCGGGGGTTCGACGCTGAGGCGGTTCCGCCCATCACGGACTGCATCGCGTAGGCCGCCGTGTCGGCGACAGCCGGCGTCACGAGCGACTGCCCGCAGTCCGGCACCTGGCCGCCGAGCGACTCGCCGTTCGCGTCGAGGATGTCGTCGACGATGATCGGCTCGCAGTACACGCCGTGGTTGGAGATCGCGGCGTAGGCGGCGGCCTGCGTGAGCGGCGCGATGTTGTTCTCGCAACCGCCGATCGAGCACACCGGAAGCGTCGACAGGTCCGAGCCGTCCCGCTTGCCGTCGGCGCGGTGCACACCGATCGAGGCGGCGAGCTTGGCGATGTCGCACTGGTCTACCTCCATCGCCATCTGGATGAAGACCGAGTTGACGGAGCCGGCCGTACCGCGGGTGACGGTGTAGAGCCCGGATTCATTCTGGTCGTTGCGGAACTTGAACCGGCCGCCGTACGGGCCGCCGCAGCTGTCCTGGAACTTCGCCATCGGCACGTCGCGGACGCTCGCGTTGAACGTCTCGTTGAGGCCGTGACCGGCGTTGAGGAACGCGAGCAGAACATAGGGCTTGTACGTCGAACCGGGCTGGAAGCCCTTCGAGGCGCCGTGGGAGGCGTCGGCCGTCAGGTTGACTGCGGAGGTCGACACCGGGTCACCCGTGCCGGTGTCGTCGAAGACCTTGTTCTGCGCCATCGAGATGATGCGGCCTGTGCCGACCTGGACGCTCGCGAGCGCCGCGCCGAGCTTGAAGCGCGACTCCTCCGGCGGGGCGTACTGCTGCGCGACCTGAGTGGCCGTCGTCTGCGTGTCGGGGTTGATCGACAGCACGAGCGTGAGGCCGCCCTCGCGCCAGGTCTTGATCTGCTCGTCGCGGTCGCTGCCGAGCGAGGGCACCTCGCCGTTGAGCACGCTCTTGAGCGCGTAGTCGCAGGGGAGGCGGTACTCGACGGCCGCGACGGCGCAGCCGGACTTCGGCGGGTTCGAGCTGACGGTGGTCTCGTCGACCGGGGTCGCGAGCGCCTCCTCGTACTGTGCCTTGTCGAGGTGGCCCTGCGTGTACATCCAGCCGAGGATGACGTTGCGGCGCTTCTCGTTGCGCTCGTAGTTCTCGGGGTAGATGAGGGTGTTCTTGACCGGGTTCTGCACGATCGCGATGAGGCTCGCCGCCTGGGCGGGCGTCACATCCTTCGCGGAGGTGCCGAAGAAGCGCTGCGCGCCGGCCTCGACACCGTAGGTGTTCGAGCCCATGCCGACGATGTTGAGATACGCCGCGAGGATCTCGTCCTTGGAGTACTTCTTCTCCATGCCGATCGCGAGCTTCATCTCGCGGAGCTTGCGGTTCAGGTCGGGGTAGGTCGCGGCCTCGATGGCCTCCGTGCGCTGCTCCTCCGTGTAGTCGGTGTTGTTCACCGCGCGGAGCACGAGGATGTTGCGAACGAGCTGCATCGTCAGGGTCGAGGCGCCCGAGGAGCTCGTCTTGGTCGCCTGGCCGACGGCGGCGCGGATGAGCGACGGCATGTCGACGCCGCCGTGCTCGTAGAAGCGGCGGTCCTCGCCGTCGATGGCCGCCCACTTGAGGTCTTCGTCGATCTGGTCGAGCGTGACCTCCTCGCGGTTCTGGTCGAACCACGTGGCGATCGGCAGGAGCGAGCCGTCGGGGTTGCGGACGGCGATCGTGTTGCGCTCGTGCTGCTTGTCGATCGTGATGTAGTCGGGCATCTCCTGGAACACGGAGATGGAGTTGTTCGCGGTCATCCCGGTGACGGCGATGGCGGGGGCCACCATGACGGTCACCAGGAGGCCGGCGATGGCGCTGAAGCCGAGAAGGCCGGCCCCTGCGCCGAGCAGACTCCTAGCCGAGGATCCTTGAGCGGGCATAGGGTTCAGGGTACGGGAGAACTCCTTCCCGATACCTGAACGGAAGCCCGAAAAGTGCCGACCTGGGAATACGTGACCACGCCGTTGCTCATCCACAACACGACCGCCATCCTCAACACCTGGGGCGCGAAGGGGTGGGAGCTCGTCCAGATCGTGACGGGGCCCGAGGGCGGGCTCGTCGCCTACCTCAAGCGCCCCGTCGAGGAGAGTGCCGAATGAGCATCGAAGACCGTCTCGCCGAGCTGGGCCTCGCGCTGCCGCCCGTCGTCCCGCCCGTCGCCGCCTACGTGCCGGCGCAGATCAGCGGCAACCTCGTCTACACGGCGGGCCAGCTGCCCATGATCGGCGGCGTCCTGCCCGCGACCGGCAAGGTCGGCGCGGAGGTCGGGGCCGACGAGGCGAAGGAGTTCGCTCGCGTCTGCGCGCTCAACGCGCTCGCCGCGGCCGAGAGCGTCATCGGCTCGCTCGACCGCGTGACGAAGGTCGTCAAGGTCGTCGGCTTCGTCGCATCCGCTCCCGACTTCACGGGCCAGCCCGGCGTCGTCAACGGCGCATCCGAGCTGCTCGGCGAGATCTTCGGCGAGGCCGGCACGCACGCCCGCTCGGCCGTGGGCGTCGCGGTGCTGCCGCTCGACGCGCCGGTCGAGGTGGAGCTGGTGCTCGAGTTCGCGTAGGTCTGCGCGGGTCGCTTCGAAAGGGGCGGCGCCTTCCCCGATCCATGAGACAGGAATGTCTCGAGAGGAAGCGCCGCCCCCTTCTTCGCTCGCGTCAGCTCTGCGAACTCCCGCTGGTTGAGTAGCCGCGGAGCGGCGTGTCGAAACCAGCCCGCGTCAGCTCGCGGTGCCCGCGGCGCGGGCGCGCATCTTGTCGCTGATCGTCTGCATGACCATCGTGTCGGCGAGCGTCGTCGTGTCGCCGATCTGGCGGCCCTCCGCGGCATCCCGCAGCAGGCGGCGCATGATCTTGCCCGAGCGGGTCTTCGGCAGCTCCGTCACGAGGAAGATGTCGCGCGGGCGGGCGATCGCGCCGATCGCCTGGGCCACGTGAGCCTTGAGCAGCTGCACGAACTCCTCGTCGGTGTGCTCGTCGCGGTGCGACTGCTTGACGATCACGAAGGCGACGACCGCCTGACCCGTGGTGTCATCCGAGGCCCCCACGACGGCGGCCTCCGCGACCATCGGGTTGCCGACGAGCGCCGACTCGATCTCGGTGGTCGACAGGCGGTGACCCGACACGTTCATGACGTCGTCGATGCGGCCGAGCAGCCAGATGTCGCCGTCCTCGTCGACGTGCGCGCCGTCGCCCGCGAAGTAGCGCCACCCGTGGTCGCGGAACTTCTCCCAGTAGGTCTCCACGAAGCGGTCGGGGTCGCCCCAGATGCCGCGCAGCATCGACGGCCACGGCTCGCGCACCGTCAGCAGCCCGCCGTTCGGCGGGTCCACGCGCGTGCCGTCGTCGGCGAGGATGTCGATCGTGATGCCCGGCTGCGGCACCTGCGCACTGCCCGGCTTGAGCGTCGTGACGCCCGGCAGCGCCGAGATCATGATCGCCCCGGTCTCGGTCTGCCACCACGTGTCGACGATGGGCGTCTCGCCGCCGCCGATGACGTCGCGGTACCAGATCCACGCCTCCGGGTTGATGGGCTCGCCCACCGAGCCGAGCAGCCGCAGGCTCGACAGGTCGAACTGCTGCGGCACCTGGCGGCCCGTCTTCATGAACGAGCGGATGGCGGTGGGCGCCGTGTAGAGGATCGTCACGCCGTACTTCTGGATGAGCTCCCACCAGCGGCCCGGGTGCGGAGTGTCGGGGGTGCCCTCGTACATGAGCTGCGTGGCGCCGTTCGCGAGCGGGCCGTAGACGACGTAGCTGTGGCCCGTGACCCATCCGATGTCGGCCGTGCACCAGTAGACGTCCGACTCGGGGTGCAGGTCGAACACGTCGTGGTGCGTCGCGGCCGCCTGGGTGAGGTAGCCGCCGCTCGTGTGCAGGATGCCCTTCGGCTTCCCCGTGGTGCCCGAGGTGTAGAGGATGAAGAGCGGGTTCTCGGCCTCGAAGGCCTGTGCCTCGTGGTCGAGGTCGGCATCCGCCATGGCCTCGTCCCACCAGAGGTCGCGCCCCTCGGTCCACTCGACGTCGTTGCCGCCGCGCTTCACGACGACGACGTGCTCGACGGTCGTCTCGCCCTCGAGCGCCTGGTCGACGGTGCCCTTGAGCGGGAAGACCTTGCCCTTGCGGTATCCGCCGTCGGCGGTGATGACGAGCTTCGCCTCGGCGTCCTCGATGCGGGCGCGCAGCGACTCGGCGCTGAAGCCGCCGAAGACGACCGAGTGGATGGCGCCGAGGCGCGCGACCGCGAGCATCGCGACCACGGCCTCCGGGATCATCGGCAGGTAGATGGCGACGCGGTCGCCCTGCGTCACGCCGAGAGCTGCGAGGGCGTTCGCGGCGCGCTTCACCTCGGCCGTCAGCTCGGCGTAGGTGATGCTGCGGCTGTCGCCCGGCTCGCCCTCCCAGTGGATGGCGACGCGGTCGCCGAGCCCTGAGAGCACGTGGCGGTCGAGGCAGTTGTAGGCGACGTTGAGCTTGCCGTCGGCGAACCACTTCGCGAAGGGCGGATTGCTCCAGTCGAGCACGGTCTCGAAGGGCTTGTGCCAGTGCAGCTCACGCGCCCGGTCGCCCCAGTAGGCGAGCCGGTCGGCGGCGGCGTTTTTGTAGAGCTCAGGGCCGGCGACGCGGGTCGCGGCGAACTCGGGACTCGGCGCGAAGCGGCGGGTCTCGGTGAGCAGGCTGTCGATCGAGTTCTGGGACATCATCATCCTTGTGTCGATTCGCGACCGTGCCTGGTAGTCGCGCGGGTTCTCCGGTGAACGCTCCCGATCCTAACCACGCGCAGGGGACGTGTCCGCGTGTTGCAGGTGCCGCCGTCGGTCAGCGGTGGCGACGGTGAGGACGAGCGGATGCGGGGCCCGAGGGGGCCTTAATTTCCCATTGCGATGGGGCACCCATGCAGTAGACTCTGGGGCACCGAGCGTAACCTCTCGGATTTCGCAGTGCCCCGATTCCCCCCATTCGTCGCACTGCTGTGGCGGCGCCCATTTCCCCCCAACTGGGCGCCGCCCCTCCGTTTAACCGGCGCCTTAGCGGTCGCCCGATCCGGGTTCCCCTCCTCCTCCGTGGGCGGGGTCTCGCGCTGTCCCCGGATGCCGTGCCCGGCCCGTTCGCGGGGGGTTCCGCGGGCGCATCCTCGAGGGGTGCACCCCGGCGAACGAGCGATCCCCGACGCGGCCGTCTTCGGTCCGCTCGCGCCTTTCGTCGTCGACCCGGCGGCGACCGACGTCTTCGTGAACCCCGACGGCTCGGTGTGGGTCGACCGCGGCGCGGGCGCGCGACGTGAGCCCCGCATCCGCATCCCACCGGGGGAGGCCCGCGAGCTCGCGGTACGGCTCGTCGCCGCGGGCGGGCGGCACCTCGACGAGGCCGCGCCGGCGACCGACGTGCGCATCGGGGGCGGCATCCGCGTGCACGGGGTGCTGCCGCCGGTGTCTCCGGATGCCGCGGTGCTGTCGATCCGGCTGCCGCGCATCGCGCGCTTCGACCTCGGCGCGCTCGCGGCGGAGGGGATGTTCGCGCGCGTCGAGCGCGCGGCCGTCGAGGCCCTTGTGGCGCGGCGCGCCAATGTGCTCGTGACCGGGGCGGCCGGCGCGGGCAAGACGACGCTGCTCGGCGCGCTCCTCGCTGCGGCGGGTCCGCACGAGCGCATCGTGCTCGTGGAGGACGTCGCCGAGCTGCGCGTCGATCATCCGCACGTCATCCGCCTCGAGGCGCGACAGCCCAACCTCGAGGGTGCGGGTGCCGTCGGCCTCGAGCGGCTCGTGCGCGAGGCCCTGCGCATGCGGCCCGACCGCCTCGTGGTGGGGGAGTGCCGCGGTGCCGAGCTGCGCGAGCTGCTCACCGCTCTCAACACCGGTCACGACGGCGGCGCGGGCACCCTGCATGCCAACTCGCTCGCCGACGTGCCCGCGCGGTTGGAGGCGCTCGGAGCGCTCGCGGGGTGGACGGATGCCGCGCTCGCCCGCCAGGCGGTCAGCGCGATCGACGCCGTGCTGCATGTCGCCCGCGGCCCGGATGGTGCGCGGGTGCTCGCAGAGGTGGGGCGGCTGCGGCTCGGGTCGCACGGACGGCTCGTCGCGGAGGTGTCGTGACCGCGGCGCGCCGCGTGTTGCCGGGCCTCGAGGTCATGGCTCGCGCGCTGCCGGGCCGTGCGGCGCGCGAGGAACCGGGCGCGGCGCTCGACGAGACAGCCGACGCCGTGCACCGCCTCGCCGTGCTGCTCGCCGCGGGCCTCGAGCCGATGGCAGCACTGCGGCTGCTCGACGACTCCCCGCAGCTCACCGCCGCTGCCGCCCGCGGAAGCCCGCTCGACGCGCCCGAGACGATCGTGAGCGCGACGGGCGGCTCCACGGACGAGGTGCGCCGCGGCTGGCGGTACCTCGCGGTGTGCTGGGCGGTCGCGACCGAGACGGGTGCACCCCTTGCGGGCGTGCTCGAACGCGCCGCCGAGACGCTCCGCGCACTCGCCGACGCGGATCGCCAGGTCGACCTCGCTCTCGCGGGCCCGCTCGCGACGGCGCGCATCGTCGCGCTGCTGCCGCTCGCCGGGGTGGCTCTCGCGCTGCTCATCGGTGCCGACCCGGTCGGGGTCGTCGTCGGCACGGTGCCGGGTGCGGTCTCCGCGGCGCTCGGTGCCGCCGCTCTCGCGGCCGGCATCCGCTGGAACCGACGGCTCGTCGCGGCCGCGCGCGTGACCGATCCGCTCGCCGGCCTCGGGCACGAGCTGCTCGCGCTCGCGATGTCGGGTGGGGCGGCTCCGGATGCCGCGCAGCGGCGGGTCGAGCGCGCCGCCGCCCGTTGCGGGCTCGACGCGCCGGTGGCCGACGCCCGCGCGACCCTCGACTTCGCCGCTCGCGCCGGCGTGCCGGCGGCGGCGCTCCTCCGCGCGGAGGCCGCTCGTGCCCGACGCCGCGCCCTCGCCGACGTGCTGCGCCGCGCGGCGCTGCTCGGCTCCCGCCTGCTCGCCCCGCTCGGGGTCTGCTTCCTCCCCGCGTTCGTGCTGCTCGGCGTCGTGCCGCTCATGATCGGCATCCTCCGCGGGGCGCTCGCCGCGTTCTGAGCGCGGGGGCGTCGACACCGCTCCCCGTGCCGAACCCGTTGTGCAGGAGTCGGGCCGTTGTGCAGGAGTCCCGCTGTTGTGCAGGAACCTCGCGCTGTTGTGCAGGAGTTGGGCCGTTGTGCAGGAACCTCGCGCTGTTGTGCAGGAGGGTCGCGCGAGCGCGCCGTAAAGCCGGGGGTTGCGCCAGGGTGCGCGCTCGGAAGTCCTGCACAACAGTCAGCTCCTGCGCAACCGCGGGACTCCTGCATAACGGCGGGGCTCCTGCACAACAGCGCAACTCCTGCAAAACAGCGAAAAAGCTGCCTTGCGGCGGCGGACGGGTGCGCGGGCCGGTCGTCAACAGGGGGCACGACGCGGGGGCGTCCACGGATGTGGGATGCGGCGGCGCGGGGCGGTGGCGACTCGATGAGCATGGGGTGTGGGCGCGCCATCCACGACAGATAAGAGGAATCCCATGGGAACCCGGATGAAGCGGCTCGCGAACCGCATGCGGCGAGACGAGGGCGCCGCGACCGCCGAGTACGCGATCACGATCATGGCGGCGGTCGGCTTCGCCGGCCTGCTCGTGGTCATCCTGCGCTCGGCGGAGGTGCAGCAGATCCTCACCGACCTCGTGCGCGATGCGCTCGCGTTCGGCGGCTGACGACGAGGGGGCCGCCGCGGCGGAGTTCGCCGTCGCGTTCCCCGCCGTCGCGCTCGTGCTCGCGGTGTGCGTGGGCGCGATCGGCGTCGGCGCGCAGCAGCTGCGGCTGCAGGATGCGGCAGCGGATGCGGCACGCGGCTACGGCAGGGGAGAGGCGCCGGGCGCCGTGGCGGGCCGTGTCGCACGCGCGGCGTCGGGCGCATCCGTCTCGGTGTCCCGATCTGACGGGCTCGTGTGCGCACGGCTCGAGGCGGCCGCCCGCGGCCCCGCGGCGGTCGCCGGACTGACGCTCGTCGCGAGCAGCTGCGCTCTCGACGGAGGACGCTGATGCGGTCGCGACACCGCCGGCCCCCGCGTCGCCCGCGCCCGGGTGCCGGCGACCGGTTCCTCGGCTGGCTCGCCACCGACCGCGGCGCCGGCGGCATCACGGCGCTCGCGCTCGTCGCCGCGACCGTCATGTGCGCGCTCGCGGTCGTCGCGCTCGGAGGCGCGCTCACCACGCGACAGCGCGTCGTCGCCGCTGCCGACGGAGCCGCCCTCGCGGCAGCCGACGCGCTCCTCGGCGCCGTCGCGGGCGAGCCGTGCGCTCTCGCCGCGCGGGTGGCCGCAGCGCATCGCGTGGCCCTCGCCGGATGCCGCGTCGAGGGCGCAGAGGTGGTCGTCGAGACGAGGCTCGAGCTCGCGGGAGTCGTGATCACGGCGGATTCGCGGGCCGGACCCGCCCCGTAGGGGCGCGCCGCATCCGGGACCAAAGACCCGAGACAGCGCGAGGCGACGCCCTGACTGTGTGTGTATGGTGTGCCTCGGATCTACGGAAGGAAACACGGAGTGCCCACGAAGAAGCTCGTGATCGTCGAGTCGCCCGCGAAGGCGCGCACGATCGCGCAGTACCTCGGCGACGGATACGAGGTGCAGGCCTCCGTCGGGCACATCCGCGACCTCATCGACACCAAGGACCTGCCGCCCGAGCTCAAGAAGGGCAGCCTCGGCAAATTCTCGGTCGACGTCGACAACGGGTTCGAGCCCTACTACGTCGTCTCTGACAGCAAGAAGAAGACGGTCACCGAGCTCAAGCGCGCGCTCAAAGAAGCCGACGAGCTCTACCTCGCAACGGATGAAGACCGCGAGGGGGAGGCCATCGCGTGGCACCTGCTCGAGGTGCTCAAGCCCAAGGTGCCCGTCAAGCGCATGGTGTTCCACGAGATCACCAAGGACGCCATCCAGCGCGCCGAGCAGAACACCCGCGAGATCGACACCGCCCTCGTCGACGCGCAGGAGACCCGCCGCATCCTCGACCGCCTCTACGGCTTCGAGATCTCGCCTGTGCTGTGGCGCAAGGTCGGTCCGGGGCTCTCGGCCGGCCGCGTGCAGTCCGCCGCGACGCGCCTCGTCGTCGACCGTGAGCGCGAGCGCCTCGCGTTCGTCTCGGCGAACTACTGGGACCTCACGGCCGAGCTCGCCGCCGCCGACGCCGACTCCTCCTTCACCGCGCGCCTCGCCCGATTGGAGGGCAAGCGCATCGCCCAGGGCGGCGACTTCGACGACGCCGGCAAGCTCAAGGCGGATGTCGTGGCGCTCGACGAGCGCGCCGCCGACACCCTCGTCGACGCGCTGCGCGCGGACACCGCGACGTTCACCGTCGCGAAGCTCGAGACGAAGCCGTACTCGCGTCGCCCCGCCGCACCGTTCACGACGTCGACCCTCCAGCAGGAGGCCTCGCGCAAGCTGCGCTTCTCGGCGCGCACGACCATGAGCCTCGCGCAGTCGCTCTACGAGAACGGCTACATCACCTACATGCGCACCGACTCGACGACGCTCTCGCAGCAGGCGATCGACGCGGCGCGCTCGCAGGCGGTCAAGCTCTACGGCGCCGACTCGATCCCCGAGAAGCCGCGCGTCTACGCCTCCAAGTCGAAGAACGCGCAGGAGGCCCACGAGGCCATCCGCCCCTCGGGCGACACCTTCCGCACGCCCGCCGAGCTCAGCTCGCAGCTGCGCGGCGACGAGTTCAAGCTCTACGACCTCATCTGGAAGCGCACCATCGCGAGCCAGATGGCCGACGCGAAGGGCTCGACCGCGACCGTCACGATCGCCGCCGACGGGGGCGAGGGCGCGCGCGCAGAGTTCACCGCATCCGGAACCGTCATCACCTTCCGCGGCTACCAGGCCGCGTACGAGGAGGGTCGCGACGAGGCGCGCAACGCCGCCGACGAGGCGAGCGCCAAGCTGCCGCCGCTCGAGGAGGGCCAGGCGCTCACGGTCGCCGAGCTCCAGGCCAAGGGCCACGACACGACCCCGCCGCCGCGCTACACCGAGGCGAGCCTCGTGAAGGCGCTCGAGGAGCTCGGCATCGGACGCCCCTCGACCTACGCCTCGATCATCTCGACCATCATCGACCGCGGCTACGTGACCCCGCGTGGCCAGGCGCTCGTGCCCAACTGGATCGCGTTCAGCGTCGTGCGCCTGCTCGAGGACCACTTCAGCGAGCTCGTGGAGTACGACTTCACGGCCGAAATGGAAGACGACCTCGACAAGATCGCCAGCGGCGAGGCGGCGCGCGTCGACTGGCTCAACCAGTTCTACTTCGGAGGCGGCGAGCACCCCGGCCTGCGCGAGATCGTCGACAACCTCGGCGACATCGACGCCCGCGAGGTCAACTCGATCCGCATCGACGACGGCATCACCCTGCGTGTCGGCCGCTACGGCCCCTACCTCGAGGTCGAGGACGGATCCGAGACCCCGCGCCGCGTCAACGTGCCCGAGGACGTCGCCCCCGACGAACTCACGCCCGCGAAGGCCCGTGAGCTCATCGAGGCGCCCATCGTGACCGACCGCGTGCTCGGCGAGAACCCCGCCAACGGCAAGACGATCGTCGTCAAGGACGGCCGCTACGGCCCGTACGTCACCGAGCTCGAGCCCGAGCCCGAGGCGGATGCGCCCGCGCAGGTCGAAGGCGTCGCCGTCGACCCCGCCACGGGCGAGGTGGTCGACGAGAAGCCCAAGAAGAAGAAGGCGACGAAGAAGGCCGCCGCGCCGAAGCCGCGCACCGCATCCCTCTTCAAGTCGATGGAGGTCGCCACGATCGACCTCGAGACGGCACTCAAGCTGCTCGAGCTGCCGCGCACCGTGGGCGAGGACCCGGAGACGGGCGAGCCCATCACGGCCCAGAACGGCCGCTACGGGCCGTACCTCAAGAAGGGCACCGACTCGCGCTCGCTCGAGAGCGAGGAGCAGATCTTCACGATCGAGCTGCCCGCCGCGCTCGAGATCTTCGCTCAGCCGAAGTACGGCGCCCGTCGCCCGTCGAGCGCGCTCAAGGAGTTCGACGCCGACCCGACGAGCGGCAAGCCGATCCGCATCCGCGACGGCCGCTTCGGGCCCTACGTGACCGACGGCGAGACCAACGCGACCATCCCGCGCGGCGAGACCGTCGAGGGCGTCGACTTCGACCGCGCCGTGCAGCTGCTCGCCGACAAGCGCGCCAAGGGACCGGTCAAGAAGAAGCCCGCCACCCGCGCGAAGAAGCCCGCCGCGGCGAAGAAGCGCTGATGGCGGCCCGCGGCCTGTTCCTCACCTTCGAGGGCGGCGACGGGTCGGGCAAGTCGACCCAGGTGGCGCTCCTCACGGAATGGCTCGCCGACCAGGGGCGCACGGTCGTGCACGCGCGCGAGCCCGGCGGCACCGAACTCGGCAGCGAGCTGCGGGAGATCATCCTGCACCGACGCGGCTACATCGCCCCGCGCGCCGAGGCGCTCCTCTACGCCGCCGACCGCGCGCACAACATCGCGACCGTCGTGCGCCCCGCGCTCGAGCGCGGCGACATCGTCATCCAGGACCGCTACCTCGACTCGTCCGTCGCATACCAGGGCGCGGGCCGCGTGCTCGACCCCGACGAGGTGCGGAACGTGTCGCTGTGGGCGACCGAGGGCTTGCTCCCCGACCTCACGGTGCTCCTCGACCTCGACATCGAGACGGGTCGCGCGCGACTCGACGACTCCCGCACGCGCTACGACCGCCTCGAGGCGGAGGCCGCCGAGTTCCACCACCGCGTGCGCGAGGCGTACCTCGCGCTCGCCGCGGCCGAGCCCGAGCGCTTCCTCGTGCTCGACGCGACCGAACCCGTCGACGCGCTCGCCGCGCGCATCCGGCACCGGGTGTCGGACCTGCTCGCGTAGCCTGACAACGATGAGCGGCATCTGGGACGAGCTGACCGGCCAGGCGGAGGCGATCGCGACCGTGCGCGCCGCCGCATCCGGTGAGTCGCTCGCGCACTCCTGGCTCATCACCGGCCCGCCCGGATCGGGCCGCTCGACGCTCGCCTACGCCTTCGCGACCGAGCTGCTCGCGCGCCCCGACGTGCCGGGCGACCTCGAGCACACGGCCGCGCAGGTCGCCGCCCGCACGCACCCCGACCTCGCCGTGCTCAGCACCGAGGCCGTCATCATCAAGATCGAGGACGTGCGCAAGCTCGTCACCGCGAGCCAGTTCTCGCCCTCGGTCGGGCGCTACCGCGTCATGGTGATCGAGGACGCCGACCGGATGGCGGAGCGCACGTCCAACGTGCTGCTCAAGGCGCTCGAGGAGCCGCCCGAGCGCACCATCTGGATCCTCTGCGCCCCGAGCGAGGCCGACCTGCTGCCGACCATCCGCTCGCGCGTGCGGTCGGTGCGCCTCCGCGTGCCGAGCGTCGACGACGTCGCCGAGCTCATCGAGCGCCGCGACGGCGTGAGCCGCCCGGATGCCATGCGCGCCGCCCGCGAGGCCCAGGCCCACATCGGCATGGCGCACCGCCTCGCGACCGATGAGAAAGCCCGCGAGCGCCGCAAGCGCACCATGGAGCTCGCCCTCGGCATCCGCAGCGTCTCCGGCGCCGTGCTCGCCGCCGCCGAGCTGCTCGACATCGCCGGGCAGGATGCCAAGGCCATCACCGAGGAGCGCGACGCCGAGGAGCGCGAGCAGGCCCTGCGGTCGCTCGGCGTCGAGCCCGGCGGCACCGTGCCGCCCGCGCTGCGCGCCCAGCTCAAGGTGCTCGAGGAGGACCAGAAGCGCCGGGCCACTCGCAGCCTGCGCGACGGCATCGACCGCATCCTCGTCGACCTGCTCTCGCTCTACCGCGACGTGCTGCTGCTGCAGCTCGGCGTCGAGCTCGAGCCCGTGAACCTCGCGATCTACCCCGAGCTCGCGCAGGCCGCAGAGCGGTCGACGCCCGCGCAGACCCTCGCGACGCTCGACGCGATCGGCGAGGCGCGCACCCGCATCGAGGGCAACGTCGCGCCCGCGCTCGCGCTCGAGGCGATGCTCGTCTCGGCCATCCGCCGCGCCCCGGCGGGAACCCGGTGACGCGCCGCATCGCGCGGCGGGGGATGAGCGCTCTCGCCGCCGCCGTCGCCGCGGCCCTGCTGCTCACGGGCTGCGTGTCGTGGTTCATGCCGACGCGCCCGTCGGCCACCTCGACCCCGACGGGCGAGGACGTGCCGGCCGAGCTCGCGCCGTACTACCACCAGGTGCTGCGATGGACCGGATGCGGCACGGGCCTGCAGTGCGCCGCCGCGACCGCGCCGCTCGACTGGGCGGACCCTGCGGGCGACACGATCGAGCTCGCGCTCATCCGCCAGCCCGCGACCGGTGGCAAGGCGCGCGGCTCGCTGCTCGTCGACCCCGGCGGGCCGGGCGGCTCGGGCGTCGACTTCATCCGCGACTCCATCGACTTCGCGACGAGCGAGACCCTGCAGCGCGAGTTCCACGTCGTGGGCTTCGACCCGCGTGGTGTCGGCGCGTCCACGCCCGTGCAGTGCACCGCCGACGACGCAGAGCTCGACGACTTCATCTACGGCATCGTGGCGGGAGAGCGCGGCTCGGATGCGTGGATCACCGCCGCCGAGGAGCGCAACCGGCAGTTCGGGCTCGGGTGCCTCGAGCACACCGGACCGCTGCTCGAGCACGTCGACACGATCAGCGCAGCACGCGACCTCGACCTGCTGCGGGCGGTGCTCGGCGACGAGAAGCTCAGCTACATCGGGTACTCCTACGGCACCTACCTCGGGGCCCGCTACGCCGAGCTCTACCCCGACCGCGCGGGCCGGCTCGTGCTCGACGGGGCGGTCGACCCCTCGACGACCGAGTTCGACGTGAGCCTCACGCAGGCGCGGGGGTTCGAGGGCGCGCTCACGGCGTACCTCGAGGACTGCCTCGAGCGCGAGGAGTGTCCCTTTGGGGGCACCGTCGAGGCGGCGCGTACCCGCATCGCCGAGCTGCTGCGACAGCTCGACGCGCGACCCCTCGCGGGGCGCGACGGCCGACGGCTCGGGGCGAGCACGATGTTCAGCGCGATCATCCTGCCGCTCTACAACCGCGGCAACTGGGTGTACCTCGACGAGCTCTTCCAGGAGACCTTCGACGGCGGCAGCGACACCGCGTTCTTCCTCGCCGACGTCTACAACGACCGCGAGGCAGGCGGCACCTACTCGAGCAACGGCACCGAGTCGTTCATCGCCATCAACTGCCTCGACTACCCGAGCGACGGCGACCGCGACACGATGCGCGCGCAGGCTGCGCAGCTCGCGGAGGAGGCGCCCGTGTTCGGGCCGTGGATGGCGTACGGCGGCGCCCAGTGTCCGCAGTGGCCTTTCGCGTCGACCGTCGAGCGCGGGCCGATCAGCGCGCCGGGCTCGCCCGACATCCTCGTCATCGGCACGACCAACGACCCCGCGACCCCGTACGTGTGGGCGCAGGCGCTCGCCTCGCAGCTCGAACGCGGGCACCTCGTGACCCACCGCGGCGAGGGGCACACGGCCTACGGCGACAGCGAGTGCGTCACGGAGATCGCGGACGCGTACCTCGTCGACGGCGTCGTGCCGGCGGCCGACCCCATGTGCTGACGCGGGTCGCCGCTTGACCGCGGGTGCCGCTTTGCCGCTGGTCGAGTGCGCGCGGCGCGCGGCTACTCAACCAGCGGGAGGGGGCGTCGCGGCCGCGGTTCGAGCACCCCGAAAGATCGGCTATGCTCGGAGGCTGTGCCGCTGCTCGCAGCGCACGCCGCCTTAGCTCAGTCGGCAGAGCGTCTCACTCGTAATGAGAAGGTCGTGGGTTCGATTCCCACAGGCGGCTCCGATTCACGACGACCGCAGCGGGGATGTTGTCCCCTGCCCGGGGGGTCGACCTTCCTGTCGACCGCGCGTAGCCTGTCTCGCGTAGCGCAGCCTGTGGGGGGAGGCGCTATCCGGCTCCTGTGGGGGGAGGCGGGGACATCTTGAACTGGGGGGTTCAAGAGTGCTCAAGCGCACGATTCTCGTGGGGACGGTCTTCGGTGCCGTGCTCGCGCTCGGCCTGCCGTTCGTCGGGGGCGGGGGACCGGCATCCGGCACCTCCGCGCACGCCGAAGGCGGCGCCATGCTGCCCGTCGCGGCCACGTCGCCCGTCGCGACGACGGGGCGCGTCGGCGACACCGCATCCGCTCTCGCTGCCGTCGCCATCGCCGTCGAGTCCGACGCGCTGCCCGCGAAGCCGGAGCGCGACCTGCGGGTCGACTCCGAGCACCTCGCGCAGAAGCCGGTGCCGAAGCCCGTCGTAATCCCGCAGTCGCCGGCGGCCCGCCGCAGCGGCACCGCGGAGCGCGTCGCCGCACGCCAGGCGGCCGGGCAGTCGTGCCCCGGCAACGTGGGCGGCTCGACGCCGGGCGCCCCCGGCATCACGTCGGCGGGCGGGGTCGGCGGCACCACCTCGGCCGACCTGCAGTCGTTCGCGGCGCAGTACAACGCCATCCGCGTCGCGAACTGCCTCGAGCCCGTGCCGATGTCGAACTTCCGCTACGACGCGTGCATGGAGGCGCGGCTGTTCTGGATCGCCGAGGATCCGAGCCCTGACGTCAACAGCGCGTGGGGCCACAACGGCACGCCGCGCTCCGACGGCGCGCCGGCGGTCGGATGCGACGGCAACCTCGCGGGCGGCTCCGGCAACTCGGGAGCCACGGTCGCGCAGAAGTGGTGGAACTCGGCATCGCACCAGAAGTCGCTCTACCGCCCGACGTACTCGGGCTCGATGGGCGGCGTTGTCATCTGCTTCGCGATGGTGCACGGCGGCCTGCCCAACGACGGCTACGGTTTCGCGCGCGCGGCGGCCCGCTGGGGCGGCTGCTGACAGACTCCGCAGGCCGCGCATCCGTGGGCCGCGAGGCCCGGTAGGGAGACGGATGCGCGGCCCGCGGCCCCTACGCTGGACGCATGAGCGAACGACTGCGCTGGGGCATCCTCGGGACCGGGCTCATCGCCCGCATGTTCACCACCGACCTGCAGCTCGCCGGGTTCACGGTGACCGCTGTGGGCTCCCGATCGCAGGAGGGCGCCGACGCGTTCGCCGCCGAGTTCGGCCTGCCGCGGGCGCACGCGAGCTACGAGGCGCTCGCCGCCGACCCCGAGGTCGACGTCATCTACGTCGCGACGCCGCATCCGTTCCACGCCGAGAACGCGCTGCTCGCGCTGGAGCACGGCAAGCACGTGCTCGTCGAGAAGCCGTTCACCCTCAACGCGGATGAGGCCCGTCGCGTCGTCGAGCTGGGTGCGTCGAAGGGCCTCGTCGTGCTCGAGGCGATGTGGACCCGATGGCTGCCGCACATGGTGCGGATCCGCGAGATCATGGCATCCGGCACCCTCGGCGAGGTGCGCGCGGTCATCGCCGACCACGACCAGAAGCTGCCGCTCGACCCCGAGCACCGTCTGCAGAACCCGGCGCTCGGCGGCGGTGCCCTGCTCGACCTCGGCATCTACCCGGTGTCGTTCGCGTGGGACGTCTTCGGCGCGCCATCGACCGTGCACGCGATCTCGTCGCCCACCGCGACGGGTGTCGACCGTCAGACGGCGATCATCCTGGGCTTCCCCGGCGGGGAGCAGGCGGTGCTGCACACGCAGCTCGACGCCCGCGGCCCGTCGACGGCCGTCGTCATCGGCACCGAGGCGCGCATCGAGATCGACCCCGTCTGGTACAACGCGACGTCGTTCACCGTCATCGACCCGCAGGAGAACGTCGTCGAGCGCTACGACGAGAAGGTGCCCGGGCGCGGCATGCAGTTCCAGGCCGCGGAGCTCGAGCGCCTCGTCGCGGCGGGCGTCACGGCGGGCGACATCCTGCCCCCGGATGAGACGGTCGGCATCATGGGGACGCTCGACGAGGTGCGCCGGCAGATCGGGCTGCGCTACCCCGGCGAGTAGCGGGTAGCGGGTAGCGAGTAGCGCACCCGCGCCCCGTGCGCAAGGGTCGCCGTCCGGCAGCGGTCGCCGAGGGACCCCGCCGGTATCATTGCGAGGTGACCGACGAGCAGCCGATCTCGCGCCGCGCTGCCCGCGAGGCCGCGCGTGGCAAGGGCGCCCCGACGACCCCTCCCGCGGTCGACGCGGATGCGGCGCCGGCCGCTGCGAAGACGCCCGGCGGCATCGGCGCACTCCTGCGCCGCCACCCCGTCGCGTGGATCGTCGGTGCGAGCGCCGTCGCGTTCGCGCTCCTCGGCACGGGCGCCGTGTTCGCGGGAGCCGCGTGGGCCTCGCGCGATCAGCGCGCCGCGGTCTCCACCCCCGAGCCCTCCGCCGCGCCGGAGCGTCCTCTGCCGGCGGAGCTCGCATCCGCCACCCGGCTGCGCACGTGCTCGATCGCCCCGCAGGCGGCCGACCCGCGTCTCGGCGGGCTCGTCGGCACGGTCGTGCGCACCGACACCGGCGAGTCGCTCTTCGACCGCAGCGGTGCCGCCCCGGCGCCCACGTCGTCGGCGATGAAGGTGCTCACGGCCGCCGCCGCCATCTCGCGGCTCGGTCCCGACTTCCAGGTCACGACGAGCGTCTACGAGGGCTCGAGCCCCGGCACGATCGTGCTCGTCGGCCGCGGGGACGCGACGCTGTCCGCCCTGCCCGCCGGCCAGGAGAGCTTCTACCCGGGTGCGCCCAAGCTGCAGACGCTCGCGGAGACGACGATCGCCAACTACCGCGCGAAGTACCCCGACATCCCCATCGCGCGCGTCGTGCTCGACGCGGGCTACTGGAACGCGAACGACCGCTGGGACGAGACGTGGGACCGCGGCGAGCTGACGCGCGGCACCCTCTCCGAGGTGACCGCACTGCAGGTCGACGGCGACCGCAGCGACCCGCGCGCCGCCGTGAGCGAGCGCTCGAACGACCCCGTCGGTCGCGCCGGCAGCGCCTTCATCGAGGCTCTGCGCGACGCCGACGTGGACGGCGATATCGTCGCCGAGGACGTCACGACCATCGCGGGGAGCGCGGTCGGCACGACGACGCTCGCGGAGGTGAAGTCGCAGCCGATCCGCAACTGGATCTCGCAGATGCTCCTCGCGAACGATCACACCCTCGCGGAGATGCTCGCGCGCATCGTGTCGCGCGAGTCCGACATGGGCGGCAGCGCCGCGTCGCTGCAGGGGGCGATCACGGGAGCCCTCCTCTCGTGGGAGATCCCGAGCGACGGCGTCACCATCCGCGACGGGTCCGGTGTCTCGGCGGGCGACGCCGTGCCCCCGCAGGTGATGACCGCGCTCATGCGCAAGGTGCTCGGCGGCGAGGGGGGCCTCGACGTCGTGCGGGGCGTGCTGCCCGTCGCCGGCAAGTCGGGCACTCTCGTCGACCGCTTCACGGGCGACAACACCGAGGGCCGCGACAACGTCACGGGTGCCGCCGGCAGCCTCTCGGGCGCGTCGACGCTGTCCGGATGGTTCACCGCCGCCGACGGCGCGCAGTACGCGTTCTCCTTCACGGCCGTCGCCGAGGGCCTCAAGGCGAGCGACGCGCGCGCCGCGCTCGACACCCTCACCATCGCCGCGCTCCGCTGCGGCGACAACCTCTCCAACAACTGACGGGAACGACCCATGACCAGGGCCTTGCTCATCATCGATGTGCAGAACGACTTCACCGAGGGCGGCGCTCTCGGCGTCGAGGGCGGCGCGGCCGTCGCACAGGGCATCACCGCGCACCTCGAGGCGAACCCCGACCGCTACGACGTGGTCATCGCCTCCCGCGACTGGCACAACGGCGACGACGACAACGGCGGCCACTTCGCGGCGGATGCGGAGCCCGACTACGTCGACACCTGGCCGCGCCACTGCGTCGCCGGCACGCCCGGGGCCGAGTACCACCCCGCGCTCGACACCTCGCTCGTCGACGTGCACGTGCGCAAGGGGCAGGGCGTGCCCGCGTACTCGATCTTCGAGGGCACGACGGATGAGGGGGCGGCGTTCTCCGAGGAGCTCGACCGGCTGGGGGTGACGGAGGTCGAGGTCGTGGGCATCGCGACGGACTACTGCGTGCGCGCCTCGGCGCTCGACGCGATCGCCGCGGGACGCGCCGTGACCGTGCTGAGCGACCTCGTCGCCGCCGTCGACCCCGTGACGGGCGCTCAGGCGCTCGTCGAGGTCGAGGCCGCCGGCGGCAAGGTGCGGTCGGCCCGATGAGCCGCCGCGCCGCATCCGAGACCACCACCACCGCATCCGCCCCCGCATCCGCCACCGCCGAGCGACCGCGTCGCTCCGGCCTCGCCCGCACGCTGCGGGTCGTGCTCCCCTCGCTGCTCATCCTCGGCTGGCTCGCCGCCGCGGGTGTCGGCGGCCCCTACTTCGGCAAGATCGGCGAGGTCTCGTCGAACGACCAGTCCGACTACCTGCCCGCGAGCGCCGACGCCACGCGCGTCGCCGAACTGCAGGGGGAGTTCCTCGGCGCCGACGAGATCCCCGCGATCCTCGTCTTCCAGCGCGAGGGCGGGCTCGAGGCGGGCGACGAGGAGTTCATCGCCGAGGTGCTCGAGGAGATGGCCGAGCTGCCGTCCGTCGGCGAGCTGAGCCCCGCCATCCCGTCGGACGACGGCGAGGCGGTCGAGGTGTTCGTGCCGATCGACGCCGAGGGCGAACTCAAGGAGTCGGTCGGCGAGGTGCGCGAGCTCATCGCCGAGGCACCCGACGGGCTCACCGCGGCCGTCACCGGCCCGGCCGGCTTCTCCGCCGACCTCGTCGCCGCGTTCGCCGGCATCGACGGCCTGTTGCTGATCGTGGCGCTCGGCGCCGTGTTCGTCATCCTGCTGCTCGTCTACCGCTCTCCGCTGCTGCCCGTGCTCGTGCTCGGCACCTCGGTGTTCGCGCTCGCCGCGGCGATCCTCGTCGTGTGGTGGCTCGCGAAGGCGGGCGTCGTGCAGATCAACGGGCAGGTGCAGGGCATCCTGTTCATCCTCGTGATCGGCGCCGCGACCGACTACTCGCTGCTCTACGTCTCGCGCTTCCGCGAGGCGCTGCGCGAGCACGCCGACCGGTGGGACGCCACGAAGGCGGCCGTCAAGGGCTCGATCGAGCCGATCCTCGCATCCGGGGGCACCGTGATCGCGGGCCTCCTGTGCCTGCTGTTCAGCGACCTCAACTCGAACAAGGCGCTCGGCCCGGTCGGCTCGCTCGGCATCGTGTTCGCGATGCTCGGCGCGCTGACGCTGCTGCCCGCGCTGCTGTTCGCGACGAACCGGGCCGCGTTCTGGCCGTTCCGCCCGAAGGTCGGCACGCAGGAGTCGGAGTCGCGTCTGTGGGCGGGCGTCGGGCGCCTCGTCTCGCGCCGCCCCCGCACGGTGTGGATCGCATCGACGCTCGTGCTGCTCGTCGCGGCGCTCGGTGTCACGCAGCTCAAGGCCGACGGCGTCGCGCAGTCCGACCTCATCCTGAGCGAGTCGCAGGCCCGCGACGGCCAGGAGCTGCTCGGCGAGCACTTCCCGGGCGGCTCCGGCAGCCCCGCCGTCATCGTCGGCTCCGAGGACGAGCTGACCGAGCTCGCGGATGCCGCCCTCGCCCTCGACGGGGTCGAGTCGGTCGTCGCTGTCTCCGACAACTCTCCCAACGGCACGATGCCCGTGGGCACCGACGCGGAGCCCTTCCCGTTCCCGACGCTCGTGGCGCTCGAGCCGACCGTCGTCGACGGTCAGGTCATGCTGCAGGCGACGCTCGCCGACGCGGCCGACTCGGATGCGGCGCAGCAGACCGTGCGCGAGCTCCGCGAGGCGATCAAGGACGTCGACCCGGACGCGATCGTCGGTGGCGTCACGGCCACCGCGGTCGACACGAACGACACGTCGATCCACGACCGCAACCTGATCATCCCGATCATCCTCGTCGTGATCTTCCTCATCCTCATGCTGCTGCTGCGCTCGATCGTGGCGCCGCTGCTGCTCATCGGAACCGTCATCGTGTCGTTCGCGGCGGCGCTCGGCGTCTCGGCGCTCGTGTTCAACGGGTTCTTCGGGTTCCCGGGGGCCGACCCGGCGGTGCCGCTGTATGCGTTCGTGTTCCTCGTGGCGCTCGGGGTGGACTACAACATCTTCCTCATGACGCGCGTGCGCGAGGAGAGCGCGGCGATCGGCACGCGACCCGGCATCATCAAGGGCCTCGTCGTGACGGGTGGCGTCATCACCTCGGCGGGCATCGTGCTCGCGGCGACCTTCGCGGCCCTCGGCGTCATCCCGATCCTCTTCCTCGCGCAGATCGCGTTCATCGTCGCCTTCGGCGTTCTCGTCGACACGATCATCGTGCGCTCGCTGCTCGTGCCGGCGGCGGCCTACGACATCGGCCGCGCGATCTGGTGGCCCTCCAAGCTCGCGCGGGCGGAGCAGCTGCCCCGCTGACCCCCGTCCGCGAGAGTACGTACTTTTCCGCCTCGGCGGCCCGTCATCGGGGAAAAGCACGTACTCTCGCGGACGGCGAGGGGCGCGGATGCGGCGCACGGCAGGTCGCCGGACGCGAGAGGATGGGCATATGATCTCGGAGAACGAGCTGCTGGCGAAGGTGCCGACGCAGCTGTACATCGGCGGACAGTGGGTCGACGGCGCGGGTTCGCGCACGATCGACGTGAACGACCCGGCGACGGGTGAGACGATCGCGAAGATCGCCGACGCGACCCCGGAGGACGGCATCCGCGCCCTCGACGCGGCCGTCGCCGCGGCATCCGAGTGGGCGGCCACCCCGGCGCGCACGCGCGGCGAGCTGCTGCGGGCTGCGTGGGAGCTGCTCATGGAGCGTGCCGACGAGTTCGCGCTGCTCATGACGCTCGAGATGGGCAAACCGCTCGCGGAGGCCCGCGGCGAGGTCACCTACGGCGGCGAGTTCCTGCGCTGGTTCTCGGAGGAGGCCCCGCGCATCACGGGCCGCTACGGGCCGAACCCCGAGGGCACCGGCCGCATGATCGTCACGCAGCGCCCCGTGGGGCCGTGCTTCTTCATCACGCCGTGGAATTTCCCGCTCGCGATGGCGACGCGCAAGATCGCGCCTGCCCTCGCGGCCGGCTGCACTGTCGTCGTGAAGCCCGCGACCCTCACGCCGCTCACGACGCTGTACTTCGCGAAGCTGCTCGAGGAGGTGGGCGTGCCCGCGGGCGTCGTCAACGTCATCACGACGTCGACGTCGAACGACGTGTCGGAGCCCATCATCCGCGACCCGCGCCTGCGCAAGCTCTCGTTCACGGGCTCGACTCCGGTGGGCCGCAAGCTGCTCGAGCAGGCCGCGCAGGGCGTGCTGCGCACCTCGATGGAGCTCGGCGGCAACGCGCCGTTCATCGTCTTCGAGGACGCCGACCTCGACAAGGCCGTCGACGCCGCGATGCTCGCGAAGTTCCGCAACATCGGCGAGGCCTGCACGGCCGCCAACCGCTTCCTCGTGCACGCGGATGTCGCAGACGAGTTCACCCGCCGCGTCACCGAGCGCGTCGCCGCGATGAAGGTCGGCCGCGGCACCGAGGACGGCGTCTCGATCGGACCGCTCATCGACGGGAAGGCCGTCGCGAAGGCGTCCGAGCTCGTCGCGGATGCCGTGGCGAAGGGCGCGCAGGTCACGACCGGTGGCCAGGCGGTCGACGGGCCGGGCACCTTCTACGAGCCGACCGTCGTGGCGGGGGTGACCCCGGGATCCGAGATCCTGCGCGAGGAGATCTTCGGGCCCGTGCTCGCGATCTCCACCTTCACCGACGAGGCGGATGCCGTGCGTCGCGCGAACGACACCGAGTACGGCCTCGTGTCGTATGTGTTCACGCGCGACCTCGCGCGCGGCCAGCGCATGATCGACCAGCTCGAGACCGGCATGATGGGCCTCAACGTGGGCGTCGTGTCGAACGCGGCGGCCCCGTTCGGCGGCGTCAAGCAGTCGGGCCTCGGCCGCGAGGGCGGCTTCGAGGGCATCCACGAGTACCTCGACACGAAGTACACGCTCACCCCGATGTCCTGAGTGTCGTGGCGCGGCTGGAGCCGTGACCCGACGGCGGGAGAAACAACTCCCGCCGTGACGTCACGGCTCCAGCCGCGCCATGTCACACCAGAAGCTGGTGCTTCGCGAGGTCGCGGTAGAGCGGGGTCGAGACGACGAGCTCCGAGTGCGTGCCGACGCCGACGACGCGGCCGTGGTCGAGCACGACGATGGCATCCGAGTCGACGACCGTCGACAGGCGGTGCGCGATGACGAGCAGGGTGCGCTCGGCCGCCACGGCGTCGATCGCCTCGCGCAGCAGCTGCTCGTTCGCGCCGTCGAGCGACGCCGTCGCCTCGTCGAGCAGCAGGATGGGCGGCGCCGCGAGCAGGGCCCGCGCGATCGCGAGGCGCTGTCGCTCGCCGCCGGAGAGCATGACGCCCTCCTCGCCGACCGCCGCATCCAGGCCGGCCGGATCCCGGTCGAGCACCTCGCCGAGGTTGACGGTGCGCAGCACCTCGACGCACTGCTCGTCGCTCGCGTCGGGCGTGCCGAGCGTGAGGTTGTCGCGGATGCTGCCGGCGAGCACGGGCGCGTCCTGCTCGACATAGCCGATGCGGCTGCGCAGCTGCTCGCGGGGGAGCGACCGAACGTCGACCCCGTCGACACGCACGACACCCGCGTTCGGGTCGTAGAAGCGCTCGATGAGCGCGAGGATCGTCGACTTCCCGGCACCCGACGGCCCGACGAGCGCGACACGGCTGCCCCGCGGCACCCCGAACGAGACGCCGTGCAGCACCTCGCGGTCGTGCGGCTCGACGGCGTCCTCGCCGAGCTCCGACGCGACCACCTTCTCCTGCTCGGTCGCGTGCGCCTGCTCGGGGTAGGAGAACCGCACGTCCTCGAAGCGGATGGCGTCATCCGTCGCGAGATCGGGCGCGGTCTCGACGGCGTGGTCGCCCTCGTCCTCCGAGGGGATGCGCATGATCTCCTGGATGCGGCCGAGCGCGCCGAGCGCCTGGTTGACGGAGGTGACGGCGCCGAAGGCCTGCCCGAGCGGCATGATCATGAGGAACAGGAACAGGATGAACGCGACGAGGCTCGCGATCGTGATCGCGCCCGACGCGACGCGGTAGCCGCCGAGGCCGAGCACGACGAGGAACGACACGTTCATCGCGATCGACGCGACCGGCACGACGAGCGCCGACACCTTCGCGACGCGGATGCCGGCTCCCCACGCGGCGCGCGCATCCGCCTCGATCGCCTCGGTCTCGCGCTCGGTCGCGTTGGCCGCCCGCACGGTGCGGATGGCGGAGATCGCCCGCTGCACGCCCGCCGCGACCTCGCCGACCTTCTCCTGCTGCTCCCGGCTCGCGATGCGGATGCGGCCCGAGAGCCCGCCGACGACGCCGATCGCGAGCGCGATGACGAGCACGGTCGCGCCGAGCAGCACGGGGTCGATGATGGCCATGCCGATGATGGCGCCGACGAAGACCACGGCACCGCCGAGGGCGTCGACGAGACCCTGCGTGAGCACGGCGTAGAGGAGCGTCGTGTCGCTGCCGACGCGCGAGACGAGGTCGCCCGAGCGGCGCGTGTCGAACTCGCTGATGGGGAGGCGCAGCATCCGGCGCACGAGGGCGCGGCGCGACGACAGCACGACGCTCGTGCCGGCGCGCTGCAGCAGGTAGTGCTGCACGGCGCCGACGATGCCGTTGGCGATGACGAGCGCGACGAGCAGCCACGCGAGCGCGCCGACTGCGCCGCCGTCCTGCACGACGGTGATGACCTGGCTGACGAGCGCGGGCTGGGCGAGCGAGAGCGCCGCGGCGACGAGGCTCAGCACGATCGCGAGCGAGAGCAGCCCCTTGTGCTCCGTCAGGTACGGCAGCAGCTCGCGGAACGACGCGCGCGGCCCCGTGTCGGGGGTGCGGCGGAGGAGGTTGCGGCGCAGGGGGTTGCGGCGCAGGGGGTTGCGGCGCGCGGGCGCGTCGGTGCTCGTCATGGTGTGTCTCTCCGGGGGGATGCGGTGGCGCGTCAGGCGCGCCCGTACCTCTTGTGGACGGCCTGCTTGGTGACCCCGAGGCACAGGGCGATGAGCTGCCACGACGCACCCGCGTTGCGGGCGCGTCGCACGGCCGCCGCCTCGTGCCGGTCGAGCTCACGCCGCATCCGCGCGACCGCCCGCAGCGCCACGAGCGGATCCTGGGATCCGGCGTCGCCCGCGAGCGTGTGCAGCTGCCCGGCGTCCATGGCGTCAACCGTAGTTGACGAGGTGCGACGCGTCAACCCGAGTTGACATCGAGGTGTCACTTCCTGTCGCATGGCGGCGGGTGCGGGTGATGGAAAGTGACCCCTCGGCTCCACGGCGTGGGCGTTCGCGGCGACATCTCGCCCGTCATCGTGAGCACGAACTCGAGCAGGCGCGGCTGGTCGGAGGGGTCGCGCAGGAACGCGACCATCTCCTTGACGGCGAGGTGGCTGCCGATGTTGCGGCCGACGATCGAGTCGTAGTCGGCGAGCGGGAACGCGGCGTGCACGCCGAGGCGCTGCGCGGTGTCGGCGAGCATGCGACCGAGCTCGCGGGCCTCGTCCTGCTCGATGAGGGTGGAGCCCGAGCCGAAGCCGATGCTCATGACGATCGCGACGGGGCTCACGGCGAGCTTCTTCGACATGATCGAGCCGACGATGAGCGGAGGGCACGAGAACGTCGCCGTGATGCTGCGCGTCGCGTAGATGATGCCGTCGGCGGGCGTGATCTCGGGCGTCGCCGGTCCTGGGGTGCGAATTCCACGTGATGCCTCTCTCGGTTGACATGTCAATCGAACACGAGCGGGCCGGATGCATCGCACAATTCGCCACACTGGTGGGGTATCGGATATAGTCTCCGTTCGGCGGGCGCATCCGACGCCCCGGAAACGGACACCACCACCATGGGCTTCACCCCACTCCCGAGCGGCACCTACGGCGCCAAGCAGCCCACCAACCGGGGCATCGAGGGCATCATCACGCGCTACCTCGTGCGGCAGGCGCGCAAGCCGCGCAAGCCCGGCTCGCGTAACGGCGCCGCCGTGCTCGCGCTCACGACCATCGGCCGCAAGACCGGCCTCGAGCGCACCAACCCCGTCGGCTATATGGAGGACGGCGACGGCTGGCTCATCACCGCGAGCGCCGCGGGCGGGCGCTACCACCCGGCCTGGTACTACAACCTCGCCGAGAACCCCGACAAGGCGTACATCGAGGTCGGGGGAGAGCGGATCGACGTGGTCGCGACCCAGCTCGAGCCCGAGGAGGCGGAGCGCCGATTCGCCGAGATCATCGAGACCTCGAACCGCATGACGCGCCGCACCTTGCTCGGCTACCGCGCGTCGACCGACCGCCGCATCCCGATCCTGCGCCTCGAGCGCGCCTGACCGCTGGTCGAGTGCCCGCGAAGCGGGTGTATCGAGACCCCCGCAGGCCTTACGGCAGCGCCTCCGGGATCTCCACGTCGTCGAGCTCCACGTCCTTCGTCTCGCGCCCGAGCAGCAGCGCGATGAGCGTGAGCGTCGCCATGACCGCGAGGTACACGCCGACCCACACGGGGCTGCCCTCGCCGACCGTCCACAGCCACACGGCGATGAACGGGGCGACCGCGGCGCCGAGGATCGACGACACGTTGTACGAGATGCCCGAACCGGTATACCGCAGCACGGTCGGGAAGAGCTCGGGCAGCAGCGCGCCCATCGGACCGAAGGTGAAGCCCATGAGGGTGAAGCCGAGCACGAGCCACAGCACGACGCCGATCTGGCCGAGCGACAGCAGCGGCACCCAGATGAGCCCGAACACGATGATGGCCGCCGTGATGACGATGAGCGTCGGGCGGCGTCCGAAGCGGTCGGCGAGGGGGCCCGACACGAGCGTGAAGATGCCGAAGAACACGACGCCGAAGATCATGAGTAGCACGAAAGTCGTGTACTCGTACCCGAGGCCCGGCACCGCCGCATCCGTCGCCGCGCGGCCGTAGCTGAGCGAGAACGTCGTCATGAGATAGAAGAGCACGTACGTCGCGAGCATGTAGAAGGTGCCGAGGATGAGCTCGCGCCAGTGCGTGCGGAAGACGGTGGCGAGCGGCACCTTGGCGAGCTTGCCCGCGGTGGACGCCTTCGTGAACGCGGCCGACTCGACGAGGCGCAGCCGCACCCAGAGGCCGACCGCGACCATGATCGCCGAGAACAGGAACGGGATGCGCCAGCCCCACGAGAGGAACTCCTCCGAGGGCAGCGACGGGTCGGACGACGGAAGCACCGCCGCGATGATGAGGAACAGGCCGTTCGCGATGATGAACCCGATGGGCGCGCCGAGCTGCGGGAAGGTGCCGTACCAGGCGCGCTTGCCGGTGGGGGCGTTCTCGGTCGCGACGAGCGCGGCACCCGACCATTCGCCGCCGAGCGCGAAGCCCTGCGCGAGCCGCAGGATCACGAGCAGCAGCGGCGCGAACCAGCCGACGAGCGCGTAGGTCGGCAGCACGCCGATGAGGAAGGTCGCGATGCCCATCGTGAGCAGCGCGCCCACGAGCGTCACCTTGCGCCCGCGCTTGTCGCCGAGGTGCCCGAAGAACACGGCGCCGAGCGGGCGCGCCACCATCGCCGCCCCGAAGATCGCGAACGACGACAGCAGGGCCACCGTCTCGTCGCCCGTCGGGAAGAACAGGTGCGGGAACACGAGCACCGCCGCCGTCGCGTACACGTAGAAGTCGTAGAACTCGATCGTCGTGCCGATGAGGCTCGCCACGACGACGCGTGAACGCGGATTGGCGGGAGCGGATGCGGGGGCCGGTGCGCTGCTCATGGGAACGATTCTCCCACCGGTGGACCGCTCGGTCCGCCCCCGGTCACTCCCGGCGCACGAGCGGGCTCAGCCGCGGCGCACGCGCGCGAGGACGCGGGCGGTCGCGAGCACGGCCTCCGCCGCCTCCCGGCCCTTGTCCTCCTTCGACCCGGGGAAGCCCGCGCGGTCGATGCCCTGCTGCTCGTCGTCGAGGGTCAGCACGCCGAAGCCGACGGGCTTGCCGGTGTCGATCGCGACGCGCGTGAGCCCGTCGGTCGCAGCGTTCGAGACGAACTCGAAGTGGGGCGTGCCGCCGCGGATGATCACGCCGAGCGCCACCACGCCATCCGCTCCCGCCTCGAGCGCCGCCTTCGCGACGACCGGCAGCTCGAAGCTGCCCGGCACGCGCAGCACCTCGACGTGGGCGCCCGACTGCTCGAGCGTGCGGAGGGCGCCCGTGAGCAGGCCCTCCATGATGCGCTCGTGCCACGTGCCGGCGACCACCGCGATGCGGAGGCCCGTGCCGTCGATGTCGAGCAGGGTGGGTCGGCCTTCGCCGCTCATTCGCTGAGTCCCTTCGTCAGGTCGGCCACCAGCTCCTGGTGGCTGGGGAGCGCGTGCCCCATCCGGTCGCGCTTCGCGTCGAGGTAGCCCTCGTTGAACTCGCCCACGCCCACGACGAGCGGCACGAGCGCGTCGACCTCGACGCCGCGCTCGACGAGCTGCCGGGCCTTCTCGGGGTTGTTGCTCAGCAGCCGCACGCGCGAGATGCCGAGGTCCTTGAGGATGCCGACCGCGGCACCGTAGTCGCGTGCGTCGCCGGGCAGGCCGAGCGCGAGGTTCGCGTCGAGGGTGTCGAAGCCCTCCTCCTGGAGGCGGTAGGCGCGCAGTTTGTTGATGAGCCCGATGCCGCGCCCCTCCTGGCCGCGCAGGTAGACGACGACGCCGCCCTCCTCGCGGATGGTGTCGAGCGCCGACTGCAGCTGCGGTCCGCACTCGCACTTGAGCGAGCCGAACGCCTCGCCCGTGAGGCACTCCGAGTGCACGCGCACGAGCGCGCCGTCGCGGGGCTCGCCGGCGATCCACGCGACGTGGTCGGCGCCCGTCGAGCGGTCGCGGTAGGCGCGCACGCGGAAGGTGCCGTGCGCGGTGGGGACGTTGGTCTCGACCTCGAAGCTCACGCGCTGCCACTCGGGCACCGTGACCTCGGCCTTCGGGTCGGCCTCGCAGCGGCGCTCCTCCATGAAGCGGATGAGGGCCTCGATCGTGATGACGGGCACGTTCTCGCGCTCGCCGAGGCGCAGCAGGTTCGGCAGGCGCATCATCTCGCCGTCCTCGTCGACGATCTCGACGATCGCCGCGACGGGCGTGAGGCCCGCGAGCTTCATGAGGTCGACGGATGCCTCCGTGTGCCCGTCGCGCTCGCGCACGCCGCCGTCGACGGCGCGCAGCGGCATGACATGACCCGGGCGGTGCAGGCTCGCGGGCGTCGACGCGGGGTCGGCGAGCACGCGCAGCGTGTGGGCACGGTCGGATGCCGAGATTCCCGTTGAGAGGCGGTCGGCCGCGTCGACGGACACCGTGTAGGCGGTGCCGCGCGGGTCCTCGTTGTGCGCGACCATGGGCGGCAGGTTCAGCCGGTCGGCGATCTCGTTCGTCATGGGCGCGCAGATGAAGCCCGACGAGTGCTTGACCGCCCACGCGATCCACTCCTGGCTCGCGGTCGCGGCCGCGAGCACGACGTCGCCCTCATTCTCGCGTCCCTCGTCGTCGGCCACGATGACGGGCCGTCCCTCCCGCAGCGCCTTCAGCGCCGTGGGGATGTCGCTCAGGCTCATCGGTTCACTCCCATCTGGAGCATCCGCTCCACGTGCCGCGCCAGGATGTCGGTCTCGATGTTGACCCGGTCGCCCGGCGCGAGCGCGCCGTGCGTCGTCGCCTCGAGGGTCTCGGGGATGAGCGACACCTCGAACCACTGCTCGGGCGCCGTCGCGTCCGAGACCGCGCTCACGGTGAGCGAGGTGCCGTCGATCGCGATCGAGCCCTTGCGGGTCACGAGCGGGGCCAGCTCCGGGGCGAGCGTGAAGCGCACGACGCGCCAGCCCGATCCGTCCTCCATCGAGAGCACCGTCGCCGTGCCGTCGACGTGGCCCTGCACGATGTGGCCGCCGAGGCGGTCGCCGACGGCGGCGGCGCGCTCGAGGTTGACACGGTCGCCGGGGCGGCGCTCGCCGATCGTGGTGACGTCGATCGAGACGCCCATGACGTCGGCCGTGAACCAGTCGTCGCCCTGGTCGACGACGGTGAGGCACACGCCCGACACCGAGATCGAGTCGCCGTGCTTCGCGTCGGAGACGGCGAGCGGGGCGCGCACGGTGATGCGCGCGGCGTCGCCGACGGGCTCCCATGCGAGAACCTCGCCGACCTCCTCGATGATGCCGGTGAACATGTCAGCTCCTTCTCTCGGGTCGCGCCATGACGAGCAGGTCCTCTCCGAGCTGCTCGACGCTCGTGATCGTGAGGCGTCGCGCCTCGGAGATCGTGCGGATGCCGAGGTCGCCCACCGCGAGACGCTCGCCGCCCAGCAGGGCGGGCGCGAGGTAGACGGCGTACTCGTCGGCGAGGCCCGCGGCGATGACGGCGGACGCGAGCGTCGGCCCGCCCTCGACGTAGACACGGCCGACGCCGCGCTCGTGCAGCTCGGCGAGGATGCGACCGAGGTCGCGGGTGCCGGTCTCGACGAGGCCGGCCGGGTGGCGGCGGAGGGCGGCATCCGCGGGCACGGGGCGCTCGCCCACGACGACGGGCAGCGGCTGGTGCCCGAGCAGCTCGCCCGCGTCGCCGCGCGCCGTGAGGGCGGGGTCGTCGGCGAGCACGGTGCCGCTGCCGACGAGGATGGCGTCGGATGCGGCGCGCTGCTCGTGCACGCGCTGGCGGGCGGCGGTGCCGGTGATCCACTGGCTCGTGCCGTCGGACGCGGCGGCGCGACCGTCGAGGGTCGAGGCCCACTTGACGGTCACCCAGGGGCGCCCGCGAGCGGCGACGGTCAGCCAGATGTGCAGGAACGCGGCGACCTCGTCGGCGAGCACGCCGGGCACGACCTCGATGCCCGCCTCGTGCAGGCGCTCGGCGCCGCCCGACGACTCGTGACCGGGGTCGCTCACGGCGTAGACGACGCGTGAGACACCGGCGGCGATGAGGGCCTCGCTGCAGGGGCCCGTGCGGCCGGTGTGGTTGCACGGCTCGAGGGTGACGACGGCGGTGAGGCCGCGGGCGTCGGCGACGCGCGAGAGGGCGTCGACCTCGGCGTGCGGGGTGCCGGCGCCGCGGTGCCAACCCTCGGCGACGACGGCTCCGGATGCGTCGAGCAGCACGCAGCCGACCTGCGGGTTGCCGCCCGTGACCGGCCCGCGCGCGGCGAGGTCGAGGGCGCGGCGCATGGCGGCGTCGTAGGCGGTGGCGGCCATCGCATCCCTTCCGGTCCTGTCCGGGGATGCACGACGTGGGTCGCGGCGCCGCGCTCCGCGAAAAGACGGATGCCTCGGCGCGTGCTTCCTCTCATCCGGACTCTGACCGTCGGTTCCGGAATTCCACCGGATCGGCCCCGTCCCTCTCGGAACGGGGTTCGCGGACTGTAACCGCCGGTGCGGAATTCCACCGCCCCCGGAGCACTTGCTTCGTTCGGAGTCTACAACGCCCCCTCCGCCCGTGTATTCCCGTTGCGCCGCGTGACCCTCCGTCCCCTGACTGGTCGGTTTCTGGCCCTATCCGGGCTATTTGAGGCCGAGAAGCGACCACTCAGCCCAGCAGCGCCGGCAGCTCGTCGAGCGAGCGGATGACGTGCACGCCCTCCGCGGCGGCCTCGGCCAGCTGCTCCGCCGTCGCGACGCCGCGGCGATCGATGAGCACGCCGAGCATGCCCGCGCGGGCCGCGCCGATCGCATCCGTGTGCAGGCGGTCGCCCACGTAGCAGGCCTCGGCGGTCGTCACACCGAGGTGATCCGCCGCGAGCTCGAAGATGCGCGCATCCGGCTTCGCCACGCCGACCTCGCCGCTCGCGACGACGTTCTCGAGCGGGATGAGCGCCTCGAGCCCCGTGCCGAGGATCTTCGCGGTCTGGAACGCGAGCTCGCCGTTCGTGATGATGCCGAGGGCGCGCGGCGCGATCGCCGCGATGCAGTCGCCGACGTCGTCGTGCAGCCGCCAGCTCGTCTCGTAGTGCACGAGGTACGTCTCGAACCACGCCTCGGCGGCCCCGTCGTCGAGCTCGATGCCGTACGGGGCGACGAAGCCCCGCGCCCGCGCCCGCCGCTGCTCGCGGAAGTCGACCTCGCCCGCGAGGTAGCGGTGGTAGTGCTCCTCCTCGAGCGCGTTCCAGCGGGCGAACTCCGCCGCGGGCTCGCCCTGCGCGAGCGCCCCGCCGAGCGCCGCCCGGTAGGCGTGGATGCCGGTCTCGACCGACTCGCGGTGGGCGAAGAGCGTGTCGTCGAGGTCGAAGAGCACCGCGCGGATGCCGCCCCCGCTCACAGCGGCCACCCCGGCTTCGGCGCGCCGTCGTCGGTCGCGAGCAGGTGCCCGTGACGGCTGTGCGGGTGCGATCCGTCGCGGAACGCGATGTTCGACGGCCCTTCGCCGTCGTAGCGGAACCCCGCGGCCCGCGCGACGCGAGCCGATGCAGCGTTGCCCGCGACCGCCTCCCAGCCGATGCGCTCGACGCCGAGCTCCGCGAACACCCACGCGCAGACGGCGCGCACCGCCTCGGTCATGTAGCCGCGGCCGCGAGACGGCGCCCCCATCCAGTACCCGATCTCCGCCCGCTCGGCGTTCCAGCCGACCGTGCCGAGAAGCGGTCCGCCTTCCCGCTCCCGCATGCCCCACACGGTGCCGAGGCCGAGGCCGTGCTCCCAGCCGGCCGCCACGACCTCGCGCACGAAGAACTCCGCGTCGGCGCGCGTGTACGGCCAGGGAAGCGAGGCGAGCGTGTCGAGCATGAGCTCGTCCTGGCAGAGCTCGACGATGGTGTCGATGTCGTCGTCGGTCGGCACCGAGAGCACGAGGCGCTCGGTGCGCAGCACGACGGGCTCCATCCCCGACACCCTACGAGCGGCGGGAGAGGAAGCCGACCGCGTCGTACACGCGGGCGAGGGTAGCCTCGGCGATCGCGTTCGCGCGGTCGGCGTTCGCCGCGAGCACGCGGTCGAGCTCGGCGGGGTCGGCGAGCAGCTCGAGCGCCCGCTCGCGCACCGGACCGAACTCGGCGACCACGGCATCCGCGACGGCGCCCTTGAGGTCGCCGTAGCCGCGACCCGCGAACTCGTGCTCGAGCGTCTCGATCGCCGTGCCGCTCAGCACCGAGAGCAGCGTCAGCAGGTTCGAGACGCCGGGCTTGCCCTCGGGGTCGTAGTGCACCGAGCCGTCGTTGTCGGTCACCGCCGACTTGATCTTCTTCACGAGCCGGTTCGGCTCGTCGAGCAGCCACAGGATGCCGTTCTCGGTCTCACCCGACTTCGACATCTTCGAGCCCGGGTTCTGCAGGTCGTAGACCTTCGCCGTCTCCTTGAGGATCGACGCCTCGGGGATGACGAACGTGTCGCCGAAACGGCTGTTGAAGCGCTGCGCGAGGTCGCGCGTGAGCTCGATGTGCTGGCGCTGGTCCTCGCCGACGGGCACGATCTGCGCGTCGTACAGCAGGATGTCGGCCGCCTGCAGGATCGGGTACGTGAAGAGGCCGACGGATGCCGACTCGACACCCTGCTTCGCCGTCTTGTCCTTGAACTGGGTCATGCGGCTCGCCTCGCCCATGCCCGTGATCGTGTTGAGCACCCAGGCGAGCTGCGCGTGCGCCGGCACGTGCGACTGCACGTAGAGCGTCGAGGCGGAGGGGTCGATGCCGGCGGCGATATACTGCGCGGCCGTGCGGCGGGTCTTCTCGCGCAGGGTGGCCGGGTCCTGCGGCACGGTGATCGCGTGCAGGTCGACGACGCAGAAGACGGCGTCGTAGTCGCGCTGCAGCTGCTTCCACTGCAGGAGCGCTCCGATGTAGTTGCCCGCGTGGAGCGAGTCGGCGGAGGGCTGCATGCCCGAGAACAGGCGGGGCTTGGTCATTTCGGAGTCCTTCGTGGGCTGGCTTCGACACGCAGCCGGCGGCTGCTACTCAACCAGCGGAGTATTCAGAGCTGGGTTTCGACACGCCTGCTGCGCAGGCTACTCAACCTGCGATCTTTCAGATCGCATAGTCGACGACGACGGGGGCGTGGTCGGACCATCGCTCGTCGTAGGCGGCCGCGCGGTCGACCGTGTACGAGACGGCCGTGTCGGCGAGGGCCTTCGTCGCGAGGTGGTAGTCGATGCGCCAGCCGGTGTCGGTGTCGAACGCCTTACCGCGCTGCGACCACCACGTGTACGGGCCGGGCACCTCGCCCGCGAAGCGGCGGCCCACGTCGACCCAGCCGAACCCCGCGCCGGCGTTGTAGCCGTCCTCGCCCTCGGCGCCCACGAACCGGTCGAAGTAGGCGCGCTCCTCGGGCAGGAAGCCCGCGCGCTTCACGTTGCCCTTCCAGTTCTTGATGTCGAGCGTGCGGTGGCCGACGTTGAGATCGCCCACGACGAGCGCGAGCGGGTTGTGCTCGGCGAGCTTCGGCAGGCGCTCGGCCATCGCGTCGAGGAACTTGTACTTCTCGACCTGCTTGGGGGTGTCGGCCTCGCCCGAGTTCACGTAGCAGGAGACGACGGTGACGATCGTGCCGTCGACGTCGTAGTCCGCCTCGAGCCAGCGACCGGCGGAGTCGAAGTCGTCGGGTCCGAAGGTCACGCGGTGGATCTCGGCCTTGCGGCGGCTCGCGATCGCCACGCCCGCGCGCCCCTTCGCCGTGGCGGGGTCGTGCAGCACGTCCCACTCGTCGCCGAGCAGTGCCGTGAGGTCGTCGGTCTCGGCACGCACCTCCTGGAGAGCGAGGATGTCGATGCCGCGCGGGGCGAGCCACTCGCCCATCCCCTTGCGAAAGGCGGCGCGCACGCCGTTGACGTTGACAGTCGCGATGCGGAGGGGACGGGACACGCCTTCAACTCTAACGAGCGCCCCCGACCCTCACCTGTGCCGGGCCTCCGACCGGGTCGCGGGCCACGCCGTCAGCCGCGCCCGAACAGCCGCTTCCAGAACGGGCGGCGCTCGGCGGCGAGCTCCGCGCGCAGCTGCTCGCGCATCCGTTCCCGCTCGCGCTCCTCCTCGGCTTCCCGCTCGGCCGCGAGGGCCGGGTCGAGAGGCACCCCCGCATCCGCCATCGACACGAACACCCAGCACGCCGCCACGAGGATCACCTGGCAGATGAGGGTGAACCAGATGAGCAGACCGATGATGACCGCGAAGCCCGCGAGCAGCGGGTTGTTGGTCGCCCCGCCGAGGAGCGCCGTGCCGAGCACCTTGAGCACGCCGAGCGCCGCGGCGCCGAGCAGCGCGCCCTGCGCGAGGAAACGCATGGGGATGTGCACGCCCGCGAGCACACGGTAGAACGCGCCCAGCACGACCGCGTCGAGCACGAACATGAGCACGATCGACAGCACACGCGCCGAGATCGCGGCGACGGCGTGGTCGCGGATGCCGACGAGATCCATGAGGCCCTCGAGCGCCTGCGAGGAGAGCACCGAGAGACCCGCGGAGACGAGCAGCAGGATGCCGAAACCGATCGCGAGGCCCAGGTCCTTGAGCTTGAGCAGCAGGAAGTTCGTGGTCGGCGCGGGCAGGTCGCCGAGCAGGCGCACGGCGTCCCGAGCGGATGCGAGCCAACCGAGCGCGGTGAAGAACAGGCCCGCGAGGGCGATCGCGCCCGTCCACCCGAGCACCGTCGTGTCGACGAGGTCGGCGGGGTCGATCGCGCCGTCGCCGTCGCCCGTGTCGATGAGGCCGGGCACGGCATCCGCCATGAGCTGGAGGAGCGCCGCCTGGAGGTCGGGCTGGGATGCGACGATGAGCCCGAAGACCGAGAACGCCACCCAGATCGCCGCGAACACCGCGAAGATCGCCTGGTTCGACAGGCCCGCCGCGAGCAGCGGACCGCGGTGCGCCGCGTAGTCCTGGAACACGCGCACGGGTTTGAGCGCCATGACCCACGCGACGACGCGCTGCACCCACGCGATGGACGCGGGCGGGCTCTTCTTCTCCGCGGACTCCTGGGACTCCGCGGATTCCGGGGACTCGTCGGCCATCACCCCACGCTATCGGCGTGAGGCGCACGGGGGAGGGGCTTGACTACGCCTTCGGGATGTCGGGCTTGCCGCGCAGCACGGCGGCCTTGACCTCGGCGATCGCCTTCGTCACCTCGATGCCACGGGGGCACGCCTCCGAGCAGTTGAAGGTCGTGCGGCAGCGCCACACGCCCTCCTTGTCGTTGAGGATGTCGAGGCGCACGTTCGCGGCCTCGTCACGCGAGTCGAAGATGAAGCGGTGCGCGTTGACGATCGCGGCGGGGCCGAAGTACTGCCCGTCGGTCCAGAACACGGGGCAGCTCGAGGTGCACGCGGCGCACAGGATGCACTTGGTCGTGTCGTCGAAGCGCTCGCGCTGCGCGACCGACTGGATGCGCTCCTTCTCGGGCTTGTCGCTCGCGATGAGGAAGGGCTGGATCTCACGGTAGGAGGCGAAGAACGGCTCCATGTCGACGATGAGGTCCTTCTCGAGCGGGAGGCCCTTGATCGCCTCGACGTAGATCGGCTTCGAGATGTCGAGGTCCTTGATGAGGGTCTTGCACGCGAGGCGGTTGCGGCCGTTGATGCGCATGGCATCCGAGCCGCAGATGCCGTGGGCGCACGAACGACGGAACGTGAGCGAGCCGTCCATCTCCCACTTGATCTTGTGAAGCGCGTCGAGCACGCGGTCGGTCGCGAAGAGCTCGACGTCGAAGTCCTGCCAGTACGGCTCGGCATCCTTCTCCGGGTCGAAGCGCCGGATGATGAGGGTGACCGTGAAGGCCTGGACGGGCGCCTCGGCCTTGGGCGTGTTGTCGACCGCCTCGAGGGTGGCTGCGCCGGCCATCAGTACTTCCTCTCCATGGGCTGGTAATTGGTGATCACGACCGGCTTCCAGTCGAGCGTGATGTGGTCGGCGGCGTTCGCCGAGTGCGGGTCGCCCGTCAGGTAGGCCATCGTGTGCTTCATGTAGGTCTCGTCGTCGCGCTTCGGGTAGTCGTCGCGCATGTGACCGCCGCGGCTCTCCTTGCGGTTCTTCGCCGAGAACACGACGACCTCGGCGAGGTCGAGCAGGAAGCCCAGCTCGATCGCCTCGAGCAGGTCGGTGTTGAACCGGTTGCCCTTGTCCTGGATGGAGACGTTCTTGTAGCGCTCGCGCAGCTGGTGGATCGTCTCGGTGACCTTCGCGAGTGACTCGTCGGTGCGGAACACCTGGGCGTTGCGGTCCATCTCCTCCTGCAGCTCCTTGCGGAGCGCCGCGATGCGCTCGGTGCCGGATGCGTTGCGCAGGTTGTCGACCATCTCGCGCACGGCGGCCGCGGCATCCGCGGGGAGGGGGGTGAAGTCGACCGTCTCGGCGTAGTCGACGGCGTTGTTGCCTGCGCGCTTGCCGAAGACGTTGATGTCGAGGAGCGAGTTGGTGCCGAGGCGGTTGGAGCCGTGCACCGAGACGCACGCGCACTCGCCCGCGGCGTAGAGGCCCGGCACGACGGTCTCGTTGTCGCGCAGCACCTCGGCCTTGACGTTGGTCGGGATGCCGCCCATCGCGTAGTGCGCGGTCGGCATGACGGGCACGGGCTCGTACACCGGGTCGACGCCGAGGTAGGTGCGCGCGAACTCGGTGATGTCGGGCAGCTTCGTCTCGAGTACCTCGGCGCCCAGGTGCGTGCAGTCGAGCAGCACGTAGTCCTTGTGCGGGCCGGCGCCGCGGCCCTCCGCGACCTCCTGCACCATGCAGCGGGAGACGATGTCGCGGGGGGCGAGGTCCTTGATGGTGGGCGCGTAGCGCTCCATGAAGCGCTCACCCGAGGCGTTGCGCAGGATGGCGCCCTCACCGCGTGCGCCCTCCGTGAGGAGGATGCCGAGGCCCGCGAGACCGGTCGGGTGGAACTGGAAGAACTCCATGTCCTCCAGAGGCAGGCCCTTGCGCCAGATGATGCCGACGCCGTCGCCCGTGAGGGTGTGGGCGTTCGAGGTGGTCTTGTAGATCTTGCCGAAGCCGCCCGTCGCGAAGACGATCGACTTCGCCTGGAAGACGTGGAGCTCGCCCGTCGCGAGCTCGTAGGCGACGACGCCCGACGGCTTCTGCACGCCGTCGACCTCGGTCATGACGAGGTCGAGCGCGTAGAACTCGTTGAAGAAGTTGACGCCGAGCTTGACGCAGTTCTGGAACAGCGTCTGCAGGATCATGTGGCCCGTGCGGTCGGCCGCGTAGCAGGCGCGGCGCACGGGCGCCTTGCCGTGGTCGCGCGTGTGACCGCCGAAGCGGCGCTGATCGATCTTGCCCTCGGGGGTGCGGTTGAACGGGAGGCCCATGTTCTCGAGGTCGAGGACCGCGTCGATGGCCTCCTTCGCGAGGATCTCGGCCGCATCCTGGTCGACGAGGTAGTCGCCGCCCTTGACGGTGTCGAAGGTGTGCCACTCCCACGAGTCCTCTTCGACGTTCGCGAGCGCCGCGGCCATGCCGCCTTGCGCCGCGCCCGTGTGCGAGCGCGTGGGGTAGAGCTTGGTGATCACCGCGGTGTTGGCGCGCGGTGCCGCCTCGATCGCGGCGCGCATGCCGGCACCGCCCGCCCCGACGATGACGACGTCGTGTCGGTGGTAGTGGACGCCGTCGATGACGTCTCCGTCTTCGAACTGCAGGAAGTCGCTCACGTTCTCTCTCACTAGTGGCAGCGGGGCTACTGGGCCGCGCAGATCGCGATCAGCTCGGCGTTCGTGGGCTCGCCGAGGCAGGGGTCGAAGGTCGTCAGCACGAGCGTGCCGAGCAAGATCAGCACGACGGTCGTGCCGCCGAGGCCCCACAGCAGGATGCTGCGGAAGCGGCCGTGGGCGTAGTCGTTGACGAGCGTGCGCATGCCGTTCGCTCCGTGGATGAGCGCGAGCCACAGCAGCAGGGTGTCCCACACGACCCAGAACGGGTCGGCGAGCTTGCCCGCGACGAACGCCCAGTCGAGGATCGACACCTTGCCCGGGAAGATCAGGTTGTAGAAGAGGTGTCCGAAGATGAGCACCACGAGCAGGACGCCCGAGACGCGCATGTAGATCCAGCGCCACTTCTCGATGTTGAAGCGGTTGCGCTTGCGGTGGCTCAGGTAGGGGCTGCGCGGCGCGGCGATGTTGTCGGTGCTCATCAGTGTCCTCCGAAGACGACCATCAGGTGCCGCGGCACGAAGCCGACCAGCAGAACGATCCAGAGGGCGATGGCGATCCAGAACATCGCCTTCTGCGCCCGGGGGCCCCACGAGAACATGTCGATGAGGATGATCCGGAGGCCGTTGAGAGCGTGGAGGCCGATCGCGGCGACGAGCGCGACCTCGCCGAGGCCCATGATCGGCGTCTTGTAGGTGCCGATGACGGCGTCGTACGCCTCGGGGCTGATGCGGATGAGCGAGGTGTCGAGGATGTGCACCAGGAGGAAGAAGAAGATCGCGGTGCCGGTGATGCGGTGGAGCACCCACGACCACATGCCCTCGCGACCGCGGTACAGGGTGCCGGCCGGCAGCTTGCGCTTCTTGGGTTCGGGGATGGATGCCGCTGGGCTCTCAGCTGGTGCGGCCTGGCTCGTCACGGCAGTTCTCCCTCGCGAGTCGCTCGTCGTTGGAACGGCCTCCAGTCTATGCCCGCCCCCAGGGGCTCGCAGTTGAGGGTGCCCTAACTTGTCTCGATATCGAGATATCCCCGGATGCTGCCGTCCCATCGTCGCGGCGCCCTCTCTAAGGTGAGTGGCATGTCGACTCCCCTCGAGCGGTTCTACGGCGTCATCCCCGCGGGCGGCGTCGGGTCGCGCCTGTGGCCCCTCTCGCGCGCCGACGCACCCAAGTTCCTCCACGACCTCACGGGCTCGGGCCGCACGCTCGTGCGCGGCACGTGGGAGCGTCTCGCCCCCCTCGCCGGTCCGCAGCGCGTCATGATCGTCACCGGCCGCGCCCACCGGTCCGCGATCGAGGAGCAGATCCCCGAGCTCGAGGACCGCAACATCGTGCTCGAGGCCGCGCCGCGCGACTCGACCGTCGCGATCGCGTTGGCCGCCGCCATCCTGCGCCGCCGCGAGCCCGACGTCATCGTCGGCTCCTTCGCGGCCGACCACGTCATCCAGGACGAGGACGCCTTCCGCGCCACCGTCGAGCAGGCCGTCGTCGCGGCCGACGCCGGCTACATCGTCACGATCGGCATCCAGCCCACCGAGCCGGCGATCGGCTTCGGCTACATCGAGTGCTCCGACGGCGCCGAGATCGACGGCGCCCCCGACGCCCTCCTCGTGCGCAGCTTCGTGGAGAAGCCGGATGCCGCCACCGCCGCCCGGTACCTCGCCGACGGTCGGCACCTGTGGAACGCGGGCATGTTCATCGCGCGCGCCGACCGGCTGCTCGAGCGTCTCGGCGAGTTCGACGCCCAGCTGCTCGCCCAGATCGAGGAGCTCGCCGCCGCGTGGGACGACGCCGCCACCCGCGGCCCCGCGGTCGACCGCCTCTGGCCGGGCCTGCGTCGCATCGCGATCGACTACGCCGTCGCCGAGCCGGCCGCTGCCGCTGGAGGCCTCGCCGTCATCCCTGGCCGCTTCGACTGGGACGACGTGGGCGACTTCGCGTCGGTCGCGAAGCTCAAGTCGGCGGGCCGGGCGAGCGACCTCTCGATCCTCGGCGAGAACGCGCGCGTGCTCGCGGATGCGTCGAGCGGCATCGTCGTGAGCCAGTCGGACCGCATCATCTCGCTCATCGGCGTGCACGACATCGTCGTGGTCGACACCGCCGACGCGCTCCTCGTCACGACGACCGCGAACGCGCAGCGCGTCAAGAGCGTCGTGGACGCCCTCAAGCTGTCCGGCCGCGACGACGTCCTCTAGGGGCCATACCCCTCTTCGGGTGGTAGCCGTACCCGGTTCGGGGCGCTCCTGAAGACGTCTCCCTCGGGCGGAAGTGCTCATCTGAGCACAAACATTTCCTGACTGTTTCCGGGGGTGGGGGGCTGTGTAACTCTTCTGTTGCGAGCGCCGATGCTCAGTCCTCGGCGTGCGTCACAGAAGGTAACGTGTATCGCGATCCGCCGGTCATCCTGCCCGGCGACTTCTTGGAGGACACAGTGACAATCACGACCCGCAAGGCCGGCCTCTCCGGTCTCGCCATCCTCGGCGCGAGCGCCCTCGTGCTCAGCGGCTGCGCTTCGGCGCCCGAGGAGACGCCGGACGAGTCCGGCGCATCCGACTTCCTCGCCTGCATGGTCTCCGACTCGGGCGGGTTCGACGACAAGTCGTTCAACCAGCTCGGCAAGGAGGGCCTCGAGGCCGCCGGCGAGGAGCTCGGCATCCAGACCAAGACCGTCGAGTCGGCCTCCGAGGACGACTTCGCCCCCAACATCGAGAGCCTCCTCGGCGAGGGCTGCAACATGATCGTCACGGTCGGCTTCCTGCTGTCCGCTGCGACCATCACGGCCGCGCAGGAGAACCCCGACGTCGAGTTCGCCATCGTCGACGACTCGCTCGACGGTGACTTCGACGGCAAGAACGACACGGAGAACGGCAAGCCGATCCTCTTCAACACGGCAGAGGCGGCGTTCCTCGCCGGCTACGCGGCGGCCGCCACCTCGAAGACCGGCGTCGTCGGCACCTTCGGCGGCATCCAGATCAACCCCGTGACGATCTTCATGGACGGCTTCGTCGACGGCGTCGCCTACTACAACGAGCAGAACGGCGCGTCCGTCAAGGCGATCGGTTGGGACAAGGCGTCGCAGACCGGCTCGTTCACCGGCGGCTTCGCTGCGGGCGTCGAGGCCAAGACCGCGGCGCAGAACCTGCTCGACCAGGGTGCCGACGTGCTCCTCCCGGTCGGCGGCCCGATCTACCAGAGCGCCGGCGAGGCCATCCGTGAGAAGGGCGGCGACATCGCCCTCATCGGCGTCGACGCCGACGTGTACAACACCGACCCCGACGTGGCCGACCTCCTCCTGACCTCCGTCATGAAGGGCGTCGACGCGGGTGTCCACGACACCGTGGTCGCCGCTGCGGGTGGCAAGTTCGACATCACGCCCTACGTGGGCACGCTCGAGAACGGCGGCGTCGGAATCGCCCCGTTCCACGACTGGGAGTCCAAGGTTCCCGCCGACCTCGGCGCGACCCTCGAGGACCTGAAGGCGAAGATCATCGCGGGCGAGATCAAGGTCGAGTCCCCGGCGACCCCGCAGTAACCCACTTCCTCGCAACACGGCACGGGGAGGCCGGCCATGCCGGTCTCCCCGTTGCCGTGCCGAGGACCGATTCCTAGATTGAGACAATGAAGCTCGAACTCCGCGGCATCACCAAGCGGTTCGGTGCCCTGGTCGCCAACGACCACATCGATCTGACCGTCGAACCCGGCGAGATCCACTGCCTGCTCGGCGAGAACGGCGCCGGCAAGTCCACCCTCATGAACGTGCTCTACGGCCTCTACCAGGCCGACGAGGGCGAGATCCTGCTGGACGACGAGGTGCAGCACTTCTCCGGCCCGGGAGACGCCATGAAGGCGGGCATCGGCATGGTGCATCAGCACTTCATGCTCGTCCCCGTGTTCACTGTCGCCGAGAACGTCATGCTCGGTCACGAGCAGACCAAGGGGCCGGGCGTGCTCGACCTCGCGGCCGCACGCGCGAAGGTGCGCGAGATCTCCGACCGATTCGGATTCGACGTCGACCCGGATGCCGTGGTCGAGGAGCTCCCGGTCGGCGTGCAGCAGCGCGTCGAGATCATCAAGGCGCTCTCGCGCGACGCCCAGGTGCTCGTGTTCGACGAGCCCACCGCCGTGCTGACCCCGCAGGAGACCGATGAGCTCATGGCGATCATGCGCCAGCTCAAGGAGTCGGGCACCGCGATCGTCTTCATCACCCACAAGCTGCGCGAGGTTCGCGAGGTGGCGGACCGCATCACCGTCATCCGTCTCGGCAAGGTCGTGGGCGAGGCATCGCCCACCGCGAGCAACACCGAGCTCGCATCGCTCATGGTCGGCCGCGCCGTCGAGCTCACCATCCAGAAGGAGCCCGCCAACCCGGGCGCCGACGCATTCGTGGTCACCGACCTCTCGGTCATCGACGCGCGCGACCAGTACGTCGTCAAGGACGTCTCCTTCACCGTTCGCGCGGGTGAGATCCTCGCCGTCGCCGGTGTGCAGGGCAACGGCCAGACCGAGCTCACCGAGGCGATCCTCGGCACCCAGACGCGCGTGAGCGGCTCCATCACGCTCGACGGCGTCGAGCTCGTGGGCAAGAGCGTGCGCAAGGTGCTCGACGCCGGCGTCGGGTTCGTGCCGGAGGACCGCAAGGAAGACGGCCTCGTCGCGGAGTTCACGATCGCCGAGAACCTCATGCTCGACCGCTCCGTGGGTGCGCCCTTCGTGAAGGCCGGTACCCTGCAGCTCGGCGAGCTCGCCGAGTTCGCGGAACAGAAGCTCGGCGAGTTCGACATCCGCGCGCAGGGCATCGGCACACACGCCGGACGTCTCTCCGGCGGCAACCAGCAGAAGGTCGTGCTCGCACGCGAGCTGAGCCGCGACCTGCGGCTCTTCGTCGCATCCCAGCCCACCCGCGGACTCGACGTCGGATCGATCGAGTTCGTGCACAACCAGATCGTCGCGGCGCGCGACGCCGGCATCCCCGTCATCGTCGTGTCGACCGAACTCGACGAGGTCACCGCCCTCGCGGACCGCATCGCGGTCATGTATCGAGGCGGGATCGTCGGCATCGTGCCGGGCGACACCCCCCGTGACGTGCTCGGCCTCATGATGGCCGGCGAGACGACAGGAGCGGCCGCGTGAGCGACGAGCAGATCCCCGCCAAGGGGCAGGTGCCCGACGAGACCGTCGAGGCCGCACAGGTGCCCGCCGAGCAGCGCGCACCCGAGGCGGACGTCCCGCCGCCTCCTGCCGCCAACCGCATCCTGCGCGAGATCGCCGGCTCGAGCTGGCTCATCTCGCTGCTCGCGATCGTCATCGCGCTGCTCGTGGGCTCGGTCCTCATCGCGGCGACCGACCCCGACGTGCAGAAGGCCGCCGGGTACTTCTTCTCCCGTCCGTCCGACACCTTCCGTGCGATCTGGGAGTCGATCTCAGGCGCCTACACCTCGCTCTTCCAGGGCGCGATCTACAACCCCAAGCGCGGCGACTTCGTCAACGCCATCAAGCCGCTGACCGAGACGCTTACCTTCGCCACGCCGCTCATCGCGGCCGGCCTCGGTGTGGCCCTCACGTTCCGGGTCGGCATGTTCAACATCGGCGGTCGCGGCCAGATCCTCATCGCGGCCGCGGCGGCCGGATGGGTGAGCTGGTCGATCGAGCTGCCCGCGCCCCTGCACATCCTGCTGGCCACAGCCGCGGCCCTCGCCGGCGGCGCCATCTGGGCCGGGATCGCGGGTGTGCTCAAGGCGCGTACGGGTGCGCACGAGGTGATCCTCACGATCATGCTCAACTACGTCGCGTTCTACCTCATCTCGTTCCTGCTCAAGACGCAGGGTGCGCTGCAGGCGCCGGGCTCCAACACGCCCAAGTCGCCGCCCGCGCTCGAGTCCGCGGTGTTCCCGACCCTCTCCGACCTGCTCGGCGTCGGCTCCTACCGCGTGCACCTCGGCTTCATCCTCGCGATCCTCGCGACCGTGTGGGTCTGGTACCTGCTCAACCGTTCGAGCATGGGCTTCCGCTTCCGCGCGGTCGGTGAGAACCCGCGCGCCGCGCTCACCGCGGGCATCAGCGTCAAGGGCACCTACGTGCTCGCGATGCTGTTCTCGGGAGCCCTGCTCGGCCTCGCGGGCGCCTCGCAGGTGCTCGGCACGACGACGACGGGCTTCGCGGCCGGCGTCGACGCCGGCATCGGCTTCGACGCGATCACGGTCGCCCTGCTCGGACGCTCACGTCCGTGGGGCGTGTTCTTCTCGGGCATCCTCTTCGGAGCGCTCAAGGCGGGCGGCTACACGATGCAGGCGGGCGAGGGCATCCCCATCGACATCGTTCTCGTCGTGCAGTCCGTCATCGTGCTGCTCATCGCGGCCCCGCCCCTCGTGCGGTCGATCTTCCGCCTGCCCTCTCCCGACGCGACCGTGACCGCGCGAGCTCCCAAGCCCGCGGCCGAGAAGGTGGTGACCAAGTGACCACGACCGCTCCGGCTCCCGCCTCGGCGGCACCCATCGTGCACGAGAAGGCGCTCGTCCGCAGCTGGAAGACGCCCGTCATCCTCGGCGTCTTCGCGCTCGTCGGCCTGCTCATGGCCTTCGTCTTCCCCAACAGCGGCGAGACGATGTTCACGCTCTCGACGCAGCGCGACGCCATCCAGCTCGCGCCGCTCGTGCTGCCCACCCAGATCACCGTCGTCATCACGGCGCTGCTGCTCGTCGTCGGCGCCCTCGGCGCCGCGGCCTACGTCGCGCTCGGCTCGGGCCACGCGCCGCTGTGGCTGTCGATCGTGTTCGCCGTGCTGTTCCTGTTCGCCTTCCTCACGTGGGTCGCGGCCGACAAGAACATCCCCGTGCCGGGCATGCTCGTCGGAACCCTGGCCCTCAGCGTGCCCCTCGTCTTCGGGGCGCTCGGCGGCGTGATCTCGGAGCGCGCGGGCGTCGTGAACATCGCGATCGAGGGTCAGCTGCTCTTCGGCGCGTTCTCGGCCGCCATCGTCGGCTCCCTCACGGGCAACCCGTTCGCGGGCCTCCTCGCGGCGATGGTGGGTGCGGTGCTCGTGTCGTTCGTGCTCGCGGCGTTCTCGATCAAGTACCTCGTCGACCAGGTCATCGTGGGCGTCGTGCTCAACGTGCTCGTCACGGGCCTCACGAGCTTCTTCTACTCGAAGGTGCTCACGTCCGACCCCGCCCTCAACAAGCCCGTGAAGTTCGAGGTGCTGCCCATCCCGGGTCTCTCCGAGATCCCGATCCTCGGGCCGGTGCTGTTCCGTCAGACGCTCATCGTCTACATCATGTACATCGCGGTCTTCCTGGTCTGGTTCGGCCTGTTCAAGACCCGCTGGGGCCTGCGCGTCCGCGCCGTCGGCGAGCACCCGACGGCCGCCGACACCGTGGGGATCAACGTCACGAGCACGCGCTTCTGGAACGTCTCCCTCGCGGGCGCGGTCGTCGGCATCGGCGGTGCCTACTACACGCTCGATGTCGTCGGCCAGTTCGGCAAGGAGATGACGAACGGTGCGGGCTTCATCGCCCTCGCAGCCGTGATCTTCGGACGCTGGGATCCCATCCGCGCGACCCTCGCGGGCCTGCTGTTCGGCTTCGCGACGAACCTGCAGAGCGTGCTCGGCATCATCGGGTCGCCCGTGCCGTCCGACTTCATGCTCATGCTGCCGTACGTCGTGACGATCTTCGCGGTCGCCGGCCTCGTCGGCACCTCGCGCGGCCCGGCGGCCGCCGGAAAGCCGTACATCAAGTCATGACCGAGATCAGCCAGGAGACCTGGCAGGCGCTGCGGGGGGCCGCGAACGCGGCCATCCCGCACGCCTACGTGCCGTACTCGAAGTTCCCGGTGGGAGTCGCGGCGCTCGTCGACGACGGCCGCATCATCTCGGGCTGCAACGTCGAGAACGCCTCCTACGGACTGACTCTGTGCGCCGAGTGCGCCCTCGTGTCGACGCTGCACATGACGGGCGGTGGCAAGCTCGTGGCCTTCACGTGCGTCGACGGCAAGGGCCAGACCCTCATGCCGTGCGGACGCTGCCGTCAGCTGCTCTTCGAGCACTCGGCCGAGGGGATGCTGCTGGAGACGGTGTCGGGGATCAAGACGATCGACGAGGTCATCCCCGACGCCTTCGGGCCGCGCACCCTCGAGGAGTATGCGGGGGAGTAGCGCGACGTGCGCCCCGCATCCGCACCACCCAGGAAAGGACCAGCCATGGTCGAGCCCTTCGACACCGTCGACCTCATCCATCGCAAGCGCGACAAGGGAACGCTGACGGCCGACGAGATCCGTTGGCTCGTCGACGCCTACACGCGCGGCTACGTGGCCGACGAGCAGATGTCGGCCTTCGCGATGGCGGTCTTCCTCAACGGCATGACGTCAGACGAGATCCGCGAGCTCACCCTCGCGATGGTCGCGAGCGGCGAGCGCCTCGACTTCTCGGGCCTCGGCAAGACGACGACCGACAAGCACTCGACGGGCGGCGTGGGCGACAAGATCACCCTCCCGCTCGCCCCGCTCGTGGCGTCGTTCGGCGTCGCCGTGCCGCAGCTCTCGGGTCGCGGCCTCGGCCACACGGGCGGCACGCTCGACAAGCTCGAGTCGATCCCCGGATGGCGTGCGCGCCTGTCGAACGACGAGTTCCTGGCCCAGCTCGGCTCGGTGGGCGCCGTCGTGTGCGCCGCGGGCGCCGACCTCGCGCCCGCCGACGGCAAGCTCTACGCGCTGCGCGATATCACGGGCACCGTCGAGGCGATCCCGCTCATCGCGTCGTCGATCATGTCGAAGAAGATCGCGGAGGGCACGGCCTCGCTCGTTCTCGACGTGAAGTTCGGCGGCGGCGCCTTCATGAAGGACTACGACCGCGCCCACGAGCTCGCCGAGACGATGGTGCGCCTCGGCAACGAGGCGGGTGTCGCGACGCGCGCGCTGCTCACCGACATGAACGTGCCGCTCGGTCTCGCGATCGGCAACGCCAACGAGGTGCGCGAGTCGGTCGAGGTGCTCGCCGGCGGCGGACCCGCGGACGTCGTCGAGCTCACGCTCGCCCTCGCGCGCGAGATGCTCGACATGGCGGGCGTGCCGGATGCCGACGTCGAGTCCGCGCTCAAGGACGGCCGCGCGATGGACACCTGGCGCGCGATGATCGCCGCCCAGGGCGGTGACCCGGATGCGGAGCTCCCGACGCCGCGCGAGTCGCACGTCGTGACGGCATCCGAGGACGGCGTGCTCGCGACGCAAGAGGCGCTGCCCTTCGGCGTCGCGGCGTGGCGACTCGGGGCGGGCCGCGCGCGCAAGGAGGATCCGGTCGTGCACGCGGCGGGCATCGACCTGCACAAGAAGCCGGGCGACGCGGTGCGCGCAGGCGAGCCGCTCTTCACGATGCACGCCGACGACGAGGCCCGCTTCCCGCGCGCGCTCGAGGCCCTCGAGGGCGCCTACTCGATCGCTCCCTCCGGCGCCGCCCTCCCCGAGCGCCCCCTCATCCGCACCCGCCTCGCCTAGCCACTCGTCCGCGAAAGTACGTACTTTTCGGCGTATTCCGCGCCCTACGGCTGCAAAGTACGTACTCTCGCGGAGATCGCGGAGCGGATGCGGTTGAGCAGGACAGCGCGTGCGTGGGAGTCGCGCATGTCGTCCGAGGTGACGCGGATGATGAACCAGCCGGCCTCCTGCATCTCGCCGTAGCGGCGGACGTCGTAACGCCACTGGCCGGCGTCGGTCCGATGGTGGTCGCCCTCGTACTCGAGCCCGACCTGCAGCTCCGGCCAGCCGAGATCGCAGCGCCCGAGGACCCGGCCCCAGCGGTTCGCCACTTCGACCTGGACCGATGGGACAGGCAGGCCCGCGTCGATCACGAGCACCCGCAACCACGTCTCGGGCGGCGATGCCGATCCGCTCGACAGCGCGGGGAGCGCGTCGCGCATGAGCTTGCTGCCGCGGCGTCCTTCGTATCGCGCGAGCGCTGTCCGGAGATCGTGGAGTGTGCCGAGCGGGTCGTCTGCCCACAGGATGCGGTCGCCCGCCGCGATGACCTCATGTCGTCGCAGCCCGCCGGCCGCCAGGTCGCACCAGGTGCGCGCTGCGGTCGTCACCGGAAGCCCCTCGAGGGAGGTGACGTCGCGGGGGTCGATCGTCACGTGGTGGGCGACGACGCCGCGGGCCTCGACTCGCCGATCGCCGGCCCGGACGCCGATGTGCAGGGCGAGGCTCGTCGTGCGGTGGGGGATGGGGATGCCGTGGAGCTCCGCGGCCGTGGGGCCGAAGTAGAAGGCGCGCGCCGGGAGCCGTGGGAGGAAGGCATCCGCCCTCTCCCGGAGGTCGCTCACTTGTTTCCGAGACCGTATGCCCCAGTACGGGACGTACCAGTCGTCCCCGGCAAGTGCGTCTCGTGTGACACCCCGATCGAGTGCGTCTCGGACGCGGAAGTGGACCGGAAGCTGTTCGCTCATGGTCCGCGAAAGTACGGACTTTCGGGTCGCAAACGGGCGCCACGCGGCGAAAAGTATGTACTCTCGCGGACCGGCGGGGTGGGGAGGACGGGCTACGCCTCGGGGTCGCCGATGCGCTCGAGGGCGTCGACGACGAGGTCCCAGAAGCGGGACTCGTCGATGCCGAGCGCGACCTGGGTCGTGCAGTCCGCGGGCGCGGGTCGGCGGAGGTCGGCCACGGTCATGCCGAGCGTGACCGTGCCCGAGAGCTCGACGTCGAGCGGGGCCTTGACGACCTGCAACACGGCGGGGTCGATGACGTAGGCGATCGCCACGGGGTCGTGCACGGGCGGGGAGGCGAACCCCTGCGCCTCGAGGTAGGTGGCGCCGAAGAAGTCGAGGAGCTCGCCCACGAACTCGGCCGGTCGCGTGCCGACGGCCGCGATGCGATCCCGCACCTCGGGCGTCGCGAGGGCGCGATGCGTCACGTCGATTCCGACCATCGTGAGGGGCCACGACTCGTTGAAGACGATGTGCGCGGCCTCGGGGTCGATGACGATGTTGAACTCGCTCGTCGGGCTCCAATTGCCGCCGTGCACGCCGCCGCCCATGAGCACGACCTCGCGCACGCGGGACACGATGCGCGGCTCGATGCGCGCGGCGAGCGCGATGTTGGTGAGGGCGCCCGTCGGCACGAGCGTGACGGTGCCGGGCTCCGACTCCATGACCGTGTCGATGATGAGCTGCACGGCGCCGCGCGGGTCGACGTCGAACGCGGGCTCGGGCAGCACGGGACCGTCGAGGCCCGAGTCGCCGTGGATGTCGGGGGCGAACTCGACGCTGCGCACGAGCGGCCGGCCCGCGCCCCGGGCGAAGGGGACGCCCGTGATGCCCGCGATGCGCGCCACCGAGAGCGCGTTGCGGGTGACGTTCTCGATGCCCGCGTTGCCCGCCACGGTCGTGACCGCCGCGAGCTCGATCTCGGGGTTGCCGTGCGCGAGCAGGAGCGCGATCGCGTCGTCGTGGCCGGGGTCGCAGTCGAGGATGATCCGTCGGGGCATGGTCCCATCCTAGATCCGCGGTTCTCGTATATGAAAATCTTGTTCGTTGGCGGAACCTGTGCGAGCATGTCAGCATGCAGCCCCAGGCCCCCGCGACCACGGCATCCGTCATCGCCGACGCCGACGCCGTCGCCCTCGCCAAGCGCGGTGCCGCGCGCATCGCGTGGATCCGCTCCCGGATGCCGCTCCTCGCCGCCGCGCGCGAGCACTTCTCCGAGACGCGCCCCTTCGCCGGCCACCGCGTCGGCATGTCGCTCCACCTCGAGCCCAAGACCGCCGTGCTGCTCGAGACGCTCGCCGCTGGCGGGGCCGAGATCGTCGCGACCGGCAATCACGGCTCCACGCAGGACGACGTCGTCGCCCACCTGCGCGCGATCGGCCTCACCGTCCACGGTCGTCGTGACGACAGCATCGACGACCACCACGCCAACCTCGCCGCCGTGCTCGACGCCGCGCCCGACATCCTGCTCGACAACGGCGCCGACCTCGCGGCGGGCGTCGTCGAGCGCGGCACGACCGCGCGCATCCTCGGCGGCACCGAGGAGACCACCTCGGGCGGCGATCGCCTCCGCGGCGAGCTCGCGGGCCGCATCCCGTTCCCGGTCATCGTGATCAACGATTCGCTGCTCAAGGCGATCGGCGAGAACAAGCACGCCGTCGGTCAGTCGGTCGTCGAGAGCTTCATGCGCATCACGAACCTCATGGTGCCGGGCCGCCGTTTCGTGGTCGCGGGCTACGGATGGTGCGGTCGCGGCGTCGCGCACTACCTGCGTCAGCTCGGTGGCAAGGTCGCGGTCGTCGAGGTCGACGAGCTCAAGGCGTTCGAGGCCGCTCTCGACGGCTTCCGCGTCGCCGCGATCGAGGACCTCGCCGAATGGGGCGAGGTCTTCATCACCGCGACCGGCCAACCCGGCGTGCTCGCCGAGCCGTTCTTCGCGCGCGTCGCCGACGGCGCGGTGCTCGCCAACTGCGGGCACTTCCCCTGGGAGATCGACGTGCCCGCGCTCAAGGCGGGCGCCGCATCCGTCACGCGCCTCGACGACGCGATCGAGCGCATCGAGCTGCCGGACGGCCGCCACGTCGTGCTCCTCGCCGACGGCCGCATGATGAACCTCGCGGGCCGCGAGCCGAAGGGCAACTCCCTCGAGTCGATGGACCTCGGCTTCCTCCTGCAGGCCCTCTCGCTCGAGCGCGTCGCGACCCGCGCGGCCGAGCTCGCTGCCGGTGCGCAACCCGTGCCCGACGACATCGACCGCGAGATCGCCCGGCGGATGCTGCGCGCCATGGGGGCGGACCGCTGACGATGGCCGAGTCGCCCGACTACTCCGTGCCCGCCGTCGACAAGGCGCTCGACGTGCTCGAGGTGCTCGCCGACCGCGAGGGCGGCCTCACGCAGACCGAGATCGCCGAGGCGACCGGTCGCAGCGTGAGCCAGATCTTCCGCGTGCTCGTGACGCTCGAGGCGCGCGGGTGGATCGTGCGCGACCGCGCATCCGGCGTCTACTCCCTCTCGATGGCGGCGTTCGACCTCGCCCACCGTCACGCGCCCCTGCGCGGTCTGCTGGTCGCCGCGACGCCCGTCATGCGCGACCTCGCCGCCGAGGTGCGGCAGTCGTGCAACCTCGCCGTGCTCGACGGGGGAGCGGTGCGCGTCGTCGCCCAGGTCGAGAGCCCGGCCGACTTCGGCTACCGCGTGCGCGTCGGCGCCGCGTTCCCGCTCGCGAGCGCGACCGGCACCGTGCTCGTCGCGGGCGCCGAACCCGAGCTGCGGGCCGCGCTCATCGGCGAGGTGGACCCCGACGAGGTCGCGCGCATCGCATCCGACGGCTCGCTGCGGCGCGACGACCCGCGCGAGCCCGGCATCGCCGACATGGTCGCGACGGTGCGCGATGTGCGGGGTCACGCGCGCGCCGCGCTCACCGTGCCGTACGTCACGACGAGCTTCAGCGAGGCCGACGCCGAGCGCGTGCGCGTGCTCGCAGTCGAGGCGGCGGATGCGATCTCCACACGCCTGCATCCGTCGCGTCCGCCGCGCTCCGGCGACTGACCCATTCGGCGTCGCCACAGGATCGGGCGCCTCCGCCCGACTACGCTGGAGGCATGAGCGACGCCGCATCCGCAGACCACCACGTCGTCGACGGAGTCGACCTGCGCACCCTGCCGAAGGTATCGCTCCACGACCACCTCGACGGCGGCCTGCGGCCGCAGACCATCATCGAGCTCGCCGACGAGATCGGCTACGAGCTGCCTGCGACGGATGCCGACGCGCTCGCCGACTGGTTCCACGAGAAGGCCGACTCGGGCTCGCTCGTCGAGTACCTGAAGACCTTCGACGTCACGAACGCCGTCATGCAGTCGAGCGAGAACCTCACGCGCATCGCGCGCGAGTTCGTCGAGGACCTCGCGGCCGACGGCGTCGTGTGGGGTGAGGTGCGCTGGGGGCCGGAGCTGAGTCTCCAGAACGGCCTCACGCTCGACGACACCGTCGAGGCCGTCACCGAGGGCATCGAGCAGGGCATCCAGAACGCCGCGGATGCCGGCCACCGCATCGGGGTCGGCCAGCTGCTGTGCTCGCTGCGCCACCTCGACCGCGGCCTCGAGATCGCCCAGCTCGCCCTCAAGTACCGCGACCGTGGCGTCGTCGGTTTCGACATCGCCGGCCCCGAGAAGGGGTTCCCGCCCACGCGCTTCGCCGACGCGTTCGACCTGCTCGCGCGCGAGAGCTTCCCCGTCACCATCCACGCGGGCGAGGCCGACGGCCTCGAGTCGATCCGCAGCGCGCTCGTCGACGGCCATGCCCTGCGCCTCGGCCACGGTGTGCGCATCGCCGAGGACATCACGATCGAGTCGCAGGACGACGAGGCCAGCTACGTGAGCCTCGGCCGACTCGCCCAGTGGGTCAAGGACCGCGGCATCGCGCTCGAGACGAGCCCCACCTCGAACCTGCAGACGGGCGCGATCGCGGCGTGGGGCGACGACTTCACGGCGCATCCGTTCGACCTGCTCTACCAGCTCGGCTTCCGCGTCACCGTCAACCCCGACAACCGCCTCATGAGCGGCACGAACGTCACGCGGGAGCTCGCGCTGCTCGTCGACACCTTCGGCTACGACCTCGACGACCTCATGACGTTCCAGATCAATGCGGCCGAGGCGGCGTTCCTGTCGCTCGAGGGCCGCGCCGAGCTGGTCGCCATGATCGAGGAGGGGTTCGGCGCCGCCTGATGGACTCACAGCCCGCGCTCCCCCCGCTCCCCGACGAGGGCGTCGTCCTCGGCGTGCGCCCGAAGGACTGGCGCGAGTCGGTGGAGATCGCCGGGCGTGCGCTCGCCGCGAGCGGAGCGACGGATGCCGGCTACGCGACCGACATGGTGCGCATGATCGAGGAGCACGGCCCGTACGTCGTCGTCGCCCCCGGTCTCGCGCTCGCCCACGCCCGCCCCGGCCCCGCCGTGCGCCGCGACGGCCTCGCGATCGTCACCCTCGCCGAGCCCGTGCCCTTCGGTCACCCCTACAACGACCCGGTGTGCGTCGTGCTCGCCCTCGCGGGCGCCTCGAGCGCACGCCACCTGCAGCTCGTCGCCGAGATCGCCAACATCTTCAACGACTCCGACGCGGTCACGCGCATCGCCGCCGCCACGACAGCGGATGACGTGCGCGCCATCCTGGGGGCCTCGGCGTCGTGAAGATCCTGACCCTGTGCGGCGCGGGGATCGGCACGAGCGGCATCCTCAAGATCAACACCGAGCGCGTCCTGCAGCGCATCGGCGTCGACGCGCGCGTCGTCGCGATCGACGTCACGATGCTCGAGTCGGAGCTCGACGACGCCCAGGTCATCCTCACGGGCCCGGAGTTCGTCGAGGCCATCGGACGCACCTTCGCCGACGTCATCGTCGTCGAGAACTACTTCGACACCGCGGAGCTGCAGCGCAAGCTCGAGCTCGCGCTGGGGTGATCGCCGATCCCCGTGGGTGCGACACACACCCGCTGGGTGAGTAGCCCGCGCAGCGCCCCACTCCGCTGGTTGAGTAGCGCCCGGAGGGCGCGTATCGAAACCCCACCGACGTCATGCGTTCGTCGGGTTTCGATACGCCCGCTGCGCGGGCTACTCAACCAGCGGGAGAGCAGCTAGGCGAGCAGCGCGCGCATGCCCGCGTCGAGCGCCGCGAGCGCCGCATCCGCCGCCGCCTGCCGCTCGGCCGCCGTGCCCTCGTCGGAGCGCGTGTCGAGGTAGCACTTGAGCTTCGGCTCCGTGCCGCTCGGGCGCACGATGACGCGCGAGCCGCCCTCGAGGTGGAAGCGCAGGATCTCGCTCGGCGGGAACTGGGCGAATCCGCCCGAGAAGTCGTCGATCTGCTCGACGCGGATGCCGCCGATCTCGCGCGGAGGCTCGGCGCGCAGCCGAGCCATGAGCTCGGGGATGCGGGCGAGGTCGGCGACGCGCACCGAGATCTGGCCGGATGCGAACGCGCCGAAGCGGTCGGCGAACGCGGCGCGGTGCTCGGCGAAGGTCTGCCCCGCGGCCTTGAGCTCGGAGAACAGGGCGAGCACCTCGACGGCGGCGGAGATGCCGTCCTTGTCGCGCACCTTCTCGGGGTCGACGAGGTAGCCGAGGGCCTCCTCGTAGCCGTAGAGCAGGCCGCCGACGCGCGAGATCCACTTGAACCCGGTGAGCGTCTCGGCGAAGTCGAGACCCTCCTTGCGTGCGACGACGCCGAGCGCGGGAGAGCTCACGAGCGAGCACGCGAGCGTGCCGTGCTCGAGGCCGAGCGCGGCGGCTCGGCGGGCGGCGCGCCAGCCGAGCAGCCAGCCCACCTCGTTGCCGGAGAGCCGCTCCCAACCGCCCGCGCCATCCGGAACCCCTACGGCGACGCGGTCGGCGTCGGGGTCGTTCGCGATGACGACGTCGGCGCCGTGCTCCGCCGCCGCCGCGAACGCGAGGTCCATCGCGCCCGCCTCCTCGGGGTTCGGGAAGTCGACGGTCGGGAAGGTGGCGTCGGGCTCCTGCTGCTCGGCGACCGAGACGACGTCGGGGAAGCCCGCGGCGTCGAACACGCGGCGCGCGGTCTCCCACCCGACACCGTGCATGGCCGTGTAGACGACCTTGAGGGGCTGCGCATCGGTCGAGAGCTCGGCGGTGCGGCGCACGTACTCGTCGACGAGCTCCTCGCCGGCCGTCTCGTACGCGTCGGAGCGCGGGAGGTCGGCGATCGACCGCTCTGCGGCGCGCACGATCTCGGCCTGGATCTCGGCGTCGGCGGGCGACACGATCTGCGAGCCGTGGTCGAGGCGGCCGAGGTACACCTTGTAGCCGTTATCGGGCGCGGGGTTGTGGCTCGCCGTCACCATGACACCCGCGCTCGTGTCGAGGTGGCGCACCGCGAACGCGAGCACGGGGGTCGGCAGCAGGCGGGGGAGCAGGATGGCGCGCACGCCCGTGCCCGCCATGATCTCGGCGGTGTCGCGCGCGAAGACGTCGGAGTTGCGGCGGCCGTCGTAGCCGATGACGACGCTCGGCTTCTCCTCGCGTGCGAGGAGGTACGCCGCGAGACCCGCGGCCGCCTGCGAGACGAGCACGCGGTTCATGCGCAGCGGACCCGCGCCGAGCTCGCCGCGGAGCCCCGCCGTGCCGAACGTCAGGCGCCCCGCGAAACGGGCCGCGAGCTCGGCTCGCGCATCCGGGTCGCCCGCGTCGGTGCGGGCTATCAGCGCCTCAAGCTGGGCGCGCGTGACCTCGTCCGGATCCTGGGCGGCCCAGGCGCGCGCGGCCTCGACCGGGTCGGTCGTCGCCATCAGATGGCCGCCACGACGCGCGCGAGCAGCTCGGAGATCACCGGCTCGGCGTCCCTGCCTGCCTGGAGTACCTCGGCATGGCTGAGGGGCTCGGGTGAGATGCCGGCGGCGAGGTTCGTGATGAGCGAGAACCCGAGGATCTCCATGCCCGCCTGGCGGGCGGCGATCGCCTCGAGGGCGGTGGACATCCCGACGATGTGGCCCCCGATCCTCTTCGCCATCTGCACCTCCGCCGGGGTCTCGTAGTGGGGTCCGCGGAACTGCACGTAGACGCCCTCGTCGAGGTCGGGCTGGATGCTGCGGGCCACGTCGCGCAGGCGCTGCGAGTACAGGTCGGTGAGGTCGATGAAGGTCGCGCCCTCGAGCGGCGACGCGGACGTGAGGTTGATGTGGTCGCTGATGAGCACGGGGGTGCCGGGCGTCCAGTGCTCCTTGATGCCGCCCGCGCCGTTCGTGAGGATCATCGTCGTGGCGCCCGCGGCGGCGGCCGTGCGCACCGAGTGCACCACGCGGCGCACCCCGTGCCCCTCGTAGAAGTGGGTGCGCGCCCCGATCACGAGGGCGCGCTTGCCGTTCGGCAGCAGGATGCTGCGGAGGGTGCCGACGTGGCCCGTGAGCGCGGGGGCGCTGAAGCCGTGGATCTCCGTGGCGGGCACGGTCGCGACGGTCTCGCCGAGGAGGTCGGCGGCCTTCGCCCAACCGGAGCCGAGGGTCAGCGCGATGTCGTGCTTCTCGACGCCCGTGGCCTCCGCGAGCTGGTCGGCCGCGATGCGTGCGACGGCGAACGGGTCCACGTCGTCGCCGTCGAGAGGGTGCTCGTTGTGCATCCCCTCACTCTACGAGCAGAGGCCCGGTTCGGACGGTCGCGCGTATCCGGTCAGCGGATGCGCGACAATTGAGGCATGCCCTACGAGTTCGAGCGGACCCAACGCATCGCCGTCCTCGGAGGGGGGCCCGGCGGATACGAAGCCGCCCTCACGGGAGCGCAGCTCGGAGCGGAGGTCACGCTCGTCGAACGTGCGGGCGTCGGCGGCGCGGCGGTGCTCACCGACGTCGTCCCGTCGAAGTCGCTCATCGCGACCGCGGGGGCCGCGACGGATGTCGGCCAGGCCGCCGATCTCGGCGTCCAGTTCTTCACGCGCACCGAGAAGGGCCGCGCCGTGCGGCCCGAGGTCACCGTCAACCTCGCGGCCGTCAACCAGCGCCTCATGCTGCTCGCGCGTCAGCAGTCGGAGGACATGAAGTCGCAGCTCGTGAAGGCGGGCGTGCGCATCGTCACGGGCGACGGCCGCCTCGACGGCACCGACCGCCTCGTCGTGTCGACCGGCAAGGGCAAGAAGCGCGTCGACTTCGACGAGGTCGCCGCCGACACGCTCGTCGTCGCGGTGGGCTCGAGCCCGCGCGTGCTGCCGAGCGCGAAGCCCGACGGCAAGCGCATCCTCACGTGGACCCAGCTCTACAACCTCGACGAGGTGCCCGAGCACCTCATCGTCGTCGGCTCCGGCGTCACCGGTGCGGAGTTCGCATCCGCCTACCTCGCGCTCGGCGCGCAGGTCACGCTCGTCTCGAGCCGCGATCAGGTGCTCCCGGGAGAGGACGCGGATGCCGCGCGCGTCATCGAGAACGTCTTCGTCCGCGGCGGCATGACGGTGCTCTCGAAGTCCCGCATGCAGTCGGTCGAGCGCTCGGGCGACGGCGTCGTCGTGACGCTCGCCGACGGACGCACGGTCGAGGGCTCCCACTGTCTCCTCGCCGTCGGCTCCGTGCCGAACACCGCGGGCATCGGTCTCGAGGAGGCGGGCGTGCAGCTCACCGACTCGGGCCACATCCGCGTCAACCGCGTCGCGCGCACCTCGATGCCGATGATCTACGGCGTCGGCGACTGCTCCGACTTCCTGCCGCTCGCATCCGTCGCCTCGATGCAGGGCCGCACGGCCGTCTTCCACGCGATGGGCGACGCCGTGAACCCCACCGAGCTGCGCAACGTGACGAGCAACATCTTCACGCACCCCGAGGTCGCGACGGTCGGCTGGTCGCAGAAGCAGATCGAGGAGGGTCTCGCGCAGGGCGAGATCTACAAGCTGCCGCTCGCCTCGAACCCGCGCGCGAAGATGGAGGGCATCAAGGACGGCTTCGTGAAGCTGTTCGCCCGCACGGGCTCGGGCACGGTCATCGGCGGCGTCGTCGTGGCCCCGAAGGCGTCCGACCTCATCCTGCCGATCGCGCTCGCGGTCGAGCACCGCCTCACGGTCGACCAGCTCGCGCGCGCGTTCTCGGTCTACCCGTCCCTCTCGGGCGCGGTGACGGATGCCGCCCGCGCCATGCACATCGTCCGCTGACCCGCGCGCCCGCCGCGCCCCCCGCGGCCGGCGCACCCGCGCGTGCGCGTCACAGCCCCGAGCGTCCGCGAGAGTACGTACTTTTCCGTTCTGACGGGCCTGTACGGACGAAAAGTACGTACTTTCGCGGACGGGACGGGGTCAGTCGGCGATCGTCAGGAGCAGGTGGCCGGAGGAGACGGTGGCGCCGACGGTGGCGTCGATCGGGCCGATCGTGCCGTCCTTGTGGGCCGTGAGCGGCTGCTCCATCTTCATCGCCTCGAGCACGACCACGAGGTCGCCCTTGACGACCTTGTCACCCTCGTTCACCGCGACCTTGACGACCGTCGCCTGCATGGGCGCCTTGACCGCGTCGCCGGATGCCGTCGACACCGCGCGCGAGCCGCCGCGGCGACGCGGGGGCGGGGGAGCGGACACCGTGGCGGACGGCAGGAGCGTCGTCGGGAGCGACACCGCGACGCGCTTGCCCTCGACCTCGACGACGACCGAGTGGCGCTTCTCGGGAGCCGAGGCCTCGGCGAGCACGCCGCCCCAGGGCTCGAGCTCGCCCGAGAACTCGGTCTCGATCCAGCGCGTGAAGACGCCGAACTCGCCGCTCTCGGCGGTGAACGCGGGGTCGCGCACGATCGCGCGGTGGAACGGGATGACGGTCGGCAGGCCCGCGACCTCGAACTCGTCGAGCGCGCGGCGGGCGCGCTCGAGGGCGTCCTCGCGCGTCGAGCCGGTCACGATGAGCTTCGCGATGAGGGAGTCGAAGGCGCCCGAGATCTCGTCGCCCGTCGTGACACCCGAGTCGACGCGCACGCCGGGGCCGCCCGGGTAGCGGATCGCCTGGATGGGGCCCGGGGTCGGCAGGAAGTTGCGACCCGGGTCCTCGCCGTTGATGCGGAACTCGATCGAGTGGCCGTGGGTCACGGGGTCCGGGTAGTCGAGGATGCCGCCCTCGGCGATGCGGAACTGCTCGCGCACGAGGTCGATGCCGGTGACCTCCTCGGAGACCGGGTGCTCGACCTGGAGTCGCGTGTTGACCTCGAGGAACGACACCGTGCCGTCGACCCCGATGAGGAACTCGCACGTGCCGGCGCCGACGTAGCCGACCTCCTTGAGGATGGCCTTCGACGAGCTGTAGAGCAGCTCGCGCTGCTCGTCGGTGAGGAACGGCGCGGGCGCCTCCTCGACGAGCTTCTGGTGGCGGCGCTGCAGCGAGCAGTCGCGCGTCGACACGACGACGACGTTGCCCTCGGCATCCGCGAGGCACTGGGTTTCGACGTGGCGCGGCTTGTCGAGGTACTTCTCGACGAAGCACTCGCCGCGGCCGAACGCCGCGACGGCCTCGCGCGTGGCGGAATCGAAGAGCTCCGGCACCTCCTCGCGCGTGCGGGCGACCTTGAGGCCGCGCCCGCCGCCGCCGAACGCCGCCTTGATGGCGACGGGCAGGCCGTGCTGGTCGACGAACTCGAGCACCTCGTCGGCGCCCGAGACGGGGTTGAGGGTTCCGGGGGCGAGCGGGGCGCCCACCTTCTCGGCCACGTGGCGGGCCGACACCTTGTCGCCGAGGCGCTCGATGGCATCCGGCGAGGGGCCGATCCAGATGAGTCCGGCGTCGATGACGGCGCGCGCGAAGTCGGCGTTCTCGGCGAGGAAGCCGTAGCCGGGGTGCACGGCGTCGGCGCCCGAGCGGCGGGCGACGGAGAGGATCTTGTCGATGACGAGGTAGGTCGTGGCGCTCGTCGAGCCGTCGAGGGCGTACGCCTCGTCGGCGAGCACGACGTGCCGCGCACCGCGGTCCTGGTCGGCGTAGACGGCGACGGATGCGATTCCGGCGTCGCGGGCGGCGCGGATCACGCGCACCGCGATCTCTCCCCGATTCGCGATCAGGACCTTCGTGATGCGAGGCATAGTGTCCCCAGCCTAGGGGCCGCGGTATTCCGAACCGTTGTCGGGCGGGCACAAACACGCCGCGACGGCTTGCGTTGCGTCTACAACGATCGGCGGCGGCTCAGCGGTTCCAGAGCTCCGGCCACTCGATGCCGAGCGAGCGCACGAGCGTGCGCAGGTACGGCACGCTCAGCCCCACGACCGTGTGCGGGTCGCCCTCGATGCGGTCGATGAAGCCCGCGCCCTTGGAGTCGATCGTGAAGGCGCCGGCCACCTCGAGCGGCTCGCCCGTCGCGATGTACGCGTCGATCTCGTCGTCGGTGATGTCGGATGCGAAGTGCACGACCGCGCTCGTCGCGCCCCCCACGGCGCGGCCGAGCAGCCCGCCGCGCGCGTCGATGAGCCAGTGGCCCGAGTGCAGCACGCCCGAGCGCCCGCGCTGGGCGCGCCAGCGCTCGCGCGCCGTCTCGGGCAGGTGCGGCTTGCCGTGCACGACGCCGTCGATCTCGAACGCCGAGTCGCCGCCGAGCACGAGCCCGTCGAGCCCTCCGTCGTCGACGAGCCGTTCGGCCACGGCCTCCGCCTTGGCCCGCGCGAGGAGGGTCACGAAGGCGTCCGGGTCCTGCGGTCCGGCGGCCGCGGCCACGGCATCCTCGTCCACGTGCGACGGCACGGGCACGGGCTCGATGCCGACGGCGCGCAGCGTCGCGAGGCGGGCCGGGGAGGTGGATGCCAGGTACAGCCGCACAGGGCTCCTATGCTCGTAGGAATGGGTGACATGAAGGGCCGCGAGGTCGAGGTCGAGGCTACCAACATCGCCCACGGCGGCTACGGCGTGGCCCGGCTCGACGGGCGCGTGATATTCGTCGCGGATGCGATCCCGGGCGAGCGCGTGCGCGCACGCATCTCCGACGACCGGAAGCCGCGCTTCTGGTGGGCCGACACGGTCGAGGTGCTCGAGGCGAGCCCGCACCGGCGGCCGCACCTGTGGCCCGAGGCCGACGTGTCGCGCGACCCCGCGGAGCGTCCCGGCGGCGCCGATTTCGGACACATCGAGCCCGAGCACCAGCGCACGCTCAAGGCGCACGTCATCTCCGACTCCCTCGCGCGCATGGCGCGCATCGAGCGCGAGGTCGATGTCGAGGCCGTCGAGGGCCCGGCCGACGGCGGCGGATGGCGCACGCGCGAGCGCCTCCACGTCGCCGACGACGGCACGATCGGCCCGTACGCCGCGCGCTCGCACCGCGTCGTGCCCGTCGCCGACCTGCCGCTCGGCACCGCCGAGCTGCGCGAGACCGCCCCGCTGGGCGAGCGGATGCCGGAGCACGCGGGCGGTGCCGTCGAGGTGATCGCGCCGAGCGTGGGCGGTGCCCGCCTCATCCTCGGCACGCAGACCCCGACCGTCATCCGCGAGCGCGTGGGCGACCGCGAGTTCCGCGTCGACGACGCGGGCTTCTGGCAGGTGCACTCCGCCGCGCCCGCGACGCTCACGCGCGCCGTGCAGGAGGCGATCGACGAGACCCTCTTCGACCCGCGCGCCGCCAACCTCGACCTCTACGGCGGTGTCGGCCTCCTCGCGGCCGCCGTCGGCGACCGCTTCGGGTCGAGCGTGCGCATCACCTCGGTCGAGTCCGACCCGCGCGCCACCGAGCACGCGCAGGAGAACCTCGCCGACTGGCTCGGCGCCCAGGCCCTCACCGCTCGCGTCGAGCGCTGGGTTCAGACGCTCGCCGACGCATCCGTCCCGGAACGCGCGCGGCTCGCCGCCGCGACCGTCGTGCTCGACCCGCCGCGGTCGGGCGCGGGGCGCGAGGTGCTCGCCGCGATCGCCGCCGTGCGCCCCGCGCAGCTCGTCTATGTGGCCTGCGACCCCGTCGCGTTCGCACGCGACGCGGGGCTCCTGCGCGAGCTCGGCTACGAGCTCACGGGGCTGCGCGCCTTCGATCTGTTCCCGAGCACGCACCACGTCGAGGCGGTCGGCGCGTTCGTGCGCGCATGACGGTGGACAGCCCGTTCCACCCCGTGGTGCGTCCCTCGCGCTACGATGAGCCGCGGCGGCCCGCCGCACCCGACCTGGAGAGAGCATGAGCACCGTGGTGGATCGATCCGAACCCGGAACAGGCGCCCAGGCGCGACCCGCGCGCGTCGCCGTCGTCGACGACCACGAGTCGGTGCGGGTGGGTCTCAAGGCGGCGTTCGTCGAGGCGGGGCACGACTTCGCCCTCGCCGCGCCCAACGTGCCCGAGCTCATCGAGGGGCTCGCCGGCCGTGAGGTCGACGTCGTCGTGCTCGACCTGTCGCTCGGCGACGGCTCGAGCGTCACCCAGAACGTCAAGAGCGTGCAGGCGATCGGCGCCCCCGTGCTCGTGCACTCGATCGCCGACCGCGTCGACCTCGTGCGCGAGGCGCTCGCCGCCGGTGCCGCGGGCGTCATCCCCAAGTCGGCCTCCATGCGCACCGTCGTGACGGCGGCCGCGACGGTCGCGCGCGGCGAGGTGCTCAACAACCTCGAGTGGGCGAGCGCGATCGACGCCGATCGCGACTTCGCGAAGGCCGAGCTGGGCCGCCGCGAGCGCGAGATCCTGCACCTGTACGCCTCGGGGCTCCCGCTCAAGCTCGCGGCCGAGCAGCTCGGCATCGGCTACTCGACGGCGCGCGAGTACCTCGACCGCATCCGCGCCAAGTACGTCGAGGTCGGGCGTCCCGCCCCCACGAAGGTGGACCTCCTGCGTCGGGCGGTCGAAGACGGCATCCTGCCGGGGCTCGACTCCGACAGCGATGGCTGACGCCCTCGCGGCACCCACCGCCGTCCCGCGGGGCCGGACCGTCCGCAACCCTCTGAGCCTCGTGCGCGTCACGACGGCAATCGCACGCACGGCCGCCGGCTTCGGCATCGCGTTCATGCTGCAGTCGGTGCCGGCGATGGCCGACCAGCTGCCGAACATGCACCCGACGTGGTCGGTCGTCATGGTCGGCACGCTCGTCGCGGCGCTCGCCTTCACGGCCGTCGCGTCGACCTTCGGGCGCTGGATGCGGGTCGGGCACGTGACGTTCGCCGTCGTCTACCTCGTCGCGCTCTTCAGCTGGCCCTTCGCAGTGCTCGATCCCGCGGAGGCGCCCGACGAGAGCTACTGGCTCTACTACACGCTCACGATCGCGACGGCGATGGCGACCGTCGGCCTCGGCATCCGTCTCGCGACGGTCTACGTCGTCGTCGTGCCGTTGCTCTACGGGATGATCCGGATCACGCCCCCCGGCGGCGGGGTCACGATCACCCAGTCGGTGCTCGACTCCGTCTACGCGATCATCCTCGGCGGCGCCATCACGATCATCACGGCGATCCTGCGGAACGCGGCGTCGTCGGTCGACCGCGCGCAGGCGACCGCGCTCGAGCGCTACGGGCACGCCGTGCGCCAGCACGCGATCGAGGCGGAGCGCGTGCAGGTCGACGCGATCGTGCACGACAGCGTGCTCACGACGCTGCTGTCGGCGGCGCGCGCCGAGAGCGTCGAGTCGAAGGAGCTCGCAGCGCACATGGCGGGGAACGCGATCGGCCATCTGCGCGACGCCGTGACCGAGGCGCCGCAGGGCGACGCCGAGGTCTCCGTCGCCGCCCTCGCGAACCGCATCGCGGATGCCGCCGCCGCGCTCTCGGAGCCCGTACGCGTCGACGCCGATCGCGTCCGCTTCGGCCGCATCCCGGTCGCCGTCGCCGAGGCCCTCTACTCGGCCGCGGTGCAGGCGATGGTCAACAGCCTCCAGCACGCGGGCGGGCACGTCGACCGCTGGGCCGTCATCCGCGGCGACGCCGACGACCTCGTGATCGAGGTCGGCGACCGGGGCGTGGGCTTCGACCCGGATGCCGTGCCGACCGAGCGCCTCGGCGTGCGCGTGTCGATCCTCGAGCGCGTCGCGAGCGTCGGCGGTGCCGCCGTCATCGACACGGCGTTCGACGAGGGCACCGTCGTCGCGCTGCACTGGCCCGCGCCGAAGGGGGGTGCGCGATGACGATCGGCGTTCCCCGCGTGCTCATCGTCGCCCTCGCGGCGGTGTTCTCGGGCTACCACCTCGTGCTCGCCGGCTACTCGCTCACGATGGGCTACGCGAGCGAGCCGGGCGCGGTCGTCGCGGGCATGATCCTCTACGCCGTCGTGACGGCCGCGGTGCTGTGGCCGACGCGCGAGGGACGGATGCCGATCTGGCTCGCGTCGTTCTCGCTCGGCGTCGCCGTGGCGCTCCCGCCGCTCATCACGGTCGTGCTCGACCCCGCCCGCCCGGGGGGCAACGGGTACGCGACCTGGTACGTCGCGGCGATCGGCACGCTCATGACGATCACCACCGTGCGCCTGCGCCCGGGCTTCGCGTGGGCGGGCATCATCTTCCTCGTCGTGCAGACGCTCTTCTGGTCGGGCGCGGGCGCGCTCGGCACGATCGGCGTGATCGGCTCGGCGTCGTGGGTCGGCGTCGCGCACATCCTCACCAACACGCTCGCGAAGGCCTCGCGCGACTCGGAGCGCTTCGCGCAGGCCGAGCGCGAGGCGACCGAGTGGCAGGCGGCGCAGGAGGCGCACCTGCACGAGCGCCAGTTCCGCCTCGGGCAGACGAGCGTGATGGCGCTGCCGATGCTGCGCACCATCCGCGCCTCGGGCGGCGACCTGACGCCCGCTCAGCGCGCCGAGTGCCTCCACCTCGAGGCGGCCATCCGCGACGAGATCCGCGGACGCAAGCTGCTCAACGACGCCGTGCGCGAGCAGGTCATGCTCGCCCGCCGGCGGGGCACGATCGTGACCCTGCTCGACGAGGGCGGCATCGACGACCTCTCCGACGCCGAGCTCGACCGCGTTCTCGGGCGGCTCGCGCTCGCACTCCGCGAGACGACGGCCGATCGCGTCATCGCGCGCACCGTGCCCGAGGGCTCGGATGTCGCGGTCACGGTGGTCGGTCTCCGCACGGTCGACGACGAGGCCGTCACGTTGCTCGGCGGCGAGCCCGACGACGAGGTCGAGCTCTGGCTCGAGATCCCGCGGACCTCGCACGCGGCCGCGCTCGCGGACTGAGTGAACCCGGTCGGCCATCGGGTCTCGAGACGCGTCCGCTGCGCGGGCGCTCCTCGACCGCCTACGGCGTGGGGAAAAGAGGAGGGGCCGGACGCTTGGCATCCGGCCCCTCGCAAGATTCGAGTCAGGGCGACAACCCGAATATCGCCCTGACTCGCCCCCACATCAACGGTCTGCTTACCCTAGACGACCGGTGATGCTGTGTAACTCGATGAGATACACCTGCTAGTACACAAGTATGCGGACGCCATGACAACTCTGTAAGTCGTCATTTCGGGGGACTTTCGGGGTACATTTTCGGGTGACGTGGCCCTGATTTAAGGGATACGAGCGCGCTTTCCGGGGTACAACGCCGCATTCTACGGCGCATAAGGGAAGCGTTTTCCCAGAGCGCGACGGATTCCGTCGTCGAATCGCCGTTTCGCAACGGCGGTGCCCCCCGACCTCAGCGGGCCCAGCGGCTCCAGCCGCCGCGCTCGAGCGGCGTGCGCAGGCCGCGGCGCTCCCGCTCCCACGTCGTCATCGTGCGCTGCGTGCGGCGGTGCATGCCCGCGAGCTCGTCGAGCGCCTTCTGCAGCACGGCCGTCGTCGCGGCGAGCTCCTCGGGCGTGGGGTCGCCGCCCACGACGCGGATCGCGGCGGGCAGCTGCTCGGGCTTCTGGGTCACAGCGGGATGTTCCCGTGCTTCTTGGCGGGCAGCGCCGCGCGCTTCGTGCGCAGCGCCCGCAGCGCCTTGATGACCACGAGTCGCGTCGCGGCCGGCTCGATGATGCCGTCGAGCTCGCCGCGCTCGGCGGCGAGGAACGGCGAGGCGACGTTGTAGGTGTACTCGTTGGCGAGGTGCGTGCGCACGGCCGCGACGTCCTCGCCTGCGGCCTCGGCCGCCTTGAGCTCGTTGCGGTACAGGATGTTGACCGCACCCTGGCCGCCCATGACCGCGATCTCGGCCGTCGGCCAGGCGTAGTTGAGGTCGGCGCCGAGCTGCTTCGAGCCCATGACGATGTACGCGCCGCCGTAGGCCTTGCGCGTGATGACCGTCACGAGCGGCACGGTCGCCTCGGCATACGCGTAGAGCAGCTTCGCGCCGCGGCGGATGACGCCCGTCCACTCCTGGTCGGTTCCCGGCAGGTAGCCGGGCACGTCGACGAGCGTGAGGATGGGGATCGAGAACGCGTCGCAGAAGCGCACGAAGCGCGCGGCCTTCTCGCCCGCGTCGATGTTGAGCGTGCCCGCCATCTGGTTCGGCTGGTTGGCGATGATGCCGACCGATCGGCCCTCGATGCGCGCGAATCCGATGACGATGTTCGGTGCGAAGAGCGGCTGCACCTCGAGGAAGTCGCCGTTGTCGACGATGCGCTCGATGACCTCGAGCATGTCGTACGGCTGGTTGGGGGAGTCGGGGATGATCGTGTTGAGCCGACGGTCCGAGTCGTTGATCTCGAGCTCCGACTCGGAGTCGTACACCGGCAGCTCCGCCTGGTTGTTGTCGGGAAGGAAGCTCACGAGCGTGCGCGCGTAGTCGAGCGCGTCCTCCTCGTCGGAGGCGAGGTAGTGGGAGACGCCCGTGCGCTGGCTGTGGGTGAGCGCGCCGCCGAGCTCCTCCATGCCGACGTCCTCGCCCGTGACGGTGCGGATGACATCCGGACCCGTGACGAACATCTGGCTCGTCTTGTCGACCATGATGACGAAGTCGGTGAGCGCGGGGCCGTAGACGGCGCCACCCGCGGCGGGTCCGAGGATGATCGAGATCTGCGGGATGACGCCCGAGCTCGCGGTGTTGAGGCGGAAGATCTCGCCGTACTTGCCGAGGGCGACGACGCCCTCCTGGATGCGCGCGCCGCCGGAGTCGAGCATGCCGATGATGGGCACGCCCGTCTTGAGGGCGAGCTCCATGACCTTGATGATCTTCTCGCCCGCGACCTCGCCGAGCGAGCCGCCGAAGATCGTGAAGTCCTGCGCGTAGACGGCCACCTGGCGGCCGTGGATCGTGCCCGTGCCCGTGACGACCGCGTCGCCGTAGGGGCGGTTGCCCTCCATGCCGAAGGCGTGAGTGCGGTGGCGCACGAACTCGTCGAGCTCGACGAACGAGCCCTGGTCGAGGAGCGCCTCGATGCGCTCGCGGGCCGTCTTCTTGCCCTTCGCGTGCTGCTTCGCGATGGCCGCCTCGCCGCTCGCCGTCACGGCCTCGTGGTAGCGCACCTTGAGATCGGCGAGCTTGCCGGCGGTCGTGAAGAGGTCGGGGGCGGCGGTTTCGTCGGTCACGGCGCCCAGCCTATCCGTCGCCCTCCCGGGGCACGGGGTTGTGCGAATCGACAAGACCGGGCGCGATGCCTTGTCCGAGGGCGCGGGTGCGGGGCGGGCGCACGAGCCGCTGCACGCCCCACGCTGTGACGCGCCACATGGCCTCGGCCACGACGTCGCGGCTCATCTTCGAGGCGCCCGCACGGCGCTCGCGGAAGGTGATGGGCACCTCGCGGATGCGCCATCCGGCCTCGTGGGTGCGGATGGTGAGGTCGATCTGGAAGCAGTAGCCCCGGGAGTCGACGACCTGGTGCGCGATCTCGTCGAGCACCGCCGCCCGGTAGGCGCGGTAGCCGGCCGTCACGTCCTTCACCGGGAGGCGCAGCATGACGCGCGCGTACGCGTTGGCCGCGCGGCTCAGCAGGCGGCGGGAGGCGGGCCAGTCGACGAGGCGGCCGCCGGGCACCCAGCGCGAGCCGATCACGAGACCCGTCGCGGCATCCGCCGACAGGGCCTCGAGCATCGCGGGGAGGGCGTCGGCGGGGTGCGAGCCGTCGGCGTCGAACTCGACGACGATGTCGTAGCCGCGTTCGAGCGCCCACGCGAACCCCGCGAGGTAGGCGCGGCCCAGGCCGTCCTTCGCGGCGCGGTGCAGCACGTGCACCCGGGGCTCGGATGCGGCGATGCGGTCGGCGAGCTCGCCCGTGCCGTCGGGGCTCGCGTCGTCCACGACGAGCACGTCGCAGTCGGCGCCCGAGGCGAGGAGCGCCTCGATCGTCGTGGGCAGGTTGTCGGCCTCGTCGTAGGTGGGCGTGATGACGAGGACGCGCCCGGAGCGTGGGGCTCGCGCGGACGGCATGACCGACATCCTAGGCTGGCGGCCATGACCTTCGATCGGAGCCGGAGCGTCGCCGCGGCCCTGTACGAGGTCGCGTCGTCGAGCTCCACCAACACGGAGCTGTGCGCGCGCGCCGACCGCGAGGGCATGCGCGACATGACCGTCATGCTCACGCGCTACCAGAGCGCGGGCCGGGGGCGGCTGGGGCGCTCGTGGACGGCGCCGCCCGGCGCGGCGATCGCCGCATCCGTGCTGCTGCGCCCGCGCCTCGCGGACGGCAGCGCCCCCGAGGGCGACCGCCTCGGCTGGCTGCCTCTCATCGCCGGTACGGCGATGGCGGCGGCCGTGCGCCACGCGCTTCCGAACCGCGCGGTGGGCTTCAAGTGGCCCAACGACGTGCTCGTCGACGGGCGCAAGATCAGCGGCATCCTCGCCGAGCTGCTGCCCGCCGGAACGGGCGTCGTGATCGGCTCGGGCATCAACACGCGCATGACGACGGAGGAGCTGCCCGTGCCGACGGCGACGTCGCTCGCGGTCGAGGGCCTGCCCGTCGACGACGCGCTCGAGGACGCCGTGCTCGCGGGCTACCTCGAGGGGCTGCGGGCTCGCGTGACCGCCTACCTGGCCGCAGGGGCCGACCCGGAGGCCTCGGGCATCCGCGCCGACGCGCGCGCCGGATGCCTCACGCTCGGCCGCCGGGTCGACGTCGAGCTGCCCGACGGTGACATCCTGCGCGGCACCGCGGTCGACCTCGACCCCGACGGCCGCCTCGTCGTGGCGGACGAGCACGGCGCGACGCGGTCTGTCGCGGCGGGCGATGTGACCCACGTCAGGTAGAACGGGAGCATGACGCACGCGACACCCGGCGGCGTGCCCGGCGCCGCCCAGACGGTGCAGCCGGAGGCCGTCGTGGCGAGGCTGCGCTCGCACGGTCGCGCCCTCGTGCTGCCGTGCGTCGTGCTCGTCGCGGATGCCGCTGCGCTCGGCTACTTCGGCGGCACGCTGCCCGAGGCGTGGCAGAACTGGCTCGTGCTCGCGGGGGCCGTGCTCGTCGCCGTCGTGCTGTTCCTGCTGCCCCTCATCGCGTGGCTCGGTCGCAACTACACGATCACGACGCGCCGCATCGTGCTGCGCGGCGGCGTCTTCGTGCGCACGCGCCAGGAGCTGCTGCACAGCCGCGGCTACGACGTCACGGTGCGCAAGAACGGTCTGCAGGGCATGTTCGGCTCGGGCGACGTGCTCATCAACACGGGCCTCGAGCATCCCGTCGTGCTGCGCGACGTGCCGGGCGCCAACCTCGTGCAGGCGACGCTCAACGACCTCATGGAGCTCGCGGTGAACCCCGTCGCTACCCGGCGTCAGCGGGAGCAGTCGCGGCCGGGCGACGAGACGACGCTGCTCGGTCGCCGCTGACGGCCACCGGAGAGTCGGAGGCCTCGTCGGCGCCGGCCGGCTCGGCGGCGGGAGCCGCATCCGCTTCGGCGTGCTCAGGGAACACCGCGGGGCCGCTCTCGCCGCGGTGCGGGGCGAACACCCACGTCTTGTAGAACGTGAACCGGAACGCCGTGCCGAGCGCGAGGCCGATGACGTTGCCCGAGATGTTGTCGGCGAGGATGCTCGTGTAGCCGAGCACGTAATGCGAGACCCACAGGCACGCGAGCCCGACCGCCATGCCGCCGAGGCTCACGAGCATGAACTCCGCGAACTCCCGCCACAGCTGGCGGCCGCGGTGCTCGCGGAACGTCCAGTAGCGGTTGCCGATCCAGTTGGCGACGATCGCGAGGGCGGTCGAGATGAGCTTCGCGAGCACGGGCCCCTCGTGCACGTTCTCGGGGTCGAAGACCGTCGCGCGCAGGAGGTTGAACACCCCGAAGTCGATGACGAGGCCGACGAGGCCGACGACGCCGAATCGCGCGAACTGGGCGAAGAGTTTGCGCACGCGTCGTGCCTTCCGCGTCGGGGGCCGTAGGGTCGTAGAGGCGGCAGTCTAGCCGCCGTTTTCCACGCGAAGCTGGGGAGGCATCCTGTGAGAGTCGGCGTCATCGGGGGCGGGCAGCTCGCCCGCATGATGATCCCTCCCGCCGTCGCCCTCGGCATCGAGTTGCGCGTGCTCGCGGAGATCGATGGCAGCTCCGCAGCCCTCGCGGCGACCGCCGTCGGCGACTACCGCGACGTCGACACGGTGCTCGCGTTCGCGGCCGACGTCGACGTCGTCACCTTCGACCACGAGCACGTTCCGCAGGACGTGCTCGACCGGCTCGTCGCCTCCGGCGTGGCCGTGCACCCCGGGCCGCACGCGCTCGCGGTGGCCCAGGACAAGACCGTCATGCGCGAGCGCCTGAGCGCGATCGGCGCCCCCGTGCCCGACTGGGCACGCATCGCGGATGCCGCCGAGCTCGGCGCGTTCCTCGACGCGCACGGCGGGATCGCGGTCGTGAAGACCCCGCGCGGCGGCTACGACGGCAAGGGCGTGCGGGTCGTGCGCGACGCATCCGGAGCCGACGACTGGTTCGCGGACGCGGCCGACGGCCTCCTCGTCGAGGAGTTCGTGCCCTTCCGCCGTGAGCTCGCGCAGCTCGTCGCGCGACGCCCCTCGGGCGAGGTGCGCGCGTGGCCGCTCGTCGAGACCGTGCAGCGCGACGGCGTGTGCGCCGAGGTGTTCGCGCCCGCGCCGCGGGCCGGGGGCCTGCCGGAGGAGGCGCGCGCGCTCGCCGAGCGCATCGCATCCGAGCTCGACGTCACGGGCGTACTCGCCGTCGAGCTCTTCGAGGCCGAGGACGGGCGCCTGCTCGTCAACGAGCTCGCCATGCGCCCGCACAACACGGGCCACTGGACGATCGACGGCGCCGTCACGAGCCAGTTCGAGCAGCACCTGCGCGCCGTGCTCGACCTGCCCCTCGGCGACACCGAGCCGCTCGCGCCCGTGAGCGTCATGGTCAACATCCTCGGCGGCCCCTCGGGCGAGCGGATGCCGGACCGCTACGCGCGCGCCATGGCCGACCGGCCCGAGGTCAAGCTGCACTCCTACGGCAAGGAGTCGCGGCCCGGTCGCAAGGTCGGGCACGTGACGGCGACGGGCGCCGAGCTCGACGACGTCGTCGCCCGAGCGCGTGCCGCGGCGGCCTTCTTCCAGGACTGACCCGTAGCATCGAGGGGTGCCTGAGCTGAAGCCCCTCGTCGGCGTCGTCATGGGTTCCGACTCCGACTGGTCGGTCATGCAGGACGCGGCCACCGTGCTCGCGGAGTTCGGCATCCCCTACGAGGTCGAGGTCGTCTCGGCTCACCGCACCCCGCGCAAGCTCATGAGCTACGGAGGCGAGGCAGCCGACCGCGGCCTGCGCGTCATCATCGCGGGCGCCGGGGGAGCGGCCCACCTGCCGGGCATGCTCGCATCCGTCACGACCCTCCCCGTCGTCGGCGTGCCCGTGCCGCTCGCGAAGCTCGACGGCCTCGACTCGCTGCTCTCGATCGTGCAGATGCCCGCGGGCATCCCCGTCGCGACCGTGTCGATCGGCGGAGCCCGCAACGCCGGCATCCTCGCGGCGCGCATCCTCGCCTCCGGCGACCCCGAGCTCACCGCCCGTCTCGCCGACTTCGCCGCCTCGCTCGAGGTGCTCGTCGAGGAGAAGAACGCGGCGCTGCAGCAGAAGCTCTGAGCATGGCGAGCGTGCTGCGCGACCCGGATCGCACCGACACCGACTTCATGACGAAGCGCGCCTGGTGGCTCGTCGGGCTCAACCTGCTCGTGCCCGGCTCGGCGCAGGTGCTCGCGGGCAACCGCCGCCTCGGCCGCTTCGGCCTCGGCGCGACGCTCGTGCTCTGGGCGATCGCGCTCGTCGCCCTCGCGCTGCTGCTCTTCGCGCGCGGCCTGCTGCTCACGATCGCGACCAACACGTGGGTGCTCGCGGGCGGGGCGGCCGCGCTCGTGTTCTACGCCGTGCTGTGGGTCGTGCTGACGCTCGACACCCTGCGGCTCGTCGTGCTCGTGCGCGTCGCCCCCGCGGCGCGCGCGTTCGTCGCCGGCCTCTCGGTCGTCGCGCTCGCCGCCGTCTCGGGCACGGCCGCGTACGGCGCCGTCGTCTCGACCTCGGGCATCGGCCTGCTCGACGCGATCTTCGCTGAGCGTCCCACCGTCGAGCCCGTCGACGGCCGCTACAACATCCTGCTGCTCGGCGGGGATGCCGGACCCGACCGCCAGGGGATGCGGCCCGACAGCATCTCGGTCGCGAGCGTCGACGCCGAGACCGGCCAGGTGACGCTCATCGGCATCCCGCGCAACCTCGAGAACGTGCCGTTCTCGGAGGGCTCGCCCATGTGGGAGGTGCTGCCGAACGGCTACGACTGCGGCAGCGGCTGCATTATCGACTACCTCTACACGTACGGCGAGCTCGACTGGGCCTACCTCTACCCGGACGCCGAGGCGAACGGCTCGAGCCCCGGCATCGAGGCGATGCGCGACGCCGTCGAAGGCGTGACGGGCCTCGAGATCCCCTTCTTCGTCATCATCGACATGCAGGGCTTCGCCGACCTCATCGACGCGATGGGCGGCATCGACATCACCGTCACCGAGCGCGTGCCGTACGGCGCGAACGAGGACGAGCACGGCAACTCCCTGCCGCCCGCCGGCTACTTCGAGCCCGGCGACTACCACATGGACGGCGGCTGGGCCCTCACCTACGCCCGCACGCGCTACGGCACGAGCGACTACACGCGCATGCAGCGCCAGCGCCAGGTGCAGGAGGCGATCCTCGACCAGTTCACGCCCGGCAACGTGCTCTCCAACTTCGTGGGGATCGCGGAGGCCGGCAAGCAGGTCGTGAAGACCGACATCCCGAAGCAGATGCTGTCGTACTTCGTGCAGCTCGGCGAGAAGGCGAAGGAGCAGGAGGTCGTCTCGTACGACCTCACGCCGCCGGATGTCGACCCCGAGAACCCGGACTACGCGTTCATCCGCGCGAAGGTGCAGGAGCTCGTCGGGCCGAAGCCGACGGAGACGCCTGCGGGCTGAGCGGGAGCCGGGTCGACCTCAGTCGCCGTAGATGCGATAGAGGAACGCCGCCATGGCGGCCCGGTAGACAGGTGCCTCGGCCGCGAAGCTGCCGTCGGCGTTACCGCGCGTGATCCCCTCCGCCTTCATCCACGCGATCTCCCTCGCGTAGGTGGACCACACAGGGATGTCGGTGAAAGGCGGCGTCGTGGGGGCGTCGAATGCTGGCGAGCCCTGGGCACGGTAGATGAAGGCCGCCATATCGCGACGGATGACGTCGTCGTACGGCTTGTAGTAGGTCACGGCTCCGGCCCGGGTGCCCATCGCGATGCCCTGGGCCTTCATCCACTCGATCTCCTTGTAGAACTGATAGCTCTTCGGCACATCGATGAAGCTCGGCGTTGCAGGGGGCGTGAATGCGGGCTCGCCGGCGGCGCGGTAGAGGAAGGCCGCCATCGCGCCGCGCGACACGTTCTGCGCGGGGTCGAATCGGCGCACACCGTCCGTGCCCACGGTGCCGCGCGTGATTCCCGCGCGATAGAGCCACTCGATCTCCTCGTAGAACCCGTTCGACGGGTCGACGTCCGCGAAGGTCAGCAGTTGCACCGACATGGGGTTCGGCATCCAGACCTCGTAGCGCGGGGTGTCGCCTTCCTCGAGGTAGACGAGCGCCTCGACGCCGGGGAAGTACGGGTTCTGGAAGCGGTAGATGTCGATGTAGTAGTAGCCGGGTCGAAGGTCCGGCATGTTCCACAAGCCAGCCCCCGCGCGGTGGATGGTCGACCACTCGGACCACTCCTCCGCGTCCTCGTCCCACGCCGAGTACGCGACCTGGAGCTGACCGTAGACGTCGTCGTAGGAGGCGGCGGAGCCGGGCCCGTCGAAGGCGACCGTGAACGACGTCTGCTCGTAGACGACGATGTCGACGCCCTCCACGATGACGTTTCCGGACATGTCGACGTAGGAGGGCCACCGTCCGTTCGGCCCGCCGTATCCGCCCACGGCGACGGACATCCGGCAGACCTTCGGGATCCCGCGGAAGATGTAGCGCCCGTCCTCGTCGGAGTGCGCGGTGTAGCGCGGTCCTGCGGAGTAGTCGGGCAGGATGCACGCCGCGTTGGCGGGCATGTTCGCGATGGGCTCGCCGCTCGAGTCCGTGATGATGCCGGTGATACCGGCGCCACCGCGCAGTACGACGTCGTAGTCGGTGCGGTCGGCGGTCGGATGGATGATACGGCCGGGACCCGGGCGAGACGAGCCGATCCCGTCCGTATCGAAGTACCAGTCGATGGGCGGCTGCAGCTGGCCGGGCACGAACGAGAACGCGAGGATCATGTCGACGGCCTCGACGCGCGGGAAGGCGTAGCTCCCGTCCGAGCCGGTGGTCGTGCGGTGGGTCGCGAAACCCACGCTGCCGTCGTTCGGGCGCAGCTCGACCGTCACGCCGGCGGCGGGTGTCCCCGCCTCGTGCAATCCGACGTGGCCCGACACGATGTAGCCCGGCGGGATGACGTGATCGAGCACCTCGCCACCGCGCGTGCCGTACACCTGGGTCGTGCTCGCGAGGGGCTGATCCCCGAGGTACTCGAACATCACGTAGTAGCGGTTGGTGGTCGTCGCCCCCGGCACGGCGTAGTGCCCGGAGGCGTCGGTGAACGTCGTGAGAGGGTTGATCATCGACCGGGAGAGCGATGCCTGGACGCGCACCTCACCCTCCCCCGCAGAGACGCCGGGGGTTCCGAGGTCGACGTGCCCCGTGATAGAGGCAGGCTCGGCAGCGGCCGGCGTGGCGCTGAGGAGGGTCGAGGCGACGGCGATCGCTGCGACGAGGGACCATGCCGCGAAGCGGGGACGGGTGGTGGTCATCAGCGCCTGTTCGATCGGGATGTGCTGTCGGCGGTCATCGCCCGACGGCGATCAGCCGAAAAGTAGCAGTCGCCAAGCCTGGGGGGAAGTCCCCTCGTCAGAGGTCAGCGTGCAGCTGCCAGACCTTCTCGGCGGAGTCGCGCCAGCTGAAGGCACGCGCGCGGTCGCGGCCCGCGACACTGAGGCGCTCGGCGTGCCCCTCGTCGTCGAGCACGCGCGCGATCGCGCTGCGCAGTCCCTCGGCGAAGCCGTCACCCGATACGACCTCCGCGGCGTCGTCGACGAGCTCAACGAACGCGGGCGCGTCCGAGCAGACGACGGGCGCGCCGAGCGCGAACGACTCGAGGATTCCGAGGCCGAAGCCCTCCTCGCGGCTCGGCTGGACGAACACCGCGGCTCCGGCCTGTACGGCTGCGCGGTCGTGCGCCCCGAGACGGCCGAGGCGCACGAGCCGGTGGGCCGGAAAGCCTGCAGTCTCGCGAAGCGCCTCGATCGTCGTCTCGTCCGAGTCGCCCGCGAGCACGAGCGGCACGTCGAGCGGGAGCAAGGCCTCGAGCAGATCGCCGAGGCGGTGGCGAGGGTTGGGTGTGGCGAAAGACAGCACGTAGCTGTTCGGCAGCCCGAGCTCGCGCAAGCGCGCGAGAGCGTCGTGGGGGATCGTGAGCCCCTCGGCCGGCGCGAGCGGGATGACGCGGACGCGGTCGCCGAAGTCGGCGTGCTCGGCGACGGCCGCAGCGACGGCGTGGCTGGGCACGACAAGGGCGTCGGCGTAGCGCTCCGCGCGCCGAATCATCGCGCGCTGCCACGCGAGCGAGCGGCCCATGACCGTCTCGGGATCGGTCCAGAGAAGTGCGTCGTGCAGCGTCACCGCCACCTGCGTACCGGGGTCGTTGACGCGGTCGTGTCGGCCGAGCGGGGCCAGCAGGCTCGGCGAGTGCAGCATCCCCCTCGGCGCCGAGACGAGTCCACGGCGCCAGGCTGACGCGAGTTCGCGGCGGGCGAGCGCCGATTTCTCGAGCCCCGCGAGACCGGGCAGACGTTCGGCGAGCTCCGCGTACTCGGGTTCGGGCGACGCCGACACGAGTCCGATGACCTCCGCCCCCTCGGGGGCTGTGCGGATGAGGGCGCGGGCCAGCTGCTCCGCAGCGCTCCCCGTCGCGGGGAGCGCTGCGTCGAGGATCTCGTCCAGCACGTACCGGAGTGAGATCGCCACCGCTCCGCCTACTTCGCCCTCAGCATCGCGACCGCCTCGTGCGAGGGGCCGTCGAAGACCACGCGGCCCTTCCGGAGCAGCACACCGCGTGGGCACAGGTCGGCGACCGTGTCGAGCGCGTGGCTCACGACGACCATCGTCTTGCCCTGGCTCTGCAGCTCGCGGATCTTGTCGAGACACTTGCGCTGGAACGGCTCGTCGCCGACCGCGAGGATCTCGTCGACCAGCAGGATGTCGACGGTCGTGTGGATCGCGACCGCGAAGGCGAGGCGCACGAACATGCCCGAGGAGTAGTGCTTGACCTCGGTGTCGATGAAGTCCGCGATCTCGCTGAACTCGACGATCTCGTCGTAGCGCTCGTCGATCTCCTTCTTGGACATGCCGAGGATGGCCGCGTTGAGGTAGATGTTCTCGCGACCGCTCAGGTCAGGGTGGAAGCCTGCACCGACCTCGATGAGACCCGCGACTCGACCGCGCGTGAGCAGCTCGCCGCCGTCCGGTCGAAGGACCCCTGAGATGAGCTTGAGCAGCGTCGACTTGCCGGAGCCGTTGAACCCGAACAGAGCGACGGACTCGCCCTCGCGGATGGTCACCGAGACGTCGTGCAGTGCGTCGAAGGTCGTCGCGAGCCTCTTCCGGCGCACGAGTGCGACGAAGGTCTCCTTGAAGGAGTGCGTGTGGCGCAGGACGAAGCGCTTGCTGACGTCCTTGACGATGATGCGCGCCTCCGCGTCAGAGGTCTTGGGCAAAACGACCCTCCAAACGACGGAAGACGAGCTGGCCGAGGAGCAGCACCGCGACCGCGATGAGCACGCCGACTCCGGCGCGCAGGTAGAGGTCAGGCGGCAGCTCGAAGGTGCCGGGCGTGGTCGGGAACCACAGGCCCGCATGGAAGAGCTCGACCGCGACCGTGACGGGGTTCATGAGGTAGACCTGCACGAGCCAGTCGGGGAACGCGTCGCGCACGGTGGTCCACGGGTAGAGCACGGGTGATGCCCACGTCACGACGAGCGCGATGAGCTCGACGAAGTTCTGCGAGTCGCGGAACGACACGTTGATGGCGCCGAACAGCATCCCGAGGCCGGTCGCGAGCACGGCGATGATGAGGATGCCGATGAGCACGCCGAGGAGCTGGAGCGGCTCGGGGTGCCACCCGACGAAGAGTGCGACGACGACGGTCACGAGCAGCTGCGGGAGGAAGTTGATGAACGCCACGATCGTCGACGCGACGGGGAACATCTCGCGTGGCAGGTAGATCTTCTTGATCAGCGGGCCGTTGTCGACGATCGACTTCGTGCCGTTCGAGAACGCCTCCGTGAAGAAGTTCACGGCGATCAGGCCGCTGAAGAGGTAGATCGGGTAGACGTCCATGCTCGCGTTGAGGCGGAGGAAGACGCCGAGCGCGAGGAAGAAGACGATGAACTGCGCGGTGGGCTTCACGTACGACCACAGCCAGCCGAGCACCGATCCGCGGTAGCGGACCTGCACCTCCTTGCGGATGAGAAGGCTCAGCAGATAGCGGCGACGGAAGACGTCGATGAGCCCGGCGCTATCGCCAGGGCGCACGAAACCGCCGACCGACGCATCAGTTGTCACGGGACCTCATTCGGGGATCGGGCGGCCGGACGCGGCCGCGGGCCGCGCGGGCTCGAGCGATTCTACCCGTCGTGCCCGGGCGTCATCCGCAGGCGGTGATGCGGTACAGCTCGGCATCCCCTTCGCGGGCCACGAGCTCCATGACGCGCGGGTCGCCGTGCGCCGCGTCGACGCCCGGGAACGCCTGCGCCTGCGGATCCCCGTCCCACAGGAGGCCCTCGGAGTAGTACGCGTAGCCGACGCCGAGGCGCTCGAGGGCGTCGCACACGATCGGGTTCTCGGCCGCCTGCGACAGCCCGGCGGCGACGAGCAGACGGTCAGGGTCCCACATGCCGACGAGGTGGGGGAAGAGCGCCTCGCGCCGGCCGACCGACCAGGTGAGCACGGATCCGTTCCACGGGTTGCCGACGACGAGCTCCCCTTCGGGCACGAGGTCGGGGAGACGCGTGAGGAGCGCGACGTCGTCGCGGTCGATGAGGCGCCCATCCTTCTCGTCGCCGACGTCGAACGACGCCGCGAGCGTCCCGCGCATCGCGGCGAGCGCGGGCGACTCGACCGTGAGCACGAGGAGCGCGCCCGCCACGAGCGCTGCGAGCACGTTGCGGGCGATGCGGGGGAGCCGGCGACGCGTGAGGCGCACGATGAGGCCGCGCAGGCCGACGAGAGCGAGTGCGACGAGAGGGACACCGAGCAACGGGAGCGCGGTGATCAGGCGGAACTTGTCCTTGTACCAGAGCGCCGTGGCCAGCTTGGCGATGTCCGAATCGGAGGATGCGGCGAGGCAGAACAGCAGCGCGACGAGCGCGTAGGCGACGGCGACCCACCGCAGCGAGGGGCGGACGATCGCGAGCACGACACCGCTCAGCACGAGCGCGGCGAGGACGAGGGAGGCGGGGAGTGCCCATGTCGAGGTGGGGGTCGACTGCGCGAGCACCGACCAGACGGCCTCGCCGGGGGTCATCGTCGCGAGGGCGGGGCCTCCGTTGAGACGGTCCGAGATCGGGCGGTTCGCCACGTCGAAGTAGCGGAAGGCGAAGACCACCGCGCCGACGCCCGCGAGCACGAGCGCGGTCGCCCCCGCGGCGAGCCACGTGAGCCACCGTCGGCGCCTGGCTGGGTCGCGCAGGCGCGGCGCGACCCAGCGCGCGACGCGCCAGACCAGGAACGGCGCGAGCACGACGAGGCCCGTGGGCAGCGAGCGCGGATGCGCGAAGCACGCGCCGGCGAACCACACGATGAGGGCGGCCCACGCGAGCGGGATCCGCGGTGCCGCCTCGCTGCGGGTGGCGCCGAAGGCGGCGACCGTCAGCGCGACCCCCGCTGGCAGGAGCGAGTAGGCGAGAAAGGTGGGATAGATGACACCCCAGTCGAGCAGGAGCGCGGGGAATATCGTGAAGGCGGATCCCGCCACGGCGGCAGCAGGCAGCACGAGCATCCGAGGGCCGCGTACGAGCAGCTCGCTCAGCCAGGCGATCCCCGGCAGCCATACCGCGGAGGCGACGGCCCACCACGTCGCGATCGACGCGAACGGCACCGGTGCCCCCGTGAGCTGGGCGGAGAGAGCCGCGAGCGAATGCCACCCGGCCGGATAGAACTCGACGCCGTCGCTCGGGTGCGTGATCGCGTAGAGGCGGAACGAGGAGGCGGAGCCGCCGTCGAGGATCGACGCGATCGCGTTCGCGTGGAAGACGCCGTCGTAGCTCTGATCGATCGGCAGGGACGGCAGCCACGCCAGAGCCGTGAGCCCGATGACGCCGGAGCCCACGACGAGGCCGCCGACGAGCGCGAGGGACGGACGGGCCCAGCGGTCGGTCGCCCGCCGCACAAGCGGCGTGAAGCGGCGCAGCACGAACGCGGCCGCGGCGGCGAGGGCGGTGCAGACCGCGACAGCGCCGGCGCCGAACGGCGCGCCCACGAGGTCGGCGAGGACGCCGGTCACCCCGATGATCGCGACCGAGATCGGCCCCGCGATGGCGATCGCGGCCGTCCCGCGCACGCGCAACAGCGTCGCCACGAGCCCCCCGGGCAGCAGGACGCACACGAGTGCGACGACGAACGGCGGGGCCACCGCGGACCAGTCGAGCAGCACGACCTCGACCCTATCCGGCGAGGGCTCGGCTGTTAGTCTGAACGGATGCAGCGGCCGACCGACGCAGTCGTGATCGGCGCCGGCTTCTACGGACTGCGCATCGCACTCCACCTGCGCGAGAGCCTCGGCTTCAACTCCGTCGTCGTCTTCGAGAAAGAGGACGCCGCGATGGATCGCGCGAGCTACGTCAACCAGGCGCGCGTCCACGGGGGATATCACTACCCGCGGAGCATCCTGACGGCGTACCGCTCGCAGGTGAACTTCCCGGTGTTCGTGCGCGAGTTCGGCGATGCCGTCGTCGACGACTTCGAGCACTACTACGCGATCGCCCGCACCCTCTCGAAGGTCAACGCCCGGCAGTTCGAGCTGTTCTGTGCGCGCGTCGGCGCCTTCCTCGAGCCGGCCGAGTCCGAGGTCGCCGAGCTCTTCAACCCCCTCGCGGTCGAGGCGGTCTACCATGTCACCGAGCCGGCCTTCGACTCGCGCGTGCTGCGTCGCGTCCTGCTCGACCGGATCGAGGTCGCGGGTGGCATCGAGGTGCGCTACGGCGACCGGGTGGAGTCGATCGAGCAGGCGGGTGAGACCGACATCGATGTGCACGCTCAGAGCGGAACCCGACGTGCTCACGCCGTCGTGAGCGCCACCTACTCGGAGCTCAACCCCCTTCACCGACGCTCCGGCATCCCCACGGTGCCGCTCCAGCACGAGATCACCGAGATGGCCCTCGTCGAGCTGCCGGACGAGTTGCGCAAGACCGCGGTCACCGTGATGGACGGCCCGTTCTTCTCCGTCATGCCGTTCCCTAGCCGCGGACTGCACACCCTGAGCCACGTGCGCTACACACCGCACCACCGTTGGCGCGACGACGAGCTGCCGCGCGAGCTCGACCCTCACGAGGTGCTCGCCTCGCTGCCCGCCGTGTCGCGCTACCAGGCGATGCGGGCCGACCTTCTGCGGTTCCTCCCGGGCTTCGTCGGCATGGAGCAGAAGGACTCGATCTGGGAGGTCAAGACGGTGCTGCCCAAGAGCGCGTCCGACGACTCCCGCCCCATCCTCTTCCGGCCGGATCACGGCCTCCGCAACTACACCTGCATCATGGGTGGCAAACTAGACAACATCTATGACGTACTTCAGGAGCTGACCATTCTGTATGGCTGATTCACCTGCCACGTCGACTCCGGTGCTCTCCGACGTCTTCGTCTCGGTAGTCGCGGTGCTCGACCCCACCCTGCGCGGCGGGGGCGACTTCGTGCGCCGCGTTCACGCCGAGCTCAGCACGCGCTACGCCAACTACGAGGTGATCCTCGTCGACAACGGCGCCGAGCCGGGCGAGCTCGTGCAGCTGCGCGAGCTGCTCGCGACCGTGCCCTGCATCCGCATCCTCCGCCTCTCGCGGCCCACGACGATCGACACGGCGATCTTCGCCGGCATCGAGTCGGCGGTCGGCGACTACGTCGTCGTCATGTCGCCCGCCCACGACCCGGTCGAGACGATCCCCGAGATCGTGAAGCTCGGCCGGGAGGGCAACGACATCATCCAGGGCGTCAGCACCCTGCCGATCGACAGCAACTTCATCGGTCGGATGGGGCGGCGTCTCTTTTACTGGTACAACCGCCGCTACCTCGGGGTCGACATCCCGCTGCAGGCGACCTACCTCACGGGGCTCACACGCCGCGCGGTCAACTCGCTCACGGCGTCGCAGCGCAGCCACCGCTACCTGCGTCATCTCATCCGCTTCATCGGCTTCCGCCTCACCGAGTACTCGTACACGCCGATCGAGGGGCCCTCGCGACGCCGCACCTTCAAGGCGGGCTACATGGAGGCCATCGAGATGGTGTCGAGCTACTCGACCCACCCGCTGCGCGTCGTCACCATCGTGGGCGTGCTCGGGGGCCTCTTCAACCTGCTCTACGCCGTGTACGTCATCGTCGTGCGCCTCGTCGCCGACCGCGTCGCGGAGGGCTGGACGACAACGTCGCTCCAGCTCTCCCTCATGTTCTTCGTGATCTCCGTCATCATCGCGGTGCAAGCCGAGTACCTCGGGCGGATCCTCACCGAGACGCGACGCGAGCCCAGCTACTTCGTGATGGAGGAACTCGAGAGCGAGACGCTCATCGCCGACCTCGAGCGCCGCAATGTCAGCAACTGACCTCGACGACGCCGGCTGGCAGGTGCCGGCGTCGCGCATCGACGTGCTCGCCCCGAAGGCGCACCGCTACTGCGTCGTCGTCTTCGTCATCAACGAGGGCGAGAAGGTGCGGAAGCAGCTCGCCCGCATGAACGAGCTCGGCTACGACGCCGACACCGTCGTCGCCGACGGCGGCAGCACCGACGGCTCTCTCGACCTCGAGTACCTCGGGGCGAACGGCGTACGCGCACTCCTCACGAAGACGGGACCGGGCAAGCTCAGCGCGCAGATGCGGATGGCCTTCGCGTGGGCGCTGCGCGAGGGCTACGCCGGGGTCGTGGTGGTCGACGGCAATGGCAAGGACGACGTCGCGGCGATCCCGGACTTCCTCCGCCTGCTCGACGAGGGCTACGACCACGTCCAGGGCTCCCGCTTCATCCCCGGCGGCAAGGCCATCAACACCCCCCTCTCGAGGCTCATCGGTCTCAAGGTGCTGCATGCGCCGCTCATCAGCCTCGCGGCGGGCCGTCGGCACACCGATACGACGAACGGATTCCGTGCCTACAGTGCGCGACTGCTCGCGTCGCCTCAGATCGGCGTGTTCCGCGACGTGTTCCAGACCTACGAGCTGCACTATCACCTCGCGATCGAGTCGTCGCGCCGGCCGGGCTTCCGCACGACGGAGACGCCGGTGACGCGCGCCTACCCGAAGGGCAAGACGCCCACCAAGATCAGCCCCGTCAAGGGCAACATCCACGTGCTCGGCGTGCTGTTCCGCGCCGCCGCCGGGAAGTACCGGCTGAAGGAGGATCGACGCGCATGACGTCAGCACTGTTCGGAGCATCGGGGTTCGTCGGGAGCAACCTCGCCGCGGCTGGCGACTTCGACGAGCACTACGGCTCCGCGAATTCGCGCGAGGCGATCGGGCGCGAGTTCGGACTCGTCGTGTTCGCCGCCGCACGTGCGGAGAAGTGGCGCATCAACCAGGACCCGGAGTCCGACCTCGCCCACATCCGCGACCTCGAGGAGCTCGTCGCCGGTGTGCGCGCCGACCGCTTCGTGCTCGTCTCGACGGTCGACGTCTATGGGAACCCGGTCGGTGTCGACGAGACGACGGTCATCCCGACCGAGGGTCTGCACCCCTACGGTCTGCACCGCCTGCAGCTCGAATCCTTCGTGCGTGAGCACCACCCGGAGGCGCTCATCGTGCGACTGCCGGGGCTCTTCGGACCGGGCCTCAAGAAGAACGTCATCTACGACCTCCTGCACGACAACAACGTCGACCGCATCCACCGCGCGGGGAGCTTCCAGTACTACAACGTCGCGCGCCTGTGGCACGACCTCGGCACCGCCCATGACGCCGGGCTGCGCCTCGTCAACCTCTCGAGCCCGCCGCTGCGCACGGACGAGATCGCGCGCGTCGCCTTCGGCATCGACTTCGACAATGAGCCCGAGGGCGTGAAGCCCGGCAGCTACGACGTGCGATCGGTGCACGCGGATGCGTTCGGCGGGGTCGACGGCTACACCTTCTCGCGCGAGCAGACGCTCGCCGACCTCGTCGAGTTCGTCGCAGCGGAGCGCGCCCGGTGAGGCTCGCGATCAGCAACATCGCGTGGCCCGCCGAGGAGGAGGCCGACGTCGCCGCCGCCCTGCAGGCAGCCGACGTGACCGAGGTCGAGATCGCCCCCACCAAGACCTTCACCGACCCGCTCGCGACGAGCGAGACAGAACGCGCGGAGTACCTCGGGTTCTGGGCCGACCACGGCATCCGCGTGAGCGCCTTCCAGTCGATGCTCTTCGGGCGCCTCGACCTGGAGGTCTTCGGCAGCCCGCAGGTGCGCGAGCAGACGGCCCGATATCTCGAGGGCTTCATCGAGCTCGCCGGGCAGCTGGGCGCCGAGCGGATGGTGTTCGGCTCGCCGAAGAACCGTCGCGTGCCTGAGGGAATGGACCTCCAGGAGGCGCATGCGATCGCGGAGGAGTTCTTCCGTGGGCTCGGCCGCGTCGCCGTCGATCACGGCACGGTCTTCTGCATCGAGCCGAACCCGACGGCGTATGACTGCAACTACGTCGTGAACGCCCAGCAGGGGATCGAGCTCGTCGCGCGCGTCGACCACCCCGGCTTCGGCCTGCACCTCGACGCCGCCGGGATGACGCTCGCCGGCGACGATGTCGGAGCGTCGGTGCGCGCGGCGGGCGGCCTTCTGCGGCATTTCCACGCGAGCGCGCCCTACCTCGGCGCGCTCGAGGACACGGAGGTCGATCACGCATCCGCGGCGTCCGCGCTCGCGGCGATCGGCTACACGGGCGCGGTGTCGATCGAGATGCGCCCGGGCGACGCGGGCGAAGGGCCGGCGCGCGCCGCAGCAGCCGTCGAGCTCGCGAGGCGCTACTACGCCGGCTGACCCTCCGGGCCGTCGTCGGGGGTCTCCTCCTCGAGCAGCTCGGCGTCGTGCTTCTGCTTCGGCAGGAACAGGAACCGGCTGAAGAGGTAGTTGAGCGAGAACGAGATCGGGACCGTCACGAGCTTCCACGCGAACGGCACCCAGTCGGTGAGCGACACCGCGAGCTGGATGAGGCTCGAGAAGACGACGATCGACGTCAGGTACCAGCCGACGAAGAGCACGTAGGTCGAGAGCCGCGTTCCGACGCCGAAGGTGTAGCGCGTCACGAGCAGGTACACGACGGTGATCGATACGACCGAGCTCGTGCCGTTGGCGAGCCAGGGGGGCAGACCCGCCCACACGAGCAGTTGGAAGCCGACCAGATCGACGGCGAGGCCCGCGGCGGAGCCGCCGAAGAAGGTCCAGAACTCGCGCGTCCGTAGGATGCCGAGGATCGCCTTCACGTGCCGCACGGTCCCCGCCTCTTCGTCTCGTCTGGCTGACCCTCCACTGTAACCGGGCATGGATGGGCGCCTCGTAGACTAGCGGGGCTTGTGCGTCCGTCGCGGCCTCGTCTCGAGTGCCGGAAGAACCCGGAGTCGTTGTGGTCCGTGTCACTGCTGTCGTCGTCGCCTGGAATCGGCGCGACCTCCTCCGAGAGGCCCTCGAGGCCCTCGAGGCTCAGACGCGACCCGTCGACGACATCGTCGTGGTCGACAACGCGTCCGACGACGACTCCTCGGATGTCGCGCGCGCCGCGAGCCCACGTGCGAACGTCATCCGCCTCGAGCGGAACACGGGCGGCGCCGGCGGCTTCGCCGTGGGGATCGCGGACGCGATCGGCACCCACGGCGCCGACCTCGTCTGGATCATGGACGACGACACGGTGCCGACGGAGACGGCCCTCGCCGAGCTCCTCGCCGCGCGGCAGGCGGTCGGCAGCGCCGCATCCGTCTACGCCTCGCGCGTCGTCTGGCACGACGGCACCGACCACCCGATGAACACGCCGCGACGCGATCCGTTCGCCTCGCGCAAGGCCCGCGCGCGGATCGAGGGGCTCGGCCTCGTCCCCGTGCGCAGCGCCTCCTTCGTGTCGCTACTCGTCGACGCCGCCGTCGTGCGCGAGCGTGGCCTGCCGATCGCCGACTACTTCATCTGGAACGACGACTTCGAGTACTCGACGCGCCTCATCCGCGGTCGCCTGGGTGTCTACTGCCCGGGCAGCGTCGTCGTGCACAAGACGAAGGTGCTCGGCTCGACGGATGCCGACCCGGGCCCCCGCTTCTACTACGAGGTGCGCAACAAGCTCTGGCTCTTCCGCTTCTCGGACGGGCTGACGGCATGGGAGAAGCTCGTCTACGGTGGCTCGACGGTGCGTCGCTGGATGCGCACCGTGCGCCGGTCTGCCGAGCCGGGAGTGTTGCGTGAGGCACGCGCCCGCGGCTGGCGTGACGGCACCCGCAGTGCGCCACGGCCGAACGGGGCCTCGATGGCGGACCTCCCGCCGGCCGTCGACGCGATCACGGCCTTCGCGAGCCGAGGCGGCCGTGTCTGACCTGCCTCCGTTCTCGCTCCTCCTCCCGTTCTATCGGAACGACGATCCCGCCCACCTCGAGCGCGCGTTCCGCAGCACCGTCCACGATCAGACGCTGCGGCCCTCCGAGGTCGTGCTCGTGCAGGACGGCCCTGTGCCGGGGGGCCTCGCGATGGCCGTCGCCCGGCTCGTCGCCGACTCGCCCGTGCCGGTCAGGGTGGTGACCCTGCCGGAGAACTCGGGGCTCTCCGTCGCGCTCACCCGCGGTCTCGAAGAGGCCGCGCACGAGGTCGTCGCGCGCATGGATGCCGACGACGTCTCGGCGCCGAGCCGGTTCGCCGTGCAACTGCCCCACATCGCGGAGGGGTTCGACCTCGTCGGCTCGGGGATGTACGAGTTCGTCCAGGACCCGCGCGAGGGCGAGATCATCCTCGAGCGGCGCGTGCCCCCGCTCGGCACCGAGGAGATCGTCCGCGTCTCGCGGTTCCAGCAGCCCTTCAACCACCCCACCGTCGTGTACCGACGCTCCGCTGTGCTCGAGGCGGGCGGCTACCTGCCGATGGGCACCATGGAGGACTACTGGCTCTTCGCGCGCATGATCGCGCGCGGTGCACGCGTCATGAACGTGCCCGAACCGCTCGTCCACTACCGGGTGAGCTCGGGCGCCTACCATCGCCGAGGCGGCATCGGGCTGCTTCGCAGCGAGCTCGCCCTGCAGCGCGCCTTCCGCGCGTCGGGGTTCACGACGAGCGGGCAGTATGTGCGCAACGTCGTCGTGCGCGGGGGCTACCGGCTCGTGCCGGTCGCTGTGCGCCGTGTCGCCTACCGCCGCCTCGTGGCGCGGCGGCATCGGGCGTGACGCCGTATCCTGGAGTGCGGCCCGCAGCCCGAGGGCGGAAACGGATGACAAGCGCGTGATGGACATCGACCTCCTCGTCGTCGGATCGGGCTTCTTCGGCCTCACGATCGCGGAGCGTGTCGCCGAGGAGCACGGCCTGCGGGTCGGCGTCATCGAGCGCCGCGGGCACCTCGGCGGCAACGCCTACAGCGAGGCCGACCCCGACACGGGTATCGAGATCCACCGCTACGGCGCGCACCTCTTCCACACCTCCCACGAGGGTGTGTGGGAGTACGTCAACCGCTTCACGCGTTTCACGTCGTACCAGCACCGCGTCTACACGAACGTGGGCGGCGTCGTGTACCCGATGCCGATCAACCTCGGCACGATCAACCAGTTCTTCCAGGCGTCGTACTCGCCCGACGAGGCCCGCGCGCTCATCGCCGAGCAGGCCGCCGAGGTCGCGACGGGCGGTGCCTCGAACCTCGAGGAGAAGGCGATCTCCCTCATCGGGCGCCCGCTCTACGAGGCGTTCATCCGCGGCTACACCGCCAAGCAGTGGCAGACCGACCCGCGCGAGCTCCCGGCCGACATCATCAGCCGACTGCCGGTGCGCTACACCTACGACAACCGCTACTTCAGCGACACGCACGAGGGGCTTCCGGTCGACGGCTACACCGCCTGGCTCGAGCGGATGGCCGATCACCCGCGCATCCAGGTCATGCTCGACACCGACTTCTTCGACGAAGGGCATGCGCTCTCGAAGTCGAAGACCGTCGGCAGTCTGCCTGTCGTCTACACGGGTCCCGTCGACCGCTACTTCGACTACGCGGAGGGCGAGCTCCAGTGGCGCACTCTCGACTTCGAGCGAGAGGTGCTGCCGATCCCGGACTACCAGGGCACGAGCGTGATGAACTTCGGCGACGAGTCGGTGCCGTACACGCGCATCCACGAGTTCCGTCACTTCCATCCCGAGCGCGACTACACGCGCGACGCCACGGTCATCATGCGCGAGTTCTCGCGCTTCGCGGACCGCGGCGACGAGCCGTACTACCCGGTGAACACCCCGCAGGACCGTGCGCGCCTCCTCGCCTACCGCGAGCGTCAGGCGGCGGAGCCGAACGTGCTGTTCGGCGGGCGCCTCGGCACATACCAGTATCTCGACATGCACATGGCGATCGGCTCGGCGCTCTCGGCGTTCGACAACAAGCTCCCGCAGCTGCTCGCGAGCGCCGGCTGAGGCGCGCGCCCGTGACGCCGACCGCGATCGCACGGGTCCGGTTCCCCGAGCGGGAGTCGGACCTCGCCCTCGTCTTCGACCGTCCGCACCTTCCGGAAGGGGTGCGCGTCGTGTCGCGCGACGCCCTCGAGCTCGCGCCCCGTGCCCGGCTCGCGCTGAGCGGGTACTCCGCGGCGCTCCCGGCGGGGCAGTGGCGCGCCGCGACGGTCGTCGAGACGGTCGACCTCGGCGTCGAGCTCGGCGCGCCCGCCCGCGTCCGTGTCGTCGCGACGGACGGCACGGGGGCGCCGCGCACGATCGTGGAGTCCGACGCGCCCGCGGGCGCCTGGACGCACCGCGTCGATCTGACCGGCTTCCCAGACGGCGGATGGTGTTGGGTCGAGCTCGAGGCGGGCGACGTGCCTGTCCGCGCGAGCCGCATCGCATGGTCGACCGAGGCAGTGCCCGCGCGCCATGACGCGACGGCGAGCCTGGCGATCACCACGCTCAACCGCGTGCCCTACTGCCTCGACGTGCTCCGCGCTCTCGCCGACGAGCCCGCTCTGCGCGGCGTCGTCGACGCCGTGTACGTCGTCGACCAGGGCACCGACCACGTGCGAGCCGCCGACGGCTTCCCCGAGGTCGCCGCCGCACTCGGCGACATGCTGCAGCTCATCGAGCAGGCCAACCTCGGCGGGTCGGGCGGCTTCTCGCGCGGCATGCACGAGACGCTTGTCGCCGGCCGCAGCGACTTCGTCATCCTGCTCGACGACGACATCCGCCTCGACCCCGAGTCGATCCTGCGCGCGGTCGCCTTCGCCTCCTACTGCCGCGAGCCGACGGTCGTCGGCGGCCACATGCTCGACATCGCACACCCGACCGTCGTGCACTCATTCGCCGAGGGCATCGAGCAGCGCTCCTTCGTGTGGCGATCGCTCACGCCGCTGCGGCACGACCTCGCCGAGAGCGGCCTCGCCGAGACGCCCTGGATGCACCGCGTGTACCGCCCCGACTACTCGGGCTGGTGGATGTGCCTCATCCCGGTCGACCTCGTCGAGCGCATCGGCTACTCGATGCCGTTCTTCATCAAGTGGGATGATGCCGAGTTCGGCCTGCGCGCCCAGGCCGACGGCGCATCCGTCGTCTCGCTGCCGGGCGTGGCCGCCTGGCATGTCGCATGGGCGAACAAGGACGACACGACCGACTGGCAGGCGTTCTACCACGCTCGCAACAGGCTCGTGACGGCGCTCCTGCACGCGCGTCGTCGTCGCGGTGGCAGCCTGTGGCTGCACAACCTGGCGATCGACCTGCGCTACCTGCTCTCGATGGACTACTACGCCGTCGCCCTTCGGCACCTCGCCTTCGAGGCCGTGCTCGCGGGACCGGATGCGCTCGTCGCCGAGCTCGGCACGCGCCTGCGCGACATCCGGGCGCTCGCGTCCGAGCATCCGGAGACGCGGGTCCGGACGGAGGACGAGCTCGCGCCCGCGCGCGAAATCGCGATCGGGGGTGCGGAGCCCGGTCGGTTCGGGCGCGTCGCGCGATTCGGCGGGCAGCTGCTGCGCCACCTGATCGCACGGCCCGGGAGCGGACGCCCCGTGCGGGTGACGGACGGCACGGCGCGCTGGTGGCACATCGCGGCGCAGGACGTCATCCAGACCCGCACCGCCGACGGGCGCGCCTGGGTCGTGCGCACGCGCGACCGCAGCGCGTTCCGCGCGGCTGTGCGGCGCAGCATCCGACTCAACCGCGCCTACCGCTCACGCTGGGACGCTCTCGCCGCCGACTTCCGCGCGGACCGCTTCGGTGTCGCCTCGCGGGCGACGTGGGAGCGGATCTTCGCCGACACGGCGAGGGATGCATGATCGAGGTGCCCGAGCTCCTCGCCCTCGACGATCCCGCGCGGGCGACGCTCGACGGCCTCGAGCCCGGGGAGCGGATGCTCGCCCTCGGCCGCCTCTCGCGCGAGGCGCTGCTGCACCCCGCCGCCGAACTGGAGCTCGGGCTCGGCGGGGACCGCGTCCGCGCGCGGTCCGCCCTGGGCGGCGGCCCGGCCGCCCGCGTCGAGCTCGCGCTCCCGGAGCCGCCCGTTCCGCCCGCGCCGTCGGCGCTGCGACGCTCCTGGAGGGCCCTCAACGACCGCTTCCCCGTGCTCGCCGACGAGATCGCCCAGCGGCGGCTCAGCGCCATGATGCGTGCCGCCGCGCCGGCCTTCCGCGCGCGCGTTGCCACGGAGCGGCTCGACCCCGTCGCCCCCGGCGCCGGTCGCCCGGCCGTCATCGTCGGCATGTACTGGCTCGAGGTCGGGGGTGCTGAGCGCTGGGCGCTCGCGAGCGCACGCATCGTCGCCGAGGCGGGGCTCGTCCCCATCCTGGTGACGGATCAGCGCTCGGCGCACCCGCTCGCTGCGCAGGCCGCCGCCCTCGGCGCCCTGCACCTGCCGCTCGACGACCTCGCGTCCGCCGACGCGGATCGCGCCCTCGACGCCCTGCTCGGCGCGTTCGACGTACGGGGCGTGCTCATCCACCACGCCCGTGCCGTCTACCGCTGGCTCCCGCGCCTCGCCGCCCTGCGTCCCGACGTGCCCGTCATCGACTCGCTGCACCTCGTCGAGTGGGAGGACGGAGGCTTCCCGCTCCTCTCCGCCCAGCATGACGCGCAGATCACCGCCCACCACGTGATCTCCCCGCCGCTCGCGGAGCAGCTCGCCGAGCTGTCCGGCATGGCGCGAGATCGCATCCACGTCGCGACGCTTCTCGGCGTCGCGGGGGAGGTCGAAGCACACCGGCGTCGACCGTTCGCGGACACGCAGACGCTCGTCTTCGTCGGCAGGCTCGTGAAGCAGAAACGGCCGGAGCTCTTCATCGAGCTCGTGCGGCGGCTCCGGCGGTCGGGGCGGATGCCGCGGCTGCGCGCGGTGCTTCACGGGTCCGGCCCCGCCGAGCCCCGCATCCGCTCGCTCGTCGCGCGCTACGGCCTCGGGGACGTGATCGAGCTGCGGGGTTCCGATGTGCCGGTAGACCACACCTTCGCGGAGGCGGACTGCCTCATCGTGACCTCCCAGAATGAGGGGCTAGCGTTGACCGCGATGGAGGGTCATGCCGCGGGCGCCGTGGTCATCTCGGCGGATGTGGGGGCCCAGCGCACCCTCGTCTCGGACGCTCTGCTCGTCCCGCGGGCACCGCGGCGGTTGCTGCGCGACGCGGAGGTGGCGGTCCTGAAACTGTCCGCCGATCCCGCGGCCGTCGAGGCAGCGCGATCCGACCAGGAGCGCAAGCTCGAGGCCTTCCGTGACTTGGACGACGCCACGACGTGGCTGAGAGGAATCGTGAGCCGATGGCGGATTCGGTGACGCCGGACCGGACGTTGACCGCAGTTCTCAACCTCCACCGCGAGCTGCGGCTCGCCTACCCGACGCTGCGCAGCATCGAGCGCGCCATCCGCGCGGCCGAGGGCGAGCTCGCCGTCGACGTCCTCATCGTGCTCGACCGTCCCGATCCGGCGACCGAGGAGTACATCCGAGACGCCGCGCCGCGCGTGCTCGGCGACATCCCGCACGACATCGTGGTCGTGGACAACGGAGACCTCGGTCTCTCGCGCAACGACGGCGTGCGCCTCGCGCGCGGCGAGTTCGTCGCGATGTGCGACGGCGACAACATGGTCTCGCTCGACTGGTTCCGCAACGCGGTCGCCTTCGTCGCGGCGCATGAGGAGCCCGTCGTCGCGCACCCCGAGTACATCGTGTCCTTCGACGCCCTCGACGTGCTGTGGAAGATCGTGTCCTCCCGCGACCCGCAGTTCGACGCGCTCGCGCTCGCCGAGGACAACCTCTGGGACGCGACGTGCATCGCCCGCAGGCAGACGTTCGTCGACGTGCCCTACATCGCGACCTACGCGCAGACGGGAACCGGTCCCGAGGACTGGCAGTGGAACGCCGAGACCCTCGCGAAGGGCATCGATCACCTTCCCGTGCCGGGCACCTCGCTCTTCTACCGCATCAAGCGTGTCGGCTCGCTCCTCGCCCGCCACGTCGCGGGAGCCGCGATGCTCCCTCACAGCGTCTACTTCGCCGATCGCTCGATCCCCGAGGGCATCAACGCGCGCAACCGCGGCGCGCTCGTCGGCTCCGCCGAGCCCGCCTCGCGCCCGGGCGTCGGCGCACGCGTCAAGGGCCTCGGGCGTCGAGCGGTCGTCCAGGTCGCGAAGACCGGCTTCCGCGCCGTGCGCCGCGTCGTCGGCGGGCACCCGCAGTTCCCGATGGTGCAGGAGGAGCTCCGAGAACTCGTCTGGCGCGTCAACAACGCGCGCGGCGGTGCGCCGTGGGGCGATATCCCCGACCAGCTGCGCGAGGAGTGGCGCGCGATGCACCGCATCGAGCCGCACGTGTTCCCCGAGAAGCGCACCCTCGCCCGCATGCAGTACTACGCGCCCCAGCGATCGGTGTTCACCGACGTCTACTGGCAGCTCGTCGACAGCGTGGGTGCGACCCCCGACTACCTCTTCGTCGTGCCGTGGCTGCGCCGCGGAGGCGCCGACAAGGTCATCCTCAACTACGTGCGCGCCATCCTCGAGGCCGACACCGACGCCCGCATCGTCGTTCTCGGCACCGAGCCCGGCGAGTCGGAGTGGGCCTCGCGCCTGCCCGCGGAGGTGAGCTTCGTCCAGGTGCCGGAGGCGTTCCACGGGATGCAGCCCGAGCGGCAGGACCGCGTGCTCGGCCTGGCGATGACGCAGCTCGCGCCGCGCATCATCCACCTCGTCAACTCGAACGTCGGCTACCGCGTCTACACGAAGAACTCCGCCGCACTCGCCCAGCGCAGTCGCCTCTTCCTCTCGGTCTTCTGCATCGACGAGACCGAGGAGGGGCGCCTCACGCACTACATGCTCAAGGGCCTTCGGCAGTACATGGAGCACGTCGACGCAGTTTTCACCGACAACGCGGACATCGTGCGATTCCTGCGCGAGACCTACGACTACCCCGAGCGCGAGTTCGCCGTGCACTACCAGCCGGTCGATCCTCCGGAGCTCGAGCCCCGCGCTCGCGAGGTTCGGCCCTTCACAGCCGACGAACCGCTGCGTGTGCTGTGGGCCGCCCGCTTCGACCGCCAGAAGCGTCTCGACGTGCTGCTCGACGTCGCCCGCATCGCCTCGGAACGGGGGCTGCCGGTCGAGTTCCACGTCTTCGGCAGTGCGGGCATCGAGGTCGACTCGGCCGCCCGCGAGGTCACGCGCTCGTCGCATGTGCGCTATCGCGGCGCTTTCGACGGGGGTCTCGAGGTGCTCGAGCCTGACCGGTACGACGTGATCATGCTCACCTCGCAGTGGGAGGGCCTGCCCAACACGATTCTCGAGGCGGCGACCTACGAGCTGCCCGCCCTGGCGCCGCGCGTGGGAGGTGTCGCGGAGTTCGTAGGTCCCGCCACCGGCTACATCGTCGAGCGATTCGACGACGCCGCCGCGTACGTCGACCAGATCGCCTCGATGGTCGGCGACCCGGAGGGAGTGCGTTCGCGCGGGCGCGCCGCACGAGAGCTCGTGGACGAGCGGCACAGCTGGACGGCCTTCGCCCGCACCGTGCGCGAGCGCGACTCCTACACCGTCTGACGCGTCAGCGGCACGCGGGCGTCGTCTCGACGTCCGTCAGCATGTTGTCGCACAGCGAGTCGACGAAGAACCTCTGCGTCTCCGTCGGGATCGAGATCTGCTCCGCCACCGCCGACGTGATGGTGAGCCGCGCTGACGGCACGATGCCGCTCGTGCGGGGGGCGAGGCTCGGCTCCTCGGCACCTGGCAGCACGGGCACGAGGAAGGCCCAGGTCTCGCCGAGCCCCGGCTGCAGCGAGATGGGGAAGACGAGCGAGGTTCCCGCGGGTTCGAGCAGATAGCGAGGAAGGCGCGACGCCAGGGGCAGCCGCGTCAGCTGCGCGTCGTAGGTCACGGTGACGCGATAGACGACCACCTCGTCCGAGTCGTTCCTCGGCAGCCGGATGGCGCCGTCCGAGAGCACCGACCCGAGGGCGTGGGTCTCCGCGGCGGTGCCGCGCTCCCAGAGCACGTAGGCGTCGGACTCGGCGACGGGCGTGTAGGAGCGGAACAGCTCGCCGTACATCCGCGGCCAGCGCGACCACAGCCACTCCGAGAACAGGTTGTACCCCGATCGCGACGTCACGACGAAGTCCGGACGCACCTCGAGGAAGGCGTCCTCATAGGGCCCCCTGCGTTCGCCGAGCGCATGGATCGCGTAGTCCTCGCCACCGGGGGCGGGCGTGAGGTCGCCACGGATGCTGTCGATGAGCCCGCTGTATTCGCTCCACACGGTCGCGTCGTCAGGGATCAGAGGCAGAAAGGCGTCGGCCCGCTCCCGCCAGCGCTCGCCGAGGAGCTCGTCGTCGCTCGCGGTGGTCGCGCCCGCGAGCTGCGTCGTGTCGACGGCCGACGCATCGCGCATCGCGCGCGTCGCGCTGCCGACCGTGCTCGCGACGAGCGCGAGGGCCGCGACACCGGCGATCCCGGCGGTCGCCCACCGCCGGGGGGCTCCGACCCGGACGAGGGCGGGCAGACGCCACCCGATCGCGACGAGCGACGCGCCGAGCCAGAAGCCGGCGACCCGCGCGAGCGGGCTCATCTGGTCGATGAGATTGAGGTAGCCCGTGATCGATGCGAGCACCGCGAGTCCGTAGAGACCCATCATCGAGGCCGCCCACATGGCCCGCGAGCGGAGAGCGCGCAGGCGGCGGGCGACGACGACGGCGACGAGGGCCGCGAGGGCCAGCATCCAGTACACGGGCACGGCCGTGAGCTGGAAGGTCGGCCCGCCTCGCAGCTCCCACAGGAGCGCGTCCCACGTGAGGCTGACGTTGGGCGGCGCGCCGAACACCCAGCCCTGGTCGCCGGGGATGTCGACGAGCGCGTAGCGCAACGCCTCGAGCGGGTGTCCCCCCGTGAGCAGCGCCGACGCCCCGACGATCGCGACGACGAGGGCGACCGCCTCGACGAAAAGCTGGAGCAGCGTGCGCCAGCGCGCACGGGCTCGCAGCAGCATGATCGCGCGGATCACGAGGAACGCCCCGCAAGCCGCCGCTCCCTGCTCGGTGCCGAACGACACGGCGAATCCCAGAGCGATGATCGCGCCCACGACCGGCAGGTCGATCGAGATGGAGCCGAGCCGCCACCCGCGGCGGGGGGTCGCCGCAAGCAGGGCCGCGGCGAGCACGGGGAGCGTCGTGCGGATGCCGAGCAGCGAGTTGCTCGGGTCGACCATGCGGTCGAGCGGCAGCACGATCATCGTGTACACGGCGAGGCCGACGATCGCCGGGAGCCAACGGCGGAGCACGATCCGCATCGCGATGAGCCCCGTGCCGAGGAAGACGATCGGCGAGACGAGCCAGCGCGACATCTCCGACGCGAAGATGTTCTCGCCGAGCAGCGCGAAGAGCGGGAAGTGGAGCGCGAGCACCCCGACTCCGTGGAAGAACGGCACGTCGACGCCCGGTACGCCCCCCTCGGCAAGCCGACGCAGGGGGTTGTAGAGCTGGAATGGGCCGTCGACGCCAAAGCCGTCGAAGCCCGTCGCCATCGCAAGCGCGCGCGCGACCGAGGCGATGAGAAGCGTCGCAAGGTACGCGACCGCGAGGCCGACGACGGTGCCGCGCAGGATGCGGCCGGCGCGGGCGTCAGTCACGGGACCCATAGCGCTCCTCGCGGGCGTCGCGGTAGTCGTCGCAGAAGGCTTCCGGACGCTGTTCCACGCTCGTGATGCAGAAGTTGTGCACGAAGAGCTCGCGCGAGTCGCTGTCGACGTCGACCTCGCGGTACCGGATACCCGTGATGTCGAGTTCCGCCGACGGCACGATGCCGATCGTCGACGCACTCAGCTGAGGTCCTCCCTGGCCGGGGAGGGACGGGACGAAGAAGGTCCAGCTCGCGCGCTGGGGCGGCACGGCGACCGGATAGGCGAGCCCCGAATCCTCGATGTCGACGAGATAGCGGGGGAGTCGGTCGAGAGGGCCGATGCTCGTGCCGGCCTCGTACTCCACCTCGACCTCGAAGAGCCGCACCTCATCGTCCGCGGCGGGCAGCTCGGCGACGCCGTCGGTGAGGTCGAGCGCGGTCCAGGACGTAGCACGCGCGTCCTCGTCGAGCCGCTCCCACAGATAGTTGGTGCCGTTCACGGCGACGATCCGGTAGTGCGTGAAGACCCGCTCGTAGAACTGCGGGAAGCGCGACCAGAGCCATTCCTCGTAGATGGAGTAGTTCGGGTTGAGCGTGATGACGTACCGCGGGTCGACCTCGACGAAAGAGGCGGTGTAGGCGTCGCGGCGCTCTGCACCGACGGCGTGGATGATGTAGTCCTCGCCGCCCGCGGCCGGAGTCAGCTGCCCCCGCACGCTCTGATAGAGCCCCTGGTAGGTCGACCAGACGATCTCGTCGTCAGCGATGTGCGGGGCGAACGCGTCGAGTGCCATGCGCCACCCCTCGCCGACGATGTCGGCGTCGGGTGCGCCGAACGATGCGGGTGCGGCGGCGAAGGAGCTGCGCACCGGCACCGAGAGCACCGTCTGAGCGCGGTGCGCCGATGACGCCCCGATCAGTACGACCATGACGACGACGATGCCCCCGGTGATGCCGCGCACGATGCCCGTCCGCATCACTCGACCCGAGGGGAGTGTGGCGAGGCGGTCCGCGCGCATGATCGTGAGCATGGCCAGCAGGACGAGGAGCATGGCCGAGACGCGCGCGAGGGGCGCCATCTGGTCCCGCAGATTGACGTAGCCGACGACCGACGCGAGCGTCGCGAGCCCGTATACGAGGAGAAAGGCTGCCGGCCACAGGATGCGCGGACCGATCACGCGCAGCCGTCGCAGCACGACGAGGCTCGCGATCGCGAGGAGCGCCATCAGCCAATAGACGGGCACGGGGGATAGGCGGAACGTCCATCCGCCGAGGAGTTCGATGCGGAGCGCCTCCCACGTGAGATTGGTGTTCGGCGGCGCTCCGAACACCCACCCCTGGTCGGCGGGGACGTCGATGAAGGCGTAGCGGAGCGCCTCCATGGCGTGGCCCCCCGTGAAAGCGGCGGTCGCGAGAAGCACGGCGACGAGGAGGGCGAAGGTGTCGAACGCGGTCGACGCGAGCGTGCGGACGACCGAACGGGAGGTGATCGCCTGGCGGACGGTGGAGACGAGGAGGTAGGCGCCGATCGCTGCCGCTCCCTGCTCGGTCCCCATCGGCACGGCGACGCCGAGCGCGACGATCACCAGGACGCGCGACCAGTCGATCCGGATCGGACCGAGCATCCGGTGGCGACGCGGCGTCCAGAAGTACGCGGCCGCCGCGAGGAGCGGGAAGGTCGTGCGGATGCCGAGGAGGGAGTTGCTCGGGTCGACCATGCGGTCGAAGGGCAGGACGATCGCCGTCGCGACGGCGATCGCTATGAGGGCCGCCCGCTTCCCGCGCAGCGCAGACCAGAAGAAGAGGTAGCCGCTGCCCAGAAACAGTGCGGGCGACACGAGCCACCGCGCGATCTCGGACGCGAAGATGTTGCCCCCCAGCATGCTGAACAAGGGATAGTGGATGGCGACGACGCCCGGTCCGTGGAAGAACGGGAAGTCGCGCCCCGGCAGTTCTCCTTCGGCCATCCGGCGGAGTGGGTTGTAGAGCTGGAACGGGCCGTCGACGCCGTAGCCGGAGAAGTTCGCCGCCGTGGCGACGGCGATGACGACGGCGGAGATCGCGATGGCAGCGAGGTAGACCGCGGCTGCCCACGTCGAGACCGTCGTGGCGCGCCGGATCGTGTCCTCGCGGAAAAGGGTCATCGGGCCAGATCCGTGCACGACGCGACGGAATAGTAGCCGGCGAGGTCGCGTCCGTCGATGAATCGCGACCAGTCGCGGTTGACGCAGTAGCCGGGGGGCTGCTCCTCGACGACGACGATCCGCTCGCTGTCGATGCCGTAGTAGGAGGCGATGGACCCGAAGTACCAGCCCGAGGTGCCCCCGGCCCCCGCGAAGCCGAACTCGGTCGCCTCCGTCGTCGCGAGCAGGAGAGGCGCGGGCACGACTTCGACCGGCCCGTCGCCGTCGACCTGCTGCAGGATGTCGGCGTCGCGGAAGGTCTCGAGGCCGTGGCGTGCGAAGGTCGCCTCCGCGACGCTCGTGAGCGGGAGGGCTACGGCGAGCACGGTCACAGCAGCCACAGCCCACGAGACCGTGCCGGCCCGCGCTCGGACGCGCTCGCCGAGCAGGCTGAGGCCCACCGCGACGACCACGCCGAGGCCGACGACCGTCAACATCGTCACGACGAGCTGGGAGCGATAGGGCACGCTGTGCACGGTGTACATCGTGAGCGCCGCGTTCGCGAACGCGGGCACGATCGCGAGGAAGGCGGCGGATGCCGCGACGAGGCGGGCGTGACGACGCAGCTGTGCGTGCCAGACGGCCCATACGGCGGCAGCCACGAGCAGCACGGCCACGACCCGCCAGGTGCTCACGAGCGACCACGGCATGAGCCCGCCCGTCAGGGTGCCCTTGACGAACCCGCCGAGAGTGAGCGGCTCGAAGATCTCGTCCTGGATCTGCAGGCGGCGGAACGTGCCCGGGAGGAAGAACACGATGAGCGTGCCCACGAGCGTGCCCGCGAGGACGGCTGCCGAGGGGATGAGACGCGCCCCTCCGCGCTTCGCGACCAGACGGGCGGTGAGCGCGAGGATCGCGATGGCGGCGGCGACGGCGGCGGTCGACTCGGCGAAGCCCGCCGCGAGCAGCGCCGCGAGGGCGAGTGCCCCGGTCGCGGGGCGCAGCGGCGAACGCTCCGACGTCTCGAGGCGGAGCCATCCCGCGCCGACGGCGACGAGCGCCGCCAGGGACGCGAGGAAGATGCACGCCGAGTTGTACCAGACGAAGGCGTCGTAGATGCTCGGCGTCGCGATGACGAGTGCGGCGGTCGCGACGAGCGCGAGCGCCGCACCGCCTGCGATCGCCTCACGGCGCGCCCACCCGAGAGTCACGCGCAGCACCGTCGTCGCGAGCCAGGCGGTCGCGGCGACGAGCAGCACGAGAAGGCCCGCCGGCACGACCGGAACGGCGAGGTCGCCCAGGATGCCCGTGGTCGCGCCCATGAGGGCCGCATTGGAGAAGCGGCCGGTGACGTCGGTGAGGAACCAGATCGTGAAGCCCCCGACGCCTCGATCCCGGCCTGCGGCGAGCCAGCTGTAGTCGTCGGCGATCGGGCGCGAGACGAGATCCAGGATGAGCACGACGACGACGACGGCTGCTGCGACCGTGGTGAGGGCCCCGATCCGCAGCAGGGCGCTTGTCGCCGGGGCGGTTTCATCGGGCAGGCGCGAGGGCGTCGCGTCGGGGGATCGCATGGCGATCAAGCCTACCGACCCGCGCCGCAGCTTCCCCGATGATCCGGGCCGGCGAGGTTAGCCTGGAAGAAGGGGCTCGGAACGGGGAGGTAACGTGCGCACCGGGAAGAGGATCGGCAAGTGGTTGATCGGCGGGCTGGCCGTCGCGCTCGTCGTAGGACTGTTCCCGCCGCAGACCCAACGGGCCGAGGCGGCTGATGCGTCCCTCTTCAACCCCGGCTACCTCATCAGCGACGCCGCCTTCTACAACGGCTCCGACATGACGGTCGACGCCATCCAGGCGTTCCTCGACCAGAAGGGTGCCGCGTGCGGCGGCTCGCTCTGCCTCAAGAACTACGCGGTGACGACCGTCGCCAAGTCTCCGGACCGGTACTGCTCGGGCTACGGCGCGGTGTGGCACACGGCCGCGCAGATCATCGAGGGCGTGCAACGCAGCTGTGGCATCTCGGCCCGCGTGCTGCTGGTGCTCCTCGAGAAGGAGCAGAGCCTCGTCACGACGACGGTCCCCACGACGGGTCGCTACCGCTCGGCGACCGGTTACGGGTGCCCCGACACGGCGCCCTGCGACGCCCAGTTCTACGGCTTCTTCAACCAGGTCTATCAGGCCGCGCGACAGTTCAAGATCTATCAGGCCACTCCGACCTCCTGGAACTATCAGGCCGGCCGCTGGAACACCATCAAGTGGCACCCCAACTCCGCGTGCGGTGCGGGCAGCGTCTACATCCAGAACCAGGCCACCGCGGGCCTCTACATCTACACGCCCTACCAGCCGAACGCCGCGGCGCTCGGCAACCTCTACGGCACGGGCGACGGGTGCAGCTCCTACGGCAACCGCAACTTCTGGCGGCTGTGGAGCGACTGGTTCGGCACGATCGAGGGCTACAGCGTCTCAGGTGCGATTGGCGAGTACTGGGTCGCGAAGGGCGGCGCGACGAACGCGGCGCTCGGGGCGCCCACGAGCAATCAGTTCCTGGTCGACCGCGCCCGGTGGAGCTGGATGCAGAACTTCGAGAACGGCCAGGTCTACTGGTCGTCTCAGACCGGGGCCCGAACGGCATCGGGTGGCATCGGCATCTACTACACGAACCGCGGCGGACCGCACGGCACCGGCCTCGGTTATCCGACCTCCGAGCAGCGGCTCTTCGACGACGCCGCGTACGGCTGGGTTCAGGACTTCGAGAACGGCAGGATCTACTGGACCCCCGCGCTCGGGTCCGTACCCGTGCGCGGCGGGATCAGCACCACGTATGAGCGCATGGGCGGCCCGCTCGGCTCCGGCCTTGGCTACCCGGTGGATCCCGAGTACTCCGTGGGCGGCGGCACCATCCAGGAGTTCCAGATCGGACGCCTTTACTACAGCTCCGCGGGCGGCGGGCGGCTCGTCCCGGGCAAGCTCGGCGACGCGTACGAGCTCGCGGGCGGTCCCGTCGGCAGCGGCCTCGGCTACCCGACCGCGGATCAGGTCGCGGGGCCGCGAGGCGGAGCCATCCAGCAGTTCCAGAACGGCAGGCTGTACTGGTCCGAGTCGACGGGCGCCTGGCAGGTTCCCGGCGGCATCGGCATCGACTACGCGGCGTGGGGCGGGCCGACGGTCGCGAGCCTCGGTTACCCCGCCGGTGCGCAGCGACAGATCAGCTCCTGGGGATGGATGCAGCCGTTCGAGAACGGTGCCGTGTACTGGTCGGGCGCTTCCCGCATTGTGACGGGCGGCATCCGCATCGCCTATGAGGCCGCGGGCGGGCCCCTCGGCAGCGGTCTCGGCTACCCCACGGCCGACGCCGTGACCTCGGGCGCCGTGACGACGCAGCAGTTCGAGTACGGCACGATCCGCTGGGAGAACGGCACCGCGACGACCACGATCTCGGACCCCACGCGCGCGTCCCACTACGCGAACGGCGGTCCGCAGGGATCCCTCGGCGCCAAGGTCGGCGGGCGCACCTCGATCGGTGGCGCGGGCAACGGCTGGTACGACTCGTACGTCAACGGCCGCATCTACGGCGCCGACGGTCTCGCGCCGCAGCGTGTCTCGGGCGGCATCGGTGAGAAGTACACGGCCGCCGGTGGTCCGCTCGGGTCGGGTCTCGGGTACCCGATCGGCCAGCAGTTCCAGCTCGGCGACAGCGCGGGCGGCTGGATGCAGAGGTTCCAGAGCGGCGCCATCTACTGGGCTCCGGGGACGGGCGCGGTCGTCGTGACGGGAGAGATCGCGCAGGCGTATGACCGCAACGGCGGGCCGACCGCGGATCCGCTCCGCTACCCCACGGCTGGAGCGACGAACATCGCGAACGGCGTCTCGCAGAAGTTCCAGAACGGGACGATGTACTGGTCCTCGCAGACGGGTGCGTGGGGCGTGCCCGGCGGCATCGGCCTCGACTACGCGCGCTGGGGAGCGACCGGATCGAGCCTCGGCTTCCCGACCTCGGGCCAGTACCAGCCCACGAGCGCCGGCTGGGTGCAGAGGTTCCAGAACGGCTCGATCTACTGGAGCGGATCCACCGGGTCGCAGATCGTCACGGGGCCGCTCGGTGAGGCCTACGAGGCCGCAGGCGGGCCGGCCTCCACCGTCGGGTACCCGACGGCGCCGGTCGGCGACACCCCGGGAGGGCTCTATCAGTCGTTCTCGGGCGGCCGGATCTACATGCAGGACGGCCAGCCGGCGTATCTCGTGCCCGGCGGCATCGGGCAGCTCTACGTGGCCCGCGGCGGTCGCAGCGGCTCTGGCCTCGGCTTCCCCGTCGGTCCCCAGTACGAGCTGTCCGACGGCGGCTGGGTGCAGGCCTTCCAGAGCGGCCGCATCTATTGGTCGGGCCTCGGCGGATATTTCGTGAGCGGCGGAATCGGCGACTACTATCTCAAGGTCGGCGGGCCGGTCGGATCCGAGATCGGCTACCCCCGTGGCTGGCAGACCGCGACGGGCGGGGGCGACTTCGTCCAGTACTTCCAATCCGGCCGCATCGAGTGGCGTGCGGGAGTCGGGGCCGTCCTGGTCCGCTGAGCGGGAACGTCGGTGACGCCGACAGGAAGGTGTTCGAGTGAGCCGGCGTGACCTCAAGGGTGCCGAGCCGCGCCCGACAGCCGGCATCGTCGCGCCGTCGCGCCGCGAGGTCCGTCCCGAGATCCAGGCCTTGCGCGCCCTCGCGGTGCTCGCGGTCGTCGGCAACCACTTCTGGCCGGGACTCGTGCACGGCGGGTTCATCGGCGTCGACATCTTCTTCGTGATCTCGGGCTTCCTCATCACAGGACACCTCATCCGAGAGTCGACGCGCAGCGGCCGCATCCGGCTCGGCGCATTCTGGGCTCGCCGCGCGCGGCGCCTGCTCCCCGCGAGCCTCCTCGTGCTGCTCGCCTCCCTCGTCATCACGGCCGTCGCGCTCCCCGTGAGCAGTTGGCAGAACGTCATGCGGCACGTCGGCGCCGCCGCGCTCTACGTCGAGAACTGGGCGCTCGCCGCAGACGCGACCGACTACTTCGCCTCGGCGGCCTCGCCCTCGCCCGTGACTCACTACTGGTCGCTCTCGGCCGAGGAGCAGTTCTACATCGTCTGGCCGCTCATCATCATCGGCGCGATCGTGCTCGCCGCCCGGCTCGCCGCCCGGCGCGAGAGGGTCGTGGCGATCGTGCTCGGTGTCGTGGTCGCCGCCTCGTTCGCGTTCTCGATCTGGTGGACGGCCGCGGACCCCCTCGCGGCCTACTTCATCACGCCGACGCGTGCGTGGGAGTTCGGCGTCGGCGGCCTGCTCGCCCTGGTGCCCGCAGCCGTCGTCCCGTCGGCACGCGCACGCACGGTGCTCGCGTGGGCCGCGTGGGTCGTCCTCGTCGGATGCGTCCTGATCTATCGCGACACCCTGCCCTTCCCCGGGTGGGTCGCGGCGCTCCCCGTCGTCGCGACCGCGGCCGTCATCTGGTCCGGCACTTCGGGGACCCGCTTCGCCCCCGATCGTCTCGTGAGTCTTCGCCCGGTGCAGTGGGTCGGCGACATCTCGTACTCCCTCTATCTCTGGCACTGGCCGCTCGTCATCCTGCTCCTCGCGGTCATCCCGCAGGCGGGAACGGTCTACAAGCTCGCGCTCCTCGTCGTGGCGCTCGTGCTCTCCGCCGTGACCAAGCGCTTCGTCGAGGACCCCTTCCGCGCGGCGCCGTGGCTGCAGGGCGGCGTCCGTACCCTCGTCGCATCGGTCGCGACGATGGCCCTCGTGGTCGGCGCCGCCGGGGGCGTGTGGCTGTCGGTGCAGCAGCGGTTCGAGTCGGTCACCGCGCAGCTCGAGCAGGAGCTCGACAGCGGCGCGGCGTGCTTCGGCGCCGCGGCCACGGCGGCCGACGCGGACTGCGCGGATCCGCACCTTCTCACCTTCCCCGACTCGGTGCTCGTCAACGCGGTCAACACCCGCAACGTGGTGCCGAACGGCGACACCTGCCAGCAGGACCGCGACATCGACGCGATCCTCGAGTGCACGTTCGGCGCGCCGGAGGACCGGGCGACGACGCGGGTCGCGCTCGTGGGCGACTCCCACGCCGGTCACTGGTCGAGCGCTCTGGGCGCGGTCGCCGCGGAGCGCGGGTGGCGGGTCGACATGATCGCGAAATCGTCGTGCGCCTTCAACGCCTCCGACGGGCTCAGCGCCGTGTTCTATCCCGCGGGCGCCGAGAGCTGCCGGGCGTGGAACGACGCCGTGCTGCAGCGCATCGTCGCCGACCCGGAGATCTCGATCGTGTTCACCTCGAGCATCAGCCGCGAGTACACGGTGGACGGGGGAGCCCCGGCCGACACCCACGAGGCGCAGGCGGCGGGCTACCGCGAGACCTGGGCGGCGCTCGCGGAGGCGGGCAAGACGGTGGTCGTGCTCGCCGACCTTCCGCAGATGGGCGTGGGTGACATCCCCGAGTGCGTCGCGAAGGCGCGCTCGACGGTCGACCCGTGCACGGCCGACGCGGCCACGGCGCTCACCACCGACCCGCTGCTCGCCGCGGCCGAGGGTCAGGAGGGGGTGCTGCCCCTCGACCTGACGGGTCACTTCTGCGACGCGGAGCTGTGCCACTCGGTCATCGGCGGGTTCGTCGCGTACGGGGACGCGAACCACATGTCGAGCTTCTTCGCCCGCTCGATCGCGCCGTTCCTCGCGAGCGCCGTGCGCGATCTCCCCTGACTCCCGGGCTCAGGACCCGGTATCCGAAACGGGGGCGGGCGGCGGCACGCGCGAGAGCGCGGTGCGCCAGCTGAGCTCCTGCGAGGCCTTCACGCAGCAGATCACGAACACGAGCCAGCCGAACTCGACGAGGATCGAGCTCTCCATGAGCGACACGAGGATGAGCGCGATGAGCACGAGCGCCGGCCACGCGTAGATGATGCTGCGGCGGCGACCCGCGAGCAGCCACGAGCGCGCGAACGCGAGCCCCACCATCCCGACGAAGATCACGAGGCCGATGGCGCCGACCTGGAAGAGCACGTCGTAGAACGCGTTGAGCGCCGAGCCCGGCGGCTTGTCGGATGACGTGGTGATGGCCGAGTACGGCGCCACGTCGGGATGCCAGCGGCCCGTCCAGCCCCACCCCTGCAGCCAGCTGCCGCCGAGGAACTCGAGCATCTTGTTCCACACCCGCAGGCGGTAGTCGAGCTGCCCGCCGGCGTTCGTGATCGAGATGATGCGAGCGCGGAAGAACCACGCGAGGGCGAGCAGCACGACAGCCGCCCCGAGCAGGATGAACTGCCAGCGCTGCCGACGCTCGGGCCGCACGCGGCGCACTCCGTAGAGCACCGCCGCGGCGACGAACACGACCCCTGCCGTGATGAGGATGACGGGGGAGCGGGTGAGCGCGATGCAGAGCCCCGCGGCCGTGAGCGACAGGATGCCCGTGAGCCGGTTCACGGATCGCGTGCGCAGCTCGGTCGCGAAGCTGATGGCCGCGATGATCGCGACGACGCCGAGCTGGTTGCGGGTCTGCAGGATGCCGGAGATCGGCCCCAGCTCGGCGATGCGGGCCCCGACGCTCAGGTAGGGGATGGGGATGTCGATGATGAGCCCCGCGAAGAGCTCGATGCCGAGCGAGAGGCCGAGCACCCAGCGCAGAGCGTCGCCCATCGAGCGCACGATCTGGATGGTGTCGCGCGTGAAGGCGATGAAGAGGGCGACCGCGGTCACGGCATAGAGGTACGCGAGTCCGCCCGCCGTCACCCACTGGTACGAGCTCCACACGATCGAGAGCGTGGCCCAGCCGAGGTAGGCGAGCATCGAGATGGGCGGCACGACGATGCCTTCGATCTCGTCGCGCCGGGCGATCAGCACGAGCCCCATGACGAGCACGAGCACCGACAGCGCGCCGAGGTAGCCCGCCCATCCGGTGAGCCGGATCCACAGGTAGCTCGTGGCGATGAGCAGGATGCCGGTCGTGACGAGCGCCGCCGAGAGCGGGCGCGAGCGCAGGAACCCCAGCCAGGGGTCGAGCAGCCGGGGCCCGTCGGACGTCATCGCGACGCGCGCCCCACGATCTGGGTCGGGTCGGGCCGGTCGTCGCGCACGGTGTCGGGCCACGCCGTCTTGATGAGGATGATGACGAGCAGCACCCACCCGAGCTCGACGATGAGGCGGCTCTCGGCGAGGCTCTGGGTCAGCAGGCCCGCGAGCAGCACGAGGGGGAGAGCGGATGCCGGCCAGCGCAGCCCGTGCCCTTCGCTGCGCTCCCCGCGCACGTCGATTGCGAGGAGCCAGCTGCGAGCGACGGCCGTCGCGACGAGCGCGCCGAACGCGATGAGCCCGAGGATGCCGAGCTGCAGGAAGACGTCGAGCCACGCGTTGTGGGCCTGCAGGTAGGTGACGCCGCGGATGACGACGAGGTCGTCGAACGGCTCGACCCACGGCGCCCAGTAGCTCACCCAGCCCCATCCCGCGGCTGGACGCTCGGAGGCGAGCGCCCACACGCTGTCCCAGATCTCGAGCCGGTAGGTGAGGTCGCTGCGCTTGCCGAGCAGCGCGAGCAGCGGGGCGCGGAACACGATCGCGATCGTGACGAGCGCGGCGGCGCCGAGCGCTCCGCCGAGGTAGGTCGCGAGCCGGGCCCGGCCGCTCGTGCGCCGCACGAGCACGACGTAGGCCCCGACGAGCACCATGACGCCGAGCGCGACGAGCGCGGTCGAGGAGCGCGTGAGGGCGATCATCGCGACCGCGACGACGATCCACACCCAGCCCCAGATCGGGGAGCCCTTGCGCAGCGCGAGGCGCAGGGCGAAGAGCACGAGCGCGAGGACCGACAGCATCCCGAGGATGTTGGAGTTGCCGACGATGCCCTGGATGCGTCCGCCCTCGAAGAGCAGGTTGCGCGACCAGTAGAACGCGTTGGGGATTTTCTCGAGGTGGCTGTAGTCGACCCAGAAGGGCAGGAGCTTCTCGCGGATGACGACCGAGACGAAGAGCTCGAAGAGCAGCGAGAGACCGAGCACCCAGCGCAGCGCGGCGGTCAGCATGCCGCGCACCTCGTCCCAGCGGTAGCAGCTCGCGAGGAACCCGGCGCCGACGGTCGTCGCGAGCGTCGCGAGCACCCCGAGCACGGATGCGCCGGGGTACGCCGACCAGATGATCGACGCGGTGCACAGGGCGAGGAAGGCGATGAGCGTGATCGGCAGGCGTCGCACGTCGACGCGTCCGCGCACGAGCTCGACGATGGCGAGCACGAGCAGGATGCCCGTGATCGCGCCCCAGCCCCACCATCCGAGCAGGTGGCGCCAGAACTCGCCGGCCGCGAGGGTGAAGAAGGCGAGGATGCCGAGCGCGCGCTGGTACACGCTCGCCGTCTTCATGCGTTCAGGCTAGCGGTTGGGTGGGCGCGGTTCCCGAGCCTCGCGCGGTCGCGCCGGTCGCCCGAGGCGGCGGTAACAGTCCAGCTTCCCCGCCTAGGCTTTCCCCATGCCCGAGCGCTACACCCTCGGCCACCACGAGAGCGTGCTGCGCTCCCACCGGTGGCGCACCGCCGCGAACTCCGCCGCCTACCTCGTGCCGCACCTGCGCGAGGGCATGAACGTGCTCGACGTGGGCGCGGGCCCCGGCACGATCACGGTCGACCTCGCGCGCCTCGTGTACCCGGGCAAGGTCATCGGCATCGACGCCTCGGAGGCAGTCGTGGCGGAGGCCTCCCGCCTCGCCGAGGCGCAGGGTGTCGACAACGTCGAGTTCCGCGTGGCCGACGCCTACGCGCCCGGCTTCGACGACGGCTCGTTCGACGTCGTGCACGCGCACCAGGTGCTGCAGCACCTCGGCCGCCCCGTCGAGGCACTGCGAGCGTGGCGCGGACTCGTCTCGCCCGATGGCATCGTCGCGGCGCGCGACTGCGACTACGTCGGCTCGATCGTCTTCCCCGACTCGGAGGGCCTCGACGCGTGGCGCGACACCTACGTGCGCCTCTCGCGCCACAACGGCGGCAACCCGGATGCGGGGCGTCGCCTCAAGTCGTGGGCGCAGGAGGCGGGCTTCACCGAGGTCGAGGCGGGCGCATCCGTCTGGTGCTGGACGGATCAGCCGACGCGCGACTGGTGGGGCGGGCTGTGGGCCGACCGCGCCGTCGAGTCGGAGTACGCCTCGGGCGTGCTCGCGACCGGCATCGGCGACCGAGCAGCCCTCGACCTCGTGCGCGAGGGCTGGCTCGGGTGGCGGGACGACGACAGCGGCTGGATGGTCATGCCGCACGGCGAGATCCTCGCGCGGGGCTAGCCTGTAGCATCGCAGGATGCCGCACCCGACCCCGGTGGCCGAGGGAACCCGCGCGCCTGCAGCGTCCGTGTACTACTACGCCCGCGAGGCCACCCGCCGCCTTCTCGAATCCTCCACTCCTCGCGTGTACCTCTACGGCAGCTACGAGGGCTACAACAACTTCGGCGACATCCTGCAACTGAAGAACACGATCGCGTTCCATCGGGCCGATGGGCGGTTCGAGGTCGTGGCGATGGTCGCCCTCGAGTCGGTCATCGATGCCGACTACACGCTGGCTCTGGAGCGCTGGCTCGGCGTGGAGCACGTGCTCTACACGAGCTTCGACGCGATGGACGCGAGCCTCATGGGGCTCGAGGCAGTGAGTCGCGTCGCGCGGGGCGGCGCGATGCATCTGTACGGCGGTGGCCATCTGAACGCCATGTGGGGCGCACGGCATGTGCGGATCATCCGCGACCTCATCGAGACCGTCGGGGTCGAGAACTACCTGCTCTCGGGTATCCAACTCGACGCCGACATCCTCCCCGAGCTCTGCAGCATCTTCTCCGTCCTCCCGCCCGGTCTCATCGGGCTGCGTGACCATCCGAGCCTGGAGCTCGTTCGCGGGACCCCGTTCGCGGACGCCGCACGGTTCTCGTTCGACGACACGATCGAGACCATGAAGCCATGGGCGGATGCGCTCGCCGCCGTCCGCTCGGCGAAGCCGACAGCGTTCGCGCTTCACCTGAACACGACGGCGGAGTACACCGCGAGCCGGGAGCAGCACGATCAGGCCCGCAACCTCGTCGGCCAGGTGCAGGCTGCTCGCCCGGATCACGATGTCGTCGTGCTCCATGCGTATGACGACGTGCGCGAGGTCATCCGTGATTCGTTGCCCTCGCTCAAGGGCTTCGATGCCTTCTTCCCGTTCGACTCCTACGCGGTCGCGGACCTCGCGCGCATGGCTCTGCAGCTCGCGCCGGGCGAGGTTCGCGGTCGGGGCGCCTTCGACGTCGAGTTCGGGATCACCTCGTCCTACCACACGGCGCTCTTCCTCACGCTGCAGGGGGTGCCGACGCGCATCATCTCCCTGAACGACTACTACCGACAGAAGTCGACCATCTTCGGCCCGGCGGTCGACCTCGAACTGTTCCTCGCCGATCCGCGCGCCCATGTCCGCGACTTCGGGCCCGAGCTCGCGGCCCGCGAGGCGTGGATCGACGAGGCCCGCGCGCTCGTCGCCACGTGGGATGACACGCCGCGGTCGCGCCGTGTGAGCCTGGAAGCGGCCCGTCCCGTGACCCGCAGGCCTCGTCGCCGTCCGTGGCGGAAGGTCGTCGTCGAGCCGCTCTGGCAGTTCACAGGGCGGCAGTAGGGCGGCATCCGCGGGGGCGCGACCGCTCGACCGACGAACGTCAGACGAACGCGGCCTTGCCCGTCAACGCGCGGCCCACGATGAGGGTGTTCATCTCGCGCGTGCCCTCGTAGGAGTACAGCGCCTCGGCGTCGTTGAAGAACCGCGCCGCGTCGTAGTCGAGCACGATGCCGTTGCCGCCCATGACCTCGCGGGCGCGCGCGACGACCTCGCGCATCCGGCTCGTCGCGTAGGCCTTCGCGAGGGCCGCGTGCTCGTCCTTCTGGGTGCCCTCGTCGAGCATCTCCGAGACGCGCGTGCACATCGCGATCGAGGCGGTGATGCCGCCGATCATCTCGGCGAGGTGCTGCTGCACGAGCTGGTGGGATGCGATGGGCTTGCCGAACTGGATGCGCTCCTGCGTGTAGGCGAGGGCGGCCTCGTAGGCGCCGATCGCGACGCCGACGGCCGCCCACGCCACCTCGGCGCGCGTGAGCCGCAGCACGGCGGCGGTGTCGCGGAACGAGTTCGCGTTCTGCAGGCGCAGGCTCTCGGGCACGCGCACGTCGTCGAGCACGATGTCGGCGTTCTGCACGATGCGGAGGGCCTGCTTGCGCTCGATCTTGGTGGCCGTGTAGCCGGGCGTCGCGGTCGGCACGATGAAGCCCTTGACCTGGCCGTCGGCGGTGTCCTTCGCCCAGATGACGACGATGTCGCTGAAGGTGGCGTTGCCGATCCAGCGCTTCGCGCCGTTGAGCACCCACTCGTCGCCGTCGCGCGTGGCCGTCGTGCGGAGGCCCTGCGCCGAGTCGGAGCCCGAGAGCGGCTCGGTGAGGCCGAACGCGCCGATGACGGAGCCGTCGGCGAGCTTCGGCAGCCACTCGGCGCGCTGCTCGGGCGAGCCGCACACGCCGATCGCGCCGAGCGCGAGGCCGTTCTGCACGCCCACGTAGGTGGCGACGGATGCGTCGACGCGCGCGAGCTCGAGCGCGGCCCAGCCGCGGTAGACGGCGGAGTTCTCGAAGCTCTTCGTCTCGTCCCACTGCATGCCGAAGACGGGCTGCTGGTGGAATGCGGGAAGGATCTCCTTCGGGAACTCGGCGCGATCCCAGTAGTCGTTCACGAGGGGCTTGACGTCGGCCTCGAGCCAGGCGCGGAGGCCCGCGAGCGCCTCGCGCTCGGTCTCGGTGAGCTTCGTCTCGAAGCCGTAGAAGTCGCTGGCGAGCTGCGAGAAGGACATGCGGGTCACTCCCTTGTTCCGGATGGGCATCCGCCGGTCGGGTCGCCGTGTCGGATGCGGGCATCCGGAGCCTACGGGCGGGCTAGGGGCGTGTCCAAAGCGGTTGGTAGTTTGAACCAATCCGTCTGCCGAGGGGAGGCTCCATGTTCGTGCCGATCACCAACACGCCGCGCGGCTACGCGTGGGGGTCGACGACCGCGATCGCGGAGTTGCTCGGTCGGCAGCCGACCGGTCAGCCGGAGGCCGAGCTGTGGCTCGGCGCGCATCCGGGCTCGCCCGCGGAGGTCGTGGGCAAGGAGCGCAGCCTCCTCGACGTCGTCGACGGGCGCCTCCCGTTCCTCATGAAGGTGCTCGCGGCGGCGTCCCCGCTCTCGCTGCAGGCGCATCCGACGCCCGCCCAGGCGGCCGAGGGCTTCGCGCGTGAGAACGCCGCGGGGGTGCCGCTCGACGCGCCCGAGCGCAACTACAAAGACGCGTTCCACAAGCCCGAGATCATCTACGCCCTCTCCGACCCGTTCCGCGCCCTGTCGGGTTTCCGACCGGTCGCCGAGACGCGCGCCGTGCTCGCGCCCGTCGCCGACGATCCGCGCATCGCGCCGCTCCTCGACCGGCTGACCGACGACGGTGCGCTGCGCGACGTGTTCTCGTGGCTCATCGGGCGCGGGGAGGGCGTCGTCGACCTCGTGGACGCGGTCGTCGAGGCCTCGGCCATCGCCGACGGGCCGAGCTGGCAGACGGTCCGCACCCTCGCCGACCACTACCCGGGCGACCCCGGAATCGCGATCTCGCTCCTGCTGCACACGGTCGAGCTGCGCCCGGGCGAGGTGCTCTACCTGCCAGCGGGCAACATCCACGCCTACCTCGAGGGCCTCGGCATCGAGCTCATGGCCGCGAGCGACAACGTGCTGCGCGGGGGCCTCACACCGAAGCACGTCGACGTGCCGGAGCTGCTGCGGGTGCTCGACTTCCGCCCTCTCCCGGCGCCCTACCTGCACCCCCACGAACCCGAGCCGGGTGTGCACGTCTTCCGCCCCAACGTGCCCGACTTCGCGCTCACGGTGATCGAACCGGATGCCGCGGCGCGCGGTGTCGAGGTGCGGCTCGAGGGTCCCGCGATCGCGCTCTGCACGGATGGCGACGTCGCCCTCGAGGGCGGGCCGCGTCTCGCGCGCGGCGGCGCGGTCTACGTCGAGGGGGAGACGTGGCTCGGCGTGCGAGGATCCGGAACCGTCTTCGTCGCGAGCGCTGGCGAATCCGGCGAGCGCGCCCCGCACGACGGCAGCGCTCGCCAGTCCGGGTAGCGCTCGCGGTCAGACCGCGACGCGCTCGCCGAACGCGCGACGGTAGGCGGTCGGCGTCGTGCCGAGCACCTTGAGGAAGTGGTGCCGCATGACCGCCGCAGTGCCGAAGCCCGAGCGCTGCGCGATCTGCTCGAGGCCGTCATCCGTCTGCTCGAGCTCCTGCTGCGCCCGCAGGATGCGCTGGCGGTTGAGCCACGCGGCGGGCGTCGTGCCCGTCTCGGCGCGGAAGCGTCGGGCGAAGGTGCGGCTCGACATGAGGGCGCGGCGGGCGAGCTGGTCGACCGTGAGGTCCTGGTCGAGGTTCTCGAGCATCCACTCGATCACGAGCGCGAAGCTGTCGGTGCGGCACTCGGGCACCGGGGTCGGGATGTACTGCGACTGCCCTCCGTCGCGCTGCGGCGGCACGACCATGCGGCGCGCGATGACGTTGGTGGCGGCGGCGCCGTACTCCTCGCGCACGATGTGCAGCGCGGCGTCGATGCCCGCCGCGGTGCCCGCGCCCGTGACGACCTTCCCGTCCTGCACGAAGAGCACGTCGGGGTCGACCTCGGTGTTCGGGAAGTCGCGGGCGAGCCGGTCGGTGTGCATCCAGTGGGTCGTCGCCCGGCGGCCGTCGAGCACGCCCGCCTGGGCGAGCACGAAGGCGCCCGAGCACACGCTCATGACCCATGCCCCGCGCGCCTCGGCCTCGCGGATGACGTCGAGGTAGCGCTCGTCGACGGGGCCGATCGTGTGCGCGGGCACAGCCACGAGGTCGGCGTCGGATGCGATCGAGAGGTCGTTCTCGATGAGCATGTCGAAGCCCATGCTCGTCGGCACGGGACCCGGGTCGGCGGTCGCGATCGCGAACTCGAAGCGCGGGCCGCCCATCTCGCTGCGGTCGATCCCGAAGACCTCGCACACGACCCCGAACTCGAACGGGGCGGTGCCGGGGAGGGCAAGGCACACGACCTTCTTGAGCATCCGGACTCCTTGGCAGTTTTTGTACGACTTGTGTCGATCATGCCACTCGTGACGCTTTTCGCCAAGTCGTAGATTTCCTGCCATGATCCTTCTCATGCTCATCCTCGGCGGCCTCGCCGCGGCGGGCGTCGCCGGAAGCGTCGTCTCCGTCGTGCGCGAGGGGCGCCGCATCCGTCACGCCTGAACAGGGCCACTAGCCTGGAGCCATGACGTGGCTCGTGACCGGCGGTGCCGGCTACATCGGCGCGCACGTGGTGCGCGCACTCCAGGAGGCCGGCCTCGGCGCGGTCGTCGTCGACGACCTCTCGAGCGGCCGACGCAGGTTCGTGACGCCGGGCGTCACCTTCGTCGAGGGGACGATCCTCGACGGCGGACTGCTGCTCGACGTGCTCCGCGAACACCAGGTCACGGGCGTCATCCACGTCGCGGGCTTCAAGTACGCGGGCGTCTCGGTCGAGCGCCCGCTGCACACCTACCAGCAGAACGTGGAGGGCACGCGCGTGCTGCTCGCCGCGATGGCCGAGGCGGGCGTCGACAAGATCGTGTTCTCGTCGTCAGCTGCCGTCTATGGCAACACGGACCAGGACCTTGTGACCGAGGACACCCCGAAGAACCCCACCTCGCCGTACGGCGAGTCGAAGCTCATCGGCGAGTGGCTGCTGCGCGACCAGGGCGTCGCTGCGGGCCTCAAGCACACCTCGCTGCGCTACTTCAACGTCGTCGGCTCGGGCTACCCCGACGTCTACGACGCGAGCCCCCACAACCTCTTCCCGCTCGTGTTCGACGCGCTCGTCGACGGCCGCACGCCGCGCATCTTCGGCGACGACTACCCGACGCCCGACGGCACGAACGTCCGCGACTACCTGCACGTGGCCGACCTCGCGCTCGCGCATGTGGCCGCGGCCCAAGCGCTCGCCGACCGACGGCCCCTCGAGGCCGCATACAACCTCGGCAGCGGCGAGGGCGCATCCGTCCGCCAGATCATGGAGGCGATGGCGCGCGTGACGGGCATCGAGTTCACGCCCGAGATCGCCCCGCGGCGCCCCGGCGACCCTGCCCGCATCGTCGCGTCGGGCGAGCTCGCGGCCCGCGACCTGGACTGGCGGATGCGGCACACGCTCGACGAGATGGTCGCGAGCGCGTGGGCTGCGCGCACGGCGAGTGTCGAGTCCTGATCGAGATCTCGTAGCCCGGCGAGTCGCGACACGCCCGGACCCGCCCCCGCTACCATTCCGCGACTTGACGCGGGGGAATCACACGAGTGTAATTAGCAGGAACGTGACGGCCGGTGTCGCGAGGGGAGGGCGGAATGACGAGGAATGAGTATCGTCCCTCGGTCCCCGAGGACTGGTTCGTCGACCCTGTCAAGCTCGGCATGCCGGGCCTGCGCCCCGCCACCGTCGAGGACGACGACAACCCCCTCGCGTGGCAGACCGACGCGCTGTGCGCGCAGACCGACCCCGAGGCCTTCTTCCCCGAGAAGGGCGGCTCCACGCGCGACGCGAAGCGCATCTGCACCGGCTGCTCGGTGCGCGCCCAGTGCCTCGAGTACGCGCTCGAGAACGACGAGCGCTTCGGCATCTGGGGCGGGCTCTCCGAGCGTGAGCGGCGCAAGCTGCGTCGCAGCCGTACGGCGTAGGCCGGGGCGGGGTCGGGTCTCGAGACGCGTCCGCCTCACGGCGGGCGCTCCTCGACCACCTGAGGCTGGCTGAACTGCGTGGCGCTGCCCCGCATCCGTTGAACGGCGCTTAGCGTGGGAGGGATGCCCAGAGTCACCGCGATCCTCGTCGTCCAGGACGGCGACGGCTGGCTCGACGGCACCCTCACGGCGCTCGCCGCGCTGACGCGACGCCCCGACGCGCTCATCGTCGTGGCCGAGCCGACGACGCAGTTCCGCACCGAGACGCTCGAGGCCGCCGGTGTCACGCAGGTCGTGACCGCGACGGGCGGCAGCTACGGCACGGGTGTCGCCCGCGCCCTGCGCGCCGTGCCGCCCGCCGAGGGCGAAGAGGAGTGGCTGTGGCTGCTCCGCGCCGACTCGGCGCCCGAACCGGATGCGCTGCGCGCCCTGCTCGCGGCCGTCGAGGTCGCGCCCTCGGTCGCCGTCGCGGGACCCAAGCTCGTCGACCCCTCCGACCACGCGCGCCTGCGCTCTTACGGCGAGACCATCTCGCAGCTCGGCGCGACCGTCGTGCTCGTCGAGGACGAGCTCGACCAGGCCCAGTACGACACGGTCACCGACGTGCTCGCGGTCGCCGTCGACGGGGCGCTCGTGCGCCGCCCCGTGTGGCACGCGCTCGACGGGCTCGACGCCGGGCTGCCGGCCGCCGACGCCGGGCTCGACCTCGGCATCCGCGCCCGCCTCGCGGGCCACCGCGTCGTGCGCGTGCCCGACGCGCGCGTCGAGCGCGCCCGCAACCCCGAGGACATCGGCCGCAGGCGCCCAGCGAGCCCGCGACTGCGTCGCCGCGTCGCCCGCAGCGCGCAGCTGCACCGCCGCTTCGTCTACGCGCCCGCCCTGCTCGTGCCCGTGCATTGGCTCGCGCTCCTGCCGCTCGCGATCATCCGCTCGCTCGGGCAGTTGCTCGCGAAGCGGCCGAACGCCGTGCCGGGGGAGCTCTCGGCCGCGCTCCGCGCTCTCGTCGACCCCACCGTGCCGGGTGCCCGCTCCCGCCTGCGCCGCGCGGACAAGGTCGGCTGGCGCGCGATCGCACCGCTCCGGATGCGGGGGGCCGCCCTGCGCGAGCAGCGTGCGCACGAGCGCGACCGCATCGACGACCGACTGGGCCGGGAGCGCGACCTCGTGCGCGCATCCTTCCTCGGCGGCGGCACGTGGGTCGTCGCGGCCGTGATCGTCGCGGGCGTCATCGTCTTCTGGCCCCTGCTCGGAGCGGCGACGCTCGAGGGCGGCGGGCTCCTGCCGCTCGCGTCGCGCGCGACCGAGCTGTGGTCGCGGATCGGATGGGGCTGGCGCGAGATCGGCGTCGGCTTCGCGGGCGCGGCCGACCCCGCGACCTACCTGTGGGCTCTGCTCGGCTCGGCAACGTGGTGGGACCCGTCGTTCTCGATCGTGCTGCTGTGGTTCGCGGCGCTGCCGTTCGCGGCGCTCGGCGCGTGGTGGGCGGCGACCCGACTCTCCGAGCGCGTCTGGCCGCCCGTCGCGGCCGCGATCCTGTGGGCCGCCGCACCCGCGTTCCTCTCGGCGCTCGGGGAGGGGCGCGTCGGCGCCGTGCTCGTGCACCTCCTGCTTCCGTGGTTCGCGCTCGCGCTCATCGAGGGCGCGCGATCGTGGAGCGCCTCGGCGGCCGCCGCGCTCCTCTTCGCCGCCATCACGGCCGCGGCCCCCGTAGTCGCACCCGTGCTGCTCGTGGGCGTCATCGCGTGGGCGTTCGCGCGGCCGCGCGGCTTCGTGCGCACGATCGGCGTGCCCATCCCCGCGATCGCGCTCTTCGCGCCGCTCGTGATCGACGCGATCCGCAGCGGCTCGCCGCTCGCGGCGCTCGCCGACCCGGGCGTCGTGCTGCCGTACACGCCGACGAGCGGCTGGGGGCTGCTCATCGGGCGCGCCGACGGCGATGCGTCCGGATGGGGCGGCATCCTCGCGCTCCTCGGCCTGCCGACCGCCGGCTGGGAGACGATCGTGCCCGCGGCCCTCCTCGCGCTCGTCGTGCTCGTCGCGCTGCTCTCGCTCTTCCTGCCGGGCGCCGGGCGCTCGATCCCGGCCCTCGCGCTCGCGGCGGGCGGCCTCGCGACCGCGTGGGCCGCGAACAGCCTGCACGTGACGACCGTCGGCACGGCCGTCACGGGCCCCTGGCCGGGCAGCGCGCTGAGCGTCTACTGGCTCGGCCTCGTCGGCGCCGCGGTCGTCGGGCTCGACGCCATTCGCCGCGCCGCCGTGCCCGTGGGCGTCGCCGCGGTCGCCGCCGCCGTCATCGCGGTCGCGCCGCTGCTCGGCGCCTCGCTCGTGGGAGCGTCGCCCGTGCACGCGGGCGACGGGCGCATCCTGCCCGCCCTCGCGGATGCCGCGGCCGACGCCGACCCGGGGGTCGGCACGCTCGTGCTCACGCCGCAGCCCGACGGGTCGCTCGCGGTGCAGCTGCAGCGCGGCGAGGGTGCGACGCTCGATGACCAGTCGGCGCTCCACGCGGGCCGCACGAGCCTCTCGGACGACGACCTCGCCCTCGCCGAGCTCGCCGGCAACATCGCCTCGCGGGGCGGCTACGACCCCGCCTCCGAGCTGCAGCGCTTCCAGGTGGGCTTCGTGCTCGTCTCGCCCCAGAACGCGGGGGCGGGAGCGGATGCGGCGGCCGTTCGCCAGCGCGCCGTCGCCTCGCTCGACGCCTCGCCCGCCATGACCGCCGCGAGCGACAGCGGCTACGGCACCCTGTGGACCTTCACGGGCCTCGAGCGCACGGAGGACGACGAGCCCGCTCGCGGCGCGTGGGGCGTCGGCGTGCTCGCCGTTCAGCTCACGGTGCTGCTCGCGGCGCTCCTGCTCGCGATCCCGACGGGGCGGCGCCGGCGCGTCGTGCAGACGCGCTCGTCGCTCGATGAGCCGGCCGCGACGACCTTCGACGAGGACAACGATGGCTGACGACGAGCGCATGGATGCCGAGACGGTGACGCCGGAGCACGGGACGCCGGAGCCGGTGACGCCGGAGCCCGGGACGCCGACGGGCGAGACCCCCGCGGCCGAGGCCGCCGCCCCGGAGACGGGGGAGCCCGCGGAGACCCCCGTCCCTGCCCCCAAGCGCACGCCCGGCGCCGGTCGCCGCGCCACCGTCGTGTCGCTCCGCATCGTGCGCGGGATCGTGGGCCTCGCGGCCGCCGCCGCCGTCGTGGCAGCGGTCGGGCTCGTGCCGCTCACGACCTTCGGCGTCGAGCCGCTCGGCACGGTCGTCGAGCCCGAGCCCGCCGACCTGCAGACGGTGTGCCCCGGCTCTCTTCTGCGCCTCGGCGACGAGAGCGGCGGGGAGGCCGGCAGCGTCTTCCCCGTCGGCACGCCGACGCTCACGACGGCGGCCGAGCCGGGCGAGCCCGCGGCATCCGCGCTCGCCGGTGGCGACGCATCCGGCTCCTCGACCGCGCAACAGCCGACGACCCTCGTGCTGCCGGCCTCCGAGAGTGCTGTGCTCGCGGCCGCTCAGCGGCAGGACCCGGGCGGGCAGGGCGGCATCAGCGGCCTCGCGGCGACGGCGTGCGCCGAGCCGACGAGCTCCGCGTGGCTCGTCGGCGGCGGTACGACCGTCGGGCGCACGAGCATCCTGCATCTCGTCAACCCCACCGCCGTCGCGGCCGACGTCACGCTCGAGCTGTGGAGCGAGTCCGGGCAGGTGCGCGCGCCCGGCATGGCGGGCATCACCGTCCCGGCGGGCGGACGCCTCGCACTTCCGCTGAGCGGCTTCGCGCCCGACCTCGCGTCCCCCGTGGTGCACGTCGAGGCGCGCGGCGGCCAGGTCGTCGCGTGGCTGCAGACCTCCGTCACGCGCGTGCTCGACCCGGGCGGCGTCGACCTTGTGGCCGCGGGCTCCGCGCCCGCGCGCGAGCTCGTCATCCCGGCCGTGCGCATCCACAACGCCACGGCCGTGGCCGGCTCGCTCGGCATCGAGGGCTACGACGACCTCGCCTCGATCATCCGCCTCGGCAACCCCGGCGACGAGGTCGCCAACGTCGAGGTGAGCCTCACGCCCGTGACGGGCGGCGCGTCGCCGTCGACCTTCGAGGTGAGCCTCGCGGGCGGGGAGGTCAGCGACACGCCGCTCGAGGCCGCGCACGAGCTCGGCGAGGAGATCCTCGCCGACGGCTCCTACCTCGTCTCCGTCCGCTCCGACGTGCCCGTCGTCGCGGGCGTGCGCACGTCCACGATCGACGCGCCCACGCAGCGGGGCGACGGCCGCCTCGTGCCGGGCGACGCCGACCTCGCCTGGTACGCCTCCGCCGCCGAGCTCCGCGAGGATGCCGCTCTCGCGGTCGCCTCCGCCGCCTCGCCCGTGCTCGTGGCCGTCTCGGTCGACGGCGAGGCGCACACCCTCCAGCTCGTCTCGCTCGAGGGCGACGGTGAGCTCACGGTCGAGGTGCCGGCGATCGGCGCGGTCGCCGCGACCCTTCCCGGGGGCAGCGGCTACCGCATCCGGGGTGGCGAGGGCGTCGCGGCGGCGGTGAGCTTCGCGGGGTCGGGCGCGATCGCCTCCTACCCCGTGGTGTCGCCGCGGGCAGCGGATGCGCCGCTCGTCGTGCGCCCGTAGGCGCCGCTCTCAGAAGTGGCGGAACCGCTCGGGGGCGATGTCCCACGGGTCCTTGCCGAGCAGCTCGGCGACCGCGCGGAACACGCAGCTCTCGATGTACGAGCGGCGGTGCCAGTCGTCGTCGCGGTGCAGCTGCGCGAGGCGCTCGATCGGCACCCGGTAGAGCACGACTCGGCGCGTGCGCGGGTCGGTGCGCCAGCGGTCGACGCCGTCGGGCCCCGGCTCGCCCGGCGGCACCGCGCCGATGTCGAAGCGCACGCCCACGAGCTCGTCGGGCCACAGCGCGCGCAGGTACTCCACGGCGGATGCGACGCACGCGTCGAAGAAGTCGACGCGCGTGCGCAGCATCGGCAGATGCGGACCCGTGATCGCGGAGCGGGGACCGCGCCCGTGACGGTCGCGGTAGCCCGTCCTCGGGGAGACGCGACGCGCGGAACGAGGCATGTCCCGAGTCTAGGTCGGTGCGCGGCGGTAGGCTCGCCTCGATGAGCGCGCGACCGTGCAGCAAGGTGGCCTGCGGCAGGGATGCCGTGGCGACCCTCACGTACGACTACGCCGACGCGATGGCCGTGCTCGGGCCCCTCGCCATCCGTCGCGAGCCGCACAGCTACGACCTGTGCGTCGGGCACGCCGAGCGGCTCTCGGCGCCCCAGGGCTGGCAGGTCGTGCGGCACGTCACGGTCGGTGAACTACAGTCGTAGTCCGTGACTAGCGTCGATCTCTCGCCCTTCGTGAAGGCCTACGACGTGCGCGGACTCGTCGGCACGGAGCTGACCTCCGAGGTCGTGGAGGCGCTCGCGGCGGGCTTCGTCGACGAGCTCGACGCGGCGGGGCAGACGGTCGTCGTCGGTCACGACATGCGCGACTCGAGCCCCGAGTTCGCCGCCGCTTTCGCGCGTGGCGCGTCGGCGCGCGGCGCCGACGTGGTGGGCATCGGGCTGTGCTCGACCGACGAGACCTACTTCGCGTCCGGCCGCTTCGACGCTCCCGCCGCGATGTTCACGGCGAGCCACAACCCGGCCCGCTACAACGGCATCAAGTTCAGCCGCGCGGGCGCGCAGGGCATCTCGCTCGCGACGGGGCTCGCCGCCATCCGCGACCGCGCCCAGGCGTACCTCGAGGCGGGCTCCGTCGCATCGGTCGAGACGCCCGGCTCGGTGACGACGCGCGACGTGCTCGCCGACTACGCGGCGCACCTGCGCTCGCTCGTCGACCTCTCCGGCATCCGTCCCCTCAAGATCGTCGTGGATGCCGGCAACGGCATGGGCGGCATGACCGTGCCCGCCGTGCTCGGCGACGCGGCCGGCCTCTCGGCGCTGCCGCTCGAGATCGTGCCGCTCTACTTCGAGCTCGACGGCACCTTCCCGAACCACGAGGCGAACCCGCTCGAGCCCGAGAACCTGCGCGACCTGCAGGCGGCCGTTGTGGAGCACGGCGCCGACCTGGGCCTCGCCTTCGACGGCGACGCCGACCGCTGCTTCGTCGTCGACGAGACGGGCGCGCCGGTGTCGCCGAGCGCCGTCGCCGCGATCGTCGCCCAGCGCGAGGTCGCGCGTGTGCGCGCGGCGGGGGAGACGGGTGACGTGTTCGTCATCCACAACCTCATCACCTCGCGCTACGTGCCCGAGGCGATCGAGGCGGCGGGAGCCATCCCCGTGCGCACGAACGTGGGTCACTCGCTCATCAAGGACCGGATGCGCGAGACGGGCGCCGTCTTCGGCGGAGAGCACTCGGCGCACTACTACTTCCGCGACTTCTGGGGCGCCGACAACGGCATGCTCGCGGCGATGCACCTGCTCGCCGAGTTCGGTGCGCAGGATGCGCCGCTCTCGCAGTTCGCGGCCTCCTTCGACCCGTACGCGCTCTCGGGCGAGATCAACTCGACCGTCTCCGACGTGGCCGCCGCCTACACGCGCATCGTCGAGGCCTTCACGGGCCGCGGCGAGTTCGACGAGCTCGACGGTCTGACCGTCACGGGCGCGCCCGACGAGGGCTTCTGGTGGTTCAACGTGCGCCCCTCGAACACCGAGCCGCTCCTGCGTCTCAACGTGGAGGCCGCGACGCCCGAGCAGATGGCCGCCATCCGCGACGAGGTCCTGGCGCTCATCCGCGCCTGAAACCCCCGCCATAGTTCCCGTTCCGCGCGTTTGTTCCCGAAGGAACGGGTGCGAACACGCGGAACGGAAACAATCAGCGGGGCCTGCGACAATGGACGGATGAGCATCGCCACCCCCGTCACCGCCGTCGCGCCCTACAAGGTCGCCGACCTGTCGCTCGCCGAGGCCGGACGTCACCAGATCCGCCTCGCCGAGAACGAGATGCCGGGCCTCATGGCTCTCCGGGCCGAGTACGGCCCCACGCAGCCTCTGAAGGGCGCGCGCATCGCCGGCTCCCTGCACATGACCGTGCAGACGGCGGTGCTCATCGAGACCCTCGTCGCGCTCGGCGCGCAGGTGCGCTGGGCGAGCTGCAACATCTTCTCGACGCAGGATGAGGCTGCCGCGGCCGTCGTCGTCGGCCCCGCGGGCACCGTCGAGGCCCCCGCCGGCGTGCCCGTCTTCGCCTGGAAGGGCGAGACGCTCGAGGAGTACTGGTGGGCGACGAGCCGCATCTTCGACTGGACCGCGGAGGCCGCCGAGGCGGGAGCCGAGTGGATCGGCCCCAACCTCATCCTCGACGACGGCGGCGACGCGACCCTGCTCGTGCACTCGGGCCGCGAGTTCGAGCTCGCGGGCACCGTGCCTGAGACCCCTGCGGATGCGAGCCACGAGTGGTCGATCGTGCTCGACACCCTGCGCGCCTCGCTCGCCGAGGACCCGCGGCGCTGGACGCGCATCGCGGCCGACATCCAGGGCGTCACCGAGGAGACCACGACGGGCGTGCACCGCCTCTACGAGCTGCACCGCGACGGACGGCTGCTCTTCCCGGCCATCAACGTCAACGACTCCGTGACGAAGTCGAAGTTCGACAACAAGTACGGCATCCGCCACTCGCTGCCCGACGGCCTCAACCGCGCCACCGACGTGCTCATGGGCGGGAAGGTCGCCTTCGTGTGCGGCTACGGCGACGTCGGCAAGGGCGCCGCGGAAGCGCTCCGCGGCCAGGGCGCGCGCGTCATCGTGTCGGAGATCGACCCCATCAACGCCCTCCAGGCCGCGATGGACGGCTTCCAGGTGACGCGCCTCGAGTCGGTCATCGACGAGGTCGACTTCGTCGTCACGGGCACGGGCAACAAGAACGTCGTGACCGTCGACCACATCCTCGCGATGAAGCACCTCGCCGTCATCGCGAACGTCGGCCACTTCGACAACGAGATCGACATGGCCGGGCTCGAGACGCTCGCGGGCGTCGAGAAGGTCGAGATCAAGCCGCAGGTGCACGAGTGGCGCCTGCCGAACGGCCGCAGCGTGCTCGTGCTCTCTGAGGGCCGCCTCATGAACCTCGGCAACGCGACGGGCCACCCGAGCTTCGTCATGAGCAACTCGTTCTCGAACCAGGTGCTCGCCCAGCTCGAGCTGTGGGTCAACCGCGCCGCCTACGAGACGCAGGTCTACGTGCTGCCGAAGGTGCTCGACGAGAAGGTCGCGCGCCTGCACCTCGCGTCGCTCGGCGTCGAGCTCACCGAGCTCACCCCCGAGCAGGCCGCCTACATCGGGGTGCCTGTCGAGGGGCCCTACAAGGTGGAGCACTACCGCTACTGAGTCATCGGGGGCTGGTTTCGACACGCCCGCTCCGCGGGCTACTCGACCAGCGGTAGACACTCCGCAGGCTGCTCAACCAGCGGTAGACACTCCGCGGGCTCCTCAACCAGCGGGCTGACTCGCTGGTTGAGTAGCGGCGCAGCCGCGTGTCGAAACCAGCCCCCGGTCACCTAGCCGCGCAGTACGGGCGCGAGCCGCGCGAGGCGCTCGGCCTCGAGCTGCAGCGCACGCGCCTCGCGGTCGCGCCGCGCGACCGTGACGCCCGCGAGGAAGAGCTCCGGCTCGACGGCGGGCAGCGGCGAGACGTACTGCGACGCCTCGTGTGCGAGCTGCTGCGCCAGGTAGCCGCGGCGCACCGAGTCGAAGTCGCGCGCCGAGGCGAGGAACGACGCGATGCGTCGCGCGAGGGGGTCGGGCATCCGTGCCACGTCTGCGACCTGAGCCCACCCCGCGAGCTCGATCGGCATCCCGAACACTGGCGTCGCGACGCGCGGCGCCCTCTCGTACTGCGCGTACGTGCCCGCGAGGTGGTCGCCGAGCCGCTTCGAGCGGGGGGAGAGGATGCCGACGAGCGCCGCGAGGCCGCCGAACGTCAGCAGGAACTCGAGCACGCCGACGAGGGCGCGGATGGCGGCGTGCCGGAAGCCCGCCGCACCGCCGTCATCGCGCACGATGCGCGCGCCGACCGCGAGGCGCCCGAGCGACTTGCCGCGCGTGAGCGTCTCGACGAGGCACGGCGCGACGACGAAGGCCGTGACGAGGCTCGTGATCGTGAACACGGTCGCCCAGGCGCCCTCGAGCCCGAGCTGCCCCGCGGGCACGAAGAACGCGAGGATCAGCACGATGAAGAGGATGAGCGACGCCGCGAAGTCGATGACCGCGCCCGCCGCGCGGAGCGCGAATCCGGCGGGGCGCAGGTCGAGCGCGACCGCCTCGCCCGTGAGGAGCGCATCGTCATCGGAGAGGGTGTCGACCCAGTCCGCGTCGGGCTCCGCCGCCATGCGTATCATTCAAGCAGATGGACCTCGACGCCTACGCCGCCGCCCACGGTGCGGAGTGGCAGCGGCTCGCCCAGCTGGCCCGCAACCGGCGCCCGTCGGGACCCGAGGCCGACGAGCTCATCGAGCGCTACCAGACCGGCGCGGCCCAGCTCGCGACCATCCGCACGACCGTCGGCGGTTCGGCGCAGGGCGAGCACCTCTCGCTCGCCCTCTGGCGGGCGCGCCTGCTCTTCACGGGGGTGCGCCGCAATCCGCTGCACGCGCTCGCGATCTTCGCCGTCGTGCAGCTGCCGGCCGCGCTCTACCGCGTGCGGTGGCTGACGCTCGCGGTCGCCGCCGCGACGGTCGCGATCTCGGCCGCCTACTTCGTGTGGCTGTCGACGGATGCGCGCGCGTTCGCCGCCCTCGGCCTCCCCTCCGACCTGCAGCAGTACGCGGAGGAGGACTTCGTCGGCTACTACTCCGCCTACTCGGAGGCGGGCTTCGCGGCGCAGGTCTGGACGAACAACGCGTGGATCGCGGCGCAGTGCGTCATGTTCGGCATCCTCGGGCTCTGGGTGCCGTACGTGATCTTCCAGAACGCGCAGGGCCTCGGGGTGTCGGCGGCCGTCATGAACCACTACGACCGGCTCGACCAGTTCTTCCTCTACATCTCGCCGCACGGCCAGCTCGAGCTGTACGCGATCTTCCTCGCGGCGGCCGCGGGGCTCATGATCTTCTGGTCGTGGATCGCACCGGGCGCGCGAACCCGCGCGCAGGCGCTCGCGCAGGACGGCCGCGCGTTCTTCACGGTCGTCGTGGGGCTCGTGGTGGCGCTCTTCGTCTCGGGCGTCATCGAGGGCTTCGTGACCCGTCAGGACTGGCCGTGGCCGATCAAGATCGGCATCGGCACGGTCGCGCTCGCGGCCTTCCTCGTCTACCAGTGGGTCGTCGGCCGACGCGCCGCCCGCGCGGGGGAGACGGGCGACCTCGAGGAGTACGAGACGGGTTCGCGGCGCGCGGTCTCGGTGTGACCTCCGCCGCCCCGACCCGACCGGCCCCCGCACATGACAGAGCTCTCATGAAAGCCGTTCGGCGCTCTCATGCTCGCGAGCGAGGCTGAGGGCGACGCAAGGGAGGCTTCACCATGAAGCGCACGGGGATCTTCGCCCTCGCCGCAGGCTGTGCGATGGGCGCGACCGCGCTCGTCGGTGGGATCGGCTACGCGTCGGCGCTCGACGTCGCCGAGCAGACGGGTCGTTCGATCGACGTGGCGGGCGTGAGCACGGTCGACGGCGACACGAAGAGGCTCGCCGACTCGCCCAAGCTCGACCCCTCGGCCGAGCCGAGCGATGAGGCGACCGCGGACGACGCGCCCGCCGATGGCCCGGTCGAGAGCGACGAGGTCGTCCCGCCGGTCGTCGACGACGACGGCACGGGCGATCAGGGCTCGGGCGATCAGGGCTCCGGCGACGCGGTCGACGAGGTCGACCCCTCCGACCCGATCGTGATCGACGACCGGAAGAAGAGCGACAAGCGCTGCGGGTCGTTCAAGCAGGAGCGCGCCGCGTGGCTTGCCGCGCAGGACGGCGACCCGGCGGTCGGCGGCGACGGCAAGACGTGGACGAGGGACGGTTCCGAGGGCTGGGGCGACGCGCGCTCCGGCGACAAGAACCGGGGTGAGAAGTCCTGGGGCGACAAGTCCTGGGTCGACGGGAGCCGGTCGGGTGAGCACGGCCCCGGCTCGTCGTGGGACGGCACGTCGGATCGAGGCGGTGACCGTCACGGCGACGGGCACCGATCCGGCAAGGGCGGCGGTGGCCACCACGGCGGCAAGCACGGTGGCGGCGGCTGGGGCGGCGGTCGCCACTGACCGTCCCGGTCGCGTGAGCCCGGCCGCCTGGGTCGCATGAGCCGACCGTCCGAGACGCGGATGCCGCGGGGTGCAGGGCCCCGCGGCATCCGTCTGCCCGGGCGCCCGTGCGGCGCGACGGATGCCGAGCGACGGATGCGGCGGGCCGCGCCCGTTAGTCGGGCTCGCCCGTGAAGCGGTAGCCCATGCCGCGCACCGTCTTGAGGTGACCGGCGCCGATCTTGCGGCGCAGGTAGCGCACGTAGACGTCGACGACGTTCGAGCCCGGGTCGAAATCGAGCCCCCACACGCGGCTCAGCAGCTGCTCGCGGCTGAGAACCTGCTCGGGGTTGCGCATGAACTCCTCGGCGAGGGCGTACTCGCGCGCCGAGAGGTCGAAGGTGCCCGCGGCCGAGGTGATGCGCCGCGTGCGCAGGTCGAGGCTCACGCGGCCGCAGTCGAGCGACTGCGCGGGCGCGGGGGTCTGCTGCTGGCGGGCGTCGGCGAGGCGCACGCGCACGCGTGCGAGCAGCTCGTCGAAGCGGAACGGCTTCGCGACGTAGTCGTTCGCGCCGCCCTCGAAGCCCGCGACGGTGTCGGCGGCCGAGTCCCGGGCCGTGAGGATGATGACGGGCACCGTGCTGCCGCCCTCGCGCAGGCGGCGCAGCACGTCGAAGCCGTCGATGCCGGGCAGCCCGATGTCGAGCAGCACGAGGTCGAAGCCGCCGTCGCGTGCGAGAGCGAGAGCGTCGACGCCGTCGCCGACCGTCTCGACGCCGTAGCCGGCGGCCCTGAGACCCTTCTCGACGAACGACGCGATGCGCCGCTCGTCCTCAGCGACCAGGATGCGCGGCATCCGGAACCTCCTCGGGCGGGTCGATGGGCAGCGAGAGCGCGACGCGGGCCCCCGAGCCGGCGGGGTTCTGCGCGTACGCGCGACCGCCGTGCGCGAGCGCGATCGCGGCGACGATCGAGAGGCCGAGGCCCGAGCCCTCGACGCCGCGGCCGACCTCGACGCGCGCGAAGCGGTCGAAGATCCAGTCGAGCTGCTCCTGCGGGATGCCGGGGCCGTGATCGCGCACCCACAGCTCGAGGCGCTCGGCGCCGTCCTCGTGCACGGTGCGGCTGCCGACCTCGATCGCCGTGCCGGCGGGCGCGTACTTGGCGGCGTTCTCCGCGAGCTGCAGCCAGGCCTGGGTGATGCGCGCGGCGTCGAGGCGCGCGACGACGTGGGCCGAGCCCGCCGTGCGCCACTCGTGCGCGGGGCTCAGGGCGCGCGCCTTCGCGAGCACCTGCTCGGTGAGCTCGGCGACGTCGACGGGCTCGCGGTGCAGGAAGTCGGGGCGGCTCGTCTTCACGAGCAGGGCGATGTCGTCGACGAGCACGTTCATGCGGTCGAGCTCGTCGATCGACAGCTCGCGCGTGGCATCCACCTCGGCGGCGTTCGCGGGGTCGAGCAGCTCGAGGTGCCCGCGCACGATCGTGATGGGGGTGCGCAGCTCGTGGCTCACGTCGTCGAGCAGGCGGCGCTGCGCGTCGAAGGAGCGTTGCAGGCGGTCGAGCATCGCGTTGAAGGTGCGCGCGAGCTCGGAGACGTCGTCGCTGCCCGTCGCCTCGATGCGCCGCTCGAGGTCGTTCTCGCCGATGCCGGCCGCGGTCTGCTGCAGCGAGCGGAGGGGGCGCAGGAGCCGCCCCGATACGAACCAGCCGACGAGCGCGACGATCACGAGCGAGCCCGCCGCGACGAGGGCGTAGGTGCGGAACGCCTCGCTGATCTCCTCGAGCTCGGCGTCGAGGTCGTAGGCCGAGACGTAGAGGCCCTCGGCCGCATCCGTCTGGATCGCGACGGGGATGACGACGTAGCGCAGCGTGCCGAACGCGGTCGACGCCGTGCCGCGCACGACGGCCTCGGCATCCGCCTCCTCCACGACCCGCTCGACGAAGGCCGGGTCGTCGTCGAGGCGGAAGCTGATGCCGCTCGAGGGTCGCAGGCGCGGGAGGCCGTCGATGAGTCCGAGCGTCGACTCGTTGTGGTCGGGCAGCACGCGCTTCATCGACTGGTTGAGGAAGTCGAGCACGGTGCCGGGCGCCTCGCTGCCGTCGCAGCCCTCGGCGATGCACTGCAGACCCTCGACGCTCGCGGTGAGGCGGTCGTCGATCTGGGCGAGCACGCGTTCGCGCTGGATGAGGTAGGCGCTCACGCCCGCGGCGGTCATGCCGATCGCGGCGGCGAGGATCATCGACCCCAGGATGCGGGCCCGCGCCGAGCGCGCGATCTGCCGCAGGGGACTCGCCATCCCCCGATTATGGCCGTGCCGTGGCCCGCGTTCGAGGGGTGCCGTCTCGCATGGGCCAGGACGGCGTGCGCCCGGGCATGACGAAGGCCCGCCGGATGCCGTGTGCGGGCGCCCGACGGGCCTTCGGGATGTCAGTCGCGGCCGCCGAAGAGCGGGCGATAGACGAGGCCGGCGATGAGGCCGCCGACGAGGGGCGCGACGAGGAAGACCCACAGCTGCGCGAGCGCGTCGGGGCCGCCGAGCACCGCGGTCGCGATCGAGCGAGCGGGGTTCAGCGACGAGTTGCTGACCGGGATCATCACGAGGTGGAACATCGTGAGCGCGAGGCCGATCGCGAGGGGCGCGAAGCCCGCCGTCGTCGAGCCCGCGGCGGTCACGCCGAGGATGATGAGCACGAAGAGCATGGTGGCCACGATCTCGGCGAGGAGCACGGCGGGCAGGCTGAAGCCGAGCGCCGAGTGGCTGTCGAAGCCGTTCGAGACGGCGCCGAAGTCGAGGTCCTTGCCGCTCAGCACGCCGAAGAGGCCGAGCGTGAGCGTCGCGAGCACGCCACCGACGATCTGGGCAACCCAGTAGGGCAGCAGGTCGGCCCAGCGGGCGCGGCCGGCGGCCGCGGCGCCGATCGTGACGGCCGGGTTGAAGTGGCCGCCCGAGATGGAGCCGACGGCGTAGGCGCCGGCGAGCACCGCGAGGCCGACCGCCAGCGCGACGGGGAGGGCCCCGTTGTCGGGCGCGAAGAAGAGCGCGGCGCCGATGACGCCGAAGACCAGCAGGTAGGTTCCGAACGTCTCAGCGATGAGACGGCGGATGAGGGATGCGGGTGCAGGGGATTCGGCCATGTGTCCATTCCTTTCATGGCGGTCAGACGACTCTCAGGTTATAGCCGCCCCGAGGCCTTGAGCGCGAGGTAGTGGTCGGCGAGAGCGGGCGGCAGATCCTGCGGCGCTCCGGTCACGACGTCCCCACCGAGGCGGCGGATGGCGGCCGCCACGCGGGTCGCGTCGAGCAGGGCCCGCTCGGCGGCGGCGGCGCGGTAGACCTCGTCGCTCGAGCCGCGCTGCGAGGCCGCGGCCAGCACATCCGGGTCGGTCACCGACGCGACGACGACCGTGTGGTGGCGGGTGAGCTCGGGCAGCATCGCGAGCAGCGGCTGCGCGGCACCCGGCGCCTCGATCGTCGTGAGCAGCACGACGAGGGCGCGGTGCGGCGTGATCGAGCGCACGAGCGCCGGCACGCCGTACCAGTCGGGCTCGATGAGCTCGGGCTCGATCGGCGCGAGCACGTCGACCATGCGGGCGAGTAGCTGCGCGCCCGTCGCGCCCTGCACGCGACCGCGCACGCGGCGGTCGTACACGGCGAGGTCGACGCGGTCGCCCGCGCGCGTCGCGAGGGCCGCGAGCAGGAGGCTCGCCTCGAACGCCGTGTCGAGGCGCACCTCGTCGGCGATGCGCGCAGCCGCCGAGCGGCCCGAGTCGATGACGATGACGATGCGGCGGTCGCGCTCGGGGCGCCACGTGCGCACGACGAGCTTCGCACCGCCGCCCGCGGGGTCGCGGCGCCGGGCCGTCGCGCGCCAGTCGATCGAGCGCACGTCGTCGCCGCGCACGTACTCGCGCAGACTGTCGAACTCGGTGCCCTGGCCCCGGATGAGGAGGCTCGTGCGGCCGTCGAGCTCGCGCAGGCGTGCGATTCGGCTCGGCAGGTGCCGGCGCGAGGTGAACGGCGGCAGCACGCGCAGCGCCGCGGGGGCGCGCAGCGTCCGCTGGCGCGAGACGAGGTGGAGCGGGCCCGAGGAGCGCACCGTGACACCCGCCGCGTGCAGCTCGCCGCGACGCGTCGGCGTGAGCATCGTGCGGATGGCTCGGCGCTCGCCCGCGGGCACCGAGAGCCGCTGGCGGGTCGGCCGGGCGCCCGCCGAGGGCTGCCACGCGTCGCGCACGACGCCGCGCACCGTGCGGCCGCCCGCGTTGACGACGAGAAGCGTCGTCTCGACCGGCTCGCCGAGGCGCGAGCGCGCGGGCACCTCGCGTGTGACGCGCAGCGCCGCTGGGGAGCCCGCGAGCGCGAGGTCGACGACGCCCGCGAGCGTCAGGAGGGCGACCCACAGGCCGAGCCCCGGCCAGCCGCCGAGCAGCACGACGGGCACGGCGCCCAGAGCGAGCGCCGCCACGAACCAGCCCGAGATCGCCATCGGATCAGATCGGCACGCGGACCTGCTGGATGACGGACCGCAGCACGGCATCCGCCCCCACGCCCTCGAGCTCGGCCTCGGGTCGCAGCTGGATGCGGTGGCGCAGCACCGGCAGCGCCATCGCCTGGATGTGGTCGGGCGTCACGCCCGCTGCTCCCGAGAGCCAGGCCCACGCGCGGGAGGCCGCGAGCAGGGCCGTCGCGCCGCGGGGGCTCACGCCGAGCCGTACCGAGGGGCTCTGGCGGGTGCCGCGCGCGAGGTCGACCGCGTAGCCGAGCACGTCGGCGCTCACGGGCATCCGCGCCACATCCGCCTGCGCCTCGCGCAGCGTCGCGGCGTCGAGCACGGGCGTGACGCCCGCCGCCTCGAGGTCGCGCGGGTTGAAGCCCGAGGCGTGGCGCTGCAGCACCTCGACCTCGGCGTCGCGCGCCGGCAGGTCGAGTACGAGCTTGAGCAGGAAGCGGTCGAGCTGCGCCTCGGGCAGCGTGTAGGTGCCCTCGTACTCGATCGGGTTCTGTGTGGCGGCGACGAGGAACGGGGCGGGCAGCGGTCGCGTCACGCCGTCGGCAGACACCTGCCGCTCCTCCATCGCCTCGAGTAGCGCCGACTGCGTCTTCGGGGGCGTGCGGTTGATCTCGTCCGCGAGCAGGATGTTCGTGAACACCGGGCCCTCGCGGAACTCGAACTCGCCCGTCTTCGGGTCGTAGACGACCGAGCCCGTGATGTCGCCCGGCATGAGGTCGGGCGTGAACTGCACGCGTCGCGTCTCGAGGCTCAGCGAGCGCGAGAGGGAGCGCACGAGCAGGGTCTTCGCGACGCCCGGCACGCCCTCGAGCAGCACGTGGCCGTTCGCGAGCAGGGCGATGAGCAGGCCCGTGACGGCGCCGTCCTGGCCCACCACCGCCTTCCCGACTTCGTGGCGGACCCGCGACAGCGCGTCGCGCAGTTCGGTGGTGGTTGCCATGTCGTCCATTCTGTTCGGTGGTGCAGCGTTCGGTGGTTCGGGTTCAGTCGGGTCGCACCGCCTGAGCGACGTCGCGCTCGAGGCGGAGCAGGTTGTCGGAGAGGCCCACGAAGGCCGAGTCGCTGGCGGCACCCGCGCCGCGCAGCAGGAAGTCGACGGATGCGGGGTCGCGCTCCGTGACGGCGGCGCTCGCCGCGATGACCTCGTCGGCCGTCGCGCGCGGGCCGAGGCCGAGCGCGCGGGCGAGGCGCGCGATCGTCGCGGCGCGCAGCGTGCCGAGGGCGTGATCCCGGGCGCCGCCGCGCTCGTAGAGGCGCGCGCGGCCCTCCATCGTCTCGCTCGAGCGCACCTCGACCGGGAGGTCCTCGACGACGACGGGCCCCATCCGCCGCCCCCGCCACAGCGCGGCGGCGACGCCCACGAGCAGCAGCAGCACGATGAGCGGCACGTACCAGTCGGCCTGGCGCGCGGCGAGGCCCGACTCGTCGAGGGCGTAGTCGTCGACGTCGGGCTGGTACCAGACGACGCGCGGGTGCTCGCCGAGCAGGCCGAGGGCGAGGGCCGCATTGCCCTCCTCGACGATGCGCTCGTTCGTGAGCACGTCGCCCGTGCCGAGCACCGTCACCTCGCGCACACCGCGCTCGACGCGCACGAGCGCCGCGTTGCCGACGCCGTCGACGTAGCACGTGGTCGCGGATGCGGGGGCCGTGTAGCCGTCGCCCGATCCGGAGATCCTGCCCGCGCGCTGGGCGGGGCCGAGCTCGCAGTCGGCGTCGAGGGAGCCGCCGCCGAAGCCCGCGTACTTGACGCCCGGCGCGAGACCCGCGAGCACGTCGTCGCTCGGCTGCACGACGACGATATGCCGCCCGAGCGCGAGCACCTCGGCGGCCGTCTCCTCGGTGAGCAACCACCAGTCGTCGTCGAGCACGAGCGTCGCGTCGGCGCCCTCGCCGAGCGCGGCCTGGGTCGCGCCGAACGAGCTCGTGACGGTCACTTCCACGCCCTGCGCACGCAGCACCTCCGCGAGGGCCATCGCCCCGCGCGGTCCCGGGTCGACGGGGGAGCGGCGGTGCTCGCCGACATCCGACGCCGAGGCGGCCGCCCACACGAGCAGCGCGCCGAACACCACGACGACGGCGACCGCGATCCAGACGATGACGAGGCCGACGCGACGGCGCGGCGGCGCCTCCTCGGCGGCGGTCGGCGGGGCGGGGGCGACGGCGGGCGCGCTCACGGCTCGACCCTCGCGAACGGCTCAGGGGAGGGGGCGGATGCGGATGCCGCGGTCTCGAGGCGGGGACGCGTGCGCTGCACGGCCTCGTCGAGCGCGCTCATGCGCGCGTAGCGCTCGGCGTCGCCGGGGTCGCCGAGGTAGCGCACGGCGTCGAAGTCGTCGGCGGCGAGGTCGAGGGCAGCGGCGTGCTCGGGCAGCGGGGCCGCTGCCCGGCGGGCCACGTCGTGCGCCGTCGAGCCCGGCACGGTCGACACGAGGGTGCGTTCGTGCAGCGAGCGGGCGATCGCGCGGAACCGCTCCGCGATCGCCTCCGCGAAGCGCCCCGCGCGGGCGGCGGCCTCGGCGTCGCGGCGCATCGTCGCGGCGTCGCGGTGGTCGTCGGCCTCGAAGAGCTCGTCGCCCGACGAGCGGACGCCGCTCCGCGCCCGCAGCCGCGGCACCCCGAACACGAGGAACAGCACGACGATCACCGCGATGAGCACGATCACGAGCACGACGACCCAGCCGGGCATCGAGTTCTCGCCCGTGAGGCCGTTCATGAGGTCCTCGAGCCAGCGGTAGAACGCCTGCAGCCACTCGGGGGTCTCGGCGCGCGTGTCGTCCTGCCGGTAGCGCGACTTCTCGAGCTCATCCTCCAGCAGCCGGCGCGCCTCGTCGCGGTCGGGGTCGACGGGCACGTCGAACGGGAGCTTCACGCCCACGGCGACCCCGCATCCGCGGTGCTCGAGGACGGGACGCGCGACGATGCGAGGTCGGCCGGCGGACGGAACGGGTCGACCTCGTCGGGGTCGATGCGCGTCGTGGGGCGCCGCCGCTCCATGAAGCGCGAGAGCTCGAGGTCGAGACCCTCGCGCCGCATCCGCAGGTCGAGGTAGAGCAGCGCGTCGACCGACGTCGTGACGACGAGCCCGATGGCCGCGATCACCGCCGAGACGACCCCCGCCGCGATGTCGCCCGCGCGGGTCACGGCGAGGTAGTCGCCGAGGTCGCCGTTGCCCGCGACGATGCTCGCGAGCCAGCCGACGAGGAGCGTGACGGGCACGCTCACGAGCATCGTGGCGATCCAGATCATGCCCCACGCGAGGAGGCGGATGCCGAAGGTGCGCCAGAAGCTCTTGCGCGTGAGGCGCCAGGAGCGCGCGAGGGCGGCGCCGAACCGCAGGCGCTCGACCGCGAGGGCCGAGGGCACGAACGCGAGCTTCGTGCCGAGCCACGCCACCAGGGCGGCGCACGCGGGGTAGACGAGAAAGCCCGTGAAGAGGCCCGCGTAGGGGCCCGTGGGCTCGAGCAGGCCGATCGCGGCGATGCCGACCGTGCCGCCCAGCACGACTGCGAGCACGACGAGGCCCGTCCACGCGAAGGTGCGGGCGCGGATGCCGCGCGTGCGCCGGCGGAACCCGCGCGGCGTGAGACGGCGCCCGACGACCGCGTGGCTCACATCCACCGCGGCGACCGCCTGTTGCGGGACGCCCGAGCCGATCACGAGCGCCTGGATGACGAGCCAGCCAAGCGCGCCCGCCCCGAACCCGCTCACCCACGCGTAGAGCGAGGCGCTGCCGTAGCCCGAGCCGATCGAGGCGGCGAGCGGGTCGACCACGAACGCCCCGAACGCGAGGCCGCCGAGGCTCGCGGCGAGCGAGAACACGATGGCGGGCACGAGCACGACGCCGGGGTTGTGGCGCAGCGCGCGGAAGGCACCCGCGAGGATCTGCCCGAGCGTGAGCGGACGCAGCGGCACGAACGGTTCGGGAGCCGGGGGCGTCCACGTGGGCGCGGGGAATGCGCCCGTGAACTCCGCCACGCAGACCCCTCTCGTTCGCGAGCGGTGCTCAGCCGCCTGCGGCATATGGTGTCACACCCGGTGGTTCGCGGGGTGCGGTATCGGGGCGATTGCGTGTTCCTCTCCCGTGCCCATCTGTGGATGCGACTTCTCCACTGATCTCCCCTCCGCGGTAGAACAAGCGTTCGAATCTTGGGAGAATGGGGCATGGCCTCGTTCACCGACTCCCTCGCCCTGGTGGGCGACCTGTCGGTGCCGTTCACGCCCGCACCCGTCGGCTCGTTCCCGGATGCGGAGCTGCTCGCAGCGCAGCGCTCGATCGCCGAGGCGCGGAAACGGCTCGAGGCGCTCGCCGCGACGGTCGCGGGGGAGATCGCGCATCGCTCGCGACGCGAGCTCGGCAACGGCGGCCTCGCCCGGGCGAACGGCGTGCGCTCGGCGGAAGACCTCATCGCGAAGGTCACGGGCGGCTCGCGGCGCGACGCCCGCACGCTCGTGACGACCTCGGAACTGCTGCCGAGCACGCGACAGGAGCCGGCGGCTCCGCCCGTGCCGGAGTGGCGACGGGTCATCGGCGCAGCCGTCGCGGATGCCGGCATCTCGGTCGAGGCCGCGAGCGTCATCCGCACCCGGCTCGAGGCGGCGGCCGACCGGGTCGCCGACGAGGTGCTCGCCGAGGCGGCGCGGATGCTCGTCGCGGAGGCGCCCGCGCTCACGGTCGAGGAGCTCGCCGCACGTGCCGCGTTCGCTCGCGACTCGCTCGATGAGGCGGGCATCCCCGCACGCGAGGAAGCACTGCGCGCTTCGCGGTCCCTTCGCACCTCCGCGCAGCCCGACGGCATGACGCGCCTCACGGCGCTGCTCGACCCCGAGTCGGCCGCCGTCGTCGTCCCGATTCTCGACGCCGCGACGTCCCCGCGCAGGGGTGGTCCGCGGTTCGTGGATCCGGATGCCGCCCGGCGCGCCGACGACATCGTGCGCGACGAGCGCACGACCGAGCAGCTCGCCCTCGACGTCTTCGTCGATCTCCTGCGGATGGGTGCCCGCGTCGACGACGGCGCGCTCCTCGGGGACCGCAAGCCCGCCGTCCGCATCCTCGTCACGCAGGCCGACCTCGACCGCCGCAGCGGTGCCGCGTACTTCGAGGGCCAGACGGATGCCGTCTCGGTCGCGACCGCCGAGCGTTTCATCTGCGCGGGCGGCGCCGTGCCGCTCCTGTTCGACGGCGACGGGCGGGTGCTCAACCTGGGTCGCGAGCAGCGCCTGTTCAGCGAGAAGCAGCGCCTCGCCCTCGCCGCCCGCGACGGCGGTTGCCTCATGTGCGGTCGGCCGCCCTCCTGGTGCGAGGTGGAGTTGCCCGGGTTTGACGGACGGTTGTCTGTCTTCAGTTGTAGCGGATGGGGGCGACGTAGCCGAGGCTGGAGTGCAGTCGCCGGGTGTTGTAGGCCCAGATGTAGGCGAAGAGGCGGGCTCGTGCCTCGGCTCGTGTCGCGGGTTGCCCGATCGGGTAGAGATCCTCGTTCTTGAACGAGGCGAACCAGGATTCCATCACGGCGTTGTCGTGCGGGTCCTTCCGTTCACCGATCGAGACGACCATTGCGTGTTGGGCTGCGAGGTCGTTCCAGTCGTTGGAGGTGAACTGGTAGCCGCGATCGGAGTGGATCACGCATCCGGGTTTCGGGTGTCGGATCTTGATTGCTTCTGTCAGCGCCGTGATCGCTGTCCGCGGGGTTTCGTGCCCATCGGTGGCCCAGGCGATCACCTCGCGGTTGAAGGCGTCCAGCACGACGGCGGCGTGCAGCCAACCTTCGCCGGTGCGGATCATCGTCAAGTCCGTGAACCACAGTCGGTTCGCTGCCGCGACCGAGAACTGCTGCTTGACCGCGTCGATGATGTCGATGCGGCGTGAGGTTGGCACCGAACGTCGCCGGCTTCCGACTCGACCTCGGCGGGCATGCAATCCGTTTTCTCGCAGCAGCCGCGCGACCCGATGCCGACCGATCCGAACCCCTTGAGCAAGCAACTCGCGGTGCACCCGTGGCGCTCCGTAATAGGCGAACTCGGCATGGATCGCCTCTATCCGCTCCAGCACCGCAGCATCCTGGAGGGCACGGCGGGACGGGCCGCGGCCGACCCAGTCGTAGTAGCCCGACCGCGACACACCCAGCACACGGCACAGCATCGAGATCCGCCTGGTCGGGGTTCTGGCCTTCTCCGCCGCGATCCACCGGTAGACCTCTACCGGTGACGCCTCGCGAAGAAGGCCAACGCTTTTCCCAGGACCTCCAGCTCTTCGGTCCGTTCCCCGAGTTCCCGCTCCAGCCGGGCGATCTTCGCCTTGTCTGACTCGACCGGCCGATCAGGCAACGACCCGGCCGCCTTCTTGTCCGCCACCCGCACCCAGTTCGACACTGTCGTCGCCGACAGCTCGAACTCCCGCGCCAGATCCTTGAACGTCCGGCCACGCCGATACAACTCGACGACCTGATCCTTGAACTCCTGCGAAAACTCCCGCGCCACAAGAACACCTTCCCGCGACCGAACAGCCGCTGTCTCGATGTCCGTCAAACCCGGGCAACTCCAAGGCCCACCACATCGACCACTGGGACGAGCACCACGGCCGCACCGACGTCGACGACGGCGTGCTCCTGTGCCGCTTCTGCCACCTCACCGTGCACAACAACGGCTGGCGCATCCGCCGAGAACGCGGCGACTACCTGCTCGAGGCCCCGGACGACGCGGGCACCCTCCGCCGCACACCCCTGCCCACCCGCAGCCCCGCCCACGCCCGCCTGCGCGCGACCGCGTGACGCCGCGCCCGCCCGCCCCCAGCCGCCCTCCCACTACTCTGAATCCAGGCACAGCCCCGCGCCCGCGGGGAGACACGGAGCAACGAGGTCCATGAACGCGCGCATTCTCGTGGTCGACGACGACCCCGCGATCGCCGAGATGATCGGCATCATCCTCCGCGGCGAGGGCTACGAGCCCCTGTTCGCCGCCGACGGCACCGCGGCCATCGACAGCTTCCGCAGCGAGCGCCCCGACCTCGTGCTGCTCGACCTCATGCTGCCCGGCATGAGCGGCCTCGAGGTGTGCCGCACCGTGCGCGGCGAGTCCGGCGTGCCCATCATCATGCTCACCGCGAAGGGCGAGCCGACGGATGTCGTGCAGGGTCTCGAGTCGGGCGCCGACGACTACGTCGTCAAGCCCTTCAACCCCAAGGAGCTCGTCGCGCGCATCCGGGCCCGCCTGCGCCCGAGCCTTCCCGACACGACCGAGCGCATCCAGATCGGCGACCTCGTCATCGACGTCGCCGGCCACGAGGTGCGCCGGGGCGACAGCCGCATCAACCTGACCCCGCTCGAGTTCCAGCTGCTGCTCGCGCTCGCCGCCAAACCGCAGCAGGTGTTCACGCGCGAGATGCTGCTCGAGCAGGTGTGGGGCTACCACTACAAGGCCGACACGCGCCTCGTGAACGTGCACGTGCAGCGCCTGCGCGCGAAGGTCGAGCACGACCCCGACAACCCGCGCATCGTCACGACAGTGCGGGGCGTCGGCTACCGCGCGGGCGCCGTCACCTAGGAGACCACGCACGTGCGGTGGGAGTGGCGCACCTGGCGGGAACGCCTGCTCCACCTGTGGCGTGGCTCGCTGCGGGTGCGCACCATCGTGCTCACCGTCGTGCTCTCCGCCCTCGCCGTCACCGTCATCGGCGTGCTCATCTCGTCGTCGGTGCGCACCAACCTCTTCGACTCCCGCCGCGACCAGGTGCTCGCCGAGTCGGGCCGTGCCGCCGACCAGGCGCAGCGGATGTTCACCAACGCCGCCGAGCTCGGCGACGGCGCCGACGTGCAGTCGACCGCCGACTCCGCCCTCGACGCCGTGCAGCGCTCCACCACGGCGAGCTACCTCGCCCTCCTGCGCACCACCGGCCAGGACGCCCCCGTGCTCGTCGAGAACCGCGCGAGCTTCGTCGACTTCACCGACCGCTTCGTCTCGGATGAGCTCCGCGACGAAGCCCTCGAGGGCGCCGGCACGACCGTCACGTGGCAGCCGGTGGCCATCCACCGCGACTCGGGCGACGTGCCCGGAATCACGACCGCCGCATCCATCGACACGGTGCTCTCGGGCCGCTACGAGCTCTACCTCGTCTACGACCTGTCCGACGTGCAGCAGACCCTCGACTTCGTGCAGGGCATCCTCATCGCCGCCGGCATCGCGCTCGTCGGCCTCTTCGCGGGCGTCGCCTACCTCGTCGTGCGCCTCGTCGTCGGGCCCGTGCGCGTCGCCGCCGACGTGTCCGAGAAGCTCGCCGCGGGCGACCTCGAGGAGCGCCTCCCCGTGAAGGGCGAGGATGAACTCGCCACCCTCGCCCGCTCCTTCAACCGCATGGCCGACAGCCTGCAGAGCCAGATCCGCCAGCTCGCCGACCTGTCGCACGTGCAGCAGCGCTTCGTGTCGGATGTGTCGCACGAGCTGCGCACGCCCCTCACCACCATCCGCCTCGCGGGCGACGTGCTCTACGACCAGCGTGCCGACTTCCCGCCCACGACCGCCCGCACCGCCGAGCTGCTGCACACGCAGGTGGAGCGGTTCGAGGCGATGCTCGCCGACCTGCTCGAGATGAGCCGCTACGACGCGGGCGCCGTCGAGCTCGAGACCGACCCCACGAACCTCGTGCGGCTCGTCGAGGAGTCGATCTCCGCCGTCGAGCCGCTCGCGGTCGAGCGCGGCAGCGAGATCCGCCTCGTGGCTCCCGGCGGCTACTTCGAGGCCGACGTGGACGCGCGCCGCATCCGCCGCATCCTGCAGAACCTGCTCGGCAACGCGATCGATCACGGCGAGGCGAAGCCCATCGTCGTCTACGTCGACTCCGACGAGCGGGCGGTCGCGATCGCGGTGCGCGACTACGGCGTCGGCATGAAGCCCGAGCACGTCGAGCGCGTCTTCGACCGCTTCTGGCGCGCCGACCCGTCCCGCCAGCGCACGACGGGCGGCACGGGCCTCGGCCTCGCGATCTCGCTCGAGGATGCGGCGGCGCACGGCGGGGAGCTCGCGGTGTGGTCGGAGCCCGGCGAGGGCACGTGCTTCCGCCTCACCATCCCGCGGCGCCGCGGCGAGGCGCTCACGGGTGGCTCCCCGCTCGGCCTCCCGCCCGACACGGAGGTGGCGGCATGAGCGGCGCCGAGATCAACGGCGGCAGGAGCGCATCCCGCGCACGCCCCCTCGCGGCGCTCGCGGCCGTCGCGGCGCTCCTCGCGGGTTGCGCCGGCATCCCCACGAGCGGGCCCGTCGGCACGGTCGAGATCGGCGGCGACGACGGCGGCGGCGAGCTGCTGACGCTCGCCGAGGGCCCGCAGCCGGGCGACACCCCCGACCGCCTGCTCACCGGTTTCCTCATCGCCCAACGCGCCCCGCAGCAGAACTACTCGGTCGCGCGCGAATTCCTCACCTCCGACTTCCGCGCCGAGTGGTCGCCGACGGCGCGCGTGCTCATCAGCGACACCCCGATCGTCGTGCAGGGCGGCCCCGAAGAGGACCGGCTCGAGGTCAACGTCAACGTCGGCGCCTTCGTCGACGCGACGGGCGTCTACACCGAACTGCCGCGCGCCGAGGCGCAGGAGCTGCCGTACACCTTCGAGAAGAACGCCGACGGCGAGTGGCGCATCGCGAGCGCGCCCGAGGGCATCCTGCTCACGAGCGCACGCTTCATGAGCACCTTCGGCACCTACCCGCTCTACTTCTTCGACCCCGGCTGGCGCGGCCTCGTGCCCGACGTGCGCTGGTTCCCGAACACGGCATCCCGCGCCGACCGCATCGTGAAGGAGCTGCTCGCCGGTCCGTCGCCCTGGTACGGCAACGGCGTGCTCGTGAGTGCGTTCCCGTCGGGCACGAAGCTCGACCCGGGCGTCGAGGTGTCGAGCGGCACGGCGACGGTCGCGCTCGCGGGCGACATCGCGAGCCAGGATGCGGCGGCCCGCTGGCGCATGCAGGAGCAGCTGCGGCTGAGCCTCAGCGCGCTGAGCGACGTCGTCTCGGTCGAGGTCACGGTGGGCGGCTTCCCCGTGGAGGCCGGCTCGGGCCAGCCGACGGAGTCGTCGTACCCGGTGAGCGCCGACCCCCTCGGCCTGACGGAGCGCGGTTTCGGCTACCTCACGGCGTCGACGGTCGACGCCGTGCCCGGCATCAGCGCGCGCGTGGAGGCGCTCGGCGCCCTGGGTGCGACGCTCGCGCGCGGCGGCGCGCAGGCGGCTGTGCGCACCGCCGCGGGCGTGTGGTCGGTGAGCGCCGACGCGGATCCGCTGCTCGTCGACACCCGTGCGGGCCTCGTCGACCCGAGCATCGACCGCGACGGCTTCGTGTGGTCGGCCGTCGCATCCGACCCCGGCAGCATCCTCGCGTTCGACGCGGGCGGCGGTGCGCACGAGGTCGGGTCGCCGCACGTCGACGGCGCGATCGTGTCGCTCGACGTCTCGCGCGACGGCGCGCGCCTGCTGCTCGGCACACGCGGCCCGAACGGATCGGCGCTCACCCTCGTGGGCATCGTCCGCGACGCCGCGGGGGTGCCCATCGGCCTCGGCACGCCGCTCGCGCTGCCGATCAGCTCGTCGCCGCTCCTCGACGCGGCGTGGGCGGACTCGTCGACGGTCGTCACGCTGAGCGAGTCCGGTTCCGAGACGCAGGTCGACCTGTACCGCATCGGCGGACGCCACGACAGCCTCGGCTCACTCGAGGGCGGCGCGCAGCTCGTGGGCGGCAACGCGGCGGACGGCGTGCGCGTGCGCGCCGACGACGGCACCGTGTGGCGCCGCAACTCGAGCGGCGGCTGGCAGTCGACGGGCATCGTCGCCTCCTTCCTCGCGACCCAGCAGTAGCGCTCTCCACCGATCCCGGATGCCGCGCTCCCGTCGCGCGGCACGTCCGGCACGCTCGGGGCGTGGATGCGGTGAGCGGTGCCTGGGCCACGCTCGTGCGGGAGGCGCTCCTCGACGCCGTCGCGCTCGTCCTCCCCGTCGCGTGCGCCGGATGCGGTGCCGACGGCCGCGAGCTGTGCGACGCGTGCCGGGCGCGACTGCGGGCGGCCGAGCCCGTGCGCACGGTCGCGCCGGGCGGCATCCGGGTCTTCGCGGGCGCCGCCTACGGAGACCTCGTGCAACGTGTCGTGCTCGCCGCGAAAGACGGCCGCACGGGGCTCGCGACCCCGCTCGCGGGGCTGCTCACGGCCGCGGTCGCCCTCGCCGTGGACGATGAGGCGGTGCCGGATGCCGCCGAGGCCTGCGCGATCCCCTCGAGCCGCGCTGCTTTTCGCCGCCGCGGCTACGACCCCGTGCGCCTCGTGCTCGCGCGCGCCGGCATCCGTCACGTGCGCGTGCTGCGACCCGCGCGCCCGCACCGCACCCAGAAGGGCCTCGCACGGGACGACCGGGAGGCCAACCTCCGCGGCGTGCATCGCGCCCGAGGGCCCCTCGACGGTCGCGTCTTCGTGCTCGTCGACGACGTCGTCACGACGGGCGCGACGCTCGCGGAGGCCGCGCGCGCCATCCGGCATGCGGGCGGCGAGGTCGTCGCGGCGGTCGCGATCGCGGCCACGCCGCTGCGCTCGGCGCGCCGCGCGCGGCTCACACGCAGCCCTCAGCGAAAAGCGGGTGACAACCCGGACGGGCCGGGCTACGGTGGGCGAAAAGGCGCGAAGGAGACGACCGCCTGATCCACTAGGCGGCACTTCGGCCGGATCAGGGAGGTCGCCATGGATGTCACCATCACCGGACGCAACGTCGGGATCCCGGACCGGTTCGAGGACTACGTCGACGAGAAGGCCGAGAAGATCGCCCACCTCGCCCCGCGCGCTCTCGCCTTCGAGGTGAAGCTCTCGCGGCACCGCGAGACGATCGCGTCGAGCGGCGACGACCGCATCGAGCTCACGGTCATCGGCCCGGGCCCGATCGTGCGCGCCGAGGCGGAGTCGGGCGACAAGTACTCGGCGTTCGACATCGCCTTCGACAAGCTCCTCGAGCGCATCCGTCAGGCGAAGGATCGCAAGAAGGTGCACCGCGGCCAGCACCGCCCCACGTCGCTGCGCGAGGCGGCGGCGGACGGCTTCGCGAAGGTCGCCGTCGCACCCGCGCCGGCCGACGTGATCGAGAAGGTCGCGACGGGCGCCGTACCGGTGGTGGACGAGGAGGCGACGGAGGAGGACTGGAGCCCCGTCGTCATCCGCGAGAAGGAGTTCCCCGCGGAGCTCATGACGGCCGAGGACGCCGTCGACCGGATGGAGCTCGTGGGTCACGACTTCTTCCTCTTCATCGACGCGCGCACCGACAAGCCGAGCGTCGTGTACCGCCGCAAGGGCTGGGACTACGGTGTCATCAAGCTCGACACGGAGGTCGCGGCCCTGGCAGGGCGCTGAACTCACGGCGTACTCGGCCCCGGGGCGGCTAGGCTGTCGAGGTCAAGGGCGCCTCCGCGCGCCCGGAACCCGGACAGGAGGCCATTCGTGGCGAACGTTGTCGAGAAGGTCCTGCGCGTCGGCGAAGGCAGGATCCTGCGTCGGCTCAAGGCATACGCGGAAGCCGTCAACGAGCTCGAGGACGCGTTCTCGGAGCTCACCGACGAGGAGCTGCGCGCCGAGACCGCGGAGTTCCGTGAGCGCTACGCGAACGGCGAGACCCTCGACGACCTGCTCCCCGAGGCCTTCGCCGCCGTGCGCGAGGCCGCCAAGCGCACCCTCGGCCTCCGTCACTTCGACGTGCAGCTCATGGGCGGTGCCGCCCTGCACATGGGCAACATCGCCGAGATGAAGACCGGCGAGGGCAAGACGCTCGTCGCGACGACGGCCGCCTACCTCAACGCGATCCCCGCGCGCGGTGTGCACGTCGTCACGGTCAACGACTACCTCGCGAGCTACCAGTCCGAGCTCATGGGCCGCGTCTTCCGCGCCCTCGGCATGACGACGGGCTGCATCCTCTCCGGCCAGAGCCCCGCTGAGCGTCGCGAGCAGTACGCCGCGGACATCACCTACGGCACGAACAACGAGTTCGGCTTCGACTACCTGCGCGACAACATGGCGTGGCAGGCGTCCGACATGGTGCAGCGCGGGCACTTCTTCGCGATCGTCGACGAGGTCGACTCGATCCTCATCGACGAGGCCCGCACGCCGCTCATCATCTCCGGCCCGTCGTCGGGTGAGGCGAACCGCTGGTTCGGCGAGTTCGCGAACATCGCGAAGCGCCTGCAGGAGGGCGTCGACTACGAGGTCGACGAGAAGAAGCGCACGGTCGGCGTGCTCGAGCCCGGCATCGAGAAGGTCGAGGACTACCTCGGCATCGACAACCTCTACGAGTCGGCGAACACGCCGCTCATCTCGTTCCTCAACAACTCGATCAAGGCGCGCGCGCTCTTCAAGCGCGACAAGGACTACGTCGTCATGAACGGCGAGGTGCTCATCGTCGACGAGCACACGGGCCGCATCCTCGTCGGCCGCCGCTACAACGAGGGCATCCACCAGGCCATCGAGGCGAAGGAGGGGGTGCAGATCAAGGCCGAGAACCAGACGCTCGCGACCGTGACCCTGCAGAACTACTTCCGTCTCTACCAGAAGCTCTCCGGCATGACCGGTACCGCCGAGACCGAGGCGGCCGAGTTCATGTCGACCTACAAGCTCGGCGTCGTGCCCATCCCCACGAACCGCCCGATGATCCGCAAGGACCAGCCCGACCTCATCTACAAGAACGAGCAGGTCAAGTTCGAGCAGGTCGTCGAGGACATCGTCGAGCGCCACCGCACGGGCCAGCCGGTGCTCGTCGGCACGACGAGCGTCGAGAAGAGCGAGTACCTCTCGCGCATGCTCGCGAAGCGCGGCGTGAAGCACGAGGTGCTCAACGCGAAGAACCACGCGCGCGAGGCCGCGATCATCGCCCAGGCGGGTCGCCTCGGCGCCGTCACCGTCGCCACCAACATGGCCGGCCGCGGCACCGACATCATGCTCGGCGGCAACGCGGAGTTCCTCGCCGTCGCGGAGATGAACAACCGCGGCCTGAGCCCCGTCGACACCCCCGACGAGTACGAGGCGGAGTGGGACGGCGTATTCGAGGCGGTCAAGGAGCGCGTCGAGGAGGAGGCCGCGAAGGTCCGCGAGGCCGGCGGTCTGTACGTGCTCGGCACCGAGCGCCACGAGTCCCGCCGCATCGACAACCAGCTGCGCGGTCGCTCCGGCCGTCAGGGCGACCCGGGCGAGAGCCGCTTCTACCTGTCGCTGCAGGACGACCTCATGCGTCTGTTCAACACGGGCGCGGCCGAGATGCTCATGCGCGGCGCTCCCGACGACCTGCCGATCGAGTCGAAGGCCGTCTCGCGCGCCATCCGCTCGGCCCAGTCGCAGGTCGAATCGCGCAACGCCGAGATCCGCAAGAACGTGCTCAAGTACGACGACGTGCTCAACCGCCAGCGCGAGGCGATCTACTCGGACCGCCGCCACATCCTCGAGGGCGACGACCTGCACGACCGCGTGCAGAAGTTCCTCACGGATGTCGTGGGTGACGTCGTCGACGAGCACACGGCCGAGGGCTCGAGCGACGACTGGGACCTCGAGGCGCTGTGGACGGAGCTCAAGACGCTCTACCCCGTGTCGATCACCATCGACGAGGTGCTCTCGGAGGCCGGCTCGCGCGGCAGCCTCAAGCCGAAGGCCCTCAAGGAGGAGCTGCTCTCGGATGCGCGCATCGCGTACCAGCGCCGCGAGGACCAGCTCGGCTCGGCCGCCACGCGCGAGCTCGAGCGCCGTGTCGTGCTGTCGGTCATCGACCGTCGCTGGCGAGACCACCTGTACGAGATGGACTACCTGAAGGACGGCATCGGCCTGCGTGCGATGGCGCAGCGCGACCCGCTCGTCGAGTACCAGCGCGAGGGCTACGCCCTGTACCAGTCGATGATGGACGCGATCCGCGAGGAGTCGATCGGCTTCCTGTTCAACCTCGAGGTCGAGGTGACCTCGGGCGAGGGCGAGGCGCGCGTCGCGGCGAAGGGTCTCACCGCCCAGCAGCCCCCGCAGCAGAACCTCAGCTACTCGGCGCCGAGCGACGACGCCTCGGGCGAGGTGGAGGTGCGCAACCAGCGCGGCCAGGTGCAGCGTGCCGCCACGGCGCGCGCGCAGCAGCAGGCGCGTCCGCAGGCGCAGCAGGCTCAGCAGGCTCCCGCCGAGCGCGGCGCCTTCGGGCAGCGCGTCGACGGCGGCGCCCCGCAGCAGGCCCCGCTCAACCGCGCCCAGCGTCGCGCTCAGGACCGCAAGCGGTAGTCGCCCCGGGCGCGGGGGTGCGGACTCGCTTGCGAGTCGCATGCCCCCGCGCGCCTGGACGGCGCGCTCCCGCCCGTCTCGATGCCGGCGTCTCGGAAGCGAGCCCGCATCCCCGCTGACGTGATCGCGGGCTACAGCACGTGGATCGCGGTGGCGCGCCAGCGGCGGTCGAGGCCCTCGAGTCGGAGGGCGACGGCGCGTGTGCGGGCGCGGCCGTGCACGGTGACGACCGCTTCGACGACGCCGTCGCGCGGCTCGCACAGGGTCACGTTGCCGAGGGTGAACACGGGGCGCACGGCGGGCCGCCGCGCGGCCTGACGGGCCTGGGCCGACACGACGACGCGCTTGAGGAGCGTCGCGTAGACGCCGTCGTCGACCCAGCGCGCGATCTGCTCGAGGTCGCGGGCGCCCGCGATAATCTCGATGACGCAGCGCGTGAGGTTCTCGAGGAGGGGCCGCGGGTCGGGCAGCTCCCGCGTGGCGGCGGGCTGTCGGCCGAACAGCTCCTCGTCGTCGAGACGGGGTGCGATCGCGCGCGCCGTGCTGCCGTCGACCGCCGCCTCGCCACCGCGCATGCCATGCCTCTCTGTACCCGGCTGTCTCCCCCCGAACGGGGGGACGCGCCTCACCTTGGCACACGAAGGTTTCTCGTGTCGAGACATGGCTTCGGGTTGTGGAGAACTGTGACGCGGCCGGCGGGGCGGGCACTACGGTCGCTGCCGTGCGCTGGGATGAGCTGTTCGCCGACATCGAGAGCCAGCTCGAGCACGAGCTCGACCTCGAGCGGCAGGGGCTCGCGGTCGAGGAGGAGCGTCTGCGGCTCGCCCGGCTCGCCCTGCGCGACCGCGTGCTCGAGATGGGGAGAGCGGATGCCGTGGTCCTCGTGCTCGCGGACGGCACGTCGCTCGCGCTCCGCGTCGGGTCCGCCGGCCGCGACTGGGTCGCGGGGGAGTGCGCCGCGGGCGCCGCGACGGGCACCGCAGTCGTGCCGCTCGCAGCCGTCGCCGCTGTGCTGCCCGTGGGCGGTCAGCTCGCGGCGGGGCTCAAGCCGGCGGCGCCCGAGGCGCTGACGGCCCGCCTCGGGCTCGGCTTCGTGCTGCGCGACCTGTGCCGGCGGCGGGCACCCGTGGAGGTGCGCACGCGCGTCGGCGTCGTGCACGGCACGATCGACCGCGTCGCACGCGACCACCTCGACCTCGCCGAGCACGAGTCGGGGGAGGTGAGGCGCGACGCGGCCGTGCGCCGCATCCGTCTCGTGCCCTTCGACGCGGTGCTGTGCGTGCGCGCGTGACAGGCGCGCCGCGAGTGGGCGGCGCCGTCAGGCGAAGAGCTCGGGCAGGTCGGTGAACTCGGCCTGGTGCCAGAGACCGGCCCGACGGGTCTCCTCGTAGCGGGCGGCGATGTACGCCTCGAGCACCTCGCGTTCGATGCGCCATTGGCCGTGGGCGCCGAGCTTGATGGCGGGCAGCTCGCCGCTGCGCACGAGGGCGTACGCCTGCCCGGCGGAGATGTTGAGCACGTCGGCGGTGTCGGCGAGCGTCAGGAACCGTCCGAGCCCGGGAGCCGCATCCGCTGTCATGGCCCCGATTATGCGGCGGCGCGCCGTGGGATCGCTCCCGCTGCGTGGACGGCTGTGGATAACCGGACGGGTGGGGCGGAGCCCAGGCGGGTGCGGCCCGGGCCCCGCCGCCACCTCAGCCTGCGGGTGACGGGCACTCACGCTAGGAGCCGCCTGGATCGGGCGGGAAGGGACATCTGTCCCGATCCCCGTGGGCGCTGTGGACAACTCCGGCGGGTGGTCGCGATCCCGCGGCACGATGGGCGGCGCCGTGGCACGCGCGGCGGGAGGGGAGGCACCGTGGTCCTCGCGGCATCCAGGAGGCGCCGGGGCGCGATCGACATGCGTCTCGTCGTGGGGCTCGCGCTCGTGGCGTCGTCGGTCGCGGGCGTCGTGGTGCTCGTCGGCGCGCTCGACACCCGCACGACCGTCTACGCGGCGGCATCCGCGCTGAGCCCCGGCGACCGCATCGATCGTGGCGATCTCGTCGAGCGCTCCGTCGCCCTCGACGGCGCCGACGGACTGTACCTGCGGGCCGGCGACGTGCCCGCGGAGGGGCTCGTGGTCGTGCGGGCCGTACGCGGGGGCGAGCTTCTGCCTCGCGCTGCCGTGGGCGACGCGGCCGGCGTGCGCTCGACGGCGCTCGTGCTGCGGCTCGCCGCCCCCGTGAGCGCGTCGGTGCGGCCGGGTTCGAGCGTCGACGTGTGGACCTCGCCCGCCGAGGTCGACGGCCGCGGCTACGGCGCCCCCGTCGTGCTCGTCGCCGACGCCGTCGTCGTCCGGATCGTCGAGGACGACCGGCTCGTCGGCTCCGCGGATGCCGGCTCGGTCGAGGTGCTCGTGCCGCGCGGCCGCGTCGCGCGCGTGCTCCAGGCGCAGGCGAACGGCGACGCCCTCGCGGTCGTGCCCGCCGGGCTCCCGCTCGGGGGATGAGCGTGCGCGTCGCCCTCTCGCTCCCGCTCGACGCCGAGCAGCGGCTCGCCGCATCCGCCGCCCACCACGGCCACGAGGTCGTGCTGCGCTGCTCGGGCGGCGACGAGCTCGCGGCGCGTCTGCCGCAGCTGCCCGTCGAGCTCGCCATCGTCGCGGCGACCCCGCAGCATCTGACGCCGCGGCTCGTCGAGACGGCCGACGTCGCGGGCGTGCGGATGCTCGTGGTCGTCGACGACGCCGACGGCGCCCGCCACGCGGCCCGGCTCGGCATCCTCGAACCCGTCGAGGGGCCCGCCGACTGGGCCCTCCTCGAGGGCGGTCGGCCCGCGCCCGTCGACGACGAGCCCGCCGCGCCGCTCCCCGAAATGCCGCGCACCGTGCGACGGCCAGCGACGGTCGTCGCCGTGTGGGGTCCGCACGGGGCGCCCGGGCGCACGAGCCTCGCGATCGCGCTCGCCGCCGAGCTCGCGACCGCGGGGTGGCGCACGGTGCTCGCCGACGCCGACACCCACGCGGCATCCGTCGCCCCCGCCCTCGGCCTGCTCGACGAGGCGCCCGGCTTCGCCGCCGCGTGCCGGCTCGCGGGGATCGGCGGCCTCGACGAGACGCAGCTCGAGCGGCTCGCCGTCGTGCCGCGGGGCGCGCGGCATCCGTTCCGCGTGCTCACGGGCATCGGCCGGCCCGCCCGCTGGCCCGAGCTCGGCGCGGCGCGTGTCGAGGCGGCGCTCGCGGCGCTGCGCGGACTGTGCGAGGTGGTCGTCGTCGACCTCGCGGCGAGCCTCGAGCGCGACGACGAGCTCGCGCGCGACGTCGACGGCCCGCGGCGGAACGCGGCCGGCCTCGAGGTGCTCCGTGCGGCGGATCGCGTCGTCGCCGTGGGTGCGGCCGACCCGGTCGGCATCCCGCGGCTCCTGCGCGGTCACGCCGAGCTGCTCGAGCTCGTCGAGCCCGAGCGCGTGACGGTCGTCGTCAACAAGCTGCGTGCGAGCGCCGTCGGGGTGAACCCCGGCGGGCAGGTGCGACAGACCCTCGCACGCTTCGGCGGCATCGACGACCCCGTGCTCGTGCCGTGGGATCCCGCCGCGTTCGACGCGGCCGTGCTCGGCGGACGGCCCCTCGCGGATGCCGCACCCCGCTCGGCGGCACGCGTCGCGGTGCGCTCGCTCGCGGCATCCCTCGTCCCGAGCCCCGCGGCGACGGGCGCGCGGCGCGGGCTCCGGCGACGGAGCGCGTGAGGCTCCCGTAGCCTAGGGGCGTGTCCACCCTCTCCGAGCTCATGCTCGCGCAGGGCCTCTCGACGGAGGCCGACGCCGAGTGGCTCCACCTGCTCGCCGCCGACGGACAGCTGCTCGCCGACCTCGCGTTCGCCGACATCGTGCTGTGGGTGCCCACGGCCGCCGGCAGCTTCGTGGCCGTCGCGCACTCGCGCCCGTCGTCCGCGGCGACGCTCTTCTACCGCGACTTCGTCGGCCAGGAGATCAAGCCCGAGTGGCGCGACCAGGTGCGGCAGGCGTTCGAGGAGGTGCGCATCGTCGACACCTCCGCGCCCGACTGGTACGAGGAGACGCCGACGCGCGTGCGTGCCGTGCCGGTGCTGCGTCGCCTGAGTCCGAGCGGCGCCGCGACGACCTCGACGCCCATCGCCGTGCTCACGCGCCACTCGAACCTCTCCGAGGCGCGCACGCCGAGCCGCCAGGAGCTCACCTTCAACCAGTGCGCCGACGACCTGTTCGGCATGATCTCGACGGGCGACTTCCCCGACCTCGGCGCACCCACGCTGCCGCGCCGCGGGGCTCCCCGCGCATCCGACGGCCTCATCCGCCTCGATGTCGACGGCATGGTGACGTTCGCGAGCCCCAACGCCCTCTCGGCCTTCAACCGCATCGGCTTCGCGGGGGAGCTCGAGGGCGAGTCGCTCGCGGAGGTCGCGACGAACCTGCTCTCGGGCAAGCTCACGGTCGACGAGTCGCTGCCGCTCGTCGTCACGGGGCGTGCGCCGTGGCGCACCGACATCGAGGCGCGCGGGGTCACCGTGACGCTGCGCGCCATCCCGCTGCGGCACCGCGGCGACCGCGTCGGTGCGATCGTGCTCATCCGCGACGTCACCGAGTCGCGGCACCAGGAGCAGGAGCTCATCACCAAGGACGCGACGATCCGCGAGATCCACCACCGCGTCAAGAACAACCTGCAGACCGTCGCGTCGCTCCTGCGCATCCAGAGCCGCCGCACCCACAACGACGTCGCGCGCGACGCCCTCACGCAGGCCATGCGCCGCGTCGCCGCGATCGCCGTCGTGCACGACACCCTCTCGGAGGGCCTCAGCCAGAACGTCGACTTCGACGACGTCTTCGACCGCGTGCTGCTGCTCGTCGCGGAGGTGGCCTCGAGCCACAACACGACCGTGCGGCCGCAGAAGACGGGCTCGTTCGGCACCCTGCCCTCGGAGTACGCGACGCCGCTCGCGCTCGCGCTCACCGAGCTCGTCACGAACGCCGTCGAGCATGGTCTCGCGGGCCGCGACGACGGCGAGGTCACGATCTCGGCGAAGCGCAAGACCGACACCCTCTCGGTGCGTGTGCGCGACAACGGAGGCGGCCTGCCCGAGGGCAAGGTCGGCTCCGGCCTCGGCACGCAGATCGTGCGCACGCTCATCCAGGGCGAGCTCGGCGGCACGATCGACTGGCACACGCTCGAGGGGGAGGGCACCGAGGTCACGATCGAGGTGCCGCTGCTGTACCTCACCCAGCGCCCCTAACCCGTCGGTTACTTGCCAAACGCTGCAGCGTTTGCCCCCGCGCGCCTGTTATCCCTGTCGCGGGTGGCCAAACGCTGCAGCGTTTGACCGACAGCAGCGAGGTGAGTGGGGCGGATGCGGGGCCGGTTAGGGTGGAGGCCCGGGCGATCGCCCGCCTCGCCGTCCTGACCCGGAGGAGCCCCGTCCATGAACCAGGCCGCGCCGACGCCCGAGCGGATGAGCGAGGCGCGCGAGGTCATCGCGCGCATCACGGATGCCTACTCGGAGCGCATCGTCGGCCAGGACCGGCTGCGCACGAGCCTGCTCGTGGCGCTCATCGCGGGCGGGCACGTGCTGCTCGAGAGCGTGCCGGGCCTCGCGAAGACGACCGCCGCATCCACGTTGGCCGACACGATCGACGGCAGCTTCAAGCGCATCCAGTGCACGCCCGACCTGCTGCCGAGCGACATCACGGGCACGCAGATCTACGACGCCCAGACGGGCACCTTCCGCACGGTGCTCGGCCCCGTGCACGCGAACGTCGTGCTGCTCGACGAGATCAACCGCTCGAGCGCGAAGGCGCAGAGCGCGATGCTCGAGGCGATGCAGGAGCGCCAGACGACGATCGGCGGCGAGGCGCACGAGCTGCCCGACCCGTTCATGGTCATCGCGACGCAGAACCCCATCGAGCAGGAGGGCACCTACGAGCTGCCCGAGGCGCAGATGGACCGCTTCCTGCTGAAGGAGATCGTGCAGTACCCGAGCCCGCAGGAGGAACTGGAGGTGCTCGCGCGCCTCGACTCGGGCGTGCTCGCGCCGGGCCGTCACGCCTCGAAGGTCGCGACCCTCGAGGAGGTGCGGATGCTGCAGGACGTCGCGGCGTCGATCTACGTCTCGCCCGAAGTGCGCAATTACGTCGTCGGCCTCGCCTACGTGACGCGCAATCCCGCGGAGTACATCGGCGAGGAGCGCGCTCGTCTCATCAAGTACGGAGCGAGCCCGCGCGCATCCATCGCGTTCCTGCGCGCCTCGCGCGCCTTCGCCCTGCTGAACGGCCGCGACCACGTCGTGCCCGACGACGTCTCGAGCCTGCGCCACGTCGTGCTGCGCCACCGCGTGCTCCTCACCTACGAGGCGGAGGCCGAGGGCATCCGCAGCGAGGACATCGTCGACGCCGTCTTCGGCGCCGTGCCGACGCCCTAGCCCTCGGTCATGTCAGGTCTGCTCGCCCGCGTGAAGAGCAAACTCTTCATCGCCTCGAAGCTCAAGTCGGTGCATCCGCTCGACGGCGGGTACGCCTCGCTCGTGCGCGGGCGCAGCCTCGACTTCGAGGACCTGCGGCCGTACGAGCACGGCGACGAGGTGCGCGACATCGACTGGCGCGCGACGGCGCGCGTCGGCGAGCCCATGGTGAAGCGCTCCTACGCGGAGCGGCGCCACAGCATCCTGTTCGTCGTCGACACGGGCACGGGCATGCAGGCGCTCGCGCGCGACGAGGGCTCGAAGAAGGAGCTCGCGGTGCTCACCGTGGGCGCGCTCGCGCTGCTCGCGGTGAGGCACGGCGACGACACGCTGCTCATGTACGCCGACGGCGACCGCGCACGGCGCCTCGAGCCGCGCCGCTCGGAGGGCGGCGTCGAGCTCATGCTGCGCAGCCTCGACCGGGCCGTCGACGAGGCGACGACGCCCGCTCCTCGAGAGGCCCTCCTCGAGGCCGTCGCGAAGACGGTCGCACGGCGCATGATCGTCGTCATCGTGACCGACGAGGCGCCCATCGGCGAGGCCGTCGAGCGGCGCCTGCGGCGGCTGCGAGCCCAGCACGACATCATCTGGATCACGCTGCGCGACGCGGACCCCGTCGTGCTCGCGCGGCCCGCGGCATCCCGTCGCGACGCGGCGAGCGGATGGGCGGTGCCTGAGTTCCTGCACGGGAGCGCTGAGATCGTCGCGGAGCTCGACGCGGAGCGCGGCGCCGAGGATGCGCGCCGCCGCGCCCTGCTCGACCGCCTCGAGATCACCCACGTCGAGCTCGACGGGCAGGACTCGGCTGTCGCCGCTCTGCTCGGGATGCTGCACGGGAGGTCGCATGCCCGGCGATGACGTGCTCTACCCGCCCGCGCAGTACAGCTTCCTTTGGCTCCTGCTCGTGCTCGCGGTGCTGCTCGCGATCGTGGGCGTCGCCGTGCTCGTCGCGTTCCTCACGCGCCCGCGCCGGCTCGAGGCGCAACCCGAGGTCGACCGCCCCGCCGTGCTCACGCAGCTGCGCGTCGAGTACCTCGAGGGCATCGACGACATCGAGCGGCGGGTGCGGGCGGGCGAGCTCGACGCGCGTCGAGCCCACGCCGAGCTGAGCCGCCTCATGCGCGCCTTCGTCAACGAGTACAGCGGTCTCGAGGCGCCCGTGCTGACGCTGCGCGACCTCGTGGCGCAGGGCGTGCATCCGGCGCTCATCGACGCCCTCGGCCGCTTCACCTATCCGAGCCTCTTCCGGCGCGGGGCGCCCGTCGACCCCGTGCTGGGCGCCCAGGCCGCGCGGCAGGTGGTGCAGACGTGGCACTAGAGCTGCCGGCGATGCTCGCCGTCGTCGCGGCCCTCGCGGTCGCGGCGGCGGTCGTCGGCGTGCTCCTCGGTCGCGGGCGCCGCAGCCGTGCCGCGGCGGGCGCCCGTGTCGCGCGTGCCGAGCGCGTGCGCGCGCTGCCGAGCGTCGCGCGCGCGGTGCGGATGCGCGTGGTCGCGCTCGCGGGCGTGCTCGCTCTCGCGGCGGTCGCCCTCGCCGCATCCGCCGTCGTCGCGGCCCGCCCGACGGCGGAGCGCATCATCCAGCCCGAGACGCGCAACCGCGACGTCATGCTGTGCCTCGACGTGTCGGGGTCGATGACCGACGTCGACGCCGAGGTGCTCGAGCTGTTCTCGAGCCTCGCCGAGGGGTTCCAGGGCGAGCGCATCGGGCTCACGATCTTCAACAGCTCGCCCGTGCAGGTCTTCCCGCTCACCGACGACTACGCGTTCGTGCGCGAGCACCTCGACAGCGTGCGGCAGAGCTTCGACTACGTCGAGGACATCCCCGAGTTCTGGGTCGGCACGCTCAACGGCGCCGGCGCCTCGCTCGTGGGCGACGGGCTCGCGGCGTGCGTGCTCGGCTTCGACAACCCCGACCAGGAGCGCTCGCGCTCGATCATCCTCGCGACCGACAACGAGGTGAACGGCGCCGAGACGGTCACGCTCGACGAGGCGGGCGCCTACGCCGCGTCGCTCGACGTGCGCGTCTACGCGATCGACCCCGTGACGGAGGGCTCCGCGACGGGCGCCGCGCTGCAGGCGATGGCGGAGGCGACGGGCGGCGACTACTACGGACTGCACGACACGACGACGATCGACGGCATCGTCGACGAGGTCGAGGCGCAGGACGCCGCCGTACTGCGCGGGCAGCCGCGCATCGTCAAGGTCGACGCGCCGGGCGCGTGGCCCGTCGTCATCGCGGTCGCGGCGCTCGCGCTCGTGCTCGTCGTCTGGAGGGTGCGCGTATGACCTTCCAGCCCGTGCTCCCCGCGGCGATCGTCGTCATCGTCGTGCTTCTGTTCGTCGCGCTCGCGGTGTGGTCGCTCGTGCGGCGACCGGATGCGCGTGCCGCGTGGGCCGTGCGCCTCGCGCTCGTCGTCGCGTGCGGTGCGCTCCTGCTGCGGCCGGGCGTGCCGGGCACGTCGGAGACCCTCACGACGGAGGTCGACATCCTGCTCGTCGTCGACACGACAGCGAGCATCGTCGCGGAGGACTGGGACGGCGACAGCCCGCGCATCGAGGGCGTGCGCGCCGACGTGCAGCGCATCGTGAACGAGTACCCGGGGGCGCGCTTCGGCCTCATCACCTTCGACTCGGATGCGGTCGTGCGCGTGCCGCTCACGACCGACACGACCGCTCTCGTGACCTCGCTCTCGGTACTGCGCCCGGAGGTGACCGCCAACTCGCGGGGCAGCTCGGTGGGCATCGCGGCGCCCGTCGTGCAGCAGACTCTCCAGGCGGCGGCATCCGTTCGTCCCGACCGGGCGCGCATGGTGTTCTACTTCGGCGACGGCGAGCAGACCGGGTCGGGGGAGCCGGAGTCGTTCGCCGGCAGCGCCTCGGAGGTGTCGGGCGGCGCCGTGCTCGGCTACGGCACGGCGGAGGGCGGGCCCATGCGCACGACGACCGCGGGCGTCGACGGCCCCGGCAGCTACATCGAGTACGAGGGGGAGCGGGCGCTCTCGGTCATCGACCCCGCCAATCTCGAGCGCATCGCGGATCAGCTGGGGGTCGCGTACCAGGAGCGCTCGGCCGACACGCGTCTCGAGCTGCCGCCCCCGCCGACGACGGCGACGACCGCGCAGGGCACGACGGAGTCGATCGTCGATCTCACGTGGATCGTCGCGCTCGTCGTCGCGGCGCTGCTCGCGCTCGAACTCGCGCGCGTGACGGCGCTCATGGCGAGCGCCGCGAGCGTGCGGCGACCGCGCACGGGCGGGGGTGAGCGCTCGTGACCGACCCCGTCGCCCTCGTGCACGCGAACCGCCGCCGGCTGCGCGTGCGCCGCATCGTGCTGCTCGCCTCGACGCCGCTGCTGCTCGCCGCGCTGCTGTTCTGCGCGAAGGTGCTCAGCATGTACGCATTCGCGCATCAGGCCGTCGCCTCGCACGCGACGGGCCACCACGCGGGCACCGTGGAGGCCGCCCGCGGGCAGGAGCCGTTCAACGTCTTCGAGCCGTGGAAGGCGCCCTACAACGCGGGCGTCGGTCTCGCCGAGCTCGGGGACCTCGACGGTGCGCGCGCGCGATTCGAGGAGGCGCTTGCGCTCGCCCGCGGGCTCGAGCAGTGCGCCGTGCGCGTCAACCTGGCGATCGTGCTCGAGCGGATCGGCGACCGCGCGCTCCGCGAGGGCGACGGCGCGGCCGCGTCGAAGGCGTGGCAGGAGGCGCTCACCGTGACGGAGGATGCGCCCGCCGAGTGCTCCTCTCCCGAGGCGGACGACGCATCCCCCGACCCGGATCGCAGCATGGAGGAGACGCTCGAGGAGCAGGAGCGGCGCCTGAGCGAGAAGCTCGAGGACAACGCCTCGCCCGATCAGCCCGAGGAGCCCGAGCAGGGCGAGGAGCAGGACACCCCCGACGGCGACAAGCTCGACGACATCAAGGACAGGCTCGAGCAGGGGCAGCAGGAGCGCGACGAGCGCGACGAGAGCAACGAGGGCGACGGCGGAGGCTCGGGAACGGATCGGCCATGGTGAGGTCACACGAGCGTGGGCAGTACGTCGGCGGGGCCGAGGGCGCGCCGCCGCCCCCGCCGCCCGGGGGCTACCGCGGCGCCGTACGCGTCGCGGCCCCCGCATCCGCCGCCCCCGGCCCGGATGCCGCCCCGCGTCGCCCGAGCGTGCTCGGCTGGTCGGTGCTCGGCGCCGCGATCGCGTTCGCGTTCGTGCTGCTCATCATGTGGGCGGCGGGTGCGACGGCCGCCATCTACGGCGTCGTCACGCTCGCGCTGCAGCTCGCGCTCGTCGTCGCGGTCGTCGCGGCGCTCGTGAACGCGCGCGCCCGCACGCTCGGGGCGATCGCGCTCGCCGTCGCCCTCGTCGTCAACGTCGGAACGATCGGCGCGGCGAGCGCCCTGCGTCCGGGTGCCGCGCAGCAGGCCGGCTCCGACCCCGAGGACGACCACTGGGCCGCGTACCCGGGCATCAAGGGGCAGACGGAGGAGGAGATCCTCGAGCGCGCCTCGCTCGAGGAGGTGCAGGCGACGGCAGAGGACGCCATGGCCGCGATCCGCGAGCGCCTCACGGAGGAGTTCGGCTTCGCGTGGGTGCCGGGGGCCGAGGCCGACATCCGCGCCGAGCGCAACGGCTACGGCGGCGAGTCGATGCTCGTGTCGTTCAGCTCCGACACGTGGTCGACGGTCGAGCCCGTGCGCGACCACGCCCTCAAGCTCGCGGCGATGGCGGCGATCGAAGAGGTGCTGTACGAGTTCGGCTTCTACGCGCTCACGCCGCTCAACGACCCGTCGACGGGCTTCGACCCCGACTATCTCGTGCGCTTCTACGGCAGCGACGACCCGCGCACCCAGACCGATTGGGAGTGGTACACCGACGACTGGCCGGGCCCGATGCGGTTCTACGCGAACGTCACCGACCTCACGCACGACGCCGACGGCAGCCGTCGTGCGGCGCGCGAGGCGGTCGTCGCGGGCACCGACGAGCCGGTCGAGGGTCTGCGGATCGGCTTCCTCGTGCCCGAGGTGCTGAGCGAGTCCGACCGCGACGAGTTCGCGACGAGGATGGACGAGTACCCGTACTGAGGGTCAGCTGGCGCGGCGAGCGCGCGCGGCGCGGCGCTTGAGGGCGCGACGCTCGTCTTCGCTGAGGCCGCCCCACACGCCCGAGTCCTGGTTGGTCTCGAGGGCGTACTGGAGGCACTGCTCGGAGACGGTGCACCGTCCGCACACGGTCTTCGCCTTCTCGATCTGGTCGACGGCGGGTCCGGTGTTACCGACCGGGAAGAAAAGCTCCGGGTCGACGGTGAGGCAGGCGGCCTTATCGCGCCAGTCCATCTTGAGGTGCTCCGTTTCGTGTTGCTGTTGACGCTGTTCACGGGCTCTCGGGAGAGTTTCCGCGCATGGCTGAAGAGGGTTCGAATGTGGCGGGGGATTTTGTCGATTCGAACGCACTCACCACGTCGTGAGCGTCACATCAACCGTCAACACTGTTTCATACTTGTTACGCCTTAATCAATAGTCTTCGGTTGGGATCTGCCTGTGAATAGCGCTGCTCGTCCGCCCGTTTTCTGGGGGCTTGCGGTGATGCTCGGGATCGAGCTCGCGGGGGTCTCGACGGTCGCGATCGTGCTGCTCGTCGACCTCATCGCGGCCGAGCCGACGTCTCTCGCGACGGCCCTCGCGCTCACGGCGCTCGTGCTCATCGCGGTCGCCTGGATGGCCGCCACGATCGTCGGCCTCTTCCGCGGTCAGGCGTGGGTGCGGGCGTCCGCGATCGTGTGGCAGGTGCTGCAGTTCGCGATCGGGTTGGGGGCTCTGCAGGGCAGCTTCGCGCAGCCCGCGTGGGGCTGGCCGATCCTCATCGTGGCGGTGCTGACCTTCGCGCTGCTCTTCCTGCCGTCGGTCGTGCGCGGCACCCAGGATCGCAGCCGCTAGCCCGCCGCGCGCTCCAACGCCTCGCGGAACGCGACGACCGCGGGGTGGTTCGCCATCGCGTGCCGCGTCGAGGTGAACACGGTGCGGCGCGGGTCGCCGTCGAGCGGCACGAGGTCGACGCTCGGCTCGGCGCCCTGCCAGATGAGGTCGGGCAGCAGCGCGACGGCGTGCCCGGTCTGGATGAGGCGCACGTGCGCCTGCAGGTCGGCCGTCTCGAAGCGCACGTGCGGCTCGAAGCCCGCGCGCCGGCAGGCCTGCTCGGCCCAGTGCCGCGAGGCGGCGCCGTAGGGCTCCATGACCCACGGGGCGTCGCGCGCATCCCGGATGTCGCGGATCGCGAACCTGCCCTCGCCGCCGGGCGGAACGGCGAGACGGATGGCGTCGGTCGTGAGCGGGCGCCGGTCGAGGCCCGCGAGGGGCGGGGCCGCGTGGCCGGGGTACTCCTCGGCGATGACGAGGTCGAAGTCGCGCGCGAAGGTCTCGTGGAGCGCGGTCTCGGGCTCGCGCTGGGTGACGACGGCCGTGAGCGCGGGGTGCTCGCGCTCGAGCACGTCGAGCGCGGCGGGCAGGAGCGCGAGCGCGGCGGACTGGAACATCGCGACGCGGATGACGCCCGTCGCCTGCTCGAGGGATGCCGCGAGCTCGGTGTCGGCGCGCTCCAGGGCGTCGAGGATCTGCTCGGTGTGCCCGACGAGGAGCTCGGCCTGCGGCGTGAGCTGCAGGCGGCGGCCGGCCTTCCGCAGCAGGGGCACGCCGGCCTCGCGTTCGAGCTGGGCGAGCTGCTGGGAGACGGCCGACGGCGTCTGGTGCAGGGCGGCGGCGACGGATGCGATGGTGCCGCGCAGCGCGAGCTCGCGCAGGAGGGCGAGGCGGCGCACGTCGAGCATGCCGCCAGTCAAGCAGATCGTTAAGTGCAACTGACGGATATCGCGAAGAACTCGTTGCTGTTGCTAATGGGATTGTCGGGCGCACACTGATCGCGTGACCCCGCCGAAGCGATCCGCCGCCCCCGCCGCCCCCGCATCCGCCGCCCCCGCGGAGACGGGCGAGCACGTCGACCCGCGAGCCGACGAGGAGCACGTCGCCGACGCCGTCGTCGCCCAGGTGCGGCGCTGGCTCGCCGAGGCCGAGCGCCTGCCCGTCGACCCCTCGGCCCGCCGCCTCGCGGGGCTGCTGCGCGACCCCGACGGGCTCGCGTTCGCGGTCGGGTTCGTCGACGGCGTCATCCGCCCCGAGGACCCCCGCGTCGCGGCCCGTGCGCTCACGCGTCTCTCGCGCCGGCCGCCGCGCTTCCTCGCGTGGCCGCTGCGCGCGGCCCTGCGCGTCGGCGGGATGGTCGCGCCGATCCTGCCCGGCGTCGTCGTGCCCGTCGCCCGCGCCGTGCTGCGGCGCATGGTCGCGCACCTCGTGATCGACGCGGACGACCCGCGGCTGGGGCGGGCGCTCCGCCGCATCCGGGATCGCGGAGCGCGACCGAACGTCAACCTGCTCGGCGAGGCCGTGCTCGGCGCCCGTGAGGCCGCTCGCCGCCTCGAGGGCACGCGGCGGCTGCTCGCGCGCGACGACGTCGACTACGTGTCGATCAAGGTGTCTGCGACCGTCGCGCCGCACTCGCCGTGGGCGTTCGACGAGGCGGTCGACGACATCGTGCAGGCGCTCACTCCGCTCTACGCGGATGCAGCCGCCGCATCCCCGCCGAAGTTCGTGAACCTCGACATGGAGGAGTACAAGGATCTCGACCTCACGATCGCGGTCTTCCAGCGGATCCTCGACGGCCCCGAGCTGCGGGGGCTCGAGGCGGGCATCGTGCTGCAGGCCTACCTGCCGGATGCGCTCGGCGCCTACCTGCGGCTGCGCGACTGGGCGCGGGAGCGGCGCGCCGCCGGCGGTGCGGGCATCAAGGTGCGGCTCGTGAAGGGCGCCAACCTGCCCATGGAGCGCGTCGACGCGTCGCTGCACGACTGGCCGCTCGCGACGTGGCACACGAAGCAGGAGACCGACACGAACTACAAGCGCGTGCTCGACGTCGCGCTGCGACCCGAGAACACCGCCCATGTGCGGCTCGGCGTCGCCGGCCACAACCTCTTCGACCTCGCCTACGCGCGGCATCTCGCGGCCGAGCGCGGGGTGGCGGACGCCATGGAGATCGAGATGCTGCTCGGCATGGCTCCCGCCCAGGCGGAGGCCGTGCGGCGCGACACGGGCGGCCTGCTGCTCTACACGCCCGTCGTCGCGGCCTCCGACTTCGACGCCGCGATCGCCTACCTCATCCGCCGACTCGAGGAGGGTGCGGCGAGTGAGAACTTCATGTCGGCGGTGTTCGAGCTGTCGAGCTCGGAGCAGCTGTTCGCACGCGAGCGCGACCGCTTCCTCGCGTCGCTCGCCGAGGTCGACGACACCGTGCCCGCGCCGCACCGCGTGCAGGACCGCACGCTGCCGCCCGCGCCGGCCCCCGGTACGGGGGAGGGGTTCCACAACGCGCCCGACACCGACCCGGCGGTCGCCGCGAACCGCGCGTGGGCGCGCGCGGCGCTCGAGCGCAGCCGAACGACGCGGCTCGGGGAGGAGACGGTGGCGGCATCGCGGATCCCGGATGCGGCGGGCGTCGACCGCGTGCTCGCGACCGCGGCAGCGGCATCCGGGTCCTGGGCCGCACGCGGCGCCGCCGAGCGCGCCGCGATCCTGCACCGCGCGGGCGAGCTGCTCGAGGCGCGCCGCGGCGAGCTCGTCGAGATCATGGCGGCCGAGGCGGGCAAGACCGTCGACCAGTCGGACCCCGAGGTGTCGGAGGTCGTCGACTTCGCGCATTACTACGCCGAGCAGTCCCTGGGGCTCGAGCGGCTCGACGGTGCGCGATTCGTGCCCGCGCGCGTGACGCTCGTCGTGCCGCCGTGGAACTTTCCCCTCGCGATCCCGGGCGGCTCGACGCTCGCCGCGCTCGCATCCGGGTCGTCGGTCGTGTTCAAGCCCGCGCGTCGCACTGCCCGCACCGCGGCGGTGCTCACCGAGACGCTGTGGGAAGCGGGTGTGCCGCGCGAGGCGCTCCAGTTCGTCGTGCTCGGCGACTCCTCGCTCGGCGAGACGCTCATCGCCGACGAGCGCGTCGACCAGGTGATCCTCACGGGCGGGTACGAGACGGCCGAGCTGTTCCGCTCGTTCCGGCCGGGTCTCACCCTCCTCGCCGAGACGAGCGGCAAGAACGCGATCGTCGTGACGCCCTCGGCCGACCTCGACCTCGCGGTGCGCGACGTCGCGTACTCGGCCTTCGGGCACGCGGGGCAGAAGTGCTCGGCGGCGTCGCTCGCGATCCTCGTCGGCGCGGTCGCGCGCTCACGGCGCTTCCACGAGCAGCTGCTCGACGCCGTGCGCTCGATGCCCGTCGGCGAGGCATGGGACCCGTCGAGCCGCATGGGCCCGCTCATCGCGCCCGCCGACGGCAAGCTGCTCGACGCCCTCACGCGCCTCGCGCCGGGGGAGAGCTGGCTGCTCGAGCCTCGTCAGCTCGACGAGGAAGGGCGCGTGTGGAGCCCCGGCATCAAGACGGGCGTCGCGCCCGGATCGGAGTTCCACCGCACCGAGTACTTCGGGCCCGTGCTCGGCATCATGCACGCCGCGACCCTCGACGAGGCGATCGAGCTGCAGAACGCCGTCGACTACGGGCTCACGGCCGGCCTCCACTCGCTCGACGCCGACGAGGTCGCGCGCTGGATCGACGGCGTCGAGGCGGGCAACCTCTACGTCAACCGCGGAACGACGGGTGCGATCGTGCAACGGCAGCCGTTCGGCGGCTGGAAGCGCTCGGTGGTCGGCGCGGGCGCGAAGGCGGGCGGGCCCAACTACCTGCTGGGTCTCGGGCGCGTCGAGCCCGTCGCGGCGACGGTCGAGCCCGCGGCCGTCGATCCCGGGGCCGAGCGGCTCATCGCGGTGTTCGGCGCGCGCGGCGACGAGGCGCGCCGGATGCTGCTGCGGGCCGCCGCGAGCGACCGCCGCGCATGGGAGACCGAGTTCGGCGTCGTGCGCGACGTCACGGCACTCGCCGCCGAGCGCAACGCGTTTCGCTACCGCGCCCTGCCCGTCGTCGTGCGGGCGGAGGCCGCGGCCGACCCCGTCGAGCTCGCGCGCGTCGTGCTCGCGGGGCTGCGCGCGGGCGCCGCGCTCACCCTCTCGACGGATGCGGAGCTCGCGCCCGCCGATCTGGACGCGCTCCGCGAGGCCGGGGTCGGCATCCGCTCGGAGTCGGCCGAGGAGTGGCTGCGCTCGGCGTCCGCGCTGCGCGACGCGCGCATCCGTCTCGTCGGCGGGAGCGGCGCTGAGCTGCTGACGGCGCTCGGCGGCCGCCCCGACATCGCCGTATACGACGGCGCCGTGACCGAGAGCGGCCGCGTCGAGCTGCTCGCCTTCCTGCGCGAGCAGGCCGTCTCGATCACGGCCCACCGCTTCGGCACCCCGAGCCCCCTCGTCGAGGCCCTGCCCCTCGGCTAGCGGGGGCAGGGCCTCGACGGGGTGGTCAGCTGCTGCGGCGCATCGCCCGGATGCCGACGAGCAGCCCGACGACGGCGACGGCGAGTGCGGCGACGACGCCCCACAGCACCTCGGGCTCGCCGAAGCCGCCCGCGAGCAGGGCGCGCTCGGCCTGCACGATCCAGTTGACCGGGTTGACGGTCGCGACCGCCTGCATCCAGGCCGGGCCCGCGTCGAGCGGCAGCAGCATCCCCGAGAGGATGAGCAGCGGGAAGATGAGCGACTGCTGCACGCCCCAGAACAGCCACTCGCGGTCCTTCGTAGCGAGGGCGAGCGCGTAGCTGAGCGAGCCGAGGCCCACGCCGAACACCGCGAGGAGCGCGAGCCCCGCGACGAGCCCGGCGCCGTTGATCGCGAAGCCGAACGGCCACGCGACGAGCACGATCACGAGCGCCTGCACGACGATCGGCGCGATCTCCTTGAGCGCGCGGCCCACGAGCAGCGACGAGCGCGACAGGGGCGCCACGAGCGTGCGCTCGTGCGAGCCCGTCATCATCTCGTACTGCAGGTTGGAGCCCGTCGCGCCCGTGCCGAACAGCACGATCATGACCAGCACGCCCGGCACGAACCACTGCAGCGTCTCGCCGACCGCGCCGCCCGACTGGCCGACGAGCAGCGGCCCGAACAGCCCGAGGAAGACGAGCGGCTGCAGCAGGCTGAAGATGAGCGTGAACGGGTCGCGTGCGACCGGCCGCAGCTCGCGCACGAGCACGTTGCGGGTGTCGCGCACGACGTTGGGGCGCACCGCGGTGCGCGTGGGGGTCTCGGTGGTGGTCATCGTGCTGCTCCCGTCGGGGTGGTGGTCTGGGTGGGGGTTCCGGATGCCGCGGTCGCGTCGCCGGGGTCGCGCTCGGAGGCGGACGCGGCATCCGTCTCGCCCTCGGGCGCCTGGTCGCCCTCGCCCGCCTCGCGCAGCGTGCGACCCGTGAGGGCGAGGAAAACGTCGTCGAGGGTGGGCGGCACGCCCGTCGCCGTGCGCACCGCGATGCCCTCCGCGTCGAGCCGCCGGATCGCGGTCGGCAGCAGGCTCTCGCCCTCGGGCACGGTCACGCCGACCGTCGTGGCGTCGTCGCGGCGCACCTCGCGATCGGTGAGCGCCTGCACGACCGCCATCGCGCGCTCGGCGTCGGCGGCATCCGCGAACCCGAGCGTGATGACGTCGCCCGCGAGGGTCGCCTTGAGGCGCGCGGCCGTGTCGTCGGCGATGACGCGTCCGCGGTCCATGACCATGACGCGCTCGGCGAAGCGGTCGGCCTCCTCGAGGTAGTGCGTCGTGAGGAAGACGGTCGTGCCGTGGTCGGCGCGCACCCGCAGGATGTGCTCCCACAGGTTGGCGCGGCTTTGCGGGTCGAGCCCCGTCGACGGTTCGTCGAGGAACAGCAGCGGCGGGGCGTGCATGAGCCCGAGCGCGATGTCGAGCCGGCGCTTCTGGCCGCCCGACAGCTGCTGCACCGTGCGGGTCGCGAAGCTCGCGAGGTCGAGCGACTCGATGAGCTCGTCGGCCCGCTTGACGGTCGCGGCGCGGCCCATGCCGTAGAACGCGCCCTGCGCGAGCAGCTCGTCGCGCACGCGCTGGGCGAAGCTGCCGCTCGTGAGCTGGCCGACGTAGCCGATGCGGGCGCGCACACCCGCGGGGTCGCGCAGGATGTCGTGGCCGACGACGCGCGCCGTGCCGGCGGTCGGGGGGATGAGGGTCGTGAGCATGCGCAGGCTCGTCGACTTGCCGGCGCCGTTCGGCCCGAGGAACGCGACGAGCTCGCCCGGCGCGACCTGGAAGGTGAGGTCGGTGACGGCGTCGACCGTGGCCTTCTTGACGGTGAATCTCTTGGTGAGGCCCTCGGCCTCGATGATCTGTGCGGTGGTCATGCGGCCAGGCTAGGAAGCAACCCGGACAGATTCTGTCCTCGAGCCGGAGGAGGATAGGCGCATGTCCGACACGACGGCCCGCGCCCTCGCGCTCCTCGACCTGCTGCAGACGCACCGGCACTGGCCCGGCCCCGAGCTCGCCGAGCGCCTCGGGGTGACGGAGCGCACGGTGCGCCGCGACGTCGAGCGGCTGCGCGACCTCGGCTACCGCATCGAGTCGCTCCCCGGCGCGGCAGGCGGTTACCGCCTTGAGGCCGGTGCCGCGCTCCCGCCGCTCCTGCTCGGCGACGAGGAGGCCGTCGCGATCGCCGTCGGCCTTCGCGTCGCCGCCACCCAGCGTCTCGTCGGTGGACCCGACACGACCCTCACGGCGCTCGCGAAGGTGCAGCAGGTGCTCCCGCCCGCGCTGCGGCGCCGGGTCGAGGCGATCGCGGCGAGCGTGCAGCCGACGGGCGTCGCATCCGGCTCCGCGGTCGACACCGAGGTGCTCGCCCAGCTCGCGCTCGCCTGCCGTGACCACGAGCGCATCCGGATGCGGTACGTCTCGGCGGCGGGGGAGGAGTCGGTGCGCCGCGTCGAGCCGCACACCCTCGCGCCCGCCGACCGCCACTGGTACCTGCTGTGCTGGGACCTCGACCGCGACGACTGGCGCACGTTCCGGGTCGACCGGCTGAGCGACATCCAGCACACGCGCGTGCTCGCGAAGCCGCGACCACTGACGCCCGAGCAGGTCGAGGAGTTCATCGTCGTCGCGATGTCGTGGACCCGAACACCCGTCGAGACGGATGCGGTGATCGACATCGGCATCGAGGATTTCCGCGCGTACATGGGGCAGTGGGCGCAGGGCTCGACACCCGAGGGCGACGGCCGGACGCGCTGGCCGGTCGGCGGCAGCGACGTGCGCGAGACCATGTTCGGTCTGTCGTGGATCCCGGCAGGGGCCGAGTACACGGTCGACCTCGCGGAGCCGCAGCGCTCGGAGCTGCGCGAGCTGCTCGGGCGGATGCTGCGGGCGCTCGACGCGCCGCCGACGCCGAAGCCCGCTCGGCCGGGTGGCGTGCCCGTCGGCTAGACCGCGAGCCCCAGCCGCTTGCGCAGCATCGCGACGTGACCCGTCGCCTTGATGTTGTAGAAGGCCCGCTCGATGACACCCTGCTCGTCGATCACGAAGGTCGCGCGGATGACGCCCTGCACCTCGCGACCGTAGAGCAGCTTCGTGCCGAACGTGCCGTAGAGGCCGTGCACGTGGCGGTCGGGGTCGGAGAGCAGCGTGAAGGTGAGGTGCTCGTCGCTCGCCATCTTCGCGATCGCGGGCACCTCGTCGCGCGAGACGCCGACGACCGTGTAACCCTCCTCGGTGAAGGCGTCCAGACGGTCACGGAAGTCGCACGCCTGGCCCGTGCACGCGGGGGTGCCGGCCTCGCCGTAGAAGTAGAGGATGACCTTGCGGCCGCGCAGCTGCGAGAGCGTGAACGGCTCGCCGTGCTGGTCGACGACCGTGAAGTCGGGTGCGACCGTGCCCTCCTCGAGGCGGACGGGAGCGGATGCCGGGTCGGAAGAGCGCGCGTTCGAAGTCATGTCGCGGTCATGCTATCTTTGTTCCTCGGCCCGGTAATTCGGGCCGCGCACCTCTAGCTCAATTGGCAGAGCAACTGACTCTTAATCAGTGGGTTCCGGGTTCAAGTCCCGGGGGGTGTACTGACAGCCCCGCCTCATCCTGAGAGGTGGGGCTTTCTCGTTGCCGGTGCACGGTGCCGCTACCCCTCCACGCGCCGCGCGAGCAGCGGAGCCATGCGCGGCGGCACGACCTCCTCGAGCGACACCGCGGTGCTCGTGCGCTGCACGCCCTCGATCTCGAGCAGCATCGTCGTGATGCGGTGCAGGTCGGCCGTGTCGCGCGCGACGACCTTCGCGAGCAGGTCGGCGGCGCCCGTCGTCGCGTGCATCTCCACGATCTCGGGGATGTCTGCGAGCGCGCCGTACGCCTCGCGCAGGGTGCCCTGGCTGATGGCGATCTCGATGAACGCGACGAGCGGGTAGCCGAGCGCGGACGGGCGCGCGCGGCGGCTCACGGGGCCGAGCGCGCCGCCGCCTTCGAGGCGGCGCAGGCGCGCGTGCACCGTGTTTCGCGCGAGGCCGAGGCTGCGCGAGAGGGCGAGCGCGGTCGCGGTCGGGTCCTCGTCGAGGGCGGCGAGGATGCGAGCGTCGGTCGCGTCGATGGATGCGGGAGTGGTCATTCTGCTCACCTCGCGTCGTGTTGTCGAGCAACCGTACCAACCTCGGCGTGCTTTGTTGCGCTCCATGCGGAGGCGCGGCGACCATCGGAACATGCCCGCCGCATCCGCCTCCGCCCCCGCATCCGCGGTCACCCCGGATGCCGTCGTCACGCCCGTGCCCCACCGCCACACGCCCCTCGAAGACGTCGTCGGCCTCATCACGGGCAGCGTGCTCGTGTCGCTCGGGCTCTACATGCTGCACGCGGCGGGTGTCGTCACGGGCGGCACGGCGGGGCTCGCGCTGCTCGTCGGCTACCTCACAGGGCTGCCGTACCCGGTGATCTTCGTGCTCGTGAACCTGCCGTTCTTCGTGGTCGCTGTGCGCCGCAAGGGCTGGAGCTTCACGCTGCGCACGGCCGGCACGATCGTGCTCGTCGCGGTGCTGAGCGCCGTGTACGGGCTGCCGGGGGTGCTCGGCGGTCTCGAGCTGCATCCGCTCTTCGCGTCGCTCGTCGGCAACCTCGTCGTCGGCGTGGGCGTCGTCGTCATCTTCCGGCACCGCTCGAGCCTCGGCGGCTTCAACATCGCGGCGCTCGTGCTGCAGGAGCGCACGGGCTTCCGCGCCGGCTACACGCTCATGGTGCTCGACGGGCTCGTCGTGCTCGGCTCGCTCTTCGCGGTCGAGCCGCTGCTCGTGCTCGTGTCGGCGCTCGGCGTCGTCGTGCTCAACGTGAGTCTCGTGCTCAACCACCGGCCCGAGCGGTACCTGGGGTACTGAGCGCTGACGTCGGCGCCGCTGCCTGCGACGATGGGCGCATGACGACGTCCGCCGAGTCTGCGCTCGACCTCGATCCGATGCTCGATCCGGTGCTCGGCGTCGTGCACAAGTCGGTGCCGCCCGCCCTGTGGGGGAGGCGAGCCTCGGAGGTCGCCGCCGAACGCCATCCGGTGGGCGCCTTCGCGACGCCGCTGCTCGTGCTCGACCGGGCGGCATCCGATGCGAACGTCGCGGCGCTCACGGCGTGGGCGGCCGAGCGCGGGATGCTGCTCGCGCCGCACGGCAAGACGACGATGGCGCCCGCGCTGTGGCGGCGCCTGCTCGACGCCGGATGCTGGGGCCTCACCCTCGCGACGCCGTGGCAGGCGCAGGTGGCGCGTGCGGCGGGGGTCGACCGCATCCTCATCGCGAACGAGATCGTCGACCCCGTCGGGGCGGCGTGGATCGCGGCGGAGCTCGACGCGCATCCGGAGCTCGAGCTCGCGTGCTGGGTCGATTCGATCGAGGGCGTCGCGCGGCTCGCGGCGACGCCGGGCCAGCGGCCCATCGACGTGCTCGTGGAGCTCGGCGACGCGGGCGGTCGTGCGGGCGCGCGGGGCGCCGAGGCGGCGCTCGCGGTCGCGGATGCCGTGGCCGCCACCCCGCGGCTGCGGCTGCGCGGCGTCGCGGGCTACGAGGGCAGCTACGGATCGGATCGCGAGCCGTCGACGGTCGCTCGGGTGAGGGGGTATCTGGGCTCGCTCGCGGCCCTCGCGGATGCCGTGCTCACCGCGCACGACCTCGACGACCCCATCGTGTCGGCGGGCGGTTCGACATGGTTCGACGTCGTCGCCGAGGAGTTCGCGCCGCTTGCGGGGCGTGCCCGCATCGTGCTGCGGTCGGGCGCGTTCCAGGCGCACGACGACGTCTTCTACGCGCAGACCGCGGGGCTGCCGCTCGCTCCCGCGCTCACCGTCTTCGCGCGCGTCATCTCGCGGCCGGAGCCCGGGCTCGCGGTGCTCGACGCCGGCAAGCGCGATGTGCCCTACGACTACGATCTCCCCGTCGTGCTCGGCGCCGCCGACGGACGCGCGCTCCCGGGCGCGCGCGTCACGGCGCTCAACGACCAGCACGCGATCGTCGCGGTGCCGACGGATGCCGGGCCCGCTGTGGGCGACGTCGTGCTGCTCGGCATCTCGCATCCCTGCGGTGCCTTCGATCGCTGGCGCCTCGTGCCCGAGGTCGACGACGCGCGCGGCCCCGACCCGCGGGTCGTCGGGTTCGCGGCGACCGTGTTCTGAAACGACCGCGCGAACACCGCTGGTTGAGCAGCGAGCGCGGCGAGCGTGTCGAAACCCTGTTGCGCTGTCGCCCCCCGCGAGTAGCGTGGCCCCCCGTCACGAGAGGAACCACCACATGACCGACCTGACCGCCCTCCGCGACGCCACGGATGCGCAGATCCTGCTCCCGGGCGACGCGGCCTACGAAGACGTCCGCCCCGTGTACTTCGGCGCGGGCGACCCCGCCGCGATCGTGCGGCCCACCACCCCCGAGCAGGTGGCGGATGCGCTGCGTCTCGCCCGCGAGCACGGCCTGCCCGTCTCGGTGCGCTCCGGCGGCCACGGCGCGAAGGCGTTCCCCAACCCCGACGGTCTCGTCATCGACATGAGGGCGTTCGACTCGATCGAGGTGCACGACGACGGCACCGTCCGCGTCGGCACGGGCGCGACGTGGGGCGAGGTCGCCACGGCGCTCGCCCCGCACGGCCTCGTCATCACCTCGGGCGACACCCGCGACGTGGGCGTCGGCGGCCTCGCCCTCGGCGGCGGCATGGGCTGGCTCGTGCGCGCCGTCGGCCTCACGATCGACATCCTCGAGGCCGCCGACATCGTGCTGCCCGACGGGCGCTACGTCACGGCATCCGCCGACTCGGAGCCCGAGCTGTTCTGGGCGCTTCGCGGCGGAGGAGGCAACTTCGGCGTCGCCACACACTTCACGTTCCGCGCGACGCGCCTGCCCGCGGTCGTCGGCGGCCACATCAGCCTCGCCCTCGACGACCTCGCGGGTGCCCTGCGCGCGTGGCGCGACGCCATGCGCGAGGCGCCCGACGAGCTCTCGGCCACCTTCCTCGCACTGCCCGCGATGGGCCCCGACGTGCCCCCCAGCGCGCAGCTCATCGTCTGCTACGCGGGCGACGACGAGGCAGCCGCGCTCGCTGCCATCGCACCGCTCCTCGCACTGCCGGGCGTCACGGGCTCCGACATCTCCCGGCGCCCGTACAGCGACCTCGTCGAGGAGGCCATGTCGCCGCCGCCCGTCACGATGGTCGGCGGTCACGGCCTCGCCGACTTCGACGACGACGTCATCGCCGACTACACGGCGGCCGTGCGGAGCTTCGAGGCGCCGACCGTGGCATCCGTCCGGTACCTCGGCGGCGCATTCGCGCGCGTCGATCCGGATGCCACGGCCTTCGCCGTGCGCGACCGCGAGGTCATGCTGTTCCGCGTCGTGATGCTGCCCCCGGATGCCGCCCCCGAGCTCGTCGAGGCAGCTGCGGCCCCGTGGGAGCCCATGCGCGCCCGCATCACGAGCACCTACGGCAACTTCGTGGAGAAGGGCGACCCGAGCGTGCTGCCGCTCATCTACCCGCCGGCGACCCTCGAGCGCCTGCGTGCTGTCAAGCGGCGGTACGACCCGGAGAACCTGCTCGCGCGGAACCACAACATCGTGTAGCGCCTCCCACTACGCGCGCGGCTCGCCCTCGAAGACCTCGCCCTCCATGGCGTCGTAGCCCTCCTTCTGCGGGTCGCCGTGCAGCCCGCCCGAGAGGGCGTACTCCTCCTCGGGCGAGAGCACGAGGCGGTTGCGGCCCCACACCGCGAAGCCGATGAGGATGAGCACGTAGACGATCGCGATCGCCACGATCGCGGGCTGGAACGTCTCATTGAGCAGGAAGCCGACGAAGATGAGCGCCGCGATGACGGCCGCGATGACCGCGCCGGGCACCCCCCACGGGCTCACGTACGGACGCTTCGCGTTCGGGTACCGGCGGCGCAGGATGATGAAGGAGATCATCTGCAGCAGGTAGGCGAGCACGGCGCCCCACACGGCGATGTTGAGCACGATCGCCCCCGCGACGGCCCCCGCATCCGTGTTGACGCGCGAGAGCACGTCGAGCACGACGAGCGCGACGAAGCCGATGACGGCGCCGATCACGAGCGCGACCCATGGCGTGCTGCGCTTGCCCGTGAGCGAGAAGAACTTCGGGTAGTAGCCGGCTCGCGACAGCGAGTACATGTTGCGGCCGTAGGCGAACATGATTCCCTGCAGGGATGCGAGCAGGCCGATGAGGGCGAAGAGGCCCAGCACCGCGGCCCACGTGTCGCCGACGATCGCGCGGAACCCGTCGAGCAGCGGCTCGGCCGACACGCCCGTGTCCTCCGCCCCGAGCACGCCCGTGTTGAGGAACAGCACGAGCAGGCCGGTGACGATGAGGGTGCCGCGCGCCCAGAGGCCCGCGCGCGGGATGTCCTTGACGGGGTTGTGCGACTCCTCCGCCGCGAGCGGCAGCTCCTCGATGCCGAGGAAGAACCACATCGCGAACGGCAGCGCGAAGAGGATCGGCAGCGGCCCGTTGGGCAGGAACGTCGACGAGCCCGCGACGTCGGGGTCGGCCTCGATGTTCCACAGCGAGTCCCAGCTGAAGGCGCCCGAGAACGCCGCCATCACCGAGAACACGAGGATGATGCCGATCGAGATGATCGACACGACGATCGCGAACTTGAACGAGATGTTGGCGCCGGATGCGTTGAGGGCGATGAAGGCGAGGTAGAGGATGATCCACCAGATCCACATGCTCTCCGACAGGTCGAAGCTGAACAGGATCGTCGTCACCCCGTTGAGGTACTGCGCGGAGAAGAACACGATCACGGCGGTCGTCGCGACGTACTCGATCGTCTCGGCGAGACCCGTGATGAGGCCTCCCCACGGACCCATGGCACTTCGCGCGAACGAGTAGGCGCCGCCCGTGTGCGGCATCGCCGACGACATCTCGCCGATCGAGAAGATGAGCCCGTAGTACATCGCCACGAGGATCACGAAGGCGATGAGCATGCCGCCGAAGCCTGCGAAGTCGATGCCGAAGTTCCAGCCCGAGAAGTCGCCCGAGATGACGGCCGCGACCGCGAGGCCCCACAGGCCCCACACCCCGGCCGCTCGCTTGAGCTTGCGCTTCTCGAAGTACTCGGATCCGGCGCTCGTGTAGGTGACGCCGCCCACCTTCTTCTGCTCTGCCATGGGGGTCCTTCCGCAGTGGGGGTATGGACGCGTCGGGACTCCGGCGTCCACGCTTGGGGAAGAGGATGGCGCTGTTTGGTACCTGATGTCTACCTTTGGGCGTAAACATCTCGTGACGCCTCGCTGGAAACGGGCGGCGACACCTAGGGTGTAATGGTCGGGTCGAGGGCCGATCCGACGAGGGGAGAGTCATGGCGGTTCGCTCCGGAAACCTCGAGCTCGGCGAGCTGGAGGCCCTCATCGCGGCGGGCGAGGTCGACACCGTCATCGTCGCCTTCCCCGACATGCAGGGCCGTCTCGTCGGCAAGCGCGTGGGCAGCCGCCTCTTCCTCGAGGAGATCGCGGAGCACGGCGCGGAGGCGTGCAACTACCTCCTCGCCGTCGACGTCGAGATGAACACGGTCGACGGCTACCGCCTCTCGAGCTGGCAGACGGGCTACGGCGACATGGTGCTGAAGCCCGACTTCGACACGCTGCGCCGCATCCCGTGGCTTCCCGGCACGGCACTCGTCATGGCGTCGCTCGAGAACCTCGACGGCACGCCCATCGTGCAGAGCCCCCGCGCCGTGCTGCAGGCGCAGCTCGAGCGCCTCGCCGAGCGCGGGCTCACGGCGCTCGTCGGCACCGAGCTCGAGTTCATCGTGTTCGACGACTCCTACCGCGAGGCCTGGGCGAAGGGCTATCGCGACCTGACCCCCGCATCCGACTACAACATCGACTACGCGCTGCTCGCGTCCACACGGATGGAGCCCCTGCTGCGCGACATCCGCCTCGGCATGGAGGGCGCGGGACTCTACTGCGAGGGCGTCAAGGGCGAGTGCAACCTCGGGCAGCAGGAGATCGCCTTCCGCTACACCGAGGCCCTCGCGACGTGCGACAACCACACGATCTACAAGAACGGCGCGAAGGAGATCGCCGACGCCCACGGCAAGTCGCTCACGTTCATGGCGAAGTTCAACGAGCGCGAGGGCAACTCGTGCCATATCCACCTCTCGGTGGTCGACGCCGCCGACGGCACGCCCGTCATGGCGGGCGACGGCGAGCACGGCTTCTCGCCCCTCATGGAGCACTGGATCGCGGGCATCCTCGCGACGATGCGCGAGCTCACGCTCTTCTCGGCGCCGACGATCAACTCGTACAAGCGCTACGCCGAGGGCAGCTTCGCGCCGACCGCCGTCGCGTGGGGTCTCGACAACCGCACGTGCGCCCTGCGCGTCGTCGGGCACGGTCGCTCGCTGCGCGTCGAGAACCGCGTGCCGGGCGGCGACGTGAACCCCTACCTCGCGGTCGCCGCGATCATCGCGGGCGGCCTGCACGGCATCGAGAACGAGCTCGAGCTCGAACCGCTCCTCGCGGGGAACGCCTACACCTCGGGGGCGCCGCGCGTGCCCTCGACGCTGCGCGAGGCCGCCGAGCTGTTCTCGGCATCCGCCGTGGCGCGCGAGGCCTTCGGCGACGACGTCGTCGACCACTACCTCAACAACGCGCGCGTCGAGCTCGCCGCGTTCGAATCGGCCGTCACCGACTGGGAGAGGGTGCGCAACTTTGAGCGGTTCTGAGCGACCCGTCGTCGGCCTCACGACCTACCTCGAGCGGGCCCAGCAGGGCGTGTGGGACGTGCAGGCCGCGTTCCTGCCCAAGGTCTACTTCGAGGCCGTGTACCGCGCGGGCGGCATCCCCGTGCTGCTGCCACCGCAGCCGGTCGACCCGCAGATCGCGCTCACCGTGCTCGGCACGCTCGACGGCCTCATCATCACGGGCGGCAAGGATGTGGACCCCGCGCGCTACGGCCAGGAGCCGCATCCGACGACCGACGAGCCGCGGCGCGACCGCGACGCGTGGGAGGACGCGCTGCTGTCGGGCGCGATCGCGCAGGGCGTGCCGTTCCTCGGCATCTGCCGAGGGCTCCAGGTGCTCAACGTGACGCGCGGCGGCAGCCTCATCCAGCACCTGCCGGATGTCGTGGGCTCGAACCGCTACAACGCGGGCGGGGGCGTGTTCACGGTCAACGAGGTCGGCATCGATGCGGGCTCGAGGCTCGCCGAGCTCGTGCGCGAGGAGACGATCGGCGTCAAGAGCTACCACCACCAGGCGGTCGACGAGCTCGGCGATGGCCTCGTCGTCACGGCGCGCAGCGACGACGGCGTGGTTCAGGCCGTCGAGCTGCCCGACCACCCGTTCGGCGTCGCCGTGCAGTGGCACCCGGAGGAGGACGCCGTCGAGGACGCGCGCCTGTTCGCCGGACTCGTCGAGGCGGCCCGCCAGTATCGAGCGACGAGAGGAGCGGCATGAGCAGCACGACGCTCATCGACCCGGCGACCGAGCAGGTCATCGGCGAGGTGCGGCACACGAGCCTCGAGGAGGTCGAGGAGGCCGTCGAGCGCGCCCGGGCGGCCCAGCGGGGATGGGCGGCGCTCGCCCCCGCCGACCGGGCGGCGGCCCTGCGGCGCTTCGCCGCGGTCGTCGACGACCACGTCGAGGAGCTCGCCCTGCTCGAGGTGCGCAACTCGGGGCATCCGATCTCCTCGGCCCGCTGGGAGGCGGGCCACGTGCGCGACGTCCTGAACTACTACGCGGGGGCGCCCGAGCGCCTCATCGGGCAGCAGATCCCCGTCGCGGGCGGGCTCGATGTGACCTTCCACGAGCCCATCGGCGTCATCGGGGTCATCGTGCCGTGGAACTTCCCCATGACGATCGCATCGTGGGGCTTCGCGCCCGCGCTCGCGGCGGGCAACGCCGTGCTGCTCAAGCCCGCCGACTGGACGCCGCTCACCGCCATCCGCCTCGGCGAGCTCGCGCTCGAGTCGGGGCTGCCGGAGGGGCTGTTCCAGGTGCTGCCGGGCCGCGGCTCGGTCGTGGGAGAGCGGTTCGTGACGCACCCGCACGTCGGCAAGGTCGTCTTCACGGGCTCGACCGAGGTGGGCGCGCGCGTCGCCGCGGGCTGCGCCGAGCGCCTCAAGCCCTCGACGCTCGAGCTCGGCGGCAAGAGCGCCAACATCGTGTTCGCGGATGCCGATCTCGAGCGCGCCGCGGCCACCGCGCCGGGCTCCGTCTTCGACAACGCCGGCCAGGACTGCTGCGCCCGCAGCCGCCTGCTCGTCGAGCGCAGCGTGCTCGACCGCTTCCTCGAGCTGCTCGAGCCCGCTGTGAAGGCGTTCCGGGTGGGGGCGCCGGGTGACGAGGCGACGGAGATGGGGCCCCTCGTGTCGGCCGCCCACCGCGACCACGTCGCATCCTTCCTCGACGACTCCGTCGACGTCGCGTTCCGCGGCAGCGCGCCCGAGGGGCCCGGCTGGTGGTTCGCGCCGACCGTCGTGCTCGCCGACCGCGCGGCGCGCATCGCGAGCGACGAGGTGTTCGGGCCCGTCGTCACGGTGCTGCCGTTCGACGACGAGGCCGACGCGATCGCCCTCGCGAACGACTCGATCTACGGCCTCTCCGGCTCGATCTGGACGAACGACCTCGCCCGCGGCATCCGCGTGGCCCGGGGCGTCGAGTCGGGCACCATCAGCGTGAACTCGCACTCCTCGGTGCGCTACACGACGCCCTTCGGCGGCTTCAAGGCATCCGGGCTCGGCCGCGAGCTCGGTCCGGATGCTCCGCTCGCCTTCACCGAGACCAAGAACGTCTTCTTCTACACAGGGAGCACCGCATGATCGACCTCACCCAACGCCTCGCCGGCCGCGTCGCCGTCATCACGGGCGGCGCGAGCGGCATCGGCCTCGCCACGGCGAAGCGCTTCGCCGCCGAGGGCGCGAAGGTCGTCATCGGCGACCTCGACCCCACCACGGGCCAGGCGGCCGCGGATGCCGTGGGCGGCCTCTTCGTGCCGGTCGACGTCGCCGAGAGGGCGCAGGTCGACGCGCTCTTCGACACCGCGGCATCCGAGCTCGGCTCCGTCGACATCGCCTTCAACAACGCGGGCATCTCGCCCGCCGACGACGACTCGATCGAGACGACCGACCTCGACGCGTGGGACCGCGTGCAGCGCGTCAACCTCACGAGCGTCTACCTGTGCTCGCGCGCGGCCCTCCGCCACATGGTGCCCGCGGGCAAGGGGTCCATCATCAACACGGCGTCGTTCGTCGCCGTCATGGGGTCGGCCACGTCGCAGATCTCCTACACGGCGTCGAAGGGCGGCGTGCTCGCCATGACGCGCGAGCTCGGCGTGCAGTTCGCGCGCCAGGGCATCCGCGTCAACGCCCTGTGCCCGGGGCCCGTCAACACGCCCCTGCTCAAGGAGCTCTTCGCGAAGGACCCGGAGCGCGCCGCGCGCCGCCTCGTGCATGTGCCGATCGGCCGCTTCGCCGAGCCGGAGGAGCTCGCCGCCGCCGTCGCGTTCCTCGCGAGCGACGACGCGAGCTTCATCACGGCGTCCACCTTCCTCGTCGACGGCGGCATCTCGTCGGCGTATGTGACCCCGCTGTGATTATTGGCGCCGCGATGATCCGCGGCGCGGCCGCTCCGCGGCACGAGCGTGGTCGCGCCGCGGAGCGGAGCAGGCAGAATCGCGACGGAAGGGAGGTGGCTGCTGATGGATGAGAACTCGCTCGTGCACGACCTCGTCTTCCGCCCCGTGCGGGCGGGGAACTCGCTCGAGGAGACCGTCTCGCGCCTCATGCAGACGATCCGGCTGGGCGTCGTCGCGCCGGGCGCGGCGCTGCCCTCCGAGCGCGAGCTCGCACTGCGCTTCTCGGTGAGCCGCGACACCGTGCGCGAGGCCATCAAGGAGCTCGCGGATGCCGGCTACCTCACCTCGAAGCGCGGTCGCTACGGCGGCACCTTCGTCGCGAACCCGCTCCCCACCTCGACCGATGCGACCCCGCCCGGACCGGGCGAGCTCGACGATCTCGTCGGCATCCGCGCGGTGCTCGAGCGCGGTGCCGCGCGGCTCGCGGCCGGACGGGAGCTCGGTGCGGCGGAGCGCGCCTCGCTGTGGACGCGCCTCGCCGAGGTGCAGGCATCCGCGCCCGAGGACTACCGCCGCCTCGACTCGCGGCTGCACCTCGGCATCGCGGAGATCGCGGGCGTGCCGTCGCTCGTGGGCCTCATCGCCGACAACCGCACGCGCGTCAACGAGCTGCTCGACAGCTTCCCGTTGCTCGCGCGCAACATCGAGCACTCCAACCGTCAGCACGAGGCGATCGTGCTCGCGATCCTCGCGGGTGACGCGGCGGGCGCCGAGGAGGCCATGCGCGAGCATCTCGAGGGCTCCGCGGCGCTCCTGCGCGGCTTCCTCGCCTGAGCGCGGCACCCCCCGCCACGTCGTCCTCCGAACGAACGAGGCAGGTCAGACCGCGGGCGGCGTCTTGGGGGTGCGCTTCGTGGCGGGCTTGGGCGCGGCGGCGGGCTTCGGCTCGGCGGCGGGCTTGGGCGCGGGCACGCGCTTCGCGGCCGAGACGCGCGAGACCGGCGGCTTCGCGTCCGGCACGAGGGTCGTCGCGGATGCCGAGGCGTGCGAGGCGGCCGACTTGGGCGCCGGCGTCGCGATCGCGTCGGGGTCGGCCTTCGCCCCGGCGTCCTCGGGGTCGGCGCCCTCGTCGTTCGCCGGCGCAGCAGGCACAGCGGTCGCGGTCGGCGGGGTCTGAGCGGATGCGGGCGAGCTCGAGGCGGGGGAGGCGCCGGCTGCCGGGGCCGCGGGCGCGGACGGGCTCGCGGGAGTCGCATCCGGGCTCGCGGCGGCGCTGGCGGGCGCCGGCTTCGGCGGCTCGGGGCGGTAGTCGCCGGGACCGGCCCCGGGCTCGGGCTTCTTGGGCCCGTGGCGGTCGACGTAGAGCTGCGCGGCGCGCGTGCCGACGATGAGGAAGCGCACGAGCAGCACGGTCACGCCGATGAAGACGGCGGCGATGAGGAGCGCGCCGAGCACCTGGGCGACCGAGCTGATGAAGTGCAGAAACCCGTTGAATCCACCGAATCCGTACATCACCACTCCAGTTCCTTGCTCTTCGACTCCTCGACGACGGTGCCGACGGCGATCGCGACCGAGCAGGCCCAGCTGACCCACATGAGGATGAGGCGCCAGTCGCGCGGCCCCTTGCGGGTGGCCTGCACGACTCCGACGGCCCCGAAGAGGGAGCTGAGAACGCTCGTGTTGAAGATGAACTTGCGCACGGTGTGACCCTCCTTCGGCCTCCGCCCACGCTACCCCGCCCGCACACGGGCCCGCGCGGGGGTTGCGCCGAGCGCGCGAGGTGCGTATTGGCTGAATGTCACCCCAGAGTTTGACCGATCGGTCAGCTCTTGACCGATCGGTCAGTTAGCGTCGATCAGGTGACGACAGCATCCGAGCTCCGCGACGTGGCCCTGAAGGAGTTCGCCGCGGCGGGCTACCTCGGCACCTCGATCCAGGCGATCGCCGACCGCGCCGGCGTCTCCAAGGCGAGCGTGCTCTACCACTTCGCCTCCAAGGAGGCCCTGCTCGACGCCGCCCTGAGCCCCGCGATGGAGCAGCTCGGCGCGATCCTGCCGCGCACCGCCCAGCTCGCCGGAACCGACGAGGAGCGCCAGGCCTTCCTCGTCGAGTTCGTCGATCTGCTGCTCGAGCACCGCCTCGCGGCGCAGATCTTCATCACCCAGTCGGGCGCCCTCGTCGACGTGCCCGTCGTCGCACGCGCCCAGGAGCTCATCCGCCAGATCGCGGATGCACGCCCGCAACAGTCCGTCGACGACCAGGTGCGCTTCGCCGTCGCGCTCGGCGGCGCCGCCTACCTGCTCGCGCAGAGCGGCGCCTACCTGCCCGACGGCTCGCCCGACGACGCGCAGCTGCGCGAGTCCCTCATCCGCATCCTCGGCGAGCTGCTCGCCCCCGTGACCGCCGCCTAAGGAGACCGCGCCATGGCCATCCTGCTCTCCCGCATCGGACGCTTCGCCTACCGGCGCGCCGTCCCCGTGCTCATCGCGTGGGTGCTGCTCGCCGCGGGCACGGTCGTCGGCGGCCTCGCGCTCGGCGGCACGATGCAGGACTCGTTCAAGATCCCCGGCACCGAGTCGCAGCAGGCGATCGACCGCCTCGCCGCCGTTTTCCCGCAGACCTCGGGCGCGAGCGGCCAGATCGTCGTGCACTCGACGGATGCGCCCATCGCCGAGCTGGAGGACGAGATCGAGCGCGTCGCGACCGAGCTCGGCGACGTCGAGGGCGTCGAGAACGCGATCTCGCCGTTCAGCGAGTACGCGACCGACGCGGTGAGCGACGACGGCATGACGGCCGTCATCCAGGTGCAGTTCTCGGGCGCGAGCGAGGAGGTCTCCGATGAGGCCCTCGCCGACGTTCAGGCGGTGGGCGACGAGCTCGCCTCGAGCACCGTGCAGGTCGAGTACGGCGGCCAGGTCTTCCAGGCCTTCCACTTCGGGCTCTCGATCATCGAGGTCGTCGGCGTCGTGTTCGCGGCGCTCGTGCTCATCGTGACGTTCGGCTCCCTCCTCGCCGCGGGCCTGCCGCTGCTCACAGCGCTCGTCGCGCTCGGCGTCTCGATGGGCGGCATCCTCGGGCTCGCGGCCTTCACAACCCTCTCGACGACGACCCCCATGCTCGCGCTCATGATCGGCCTCGCGGTGGGCATCGACTACGCGCTCTTCATCCTGTCGCGGCACCGCAACCAGCTCGCCCACGGCACGGACCCCGAGGAATCGGCCGCCACATCCGTCGCCACCGCGGGCGGCTCGGTCGTGTTCGCGGGCGTCACGGTCATGATCGCGCTCGTCGGCCTGCTCATCGTCGGCATCCCGTTCCTCGGGCTCATGGGCGTCACGGCCGCGTTCGCGGTCTTCATGGCGATGGCCGCCGCGGTCACGCTGCTGCCCGCGATCATGGGCCTGCTCGGCGACCGCCTCGCCCCGAAGCCCGGCTCCCGCTCGGCCCTCCGCGCGCTCGCCCAGGACGCGCACGCACAGGACGCGCACGAGGATGCCCGCGACACGGCGGATGCGGATGCCAGCCCCGCCCACACGCGCCGCCGCACGCTCGGCGAGCGCTGGGTCGCGCTCGTGCTCAAGGCGCCCGTCGTCTTCATCCTCGCCGTCGTCGCCCTCCTGGGCGTCGCCGCGATCCCCGCGACGCAGCTCGCGCTCGCGCTGCCCGACGGCGGCAGCTACTCCGAGGAGGAGACCTCCCGCCGGGCGTACGACCTGCTCGCCGAGGCGTTCGGGCCGGGCCGCAACGGCCCGCTCGTCGTGACGGTCGACATCACGCAGACGACCGACGTGCTCGACGACCTCGATGCGATCGCCGACGAGCTCGCCGACGTGCCGGGCGTCGCATCCGTCGGCACGCCCATCCCGAACGAGACCGTCGATACCGCGATCATCCAGGTGATCCCCGAGACGGGCCCCTCCGACCCCGAGACGACGGCGCTCGTCGAGCACATCCGCGACCTCGCGCCCGCGATCGAGCGCGAGTTCGACACCCCGATCGCCGTGACGGGGGCGACGGCCGTCGCGATCGACGTGTCGGAGCGCCTGAACGAGGCCCTGCTGCCGTTCGGCCTCGTCGTCGTGGGGCTCTCGATCCTGCTGCTCATGATGGTCTTCCGCTCGGTGGTCGTGCCCCTCAAGGCGGCGCTCGGCTACCTGCTGTCGGTGTTCGCGTCGTTCGGCGTGGTCGTCGCGGTGTTCCAGTGGGGCTGGGGCGCGGAGGCGCTCGACGTCGTGCCGGGCCCGATCCTGAGCTTCATGCCGATCCTGCTCATGGCGATCCTCTTCGGGCTCGCGATGGACTACGAGGTGTTCCTCGTCTCGGGCATGCGCGAGGCGTACGTGCACGGAGCGACGCCGCGGCAGGCCATCTCGCTCGGCTTCGCGGGCGCCGCCCGGGTCGTCACGGCGGCGGCGCTCATCATGTTCTTCGTCTTCGCGGCGTTCGTGCCCGAGGGCATGTCGATGATCAAGGTCATCGCCCTCGGCCTCGCGGTCGGTGTCGCGGTCGACGCGTTCCTCATCCGCATGACGCTCGTGCCCGCCGTCATGGCGCTCTTCGGGCGCCACGCCTGGTACCTGCCGCGCTGGCTCGACCGCCTGCTGCCCGACGTCGACGTCGAGGGCGAGGGCCTGCGCGCCCACCTCGACGACCTCGCGTGGGCCGAGGCGCGCGTCGCCGAGGGCGACGCCGTGACCCTCGAGGCGCTCGTCGGCGGCGTCGGCGACACCCGCATCGGTCCCTACGACGGGCGCGTGCCCGCGGGTTCGATCGCGCTCGTGGGCGGCGAGGCGGCCCGTCGCCGGATGCTCGCCGCGACCGTCGCGGGACGCCTCCCGGCCGTCGAGGGCCGCGCCCAGGTCGCCGGCCGCCCGCTCCCGAGCGAGGCCTCGCACGTCGCGCGCCGCGTGTCGTTCGCCGAGTTCGGCGGTGCCGCGCGCGAGGGCGAGCTGCCGCTCGGCGAGCTGCTCGCCGAGCGCCTGCGGCTCACCGGCCCCTGGCACGGCGCCTTCACTGCCCGCCGCCGCGCCCGCGCGTGGGTGGCCCGCATCCGCGACGTCATCGCCGCATCCGGCTCGGATGCCGTGGTCGGCTGGTCGACGACGCTCGCCTCCCTGCCGCCCGTCGAGCGCGGCGTCGCGACCCTCGGCATCGCCCTCGCCGAGCGCACGCCCGTCGTCGTGCTCGACTCCGTCGACCCGCTGCCGGGCGACGACGGGGGCGCCGCGTTCCTCACGGCCGCCGACCGCCTCGCGCCCGCGTCGACGACCGTCGTCATCGGCGCCGCCGACGCGCACCGCGTCGCACCGCCTGTCCTCTCCCGCCCGGTCGGCCACTACCGACCCGCCGCCCTCACCGAAGGAGCCGTCCGATGAGCGCCCTCGACATCCCCGCCCCGCGCCGCCGCCGGCGCTGGACGCGCGTGCTCGCGATCGTGGGAGCGGCCGTCGTCCCGCTCTCCTTCGCGGGCCTCACGATGGCCGCGCTGAGCGACACCGGTACGGGCATCGACCGCATCCCCGCCGCGATCGTGAACGCCGACGAGATGGTCACCCAGACCGCCGACGACGGCACCGAGAACGTCGTGCTCGCGGGGCGCCTGCTCGTGACCGAGCTCACGGGCTCCGACTCGCCGGGCATGGACTGGCAGCTCTCGAATGCCGAGGAGGCGGCAGACAAGCTCGCGGCGGGCGAGGTGTACGCCGTGCTCACGATCCCGTCCGACTTCTCCGAGTCGGTCGTCTCGCTGCAGAGCACCGACCCCGTGCAGGCGCAGTTGCGCCTCGAGACGGATGACGCCCACTCCTACCTCGCGGGCACGGTCGCGCAGTCGCTCGGCGACGGCATGGTGCGCGCCTTCGGCTCGGAGCTCACGAAGCAGTACATTGCGGGCATCTACACGCAGTTCGGCTCGGTCGGCGAGGCGTTCGGCCAGGCGGCCGACGGCGCGGAGCAGCTCGCCGACGGCGCGACGCAGGCGGCCTCGGGCGCCCAGCAGTTCGCCGAGGGACTCGACCAGTACACAGACGGCGTCTCGCGCCTGAGCTCGGGCCTGCAGACGATGCGCCAGCAGACCGCGGGCCTCGGCGACCTCGGCGCCGGCATCCAGGGCTACGCGGGCGGCGTCTCGCAGATCTCGGGCGGCCTCACGGCGCTCGCGCAGAACATGGCGGCCGACCCGCGCTTCGCGGCCGACCCGACCCTCGCGCCCTACCTCGAGAACCTGCAGCAGCTGAGCGGCGGCCTCGCGACGATCGCGGGCAACGGCTCCGCGCTCGCCGCGGGCGCCGGCTCGCTCGGCCAGCTGTCGTCGGGCATCTCCCAGACGGCGAACGGGGCCGCGCAGCTCGCCTCTAACGGCGCGACGCTCGACGCTGGCGCCCTGGGGCTCGCCGACGGCACGGCGCAGCTCGCGACTGGTGCGACCGAGCTCGCCTCGGGCCTCCGCGAGGGCGCCGACATGCTCGGCGGGGGCGGCGAGGCGCCGTCGACGGATGCCGCCGAGGTCGCCGCGGACCCCGTCGGCCTCGAGGTCACGACGCAGAACGCGGTCACGCAGCTCGGCCAGATCATCGGCACCTACTTCGTGCCGCTCGGACTGTGGGTGGGCGCGCTCGCGATCTTCCTCGTGCTGCCGCGCCTCAGCCGGCGCGTGCTCGCGTCGACCGCGGGCTCGGGTCGCGTCATCGGCTCGGAGAGTCTGCGCGCGGGCGCCGTCGCGGCCGTGCAGGCGCTGCTGCTCGTGCTGTTGCTGCACATCGCGGCGGAGGTGTCGTGGGCCCTGCTGCCGGCGACACTCGGTTTCGCGCTCGTCGCGGCACTCGCGTTCACGGCCTTCCACCAGCTGCTCACGGTCGGCCTCGGCCGCGCGGGTCTCGTGATCTCGCTCCTGCTGCTCGCGGTGCAGCTCGCGTCCGTCGGCGGCGTGCTGCCGAGTCAGGCCCTCGCGGGACCGTTCGCGTGGCTCGGCCAGGTGATGCCGCTCGGCTGGGCCACGACGGGCCTGCAGCAGATCGTCGCGGGCGGCGACGCCGGCCTCGCGGTCGGCAGCGCGTTCGGCCTCGCCGCGTTCGGCCTGCTGAGCCTCCTGCTGAGCCGCGTCGTCATCCGCCGCGCGCGCCGCGCATCCGTGCTCCGCATGCTCCTCCCCGCTGCCTAGGTCCGCGAGAGTACGTACTTTTCGCCCGTTTCGGCCCCATTCGCGGGAAAAGTACGTACTCTCGCGGACGGGCCGGGGCGCGTAGCGGGCCGGCGCAGGGACCGCGGTCGTGATGCGGGTCAGCCGCGCGCGGCGCGCTTCTCGGCTCGGCGTGCCTGGCGGATCTTGAGCGGCAGCTCGCGCATCGGGATCGGCTCGCGCGTCGCGTGCTCCTGGCTCAGGTGCTCGCGCGCGAACGAGACCGTCTGCACGAGCTTGTCGAGGCGGTACTGCTCGTCCTTCTCCTGGCGCACGTTAACCTCGGCGACGACGCTGCCGTTCCACCCCCGGCCCGCGAGGTACTGCAGCGTCTCGGCGACGGGCTGCGTGCCCTCGCCCGGCAGCAGGTGCTCGTCGAGGATCGCGCCGTCCGCGGCCGCGGTCGCGCCGTCGCACAGGTGGATGTGGGTGAGCTTGTCGCCCATCGCCATCGCCATCTCGAGGCTGTCGCGCCCCGAGAGCGAGGCGTGCGAGAAGTCGAGCGTCATGTGGTCGACGTCGAGGTCGAGCGGGTCGGGGGAGGGCGCGTAGGCCTTCATGCTGCGGCCGCGCACGGTCCACGGGAACATGTTCTCCACCGCGACCTTGACGCCCGAGTTCTGCGCCGTCTGGCGCACGATGCGCTCGAAGTTCTGCGCGTAGCCCGACTGCCAGCGGAACGGCGGATGCACGACGACGGTGTCCGCGCCGACCGCCGCCGCGAGCTCGCCCGACTTCTCGAGCTTCACCTGCGGGTCGCGGCCCCACACGAAGGTCGTGAGCAGCAGCACGGGGGCGTGGATGGCGGAGATCGGGAGGCCGTAGCGGTCGCTGATCTCGAGCAGCTTCTCGGCATCCTGGGTCACCGGATCGTTCGTGACCATGATCTCCATCGAGTCGAAGCCGGCCAGGCGCGCGATGCGGAAGGCGTGTTCGACCGCGAACGGGTAGACGCACGTCGTGCTCATGCCGACCGAGATCATGTTCTCCACGGTAGCTCCCGAATATGTCCGTCGCATGAAGTCACAGCAAGCCCCAAAGCGCAAGCCCCCGGGGTGTCGCCCGCGGCCCGTGTACCGTGGTGGCCATGTCCGACGAGCGTTACAGCTTCGTCGTCGTGTCCAACCGTCTCCCGGTCGACCGCGTGGTCGACGAGGCCGGCAACGCGAGCTGGAAGCAGTCTCCGGGGGGCCTCGTCACGGCGCTCGAACCCGTCATGCGTGCCGCCGACGGCGCATGGGTCGGCTGGGCGGGGCAGGCCGACGTCGACCTCGAGCCCTTCGACAACGCCGGCATCCGCATCGTGCCCGTGCCGTTGTCCGAGTCCGACCTCGAGCTCTACTACGAGGGCTTCAGCAACGACACCCTGTGGCCGCTCTACCACGACGTCATCGCGCAGCCGAGCTACCACCGCGAGTGGTGGGACCGCTACGTGCAGGTCAACCGCCGCTTCGCCGACGCCGTCGCGCGCATCTCCGACGACGCGGCGACCGTGTGGGTGCAGGACTACCAGCTGCAGCTCGTGCCGGCGATGCTGCGCGAGCGGCGGCCCGACCTGCTCATCGGGTTCTTCAACCACATCCCGTTCCCCGCGTACGGCATCTTCTCGCAGCTGCCCTGGCGCACCCAGATCGTCGACGGACTGCTCGGAGCGGATGTCGTGGGCTTCCAGCGCGTCGCCGACGCGGGCAACTTCTCCCGCGCCGTGCGCCGCCTCAAGGGCTACGCGACGAAGACGCCGTACATCGACGTGCCGGGCGTGGACGGCGGCGCATCGCGTCGCGTCATCGCGCGGGCGTTCCCCATCTCGATCGACACGCGCAGCTTCGAGGAACTCGCGGCACGCCCTGACGTGCAGGAGCGCGCGGCGCAGATCCGCCACGACCTCGGCAACCCGAAGACGATCCTGCTGGGCGTCGACCGCCTCGACTACACGAAGGGCATCGGCCACCGGCTCAAGGCCTACGGAGAGCTGCTCGAAGACGGCCGGCTCTCGGTCGAGGACGTCACCCTCGTGCAGGTCGCGACGCCGTCGCGCGAACGCGTCGAGAGCTACCGTCAGCTGCGCGACGAGATCGAGCTCACGGTCGGCCGCATCAACGGCGACTTCGGCACCATCAGCCACCAGGCGATCAGCTACCTGCATCACGGCTTCCCGCGCGAGGAGATGGCGGCCCTCTACGTCGCGGCAGACGTCATGCTCGTCACGGCCCTGCGCGACGGCATGAACCTCGTCGCGAAGGAGTACGTCGCGGCGCGCGCCGACGAGGACGGGGTGCTCATCCTGTCCGAGTTCACGGGCGCATCCGACGAGCTGCGCGCCGCGCTCCTCGTCAACCCGCACGACATCGACGGCGTCAAGGACGCGATCCTGCGCGCCATCGAGATGCCCCGCCAGGAGCGGCGGAAGCGGATGCGGTCGCTGCGCAAGAAGGTCGCGGAGAACGACGTGAACCACTGGTCGGACACCTTCCTCGCGACGCTCGACGGCAGTCGCGCCCGCATCGGATGGGGCGGCGCGGAGCCGCTCGACGCGCTCGAATGGACGATCGAGCGCCCGCCGCGCTCGTGACGGGGCCGCTGCCGGAGGCGCTCGTCGGAGCGCTCCGCGAGCTCGCCCGGGTGCGCCGACTGCTCGTCGCGCTCGACTTCGACGGCACCCTCGCGCCGGAGGTCGACTCGCCCGAGAAGGCCCGAGCGCTCCCCGAGGCGCGTGCCGCGGTGCTGCGGCTCCGTGCCCTGCCGAACACGCGCGTCGCGCTCGTCTCGGGCCGCTCGCTGCGCTCGCTCATCGAGGTGTCGGACCTGCCCGACGACGTGCTGCTCGTCGGCTCGCACGGGATCGAGCTGCGCCTCGACGACCCGAACGACCGCGTCTCGCTCGACACCGCCGAGCTCGAGCGCGTCGACGTGCTGCAGGAGGTGCTGAGCCAGGTCGCCGACTCGATCGACGACGTGTGGCTCGAGACCAAGCCCGCGGGCTTCGCGCTCCACACGCGCCTCGCGACGGATGAGAACTCCCGCCTCGCGCACCTCGTGGCGCTGCGCGAGGCGCAGGCGGAGCTCGACGACCTCACCATCCGCGAGGGCAAGAACGTGCTCGAGTTCGCCGTGCGCTCGACGACGAAGGGCGAGGCGATCGAGCACCTGCGCCGCTACGTCGCGGCCGACGCCGTGTTCTACGCGGGCGACGACGTGACCGACGAGGACGCCTTCGACGCCCTCCAGCCGCACGACCTCGGGCTCAAGTCGGGGGAAGGGGCCACGCTCGCCTCCTACCGTGTTCCGGGCCCGGATGATGTGGCCGAGGTGCTCGCGGCGCTCGCCACGTTCCGCGAGGGCGACGTCCACGAGCAGTGACCTCCGGCCCGCGCCGACGAGGGCATGCGCGTCGGAGTAACCTCGATCCCATGCCGGACAGCAACTCCCCGGGTACCTCTGCGCCCGTCGACCACAAGCCCCGCTCTCGCACCGTCACCGACGGCATCGAGGCAACGACCTCCCGCGGCATGCTCCGCGCGGTCGGCATGGGCGACGCCGACTGGAACAAGTCGCAGATCGGCATCGCGAGCTCGTGGAACGAGATCACGCCGTGCAACCTGAGCCTCGCGCGCCTCGCGCAGGCCGCCAAGGAGGGCGTGCACGCGGGCGGCGGCTACCCGCTGCAGTTCGGCACCGTCTCCGTCTCGGACGGTATCTCGATGGGCCACGAGGGCATGCACTTCTCGCTCGTCTCGCGCGAGGTCATCGCCGACAGCGTCGAGACGGTCATGCAGGCGGAGCGCCTCGACGGCTCGGTGCTGCTCGCGGGCTGCGACAAGTCGATCCCCGGCATGCTCATGGCGGCGGCGCGACTCGATCTCGCATCCGTGTTCCTCTACGCGGGCTCGATCGCGCCCGGCTGGGTGCGCCTCTCGGACGGCACCGAGAAGGACATCACGATCATCGACTCCTTCGAGGCGGTCGGCGGCGTCAAGGCCGGGATCATGTCGGAGGCGGATGCGCACGCCATCGAGTGCGCCTTCGCGCCCGGCGAGGGTGCCTGCGGCGGCATGTACACCGCCAACACGATGGCTTCGGTCGCCGAGGCCCTCGGCCTCTCCATTCCGGGTTCGGCATCGCCGCCCAGCTACGACCGCCGCCGCGACTACTACGCCCACCGCTCGGGCGAGGCCGTCGTCGAGCTGCTGCGCAAGGGCATCACGGCGCGCCAGATCCTCACCAAGAAGGCCTTCGAGAACGCCATCGCGGTCGGCATGGCGCTCGGCGGCTCGACCAACATCGTGCTGCACCTGCTCGCGATCGCTCACGAGGCCGAGGTCGAGCTGACGCTCGACGACTTCAACCGCATCGGCTCGAAGGTGCCGCACATCGGCGACCTCAAGCCGTTCGGCAAGTACGTCATGAACGACGTCGACCGCCGCGGCGGCCTGCCCGTGCTCATGAAGGCCCTGCTCGATGCGGGTCTCATGCACGGCGACGCGCTCACCGTCACGGGCAAGACGCTCGCCGAGAACCTCGCCGACATCGGTCCCATCCCGCCGCTCGACGGCGAGGTGCTGCGCACGCTCGAGAACCCCATCCACGAGACCGGCGGCCTCACGATCCTGCACGGCACGATGGCGCCCGAGGGTGCGGTCGTCAAGACGGCGGGCTTCGACGCGGCCACCTTCGAGGGGCCCGCGCGCGTCTTCGACCGCGAGCGTGCCGCGATGGACGCGCTCACGAACGGCGAGATCCAGAAGGGCGACGTCGTCGTCATCCGCTACGAGGGCCCCAAGGGCGGGCCCGGGATGCGCGAGATGCTCGCCATCACCGCCGCCATCAAGGGAGCGGGGCTCGGAAAAGATGTCCTACTATTGACCGACGGACGATTCTCAGGCGGCACAACCGGCCTGTGCATCGGCCACATCGCTCCCGAGGCAGTGGACGCAGGTCCCATCGCCTTCGTGCGTGATGGTGATCTGATACGGGTCGATATCGCAGCCCGGTCAATCGACCTACTCGTCGATCCGGCCGAGCTGGCAGCCCGCCGTGAAGGCTGGGCGCCGCTTCCTCCGCGCTATACCCGTGGCGTTCTCGCGAAGTACTCCCGTCTCGTGCGCTCCGCTGCAGAGGGCGCCGTCACGGGATGATCTCGCGCTCCGGCCCCCGGCCGGCTCCGCACTCATCTCACACGAAGGACTACTTCATGACCGCGTCCGCATCACCGGCGCCCGACGCGCCGGCCCCTGCGCCCGCCAAGCGCGAGGCGCCGCCCATCCTCACCGGCTCCGGCCAGGTGCTCGCGAGCCTCGAGAAGCTCGGCGTCACCGACGTCTTCGGCATCCCGGGCGGCGCCATCATGCCGTTCTACGACGAGCTCATGGCCTCGACCGCGATCCGCCACATCCTGGTCCGCCACGAGCAGGGCGGCGGCCACGCGGCCGAGGGCTACGCGGCCGCGTCGGGTCGTATCGGCGTCTGCATCGCGACCTCGGGCCCCGGCGCCACGAACCTCGTGACGGCGATCGCGGATGCGCACATGGACTCCGTCCCGCTCCTCGCGATCACGGGCCAGGTCTTCTCGACCTCGATGGGCACCGACGCGTTCCAGGAGGTCGACATCACGGGCATCACGATGCCCATCACGAAGCACTCGTTCCTCGTGACCGACCCGGCCGACGTGCCGGCGACGCTCGCTGCGGCGTACCACATCGCCACGACGGGCCGCCCCGGCCCCGTGCTCGTCGACATCACGAAGGACGCGCAGCAGAAGTCGGCGCCGTTCATCTGGCCGCCGAAGGTCGAGCTGCCGGGCTACCGCCCGGTCACGAAGGCGCACGGCAAGCAGATCCTGTCGGCCGCCGAGCTGCTCGCGAGCTCGAGCCGGCCCGTGCTCTACGTCGGCGGCGGCGTCGTCCGTTCGGGGGCGTCGAAGGAGCTCCTCGCCCTCGCCGAGCTCACGGGTGCCCCCGTCGTCACGACCCTCATGGCGCGCGGCGCGTTCCCCGACTCCCACACGCAGCACCTCGGCATGCCCGGCATGCACGGCTCGGTGCCCGCCGTGCTCGCCCTGCAGGAGTCCGACCTCATCGTGTCGCTCGGCGCCCGCTTCGACGACCGCGTTACGGGCAAGGTGTCGGACTTCGCGCCCGACGCGAAGATCGTGCACGTCGACATCGACCCCGCCGAGATCGGCAAGATCCGCCAGGCCGACGTGCCGATCGTGGGCGACGCGCGCGAGGTCATCCTCGACCTCATCGACGCGTTCTCGCAGAACGCGCAGCGGCCCGAGCTCGCCGAGTGGTGGACGCGCCTCGACCAGCTGCGCGCCAACTACCCGCTCGGCTACACCGAGCCCGACGACGGCCTCCTCTCGCCCCAGTACGTCATCCAGCGCATCGGCGAGCTGTCGGGCCCCGAGGCGGTCTTCGCCGCGGGCGTCGGCCAGCACCAGATGTGGGCTGCGCAGTTCATCGGCTACGAGCGCCCGCACGCGTTCCTCAACTCGGGCGGCGCGGGCACGATGGGCTACGCGGTCCCCGCGGCGATGGGCGCCAAGGTCGCCGAGCCGGAGCGCCTCGTGTGGGCGATCGACGGCGACGGATGCTTCCAGATGACCAATCAGGAGCTCGCGACCTGCACGATCAACGACATCCCGATCAAGGTCGCGATCATCAACAACTCCTCCCTCGGCATGGTGCGCCAGTGGCAGACCCTCTTCTACGACGGACGCCACTCGTTCACCGACCTCAACACGGGCGCGCTCGACGGGAAGAACACGACCCGCATGGTGCCCGACTTCGTGAAGCTCGCCGAGGCGTACGGCGCCCTCGGCATCCGCGTCACGAAGAAGGAGGAGATCGACGACGCCATCAAGCTCGCGATCGAGACGAACGACCGTCCGGTCGTCATCGACTTCGTCGTGAGCCGCGACGCCATGGTGTGGCCGATGGTGCCGCAGGGCGTCGGCAACTCGCAGGTCCAGTACGCACGCGACCACGCGCCCGCGTGGGAAGAGGAGTAAGAACATGTCGCATCACGTGCTCTCCCTCCTCGTCGAGGACAAGCCCGGTCTGCTGACCCGCGTCGCGGGGCTCTTCGCCCGCCGCGGCTTCAACATCAACTCGCTCGCGGTCGGCCCGACCGAGATCGACGGCCTCAGCCGCATCACGGTCGTCGTCGACGTCGAGGAGCTGCCGCTCGAGCAGGTCACGAAGCAGCTCAACAAGCTCGTCAACGTCATCAAGATCGTGGAGCTCGACCCGGATGCGTCCGTGCAGCGCGAGCACCTGCTCATCAAGGTGCGCGTCGACAACACGACCCGCAGCCAGATCCTCGAGGCCGTGAACCTGTTCCGCGCGCGCGTCGTCGACGTGTCGCCGGACGCGCTCGTCATCGAGGTGACGGGCGACTCGGGCAAGGTGCAGGCGCTCCTGCGCGTGCTCGAGCCCTACGGCATCCGCGAGATCGCCCAGTCGGGCCTCCTCGCGATCGGCCGCGGCGGCAAGAGCATCACCGAACGCGTCTACAAGAATTGACAACCGACTTACCAACGGAAAGCTAAGGAACGAATATGGCTGAGATCTTCTACGACCAGGACGCCGACCTGTCGATCATCCAGGGCAAGAAGGTGGCGATCGTGGGCTACGGCTCGCAGGGCCACGCGCACGCCCAGAACCTCCGCGACTCGGGCGTCGAGGTCGTCATCGCGCTCAAGGAGGGCTCGAAGTCCGCGCCCAAGGCGCAGGAGGACGGCTTCGAGGTCAAGTCGGTCGCCGACGCGACCGAGTGGGCCGATCTCATCATGATCCTCGCGCCGGACCAGCACCAGCGGGGCATCTACAACGACGAGATCAAGCCGCGCCTCGCCGCGGGCAAGACGCTCGCCTTCGCGCACGGTTTCAACATCCGCTTCGGCTACATCGAGGCCCCCGAGGGCGTCGACGTCATCCTCGTCGCGCCGAAGGCCCCGGGTCACACCGTGCGCCGCGAGTACGTCGCGGGCCGCGGCATCCCGGACATCATCGCGGTCGAGGTGGACGCCTCGGGCAGCGCGTGGGAGACCGCGAAGTCGTACGCCAAGGCGATCGGCGGCACGCGTGCGGGCGTCATCAAGACGACCTTCACCGAGGAGACCGAGACCGACCTGTTCGGCGAGCAAGCCGTGCTCTGCGGTGGCATGAGCCACCTCGTGCAGTACGGCTTCGAGACCCTCACCGAGGCGGGCTACCAGCCCGAGATCGCGTACTTCGAGGTGCTGCACGAGCTCAAGCTCATCGTCGACCTCATGTGGGAGGGCGGCATCGCCAAGCAGCGCTGGTCGATCTCCGACACGGCCGAGTACGGCGACTACGTCTCGGGCCCGCGCGTCATCGACCCGCGCGTGAAGGAGAACATGCAGGGCGTGCTCGCCGACATCCAGTCGGGCGCGTTCGCGAAGCGCTTCATCGCCGACCAGGACAACGGCGCGCAGGAGTTCCTCGAGCTCCGCGAGAAGGAGGCGCAGCACCCGATCGAGACGACGGGCCGCGAGCTGCGCGCCCTCTTCGCGTGGAAGCAGCAGGACTCCGACTACACCGAGGGCAGCGCCGCGCGCTGAGCGTGACCATGGCGCGGCTGGAGCCGTGACACGAGGGCGGGGGAAACGACCCCCGCCCTCGTGTCGTTTCCCCCGCCGCGCGGCCGCCAGACGGGGGGCTTGTGCTGAGGTGCGCTCGGGGAGTGCAATGGGGCATCGCCGTCCGGCCGGGCGGCGGATCACCTCCACCACCTCCACCACCTCCACACCTCCACCACCTCCGTCACCGTGCCCGACCGTCCTCTCCTCGAACGCGCCGCCGAGCTCGCGGCGATCGACGTCGCGCTCCTGGCGGCGGAGACCGGCTCGACGCGCACGGTCGTCGTGCGGGGCGAGCCCGGCATCGGCAAGTCGTCGCTCCTCGCGGACGCCGTGGCCCGCGCGACCGCGCGCGGCTTCGCGGTGCGCCGGGCGACCTTCACGGTCGTGAGCCCGCAGACCTCGCACGGTCTGCTGTGGGAGTGGTTCGGCGCGGAGGCGCACGACGCCGCCGTCTCGCCCGTCTTCGACGGCCCCGCCGCGCTCCTGCGCGAGGTGCTGCGCGGCGAGCAGGCCGCCGAGCCGGTCGCCCTCGCGTATGCGGCGCAGTGGGCGATCAGCGAGCTCGACGAGACGGCACCGCTCGCGCTCGTCATCGACGACCTGCAGTGGGCCGACGAGGGCAGCCGCCGCCTGCTCACGACGGTCGCGGCCCGCCTCATCTCCGACCGCGTCCTCCTGCTCGTGGCGACGCGCCCCGACCCCGCGCTCGACGCCGACGTCGCGTTCTCGGCGCTCCTCGCGGCGCCCCGCACGACGCTCCTCGAGCCGGCCGCCCTCTCGCTCGCGGCGGTCGGCGAGCTGAGTGCGGGCACGGATGCCGACCCGCGCGTCGTGCACGAGGCGAGCGGCGGTGTGCCCTTCTACGTGCGCGAGCTGCTCGATCGCGGCCTCGACGCCGACCCGTCGCGCGTGCACGCGGGGCTGCGCGAGCGGCTCGCGGCCCTCGCGCCAGACGCCCGCACCGTCGTCGAGACGGCGGCGGTGGTCGCGGAGGGCATCGTGCCGGGGGTCGTGGCGGATGCCGCGGGCGTCGCCGACGCACGTCTCGCCGAGCTCCTCCCGCACCTCGACGCCGTGGGCCTCGTCGAGCGACGCGGCGAGCTCGTCGTGCCCGCGCATCCGATCGTCGTCGAGGGCGTGCTCGCGCAGCTGACGCCGGAGCGGCGCGCGCAGCTGCACGGCCGTGTCGCCGACGCCCTGCGGCTCGCGGGCGCGCCGCTCCCGGCGGTCGCCGTGCACGAGGCGCAGACGGCGCCGAGCGGCGACGCCCGCCGCGCCTCCGCCCTCGCTGACGCGGCGCGCCTCGCCCTCGATGCCGGCACCCCGGCGACCGCCGCCCGTCTCTTCGCCCGCGCTCGCGCCGAAGGCGCGCTCACCGCGAGCGCCGCGACGCAGTGGGCGTTCGACGAGGGCCGTGCACGTGTCATGGCGGGGGAGTCGGATGCCGGGCTCGCCCTCATCCGCGCGGCGGCGCGCGACGCATCCGATCCGCGGCTCCGCGCCGAGCGCTTCCTCGAGCTCGGCGACGCCGCCTACATGACGAGCGACTTCGCGACGGCGGGCGAGGGCTACGCGGCTGCCCGCTCGGCGATCGCGGCGGGCCCCGAGGTGACGGACGCCGAGCGCCGCCTCGTGCTCGCGAAGATCGCGACGAACGAGCTCGCGTTCACGGGCGAGCCGATGGGCGCCCTCCTCGCCGAGATCGCGCAGCTCGCCGATCAGGACCCGCGTCTCGACACCGACGCCGACCGCGCCGTCTACGCCGTCGTCGCGCTCGCATCCGGCCTGTCGGGGGCGGGCGGCGGCGACGGCCACGCGCTGCGGGCCTACGGTGCGGGCGCCTTCCCGCCCGGCGCGGCCGACGATCCGCTCAGCTACGTGCTCTCGGGCGCGCTCAACATCCACGGCCTCTACGACGAGTGCGAGCAGTGGCTCTCGGCGGCGATCGCCGACGCGCGCGACTCGGGCAGCGTGCAGGGCTTCGGCACGGCGAGCTACTCGCGCGGCGCCCTGCGCATCGCCTACGGGCGGCTGCGCTCGGGCCTCGCCGACCTCGAGGCGGCGCGCGGCACCTTCGAGCTCGGCTGGCGCACCTTCTTCCCCTCGCTGCAGTACTACCTCGTGAAGGGCTACCTGCGGGCGGGCGACACGGATGCGGCGGGCGAGGTCGCGCGGCTCGACGGCGGCCCCCAGCCGGAGATGTTCGCGGCGCTGAGCCTCGGCGCGCGCCTCCTGCACCTCGTCGCGGTCGAGGACCCGCGCGGCGCGATCGCCTTCGCCGAGCGGGAGTTCGCGTCGCGCGAGAGCATGCTGCCGATCCTCGGGGAGGACTGGCGGATGCCGCTCGCCGACGCGTACGCCGCGACGGGCGACCGGGCGCGGGCGCGCGAGGTCATGCAGGAGGCGGTCGCGACGACACCGCCTGGGGTGCCGGCGCACGGGCGCGCGGCGCTCTTCATCGCATCCGCTCGTCTCGAGGACGACGTCGAGGCGGCCGAGCGGTTCTACCGGCACGCGCTCGACCTCGTCGACGCGCGCCACCACGAGGCGGCCGAGGCGCACCTGGGGCTCGCCGAGGTGCTGCTCGCGCGCGGCCAGCGGGAGGCGGCCCGGCGGCACGCGCGCGAGGCGCACCAGTACGCGACGCGCGAGGGCGCGCGCCCCCTCGCGGTGCAGGCACGCTCGCTCATCTCGCGCGTGACGGCGCCCGGCGAGATCCTGCCGCCCGACGAGCGCGTGGGGCTCCTCAGTCCGTCCGAGTTCCGCATCGCGGAGGCGGCGGCGCGCGGCGACCGCAACCGCGAGATCGCGCGCGCTCAGTTCGTGACGGTCAAGACGGTCGAGTTCCACCTCGCGAACGTGTTCCGCAAGCTCGGCATCCGCTCGCGCGGGGAGCTCGCGGCGATCCTCGGCGCGGAGTCCGACGAGCCGGCGGCGCCGGCGGGGGCGACCGCCGCATCCGCGCCCGAGAGCACGCTCGCGGGCTGAGCGCGCCGACTCGGGGTTCCGGGGGGAGCGGAAGCAGCGGGGCTGGCCGGGGTCGAGGCGGGCCGCTTGAATGGGGGCATGACGGCGACGACGGCGGTGCACTTCGGGGCGGGCAACATCGGGCGCGGGTTCGTGGCCCCGTTCCTTCGGGAGAGCGGATACGAGGTCGTGTTCGCCGACGTGAGCGAGGAGCTCATCGGCGCGCTCCAGCGCGAGCCGAGCTACCGCGTGCACGAGGTGGGCGAGGGGGCCCGCGAGCTCGTGATCGACGGCTACCGCGCGATCGACTCGCGCGAGCATCCGGATGACGTGGCCGCCGAGATCGCGCGGGCCGACATCGTCACGACCGCCGTGGGCGCGCGCATCCTGCAGTTCGTCGCCCCGCTCATCGTGCAGGGCCTCGCGCAGCGTGCCGCCGACGCGAAGCCCCTCATCGTCATCGCGTGCGAGAACGCGATCGGCGGCACCGACATCCTCGCGGCCGCCGTGCGCGAGCTCGGCGGCGACATGGACCGCGCGATCTGGGCGAACTGCGCGATCGACCGCATCGTGCCCGAGCAGCGCGGGGGCCTCGACGTGACGCTCGAGGCGTTCTGGGAGTGGGCCGTCGACCGCACCCCGTTCGGCGGCGACGAGCCCGAGCTCGCGGGCGTGCACTGGGTCGACGACCTCGAGCCCTACATCGAGCGCAAGCTCTTCACCGTCAACACGGGCCACGCGGCGACCGCCTACCTCGGCTACCAGCGCGACATCGCGACGATCGCGGAGGCGCTCGAGGTGCCCGAGGTGCTCGCCGAGGTGCGCGCCGTGCTCGCCGAGACGAGCGCCCTGCTCATCGCGAAGCACGGCTTCTCCGAAGAGGAGCAGGCCCGCTACGTCGACACGACGCTCACGCGCATCACGAACCCCGAGCTGCCCGACTCGTGCGCCCGCGTGGGCCGCGCGCCGCTGCGCAAGCTCGGCCGGCACGAGCGCTTCATCGACCCCGCGGCGCAGCTCGCCGAACGCGGCGAGCCCGCCTGGAACCTGCTCACGGCCGTCGGCGCCGCCCTGCGCTTCGACCCCGCCGACGACCCGGAGGCCGTCGAGCTGCAGGCGCGTCTCGCATCCGGTGCCGCCCCGGGCGACCTCGCGACCGAGCTCTGCGGGATCGAGCCCGCGCATCCGCTGCACGCGCAGCTCACCGAGGTGTTCCGGCTGCGCCTCGAATCCTGAGGCGCGGCGAGAGCGGGTCTTCGGCTCAGCCTCCATGGGGGAGGATGGACGGGTGACCCCGCGCGACCCCGAGCCCGTCGACGAGACGGACGACGACGACGCCCTCAGCTGGGCGGGCGACGACGACCGCGGACGCATGACGCCGCGCCTGCGCGACGAGACGGATGCCGCCCCCGCCGGCGCGGACGACGCGCCCCTCGAGGAGGCCCCCGTCGTGCCGCGCACGCCCGCCGAGCGGGCGTTCCAGCTCGGCACCTACGCCTTCGGTGCTGTGTACCTCGCGATCTCGATCGGCTGGATCTTCTCGGTGCAGCTCATGTTCTACCCGGGACTCGACCTGCTCGGCGAGGTCATGTGGCAGCTCGGCGAGTTCCTCGCGATGGTCGCCGCGGCGCTGTGGTTCGCGGCCGTGCTGACCCTTACGCCCGAGGGGGTGCGCCGTCGCGGGCCCAAGCGGATGCTGTCCCTCCTCGTCGGGGCCCTCGTGCTCGTGCCGTGGCCCGCCCTCGGCTACTGGATCGGGAGCATGCAGTGAGCGAGCAGGACATGAAGGACGAGCACGTGAACGGGGCAGATGCGACCGGGGCGCCCGCCGCATCCGTGCCCCTCGGCTGGGCGATCGGCGTCGCCGTGATCTTCGCGGCGCTCTACGGCTGGTTCCTGTTCGCCGCGGCGAGCAACCTCATCGCGCTGCCCGCGCTCTATTCGGCGCAGGGGTTCGCGGAGTACATCCCGTGGGCGACGCTCGTCGCGGGGGTCGCCGTGCCCCTTGTCGCGTACCTCGCGGCGCTGCTGCTCGGGCGAGGCCGCTCGCTGAGCGCGCGCGTCGTCGTCTTCGCGGCGGGCCTCGCCACGACCGCCGCCGCCGCGCTGAGCCTCTACGTGCTCGGCTGACCCTCCCGCTGGCGCTCCCGCCCAGCCGAGTTCCCGTTCCGCGCGTTTGCACCCGTTCCTTCGGGAACAAACGCGCGGAACGGGAACTATGGCGCAGGTCACGCGCCGAAACGGGCATGCGGCGTCCGGTACGCTGACTGTGCCGCGCCCGCGCGCGCCGTGGCATCCCCTCTCCGCGGCCTGGAGCCGCAGTCCCCGCAAAGGAACTTCCGTGGCAAAGCCGATCGTCCTGATCGCCGAACAACTCTCGCCCGCCACCGTCGAGGCGCTCGGCCCCGACTTCGACATCCGCGATGTCGACGGCACCGACCGGCCCGCGCTCCTCGCGGCGCTCGCCGACGCGAGCGCGGTGCTCATCCGCTCGGCGACGCAGATCGACGCGGAGGCGCTCGCCGCGGCCCCCGCGCTCAAGGTCGTCGCCCGCGCCGGCGTGGGCCTCGACAACGTCGACATCAAGGCCGCCACCGAGGCGGGCGTCATGGTCGTCAACGCGCCGACCTCCAACATCATCAGCGCCGCCGAGCTCACGATCGGCCACATCCTGAGCCTCGCCCGGCACATCCCGGCAGCGCACGCGAGCCTCGCCGCGGGGGAGTGGAAGCGCTCGAAGTACACCGGCACCGAGCTCTACGAGAAGACCGTCGGCATCATCGGCCTCGGCCGCATCGGCGCGCTCATCACAGCGCGTCTGCAGGCGTTCGGCGTCGAGGTCGTCGCGTACGACCCCTACGTGTCGCCCGCCCGCGCCCAGCAGCTCGGCGTGCGCCTGGTGACGCTCGACGAGCTGCTCGAGCAGTCCGACTTCATCTCCATCCACATGCCGAAGACGCCCGAGACGACCGGCATGATCGCGGCGCCGCAGCTGCAGAAGATGAAGAAGACCGCCTACATCGTCAACGTCGCGCGCGGCGGCCTCATCGACGAGGACGCGCTCTACGACGCCCTCACCGCGGGCGACATCGCGGGTGCCGGCCTCGACGTGTTCAACGCCGAGCCGCCCGTCGACAAGAAGCTGCTCTCGCTGCCCAACGTCGTCGTCACGCCGCACCTCGGCGCCTCGACCGACGAGGCGCAGGAGAAAGCCGGCGTCTCGGTCGCCCGCAGCGTGCGCCTCGCCCTCGAGGGCGAGCTCGTGCCGGATGCGGTGAACGTCGCCGGCGGCGTCATCGACCCGTTCGTGCGCCCCGGCATCGCTCTCGTCGAGAAGCTCGGCCAGGTGCTCGCGGCCGTCGCGGGTCACGGCGCCCTCACCGACCTCGAGGTCGACGTGCGCGGTGAGCTCGCCGCCTACGACGTGAGCGTCTACCGTCTCGCCGCGCTCAAGGGCTACTTCACGAACCTCGTCACCGAGAACGTGTCGTACGTCAACGCGCCGCTCCTCGCCGAGCAGCGCGGCATCGCCTCGAGCCTCAACGTCTCCGAGGAGAGCAAGGACTACCGCAACACGACGACGCTGCGCGGCGTGCTGTCCGACGGCACGTCCGTCGAGGTCGCGGGCACGCTCGCCGGCACGAAGATGGCCGAGAAGCTCATCGGGCTCAACGGCTACGACATCGAGGTGCCGATCGACGAGCACCACATCGTGATGTTCTACACCGACCGTCCGGGCATCGTCGCCGTCTACGGCAAGGAGTTCGGCGACGCGGGCATCAACATCGCGGGCATGCAGATCGCCCGCCGCAGCGCGGGCGGCCAGGCGCTGTCGATAATCACGGTCGACTCGCCCGTCCCGGACGACGTGCTCGAGCGCGTGCGCACCGCCATCGACGCCGCCGAGGTGCGCGAGATCGACATCGTCGACATCTGATCCGGTACCCCGTGCGGGGGTGTCTCGGGCGGTCCGCCCCCGTCAGGGGGTGATCGTGGTGTACCCCGGGCGTGTCCGCTCCGTCCCCCGGTAGCGTGGCGGCGCCCGAACCGGAGGAAAAGACATGTCCATCACCATGCCGCGCGCCATCCGCGCACTCGCGCTCGCGCTCGTCGCGTTGCTGTCGATCGCCACGATCGCGGCCGCCCAGTCGGCTGCGGCGCCTGCCGCGGGAGCCGCGGACTCGGTCGCCTACGACGCGATCCCGGCGACGCTGCCCAGCAACGTCGGGAGCCTGGGCTACTCCGCCACCCGCACGAGCGAGTTCGGCGACCGGGTGGTGCTCGGCAGCGCCACCGGCGCCCTCGCACGGGTGCAGGTCGGCTTCTCGAGTTGGGCCTGCGAGACGGGTGCCTGGAACACGGGAGACTGCGCCACGACCCCCGGGGCCACCTTCACGCATCCGGTGACCGTCACCCTCTACGCCGTCGGCGCCGACGGCGCGGTGGGCGCGCCCCTCGCGAGCTCCACCGAGACGATCGTCGCCCCCTACCGCCCGAGCGGCGACACGGTGAACTGCGATGGGAAGAAGTGGTTCGACGGTTCGGCGTGCGTGAGCGGGGTGCTGTTCACCCACAGCTTCGACTTCTCGGGTGCCGTGACGCTGCCGGGTGAGGTCATCGTGGGCATCGCCTTCGACACGCGCAACGGCGGAGCCCACCCGCTCGCCACGACGGGGCCGTACGACGCGCTCAACGTGGCGCTCGAGGGCACCGTGACCGTCGGGTCGGATGCGGACGTCCACGGCGTCTACCTGAACTCCTCCGTCGCCGGCAACTACGAGAGCACCGGTCCCACCGGCGTCTTCCGCGCCGACACCGGGTGGGCGGAGTACGGCACCCTCATGCTCGCGATCGTGCTCGACGCCCCCTCGGCGGCCGAGCCGCCGACGACGCAGCCCACCCCGCCGCCCTCCGCGGAGGACGCGATCGCCGCGTCCGGGCAGGCGCTGCCGGCATCCACCGTCCAGAGCGGCACGGCGGGCGACGACCGCACGATCACCCTGCAGCTGGGCGCCGCGTTCGCGAACCAGTGGGTCTTCGTGACCTTCTACTCCGAGCCCACGCCGGTGGGCTGGGTGTGGGTCGGACCCACGGGCGCGGCCACCTTCACGGTGCCCGCCTCCCTGCCGGGCGGCGTGCACACGATCGCCCTGCTCGACGAGTCCGGCAACGTGGTGGCCCACGTCGCGGGCGTCACCGTCGCCGCGCTCCTCGCGGCCACGGGCGTCGCGGAGGCCGAGCTGATCCTGCAGCTCGCGATCGGGATCGTGCTCCTGCTGCTCGGCCTGGTCGGCGTCATCGCGTCCCGCCGCCGCCGCGGCGCGCACCTCTGACCCCGCGGCCCGGCTCCCCACCCCCGCACCGGGGCGGCCGGGCTGCGGCACACGAGAAAGCGGCACGTGCCCACCCGAAAGGCACGTGCCGCTTGGGACCCCGAGCTGCGGTTACGGCAGCGGGTCGGTCTCGGTCGCACGCTGGTCGACCCGCGTTCCCGTAGCGGGGTCGACGTCCGACCGGACGGTGGTGATGGACTGACGCTTCCGCATGAGGAGCACGAGTCCGATGATGGTGACGACGAGTCCTGCTCCCATGAGCAGGTAGCCGACGAGGTCGAGGTCGATCACGTCCGTCTGCACGTTCAGTGCGAACGTCAGAATCGCTCCGACGACGAAGAGGAAGATGCCGAGCCCGATGCTCATGGTGGCCTCCTAGTTTCCGGTCCCCTCGTGGGGGGCTTGGGTACGAAATTAGGGTTCGCGACCGGATGCGGACAGCCCGTTGACTCGGCGGCCCCCGGAGCGCTATACGCGCGCACGGCGGCGCCTGCGCGGCCCGATAATCTGAACGCATGACGCGCACCATCGACCTCGCCGTGATCGCGGGAGACGGAATCGGACCCGAAGTGATCGCCGAGGCGGTGAAGGTGCTGGATGCCGCGGTCGCCGGGGAGGCTCAGCTCGCCGTCACCGCGTACCCGTTCAGCGCGGCGCACTACCTCGAGACCGGCAACATCCTCGACGACGCCGACCTCGCATCCCTCGCGCAGCACGACGCGATCCTGCTCGGCGCCGTCGGCGGCGACCCCCGCGACGCCCGCCTCGCGGGCGGGATCATCGAGCGCGGCCTGCTGCTCAAGCTGCGGTTCGCGTTCGACCACTACGTCAACCTCCGCCCCACGGTGCTCTACCCGACGGTCGCGAGCCCGCTCGCGAACCCCGGCCAGGTCGACTTCGTCGTCGTGCGGGAGGGCACCGAGGGGCCGTACGTCGGCAACGGCGGCAGCATCCGGAAGGGCACCCCCCACGAGATCGCCAACGAGGTGAGCGTCAACACCGCCTACGGCATCGAGCGGGTCGTGCGCTACGCGTTCGAGCTCGCCGAGCGCCGCCGCAAGCAGGTGACGCTCGTGCACAAGACCAACGTGCTCACCCACGCCGGCGGCCTGTGGACGCGACTCGTCGAGGCGGAGGCGGCCAATCATCCGGACGTGGCGTGGAACTACCAGCACGTCGACGCCGCGACCATCCACATGGTCACCGACCCTGGTAGGTTCGACGTCATCGTCACCGACAATCTCTTCGGCGACATCCTCACCGATCTGGCCGGCGCCATCAGCGGCGGCATCGGACTGGCGGCCTCGGGCAACATCAACCCCGACGGCACGTTCCCCAGCATGTTCGAGCCGGTTCACGGATCCGCACCCGACATCGCCGGGCAGCAGAAGGCCGACCCCACGGCCGCGATCCTGTCGACCGCTCTCCTGCTCGACCACCTCGGGCTCACGGATGCGGCGCACCGGGTCGAGGAGGCAGTGGGGGCCGACCTCGCCGAGCGAGGAACCAGCCCGCGCACGACCGCCGAGGTCGGCAGCGCGATCGCCGCACGACTGGGCTGACGCCCGGGCGGCAGGCGCACAATAGAGTTCACGACCTTCGAGAAGACGAGCCAGCCATGACCCTCAACCTCCTGCCGATGGCCAACCAGGACCTGCAGTTCCAGGTGACCCGCAACGAGAACGCGAAGAGCCCCGAGGAGCGCGAGGCGATCCTCGCGAACCCCGGCTTCGGGCAGTTCTTCACCGACCACATGGTCGACATCTGCTGGTCGGAGCGTGGCGGCTGGCACCGTCCCCGCGTGCAGCCCTACGGCCCCATCCAGCTCGACCCGGCCGCGGCCGTGCTGCACTACGCGCAGGAGATCTTCGAGGGGCTCAAGGCCTACCGTCACGCCGACGGCTCCATCTGGACCTTCCGCCCGGAGATGAACGCCGCGCGCATGCAGCGCTCCGCGAAGCGCCTCGCGATGCCCGAGCTGCCGACCGAGTACTTCCTCGACTCGCTCAAGCAGCTCATCGCCGTCGACGGCGACTGGGTGCCGACGCAGGACGAGACGAGCCTCTACCTGCGCCCGTTCGCGTTCGCGAAGGAGGCGTTCCTCGGCGTGCGCCCCGCGAAGAAGATCAACTACTACCTCATCGCCTCGCCCGCGGGCGCCTACTTCACGGGCGGCGTGACGCCTGTGTCGATCTGGCTCTCGACGACGTACGCGCGCGCCGCGTTCGGCGGCACGGGCGCCGCGAAGACGGGCGGCAACTACGCCGCGTCGCTCCTGCCGCAGGCGGAGGCCTACGAGCACGGATGCGCCCAGGTGCTCTTCCTCGACTCGCAGGAGGGCAAGTACCTCGAGGAGCTCGGCGGCATGAACATCGTGCTCGTGCGCAAGGACGGCACCCTCCTCACCCCGGCATCCGACTCGATCCTCGAGGGCATCACGCGCGACTCCATCCTGCAGCTCGCGAAGGACCGCGGTCACGCGATCGAGCAGCGCGACATCGCCTACGAGGAGTGGCGCGAGGGCGTCGCCTCGGGCGACATCGTGGAGGCGTTCGCGTGCGGCACCGCCGCGGTCGTGACGCCCATCGCCGAGATCAAGACCCCCGACGGGCGCGACATCGTCATGCCGGAGCGCGACGACCGCCTCGCGATGTCGCTGCGCGAGGAGCTCACGGGCATCCAGTACGGCCGCGTCGAGGACCGCCACGGCTGGCTGTACCGCCTCGACGCCTGACGGTCAGTTCCGGCGGCCGACCCGTCGGATGTGGTGCACGCGGTCGCGAGCGCCCCAAGCCGCGTCGGCGGTGACGGCGGTGGCACCGAGTCTGTGCGCCAGCGCGAGACAGAGTCGGTCGCCGAGGGCGAGGCCCGAGCCGCGTTTCCAGAGCCGGGCGGCGTGTTCGGCGTCGCTCGCGGTCACCGGCTCGACGTCGAGCGGGTAGCTCAGCAGTAGGGCGCGGGCGATGTCCCAGTCTGCACCGGCCGCAGAGACCTTCTGCGCGACCTCACTCCAGTTCGCCGCGCCGCACACGCCCCCGGATTCCAGCAGTCGCTCGACCGTTTCAGCGCCCGCCTCGCCCTGCAGGAGGGCGAGAAGCGCGGAGGCATCGAAGACGTAGCGCTCACTCATCTTCGCGTTGTGCGTCCCGGCGGCGCTCGCGCATCAACTCGGCGACGGGGTCGCGGCCGGCGAGTTGTTCCCGGATGAGTCGCAACGCGTGCTGCCTCTCCATCAGGATCACGCCGTCGTCGGTGTCGATCGTCAGGAGCGTCGTGCCCTCGGCCCACTCGTGGCGAGATCGGATGTCCGCAGGGATCACCATCCGCCCCTTGGTTCCCACCACCACTACATGTGTGCCACCCACGAGAGCAGGGTACCACCGTCGGTGAGACGCCCGCGGCGTGCCTCGAACACCCAGACGTCGCGCTGAAGCACGCTGCCCTCCGCCCATTCCGAGGCGAACGTCACGAGACCCTGGGCGATGGACTCCGCCGAGGACGGGGGCCACCCGCCGTCGGCCAGAGTCGTCCGGATCGCTGCGATGTACTCGATCAGCGTGAGGCTGCTCTCGACCACCTTCGCGGTCGACGTCGCCCGATGCGATGCGACTCCGGCGAATCCACGGCCGCAGCCGCAGGCATTCGGCATGCGCCGCAGATCCGTCGCGCAGGGTTTTTGCACCCAGACGAGTTCTCCTTCGACGGCCCAGTTGTAATCGTCGTCGCGTTGCCCCTGGGTGTCTTGCGTAGCTACGAGTACTTTCAACATTCCTCCCTCGGATCGGTGTGCGGGAGACGGTACGGATGTCAGCCGACATCGACGACCCGACTGTGGACAGACCGGCCTTGAGGGTTCGGGGGAGGGGTGACGGAGGTGTCGAAACGGCTACACGAACGCCGCGATCGCATCCGCCGCCGCCGCGAGGTTCTCGGGCAGGGTGTGCCCGGATGCCTTGCGCGGCTTGAGGTCGTGGTCGCCGTCGGGCGCCCAGGAGAACGCGATCGCGGGGGAGAGGGTGTAGCCGGCGACCTCGTCACGCGAGCCCATGATGTCGCGCTCTCCCTGGCAGATGAGCGCCGGCGTCGCGAGCTCGGCGAGGTGCGCGGTGCGCAGCTGCTCGGGCTTGCCCATGGGGTGGAACGGGTAGCCGAGGCACACGAGCCCGCGAATGTGACCGGCAGCGTGCTCCTCGTCGGCGATCATCGACGCCACGCGCCCGCCGAACGACTTGCCCCCGATCGCGGGCACGGCATCCGTCTCGGTGCGCACCTGATCGATGACGGCGCGGTACTCGTCGAGCACCGCCTCGGCGCGCGGGTTCGGTCGGCGCGCACCGTCGCGCCGGGCCGCCATGTAGGCGAACTCGAAGCGCGCGACCCGGATGCCGCGGTCGCCGAGCAGGTCGCTCATGTCGTCCATCCACCGCGAGTCCATGGGGGCCCCCGCGCCGTGCGCGAGCACGAGCACGCGGTCGGAGGCGGCGGGGCCGGTCCAAAGGAGTGTCGTCACGGGTCAAGTATTCCGGCATGCGGGGGCGACTAGGCTCGGAGGGTGAGAGTCGCACGTTTCAGCACCGGTGGCGACCCGCGGTTCGGCATCGTCGACGACGACGATCTGGTCGTCCTCGCGGGCGACCCCATGTTCGCCGGCTTCCAGCCCACGGGGGAGCGCGTGCCGCTCGCCGAGGCCCGCCTGCTCGCGCCCGTCATCCCGCGCTCGAAGGTCGTGTGCGTCGGCCTCAACTACGCCGAGCACCGCAAGGACATGGCGAACGTCGACGCCCCCGAGAACCCCCTCATCTTCCTCAAGCCCAACACGGCGATCGTCGGACCTGGCGACCCCATCCGCATCCCGCCCGTCGAGGGCCGCATCACGCACGAGGGCGAGCTCGTGGCCGTCATCGGACGCGTCGCGAAGCAGGTGCGCGCGGAGGACTGGGCCGACTACGTCTTCGGCTACACGATCGGCAACGACGTGTCGGCGCGCGACCAGATGTTCGCCGACGGCCAGTGGGCCCGCGCGAAGGGCTACGACACCTTCGCCCCGATCGGCCCGTGGATCGAGACCGAGCTCGACCCCGAGGGGCTCGAGATCCGCACGTGGGTGGACGGCGAGCCGCGCCGTCAGGGCAACACGCGCGACATGATCCACAAGCTCCCCGAGCTCATCGCGTACATCTCCGACGTGTGGACGCTCCTGCCGGGCGACATCATCATGACGGGCACCCCGTCGGGACTCGGCGGCTTCCTCCACGGCCAGCAGGTCGACATCGAGATCGAGGGGATCGGCACGCTCAGCAACCCCGCCCTCTCGCGCGACGAGCCGTCGGCGTGACCGAGGCGGTGCCGGCAGGCGCCCCGGTCCCGCTCGACGAGGCCGAGATCGCGCGGGTGCGTCGTCGCAGCCGCGCCGCGATCATCGCGGGGCAGGTGCTCGCGGGAATCGGCATGGGCTCGACGATGTCGGCCGGTGCGCTGCTCATCGCGGCGGTCTCCGGGTCGGAGGCGCTCTCGGGCATGGCGGCGACGATGTCGACGATCGGCGCCGCCATCGCCGCGGTGCCGCTCGCGACGCTCGCCACCCGCCGGGGCCGCGCGCCCGCTCTCGCGACGGGCGCCCTCGTGGCGGCCCTCGGCGCCGTCGTGGGGATCGTCGCCGCGGTGCTCGGCTGGACGCTCCTGCTGCTCGCGGGCGTCGTCATGCTCGGCGTCGGCACGGCCGTCAACCTGCAGGCGCGCTTCGCGGCCACCGACCTCTCGGAGCCGCATCGCCGCGGCCGCGACCTGTCGGTCGTCGTGTGGTCGACGACGGTCGGCGCGGTGCTCGGACCGAACCTCATCGGGCCCGGGGATGCCGTGGGCCAGTTCCTGGGGCTGCCTCCGCTTTCGGGCGTCTACCTCTTCACGGTCGTCGCGCAGGGCGCTGCGGTCGTCGTGTACCTCGTGTGGCTGCGCCCCGATCCCCTGCGCCTCGCGACGCGCATCGGCCTCGAGCGCCCGGCGTCGCCGGAGGCCGCACCGCGGCAGGCGGATGCCAACGGCGTCGCGACGGGGATGATCGCGACCTCGCTCAGCCACGCGACGATGGTCGCGATCATGGCGATGACGCCCGTGCACCTCGTGAACCACGGCGCGGGGCTCGAGCTCGTGGGCATCACGATCAGCCTGCACGTGCTCGGCATGTACGCCTTCTCGCCGCTGTGGGGCGTGCTCGCCGACCGGCTGGGCCGCGAGGCCACGATCGCGATCGGCCAGGTGCTGCTGCTCGGCGCGCTCCTGCTGCTCTCGGTCGGCGCGGAGTCGGAGGTGTGGGTCGCGGTCGGTCTCTTCACGATCGGTCTCGGCTGGAGTGCCGCGAGCGTCGCGGGCTCGACCCTCATCACGGAGTCGGTCGACGTCGTGGGCCGCGCGCGCATCCAGGGGCGAGCCGACCTGCTCATGTCGGCCGCGGGTGCGATCGGCGGCGCGGCCGCGGGCCTCGTGCTCGCGCAGCTCGGCTACGGCGGTCTGGCCCTCGCGGCGACGTCGCTCGCGGCGATCGTGCTCGGCGCTGTCGTCGCGCGCATGGCCCGGCGCCTCACACCGAGTTGAGCGGATTTCCGGCAAGCGTCCAGGCGCGTGGGGGCAGGCTGGAAGCATGGCGCAGCCTCCCGATGATCCGACGCGCATGCGGGATCAGCCGGCGCTCACGACCTCGCAGGGTCGCTCGTGGCTGATCCTCGGCGGTCTCCTGGCCGTCATCGCCCTCGGCGTGCTCGTGCCGATGGCCGTGCTCAAGATGCCGCCCGTCGGCGTCGCGGGCACCGCGGCGATCGTCGTGGGCGTGCTCTACGCGTGCATGGTGATCGTGCGCTTCGCGACGCCTCCCGGACGTCTGCGTCTCGGGCTCCTCGCGATCGACATGCTCGCGATCGCGTTCGTCGCCCTCTTCGCGGTCGTGCTCGTCGCGGAGCGCGCCGCGCAGTCGCTCGGTTGACGCCACCCGGGTCGGGGCTCAGGCCTCGCGCGTCGACTTCCGCACGACGAGCTTCGTCGGCAGCGGGGTGTCCTCGGTGACCGTGTCGGGGTCCTCGACGGCGAGCAGCACCTTCTGCATGACGAGCTCGCCGAGGGTCGCGAAGTCCTGCCGCACAGTCGTGAGCGGCGGGTAGAGGTAGCCCGCCTCGGGCACGTCGTCGAAACCGACGACGCTCACATCCTCGGGCACCCGGAGGCCGCGCTCGCGCAGCGACGACATGAGGCCGATCGCCATGTGGTCGTTGCTCACGAACACGGCGTCGCCCGCCTCGACGCCGAGCTCCGGTCCGAGCCGGTGCCCGCTCTCGGCCGACCAGTCGCCGTGCGGCGGCGCGATCACGTCGAGACGGCGGGCGACGAGCTCGTCGCGCCATCCCCGCTCGCGCTCGATGGCATCCGGATTGCTCGGCGGCCCTGCGAGGTGCAGGATGCGCGTGTGCCCGAGCTCGGCCAGGTGGCGCACGGCGCTGCGGGCGCCGCGGTACTGGTCGATCGAGACGATGAGGGGGTTCGGGCGCGGGGATGCGGCGACCGCCACGACGGGGATCGACAGGTCGAGGCCGCGCACGACCTCGAGCACGGCGATGTCGACGACGATGAGCACGATCGCGTCGACGCGCTGCCGCAGGAGCGACTCGACGACCTGCCGCACGGCGCTCGGGTCGTCGTCGAGCGAGCTCACCGTCTCGACGTTGTAACGGGCGGCGCGGGCCGCGAAGTTGAAGTGCATCGCGATCGAGCTGGGGCCGTAGTCGGAGACCCCCGGCGACACGAGACCGATCGTTCGCGTGCGGCGCGTGACGAGCGCGCGGGCCGCGGGGGAGGGGCTGTAGCGCAGCTGGGCGATCGCCTGCTCCACGCGGGCGCGCGTCGCGGGGCGCACGTTCGGCAGGTCGTTGAGCACGCGCGAGACCGTCTGGTGCGACACCCCCGCGAGGCGTGCGACGTCGAAGATGTTGGCGGCGCGCGCGCCCTTGTCGTCCTGGCTCACGCGGCGCTCACCCCTCGTCGTCCGGTCGCGCGACGAGGGCGAGGAGCGAGTCGACGGTGAGGCTGTCGGCGGCGTGGCTCGACACGAGCTCGCCCCCGCGCATGACGAGCACGCGGTCGGAGACCCGCAGCACCTCCTCGAGCTCGGCCGAGATGAACATGACCGAGAGGCCGTTGTCGGCGAGCTCCGTGACGAGGTTCTGGATCTCGACCTTCGCGCCGACGTCGATGCCGCGCGTCGGCTCGTCGAGCACGAGCACGCGCGGGGCGAGCGCGAGCAGCCGAGCGAGCAGCACCTTCTGCTGGTTGCCGCCCGAGAGCGTGCCGGCGGGGCGCTCCGGGTCGGCGGGACGGATGTCGAGGGCGTCGATCCAGCTGGCCGCGAGCTCGCGCTCCCGCGACGCGGGGAGGCGCCGCAGCACGCCCTGCTGCGCCTGGAGCGCGAGCGTGATGTTCTCGCGCACCGAGAGCTCGCTGATGATGCCGTCGCTGCGGCGGTTCTCGGAGGAGTACACGACGCCGAGCGAGATCGCCTGACGCGGCCCGTGCGGGTGCTCGCCCGTGCCGGCGACGCGGATGACGCCCGAGCTGATGCCGTCGACCCCCGTGAGGGCGCGCGCGAGCTCGGTGCGTCCCGAGCCGAGCAGACCCGCGACGCCGAGCACCTCGCCCTCGACGAGGTCGACGTCGACACCCGTGATGCCCGCGGCGTCGACGCCGCGCGCGCTCAGGTAGGGCGCGGTGAGCTCGCCTGTCGGCGGATCGCTGCGCTGACGTGTCACGAGCTCGCCCGAGCCGCGGCCGAGCATCTTCTGCACGAGGTCGATGCGCAGCAGCTCGCGGGTGAGGTACTCGCCCACGAGGCGTCCGCCGCGCAGCACCGTCACGCGGTCGCAGATCTCGTACACCTGGTCGAGGAAGTGCGACACGAAGAGGATGGCGACCCCGCGCTGCTTGAGTTCGCGGATGACGCGGAACAGCTCGGCGACCTCGTCGAGGTCGAGGCTCGAGGTGGGCTCGTCCAGCACGAGCACCTTGACCTCGGCGCGGATGGCGCGCGCGATCGCGACGAGCTGCTGCACCGCCAGCGAGTGGGTGCCGAGCAGCGAGGCGGGGTCGATGTCGAGCCCCAGGTCCTCGAGCACCGCGCGGGCGTCGGCGCGCATCCGCTTCCAGTCGATGACGCCGAGGCGCCGCGGCTCGCGCCCCAGCCAGATGTTCTCGGCGACCGTGAGGTTCGGCAGCAGGTCGATCTCCTGGTACACGGTCGAGATGCCCGCCTCGAGCGCGTCGTGCGGGGTCGAGAACCGCACGTGGCGCCCCTCGAGGTGGATCGTGCCGGCGTCGAGCGGCAGCGCACCCGTGAGCGCCTTGATGAGCGTCGACTTGCCCGCGCCGTTCTCGCCCATGAGCGAGTGCACCTCGCCCGGGAACATCCGGAAGTCGACGCGGTCGAGCGCGAGCTCCGCGGGGAAGCGCACCGTGGCTCCCCGCACCTCGACGACGGGCGGGGTCGAATCGACCATAGGCATCATCATGCCCGGATGCGGCGCCCTCCCGCGCCTCCGGGCGTGCGTGTCAGCGGCGGTCGGAGCGGGCGACGATGACACGCTGCACGACGACGAAGAGCAGCAGCAGGAGCCCGACCGAGATGCGGGTCCACGACTGGTCGGCGCCCATGAACGAGATGGCGGTCTTGATGGTGCCGTAGACGAGCACGCCGATCATCGAGCCGACGACGAATCCGGAGCCGCCCGTGAGCAGCGTGCCGCCGATGACGACCGCGGCGATCGTGTCGAGCTCGGTGCCCATGCCGTTGAGCGGATACGACGCGCCCGTGTAGGCCGTGAAGACGACGCCCGCGAGGCCCGCGCACACGCCGCTCACGACGTAGGCGAGCAGCTTCGTGCGCACGACGGGGAGGCCCATGAGGCGCGCCGACTGCTCGTTGCCGCCGACCGCGTAGATCGTGCGGCCGAAGCGCGTGAAGGCGAGCACGAGCGCCGCGACGAGCACGACGAGCAGCGCGATGATGCCCGTCGGCGTGATGTAGAAGCTGCCGGGGGCGCCCTGCAGGCGCGTCGACTGCAGCCACAGGATCTCGGGCGTCTCGACGCGGATCGAGTCGAGGCTCACCATGAAGGCGAGGCCGCGCGCCGCGAACATCGCCGCGAGCGAGGCGATGAAGGGCTGCACGTCGAAGTACTGCACGAGGATGCCGATCACGAGCCCGAAGGTCGCGCCGAGCAGCAGCATGGTCGGCACGACGACCCCCGAGGGCACGCCGTCGCGCAGGAGGCTCGCCCCGAACATCCCCGTGAACGCCATGACCGCGCCGACCGAGAGGTCGATGCCGCCGGTGAGGATCACGAACGTCATGCCGACGGCGAGGATGAAGAGGTACGCGTTGTCGAGCAGGAGCGCCGAGATGACGCGCGGCGTGAGGAAGTTGCCGAAGTAGGCCTGCGCCGCGATGAAGATGATGATGAGCAGCGCGAGCGCCGCGAACACCGGCACCCAGGACGCGCGGCGGCTGAGGAAGCGCCGGAGCATGCCGAGCGCATCCGTCTTCTCGGCGGGGGCGAGGGTGCTTGTCATCGGGCGACCTCCGTCTTGCTGCCGCGCATTCCCTGCGCCGTTCGGGTGACGATGCCGCGCACGCGCGGCGACTGGATGAGCACGACGACCACGACCGCGACGGCGAGGAACAGCGGCGCGACCGCAGACGGCACCCCGAGGAAGAGGATCGTCGAGCGCAGCGTCTCGATCGTGAAGACGCCGATGACGGTGCCCGCGACCGTGAACTTGCCGCCCATGAGCGAGGTGCCGCCGAGCACGACCGCGAGGATCGCGTAGAGCTCGATGTAGAGGCCCGCGGCGTTCGAGTCGGCCGCCATCGTGTTGGAGCTGTACAGGATGCCGGCGAAGCCCGCGAGCAGACCGCTCGCCGCGTAGGCGCCCCACACGATGCCGCGCGAGCGCACGCCCGCGAGGCGGCTCGCCTCCGGGTTGATGCCGACGGCCTCGGTGAGCACCCCGAGGGCGGTGCGACGCTCGATGAGCGCGACGAGGGTCACGGCGGCGACCGAGACGAAGAACGCGAACGGCAGGCCGATGACGTAGCCCTGCGCCATGAACTTGTAGGGAGCCGAGTTGATGGTCGTGATGAAGCCGCCCGTCACGAGCAGGGCGACGCCGCGCCCCGCGAGCATGAGCACGAGCGTCGCGATGATGGGCTGCACCCCGACGACCGCGACGAGGAACCCGTTCCACACGCCGAGCAGCAGGCCGATGACGACGGCGATCGCGATCGCGACGAGCACCGTGCCGAGCTCGTTCGGCGTCGCCGAGTCGTCGATGATCGTGAGCGCGACCGCTCCCGACACCGCCATGATCGCGCCGACCGAGAGGTCGATGCCGCGCGTCGCGATGACGATCATCATGCCGAGCGACACGAGCATGAGCGGGGCGCTGTTGCGCAGGATGTCGATGAGCGGCCCGTACAGCTGCTCGTTGCGCACCGTCACGCTGATGAAGCTCGGTCGCGCGACCGTGTTGATGACGATGAGGGCCACGAGCGCCGCGATCGGCAGCACGAGCCGGTGGGTCAGGATCTTCTTCATGCCACGGTCTCCGGGCTCTCGGGCTGCAGGGGGCGCTCGGGCTGCGCTGCCTCGTCGGCGATGAAGGCGACCAGGTCGTCGACTCCGATGTCGTGCGAGGTCAGTTCGCCGATCTTACGACGGTCGCGCATCACGACGATGCGCTGGGCGATGCGGATGACCTCCTCGAGCTCCGAGGAGATGAACACGACGGCGAGACCCTGCTCGCTGAGCTCGGCGACCTTGCGCTGGATGTCGGCCTTCGCGCCCACGTCGATGCCGCGCGTCGGCTCGTCGAGCACGATGAGCTGCGGGGCCGTGGCGAGCCAGCGGGCGAGCAGCACCTTCTGCTGGTTGCCGCCCGACAGGTTGCGGATGAGGGCGTGCGGGTTCGCAGGGCGCACGCCGAGCGCCTGCATGTACTCGGCGACCACCGCATCCTGCTCGCTCCTGCGCAGCTTCCGCAGCGCGCCGCGCTTCGCCTGGATGCCGAGCACGATGTTCTCCGCGACCGTGAGGTCGCCGATGATGCCCTCGGCCCGGCGGTCCTCGGAGGAGAACGCGATGCGGTGGTCGATCGCGTGGCGGGGCGAGGTGATGCGCGTCGCTCGCCCGCGCACCCGGATGCGGCCCGCATCCGCTCGGTCGGCTCCCGTCAGCAGACGCACGAGCTCGGTGCGGCCCGAGCCGAGGAGGCCCGCGATGCCGACGACCTCGCCGTCGTAGACGGAGATGTCGGCGGGGTCGAGCACGCCCTTGCGGCCGAGACCCTCCGCGTCGATGACGGGGTCGCCCGCGCGGTCGATCGCGCGGTCGGCGCTGCGGGAGATCGCGTCGAGCTCGTCGAGCTCGCGGCCGATCATCTTCGAGATGAGCTCGTGGCGGGGGAGCTCCATGACCGGGTACTCGCCCACGAGCGCGCCGTTGCGCAGCACCGTGATGCGGTCGGAGATCTCGTACACCTGGTCGAGGAAGTGGGTGACGAAGAGGATCGCGACACCGCGCTCCTTGAGGCCCCGGATGACGCCGAAGAGCTGCTCGACCTCGCCGCGGTCGAGGCTCGAGGTGGGCTCGTCGAGCACGAGCACGCGCGAGTCGGTGACCATCGCCCGGCTGATCGCGACGAGCTGCTGCACGGCGATCGAGTGCGTCGCGAGCATCGAGCGCGTGTCGAGTCGCAGGCCGAGGTTGCCGAGGTGGCGGGTGGCCTCGCGGTGCGTGGCCTTCCAGTCGATGCCGAGGGGGCCGCGCACCTCGTGGCCCAGCATGACGTTCTCGCCGACCGAGAGGTTCGTGCAGAGGTTGACCTCCTGGTACACGGTCGAGATGCCGGCGGCCTGAGCGTCGGCGGTGCCGCGGAACTCGCGCGGCTCGCCCGCGACCGTGATGGTGCCGCCGTCGATCGCGTAGACGCCCGTCAGCGCCTTGATGAGCGTCGACTTGCCGGCGCCGTTCTCGCCCATGAGGGTGTGCACCTCGCCGCCGCGGAGAGTGAGGTCGACCCGGTCGAGGGCCTTCACGCCGGGGAACTCGATCGTGATGCCGCGCAGCTCGACGATCGGCGGGGCCTCGGCGGGCCGGGCGTCGGTGGGGGTGGGCATGGCTTCCTCGCTCGTGTCAGGGCAGTCGGGGGCTCAGGGGGTTCCGCAGGGGACCGGTGCGCCCCGGTCCCCTGCGGACGGATGGATCTCTGCGTGCGCGTCCGATCAGTAGGGACGCGTGGGCAGGACCTCCTTCGCCTGCTCCTGCGTGAAGGTCTGGTCCTCGACGATCTCGCGCTTCTCGACGGACTCGCCCGCGACGACCTTCTTCACGAGCTCGGCGACCTTCTCGCCCAGCAACGGGTTGCACTCGACGATGTAGTTGAACTTGCCGTCGGCGAGCGCCTGCATGCCGTCGTGCACCGCGTCGATCGTGATGATCTTGATGTCCACGCCGGGCACGAGACCCGCGGCCTCGATCGCGTCGAGGGCGCCGAGGCCCATGTCGTCGTTGTGCGCGAAGAGCAGGTTGATCTCGCTGCCGTACTTCTGCAGGAAGCCCTCCATGACCTTCTTGCCGCCGTCGCGCGTGAAGTCTCCGGTCTGCGAGTCGAGCACCTTGATGCTCGAACCCTCGGTCGCCTTCGCGAAGCCCGTGGCGCGGTCGAGCGCGGCGGAGGATCCCGTCGTGCCCTCGAGGATCACCAGGTTGGAGCCGTCGGCGTTCTCGACAGCCCACTGACCGGCGAGCTCGCCCTCCTTCTCGAAGTCGAGACCCACCCAGCTGGCGTAGAGGTCCTCGCTCGCCGAGACGGTGCGGTCCTCGAGGATCACCGGGATGCCGGCGTCCTTCGCCTCGGTGAGCACGTCGTCCCAGCCGTCGACCGTGATGGGCGCGATGACGATCGCGTCGACGCCCTGGTTGATGAAGCTGCGGACGGCCGCGATCTGGGCCTCCTGCTTGTTGTCGGCCGCGTTGAAGACGAGCTTGAAGCCGTTCTCCTCCGACAGCGCCTCCTTGAGCGACTCGGTGTTGGCCGAGCGCCAGCCCGACTCGGAGCCGGTCTGGGCGAAGCCGACCGTGATGAGGTCGCCGTCTCCGCCGCCTCCGTTGCCGCCGTTGCCGGCGTCGGTGGCGCAGCCCGTCATCGCGAGAGCCGCTGCTCCCACGAGGGCCACGCTCGCCAGGATCTTCTTCATACAGAACCTCCTCGTTCTGGGGGACCGGCTTCGGTGCCGGGGTGCCCGGGTGGTGGTGCCTCTTGGCGTCGACGGCCGCTGGGGGTGGCCGTTGCGTCGAATGTTAGCCTTCACAATTCATCGGGAGGCAAGCATTCGTCGGTAACATTTCGGTAACGAGCCCGTAGTTACGGGAGTGTAGGTCGCTCGGGAACCGCATTTCCTGTGAGCGTTCCCGTGAGCCTTCACATTTCCCACGGCCGGGCGGACGCGGTCGCGGCGCTAGCCTGACCTCCGTGGCACCGCGACCGAGGAACCCGAGCATGCACGACGTGGCGGCGCTCGCGGGCGTGAGCCACATCACGGTGTCGCGCGTGCTCAACGACTACCCGTCGATCCGGCCCGAGACGCGCGAGCGGGTGCTCGCGGCGATCGCCGAGCTCGGCTACCGCCGCAACCTCGCCGCGCGCGCCCTCGTCACGAGCCGCACGAGCGCGATCGGCGTGCTCTCGCCCGAGGTCGCCCAGCACGGACCCGCGTCGAGCGTCCTCGCGGTCGAGTCCGCCGCCCGCGAGCACGGCTACCACCCGCTCGTCACGGCTGCGGCCGTCGAGCACGATGCGACCGTCGCCGCCCTCGAGTTCCTCGTCGACCAGGCCGTCGAGGCGCTCGTCGTGATCGCCCCCCACGAGACGGTGCTCGCCGCCATCCGCGACCTCGACATCCGCGTGCCCCTCGTGACGCTGCAGGCCCCCGACCGGCCGGGCGGCATCGGCGTCGACCAGGCGGCGGGCGCACGGCTCGCGACCGAGCACCTCGTGGGGATCGGGCACCGCCGCATCCAGCACCTCGCGGGGCCCGAGGGCTACCTCGAGGCGAGCGCGCGGCGGGCCGGGTTCCTCGCGGCGATGGCGGATGCCGGCCTCGAGCCGGGCGGGGAGCTCGCGGGCGACTGGAGCGCGGCATCCGGGTTCGCGGCGGCATCCGCGCTCGACCCAGCGACGACCGCCGTCGTCGCCGCCAACGACCAGATGGCGATCGGGCTCATGGCGGCGCTCGCCGACGCCGGTCGCCCCGCGCCCGAGCACGTCTCGGTCGTCGGCTTCGACGACGTGCCCGAGGCGCCCTTCGTGCGCCCCGCGCTCACGACCGTGCACCAGGACTTCGCCCTCATCGGCCGCCGCGCCGTCGAGGCGCTCCTCGCGCAACTCGCCCCCGCATCCGACGACGCCGCGCCCACGTCGGCATCCGCGGTGATCCCGCCGCGGCTCGTCGTGCGCGCCTCGACGGCGCGCCCGCGGGGAGGCTGAGCGCGGCCCGGATGCGCGGAGCAGTGGACTAGCATCGAAGGGTTCGTTAACGTGAACATCAGCATCCGCAACACCAGCACCAGACCCCGACCGGCGAGGAGGCCGCGACACCCATGACCGCGAGGTATCTCGGGATCGAGCTCGGCTCGACGCGTATCAAGGCCTGCCTCGTGGGCGAGGGCGGCGAGACGATCGCCACCGGCTCCCACGCGTGGGAGAACCGCCTCGAGGACGGGCTCTGGACCTACTCGCTCGACGAGGTGCACGCGGGCCTGCGCGCCGCCTACGCCGACCTCGTCGCGAACCTCGGCGAGGCTCCCGCGACCTTCGACGCGATCGGCGTCTCGGCGATGATGCACGGCTACCTCGCGTTCGACGCGGCAGGCGAGCTGCTCGTGCCGTTCCGCACGTGGCGCAACACCAACACGGGCCCCGCGGCCGCCGAGCTGTCGGACGCGCTCGGGGCCAACATCCCGCTGCGCTGGTCGATCGCCCACCTGCACCAGGCGGTGCTCGACCGCGAGCCGCACGTATCGCGCATCGCGAGCATCACGACGCTCGCCGGCTACGTGCACCGCCTGCTCACCGGCCGGGACGTGCTCGGCGTCGGCGACGCATCCGGCATGTTCCCCATCGACCCCGCAACCGGCGACTACGACGCCCGCCTGCTCGGCATCGCGCAGGAGCGCCTTGCCGCGGCCGGCGCGCCGTTCCGGGCCGCCGAGCTGCTGCCCGAGGTGCTCCCCGCGGGAGCGGATGCCGGCGAGCTCACCGTCGAAGGCGCGGCCCTGCTCGACGCGAGCGGCGCGCTGCAGCCCGGAATCCCCGTCGCACCGCCCGAGGGTGACGCCGGCACGGGCATGGTCGCCACGAACGCCGTGCGCCCGCGCACCGCCAACGTCTCCGCCGGCACGAGCATCTTCGCGATGGTCGTGCTCGAGGGCGCGCTCGCCGAGCCGAGCCCCGACATCGACGTCGTCACGACCCCCGACGGCAGCCCCGTCGCGATGGTGCACTGCAACAACGGCTCGAGCGAGCTCGGCGCGTGGGCCGGCGTGCTGCAGGAGTTCGCCGCCGCGATCGGCGCCACCGCGAGCTCCGACGAGATCTTCGCCGCCCTGCTCGGCGGCGCGCTCGACGCGAAGGGCGAGGGCGTCTACGCGTACAACCTGCTCTCGGGCGAGCCCATCGTCGGCACGCAGGAGGGCCGCCCGCTCGTCGTGCGCACGCCCGGCTCGCGCCTGAGCCTCGCCGCGCTCGGCCGCGCCCAACTGTTCTCGGTGTTCGCCGCGCTCACGATCGGGATGCGCGAGCTCTCCGCGCAGGACGTCGCACTCGACACCGTGGTCGCCCACGGCGGGCTCTTCCGCACGGGCGGTGTGGCGCAGCGCGCGCTCGCCGCCGCGCTCGACGCGCCCGTCGCCGTCGGCGAGACCGCGAGCGAGGGCGGCGCGTGGGGCATCGCCCTGCTCGCCGCGTACCGCCACGCCGTCGCGGGCGGCGAGACCCGCTCGCTGCCCGACTGGCTCGACGGGGCCGTGTTCGCGGATGCCGCGGTCACGACGGTCGCGCCCGACGCATCCGAGGTCGCCGACTACGCCGCCTACCTCGACGCCTGGCAGGCGGGGCTCGCGATCGAGCACGCCGCCATCGCATCCCTCACCGAAGGAGACCGGGCATGACCGACGCCCTCGACGCCGCGATCCAGGCCACGCGCGAGCAGGTCGCCGCGCTGCACTCCGAGCTCACGCGCTACGGGCTCGTCATCTGGACGGGCGGCAACATCTCGGGCCGTGTGCCGGGCGCCGAGCTCTTCGTCATCAAGCCGAGCGGGGTGAGCTACGACGAGCTCGCACCCGGCAACATGATCCTGTGCGACCTCGACGGCAACGTCGTGCCCGGCACGCCCGGCTCCGAGCGCAGCCCCTCGAGCGACACCGCGGCGCACGCCTACGTGTACCGCAACATGCCGCACGTCGGCGGCGTCGTGCACACCCACTCGACCTACGCGACGGCGTGGGCCGCGCGCGGCGAGGCCATCCCGTGCGTCATCACGGGCATGGCCGACGAGTTCGGCGGCGAGATCCCCGTCGGGCCGTTCGCGATCATCGGCGACGACTCGATCGGCCGCGGCATCGTCGCGACCCTCGAGGGGCACCGCTCGCGCGCCGTGCTCATGCAGAACCACGGCGTCTTCACGATCGGCACGGATGCGAAGGACGCCGTCAAGGCCGCCGTCATGTGCGAGGACGTCGCGCGCACCATCCACATCGCACGCCAGCTGGGTGACCCGATCCCGATCCCGCAGGACAAGATCGACGCCCTCTTCGACCGCTACCAGAACGTCTATGGGCAGAAGCCCCAGGGAGAACTCCAGTGAGCCGCAGCATCGTCCCCGACCTCAAGAGCTACACGGTCTGGTTCCTGACCGGCAGCCAGGACCTCTACGGCGAGGAGACCCTCCGCCAGGTCGCCGAGCAGTCGCAGGAGGTCGTGCGCCTGCTCTCGGATGCCGCCGACATCCCCGTGACGATCGAGTGGAAGCCGGTGCTCAAGAGCTCCGACGCCATCCGCCGCGCCATGATCGACGCGAACTCCGACGACTCGGTCATCGGCGTCATCACGTGGATGCACACCTTCAGCCCGTCGAAGATGTGGATCCACGGCTTCGACGCGCTGCAGAAGCCGCTCCTGCACCTGCACACGCAGGCGAACGTCGCGCTCCCGTGGTCGGAGATCGACTTCGACTTCATGAACCTCAACCAGGCGGCGCACGGCGACCGCGAGCACGGCTACATCCTCACGCGCATGTCGGTGCCCCGGAAGACCGTCGTGGGGCACGGATCCGACCCCGCCGTGACCGCCGCGATCGGCACCTGGACGCGCGCCGCCGCCGGCTGGAACGCGTCGCAGGGGATGCGCGTGGCGCGCTTCGGCGACAACATGCGCAACGTCGCCGTCACCGAGGGCGACAAGACCGAGGCCGAGATCCGCCTCGGCGTGAGTGTCAACACGTGGGGCGTGAACGAGCTCGTCGCGCGCGTCGACGCCCAGACGGACGCCGACATCGACGCCCTCGTGCAGGTCTACCTCGACGAGTACGACGTCGCGCCCGAGCTGCTGCCGGGCGGCGAGCGCCACGAGTCGCTGCGCTACGGCGCCGCGACCGAGCTCGGCATCCGCTCGATCCTCGAGGAGGTCGGCGCGACCGCGTTCACCGACACCTTCGAGGACCTCGGCGACCTCAAGCAGCTGCCCGGTCTCGCCGTGCAGCGCCTCATGGCCGACGGCTACGGCTTCGGCGCCGAGGGCGACTGGAAGACGGCCGTGCTGGTGCGCATCGCCGCCGTCATGGGCGCGGGCCTCGCCGGCGGCGCGAGCCTCATGGAGGACTACACCTACGACATGACGCCGGGCGAGGAGCTCATCCTGGGCGCCCACATGCTGGAGGTGTCGCCGTCGCTCAGCTCGAAGAAGGCGAGCCTCGAGATCCACCCGCTCGGCATCGGCGGCAAGGACGACCCCGTGCGCCTCGTCTTCACAGCGGATGCGGGCCCCGCCGTCGTCGTCGCGCTCAGCGACCAGCGCGAGCGCTTCCGCCTCGTGGCGAACGCCGTGCAGAACGTCGAGCCGCCGCAGTCGCTGCCGAAGCTCCCTGTCGGCCGTGCGGTCTGGAAGCCGGCGCCCGACTTCCGCACGAGCGCGACGTCGTGGCTCATCGCGGGAGCCGCGCACCACACGGTCATGACGAACCAGGTCGGCATCGAGGCGTGGGAGGACTTCGCGCGCATCGCGGGCGTCGAGCTCCTCGTGATCGACGAGACCACGACCATCCGCTCGTTCGAGGACCAGGCGCGGGCGAACGCCGCGTACTACCGCCTGAACCAGGCGCTGTAGTCAGCGGTCGCGCCGCGCCGCGCCCGGGGGCGGCCGCCCCCGCCCTGGTGCTGTTGTGCAGGAGATCGCTGTTGTGCAGGAGATCCCCGTTGTGCAGGATCCGGCGCGCCTACCGCGTCCGGATCCCCGGAACAGCAGGGCTCACGCGCCGAACTCCTGCACAACAGCGGCGCGTTCCTGCATAACCGCGATCTCCTGCACAACAGCAGGCTCCTGCACAACAGCGGAAGCGGAGGTCAGCGGGAGGAGTTCTGCGTGCGGCCGCGCACGATGCCGATGAACACATCCGTGCGGGAGTCGTCGAGGGCGCGCGGCCAGACGAGGGCGATGCCGGAGTCGGGCGCATCCGTCACGGGGCGCGCGATGACGTCGCGGCGCGAGTGGGCGCGGGCGACCGACATGGGCATGAGCGCGAGACCGACGTTCGCGGCGACGAGCTCGACCGTGTCGGCGCCCTGACCCTCGAGGATCGTCTCGCCGTCGAGGTCGGCGAGCGCGAGCTCGTCGAACGCCGCCACGGGGTGGTCCTTGGGCGCGACCACGACGGGCCGCTCGCGGTAGAGCGGGATGGCGTGCAGCTCGTCGTCAGCCGTCACGTCGCGCAGCAGCGCCATGTGCGCCGAGCCGTCGCGCAGCGCCGAGAGCGCCTCGTCCTGAGGCAGCGGACGCAGCTCGAGCGGGCTGCGCGGCATCCGGTCTCGCCAGACCCGCTCCCACTTGCCCGGGGTCGCGCCCGGCACGAAGGCGACGACGAAGGGACCGGACACGCTCACGAGGCTACCCTCGGAACATGACCGACGAGCCGCGCGAAGACCGCCGCCAGCAGCCCAAGCCTCCCAAGGCGCAGTACCTCTCGGCGCAGACCGCGGCCAAGAAGCTCGGCATCTACCTGCCCGCCGCCCCCGCCGAGTTCCGCGACGCGCAGCACTCGCGCGACGAGCTCGCCGCCCTGCAGACCGACCCGCCCGAGTGGCTGCGCACCCTGCGCACCGAGGGGCCGCATCCGCGCTCCGAGGTGTCGCGCCGCCTCGGCATCACCAACTCGGGCCTCGCCCGGGCGGGGGTCGCGGATGCCATGACGAGCTCCGAGATCCAGGCACTGCTCGCCGACCCGCCGCAGTGGTTGCACGACGAGCGGTCCCGCGCGCGCAAGGCCTCGCAGGGCTGACGCGACCCGGGCGACCCGCACATCCCGCGGCCCGCCGCATCCGCGTGAGGACATTCTCATGCTGTCTACCCCCGAACGGGGGGTACGTTCGAACCTGACCGTGCCGTCCGACTCGCGGGCGGCGACGTGGGAAGGGGAACACGTGAGAACTCGGAAGAGCCGCATCCTGACGGCTACCGGAATCCTGACGGGGGCGATCCTCGCCGTCGGGCTCGCATCACCGGCGACGGCGGGCGGATGGCCCGGCCACGGGGGAGGGCACGGGCACGGCCCGGGCCACGGCAACGGCGACGACAAGAACAGCTCCGCGACGCTGCGGAAGGCCGTCAGCGCGAAGTCGATCCAGTTCCATCTCGACCAGCTGCAGAAGATCGCGGATGCCAACGGCGGCAACCGCGCGGCAGGCACGCCCGGCCACGAGGCCTCGGCCGCCTACATCGAGAAGCTGCTCAAGCTCGCGGGGTACCAGACCGAGCGGCAGCCGTTCAGCTACGAGCGCGTCGACATCGACCGCGCCGAGTTCTCGCAGCTCGCGCCGACGCCCACCGACTACGTGCTCGAGGACCAGTTCTATCCCATGGACTACTCGGGCGAGGGCGCCGTCGAGGATGCCGTGGTCACGCCGGTCGACATCAACCTCGAGGGCGACCGGGCCACGACCTCCGGCTGCGAGGCCGAGGACTTCGCCGAGTTCACCGCGGGCGACATCGCGCTCATCCAGCGCGGCACGTGCGACTTCGCGACGAAGGCCGCGAATGCGGAGGCCGCGGGCGCATCCGCCGTCATCGTGTTCAACCAGGGCAACGAGGTCGAGGGCGACGACCGCTTCGGCGTCGTGTTCGGCACGCTCAACGAGCTCGGCACGGCGATCCCCGTGATCGGCACGAGCTTCGAGATCGGCGAGGCGTTCGCCCTCGCCGACGCTCCGACGGCGCGCATCGTGCTCGAGACGACCCAGGTCACGATCGACACCTTCAACCTCATCGCGAAGAGCAAGAAGGGTGACCCGACCAAGCAGGTCGTCGTGGGCGCCCACCTCGACTCGGTCGCCGAGGGCCCCGGCATCAACGACAACGGCACCGGCTCGGCGTCGATCCTCGAGGTCGCGCTCAAGCTCGCCGTGACGAAGTCGAAGCCCGCCAACCAGCTCGTGTTCGCGTGGTGGTCGGGCGAGGAGGACGGCCTGCAGGGCTCGGACTACTACGTCTCGCAGCTGAGCGAGGAGCAGGTGGCGAACACCGCTCTCAACCTCAACTTCGACATGGTCGGCTCGGTCAACCCCGTGCGGTTCGTCTATGACGGCGACGGCGACGCGTTCGGCGAGGCGGGCCCCGACGGCTCGGCGGAGATCGAGAAGCTGTTCACCGACTACTTCGCCTCGCAGGGCCTCGCCACGGCGCCGACCGCGTTCGACGGACGCAGCGACTACTTCGCATTCATCGACGCGGGCATCCCCGCGGGCGGCCTCTTCACGGGCGCCGAGGGCATCAAGACGGAGGAGCAGGCCGCGATCTTCGGCGGCACCGCCGGCGAGCCGTACGACCCGTGCTACCACCAGGCGTGCGACACGACGGCGAACGTCGACGCGGTCGTGCTCGAGGAGATGGCGGATGCCATCGCCCACGCCGTGCACACCTCCGGCGACGTGAAGACGCACAAGTGGCGTCACCACGACCACGGCAAGTGGGACAAGTGGAAGAAGGGTCACGGCTGGGACGGCCGCGGCTTCCACGGCTCCAACGGTCACGGCGGCAGGCACTGAGCTGAGGTGAGCTGAACCACCGCCGACCGGGTGACACCCAACCCCCCGTCACCCGGTCGGCGGCCGCCGTGCCGCCACCCCTCCCGCGTGACGTAGCGTGGAGGGGTGGCGGAGTGCATTCACGGTTTCGACGAAGGTCTCTGCGATGTCTGCTTCCCGCGGACGCCCGCACCGGCGCCCAAGGCCGCGCCTCGGCCGGCCGCGACGCGCACCTCGACGGGCCGTGCGCCGACACTCCGCACGCCCGCCGCATCCGGTGCCCCCGCCTCGCTCAAGCTGCCCGGGCGCCGCGTGCACCACGTCACCCACATCCGCACGCTCGAGTCGATCGCGCTCGACGGCGAGCTGCGCGCGGGCGCCGAGCCCGACGTCGACGTGAGCTCGGCGACGACGCGCGAGCTGCGCGAGACCGCGACGGTGCCCGACGGGCGCAGCGTCGCATCCTTCGTGTCGTTCGCGATCTCGCCCGACTCGACGCGCTGGCAGGAGCTGCGCGAGGGCGCCGAGGGCGCCCACTGGTCGGATGCGGCGCGCACCGCCAAGCACACCGACTTCGTGATCCTCGCGGTGCCGGTCGACGCGCTCGGCGACGACGTCGTCTTCGCCGACGGCGACGCGGCCGCCGTGGCGACGCGCTTCTCGGCGGGTGTCGAGGCGGGCACGCAGGCCCTCCGCCGCCTGCACGCGACCGACCCCGACTTCCGCGACGCGGAGCTGCTCGCCGCCGGCCCCGTGCCGCTCTCGGCGGTCGCCGCGATCACGGTCGCGAACGAGCGCGTGCGCGACCGCGTGCGCGAGCTGTTCACGGATGCGGGGCTCACCCCGCCGCGCATCGCGGTCTACCCGCCCGCGTTCACCGCTGCCATCGACTGACGACGGCGGGCGGGCGCTCGCCTCAGAACCGCTCGGGCTCGGGCCCGCGGCGGAAGCGGCGGCCCGTCACGTGGGTGGGGCGGATGCGTACCCAGCGGTACTTGAGCGTCGGCACCCACGGCGCGAGCGGCAGGCGTTCTGCCTCGTCGAGCTGCTGCCCGTGCTCGATCCGCTCGGCCTCGCCCTTCACGACGACGCTGAACGCCTCGCCCTCGTCCCATCCGTCGATCTCGAGGGCGACCTCGGGGTTCACCGTGAGCTCGACGAGCTTCGTGCCGGGTGCCGTGCGGAACCACAGCGCACCGTCGTGCACCGCGAAGTTGATGGGGAAGATGTCGAGCTCGCCGGCGGCGGCGAGGGCGATGCGGCCCATCGGGGCCAGCTCCAGCAGCTCCCAGCATTCGCGCTCGTCGAGCACCTCCACCGGGTTCATCACGTCGGTCATGGCGTCCTCCTTCGTCCGTGCCTCGCACCCATCGTCCTCCCGGATGCTGCGCGTCGACAGGGACGTTCGGCCCGGCGGCCGGCATCCGATTGAATGAACGCATGATCGTGCTCGTCGGCCTCGCGAGCGCGGTCGTCTACGGCGTCTCGGACTTCTTCGGGGGCCTCGGGTCGCGTCGCGTCTCGCCGCTGCTCGTGAGCTTCGTGAGCTTCGGGGCGGCGGCGGTGCCGGTCGCCGTGCTCACGCTCGCGGTCGGCTCCGTGTGGTCGGCGGAGGCCGTGTGGCTCGGTCTCGCGGCGGGCCTCGCGGGCGCGGTCGCGATCTGGGCGTTCTACGCGGCCCTCGCTATCGGTCCGATGAGCGTCATCTCGCCGACGACGGCCGCCGTCGCGGCCCTCATCCCCGCGGTCGGCGGCATCCTGCAGGGGGAGCGGTTCAGCCCGCTCGGCTACGTCGCCCTCGGCGCGCTCGTCGTCGCCGCGGTGCTGCTCGGCGTCACGCGCGAGCGCCAGGGCGGTCGCGTCGGCACGCGCGCCGTGGTGCTCGCCCTCGCGTCGGGCGTCGGCTTCGGCGGCTACAACGTGATCATGGAGTGGACGCCGCCCGAATCGGAGTACGCACCCCTGCTCGTCGACCTCGTCGGGGGCGCCGCGCTCTTCGCGGTCGTGCTCGCCGTGCTGCGGCTCGTGCGAGGCGACTCGTGGTGGGGCGGGGCCGCCGCACCGCCCGTCGAGGCGCGGCATCCGGGCCTGCTGTTCGCGCTCGCGGCGGGCCTCCTCATGGCCGTCGCCAACGTGCTGCTCGTGTGGGGTCTGCACCAGGGCGAGCTCGCGATCATGGGCGTGCTCGCATCCCTCTACCCCCTCGGCACCGTGCTGCTCGCGCTCACGGTGCTGCGCGAGCGGCTCACCCCCGTGCAGGTGGTCGGCGTGGCGCTCGCGCTCGCCGCATCCGCCGCCCTCGCGTGGGGCTGACGCCCGCATCCGTCCCGCGCCGCCGCCGGTAGGATCGAGGGGATGTCGCTCCCCTTCTCCACGGCGACCGGCGCGGATGTGCGCGTGCGGTTCTGCCCCTCGCCCACCGGCACCCCCCACGTCGGGATGGTGCGCACCGCCCTCTTCAACTGGGCCTACGCCCGCCACACGGGCGGCAAGCTCGTGTTCCGCGTCGAGGACACGGATGCCGCGCGCGACTCCGAGGAGAGCTACCTGCAGCTCATCGACGCGCTCACCTGGCTCGGCATCGACTGGGACGAGGGCGTCGAGAAGGGCGGCCCGCACGGGCCGTACCGGCAGTCGCAGCGCACCGAGATCTACCTCGAGCTCATCGAGCGCCTGAAGGCCTCGGGCCACCTCTACGAGTCGTTCGTGACCCCGGAGGAGATGGAGGCCCGCAACGTCGCCGCCGGCCGCGACCCGCGCCAGGGCTACGACAACTTCGAGCGCGAACTGACCGAGGAGCAGCGGGAGGCGTTCCGCGCCGAGGGTCGCAAGCCGAGCCTGCGCCTGCGCGTGCCCGACACCGACCTCACCTTCCACGACCTCATCCGCGGCGAGATCACCTTCCCCGCGGGCAGCTTCACCGACTTCGTCGTCGTGCGCCCCAACGGCGCCCCGCTCTACACCTTCGTGAACCCCGTCGACGACGCGCTCATGGGCGTCACGCACGTGTTCCGCGGCGAGGACATCCTGTCGTCGACCCCACGCCAGATCGCGCTCTACCTCGCGCTCATCGAGCTCGGCGTGACCGACTTCATCCCGCAGTACGCGCACATGCCGCTCGTCTACGGCGAGGGCTCGAAGAAGCTCAGCAAGCGCGACCCCGAGTCGAGTCTCTTCCACCACCGCGAGCGCGGGTTCATCCCCGAGGGCCTGCTCAACTACCTCGCGCTCCTCGGCTGGTCGATCGGGCCCGACCGCGACGTCTTCACGCAGGACGAGTTCGTGGCCGCGTTCGACATCCGCGACGTCAACCCGAACCCGGCCCGCTTCGACCAGAAGAAGGCCGACGCGATCAACGGCGACCACATCCGGATGCTCGACGGCGCCGACTTCGAGGAGCGCATTGTGCCCTACCTCGAGGGCTACCTCGCAGACCCGCCCACGGAGCGCGACCGCGCGATCCTGCGCGAGGCGGCGCCGCTCATCCAGGAGCGCGTGACGGTGCTGGGGGAGGCGCGCGGCATGCTCGCATTCCTCTTCACGCCCGACGACGAGCTCGAGTTCGAGCACGACGCGATGCCGAAGGACGCCGACGAGGCGCGCCTCGTGCTCGACGCGTCGGAGGCGGCCCTCGAGCAGCTCACGGAGTTCGGCCGCGTCGAGATCGAGGAGGCGCTGCGTGCGGCGCTCCTGACGCCCGTCGAGGAGGGCGGCCCCGGCCTCAAGCCCCGCACGGCGTTCGGCCCGCTGCGCACGGCCATCTCGGGGCGCCGCATCAGCCCGCCGCTCTTCGAGTCGATGGAGATCCTCGGCAAGGAGTCGACGCTCGCGCGTCTCGAGCGCTTCCGCCAGGCCCTGTAGCGCCGGGGGTCTCGAGACGCGTCGCTGCGCGGCGCTCCTCGACCAGCTTGTTCGCAACCCAGGGTCTCGAGGAGCTCGCGCCAACCCCAGGTGGTCGAGGAGCGCCCGCGCAGCGGACGCGTCTCGAGACCACCGCCCCCGGTTCGGACCCCCCTCATCCGTAGGGTAAAGTGTCTAGTCGGTTCGGGTTCGCCCGAGCAGCACCGCCCGGCCCCTGGCCGGACCGGTGGGGTATGGTGTAATTGGCAACACGGCTGATTCTGGTTCAGTTGTTCTTGGTTCGAGTCCAGGTACCCCAGCTTTCGAAGAACCCCCGCTCCGGCGGGGGTTTTGTCGTCCTCGGGGCGCGCTGCCGCGAGACGGGGAGAACTCCCCGCGTGCCCCGTTCGCGGCACGGCCCGCGACACGGCAGACTCGTGCTCGTGTCCGATTCGCAGCAGCCCGGCGCCGCCGGCGACGACCAGATCCCCCCGATCCCCCCTGCACCGTCCGCCGACGTGCCGCCCGTGCCGCCCGCACCCGCCGCGCCGGATGCCGCACCCGCCGCGGATGCCGCCCCGCCGCGGATGCCGCGCAGCCGGATGCGACCCCGAGCCCGTCGCGGGGCAGGCCCCCCGCCGAGCCGTTCGCCGCCCCCGAACCGGTGAACCCCTACGCTCCGCCGTCGACGACGGTGCCGAGCTCGGCCCCCGCCGCGCCGGTGCCACCCGTGGCGCCCGCCGCCGAGCAGCCCGCCAACCCGTACGCGGCCCCCGCCGCGCCAGTGCCGCCCGCCGCGCCCGCGGCCGCGCAGCCGACCAACCCGTACGCCGCGCCCGCGAACCCCTACGCGGCGACGCCCGCGAACCCGTACGCCGCCCCCGGCGCCGCGCCCACCGCATCCGGAACCCCCGCCTACGCGGCCACCCCGGCCTACGCGACCGGCGCCCCCGCGGGCCCCTCGCGTTTCAACGTCATGGGCCTCGTTTCGCTCATCCTCGGCGGCGTCGCGTTCCTGTTCGGCATCACCGTCGGATGGATCCCCTACGTCGGGTTCTTCTTCGTGCTGCTCGCCCTCGTCGGCGTCGTGCTCGGAATCGTGGGCCTCCTCGCGAAGAACAAGGGCAAGGGCCTCGCGATCGCCGGCACGATCGTCTCCGGCGTCTCGCTGCTGCTCACGGCGGCCATCAGCGTCGTCATGCTCCTGTTCATCACGAGCTACTCGAACACCGTCGACGACTTCACCTGGGACGACGACCCGGTCATCACCGACCCCGAGGAGGACTACGGCACGGGCAGCGACGACGACCCGGACGCGCTCGGCGGCATCAACAACCCCGCGGCCGTCGGCGACACCGTCACCTTCTCCGACTACAGCGGGGCCGACCAGTGGCAGGTCGTCGTGGGCGCGCCGAACCTCGACGCGACCGCCGACGTGCTCGCGGCCGACGAGTACAACGAGCAGCCCCAGCCGGGCAACGTCTACATCGTCGTGCCGATGACGGTCACCTACCTCGGCGAGGACACCGACCTGCCCTACATGCTCTACACCGAGCTGCTGACCTCCGGAATGGACGTCTACGACGTCAGCTACGCCGATTACCCCGGCAACATCTACGACGCCGATGAGCTCGCGACCGGCGAGACCGCCGACGTCAACCTCGTGTTCGAGGTGCCGGCGGATGCGACGCCCGGCTCGGTGCTGCGCATCAGCTCGATCTGGGGCAACGAGATCCACGTGCTGATCAGCTGATCCCACACGAACGCCTCGGCCCCCGCTCGTCTCGCACGGGCGGGGGCCGTCGTCGTCTGCGCGAGTAGGGTCGAGCCATCCGGCGAGAGGAGCCGCGGATGGACGTGCTCGGCGTGCTCCTGCCCCTCGCCCTCGGCGTCGCCCTGTCGACGGTGCCGATCACGGTCGTGCTCGCGCTCCTGCTGTCGCCACGCGGGCAGGCGGTGGGTGTCGCGTACCTCGTCGGCTACGCGCTGGGGCTCGCGCTCGTCACGGTCGGTTTCACGGCGGGGCTGCGCGCGATCCCGCGGGGCGACGCGCAGCTGCCGGATGTCGTGGTCGGCACGGGCGAGATCCTCATCGGCCTCGTGGGCGTCTGGTTCGCGGTGTGGGTGTTCCGGCGAGGGCGCCGACGCACGACGGGCGACGACATCGACCCGGAGGTGCCCGGCTGGTTGCGCCGCGTCGGACGCATGAAGGCCTCGACGGCGTTCCTCGTCGGCCTCGGCCTCAACGTGCGGCCGAAGGCGCTCGTGCTCGCGACGGCCGCCGCGCTCGCCTTCAACGCGGGTGAGCTCACGCCGCTCGTATGGGCTGTCGGCACGGCCGTCTACCTCGCCATCGGCCTCTCGACGGTCGCCGCGCCCGTCATCGTCGTGTGGCGGTCGGGGGAGCGCGCGCGGCCGACTCTGCGACGCGCGCACGCGTGGGTGTCGCGCAACAGCTACGTCGTCACGGCGGTCGTCGTCATCATGGTCGCCGTCGTGCTCATCGGCGACGGGCTCTCGCGGCTCTGATCGTCGCGGCCCGCGGATCATCCCGCCGAGGCGTCAGAGGTCGATCGACTCGCCCGGCTCGAGCACGCTGTAGGCGCCGCCGCCCTGCTCGGTCGCCCACTGCAGGCGGTCGTTGTGCAGCTTCTTGCCCGCCACCGAGAGCGTCATGTCATGCACCGGGAACGCGCGCCGCGGCTTCACGGCGAGCACGTAGTCCATCGCCTCGCCGATCTTGAGCCACGGGGCGCCGAGCGGCGCCGCGAGCAGCTCCACCTCGACGCCCTCGGGCACCGTGTACGAGTCGCCGCCGTAATAGAACTCGTCGTCGACGAGCACGCCCACGTTGTCGATCACGGGGATCGAGGAGTGGATGACGTTGTGGGTCTCGCCGAAGAACCGCAGCGGGAACGGCCCCACCTCGACCTCGTCGCCCGCCTTCACGACCTCGACGTCGATGCCGGACGCAGCCGCGGCATCCGCGACCCCCTGCGGGGCGAGCACGCGCGCATCCGGGTTCGCCTCCAGCAGGTCCGTCACGCGGTCGACCGAGAAGTGGTCGGCGTGCTCGTGCGTGATGACGATGCCGACGATGCCGGATGTGTCGGGCAGCGTCGCGAGGAACGAACCGGGGTCGATCACGAGCCGATCGGAGCCCTTGCTGACGACCATGGCGGAGTGCTCGTACTTCGTGACGTTCATGATCCCGACCCTATGCCCCGACGGTCGTTAGGGTGATGACGATCCGAGGAGGGCTTGCATGCTCGTCGACCTGCCCGAGGCAGAGCTGCGGCAGTACCGCAGCGCCCAGACCGACCCCGCCGACTTCGACGCGTTCTGGGAGGCGACGCTCGCCGAGAGCCGCGCCGCCGCGCCCGCGGGCGCCGAGCTCGTGCCGGTGGATGCGGGGCTCCGCACGGTCGACGTGTGGGACGTGACGTTCCCCGGGTTCGCGGGCCAGCCCATCCGCGCGTGGCTGCGCGTGCCGCGCGGGGCGACGGGCCCGCTGCCGACGGTCGTGCAGTACCAGGGCTACGGCGGGGGTCGCGGGCTCCCGACCGAGAACCTCGTGTACTCGGCCGCGGGCTTCGCGCACCTCATGGTCGACACACGCGGCCAGGGCTCGGGGTGGTCGCTCGGCGCGACTGCCGACGCGGGCGAGACGGGGCCGCAGATCCCCGGCGTCATGACGCGCGGCATCGACAGCCGCGACACGTACTACTACCGCCGCCTGTTCACGGATGCCGTGCGCGCCGTCGACGCGGCGCGCACGCTCGACGTCGTCGACCCCGCCCGCATCGCCGTAACGGGCGGCAGCCAGGGCGGCGGCATCACGCTCGCGGTCGCGGGGCTCGTCGAGGGGCTCACCGCCGTGCTGCCGCAGGTGCCGTTCCTGTGCGACTTCCCGCGGGCCGTCACGATCCACGACTCCGACCCGTACCACGAGCTCGTGCGCTACCTCGCGCAGCACCGCACCAAGGCATCCGCCGTGCTCGAGACGCTCGCCTACTTCGACGGCGTCAACTTCGCGCGCCGCGCGACGGCGCCCGCGTGGTTCACGGTCGCGCTCATGGACGAGGTGTGCAAGCCCTCGACCGTGTTCGGCGCCTACAACGCCTACGCCGGGCCGAAGCACATCGACGTCTTCCCCTTCAACGGACACGAGGGCGGGGGAGCGCAGACCGACGGCGACAACGTGCGCATCCTGCACGAGGTCTTCGGGGACTGACGTGGCGCGCGAGGCGGAGCAGATCCAGGGCTACGGGCGCGACTTCGCGATCCGCGACCCGTTCGGCAACGCGATCCGCATCGGGAGCATCCTGGCGTACGCGTGACAGATACCCCCAGGGGGTATACCCTGTCGTCATGATCGACGACATCAAGAAGCGCGCGCTCCACCGCGCCCGCATCCTGCAGGGGCAGCTGCGGGGCGTGGAGAAGATGATCGAGGACGAGGCCTACTGCGTCGACATCATCACGCAGACCCTCGCCATCCAGAAGTCGCTCGGGAGCCTCAACAAGCTGCTCGTCGAGAACCACCTGCGCACCCACGTGTCGCACATGTTCGACGAGGGCGGCGAGACGCGCGACCAGGCGGTCGCCGAGCTGCTCGCCGTGTTCGAGCTGCAGCAGAACCGGGGCGCGTGATGAGCGGGCACGAGCACCACGGGCACGACCACGGTCACCACGATCATGGTCATCACGGGGCTGGTTTCGACACGCCGCCTGCGGCGGCTACTCAACCAGCGGGTGACGCCACCCCCGCTGGTCGAGTGCCGGCGCGCAGCGCCGGTGTATCGAGACCCGCGCACGACGTAGAGCACCACCACGAGCACCACGGTCATCACGACCACGGTCATCACGACGTGGGTTTCGATACGCCGCCTGCGGCGGCTACTCAACCAGCGGGTGAGCACCACCACCACGGCGCCCACGACCACTCCGCGCACGCGGGCCACGACCCCCTGCGGTTCCGCAAGCTGTTCTGGATCTGCCTCGCGCTGACCGTCCCCACGCTCGTGTTCTCCACGGGCCTGCAGGACATCCTGGGCCTCGGCGGCCCGCGGTTCCCCGGAAGCGAGTGGATCCCGGCCGCGTTCGGCGCGGCGATCGTCGTGATCGGCGGCCGCATCTTCCTGCAGGGCGCATGGGACGAGCTGCGGTCGAAGAGCCCCGGCATGATGACGCTCATCTCGCTCGCGATCGTCGTGTCGACCGCCTACTCGGTCGCCGTCATGTTCGGCCTGCCCGGCATGGACTTCTGGTGGGAGCTCGCGACGCTCGTCACGATCATGCTGCTCGGCCACTGGATCGAGATGTCGGCCGTGCACGGCGCGCAGAACGCCCTCGGCGAACTCGCGAAGCTGCTGCCCGACGAGGCGGAGGTGCTGCGCGACGGCGAGCCCGTCACGGTCGCTCGCTCCGCGCTCGCGGTCGGCGACCGGGTGCTCGTGCGTCCAGGTGCTGCGATCCCCGCCGACGGCACCGTCGTCGAGGGGGAGGCCGAGGTCGACGAGTCGCTCCTCACGGGCGAGTCGGTGCCCGTCGGGAAGTCCGAGGGCGACGCGGTCGTCGCGGGCTCCATCGCATCCGGCTCCCTCACGGTCGAGGTGACGCGCACGGGCGGCGACACCGCCCTCGCGGGCATCATGCGCCTCGTCGAGGACGCGCAGGCGAGCCGTTCGCCCGCGCAGCTGCTCGCGGATCGGGCTGCCGCGCTGCTCTTCTACGTCGCCGTGGGCGCGGCCCTCGTGACGCTCGCCGCCTGGTGGATGCTGCGCCCCGACGACCCCGCGTTCGTGCTCGAGCGCGTCGTCGCGGTGCTCGTGATCGCCTGCCCGCATGCGCTCGGCCTCGCCATCCCGCTCGTCGCGCAGCTCTCGACCGCGATCGGCGCGCGCCGCGGCGTGCTCATCCGCAGTCGTGCGGCCCTCGAGGAGGCGAAGGACATCGACGTCGTGCTCTTCGACAAGACCGGCACCCTCACCGAGGGCCGCCAGGCGGTGGCCGCGGTCACGGTCGTCGACGGCATGACCGAGGACGAGGCGCTCGCGCTCGCCGCGGCCGTCGAGGGGCGCAGCGAGCACCCCATCGGCCGCGCGATCGTCGAGGCGGCGCGCGAGCGCGGCCTGACCGTACCGAAGGCGACCGGCTTCCGGGCGCTCGCCGGGCGGGGCGCGACGGCCACGGTCGACGGACGCGAGCTCGCGGTCGCGAGCGGACGCTACGTGACCGAGCGCGGCATCCGCCTCGACACCGCGCTCGTGCACGCCGTGCGCGACGCGGGAGCGGAGGGCTCGACGGCCGTGTCGCTCGTCGAGGGCGGGGAGACGGATGCGCGGGTCGTCGCGGTCTTCGCGATCGCCGACCGCGTGCGCGAGGAGTCGGCGGAGGCCGTCACGGCGCTCCACCGCCGCGGGGTGCGCGTCGCGATGCTCACGGGCGACTCGCACGTCGTGGCCGAGCACGTCGCGAAGCGCCTCGGCATCGACGAGGTGCGGGCCGAGGTGCTGCCCGACCAGAAGGCGGGCGAGGTCGAGACGCTGCAGCGCGGCGGCGCGGCGCGCGTCGCGATGGTCGGCGACGGCATCAACGACGCCCCCGCGCTCGCGACGGCCGACCTCGGCATCGCGATCGGTGCGGGCACGGATGTCGCGATCGAGTCCGCGGGCGTCGTGCTCGCCTCGTCCGACCCCCGCGGTGTCGTCGACACGATCACGCTCAGCCGCGCGAGCTATCGCAAGATGGTGCAGAACCTGTGGTGGGCGGCCGGCTACAACGCGCTCGGCATCCCGCTCGCCGCGGGCGTGCTCGCGGGCGTCGGATTCCTCATGCCGCCGTGGCTCGCCGCGGTGCTCATGAGCGTGTCGACCGTCATCGTGGCGCTCAACGCGCAGCTGCTGCGGCGCCTCCGCTTCGGCCGCTGAGCCGGCTGAGCCGGACCGGCATGCGGCGGATGCCATGATGGTGCGCATGACGACGAAGCCGAGGCGGGTGGTCGTCGCGATCAACCCCTCGGCCTCGTTCGGGGCGAGCCGCGACGTGGGCCCCGCGGTCGTGCAGACGCTGCGCGCGATGGGCCACGAGGTGACGTCGCTCACCGAACCCGACTTCGAGTCGCTGCTCTCGTCGGCACGCGCCGCCGTGCGGGCGAAGCCCGACGCGCTCGTCGTGGTCGGCGGCGACGGGATGGTGAACCTCGGCGCGAATGTCGTCGCGGGCACGCGCGTTCCGCTCGCGATCGTGCCGGCGGGCACGGGCAACGACATGGCGCGCGGCCTGGGCCTGCCGATCGGCGATACGGAGGCCGCCATCCGTCGTGTGGGCGAGGCGCTGCAGGGCGAGCCTCGCGTGATCGACGCGATGCGCGTGCGCTGGACCGATGCCGACGGCGCCGTCTTCGAGCGCTGGGCCGCGGGCTCGCTTTCGGCGGGTTTCGACGCCATCGTCAACGAGCGCGCCAACAATATGCGGCACCCGAAGGGGCCGAGCCGCTACATCCTGGCGCTGCTCGCGGAGCTCGCGGGCCTCAAGCCGCTGCGCTACCGCGTGACGCTCGACGGCGAGCTCGTCGAGCTCGACGCTCTGCTCGTCGCGGTCGGCAACAACGTGTCGCTCGGCGGGGGCATGCGCATCACGCCCGACGCGCTGCTCGACGACGGGCTGCTCGACGTCATGCTCGTGAAGCCGCTCGGGCGCATCGCGTTCATGCGCATCTTCCCGCGGGTGTTCAAGGGCACCCACACGACGGATCCGCGCGTCGTGCTGCGACGTGCGCGTCGCATCCGCATCGAGGTGGATGCGCCGCTCGTCGCCTACGCGGACGGGGAGCGGATGGGCCCGCTGCCGGTCGAGCTGGAGGTCGTGCCGGGCGCTCTGCGCGTGCTCGCCTGAGTGACGGCCGCTCGTTTTGGTCGGGGCCCGAGGCCTGTGCCATAATCTTCAAGTTGTCGCGAAACGGCCCCATCGTATAGCGGCCTAGTACGCCGCCCTCTCACGGCGGTAACGCGGGTTCGAATCCCGCTGGGGTCACCAACGCAAGAAGCCCGGTCCACAGGACCGGGCTTCTTGCGTTGGTGCCCCCGGCAGGACGAGGCCCCGTCACCCGCGGGTGGGCCCACGGAGCGAGGGGCCCCAGGCGCCGCAGCGCGGCGTCTGGGGGAGCGACGGGGACGAATCCCGCTGGGGCCGCAATGCCCGAACGCATCGCGTTCGGGCGAGCCCACGGGAATCTCGCACGCAGTCCTCTTGCCGAACTCGGATCGCAAGCGCACACTCCCCACATGCCCCTCACCCCCTTCCAGCGCCTCACCGTCGTGCGCCTCATGCAGCACCCCGAGCGCCCGCCGTGGGGCCCCGGCAGCGACGAGATCCAGGCCGCCCACATCGCGTACCTCCGCGGCCTCGTCAAGCGGGCCCCCGACGCATCCGCCTCTTGACGCGCGGCGTCGACGCGCCTAACCTACAACCAAATGGTTGTATCAACGGAACTCAGCGACGCCGAGGTGGACCGCCTGTTCCACGCGCTCGCCGATGCGACGCGCCGCGACATCTTGCGGCGGAGCGTCGACGGCGAGCTCTCCGTGAGCCGGCTCGCCGACGAGTACCCCATGAGCTTCGCCGCCGTGCAGAAGCACGTCGCCGTGCTCGAGCAGGTGGGGCTCGTCACGAAGGTGCGCCGGGGGAGGGAGCTTCTCGTGCGATCCGAACCGGAGACGCTGCGGAGGGCGCGACGTGCGCTCGACCAGCTCGAGGAGGCCTGGCGCGGACGCGTCGAGCGCATGGCCGCACTCCTCGACGACGACGACTGACGGAACCCAGGAGAGAAGGAACGACATGGAGATCACGGTCGACAAGGACCTCGAGAACGCGAGCCTCACGGTCGAGGCGACGTTCGCGTATCCGATCGAGAAGGTGTGGGCGCTCTACGCCGACCCGCGCAAGATGGAGCGCTGGTGGGGACCGCCCACCTACCCCGCGACGGTGGTGCGGCACGAGCTCGTGCCCGGCGGCGTCGTGCACTACTTCATGACGAGCCCCGAGGGCGAGCAGTTCCACGGCGTCTGGCACGTCAAGGAGGTCGAGGAGCGCGTGCGCTTCGCGGCCGAGGACTACTTCGCGGATGCCGACGGCGCCCCCGTCGAGGGCATGCCGGCGACGCACATGGAGTATCGCTTCGAGACCATCGACGGCGGCACCCGCATGGTGTGTCTCTCGCGCTACGACTCCGTCGACGACCTGCAGAAGGTGCTCGACATGGGCATGGAGGAGGGCCTGCGCGGTTCCATGAGCCAGATGGAGGCCGTGCTCGCCGAGGGCTGAGCGCATCCCGCGCGCGCACGAAGGGGCCGACCGGACGCATCCGGTCGGCCCCTCGTCACCGCGTCGCTACTGGATCAGCAGCGAGAAGGTGCTCGTGGTGTTCCGGACGTCCTGCGCGTTGCCCGACATCACGAGGTTCGTGAACGTCGCCGAGCCCACCGCGGGGCCCTGACCCGCTTCCGGCATCTCGTTGACCCAGATGCCGAACCCGGACTTCGCGTCGAACGCGTCGCCGGACTTGCGGGCCCCCGTGATCGTGATGTTCTGGAACGTCGTGTTCTGGAACGTGTTCTCGGGGCCGCCGCTGTACTTCGTCTGGAACATGATCCCCGAGTACGTGGGATCGATGATGTCCACGTTCCGCACGTCGATCGCCGTGAAGGTCTTCGACGCGCTGAACAGCCACATCGCCGGGAAGGTCTGCTGGCCCCAGAAGTGGCCGCCGGCCCGCACGAGCGTGATCCCGTCGAACAGCGTCTTCCCCGGACCGAAGCCCTCCATGGGGTAGCCGAAGTCGAGCGACGAGATCGTCACGCCCGAGTACACGAGCGTGTCCGCGATGTAGATGTTGCGGAAGGTGTTGTCCTGCCCGCCGTAGACCGCGAGCCCGGCGGCGCGCCAGGTGAGGGTCGACGTCAGGTTCTCGAACAGGTTGCCGGACTGGCCCGTGCCGCCGTTGTCGGTCGCGGCGAAGAGGGCGAACGAGTCGTCCCCCGTGCCGCGTGCCGCGTTGTTGGCGACGCGGTTGCCCGACGACCCGTTGGTCATGTTAATCGCGTCCGCGAAGGTGTTGCGGATGCGCGAGTTGATGACCTCCGAGTCGTCCATGTTCGAGGCCCAGAACATGCAGATCATGTGCTCGACCCAGATGTCGTCGATCGTCATGTTCTTCACGTTCGTGAAGTCGAACACCTTGCCCGGCCCGTCGATGCGGGTCGTGTAGTTGCCGAAGTAGGCGAAGTGCGCGAACCGCGAGCCGTTGGCCGTCGACTCGGCCCGGAAGCCGATGTCGGTGCCCGACTGGCTCTGCGGTGCGAAGAACCGCGTGTACCAGGGGCCCGCGCCGATGACCTCGACGGCCTTGCCGTACACCTGGAACTTCTGCGCCGTCGAGTAGTCGCCGGCCGGCAGGTAGACGCCCTTGAGCGCGCCCGTCGTGTCCTGACGGAACCGGTCGAGCGCATCCTGCACGGCCTGGTGGGTGAACCCGGTCGGCTCGATGTACTTCGCGGGGTCGGGGTTCGGCTTCGCCGTGGCCACCTCGAGGTCGATGAAGTCGATCGCGTAGCGTGCCGCCGTGTTCGAGCTGTCCTTCTGCAGCTTGATCACGGTGCCCGCGGGGTACGTCTCGCCGAGCAGGAAGCTCGCCTCGTCGTAGATGTGACGGGGCGCGCCGGCGCCCGGCTGGTCGGCGGGCGAGGTCTCGTCGCCGTACAGCCACGCGAAGCGGCTGTTGAGGTCGAGCGCCCGCACGAACTGGCCGTCGATATACAGGTTGAGCGTCGAACTCGCCCCGCCGCCTCCCGCCGCATCCGGTGTCGAGAACCGGGTCACGAGGGTGTTGGTGGGCGCGGTCGTCGTCCACTGCACGTACTCGCCGGTGCCGTCGAGCACCGCTGCGCGGCGCCCGCTCGCTTCGCCCGCGATGTCGCCGACCGTGCGGTTGGGGCCGACGACGTTCGCGCCGCCTCCGACGGTGCCGTCCTCGGCCTCCATCGTCGTGTACGGCATGTTCGCGCCGCGGCCGATGAAGAGCGGGGTGCTCGCGGTGTTATTGGCCCGCCGCGAGGGGAGCTCCGCCGCGTCGGCCGCGACCGCGGCCCGCACGGTGTAGTTGCCGTTCGCGGCGGTCCAGCTGCCCACGGCGATCGGGGAGCTCGTCGCACCCGCGTTCACCGCGCCCGACAGCGAGCCCGTGAGCGTCGCGACCGTCGTCGATCCGCTCAGGATCTCGACCGTCACGGTGTGCGCCGTCGCGGAGCTCGCGAGCGTGCCCTGGTTGCGCACGGCCACCTGGAACTGCGTCGTCTGACCCGCCTGCGGCGCGCTCGGCGCCCACGCCACGACGGGCACGAGGTCGGCGCTCGGGGTCTCGGTCACGACGACCGCGGTGCCGGACGCCGTGTTGTTCGACTCGCTCAGCTCGAGCTGCGTGTTCTGCGGGTCGACCGTCGCGGTGAGCGGGTAGCTGCCCGCGGTGCGCGCGGGCACCGTCGTCGTGACGGTCGCGCTCGCGCCGACGGCGAGCGCCCCGACGTCCGCGGTGCCGACCGCCTGGCCGTCGAGCGCGAATGCCACGGTCGTGGCCGCGGATGCCGCGGTGCCGGTGTTGGTGACGGTCGCGCCGAGCTTGAGCTGCTGCGCATCCGTCGGCGCCGACGGCGACGAGGTGACGTTCGCGATCGCGAGGTCGGGCGTCGGAGCGGGCACGCCCCACACCTGGAGCTCGGCGAGCTGCGCGCCGCTCGAGCCGCTGTTCGCGGTGAAGCGGAGCCGCAGCTCCTCGATTCCCGCACCCGTCACGGGGATCGTGACGGTGTTCTGCCCCGAGGGGGAGAACGTGTACGTCGCGGAGGCCTTGAGGGTCGTGAAGCTCGTCGAGCCCTGCGCGCGGCCCTCGATCGCCAGGGTCTGCGTGCGGGTCGCCCACGCGGCGTCCGGGTTGAGCTTGAGCACGACGCGGTCGAGCGACACCTTCGGCGAGAGCGTCACCGAGAGTGTGGCCGGGTACGCACCCGCACCGCTCTCCCAATAGGTCGTGGTGTCGCCGTCGTTCGCCTTGTCGGCCGTGTAGATCCAGGTCGTGGAGCTCGCCTGGATGGGTCGCCCCGCGGCGCGCTCGGTCGCGTCGCCGTCCGGCTGGCCGTCGTCCGCGACCGTCACGGTGACGCCGCTCGCGGTGTTGTCGCCCTCGTCGAGCTCGACCTGCGCGTTCGAGGGATCGACGGTGGCGGTGACGGGGTAGCCGCCCGCGGGGCGCGTGCCGACCGCGAGGCTCACCTGCGCCGAGGCGCCGGGTGCGAGCGCGATGACGGAGGCCGTGCCGACGCTCTGGCCGCCGAGCGAGAACGCGACGGTCGACGGTGCGGAGTTGGCGGTGCCGGTGTTCGTCACCGTCGCGCCGAGCGTGATGGGCGACGACGGCGTCGGCGCCGCGGGGCTCGCGGTGAGGTTCGAGACGGTAAGGTTCGGGCCCACGTCGGGCGCGTCGGATGCCGTGCCCCACACCTGCAGCTCGGCGAGCTGCGCTCCGGGCGCCCCCGAGTTCGCGGTCACGCGCACGCGCACCTCCTCGATGCCGGATGCGGCCACGGGGATCGTGACGGTGTTCTGGCTCGCGGGCGAGAACGTGCGCTGCGCCGCGGGAGCGAGCGTCGAGAAGGTCGTCGCGCCCTGCGCGCGGCCCTCGATCGCGATCGTCTGCGTCCGGGCGGCCCAGACCGCCGCCGGGTTGAGCTTGAGCACGACGCTCGTGAGGTCGGAGGGCTGGGCGAGCTGCGTCGTGAGCGTCGCGGGGTAGGCGCCCGCGCCGCTCTCCCAGTAGCTCGTCACGTCGCCGTCGACGGCGTTGCCGGCGGCGAAGGCGTAGACGGTCGAGCTCGCCTGCGTCGGCCGCCCGTGCGCGAGCTCGCTCGCGGACGACGGACCGTCGGACGAGGTGCCGAGCACCTTGAGCTCGGAGAGCTGGCCCGCCGGCCACGCGCTGTTCGACGTGAAGGTGAGCCGCACGTAGCGCGCCGTCGTGTCGTCGACGTCGACGTCGACCGCGTTCGCTCCACCGGGGAAGGCGACCCCGGCGGCCGAGCGGATGGTCGAGAACGCGGAGCCGTCGCTGCTCGCCGCGACGGCGATCGTCTGCGAGCGCGCCTCCCATCCGCTCGGGAGGGCGAGGGTCAGGCTCTCGACCTCGGCCTCCTCGCCGAGGTCCACCTGCACCCACTGCGGGAAGGCGTTGTTGGGGCTCTCCCAGTAGGTGGCGGCGTTCCCGTCGGTGATGTTGCCCGACGCGTAGTCCTGCGTGTGCCCCGACTCGCTCGTCGGCTTGCCGCCCGCGAGGTCGACCGGGGCGCCCGCAGCGGATGCCGTGGGCACGAGGGTCAGGCCCGCGACGCCCGTCGCGAGTGCGACGAGCCACGCGAGGCGGCTGGGGGGTCGTGATGGTGTCATGTGTCGTCTCCCTGTATCGGGCGCACTGAGGGACGACGAGCGGACTGCCGTGCGGATCGCCGCACCACGGTGTGCGCGCCCACAACCTACGAGCGACGCGCGCCCGCTCACAAGGCATTTAACGGTTCTGTCTACAAATTGGTTGCTTTTTGCAGAAACCATGACGAGGCTGTCTCAGCGGATGCCGAGATCGCGCAAGTTTCGGACGCACGGCCTTACGCGGGGGCCCGCAGCGAGAGCCCCGGACCGTACACTCGCCGCATGGCGAAGAAGACGATCACGATCCTCACGGACGACATCGACGGCACCGAGCTCCCCGCGGGATCGCGCAGCACGCGCTTCGCGCTCGACGGCGTCGAATACGAGATCGACCTCTCCGCCGAGAACGCCCGCGCCCTCGCGGACGCGCTCGCGCCGTACATCTCGGCCGGGCGCCGGGTGGGCGGATCGCGTGCCGCGTCATCGGGGTCGGGTTCCGGCTCGCGTCGCACGCGCTCGTCGGGCGGCGACGCCGAGCGGCTCTCCGCGATCCGCGCGTGGGCGCAGGGCAACGGCTACGCCGTGGGCGACCGCGGTCGCATCAAGGCGGAGATCGTCGAGGCGTACGAGGCCGCCAACTAGGTGGTCGAGACGCGTCGCCTTCGGCGGCGCTCCTCGACCACCTGGGGTGCGGGTGTCCGACGCTCGCGGGATGATGTCGGCATGTGCGGACGATTCGCGAACGACTCCGAGACCAACGAGCTGATCGAGGAGTTCGTCGCCGCGGGCAACGACTTCCGCGACTGGCGCCCCCAGTACTCGATCGCGCCGACCGAGCTCGTGCCGATCGTGCGTGAGAGGGCTGCCGCATCCGGCGAGCTCGTGCGCACGCTCGAGCCTGCCGCGTGGGACTTCCACCCGCCGTTCCTCACCGCGAAGTCGCGTCCGCAGTTCAACGCGCGCATCGAGACGATCGCGACGAACGGGCTCTGGAAGTCGGCGTTCGCGGGCAACCGCTGCATCGTGCCCATGCGCGGCTACTACGAGTGGACGGGCGAGGCAGGCGACAAGCAGCCGCACTTCATCCACGGTGACAGCCGCATCCTCGCCGCCGCAGGCCTCGCGACGGCCCGCAAGGTCGACGACGAGTGGGTCGTCTCGTGCGCGATCGTCACGCGCGAGGCGCGCGACGCATCCGGCGAGGTGCACGACCGGATGCCGGCCTTCCTCACGCGCGACGCCTACGAGGAGTGGCTCTCGCCCGCGAAGCTCTCGACCGATGCCGACCGCGAGAGAATGCTCGGCATGCTCGACGCCGTCTCGGTCGAGGTGGCCTCGACACTCACGAGCTACGAGGTCGACCGCCGCGTCAACAGCTCGCGCAACGTCGACCCGCGCGATCCGGGGCTCATCGAACCGCTCGCGAGCTGACGGCGCGCGCCGCGTCTCAGTGCAGGGACGGCTCGAGCGGTCGTGCGCCGCTGTCGTCCGCGCCCGCGGTGTGCGCGAGGATCTGCATCTTCACCGACCAGCGGTCGATGAGCGCGAGAGCGATCGCCGAGGCGATGAAGGTCACGTGGATCATGACCTGCCAGAACACGCCGTCCCACGTGTAGGTCACGTCCTCGCCGGTCACATTGTCCGCGTTCGGGGCGCCGAGATCGCCGACCTCGATGAAGGTCTTGAGCAGGTGGATCGACGAGATGCCGATGATGGCCATCGCGAGCTTCACCTTGAGCACGTTCGCATTGACGTGGCTCAGCCACTCGGGCTGGTCGGGGTGGCCGTCGACCTTGATGCGCGAGACGAAGGTCTCGTAGCCGCCGATGATCACCATGATGAGCAGGTTCGCGATCATCACGACGTCGATGAGGCCGAGCACGCCGAGCATGATCGTCGCCTCCTCGATCTTCGGCCAGTGGCCCACGACCTCCTCGGCCAGGTGCCACAGCTCGACCATGAAGACGACGACGTAGATGGCCTGCGCGATCACGAGGCCCACGTAGAGCGGGGCCTGCAGCCAGCGGCTGAAGAAGATGAAGTAGCCGACAGCGCTCACCCACGGGGTCTGGGGCTTGAACTGGGGCTGCGCGGGCGTGGTCGGGGTGGTGCGCGGCTCGGTCATTCGGGCGTCGGGCTCCTGGTCGTCGGACGGGCCGTCTCAGGATAGAGCCCCCGCGCATCCGGATGCCGTGAGGCCGCCGAGAGGGGAATGTGCGGGGGACTAGACTCAGGGTGCCGAGTCGCCAACAGGAGAGCGGGTAGCGGGGACAGTGTCCGGCATCAAGATCAGCGGAGAGAAGCGGCTCGTCATCGTCTCGGGGCGGGCGCATCCGCAGCTCGCCGAGGACATCGCGACCGAACTGGGCACCGAGCTCGTCGAGACCGACACGCGCACCTTCGCCAACGGCGAGATCTACGCGCGCTTCGGCGAGTCGATCCGCGGCAGCGACGTCTTCGTCATCCAGTCGCACACCTCGCCCATCAACGAGTGGCTCATGGAGCAGCTCATCATGGTCGATGCGGCGAAGCGCGCGAGCGCGAAGCGCATCACGGTCGTGGCGCCCTTCTACCCCTACGCCCGTCAGGACAAGAAGGGCCGCGGCCGCGAGCCGATCTCGGCCCGCCTCGTCGCCGACCTGTTCAAGGCCGCCGGCGCCGACCGCATCATGAGCGTCGACCTGCACGCCGCCCAGATCCAGGGCTTCTTCGACGGCCCCGTCGACCACCTCTTCGCGATGCCCGTGCTGCTCGAGCACTTCCGCCAGAGCGTCGACCCCTCGACCCTCACGGTCGTGAGCCCCGACATGGGCCGCGTGCGGGTCGCCGACATCTGGTCCGACAAGCTCGGCGCGCCGCTCGCGATCATCCACAAGCGGCGCGACCCGCGCGTCGCCAACCAGGTGAGCGTGCACGAGATCGTGGGTGACGTCGCCGGCCGCGACTGCCTCCTCGTCGACGACCTCATCGACACGGGCCGCACGATCGTGAAGGCCGCCGAGGCGCTCAAGGCGCGCGGCGCGAAGAGCGTCATCGTGGGCGCGACCCACGCGGTCTTCTCCGACCCCGCCGTCGAGATCCTGCAGTCGGACTTCATCGACCAGGTCGTCGTGACCGACACCCTGCCCCTCGAGGGGGCGAAGCGCTGGGACCGCCTCACGGTGCTGCCGATCGCTCCGCTCATCGCGCGCGCGATCCACGAGGTCTTCGACGACGGCTCCGTCACGTCGATGTTCGACGGCGCGGCGTGACCGAGGGCTCCCTCCTCTTCGAACCGCTCCGCATCGGCTCCTTCGTGGCGCCGAACCGCATCATGCAGACGGCGCACTCGAAGCAGTACTCCGACCGCGCCGAGTCCGAGCGCGAGACCGCGTACTACGTGCGGCGCGCGCGCGGCGGATGCGGCCTGTTCGTCGCCGGCAACCACTTCGTGCACCCGTCCGGTTCGATCCGCAACTTCGAGGACGCCTGGCGCCGCGAGAGCGTCGATGCGAACCGCCGGTTCACGGATGCGATCCACGGGGCGGGCGCGCGCGTGCTCGTGCAACTCAACCACCACGGCGCGCAGGCGCAGGCCGACGGCCCCGACGGGCCGCGCCCCGTCTTCGCGCCGTCTCGCCTCATCTCGCCCTCGACGGGCATCGCGACGAAGGAGGCGGACGAGGCCGACATCCGCTCGTTCGTCGAGTACTGGGCGCTCTCGGCCGAGCTCGCGCTCGAGGCCGGTTTCGACGGCGTCGAGATCCACATGGCGCACGGCTACCTGCTGCACCAGTTCCTCTCGCCGCTCTACAACGCGCGCACCGACGGCTACGGCGGCGACCTCGAGGGCCGCACGCGTCTGCCGCGCGAGGTGCTGCGCGCCGTGCGCGAGCGCGTGGGCGACGACGCGACCGTCGGCATCCGCATCGTCGCCGACGAGTTCCACCCCGACGGGATGGATGCCGCCGAGCTGCGCGAGGTCGTCGCGCGGCTGCGGGCGGAGGCGCGCATCGACTTCCTCGACCTCGCCGCGGGCGGCTACCACAACGTGCACTACGTGTTCCCATCGTCGCCCATGCCGGTCGCGTGGCTGCGCGATGCGACCGCGGCGATGAAGGCCGCCAACCCCGACGTGCCGGTGTTCGGCGTCGGCTCGGCGCTGAGCGTCGAGGACGCCGAGGAGGTGCTGCGCTCGGGCGTCGCCGACATGGTCGCCCTCACGCGCGCGCAGATCGCCGATCCCGACCTCGCCGAGAAGTTCCGCATGGGGCGCACCGACGAGATCCGCCACTGCATCCGCCTCAACCAGGGCTGCCTCGGCCGGGGGAGCCGCGGCCTGCCGGTGTCGTGCACCGTCAACCCGCGTGCGGGCCGCGAGCAGGAGCGCGCCCCGCTGCCGCCGGCGACGAACCCCGAGCGCTGGGTCGTCGTGGGTGGAGGCCCCGCGGGGATGCGCGCGGCCGTCGAGTTCGCCGAGCTCGGCCACGCCGTGCGGCTCGTCGAGCGCACCGCGAGCCTCGGAGGTCAGCTCGCGCTCGCGCGACGCGTGCCGGGCCGCGAGAGCATCGGCCTGCTCGTCGACGACCTCGTGCGCGACCTCGCACGCGCGGGCGTCGAGGTGGAGCTCGGCCGCGAGCTCGACGCCGCGGCGATCGACGCCCTCGATGCCGACGGCGTCGTCATCGCGACGGGGTCCACCGCGCCCGCCACGACCTCCCTGCACCTCGGCGGCGCCTACGTCTCCGGCTTCCCGGCGAACGGCACGGTCGACGCGTTCACGGCGCTCGCCGACCCCGCCCGGCTCGGCCGTCGCATCGCGGTCGTCGACGCCGACGGCACCGCCTACGCCTCCGGCGTCGTGCTCTCGCTGCTCGAGGTCGTCGGCGAGCTCGAGCTCGTGACGCCCGCCGAGCAGGTCTTCCCGCACGTCGGCGCCGGCTACGACCGCCCGCTGCTGCTCGAGCGCCTCGCGGTGCATCGGGGCTTCCGTCGGCGCACGGCGTCGCGCGTCGCCGCGCTCGGCGGCGGTGCGCTCGAGACGATCGACTCGCTCACGGGCGAGCGCGCGACGATCGGCGGCCTCGACGCGGTCGTCGCGCTCGAGCCGCGCGCCTCGGTACGCCCGGCGGGGCTCGGCACCGTGCCCGGGATCGGCATGGTGCCGCAGGTCGGGAGGGGACGCGGACGCCTCGTGGCGATCGGCGACGCAGTGAGCCCGCGCAACATCGACGCCGCGATCGCCGATGCGGTCGAGCTCGTCTACGCGCGCGCCACGCCGGTGCCCGCGTCCTGACCCTCGACCCGTCGCATCCGCGCGCGTACTCTGACCGGAACGGGAGGAGGAGAACGTGGACATGATGACGATGACCCGGATGATGGGGTCGATGCCCGCGTCGAGCATGGGTCTCGACAACGCGGCGATGCAGGAGTGCATCGAGGCGTGCAACGCGTGCGCGATGGCGGCCACCATGTGCGCCGACGCGGACGGCGGCGAGGGCATGGCCCGCTGCGCGTCGATGTGCATGAACATGGCCGACATGGCGACGACCATGATGCGCATGATGCTGCGCCCCACGGGGCACGACAGTGCGGTCATGACGGCGATGCTGCAGGCGTGCGTCGCGATGTGCGAGGCGTGCGCCGCGGAGTGCGAGCAGCACGCCGAGATGCACGAGCACTGCCGCGTGTGCGCGATGGCGTGCCGCAACATGATGGAGGCCTGCCAGGGCATGATGGCGAAGCTCCCTGACGGCGGGTTGCGCGGATCAGGCGACGGGTATCAGGCGACGGGGCGCACGCTCAGCAGCACGCCGCGGGCCGAGAGCACCCCGGCGACGGGGTGGTAGGCCACGGGCTCGCCCTCGGCGAGCTCGATCGGCAGGTGGTGCCAGAGCCGCACGGGCGCGCCCTCGAGAGGTGCGACGGCGAAGCCGCCCCGCGCATCCGTCGTGACGAGCGCGTCGCGCCAGCGGCTCGGGGAGGCGGATGCGACGGCCACCTGGATGGGGAGTACGCGGTGCCCCTCGCCCGAGCACGCGTCGGCGCACATGGCGAGACCGGCTTCCTGCTGGACACGTGCCTCGTCCATGGTCACCTCTTCTCGCATCGGGGCCCGTCGGCCGGGGATGCTGCAAGAGTAGGCGCGGTCGCCTGCGATCTCGGCTGGCGGCGTCACACGCCGAAACAGTGCGTCAGACGCCGACACCGGGCGGGTCGCCGCGGTAGCGCACCTCGGGGATGAAGCCGAGGAACCGCAGCTGCACCTCGCGACCGCCGAAGGTGCTCGCGTAGCAGTACCAGCCGGGGCCCTCGGCGCCCGTCCACTCCCAGCGCGCCTCGGGCGTCGCGCCGGGCGCCGCGCCCGCGACGACGATGTCGCACGCCACCTCTGCCGTGCGGGCCGCCGTCGAGACGCCGATGAGCACGCCCGGCAGCACGAGCGACACGACCGCGAGCAGCACGACGATGCGCGCGATGCGCCGCATCCGGGGTCCGCGGAGCGTGCCCCCGTCGCCCGGCTCGTAGCCGGCGAGCTCGGGCGGGATGCCGTCGTCGCGCTCCATCGGTTCAGTCTCGCACTGTGCGCCGTGGCTCACCCAGGTGGTCGAGGAGCGCCCGCGGAGCGGACGCGTCTCGAGACCACCGCGGCGCAGCACATCGTCCGGTGGTCTCGAGACGCGTCGCCTGCGGCGGCGCTCCTCGACCACCTCGGGGTGCGCGGTCCACGCCCGCCGGAGCGGCACTCGCCGCACCCGCGGCGCGCGGGATACCGTCGGCATATGGCGGGATCGGCGGACGCGCGGCTGCGGCAGCGGATGGGGGAGGCGCTCGGCGTGGACGTCGCCGCCGTCAACGTGGCGGGCGTCGCGACCCTCGAGTCGCCGTATCCGGTCTCCGATCTCGCGGCGGCATCCGTCGCGTCCGCGGCAGCGGCGCTCACGACCCTGCTCGATGCCGGCGGCATCCCCGGTGCGAGCGCGACGGTGCGGCGTGAGCGCGCGGACGCGTGGTTCCGCATGGGTGTGCGGCCCGTCGGATGGGTCGCGCCGTCCCCGTGGGACCCCATCGCGGGCGACTACGCGACGAGCGACGGCTGGATCCGCCTGCACACGAACGCGCCCCACCACCGCCAGGCCGCGCTGCGCGTGCTCGGCGTCGAGGCCGACCGCGACGCCATCGCCCGCGCCGTCTCGATCTGGCACGGCGACGAGCTCGAGGCCGACATCGTCGCGGAGGGCGGATGCGCGGCCGTCATGCGGCGTCCCGAGGAGTGGAAGAGGCATCCGCAGGGCGCCGCCGTGGCGGCCGAGCCGCTCGTCGCGCGTGCGACCACCGACGCCGACGGCGCCCCCTCCGACTGGCGCCCGACGCGCGAGCGGCCCCTTCAGGGCCTGCGTGTGCTCGACCTCACGCGCGTCATGGCGGGGCCCGTCGCCACGCGGCTGCTCGCGGGGCTCGGCGCCCAGGTGCTGCGTGTCGACCCGCCCGGCTGGGACGAGCCCGCACTCGCGCACGAGATGACCCTCGGCAAGCGCACCTCGCGCCTCGACGGGCACGACCCCGCCGAGCTCGCCCACATCGTGCGGCTGCTCTCGGAGGCCGACGTCGTCGTGCACGGCTACCGCTCCGACGCGCTCGAGCGCCTCGGGCTCGGCGAGGAGGCGCGCCGCCGTACGCGCCCGGGGGTCGTCGACGTCTCGCTCGATGCCTACGGCTTCACGGGCCCGTGGGCGGGCCGCCGCGGCTTCGACAGCCTCGTGCAGATGTCGGCGGGGATCGCGGATGCGGGCATGCGCGCCGCCGCCGCGGACCGCCCGGTTCCGATGCCCGTGCAGGCGCTCGACCAGGCGACGGGTTACCTCATGGCCGCCGCCGTGCTCGTGGGGCTGCGGGATCGGCTGCGCGACGGCACCGGGTCGATCGCGCGGCTGTCGCTCGCGCGCACGGCCGCGCTGCTCGAGGACGCCCGCGGTCTCCCGCGCGCGGCGGCACGCGGCGCCGCGGAGGAGCCGAGCGACGGCGAGCTGCTGCAGACCGGGTGGGGCCCCGTGCGGGTGCTCACCCCGCCGCTCGAGGTCTCGGGCGTGCGCATCGGCTGGGAGCGCGCGCCGCGGCCTCTCGGGAGTGACAACCCGATCTGGTGAGGGTCATCAGCGGGCTGGTTTCGACACGCGCCCTGCGGGCGCTACTCAACCAGCAGGTGGGCACACCCGTGTCGAAACCAGCCACCGTCTCACCCGCGGGTAGGCACACCCGCTGGTTGAGTAGCCGCGGAGCGGCGTTTCGAAACCAGCCACCGTCTCACCCGCGGGGGTGCGCGCGCCGCGGATCATCGCGGCGCCAGAAGACACAGCGTCAGTGCGTGTCGACGGCCTCGATCTCGCTGCGGTCGCCCGACCACAGCGTGTGGAAGGTGCCCTCGCGGTCGACGCGGCGGTAGGTGTGCGCGCCGAAGAAGTCGCGCTGACCCTGCACGAGCGCCGCGGGGAGGCGGTCGGCGCGCAGGCCGTCGTAGTAGGCGAGCGACGAGGCGAACGCGGGGGCCGGGATGCCGGCCTCGGCCGCGGCGACCACGACGCGACGCCACGCCTGCTGCGTGCGGGCCACGGCATCCGCGAAGTACGGCGCGGTGACGAGCGCGACGAGACCGGGGTCGTCGGCGTACGCCTCGGTGATGCGGTTGAGGAACTGGGCGCGGATGATGCAGCCGCCGCGCCAGATGGCGGCGATGTCGCCCTTCTTGATGTCCCAGCCGTACTGCTCGGCGCCCGCCACGATCGCGTCGAAGCCCTGCGAGTACGCGATGATCTTCGACGCGTAGAGCGCCTGGCGCACGTCCTCGACGAACGCGTCGGCGTCGTGGATGTCGAAGGTGCCGTCGGGGCCCGGGAGGGCGGATGCGGCGGCGCGCTGGGCGGGCTTCGACGAGAGCGAGCGGGCGAACACGGCCTCCGCGATGCCCGAGACGGGCACGCCGAGGTCGAGGGCGGTCTGCACGGTCCACGCGCCGGTGCCCTTGGCGCCGGCCTGGTCGGCGATGACGTCGACGAGCGGCTTGCCGGTGGCGGCGTCGACCTGACGCAGCACCTCGGCGGTGATCTCGATGAGGTAGCTCTCGAGCTCGCCCGTGTTCCACTCGGCGAAGATGTCGGCGATCTCGGCGGGGCTCTTGCCGGTGCCGCGGCGGATGAGGTCGTAGGCCTCGGCGATGAGCTGCATGTCGGCGTACTCGATGCCGTTGTGGATCATCTTGACGAAGTGGCCGGCGCCGTCGGTGCCGACGTGGGTGACGCACGGCTCGCCCTCGGCGACGGCGGCGATCGACTTGAGGATGGGGCCGAGGGTCTCCCACGCCTCCGCCGAGCCGCCGGGCATGATCGACGGGCCGTTGAGCGCGCCCTCTTCGCCGCCGGAGATTCCGGCGCCGACGAAGTTGATGCCGGTCTCGCGCACGGCCTTCTCGCGGCGGATGGTGTCGGTGAAGAGCGCGTTGCCGCCGTCGACGATGATGTCGCCGGGCTCGAACACGCGCACGAGCTCGTCGATGACGGCGTCCGTGCCGGCGCCCGCCTTGACCATGATGATCGCGGTGCGGGGCTGCGAGAGCGTCGCGGCGAACTCCTCGTAGGTGCGCGCGGGCAGGAAGCCGGCCTCGGGGTGCTCGGCGACGAGCGTCTCGGTCTTCTCGTAGCTGCGGTTGAAGATCGCGACCGTGTTGCCCTCGCGGCTGGCGAGGTTGCGGGCGAGGTTGGAGCCCATCACCGCCAGTCCGACGACTCCGATGTTGGCCTTGCCTTCGTTTCCGGACACGCGTGACACCTTCCGATGCGGGGGAGGAGGGGAGAGGTCTTCAGGCTATCGGGTCGCGCATTCCGCTGCGCGGCCTCCTTGCGAGCGGGGGCGCGGTCGTCAGCGGCTGCGCTCCCACGCGAGCTGCATCTGCTCGTCGACCTCGTAGAGCAGCTCGCGCATCGCCTCCTCGGCGGCGCGCGGGTCGCCGTCGACGATCGCCTGGGCCGCGATCGTGTGGAGGTGCCGCGGCGGAGCCGTCTGCTGCTCGGGGATGACGTCGTGCACGAGGTGCCCCGTCACGGGCAGCACCTCGGCGACGAGCGCCGAGAGCGAGGCGAAGAGCTCGTTGCCGGATGCCGTGAGCAGCAGGCGGTGGAATTCGACGTCGTTGCGGTGGAGGCGCTCGAGGTCGGTCGCGAGGCCCGCATCCTCGAGCTGGGACGCGTGGTAGAGGAGCGCGACGCGGTCGGTGTGGCTCGCGCGCGTCGCGGCGTTGCGCGCGGCGACGGGCTCGACCGCGAGCCGGAGCTCGGTGAGGGAGTGGATCTGCCGCTGGCGCTCGGCGCCGGCGAGGCGCCAGCGGATGAGGCGCGGGTCGTAGACGTTCCAGTCGATCGCGGGGCGCACCGTGATGCCGACCTTGCGGCGCAGCTCGATGAGCCGCATCGACTCGAGCACCTTGAGCGCCTCGCGCAGCACGGTGCGTGAGACGTCGAACTCGGCCTCCCAATCCTCGGTGCGGAGCACCTGGCCGGGGGCGTACTCGTTCTCGACGATGCGCATCCCGATGCGGTCGAGGATGCCGGCGTGCAGTGTCTCGCGGGTCAGGGTCGTTCCTTTCGGATGATCTGTTCAGCCGTGCGCTTCGCCTCAGCGTACTGATCGCGGCGCGACAGCAACAGATGCAAGGGATCTGCGGTCGAGTTGACTCTTTCAAAAAGTATAGGTAATACTTTTGCCACCGACGAGAGGAAACACGACGACGTGTCTGGAATGACGACGGCCGAGCTGCGGAGCAAGGTCATGGGCTGCTGGCTCGGGAAGGCCGTGGGGGGAACCCTCGGCCAGACCTTCGAGGGTCTCGAGGGGCCCATCGACGCGCCCTACTACTTCCCGGTCCCCACCACGATGGTCCCCAACGACGACCTCGACCTGCAGGTGCTCTACGCGTGCGTCATCGACGAGATGGACGAGCCCGCAGTCGACCGCCACGTGCTCGCCGACGCCTGGGCCGGGCACGTCAAGTTCCCGTGGAACGAGTACGGCGTCGGCATGCGCAACCTCGCCGAGGGCATCCGCCCGCCCTACACCGGATCGTTCGACAACTGGTTCGCCGCCGGTGAGGGCGCCGCCATCCGCAGCGAGCTGTGGGCCTGCCTCGCCCCCGGCGACCCCGACCGCGCCGCCGCCTACGCCTACGAGGACGCGTGCTTCGACCACGCCGGGCCCGGCATCGAGGCCGAGGTGTTCCTCGCCCGCCTGCAGTCGCTCGCCTTCGTGCAGAGCGACACCGACGCCCTGCTCGACGGCGCCCTCGCGGGGCTCCCCGCCGACAGCGAGATCCGCGCGGTCGTGCAGGACACCCGCGCGTGGGTCGCCGAGGGTCACGACTGGATCGACGTCCGCGAGCGCATCATGGAGCGCTACGGCCGCTCCGACTTCACCGACGTGCGCCCCAACACGGGCTTCGTCGTGCTCGGCTGGCTCGCCGGCTCGGACTTCTCCGAGCGCATCGTCATCTGCAACAACTGCGGTCAGGACACCGACAGCTCGACCGCGTCGCTCGGGGCGCTGCTCGGCATCCTCGACCCGGAGTCGATCGAGGAGCGCTGGCTCGCCCCCATCGGGCGCGACCTCGTGCTCAACAAGGAGATCACCGGCATCACGCCCCCGCCCACGATCGACGGGTTCACCGACCTCGTGCTGTCGCTCGGCGAACGTCTCGAGGGACGCTACCCCGCGGCCGCCGAGGCCGACTTCGACCCGGAGGCGTACCGCATCCCCGTCGAGCTCGGCTTCACGAACGGCGAGCACGGCAAGTGGCTCGTGCGCGACTACACCGAGCTGCCGCAGATGGGCTCGGCGTCCCCTGCCGACCGCGTCGAGTTCCGCGAGGCGCACCTCGCCGGCACGTGGGCGACCTTCCCGCGCGACGACTTCGAGGACTCGATCCTCGTGCTGCGCGCGCACTTCGACGCCCGCGGCCGCGAGCGCGCGCGCCTCATGTTCAACTGCACCGAGCACTTCCGCATGTGGCTCGACGGCGAGTTCCTCCACGGCGCCCAGGGAACGCAGTACATGTTCCCCGCGCCCGACAAGGCGCCCGTCGGCCAGTTCGTCGACCTCGAGCCGACGCCCGGCGTGCACGAGCTCGTCATCGCCGTGAAGCGCCCGCCGAAGGAGCGCGACGCCGCCGAGTGGGTGCTCGGACTCGTCGAGATGCCGAGCGCCCTCTGGATCGAGCACGCCTTCCGCCCCGCCATCGACTCATGACCCCGCGACCGTCCGGCGTCCGCCGGGCGGTCACCCGACACCCGACACCAGGAAAATCAAGGAGGATCGAATGATGAAGTTCGGCAATCCGCGTCGTCGCGCAGCGGCGGCCATCACGGCACTCGTCGCGGCATCCGTCGCGCTCGCCGCCTGCTCTCCCGCCGACGGCGGCGGCGAGGCAGACGGCCCCGTCACGCTCGACGTCTGGGGGTGGAACCCCGACGAGGCGAGCGCTCCCGGCTACTTCGACAAGTTCGAGGCCGAGAACCCCGACATCAAGGTCAACTACCGCTTCATCCAGGCGAGCGACTACGTCAACGCCGTGCGTCTCGCGGCGACGACGGCCGACGGCCCCGACGTGTTCGGCCTGCAGGTCGGCGTCTTCCCGGAGCAGTTCGCGCCGCTCACGCTCGACCTGACCCCCTACCTCGAGGACGAGCTCGGCTCCGACTGGGCCGACAAGCTCAACGGCAGCGACCAGTACAACGTCGACGGCAAGCAGGTCGCCGCGCCCTGGTACATGTCCTCCGGCGGGTTCATGTGGGTCAACATGAGCGTCGCCGACGAGCTCGGGCTCGCCGTGCCCACGACCCTCGACGAGCTCGTCGCGTTCAACCGCGCGGCCGAGGCGATCGGCAAGAAGGGCCTCGTGCAGGGCGCGAAGGACGGCTTCGCGAACCTCGACCTCTTCCAGATCGTCGCCAACCAGGTGGAGCCCGGCTACTTCTACTCGGCTCTCGCGGGCGACGAGGACTTCGACTCGACCGAGATGATCGAGGCGCTCGAGGCATGGCAGGAGCTCTTCACGTCGGGCGCCGTGCAGGAGGGCGCGCTCGGCATGACGGCGTACCCGGATGCGAACGACGCGCGCATCACGGGCCAGGCGGCCATGATCCCGTTCGGCAGCTGGCAGTTCCGTGACGCCACGAACGCCCGCATGGCGCAGTACGCCGAGACGTACGGCGACGAGGCGATCGCGGACACCGTGTTCATGCCGGCCGACTTCCCGCTCGTCGTCGAGGGCGGCACCCCGGGTTCCCTCTTCGGCGGTCCCGACGTCGGCTGGGCGGTCTCGGCCCAGAGCGACGCGAAGGATGCCGCGGCGCGTCTCGTGAACTGGCTCACGAGCTCGGAGACGGGCCTCTCGGTGCTCTCGGACGCCCTGCGTCCGCCGGCGCTCATCGGCTCGAGCATCGACCTCTCCGACGTCAAGACGCCGGAGCAGGCGGCGGCGATCGAGGAGTTCATCACCCGCGGCGAGTCGCTCGTCGGCCCGCGTGAGGTGTCGAACCCCGACGTCAAGGAGGCGCTCGTGACGGCGCTCTCCGCGGTGGCGAGCGGCCAGCTGTCGCCCGCCGACGCCGCAGCCCAGATCCAGTCCGCGATCGACGCGGCCTGACAACCGTCGGGGCGGGACGACGGCGTCCCGCCCCGACGCCCCCTTCACGCGAAAGGCTCCGACCGTGACTCGACGCACCGCGCGTCTCGGACTGAACCGCACGGGCTACCTCTACGTGCTGCCCGTGCTCATCGTCGTCGTCGGCATCGTCTACCTCGGCGTCGCCTACAACGGCTACGTCTCGCTGCTCGACTGGAGCGGCATCGGAGACGGCCAGGTCTTCATCGGGCTCGAGAACTACGTCGACGCCTTCGCCGACCCCGTGCTCTGGACGGCCCTCGGACATGTCGCCGTGTTCGCGGTCATCACGATCACGGTGCAGATGCTGCTCGGCCTCACGATGGCCATCCTGCTGTCGGGCGGCGTGTGGCTGCGCGGCGTCTACAAGGTCGTCATGTTCCTCCCCGTCGTGCTGTCGCCCGCCGTCATCTCGGTCTCGTTCCGAAACCTGCTCTCGCCCGATGGCGCGGTCAACGCCGCGCTCGAGGCGGTCGGCCTCGGCGCGCTCACCCAGCCGTGGCTCGCCAACCCCGACACGGCGCTCTTCGCGATCGCCGCGATCAACATCTGGGCGTGGACGGGCTTCAGCTTCCTGCTCTACCAGGCGGCGCTCTCGCAGATCTCGCAGGAGCACATCGAGGCGGCTCAGCTCGACGGTGCAGGCCGCTTCCGCACGATGTGGAGCGTCGTCGTGCCCCAGCTGAGCGGAACGCACGCGACGCTCGTGCTCATCGGCATCATCGGCTCGCTCAAGACCTTCGAGCTCGTGTACCTCACGACGGGCGGCGGCCCCGGCCGCAGCACGGAGTTCCTCACGACGTACATCTACAAGAAGGCGATCGAGGGATTCGACGCCGGCTACGCGGCGGCGCTGTCCGTCATCCTCCTCGTCCTCTCGCTCGCGCTCACCGTCATCCAGATGCGCGTCAACCGGACCCTGAAGGGCTGATCACCGTGTTCGGACGTACCCGCCTGCGCGAGCGCATCATCATCCAGCTGCTCGCGACCGTCATCGCGATCCCCTTCGCCTTCCCGCTCGTCGCGATCGTCGCGAAGAGCTTCGAGGGTCAGGGGCCCGCGGCGAACTACCTCGCCGTGCTCACGAAGACCCCGTTCCTGCGGTTCATGCTCAACAGCCTCATCATCTCGGGCGGCACCGTCGCGCTCGTCTTCGTGTGCACGATGCTCGCGGCCTTCGCCTTCAGCAAGCTGCGGTTCCGAGGACGCGACACGCTCTTCGTCGTCGTGCTCGGCGGCCTCGTGCTGCCGGCGATCGCGCTCATCGTGCCGATCTTCACGATCGTGCTGCGTCTCGGCCTGCTCAACACCTACGTCGCGGTCATCCTCCCGCTCGCCGCCATCACGATCCCCTTCACGGTGCTCGTGACGCGGAACTTCCTCGACGGGGTGCCCGACGAGATCCTCGAGGCCGCGAAGATCGACGGTGCGAGCTCGTTCACGACGCTCCTGCGCGTCGTGCTGCCGCTCGCGAAGCCCATCATCGCGGTCGTCCTCGTGTGGACCTTCCTGCAGTCGTGGAACGAGTTCTTCCTGCCCCTCCTGCTTTTGCAGTCCACCGAGATGCAGGCCATCACACAGGTGCCGCTCTACTTCACGAGCGAGTACGGCAGCGACACCCCGAAGATCTTCGCGTCGCTCGTGCTGCTCTCGCTGCCCGTCGTCGTGGCGTACCTCTCGATGCAGCGCTTCTTCGAACGCGGCCTCACGGCGGGAGCCGTCAAGTGACCGCGGGGCGCACGGATGCCGTGCACGTCGCCGCCGCGGACCCCCTGCTCGCGGAGGCGCTCGCCGGCGCCGTCGTGCGCGGCGGCGGCCGCGTGACGCCGCTCGCCGAGGCGACGGGCCTCGTGTGCGCGCTCGGTCCCGACGGCCTGCGCGCGCTCCTCGACGCGAGCTCGGTCGACTGGGTGCAGCTCGGCGGTGCGGGCATCGAGGCGTTCCGCGGCACGCTCGATCCGCGGCTCACGTGGACCTCGGCGAAGGGCGCCTACGCCGAGCCCGTCGCCGAGCACGCGCTCGCCCTCGCGCTCGCGGTGCTGCGGCGCTTCACCGAGCGCGCCCGCGCCCGCGAGTGGGGCGCGCAAGCGGGGGAGTCGCTCTTCGGCCGCCGGGTGCTCGTCGTGGGCGGCGGGGGCATCGCGAGCGAGCTCGTGCGCCTGCTTCAGCCCTACCGCACCGACATCACGGTCGTTCGGCGCTCGCGGGATCCGCTCCCGGGCGCCTCCCGCACGGTCGCCCTCGGCGAGCTCGACGAGCACCTGCCCCGCACCGACGTGCTGGTCCTCGCCGCGGCCCTCACGCCCGAGACCGCCGGGCTCATGGACGCCCGCCGGCTCGCGCTGCTGCCCGCATCCGCTGTCGTCGTCAACATCGCGCGTGGCGGCCTCATCGACACGGACGCGCTCGTCGCCGCCCTGCGCGACGGCGCGATCGCGGGCGCCGGCCTCGACGTGACCGACCCGGAGCCGCTGCCCGCGGGTCACCCGCTGTGGGATGAGCCGCGCGCACTCGTGACCCCGCACACCGCCGACACCCCCGAGATGATCCGCGTCATGCTCGCGGCGCGCGTCGAGGAGAACGTGCGGCGGCGCATCGCGGGCGAGCCCCTCGTGGGCGTCGTCGACACGACACTCGGGTACTGAGGCGCACCGAGCGGCCCGCACGACTGGTTGACTGGCCGGGGGAGAAGGAGCCGGATGTCGCAGGAGTCTCACGGACGCGTGCCGCCCGTCGTCGTCATGGGGGTCTCGGGGTCGGGCAAGTCGACGGTCGGTGCTCTGCTCGCCGAGCGGCTCGGCGTCCCCTTCGTCGACGGCGACGCCCTGCACCCCGCGACGAACGTCGCCAAGATGGCGGCCGGCATCCCGCTGACCGACGACGACCGCTGGCCGTGGCTCGACGCCGTGGGGGAGCGGCTCGCGCACTCGCCCGTCGTCGTGGCGTGCTCGGCGCTGCGCCGCGCCTACCGCGACCGGCTGCGCGCCGCCGCGCCGGGGGCCCGCTTCGTGCTGCTCGACGGCACCCGCGAGCTGCTCGCCGAGCGCATGCACGAGCGCACGGCGAGCCAGCCCGATCACTTCATGCCGCTCGCCCTGCTCGACTCGCAGCTCGCGACGCTCGAGCTGCCGGGGCCCGACGAGCACGTGCTCGTGTACGACATCGCCGCGCCCCCGCTCGCCATCGCGGATGCCGCGGCACAGGAACTGGAGACCGCATGACCCGCCTGCGCGTCGTGATCGCCACGCCGCTCGCCGCCGACCTCGTCGAGCTCATCGCGCGCGACGAGCGCCTCGAGGTGGTGTGGGAGCCGGAGCTGCTCAACGACCCCGAGATCGACTGGATGGTCGGGCCCAAGCAGCGCACGCCCGAGGAGCAGGCGCGCTACGAGGCGCTGCTCGACTCGGCCGACGTGCTGTTCGGCGTGCCCGACCAGTCGGGGCGCGCGCTCGGCCGCACGGTCGCCGCCAATCCGGGCCTCCAGTGGGTGCACACGATCCCCGCGGGTGGCGGGCAGCAGGTGCGCGCCGCGCGGCTCGCGGAGGCCGACCTCGAGCGCATCGTCTTCACGACGTCCGCGGGCGTGCACGCGACGCCGCTCGCCGAGTTCGCCGTCTTCGGCGTGCTCGCGGGCGCCAAGCGCCTCCCGTGGCTGCTCGGCATGCAGCGCGACAAGAAGTGGGGCCCGCGCGAGCCGCTCCACTCGCTCGCCGAGACGACCGTGCTCGTCGTCGGGCTCGGCGCGATCGGCCGACTCACGGCGTCGAAGCTCACGGCGCTCGGCTGCCGGGTGGTCGGCGTGCACCGCCGCGAGGTCGAGGCGGACGTCGAGCGCATCGTGCCCGTCGAGCGCTTCGCGGAGGCGGCATCCGAGGCCGACGCGATCGTGCTCGCCCTGCCCGGCACGGAGGCGACGCGCGGGATGCTGTCGGCCGAGGTGCTCGCGAGCGTCAAACCCGGCGCGACCGTCGTCAACGTCGGCCGCGGTACGACCGTCGACGAACCCGCGCTCATCGAGGCGCTGCAGGACGGCCGCGTCGGCCTCGCGGTGCTCGACGTGACCGCCGTCGAGCCGCTGCCCGAGGAGAGCCCCCTGTGGGAGCTGCCGAACGTCGTGCTCGCGCCCCACACCGCCGCCATCAGCCCCCATGAGCCGCGCCTCATCGCCGAGCTCTTCGCCGAGAACGCGCGCCGCTTCCTCGACGGCGAGCCGCTGCTCAACGTCGTCAACACGCGCGAGTTCTACTGACCTTTGTTCCCGTTCCGCGTGTTCGCACCCGTTCCTTCGGGAACGAACACGCGGAACGGCGACTTTCGGGGCGTGTAGAATCGTCGGGAACTTCGGCGAGGGATGCGGCGCGAGTCGCATCCGTGATCGACGCGGTGGGCAGGCCCAGAGTCTTTCCTCACGCTGTTGCGCGTTCGAGTTGAAAACAATCCACGACGGGGCCCAGTCCCCACCACAAGGAGTCACCATGTCCGACGACAACAAGCTCGTCGCGGAGGTCCGCGACCAGTTCGGCAAGGGCGCTGCCCGCAAGATCCGCGCCGCCGGCAAGATCCCCGCCGTCATCTACGGCCACGGCACCGAGCCGCAGCACGTGACCCTGCCGGGCCACGAGGTCAGCCTCATCCTGCGCAAGGCGAACGCCGTGCTCGACCTCGACATCGCCGGCACGAGCCAGCTCGCCCTCGTGAAGGACGTGCAGAAGGACCCGGTGCGCCAGATCATCGAGCACGTCGACCTCATCGTCGTGAAGAAGGGCGAGAAGGTCCAGGTCGACGTGCCCGTGCACGTCGAGGGCGAGTCGTTCGCCGGCACGATCGTCGCGCTCGACGCCGCCACCATCACGATCGAGGCCGAGGCCACGCACATCCCCGAGAACGTCGTCGTGAGCGTCGAGGGCCTCGAGGAGGGCACGCACATCACGGCCGGCGAGCTCGAGCTGCCGAAGGGCGCCTCGCTCGTGTCCGACCCCGAGACGCTCGTCGTCGCGATCACGGCTCCCGCGAAGGTCGACCTGCCCGAGGAGGGCGAGGGCGAGGCCGCTCCCGAGGCCCCGGCCGAGGAGGCTGCCGCCGAGGGCGACGCCGAGTAACGACGGATCGACCTCCCGCTCATGGCGGATGCCTGGCTCGTAGCCGGGCTCGGGAATCCCGGGCCCGGCTACGCCGCTCATCGCCACAACGTGGGCCAGATGGCCCTCGATGTGCTCGCCGAGCGCATCGGCGCACGGTTCACGCGCCACAAGACGAACACCCAGCTCGCCGAGGGCCGGTTGGGTCCGGGGCTTCCGAAGCTCGTGCTCGTGAAGCCCAACTCCTACATGAACCTCTCGGGCGGCCCCGTCTCGTCGGCCGCCAAGTTCTTCGGCCTCGGCGCCGACCGCGTCGTCGTGCTGCACGACGAGCTCGACATCCCGTTCGACACCGTGCGCCTCAAGGTCGGCGGTGGCCACGGCGGCCACAACGGCCTGCGCGACATCCAGTCGGCCCTCGGCACCCCGGACTTCGCGCGCGTGCGCATCGGCATCGGCCGCCCGCCCGGCCGCCAGGATCCGGCCGACTACGTGCTCTCGCCGTTCTCGAAGGCCGAGCGCGAGGTGCTGCCGTCGCTGCTCTCGGATGCCGCCGACGCCACCGAGGACCTCGTGCGCGAGGGCCTGCTCGCCGCCCAGCAGCGCTGGCACGCGCCGCGGGCGTAGCGGCGAAGGCCGTTCCCGGGCTTCGCACCGGCGGCGCCGAGGCTTTCTCGGCCGAGGGCGAGTCTCGTCTAGCGCGTCGCGGCGAGCGCCGCTGCCTCCCCGAGCACGGCGCGCAGCGCAGCCGGGTCGTGGGCGAAGCGGCCGAGGAACAGCCCGTCGACGTCGTCGCCGAGCTCCGTGAGGAGGCCCGGGCCCGCGGAGCCCCCGTAGAGGACGGCGGAGCCGGGGCGCTCGGGCCACTCGGCGAGCAGCCGGCGCAGCCCCGCCGTGACGTGACGGATGTGGTCTACGGGGGCCGGCTCGCTCGCGCCGATGGCCCACACGGGCTCGTACGCGAGGATGACACGGCCCGCCGGGGCGCCGCCGAGGGCGGCGCGCACCTGCTCGGCGGCGAACGCGAGCGCCTCCTCGGGTGCGACCCGGTGGGGCTCGCCGATGCACAGCACGGGGGTGAGGCCGTTGCGGAGCGCCGCGGCCGACTTCTCGGCGACCACCGCATCCGTCTCGCCGTACAGGCGCCGCCGCTCGGCGTGGCCGAGCTCGACCATCCCGACGCCGATCTCGGCGAGCTCGGCGGGGCTCACCTCGCCCGTGAACGCGCCGGTGTCGTGGGTCGCCGCGTCCTGCGCGGCGACGACGACGCGCGTGCCACCGACCGCCTCGAGCGCGGGCAGCAGCTGTACGAAGGTCGGGGCGACGAAGAGCTCGACGTCACCGGAGGCGACGGCGGGCGACGTCGCGGCGATGTCGGCGACATCGGCCAGCCACTCCTTCGCGGCACGGTGCCCGAAGTACATCTTGAGGCTCACGCCGACGACGGCGCGCGCCATCAGCAGTTCCCGGTGGCTTCGTACCGATCGATGACGGCGACCTTCTCGGCCGAGGCGCTCGTGGTGTCGAAGCGGTAGGTGAGCCACTCGCGCACGAGGCGGCGGGCGAGCTCGAGGCCGATGACGCGCTGGCCCATCGTGAGCACCTGCGCGTTGTTGGAGAGCACGGCCCGCTCGACCGAGAACGAGTCGTGGGCCGTGACGGCGCGGACCCCGGGGACCTTGTTGGCGGAGATCGCGACGCCGAGCCCCGTGCCGCAGATCAGCAGGGCGCGGTCCGCCTCGCCGCGCGCGACCAGCTCGGCCGCGGCGATCGCGACCTTGGGGTAGGCGGTGTGGCCGTCGGCGTCGACCCCGACATCGGTCACCGAGGCGACGAGGTCCGACGCCTCGAGGTCGGCCTTGAGGGCCTCCTTGTACTGGAAGCCGGCGTCGTCCGAGCCGACGACGATGCGCAGCGGTTCGAGGGCGGTCATGAGGGGTCCTTTCGCGAGAGGGTGGCCCCGACCGCGGTGACGGCGAGGGCGAAGGAGTGGGCGCCCGCATCGGGCGTACCGAGGCTCTTCTCGGCGTGCGGACGGGCGCGGCCCATCCGCGGCAGCAGCTCGGCCGTCGCGGCGGCGGCGTCGCGAGCGGCCCGGGCCGCCTCCGTCCACGCCTCGACGAGTGAGTCGCCCGCGTCGACGCGGGTCGCGAGCGTCTCGGCGAACGGCACGATCGCGTCGACCATCGTCTTGTCGCCCACCTCGGCCTTGCCGAAACGGCGGATGCCGTCGAGGGCGTCGCGGACGGCGGCGGCGGCCGTCGCGGCGTCGGGCTCGGACTCGTCGCCGAGGCGCTCGCCGGCGGCGCGCAGCATGACACCCCACAGGGCGCCGGAGGTGCCGCCCGCGCGGTGCGACCACGCGTCGGCCGCGCGCTCGAGGAGCGTCCCGGCCCCGACTCCCGCGTCGCGCGCCTCGGTGGCGGCCCGGACGGCCGCGGTCGCGCCGCGCTGCATGCCGATGCCGTGGTCGCCGTCGCCCGCGACGGCGTCGATGCGCCCGAGCTCCGCGACGTTCTCGTCGATCGTGGCCGCGAGGGCCGCGAGCGCGTCCGCGAGACGGGCCGCCGCGCGGCGCGAGGCGTCCGACGCGGGCGGGACGGCATCCGGCGTGCCGGTCTCGTCGGCCTGCGCGCCCGCGCCGGCCGCGGATCGGGCCTCCACGCGGCCCGTGCGGAAGGCGGGGCTGTCGGCGGGGGCGTGCCACAGGTGCTCGAGCTCCTCGTCGACCCAGAAGAGCGTGAGCGAGGCGCCGGCCATGTCGAAGGAGGTGCAGAACTCGCCCACCTCGGAGCCGGCGATCTCGACGCCGGCCTCCTCGAGGCGGCGCGCGACGCCGCCGTAGACGACGAAGAGCTCCTCGTACTTGACCGAGCCGAGGCCGTTCAGGATCACGACCGCGCGCTGCCCGGCGGTGGAGGGCACGTCGTCGGGCAGCTCGCCCAGGAGCTTCTCGACGAAGAGCTCGGCGAGGCCGTCGGCGGTGGGGATGTCGGTCTCGCCGATTCCGGGCTCGCCGTGGATGCCGAGGCCCACCGCCATCCGGCCGTCCGGCACGCTGAACAGCGGCTCGCTCGCGCCGGGGAGCGTGCAGCCGCCGAACGCGACGCCGAAGCTGCGGGTGCGGTCGTTCGCCTTCGTCGCGATGCGCACGAGCTCGTCGAGCGAGGCGCCCTCCTCGGCCGCGGCGCCGGCGACCTTGAAGACCGTGAGGTCGCCCGCGATGCCGCGGCGCTTGTGCCGCTCGGATGCGGGGGCCGAGGAGATGTCGTCGGTCACGACGACCGTGCGGGTCGGGATGCCCTCGGCGTTGAGGCGCGCCTCGGCGGCGTCGAAGTTGAGCACGTCGCCCGCGTAGTTGCCGTACGACAGCAGCACGCCGCCGCCGTTCGAGGCGGCGCGTGCGACCGAGAGCACCTGCTGCGTCGACGGCGAGGCGAACAGGTTGCCCATCGCGGCGCCGTGCGCGAGGCCGGGCCCGACGAGGCCGCCGAACGCGGGGTAGTGGCCGGAGCCGCCGCCGATCACGAGCGCCGCCGTGCCGGGCGCGCTCGCGGTCGAGCGCACGACACCGCCGGGGACGGCGCGCACGCGGTCGCGGTTGGCGGCGACGAAGCCCGCGACGAGCTCGTCGGCGAAGTCGGCGGGATCGTTGAACAGTCGGGTCATCTCGGCTCCTCTTGCGGGCGCCTCCGCGGCCCGCATCTCATCGATACGCGGCCGGAGCGTCCGGGGCTTGCGTCTCCGTGCCGACCTCATGACCGCGGGCGCGCACGCGAGCGCGCGGTTCCGGATGGGGTACGGCGCGTACGTGCTCGCGTGCCGATCGGGATACGCCCCTGGCTTACGCTTTTCGCGGGGGAGCCGTGGGCTCGCGAGCCACTGGCCGTGGCGACATCCGGCCGTCGTGTCGCATCCGCGGCGATGTCGGCACGTGTCTAGAAGGTGTCTTGCAGACGCAAGCGCTTCGGGTCGCGCAGCGAGAGATTGGCTGAACCACGACCCGAGGAGGTGCCGAAGTTGACGTCGACAGTGACCGCTGCGACCGAGCCGTCGCCGGCCGAGACCGGCCGGACGGTGCGCGAGTCCGCGGCCCGTCGGAACGCCCGACGCACGGGGAGCCGTTTCATCTGGCTCTTCATCCTGCCGGCGGCCGTGTTCTACGGGTTCGTCGTGCTCATCCCGAGCTTCCAGGGCGTGTTCTTCTCGTTCACCAACTGGAACGGGCTCTCGAGCGACTGGTCGTTCGTCGGCATCGACAACTTCACGCGCCTGTTCGAGGACGCCGTGAGCGTCAAGGCGATCGGCAACACGTTCCTGTACGCGATCCTCTCGACGGTCTTCGAGAACATCCTCGGCCTGCTCGTCGCGCTCGCCCTGCACTCGCGCATCAAGAGCCGCAACGTCCTGCGCGTGCTGTTCTTCATGCCCGTCGTGCTGCTGTCCGTCGTCATCGCGTACCTCTGGCAGTACCTGTTCCAGGTCAACAACGGCGCGATCACCCAGCTGCTGCACGCGATCGGACTGCACGACGCCAACCCCAACTGGCTCGGCGACCCCAACCTCGTCGTCTACTCGATCAGCATCATCGTGATCTGGCAGTTCACGGGCTACACGATGGTCATCTATCTCGCGGGCCTCCAGGGCATTCCGCCGGAGCAGCTCGAGGCGGCCGCGATCGACGGCGCGGGGCCCATCGCGCGATTCTGGTACGTCGTCCGCCCGCTGCTCGCGCCCGCCATCACGGTCAACATCATGCTGTCGCTCATCCGCGGCTTCATGATCTTCGACCAGGTCTGGGTGACGACGGGCGGCGGCCCCGCCGACTCGAGCCACTCGCTCTCGACCCTCGTCTACCGCACCGCCTTCCAGTTCGGCGAGCTCGGACGAGGCGCGGCGATCGCCCTCGTGCTCGCCGTCATCGTCGGGATCCTGGGCTTCTTCCAGTACCGCGGCCTGCTGCGCTCCGGAGGTGCGCGATGAACCGATACACGTGGCGCACCGGCACCCTCGAGGGCGTGATGATCGTCGTCGCCCTGATCTTCATGGTCCCGGTGTACGTGCTCATCAATCTCTCGATCCGCGACCAGACCGACCTCTCGTCGCCGCTCGTCCCGACCGCGAACCCGACGTTCGACAACTTCGCGAACGCGTGGGCGCAGTCCGGTCTCGGGCAGGCGATGGTCAACAGCGCCGTCATCACGGTCGTGAGCGTGCTGCTGCTCGTCGGGCTCGGATCGCTGTGCGCCTACGGCCTCGCTCGTGCCACGGCCCGCTGGTCGGCGCCGGCCTTCTACCTGTTCATGATCGGCCTGCTCGTGCCGTTCCAGCTCGGCCTCGTGCCGCTGTACCGCAACTTCGCGGCGCTCGGCCTGCTCGGCACGATGGTGCCGCTCGTCATCATCTACGTCGGGCTGCGCCTGCCGTTCACGCTGTTCCTCTACACGACGTTCCTGCGACAGATCCCCGCCGAGTACGAAGAGGCCGCGTCCCTCGACGGAGCGGGCACCTTCGGTCGCTTCCGCCGCGTGGTGTTCCCGCTGCTGCGGCCGATCACGGGCACCGTGATCATCCTCAACGGACTCTTCGTCTGGAACGACTTCCTCACCCCGCTGCTCTACCTCAGCGGATCGCCGAACCGCACCGTGCCGATCGCCGTCTACAGCTTCGTCAACGAGAACACGACGGTCTGGCCGCTCGTGTTCGCGGCTCTGCTCATCAGCGTCATCCCCGTGCTCATCGCGTTCTTCGTCTTCCAGAAGACCCTCATCCAGGGATTCGCGAGCGGCATCAAGGGCTGAGAAGACCCACCACCAACACAGCACCCCGAAGAAAGGAAACCCACGATGCAGTGGAACCGAAAGCTCACGATCGGAGCTGCCACGTTGGCGGCGACCGGTCTGCTTCTCGCCGGATGCTCGGCACCCGGCACCGAGAGTGGTGGTGGCGCGACCGACGACGGCACCTTCCTCAAGATCGACTGGCTGGCCAACGAGAAGGCCGGTATCGACGCCGTGGTCGCGGCGTTCCAGGAGGCCAACCCCGACATCCAGGTGGTCGTGACGACCGCCGACACGGCGCAGTACCAGGCCTCGATCCGCACGCAGCTCGGCACGGGGACCGCGGCGGACGTGTTCTACGTGTGGCCGGGCGACGGGAACACGGCCGCCATCCGCCAGCTCGACGGTGGCGACTTCATGACCGACCTCTCGGACCAGGACTGGGTCTCCGCCTACCCCGACTTCATCCGCGAGCTCGTGAGCATCGACGGCGCGGCCTACATCATGGCCCCGCTCGCGACGGCCTTCGCCCCCGTCTACAACCAGGCGGCGCTCGACGAGGCGGGGCTCACCGCTCCGACCACGTGGAGTGACGTCATCCCGTTCTGCGAGGCCGCCTCGGCCGCCGGCAAGGTCGCCTACGCGCTCGCCGGCAACAACCTCTACGCCGGCCAGGCGCCGTACTACGCGCTCGTCGCCGACCTCGTCTACGGCGAGGGCACCGAGTTCGACCAGGAGCTGCTCGACGGCAAGACGACCTTCTCCGACCACGAGGGCTACGTGGAGGCGACCGAGAAGTACGTCGACATGATCGACGCGGGCTGCTTCCAGCCGAACGCGACCGGCACGCCGTACGACGAGTCGAACCGCATGGTCGCGCAGGGCGAGGCCTTCGGCCAGTTCCTGATCGGCACGCGCATCGCGGCGCTGCAGGCCGTCGCCCCGGACGGCGAGTTCCGCATCCACCCCTTCCACAGCGACGACGACGAGAGCACCAACGCCGTGACGCTGTCGACGCAGGGTGGCGCGGCGATCTACGCCAAGACGCCGCGTCAGGAGACCGCGAAGAAGTTCGTGCAGTTCCTCGCCGACAACATCGAGCTGTACCAGGCGGCCATGCCGGGCACCGTCCCGACGATCACCGAGGGCTACAGCCCGGCCGACGCCAACGAGGAGTACCTCGTCGCGGCTCTCGACGAGGGCCACGCGGTGCACTACCTCAACCAGATGTGGCCCAACGCCCGCATCGAATCGGCCATGGTGAACGGCATCCAGGGCCTGCTCGTGGGCTCGGCGACGCCGGCCGACATGCTGGCCTCGATGCAGAAGGAGTTCGACACCAAGTAGTCGACCCCGCACGCGGAACGGCCGCCCCTCGCGAGGGGCGGCCGTTCTCGTGTGCGCGGGTGCCTCAGATCGTGAGCACGACCTTGCCCGCCAGATGGCCCGACTCGAGGTGGCGGTAGCCGTCCCTGATGCGCGCGAGCGGATACTCGGCTTCGATCCGCATGCGGAGCGTGCCGTCGACGAGCTCGCTCGCGAGGCGCTCGACGAGCTCGCGGTTCATGCCCTTGCGGCCCACGTAGCGCACGGCGTACCAGCCGTCGTAGCCGGAGATCGTGTTGATGCGGTCGCGGGCGACGCCGAGCGCGAGCGCGGTCTCGATCGTCTCGCGGCCCTGGTGGTCGAGCACGATGTCGATGCCCTCGGGCGCGAGAGCGCGGAGACGCTCCTCGAGGCCGTCGCCGTACACGATGGGCTCGACCCCGAGCTCGCGCAGCAGCGCGTGGTTGCGCTCGCTCGCCGTGCCGATAACGCGTGCGCCCGTGCGCACAGCCAGTTGCGAGGCGAAGAAGCCCACGCCGCCCGCGGCGGCGCTCACGAGCACGGTGTCGCCGGGCCGCGGATCCTGCGAGGCGACGGCGACGGCCGCGGTCTGGATGGCGACCGGGATGCTCGCCGCCCACGTCCAGGGCAGCTCGGCGGGCTTCGCTGCGAGCAGCTCCTCGGGAGCCGTCGCGTACTCGCCGATGACCCACTCGCCCGTACCGATGACCTCGTCGCCGACGCGGTAGCGCGCCGCCCCCTCGCCGACGGCGACGACGACGCCCGCGAACTCGCGGCCGATGCCGGAGGGGAGCGGGGCGACCGGCGTCGCACCGCGGCGCACCTTGACGTCGGCGGGGTTGAGCCCCGCGGCGCGCAGCTCGACGAGGTACTCGCCGGGTCCGGGCTCCGGTCGGGGCAGCTCGACGAGCTCGACGACCTCGGGGCCTCCGTAGCGGGCGTAACGGGCGGTGATCATGCGGCGTCCTCTCCGATCGGGGCGGCGCCGAGACCGGCGCGCACGCCGTCGACGGTCTCGAGCACGCGGATGCTCGTGGCGAGCGGGTGCAGGGGCGACTCGAGCAGGCCGTCGGCGATGTGCTGCGCGGCCCAGGCGGCCTGTCGGCAGAGCCCGTCGGTGCCGACGACGCCGGTCTCGTCGTCGAAGCGCGACACGGGCTGGTTGCGCACGTCGTACACGGTGAAGCCGCCGGGCTGCGGATGCCGCGAGTCGAGGTGGATGCGGCCCTCGGCCCCGCCGATCGCGGCGTGGCTCGGGGTCCACGTGCGCATCGTGGCGGCGATCTCGCCGGTCGCGCCGTCGTCGTGATGGAGGGTCGCGTTCCACTGGTCCTCGACGCCGGTCACGGCGAGCGTGCCGCTCACGTCGAGGCGGGTCGGGGCGCCGAGCACGAAGTCGTGGAACCACAGCGGGTAGACGCCGAGGTCGAGAGCGGCCCCGCCGCCGAGGGCGGGGTCGTAGAGGCGGCTCGTCGGGTCGACGGGCACGTTGCCGAGGCCGAGCTCGGCCTGCACGAGCCGCAGCTCGCCCAGGGCGCCGTCGGCGAGCAGGCGCTCGATGACGGTCATGCGCGGGTGGAAGCGCGTGTGCATCGCCTCCATCGCGAAGCGCCCCGCCGCGCGCGCCGCCTCGGCGATCCGGCGCGCCTCGTCGGCGCTCGCGGCGATCGGCTTCTCGACGAGCACGTGCTTGCCGGCCTCGAGGGCGAGCGTCGCGAGCGCGAGGTGCTCGGTGTGGGGAGCGGCGACGTAGACGATGTCGATGCCCGGGTCGTCGACGAGGGCGCGGTAGTCGTCGTAGCTGCGGTCGATCCCGTGGCTGCGCGCGAACGTCTCGGCCCGCTCGGCGCTGCGCGAGGCGACCGCGGCGATCCGCTGGTCGGTGTTGCGGTGCAGCGTCGACGCGAAGACGCCCGCGATGAAGCCGGGAGCGAGAACGCCCCAGCGCAGGGTGGGGCCTCCGACGAGGCGGGGGATGACGGGCTCGGGCAGCGTTGTCGGCAGCGACATGCCGTCATGTTAGGCGCGACCGACGTCGCCCCGACGAGGGTGGCGGACGCGCGCAACGGTCTGGCAGCGGCGGGCAAGGGAGCGAGCTGTCGCGGACGCGCCAGGCCCTGACGGCCACGCGCAAACGTCGCGAGCGGAGCGGTGGGTAGTATCCCGAGCGAGGCGCACGTATCGTGTGCCGCCCAGCCCGGGAGGGGGAGCGATGTCGGCGGAGGCGAGTGCCGTTCCGCGTCGCCCGAAGCGGGTCACGCACGCCGACATCGCGCGTGCCTGCGGGGTCTCCCGCGCCACGGTGAGCTATGTGCTCAACGACGTCGAGGGCCGCGCGATCTCGGATGCGACGCGCGAGCTCGTGCTGCGCACCGCGCGCGAGCTCGGCCACGTGCCGTACGCGCCGGCCCGGATGCTGCGCCTCGGCCGCAGCGATGTCGTGCTCGCCCTCGTGCGCGACTTCTCGCCCGGCTACATCTCGAACACGCTGCTGCGGAAGCTCGACGTCGCGCTCGCGGAGCGCGGTTTCGTGCTGCTCATCCACCGCTACGACGAGTCGCTGCGCTCCGTGCAGGAGCTCTGGCAGCTCGTCTCGCCGAGCCTCGTCGTCGTCATGGGCGGCCTCACCCTCAGCGAGCAGGAGGGGCTCGAGAACACCGCGAGCCGCGTCCTGCGCGTGCACGGCACGATGCCGAACGCGCGCATCGGCCGACTGCAGGCCGACCACCTGACCGCGAAGGGGCATCGCGTGCTGGGCTACGTGCTGCCGAGCGAGCCGAGCCTCCAGCTCATCGCGGGGGAGCGTCTCCGCGGCCTCCAGGACGAGTGCGCGCAGCTCGGCATCCCCGAGCCCGTCGTGTGCACGGTCGATCCCGCCGACATGGACTCGGTGACCGCCGCGCTCGACGTCTTCCTCGCGAGCGAGGGGCTCACGGCCGTCGCGACGCACAACGACGAGATCGGGCTGCTCCTGGTGAGCGCGCTGCAGGCGCGCGGGCTCGAGGCGGGGCGCGACCTCGCCGTCATCGGCGTCGACAACATCCCCTCCGCCCGGCTCGACCTGACGACCGTCGAGATCGACGTCGACCGCTGGGGCGACGACGTCGTGGCGTCGGCGATCGCGCTGCTCGACGACATCGAGCCCGAGCCGATCGACCACGATCTGCTGCACGTCATCGAGCGCCGCACGGCCTGACGCGCCCCGTCGCGACCGCCACCCCCGGCGTGTCGCGGATGCGAACTTGACGCCGCCGTTTACACGAGTAAACTCCCCTTTCAATGTTGGTTACTCGTGTAACGGATACGAGTAACGGACACGAGTAACCACTGCCCAAGGAGTCGATGATGACCACGCCCGCCCCCGCCGCCGTCCCGCCGACCGCCGTCCGGATCGACCGCCTCGAGGTGTTCTCGCTCACCGCGGGGAACTGGACCCTCGGCGACCGCCCGGGCGGGGAGTCCTACTTCGACGTCGCGTACCTCGTGGCGGGCGTCGCCCGCCTCGGTGCGGAGCCCCCGGCGCTCGGCCCCGCGCAGCTCGCGGTGCTCTGCGGATCCGGACGCGTGCGGGTCGACGTCGCGGGCGACGCCGAGCTCATCGTCGTGCGCGTCCCCGAGAGCGCGGCCGGTCCGCACGCGCCCGCCCTGCGCGCCGCCGCCGGCCGCGTCCAGGTCGCCGCGACCGGAACCTCCGGTCTCGTCGCCCACCTGCTGCGGGGACTCGCCGCGCAGGGGCAGGCGTGCACCGACCACCCGGCCCGCCTCGCGCAGCACGTCGTGGGGCTCATCGGCCTCATGTGCCTCGACGCCGCAGACGACGACCCCACCAGCGGATGGCGCTCCTCGATGCTGCGCGACGCCCTCGACTACATCGAGGAGCATCTCGGCGAGCTCGACCTGACGCCCGACCGCATCGCGGCCGCCCAGAACATCTCCACCCGCACCCTGCACCGGCTCTTCGAGCGCGAGGGCATGACCCTCGGCGCCTGGATCCGCACCCGCCGCCTCGAGCACTGCCGCACCGACCTCGCCGACCCCGCCCAGGCGGGCGTCTCGGTGAGCGCGATCGGGGCCCGCTGGGGCCTGTGGGACGCCGCCCACTTCAGCCGCCTGTTCAAGTCGACCTTCGGGGCCTCGCCTCGCGCGTACCGGCAGGCCGCCCTCGGCTCGACCGGCGCATCCGAGCTGCGCGCATCCGCGTAGCACGGCGGTCTCGAGCAATCGCGAGTCGGGCGTAGGCAAGACGCCCGGCCGCGGCTCGCGCACTCTGGGAACCACACCACACGGAAGGACACCGGTGAAGGAACTGAAGGTCGCGCTCGTCGGAGCCGGATTCATGGGTCGCGCGCACAGCCTCGCCTACGCGCTCGCGCCCATCGCGAGCGATCTCGGCGCGACGATCGTCAAGCAGGTGCTCGTCGACGCGAACGCCGAGGTCGCGGCCACGGCGGCCTCCGCGTACGGCTGGAACGAGTCGGGCACCGACTGGCGTGCCGCCGTCGCCCGCGACGACATCGACATCGTCGACATCTGCACCCCGCCGCAGTTCCACGCCGAGATCGCCCTCGCGGCGATCGAGGCGGGCAAGCACGTGTTCTGCGAGAAGCCCATCACGAACGACCCGGACGAGGCGCGCGCCATCGTCGCCGCAGCCGAGAAGGCCGGAGTCGTGACGCAGGTCGGGTACAACTACCGCCACACGCCCGCGGTGTCGTTCGCCAAGAAGCTGCTCGACGAGGGCAAGCTCGGCACGCCCCTGCAGTTCCGGGCGAGCTACACGCAGGAGGTCGGCTTCTGGGCCGACCCGAACCGCTGGCGCGCCACCAAGGCCACGGGCGGGTCCGGCACGGTCGGCGACATCGGCTCGCACATCATCGACCTCGCCGAGCACCTGTTCGGCGACATCGTGCGCGTCGCCGCGCGCGCCCGCAGCTACTCGGGCGACGGATGGCGCCCCGAGTCCGAGCGTGTCGAGGGCGACCTCATCGACGACGCGGCCGTGTGGCTCGCCGAGTTCGCGAACGGCGCGATCGGCACCTTCAGCGTCAACCAGTACGGCGTCGGCCGGAAGAACCGCGTCTACTTCGAGTTCGACGCGAGCCGTGCCGCCGTGCAGTTCGACTGGAACGACCGCGAGGTCTTCCGTGTCGCCTACGTCGACGAGCCCGCCGACCACCGGGGCTTCCGCACCATCCACACGAACGACCAGCACCCCGACGGCTGGTGGCGCCTCGCCGGCCTCGGCACGGGCTACCCCGATGTCTCGGCGATCCAGATGCAGCACTTCGTGCGCGCGATCGTCGACGGCACGCCCACCGCGCCCGACTTCGCCCGCGCGGCGCACGTCGAGGACGTCGTCGCGGCCGTCTACGCCGCCGCCCAGTCGGACAGCTGGGTGACGGTCGGCGAGGCGGGGGCGCACGCATGAGCCACGCGCACGAGGGCGAGCCCAACATCCGCTTCAGCACCAACATCATCGGCTTCTACGAGTCGGGCTGGTGGGGGCTCGAGCCGGGCCTCAACCACCCGCGCTGGACTGAGGCCTTCTGGGCCGACCCGCGTCGCTACTTCGACGGGATGCTCGACGGCGCCCGCGACGCGGGGCTCGAGGGCGTCGAGCTCGCCCCCGACCCGGCCGGCTGGGAGGCCGCGCTCAAGGTCTACGGCAGCGTCGACGGCTTCCGCGCCGCCCTCGACGAGCGCGGACTCGAGCTGAGCTCAAGCTACGCCCACGGGCGCCAGCTCATCGGCAACGCGATCGCCGACCCCGAGCTCATCCCCGTCGCCGACGACGCGTTCCGCCGTCACGCCGAGTTCCTCGCCGAGATGGGTGCAGGCACGATCGTGTCGGGCAACCTCCCGCGCAGCCGGTTCGGCAACGAGAGCCCCGACGACACGGCGACCGAGGAGGACTTCACCCGTCCGGTCGACCGCGAGGTGCACGAGCGCTTCGCCGAGCACCTCAACCGCCTGGGCGCGATCACGATCGAGCACGGCGTCAAGATCGCGATCCACACCGACGCCTACTCGATCTGCTCGCGCAACGAGGACATCGCGACGGTGCTGGAGCTCACCGACCCCGCCTCGATCGCGCTGTGCCCCGACGCGGGCCACATCACCCTCGACGGCGGCGACGCCGTGGCGGTGCTGCGCGACCACATCGACCGCATCCCGACGATGCACTGGAAGGACTGCATCGGCCCGAAGTCCGGCCACCTCCAGCGCGGTGACCAGAAGCAGCGCCACGAGCAGACGATGCAGTCGTTCCGCATCCTCGGCTCGGGCATCGTCGACTGGGAGACGTGGATGCACATCCTGCGCGAGCACGGATGGAGCGGCTGGGCGACCGAGGAGATCGACCACTCGCCCGACCCGGTCGTCGAGCTCGCGCAGGGCCTCGAGTACTTCCGCGAGCACCTGGCGCCGATCTACCGCTGATGTCCGGTCCCGAGCAGATCCCGGTGGGCGGCACCGCGGCCGCCCCCTTCGAGGAGCTCCGCGAGGTGTTCGCGCGCGCCGTCTCGGCACAGGGCGAGGGCGGCGCCGCGCTCGCGGTCGTGCGCGACGGCGAGCTCGTCGTCGACCTGTGGGGCGGCACCTATGCGGCCGACACGGTGCAGCCGGTCTTCTCGGTCTCGAAGGCCGTCACCGCGATCGTCGCGGCCCACGCCGCCGACGCCGGGCTCCTCGACCTCGACGAGCCCCTCGCGAGCGACTGGCCCGAGTTCCGCCGCGCCTCGACCGCCGCGATCACGCCCCGCATGGTGCTCGCCCACCGCTCCGGCATCGCCTCGCTCGACCGCCGGCTGGGCTACGACGAGCTCATGGCCGGCGCCGCCGAGGACGCCGTCGCGCAGCAGGAGCCCTACTGGGAGCCGAACACGCGGCACGGCTACCACGCCTTCACGTTCGCCCCGCTGCTCGAGGGCGTCTTCCGGCGCCGCGTGGGCACGACCGTGGGGGAGTACCTCGCGGAGCACGTCGCGGGGCCGCTCGGCGTCGACGTGTGGCTCGGGCTGCCGGATGCCGCGTTCCCGCGCGTCGCGAAGGTGCGCTACCTGAGCCCCGCCATCTCGGAGACGCGCGCCGCCTTCGTGGCCGCGAGCGGCATCCCCGCGGGCACCACCGCAGCGCTCTCGCGCGAGATGGACATCTACAACGACCCGGGCTTCCTCCGGGCGGGCTTCCCCTCCTCGAGCGGGGTCGCGGGCGCACGCGACCTCGCTCGTCTCCTCGCCGCGACGCTCGACGGCCCGCTGCTGTCGGATGCCGCCCGTCGCTCGTTCGAGGAGGTGCTGTCGCGCGGCACCGACGCCGTGCTCGGCGTCGAGACCGCGTTCTCGTCGGGCATGCAGCTGCCGTTCGCTCAGCTACCGCTCTACGGCGGCCGCTCCTACGGGCACGAGGCGGCGGGCGGCTCGTTCGTCTTCGCCGACCCCGACTCGGGCCTCGCGGTCGCCTGGACGACCGACGTCTTCCCCCGCATGGCGGGGGCGAGCCCCGCGGGGCTCGCCCTCGTCGACACCATCCGCCACTGCATGCGGGGGCTCGCCCCGCGCACCGAACCCAGGAGTCAGCGATGACCGCACCCCTCATCGAGCACATCGGCATCCTCGTGCCCGACCTCGAGGAGGCGATCGAGCGCTGGTCGACGGTGACCGGCTACACGTTCAGCCCGATCGGGCGCTACCGCACCGAGCGCTACGCCGACCACAGCGACCCCGAGCCGCACTTCCACGACGCCCGCATCTCGTTCTCGCTCGAGGGCCCGCCGCGTATCGAGCTCATGGAGGTCACCGGATCGGGCACCCACGGCCCGGACCAGCTCGGCATCCACCACCTCGGCATCCAGAACGTCGCCGACCCCGAGGCACACCGCGAGCTGCTCGCGAGCAGGGGGGTCGCGATCGACGGCTGCTCGTTCGACGAGCAGGGCCGCATCTTGCTGATGTTCACCGACAAGAACTTCCTCGACGGCATCCGCATGGAGTTCATCTCGCCGCTCCCCGGCCCGCTCGTGGCCGACGACGGGTCGCCGCTGTGGCGCGACCCCGTCACGGGCAAGGCGAGCCTCTGGGGGCCGCCGGCGTCGTGATCGGCGTCGTCGAGGGCGTCGCCGTTATCGGCGCGATCATCCTCATCGGCTACGTGTGCGCCCGGCTCGGGGCGTTCGGCGAGGAGACGGCGAACGCCCTCACCCGCGTCGCGTTCTACGTCGCGACGCCCGCGATCCTGTTCCGGATCCTCGCGCATGCCGACCTGCGCATCATCCTGTCGGACTACATGCTCGTGGCGGCCGTGAGCGCGGCCGCGGCGGCCGTACTGTACCTCGTGCTGTCGCTGGCGTTCTTCCGGCGCGGCGCGGGCGAGACCGCGATCGGCGCGGCGAGCGTCGTGTTCCTCAACAGCAACAACATGGGGCTGCCGGTCGCGATGTTCGTGCTCGACGACCCGCAGGCGATCGCGGCCGTGCTCGTGCTGCAGCCCATCGCGTTCACGCCGGTGCTCATGGCGGTGCTCGACGGCACCTCGGGTCGGCCGCTCTCGCTCGGGCGCATCGTGACCCAGCCCCTGCGCAACCCCGTCGTCGCGGCGTCGGCGACGGGCGTGGCCATCAGCCTCTCCGGCATCCGGCTCCCGGATGTCGTGGAGGTGCCGCTCGACTTGCTCGCGGACGCTGCGATCCCCGTCGTGCTGCTCGCCTTCGGGGTGTCGCTGCGCGGCCGTCGGGTGCTCGAGCCCGGGAGCGACCGGCTGCCGATCGTCGTGGCGACCGTCATCAAGGCGATCATCATGCCGCTCGTGGCATGGGTCGTCGCGGGGCCCCTGCTCGGCCTCGACCCGGCTATCGTCTTCGCGACCGTGGTGATCGCCGCACTGCCGACCGGGCAGGTCGTGTACACGTACGCCGAGCGCTTCGGGAAAGGCGTCGTCCACGCGCGTGACGTCGTGCTTCTCACCACCGTGGTGGCCGTGCCCGTCCTGTTCCTCGCGGCGGCGCTCCTGCATCCGAGCTGACCTGCACACGCAGGAGCCTGACGCGCGTGGTCAAGCGCCGTTCGGCGCGGATGGGGAGCATGGCCGCATGCCCAGCGAAATGACCTCCCAGCAGCAATTCGACGCCGGCCTCGCGGTGCGTCGTGCCGTGCTCGGGGACGCGTACGTGGATCGCTCGCTCGCCGCGATGGACGACTTCACGCGCGACCTGCAGGAGCTCGTCACGGAGTACTGCTGGGGTCGCGTGTGGACCCGTGACGAGCTGCCGCGGAGAACTCGCAGCATGCTCAACCTCGCGATGATGACGGCTCTCAACCGCCCGCACGAGCTCGCGATCCACGTGCGCGGCGCCGTCAACAACGGCGTGAGCCGCGAGGAGATCCGCGAGGTGCTCCTGCAGGCCGCCATCTACTGCGGTGTGCCGGCCGCACTCGACGCGTTCCGGGTCGCGCGCCAGGTCTTCACGGACATGGACGCCGAGGCGTGACGGGCGCCGCCGAGCGGCTGCCGCTCGTCGGCCGCGCACCCGACCAGATCGCGTACGTCGTCCCCGAGCTGCGCCCGGCCGTCGAGCGCATGGCGCGTGTCCTCGGCGTCGCCGAGTGGAACGTCTGGACCTACGACGGCGCCTACGTCCCCGTGCGCCGCTATCTCGGCGAGGACGCCGACTACACCTCCGTCGTGGCGATGCCCTCCTACGGCCCTGCCCTGGAGATCATCCAGCCGGTTACCGGGCCGAGCATCTACACGACGTTCCTCGACGAGCGCGGACCGGGCCTGCACCACGTGGGCTACTACGTGCCGTCGCTCGCGGAGGCCCGTGCCCACTTCGCCGGACTCGGCATCGGCGAGGTGCTCAGCGGGGGAGGACATGGTGTGGACGGCGACGGTGCATACGCCTTCTTCGATGTGCGAGACGTGGTGGGATCGTACGTCGAGGCGATCGAGGCGCCCGCCCGTCGCCGTCCACCCCACGAGCGCATCCGGGTGGAGTTGTGACGCGGCCGCGCTACCGCGACCTCGCCGTGCGCGAGGACGCGCCGCGGGGCACCTCCTGGGGCGTGTACGGTGCCGACGACGAGATCGGCACGCTCAACGAGGCGACGCCCGACCGCGCTGTGGCCGCCGCATCCCTCGTGCGCGAGGGTGTCGCGTTCCCGCTCTCGCTGCCGCTCGACGAGCCCGACCCGCCGCTCTTCGGGCGCCGCGGCTTCACGCACACCGTGGTGCAGGAGCCGACGTCGCTCGACGACCGCATCGACGACCTGCACCCCCAGGCCTCGAGCCAGTGGGACTCGCTCGCGCACGTGCGGCATCCGGAGCTCGGCTTCTACAACGGCGTGCCCGCGGGTGCCGTTGGCGTCGGCCGCGGATCCCGTCTCGGCATCGACCGCTGGGGCGCGCGGGGCATCGCAGCGCGCTTCGTGCTGCTCGACGTCGCGCGGCACCGCGCCTCCTACGGTCGTCCGATCCGCTGGGACGCGCGAGAGCTGATCGGCGTCGACGACCTCGTGGCGACCGCGGTCGCCCAGGGCGTCGAGCTGGCGCCCGGCTCCGCGGTCCTCGTGCGAACCGGATGGCTCGCGGGCTACCGCGCGGCCTCGCGCGAGGAGCGCGCCCGCATCGCCGCGATGGTGCCGAGCGACGACCTCTCGCGCGACCGCGAGCTCATGCCGCCGACGCCAGGTCTCGCGGCGAGCGAGGACCTCGCTGCGTGGCTGTGGGACGTCGAGGCCGCGGCGATCGTCGCAGACAACCCCGCGCTCGAGGCCATGCCGTTCGAGCGCGACAGCGTCGACGGCTGGCTGCACTACCGCCTCATCCCCATGCTCGGGATGGCGGTGGGCGAGCTCTGGGACCTCGACGCGCTCGCCGAGCACTGCGCGCGCGAGGACCGCTGGGAGGGCCTGCTCACGGCAGCGCCGCTGCGGATCCCGGGCGGTATCGGCTCGCCCGCGAACGCCCTCGCCCTCATGTGACCGCTGTCGCGGCATCGCCTGGCAGGCGCACGCAACTAGGTGGCGGGCGCGTGCATGTGGACCGCGAGGGCCATCGGGATGCTGGGCGTTGCGCGGAGCACCGTCCGCCGTACCCGGGTGTCGAGGACACCACCTTCAAGGAGGAAGACGTGATCACAGAATTCGGAAAGCGCGGCCGCCGCGGCCTCGCGCTGGGCGCGCTCGCGCTCGCCGGCGTCATGCTCGCCGGCTGTTCCATCGACGGCAGCAGCAACGGCTCGAAGGACGGCGGCGACGACACGTACACCGTCGGCATCGTGAGCTACGACACGACCACCCTCTCGGCGAAGTCCGAGACCGACGGTGCCAAGACCGCCATGGAGGCCGAGGGCTGGGAGGTGCTGAGCCAGGACCCGAAGGGCGACGCGGCTCAGGCCAACACCATCTGCACGCAGTACGTGACCCGCCAGGTCGACGCGATCGTCATCTCGGTGTTCGACACCAACCAGATGGCCCAGTGCATGACGGGCGCCGCCGCCGCGCAGATCCCCGTCTTCTACCTCGCCGGCTCGCTCGCCGACGGCGTCGCCGGCGCCATCTCGACGACCGCCGCCTCGCCGGTCAACGAGTACATGATCGAGCAGATCAAGGACCTCCCGAAGCTCAAGATCCTCGCCATGACCCTCCAGCCCGGCGCTCCCTGCCGCGCGCGCGAGGCCGACCTCGACGAGAAGCTCGAGGCCGCGGGTCTGAGCGACAAGATCGAGAAGCACGAGGTCGTCGTGCCCGGTCAGGTGACCGACGCGCAGAACGCCACCGCCGCGTGGCTGCAGGCGAACCCCGAGAGCGAGGGCTCCGACCTCGTCATCTGGGCGTGCTTCTCCGACCCGGCCATGGGCGCCTACGCCGCGCTCCAGCAGGCCGACCGCGACGTCCCGATCTACACGTGGGACTTCTCGGACCAGGTCGTCGAGCCGCTCCGCAGCGGTGACATCTCCGCGGTGCTCTACATCGACGCCGCGGGCGAGGGTGGCCAGCTCGTCGAGCTCATCAAGGCCCACCTTGCCGGCGAGGACCCGCAGGAGGTCGACGCGAACACGATCATCGTGACGCCCGACAACCTCGAGGAGTTCCTGGCCGAGCACCCCGAGTACGCGGCCTGACGCACCCCTCACCATCCGACAGGAGACATCGATGACCGACGCCGCGCCCGCATCCCCGCTCATCAGCGCCCGTGGACTGACCAAGTCCTTCGGTGCGGTGCGTGCGCTGCGCGGCGTCGGTCTCGACATCCTGCCGGGTCAGGTGCACGGGCTCGTCGGCGCGAACGGCGCAGGCAAGTCCACGTTCCTGAACGTGCTCGCCGGGGTCGTGACCCCCGACTCCGGCGAGCTGCTCGTGGCGGGAGAGCCGACCGACGTCGGCTCCCCGCGCCGCGCGGCGGACCTCGGGTTCGCCTTCATCTACCAGGAGCTCGCGCTCGTGCCCGAGTTCTCCGCGATCGACAACATGACGATCGGCGTGCGGCCCACGACGCCCCTCGGCCTCGGTGACGCGCGCCGTCGCAAGGCGCTCGCGCGCGAGGTCGCCGAGCGGCTCGATCTGCGCTTCTCCCTCGACAAGCCCGTGCGCGAGCTCTCGATCGCCGAGCGCGGCCTCGTCGCCATCGGCCGCGCCCTCGTCGGTGAGGCCCGCTTCGTCTCCATGGACGAGCCCACCGCCTCGCTCTCGGACGTCGAGTGCGAGCGTCTCTTCGGCATCGTCCGCGAGCTCTCGGCCGCGGGCGTCGCCGTCGCCTACGTGAGCCACCGCCTCGACGAGATCGAGGAGCTGTGCGACGCCGTCACCGTGTTCAAGGACGGCCAGACGGTCGCCTCCTACGAGCGGGGCGGCTACACCCGCGAGGACCTCGTGCTCGGCATCACGGGCGCCGGCAGCGTCGCCGAGACCGTCGAGACCCCGGATGCGCCCGTGAAGAGCGACGCCGACGTCGTGCTCTCGGTGCGCGGCCTCGCGCGCGGCCCCCGCGTGCACGACGTGTCGTTCGACCTCCGTCGCGGCGAGATCCTCGGTCTCGCGGGCGTCGTCGGCGCCGGCCGCACCGAGACTCTCCGCCTGATCTTCGGAGCCGAGCGCCCCGCCGCGGGCGAGATGACCCTCGGCGGCCGCCCCTACCGTCCGCGCTCGGTCTCCGACGCGATCACCCGCGGCGTCGCGCTCGTGCCCGAGGAGCGGCGCTCTCAGGCCCTCGTCATGGACGAGAGCGTGCTCTTCAACACCAAGATGGGCGGATGGCGCAGCGCCCGCGCCGTGAGGTGGCTGCCCTTCCTCGCCGACGGCCGCGCCCGCGCCCTCGTGCGATCGATGGTCGAGCGGCTGGGTGTGAAGACCGCATCCGTCCACTCGCCCGTGCGCACCCTCTCGGGGGGCAACCAGCAGAAGGTCGTGTTCGCGCGCTGGCTCGCCCGCGACATCGGGATCATGCTGCTCGACGAGCCGACCCGCGGCGTCGACATCGGCGCCCGCCGCCAGATCTGGGCCACCGCGGAGGAGTTCGCCGCCCAGGGCGGCGCCGTCGTCGTCGTGTGCAGCGAGCTCGAGGAGCTCGCCGTGTGCCACCGCGTCGTCGTGATGGTCGAGGGCCGCACTCTCGGCGAGATCGAGGGGCCCGGCGTGACCGAGGCCCAGATGCTCGAAGCGATCTACACCCAGGAAAGGACGTCGTCGTGACCCTCATCGAGAGCCCCCAGGCCTCCGCCGAGCACACGCGCAGCCTCGCGTCGCGGATCGGACGCCGCACGGCCGCGATCCTCGGACGCTACGGCGCGCTCATCGCGCTCGGCGTGCTGCTCATCGTCTTCAGCATCGCGTCGCCGTACTTCCTGACGATCCCGAACCTGCTGCAGGTGCTCAACCAGTCGGCGCTCTCCGCGATCGTCGCGGGCGGCCTCACGCTCGTGCTCGCGAGCGGGCAGTTCGACCTCTCGATCGGCTACATGGTGAGCCTCTCGGGCATCATCGTCACGATCCTCATGCTGCAGGGTGTGCCGATCCCCCTCGCGATCATGATCGCGCTCCTCGCGGGCGTCGTCGTGGGCCTCGTGAACGGCTTCCTCGTGACGGTGCTGCGCGTCAACGCGCTCGTCGGCACGCTCGGAACGGGCAGCGCCCTCATCGGCGTCAACTACTTCATCTCGGGCGGCACCCCGCAGCCCGTCTCGACGCAGTTCCCCGAGTTCCTGCAGATCGCGATCGGCAACTGGATGGGCGTGCCCAAGCCCGTCTTCTACATGGCGGGCGCGTTGCTCATCCTGTGGGTCGTGCTCAACAAGACCGACTTCGGCCGCAACCTCCGCGCGACGGGCGGCAACACCGAGGCCGCGCGCCTCACGGGCGTGCGCACGGGTCGCGTGACGACGACGGCGTTCGTGATCGCCGCCCTCTTCGCGGCCGTCACGGGCGTGCTGCTCGCGTCGTCGATCGGCAGCGGCCAGCCGACGGGTGGCGACAACTACACGATGTCGTCGTTCGCCGCCGCGTTCCTCGGCTCCACCGTGCTGCGCGAGGGCCAGTTCCACGTCGTGGGAACCCTCGTCGGCGTCGTGACGGTCGCGGTCGGGTTCAACGGCCTCGCACTCGTGGGCGTGCCCTCGTTCGTGCAGTTCCTGTTCCAGGGCATCCTGCTCATCGCCGCCGTGGCCTTCAGCAGCATCGGCCGCCGGCTCAGCCAGGAGTAGGCGGTGGCGCTGCCCGTCGTCGATCACATCGGCGTCCTCGTGCTCGACCTCGAGGAGGCCATGGCGCGCTACACGCGTGCGCTCGACGTCGAGTTCAGCCCCGTGGGCCGCTACCGCACCGACCGCTACGAGGACGACTCGAGCGACTGCCCGCACCGCCACGACGCACGCTTCGCCGTCACCCGCGGCCCGGGTCCCCGCATCGAGCTGCTCGAGGCGACCGGGGAGGGGACGCACGCCGCGCGCCACGCGGGCGTGCACCACCTGGCCTTCACCGGCATCCGCGACCTCGATGCCGAGTACGAGCGCGTGACGGCAGCGGGGGTGCGCGTCGAGGCGCAGAACACGGATGCCGAGGGCCGGCGCCTGCTGTTCTTCGCCGCAGCCGAGCCCTGGAGCGGGACGCGGCTCGAGCTCGTGTCGGCGCTGCCCGGCCCCATCGTGCTCGACGACGGCAGCCCCGCCCCGGTGGACCCGCGCACGGGCCGTCCGAGCGTGCTCGCCCTGGAAGGAGAATCATGACCGAGATCCCCGCCTACCGCGATCTGCCGATCGCCCCCGAGCACCCGCCGCGCTCCGCGTGGGGTGTGTGGGGCGACGACGACGAGATCGGCGCCATGAACCTCCTCACGCCCGAGCGCACGGCCCAGGCCGCGCGCCTCGTGCGCCGCGGCGCCGTGTTCTCGCTCAACTGGGAGCTCGACGAGCCGAGCCCGCCGATCCTCGGCCGCGGCCGGCTCGAGCACACGATCATCGACGGCCCCTCCGGGCCCGACGACCGCTACGACTGCTTCTACCCCCAGGCCTCGAGCCAGTGGGACGCGCTCGCGCACGTGCGGCATCCGCGCTACGGCTCCTACAACGGCTGGACGACCGCGGACCTCACGGCCGACCCGCCTCGCTTCGGCATCGACGCGTGGGCGCGCAAAGGCCTCGCGGGCCGCTTCGTGCTCGTCGACGCGGAGCGCTATTTCGCCGAGCGGGGCGAGCCGATCGACGCGGGCACGACGCGCGCCATCACGGTCGCCGAGATGAAGGACATCCTCGACGCGCAGGGCGTCGCCCTCACGCCGGGCACGTTCCTCCTCGTCCACGTCGGCTGGATCGACTGGTACCTCGCGAGCGACGAGCAGACGAAACTGCGCCTCGCGCGGGGCGCGGACTTCTCGACGACCGACCACGACCTCGAGCACTTCTTCCCGGCTCCGGGCCTCGACCGCGCCGAGGAGATGGCCGAGTGGCTGTGGGACTCGGGCGTCGTCGCCGTCGCCTCCGACTGCCCCGCGGTCGAGGCGATGCCCATGCAGCGCGACGACTCCGAGGGCTTCCTGCACTACCGCCTCGCGGCGCTCCTCGGCATCGGGATCGGCGAGATGTGGGACCTGCGCGCGCTCGCAGCCGACTCGGCCGTCGACGGCGTCTACGAGGGCCTGCTCGCGTCCGCACCGCTCAACAAGCGCGGCGGCACGGGATCGCCCGCGAACGCGCTGGCGTTCAAGTGACGCGCGTCGCGGTCGTCGGCCTCGGACGGATGGGCGGCGCGCTCGCCGCGCGGCTCGTCGCGGCGGGGCATCACGTGCACGGCGCCGACCCCGTGGCCCCGGCGCGCGAGCGCCTCGCAGCAGCGGGCGGCCGGGCCTCCGCGTCGGCCGTCGAGGCGGTCGCGGGCGCCGAGGTCGTCGTGCTGCTGCTGCCCGACTCGGACGCCGTCGAGGGCGTGCTGCGCGACCCCGCGATGCGCGAGGCGCTCGCCGTGGATGCCGTGGTCGTCGACGCAGGATCCTCCGACCCCGCGCGCACGCGTGCGCTCGCGGAGGAGCTCGCGGCATCCGGCATCGGTCTCGTCGACGCCCCCGTCTCGGGCGGCGTCCTGGGCGCCGAGAACGGCACCCTCACCGTCATGGCGGCGGGGCCCGACGCGCTGCTCGACCGCGTCGCGGGCGTGCTCGAGGTGTTCGGCCGCGTCGTGCGGGTGGGACCCGTCGGCGCGGGGCACGCCGTCAAGGCCCTCAACAACCTGCTCTCGGCGTCGCATCTGCTGCTCACGAGCGAGGCGGTGCTCGCGGGGGAGCGCTTCGGCGTCGAGCCGGCCGTGCTGCTCGAGGTCGTGAACGGCTCGAGCGGCCGCAGCGGATCGAGCGAGCTCAAGTGGCCGCGCTACATCCTGCCGGGCACCTTCGACTCCGGCTTCGCGCTCGCCCTCATGGTCAAGGACGCGCGCATCGCGACCGGCCTGCTCGAGGAGACGGGCGTCGAGAGCCCCGTGGCGTCGGCGACTCTCGCGAGCTGGCGGCGCGCGCTCGAGGAGCTCGAGCCGGGAGCCGACCACACGGAGATCGCCCGGTGGCTCGCGCGGTGAGACCCGCATCCGCATCCGCACCCGCCGGCGGCGCGTCCTTCGCGCCGACCGTCGTGGCATTCGGGGCGGCGGGCCTCGTCGCGTTCGCCGAGCTCTACGGCGTGCAGGCGCTCCTGCCCGCGATCGCGCGCGAGTTCGCCCTCACGGCGTCGTCGGCCGCGCTCGTCCAGTCGGCGGGCGCGCTCGGCCTCGCGCTCGCGGTCGTGCCGTGGTCGATCGTGGCCCGCCGCGTGCGGCGCGGCACCCTCCTGCGCATCGCCGTCATCGCGACGATCCTGCTGAGCCCCCTCGTCGCGGCGACCGACGGCATCGTCTCCCTCCTGCTCGTGCGCTTCGTGCAGGGGGCCGTGCTCGCCGGCATCCCCGCGCTCGCCGTGACGCACCTGGGCGACGTGCTCGACCGCACGCGGGCCGCCGCCGCGGCAGGCTGGTACGTGAGCGGCACCGCGATCGGCGGCCTGAGCGGCCGCCTCGTGGCCGGGGTCGTCGGGGCGTTCGGCGACTGGCGGATGGCGCTCGTCGCGGTCTCGGTGCTCTCGGCGATCGCGGCGGCGGCCTTCCTCGTGCTCACGCCGCGCGTCGTCGAGGTGCCCGACGCCCCCGGCGCGGCGCGCCGTGCCCTGCGCGACCCTCGGGTGCTCGCGCTGTGCGCGCTCGCGTTCCTTCAGATGGGGGCGTTCGTCGCGATCTACAACTTCATCGGATTCCGCCTACTGCACGAGCCGTTCGGGCTGCCCGACATCACCGTGACGGCCGTGTTCGTCGTCTACCTCGTCGGCTCGTTCACCGCCGCGCGCTCGGGCCGCATCGTCGCGCGGATCGGGCGGCACCGCCTCGTCGCGGCGGGGCTCGCCGCGCAGATGATCGGCGCGCTCGTGACGCTGCCCGAGATGGTGCCGACGATCGTGCTCGGCCTCGTGATCGTGACGGCCGGCTTCTTCGCGCTGCACGCCGTCGCCGCGGGCTGGGTCGCCGAGCTCGGGCGCGGCAGCGCCCTGCCGTCCGCCCTCTACACGATCGCCTACTACGCGGGCGCCGCCGTGCTCGGCTGGGCGCTCGGCCTCGTCTTCGACCTCGGCGCGTGGCCCGGGTTCGTCGCGGGCCTCGTCGCCGTCGGCGGCCTCTCGAGCGTCGCCGCGGTGGCCGGCCTCGGCAGGAAGGAGCTCACGTGAAGCTCGGATTCGTCCTCCCCGTCGAGGGCGCCGTCGCGTCGCGCGCGGCCGTGCTCGACACCGCACGCGCCGCGGAGGCCTCCGGCGCCGACAGCGTCTGGACGACCGACCGCATCCTGCAGCCCGGCGCCCCGCCCGGCGGCTACCCCTACTCCGAGGATCGCGGCGCGATCGCGTTCCGCACGGGTCGGGCGTGGTTCGAGCCGATCGCGACGATGGGGCTCGTCGCGGGCGTCACGGAGCGCGTGCGGATCGGCACGAACGTGCTGGTCGTGCCGTACCGCCACCCGGTCGTGCTCGCCCAGGAGCTCGCGACCCTCGACGCGCTCTCGGACGGCCGCATCCTGCTCGGCGCCGGGATCGGCTGGATGGCCGAGGAGTTCGCGGCGCTCGGCGTGCCGCGGAGCGAGCGCGGGCCGCGCACCGACGAGGCCATCCGCCTCATGCGCGAGCTCTGGCGCTCGAGCGACGCCGTGCGTTTCGACGGCCGCTTCTGGCGGGTCGACAACATGGGCCTGCCCGCGCAGCCCGCCCGGCCGGGCGGCCCGCCCGTGCTCATCGGCGGCAACTCGGATGCGGCCCTCGACCGCGTCGTCGCGCTCGGCGACGGCTGGCTCGGCGCCGACCTCGACCCCGTCGAGACCGCGGCCGTGCTCGAGCGCATCGCCGAGCGGAGGCGCGCCACCGGCCGCCCCGCCTCCGAGCTGGAGCTCTCGACGCGCATCCGCGTGGAGCCCGAGGGCGGCGACGACGCCCTCGGCGGCGTCGACCCGGGGGCGCTGCGCGATCGCCTCGCGGCCTACGCGGCGATCGGCGTCGACCTGCTCGTGATCGACGTCATGAACCTGCCGCACGCGCCGACGGCCGTCGAGCGCATCGCGGGGTTCGCGGGCGCGTAAAGCGCCCGCGGGAGGCGGGCCGGGCGCGTGTCGTCGCAGCCGCGTAAGCTCGATCCAGTGGGACTCGCGTCATTGATTCCGGTGCTCGCGCGCGCCCATACCTTCCGCGAGGCGCTCGCCGAGGCCCGCTCCGACGCCGACTTCTCGGCGGTCGAGGGTCTGCGCGTTCCGCTGCTCGCCGGTCTCCTCGCGCGTCGCGCGGAGGCCGCCGGTCGCGGCCAGGCGCTCCTCGCCATCACGGCCACGAGTCGCGAGGCCGAGGCCGTCGCGGCGTCGTTCGCGACGTGGGCGCCCGACGCGCTCGTGCTCCCGTTCCCGGCGTGGGAGACGCTCCCGCACGAGCGGCTGAGCCCGTCCGCCGAGACCGTCGGCCGTCGCCTGCGCTCACTCCGGCAGTTGCGTCTGTGGCAGGACGGGCCGCGCGACCGCCCGCTCGTGCTCGTGGCATCCGTGCGGGCGGCGCTGCAGCCTCTCGCTCCCGGTCTCGACGAGCTCGAGCCGATCGTGCTCACGCAGGGCGGGCGCGGCTACGAGCTCAACTCCCTCGCGACGCGCCTCGCCGAGCTCGCCTACGCGCGCGTCGACCTCGTGACGCGCCGCGGCGAGTTCGCGGTGCGCGGCGGCATCCTCGACGTCTTCCCGCCGGATGCCGAGCACCCCGTGCGCGCGGACTTCTTCGGCGACGAGCTCGAGCAGCTGCGCGGCTTCTCGGTCGCCGACCAGCGCTCGCTCCCGGGCGACCTCGGCCCCGTCGAGCTCGGCCCCGCGCGCGAGCTGCTCATCACGGATGCCGTGCGCGGCCGGGCCGCGGAGCTGCAGCACGAGTACGAGGCGATCGGCCAGATGCTCGCGAAGATCGCCGACGGCATCCCGGTCGAGGGCATGGAGTCGCTCACGCCCGCGCTCGTCGGTCGGCTCGTGCCGATCACCGACTACCTGCCCGAGGATGCGGCGGTCGTCGTGCTCTCGCCCGAGCGCGTCGCGACGCGCGCCCTGAGCCTCTCCGAGACGAACCGCGAGTTCCTCGAGGCCGCGTGGAGCGCCGCGACGGCGGGCGGCGCCGCGCCCATCGACCTGCAGGCGAGCCTCGACACGGGCGACTTCCTCACGGTGTCGGCCCTGCGCGCCGAGGCGCGCCCGCGCACATGGTGGACGGTGAGCCCGTTCGACACCGACGACGACGAGGTCACGCGCCTCGACGGTCGCGCCATCCCGAGCTTCGCGGGCAGTGCCGAGGGCGCCATCGGCCACGTCGCAGCGCTCCTCAAGGGCGAGTGGTCGGTCGCGGTCGCCGCCGCCGGCGCGGGTCTCGTCGACCGCGCGGCCCAGGTGCTCGCCGAGCGGGAGATCGCTGCACGCGTCGTCGACGCCGTGCCCTCGGAGCCCGAGCCCGGCGTCGCGTACCTCGTCACGGCATCCGTCGAGGCGGGTTTCGAACAGGACGACGCGCGCTTCGCGCTGCTCTCGGAGGCCGAGTTCTACGGTCGCGCGGCGGGCATCGACTCGCGCCAGCCCAAGAGGCTCGCGAGCCGCCGCCGCAACGTCGTCGACCCGCTGCAGCTCAAGCCCGGCGACGCCGTCGTGCACGAGACGCACGGCATCGGCCGCTTCGTCGAGCTCGTCACGCGCGAGGTCGCGGGCGGCGGACGCGTCTCGCGCGGCCCCCTCGGCACGCAGCACGAGAAGGTCACGCGCGAGTACCTCGTGCTCGAGTACGCGCCGTCGAAGCGCGGCCAGCCGGGCGACCGGCTCTACGTGCCCACCGACCAGCTCGACCAGCTGAGCCGCTACGTCGGCGGCGAGAATCCCGCGCTCTCCAAGATGGGCGGATCGGACTGGGCGGCCGCGAAGGGCAAGGCGCGCAAGGCGGTGCGCGACATCGCGGTCGAGCTCGTCAAGCTCTACAGCGCCCGCATGGCGAGCCCCGGCTACGCGTTCAGCCCCGACACCCCGTGGCAGCGCGAGCTCGAGGAGGCGTTCCCCTTCGCCGAGACGCCCGACCAGCTGCAGACCATCGACGAGGTCAAGGCCGACATGGAGCGGCCCATCCCCATGGACCGCCTCGTCTCGGGCGACGTCGGCTACGGCAAGACCGAGATCGCCGTGCGCGCCGCCTTCAAGGCCGTGCAGGACGGCAAGCAGGTCGCCGTGCTCGTGCCGACGACGCTGCTCGTCAAGCAGCACCTCGAGACCTTCCAGGAGCGCTTCGCCGGGTTCCCCGTGCACCTGCGCGCCCTCAGCCGGTTCCAGACCGAGAAGGAGTCGAAGGAGACGATCGAGGGGCTCGAGCGCGGCGAGGTCGACGTCGTCATCGGAACCCACCGCATCCTCTCCGAGGCCGTGCGCTTCAAAGACCTCGGGCTCGTCATCATCGACGAGGAGCAGCGCTTCGGCGTCGAGCACAAGGACGCGCTCAAGAAGATGAAGACCAACGTCGACATCCTCGCGATGAGCGCGACCCCCATCCCGCGCACGCTCGAGATGGCGGTCACGGGCATCCGCGAGATGTCGACCCTCGCGACCCCGCCCGAGGACCGGCATCCGATCCTCACCTACGTCGGGCCGCGCAGCGACAAGCAGATCACGGCCGCGATCCGCCGCGAGCTGCTGCGCGAGGGCCAGGTGTTCTTCGTGCACAACCGCGTCTCGTCGATCAACCGCGTCGCGGCCGAGCTCGCCGAGCTCGTGCCCGAGGCGCGCATCGCCGTCGCGCACGGCAAGCTCACCGAGCACCAGCTCGAGCAGGTGATCGTCGACTTCTGGGAGCGACGCTTCGACGTGCTCGTGACGACGACGATCATCGAGACCGGCATCGACATCGCGAACGCGAACACGCTCATCATCGACCAGGCCGACAAGTACGGACTCAGCCAGTTGCATCAGATCCGCGGCCGCGTCGGCCGTGGCCGCGAGCGCGCCTACGCGTACTTCCTCTACGACCCCGAGAAGCCGCTCACCGAGACGGCGCAGGACCGCCTCGAGACGATCGCGACCAACAACGAGCTCGGCGGCGGCATGCAGATCGCCCTCAAGGACCTCGAGATCCGCGGTGCCGGCAACCTGCTCGGCGGCGAGCAGTCGGGGCACATCGCGGGCGTCGGCTTCGACCTCTACCTGCGCATGATCGGCGAGGCCGTGTCGGCGTTCCGCGGCGACGTCGCGGAGGGGCAGACGGAGCTGCGGCTCGAGCTGCCCGTGGACGCGCGCATCCCCGAGGAGTACATCGAGTCGGAGCGCCTGCGGCTCGAGGCCTACCAGAAGCTCTCGACGGCATCCGCCCCGCTCTCGCCCGACGACACCCTCGACCGCGTCGTGGAGGAGCTCACCGACCGCTACGGCACGCCGCCCGAGCCCGTGCAGCAGCTCGTCGCCGTCTCGCGGCTGCGGCGGCAGGCGCAGAAGGCGGGCCTCGGCGAGGTCGTCGCGATGGGCGGGCGGATGCGCCTCGCACCGCTCGACCCGCCCGACTCGATCCAGGTGCGGCTCACGCGCATGTACCCGGGCGTCAAGTTCTTCGCGGCGCAGCACGCCGTCAACGTGCCCATGCCCGAAGGCGCCTCGGATGCGGAGCTCATCGAGTGGGTCGGCCAGCTGCTGACCGCGGCGACCGGTTCGGCGGCGCAACACTGAGGTGATCGAGGAGCGCCGCCCCAGGCGACGCGTCTCGAGATCACCGACACCCGATCGCACCCGACCGTGGTCTCGAGACGCGTCCGCTCCGCGGGCGCTCCTCGACCAACTCGGCGTCCGGGTCTACCCTGACGCCATGCTGTACGAGCACCTCGGCCACAGCCCCCGCGTCGACCCGTCCGCCGTGATCGCGCCGACCGCCGTCGTGTCGGGCGATGTCACGATCGGCCCCGGATGCCAGGTGCTGCACGGCGCGATCATCACGTCCGAGGGCGGCCCGATCACCATCGGCGAGTCGAGCATCGTCATGGAGAACGCGCTCCTGCGGGCGAGCTCGACCGACCCCCTGCACATCGGCGACCACGTGCTCGTCGGCCCCATGGCATCCGTCTCGGGCGCGACGATCGGCGACGAGGTGTTCCTCGCGACGGGTTCGCGGGTGTTCAACGGCGCGCGCATCGGGGCCCGCAGCGAGGTGCGCATCAACGCCGTCGTGCACCTGCGCACGGTGCTGCCGGAGGGCTCGACCGTGCCGATCGCGTGGGTCGCGGTGGGTGACCCGCCGAGCATCCTGAGCCCCGACAGGCACGACGAGATCTGGGCGATCCAGCAGGGACTCGACTTCCCGGGCTACGTGTTCGGCCTCGACCGCTCGACCCCGGACCTCATGGTGCAGCTCACCGAGCGCTACGCCCGCCACCTCGCGCGGCACGCCGACGACCGCCCGGTCGACGAGCGCCCGGCCGGCTGATCAGGGCTTCGTCCACACCTTCCCGAGCACGAGCGGCAGCAGCACGAGCGAGCGCAGGTCGACGAGCACGTGCACGACGATCGGCACGAGGATCGTGCCGGACACGAGGTACAGGTAGGCGAAAACGACGCCCAGCAGGGTCGCGGTGAGCACGCCGACCCACTTCTGGTAGAGGTGCAGGGCGCCGAACAGCATGGATGCGATGGCGAACGCGAGCGGGCCGTTCGGCACGATCCCGAAGAGCAGCGTTGGCAGCGCGAGGCGGAACATCGTCTCCTCGAAGACGCCCGCCGAGAGGGCGAGGCCGGCGCCGTAGGGCAGCTCGCCGCGGGTGCGGGGGAGGAGGGCGCCGATGTCGCCGAGCTTCGGCACGTCGTCGGCATCCGCGTTCCTCAGCAGCAGGAACGGCAGCACGAGCGCCACAGCGAGCAGCACCCAGCCGACGATCACGAGGACGCGGCCGATCACGGTGTCGAGGAAGAAGGCACGGGATGCGGCGATGGGCGCCCATTCCTGGGCGTCGGCGAGCGCGACGGGCACGAGGTCCCACGTCGCGAGCAGCACGGCCCCCGAGAGCCCGCCGAACACGAGCGCGGACTCGACGAGCCACCTGCGCATGACCTTCTGACGGCGCGCGGTGGCCCGCATCCGCTTGAACTGCGCGTACTCGCGGCGCTCGCGGTTGACCGCGCGCCACACGAGGAGGGTCACGACCACCAGCAGGAGGGCGAGCAGCTGGAGGTCCATCGGGCCATTCTGCCGGGAATGCGGAGGGCCATCCGGTGCTTGGGTTAACGACGATGACGAATAACGGTGTCGGGCTGCGGTCCGAGCGAGGGCCCATCCTGCTGGCGGTCATGGTCGCGACGGGTGTCGTCGCGATCGACGCGACGATCCTGTCGACGGCGGTGCCCGCGATCGTGGCCGACGTCGGCGGCTTCTCGCAGTTCCCGTGGCTCTTCTCCGTGTACGTGCTGACGCAGTCGGTGACGGTGCCGGTCTACTCGAAGCTCGCCGACCAGATCGGACGCAAGCGCGTCATCCTGTTCGGCCTCGGGGTGTTCCTGCTCGCGTCGATCCTGTGCGGTCTCGCATGGGACATGCCGAGCCTCATCGCGTTCCGCGCCCTGCAGGGCATCGGGGCGGGTGCCGTGCTGCCCATCACGATCACGATCGTCGGCGACATCTACACGGTCGAGGAGCGCGCGAAGGTGCAGGGCTACGTCGCGAGCGTGTGGGCGATCGCGGCGGTCGCGGGCCCCGCGCTCGGCGGCCTCTTCGCGATGTGGGACGTGTGGCGCGGCATCTTCTTCATCAACGTCCCGCTGTGCGCGGTCGCGATGTGGCTGCTGGCCCGCGGCTACCACGAGAAGCTCACGCCGCGGCGGCACCGCATCGACTACGCGGGCGCGGTGCTGCTCACGGCATCCCTCACCCTCCTGCTCGTCGGCGTGCTCGAGGGCGGCAACGGATGGGCGTGGTTCTCGGTGACGTCGTTCGCGGTCTTCGGGGCGGGCATCGTGCTGCTCGCGGCGTTCGTGCTCGTCGAGCGGCGCGCCGCCGAGCCCGTTCTGCCGCTGTGGGTCGCGACGCGGCCGCTGCTGCGCGCCACGAACCTCGTCGGCTTCACGGTCGGCGCGGCCCTCATCGGTCTCACGGCCTTCGTGCCGACCTACCTCGTCGTGGGCCTCGGGGTGAGCGAGCTCGTGGGCGGGCTCGCTCTCGCGACGCTCACGATCGGATGGCCCATCGCCGCCTCGCTGTCGGGTCGCCTCTACCTGCGCATCGGGTTCCGCTCGACGGCGCTCCTCGGAGGCGCGATCGTCGTCGTCGGCACGGCGGCCCTCGCCCTGCTCGGCCCGTACCCCTCCGTGTGGTCCGTCGCGACCGTCGCCTTCGTCATCGGGCTCGGCTTCGGCTTCGCCGCCGTGCCGACCCTCGTCGCGGCGCAGTCGAGCGTCGGCTGGGAGGAGCGCGGCGTCGTGACGGGCGCAAGCATGTTCACGCGCTCCGTCGGCCAGGCAATCGGCGCCGCGGTGCTCGGTGCCGTCGCGAACGCCGTCATCGCCTCGCACGGCGGCGACGAGACCGACCCCGCGACGATCGTCGCGGCGTCGACGGCCGTCTTCGTCGGGGCGGCGATCGTGGGCGTGCTCATGCTGCTCTTCGCGCTGCTCATGCCGCGCGAGCGCCGCGAGGGAGCCGCATCCGCTGCCCCCGCATCCGAGCCCGCCCCCGTCACGGGGCCCGTGCCCGAGGTCAGCTAGCAGGCGCTCCAGATGCCGAGGCCCGCGGCCTGTGCGGCGTCCTCTGCGGCCTCGAACTCGGCGCTCCACAGCACGTTCGGCTCGAGCACGACGGTCTCGGCGTAGCCCTGGCGCACGAGGTCGAGGTTCACGAGCGCGCCGTCGTCGGTGAAGAGGAACAGCAGCGAGCGGCCGTACTTGTCGAGCGGACGCACGTCGGCGACCGTGCGTACGTGCGTGCCCTCGGGCAGCACCGCGCGCAGCCGCTCGCGTGCCACGTCGCCCCAGCACTCGGCGTGCTCGCCGACCTCCGGGGTGTCGATGCCGAGCAGGCGCACCTTGCGGCCATCGGTCAGGAAGAGGGTGTCGCCGTCGTGCACGTACTCGATCCACGCCTCTGCGGCATCCGCGGGCACGGCCGGGGTGCCGGAGGCGGGGGAGCCGGCGTCTTCGCCGGGCTCGGCGGGTGCGGATGCGGCGGGCGCGGCAGGTGCTGCGGTCTCCGGCGCGGGCAGCCCCAGGAAGCCCTGCTCCCACGCGATCGCGAGGAGCGCGACGAGCGCCACCACGAGCACGACCCCGAGGGCGCTGCGACCGGTCTTCACGGCACGAGTCTGGCAGTCTGGGGCGCATGAGCCAGCCGGACGCCCCCGTCGTGCCCACCACGCCGCATCCGAAGCTCGAGGAGCTCATCGCGGTGCTCGAGCACCTGCGGGCGCCCGGCGGATGCGCGTGGGATCGCGACCAGACGCACGCGTCGCTCGTGCAGTACCTCGTGGAGGAGACCTACGAGCTCGTCGACGCGATCGAGGCGGGCGACGACGCCGAGCTCGTCGAGGAGCTCGGCGACGTGCTCTACCAGGTGATCTTCCACTCCGACATCGCGGCCGAGGAGGGGCGCTTCACCCTCGAGGACGTCGCGGCGCACATGACCGCGAAGATGGTGGGCCGGCATCCGCACGTCTTCGGCGACGCCGTCGCCGACACCCCTGATGCCGTCATGGCCCGCTGGGACGAGCTCAAGCGCGTCGAGAAGCCGGGCCGCGAGAGCGTGCTCGACGGCGTGCCGCAGGGGATGCCGGCGCTCGCGCTCGCCGCGAAGCTCGTCGGCAAGGCCGAGAAGGTCGGCGTCGTACCCGCCGCGGCGGATGCCGTGCCCCAGACGGAGGCGGAGCTCGGCGACGAGCTGCTCGCGACCGTCGTGGCCGCGCGCACCGCGGGCCTCGACCCCGAGCGCGCCCTGCGCGACGCCCTCCGCCGCCTGCAGGACGACATCCGCACGGCGGAGAACCCCGCTGGTTGAGGAGCGCCGCCGCTTCACCGCTGGTTGAGCAGCGCCGCAGGCGCGTGTCGAAACCAGCCTCGCGGTATCCGTCGGGCTGGTTTCGACACGCCCGCTCCGCGGGCTACTCAAACAGCGGGGGTGCCCGCTCCGCGGGCTACTCAACCAGCGGTGGTCCGCGCCCGGTACGCCCGCACCGCCATGCGGTTGCCGCAGCGCGCCGAGCAGAACCGCTTCGAGCCGTTCTTCGACAGGTCGACGAAGACGCCCTCGCAATCGTCGGCCTCGCAATCCCGCAGGCGGTCGAGCCGCCCGGCGCGCACGACGTCGACGAACGCCATGGCGGCCTCGACGAGCAGCCGCTTCGCGAGGGGTGCATCGTCGCCGATCGCGTGGATGTGCCAGCCGAGCCCGTCGTGGTCGACGACGCGCGGCACGGCCTTCGCCTCGGCGAGGATCTCGTTGACCCACGCGACGACGGCGTCCTCGTCGGCGCCCCAGATGGCCCGCACGCGCTCGCGGGTGTCGCGCACCTCGGCGAGCTCGCGCTCGTCGCGGTCGATGCGTCCCGTGAAGGTCCAGCGCGAGAGCAGCGCGGCGAGGTCGTCGGTCGTGGAGAGCTCATCGGACCCGCTCTCGGACGCCTCGGCGACAGTGTCGAGCAGCGCTTGGAGGAAGGTGAGATTCAGTTCGGTGTCATGGGTGAAAAGCATTTGACTCCTGACCTCCGCGGCCGATACTGTCACGACTGAACTCAACTTAGCCCATGACATCAGCCAGGAGCACCCCCGTGGAACGCCTCATCGCCTCACCCCGCCGCGGCGTGCTCGGCGTCGTCATGGGCCTCGCCGCCGGCCTCGCCTTCGGAGCGGGCGGAACGATCGTCAAGCCGCTTTTCTCCGAGGGCTGGAGTCCGGGCGCCGCCGTGTTCGGGCGCCTGCTCGTCGCCGCCGTCGTGCTCGCGATCCCGGCGCTCGTGGCGGTGCGGTTCGACGTGCGCCCGCTGCTGCGCGGCTGGCGCATCGTGCTCTCCTACGCCGTGCTCGCCGTCGCGGGCGTGCAGCTCGCGTTCTATGCGTCGATCGAGCGCATCCCCGTGAGCATCGCGCTCCTCATCGAGTACCTCGCGCCGGTCGCGCTGCTGCTGCTCGCGTGGGCGCGCACGCGCCGGATGCCGCACCGCATCGTGCTCATCGGCGCGGCCCTCGCGCTCGGCGGCCTCGTGCTCGTCATCGGACCGACCGGCTCGGGCACGCTCGACCCGCTCGGTCTCGCGCTCGCCGCCGTCGCGATGATCGGCGTCGCTTTCTACTACGTCGTCGGCGACCGCGTGCCGGAGGGCGTGCCGCCCGTGACGCTCGCGTGGGCGGGCTTCGTGATCGGCGCCCTCACGCTCGGCCTCGCGGGCCTCATCGGAGTGCTGCCGATGGAGGCGACGTTCGGCGAGGTCGACTTCTTCGGGATGCGCAGCGCCTGGTGGGTGCCGCTCGCGACGGTCGGCGTCGTGTCGACGGCGTTCGCGTACGTCGCGGGCATCACGTCGATCACGCTCCTCGGCACGCGCGTCGCGTCGTTCCTCGGGCTCAGCGAGGTCGTCTTCGCGGGCGTCGTCGGCTGGATCTTCCTCGGCGAGGCCATCGCGCCGCTCGGCCTCGTCGGCGCCGCCCTCATCCTCGGCGGCATCGTGCTCGTGCGCCTCGAGCCCGCGGCCGCGTCGCCCACGCCCGAGCCGCTGCCCGCATCCGACCCCGAACCCGTGCTCGTTCGGGAGGACGACGCGCCGGCCGGCACCGAGCACGGCGCGTCCTCTTCCCGAACGTAGGGGAGCGGATGCGCGGCGCTACTGCGCCGTGTAGCCGCCGTCGACGAGGTGGTAGCTGCCCGTGATGAACGAGGCCGCGTCGGAGGCGAGGAACGCGACGAGCGCGGCCACCTCATCCGGGTCGCCGAGGCGGCCCAGCGCGTGCCTGCCCTCGAGGAACTTCATGGTGTCGGCGTCGAGGCTCGACTCGACGAGCGGCGTCTTGATGAAGCCGGGTCCGACCGAGTTCACGCGCACGCCCTGCGCCGCGTACTCGAGCGCCGCGTTCTTGGTCGCTCCGACGACGCCGTGCTTCGCGGCGACGTAGGCGACCGAGTTCGCGAAGCCGACCGAGCCGAGGATCGACGCGACGTTGACGATCGAGCCGCCGCCGTTCGCGACCATCGCGGGCAGCTGCGCCCGCATCCCGTAGGTCACGGCCGACAGGTTGATGTCGATGACCTTCTGCCAGCCGTCGAGCGGGTACTCGCCCGTCGGCGCGGAGGGGCCGCCGATGCCCGCGTTGTTGACGGCTATGCGCAGCGGGCCGAGCTTCTGCGCGGCCTCGACCGCGGCGACCGCGTCGCCGGGATCGGAGACGTCGCCGACGTGCGCGACGGCCGTGCCGCCCGCCGCCTCGATCTCGGCGACGACGGCATCCGCCGACTCCCTCTTGAGGTCGGCGACGACGACGCTCGCGCCGTTCGCGGCGAGGAGCAGCGCGACGGAGCGGCCGATGCCGCTGCCGCCGCCGGTGACGATCGCGGAGCGATCCGCGACATCGTAGGTGGCCATGGGGGGTCCTTCCCTCGTTGGACGGAAAGCCCCAGCCTCGCCCGCGTACCTGGGAGCGGACTCAGGCGATGCGACTCCCGGCGGCGAGCTTCCGCGCCGGCGCCCGCGTGCGCGAAATCGCGCCCACGAGCAGTCCCACACCGAGCAGCACGTGGATGCCGAGGCCCACGGCCCAGCTCGGCACCGTCTTGTCGAGCACCTCGCGTGCCGTGTCCTGGTCGTACACGGGGTACTGGGGCTCGCACTCCGACCAGCCCTGACCGAGCTCGGGCGGAAGCTGCGCCTGGCGCACGCCGTACTTGATCGAGCCGAACAGGTCGTCGGGGTTGCCGTAGCGGTCGAAGTGGGTGGGAGCCGCATCCGCGAGCAGCACATACGGGTTGGCGGCGAGCGTCCACCACACGGCGTCGAAGCCCGGCACGGTGTAGGTGTACTCGTACGGCTCGCAGACGGGGTTCTCGGGCAGGCCGGTGTCGGGGTCGATGTCGCCCGTCGACGCGTCCCAGTCGATCGACTCGTTCACCACGGTCACCTCGCGCTGGGCGACCATGCCGCCGAGCCCGAAGGCGATGAGGGTGCCGATCGAGAGCAGCGCGACCACGAGGTACGTCGTCACGACCGAGAAGAGCGGGCGGCGGATGAGGCCCGAGACCCCGACGCCGACGGCCGCCACCACGCCGAGCTCCGCCGCGAGCACGAGGATCGAGACGATCGCCGTGTCGACGGATGCGCCGCCCAGCACGAGTGCGAACACGAGGAACGGCAGGGCGGCCGCGAGGAAGGCGAGCGCCGTGATCCACGCGGCGACGAACTTGCCGAGCACGAGCTGCGTCGTCGAGACGAGGGTCACCTGGGTCGTCGCGAGGGTGCCGTTCTCGCGGTCGCCGTTGACGGCGTTGCCGCTCAGGGCGGGTGTCACGAGCGTGCCGAGCAGCAGCACGAAGTAGACGATGACCGAGTAGAGCACGGCGCCGGGCGCCTCGGTGTTCCAGGTGCCGATCGTCGTGAAGAGCGTGACGACGAGCACGATGAACACGAACACGCCGAGCAGCACGTACCAGGCAGCACCGCGCACGCGCTGCCGCAGCTCGATCGACGCGACCGTCCACATCCGGGTCATGGAGTTCATCGGGCCTCCTCCCCGCCGTTGCTGAGATCGAGGAAGGTGTGCTCGAGGTCGCCGACGGCGGGTGCGAAGGTCACGACCTTGATGCCCGCCCCGACGAGCTTCGCGAGCAGCTCGGCCGCGCGCTCCTCGCCCGCGATCGGCACGACGAGCCCCTGCGGTTCCGTCACGATGCGCGCCGCATCGACACCCGCCTCGACGAGCGCCTTGTAGAGGCCGGCGCCGTCGAGCGCCCGCACGCGCCAGCCGCGCTCGGTGCCGCGCGCCGCGGCGACGCGCTCGTCGCTCACGGTCGAGCCCGCGTCGAGGAACACGGCGCGGTCGGCGAGCTCGTCGAGCTCCGACAGCACGTGGCTCGACACGACGATCGTGCGGCCCTCCGCCGCGAGCCGCCGCAGCAGCAGGCGCAGGGCGATGCGCGCCCCCGGGTCGAGACCGGATGCCGGCTCGTCGAGCAGGAGCACGCGCGGGTCGTGAACGAGGGCGCGCGCGAGGCTCAGGCGCTGCTTCTGCCCGCGCGACAGAACGCGCGTCGGCCGGTCGGCGAGCTCCTCGAGGTCGACGAGCGCGACGAGCTCCTCGGCGCGGTCCGCCGCCGCGGGGCGCGGGATGTCGTAGAGCCGCGCCGTGAGCTCGAGGCTGCGGCGCACCGTGAGGTTCGGCCACGAGCCGAGCACGTCGGGCATCCAGCCGAGCAGCGCGCGCACCGCGGCCGGCTGCGTCACGGGGTCGAGGCCCGCGATGCGGATCTCGCCGCGGTCGGGCGCGAGCAGCGTCGCGAGCATGAGCAGGAGCGTCGTCTTGCCCGAGCCGTTCGGCCCCACGAGGCCCGTGACCTCGCCCGGGCGGGCCTCGAAGGTGACGGAGCGCACGGCGTGCACGTCGCCGAACGAGCGTGCGGCATCCGTCACCCGGATGTCGGCGGGCGCCGCTGCGGCGTCGGGGCGGGGGAGGGCCTCGGGGCTGCTCATGGGGAGAACCTAGGCCGGGCGGATGCCGCCCCGCGTCCCCCGCGCGGATGATGCCGAGCATCCGTCAGACGGACGACCCCGCGCCACCTGACACAATCGACGGGTGGCAACGCAGGTGAACCCTCCCCGCGGGATGCGGGACTTCCCCCCGGCAGAGAAGGCGCGCCGTGAGCGCGTGCTCCAGGTGATCAAGGAGTCCTACCGCGCGCACGGCTTCGACGAGATCGAGACGCCCGTCATGGAGGACTCGAGCCGCCTGCACGCCGGCCTCGGCGGAGACAACGAGAAGCTCGCGTTCGGCGTGCAGAAGCGCGGACTCACGCGCGACGACCTGCAGGCCGCCGAGACACCGCTCGACCTCGTCGACCTCGGCCTCCGCTTCGACCTCACCGTGCCGCTCGCGCGCTTCTACGCGACCCACCGCGCCGAGCTGCCCGCCGTCTTCCGTGCCATCCAGGTCGCGCCCGTCTGGCGTGCCGAGCGCCCGCAGAAGGGCCGCTACCGCCAGTTCGTGCAGTGCGACATCGACATCATCGGCGAGCCGGGCATCCAGGCCGAGGCGGAGCTGCTCGTCGCATCCCTCGCGACGGTCGACTCTCTCGGCCTGCGCGACGCGACCATCCGCGTCAACGACCGCCGGCTGCTCATCGGCATGCTCACGGGCTTCGGCTTCGCGCCCGAGACCCACGACGAGGTGCTCATCACGATCGACAAGCTCGACAAGCTCGGCCCCGACGGCGTCATCGCCGAGCTCCGCGAGCGCGGGGCCGACGCGGATGCCGTCGAGGCGTTCCGCGCGTTCCTCACGCGCCCGCAGACGCGCGAGTTCCTACGGTTCGGCGAGCGCGCCATCCGCAAGGCCCTGCCCGAGGGCGCCGACGACGTCGTCGTCGCGGGGCTCGTCGCGATCGGCGACGCCGTCGCGCAGGCGCGCGGCGAGGACGCAGCCCCGCTCGTCTTCGACCCGTTCCTCGTGCGCGGCATGGGCTACTACACGGGTCCCATCTTCGAGCTCGCGCACCCGAGCGTGCCCTACTCGCTCGGCGGCGGAGGCCGCTACGACGGCATGATCGGCCGCTTCCTCGGAAGCGACGTGCCCGCCACGGGCTTCTCGCTCGGCTTCGAGCGCCTCGTCGAGCTCGTCGAGCCGCCCGCCGCCACCGGGGGAGCGGCCGTCGCACTCGTGCACGACACGGATGCGCCGCTCGGCACCCTGCTCGCGCTGCAGACGGCGCTCGTCGGCCGCGGCGACCGCGCCCGCCTCGTCAAGCGCGCCAAGAACACCAAGCTGCAGCTCGAGGGCCTCGCGGAGCAGGGCTTCACGAGCTTCGCGTTCCTCGGGGCCGACGCCCCCGCATCCGTCGACGACCTCGACCTCCGCCCGCTGAGCTAGTCCGACGCGTCTCGAGACCACGGGGGTCGGTAGGATCGCCGTGGGCGTTCGCCCGCAACACCACACCCCTAAGGAGTTCCCCAGTGTCTGCAATCGAGGCCGTCGGCGCCCGCGAGATCCTCGACTCCCGAGGCAACCCGACCGTCGAGGTCGAGGTGCTCCTCGAAGACGGCACCGTCAGCCGTGCCGCAGTCCCCTCCGGCGCCTCCACCGGCGCGTTCGAGGCCTACGAGCTCCGCGACGGCGACAAGGGCCGCTACCTGGGCAAGGGCGTCGAGAAGGCCGTCGACGGCGTGCTCGACGTGCTCGGACCCGCCATCGAGGGCTTCGAGGCCTCCGACCAGCGCCTCGTCGACGCCGAGCTCATCGCCGCCGACGGCACCGACAACAAGTCGCGCCTCGGCGCCAACGCCATCCTCGGCGTCTCGCTCGCCGTCGCGAAGGCCGCCGCCGACTCGGCCGATCTGCCGCTCTTCCGCTACCTCGGCGGCCCCAACGCACACACCCTCCCCGTGCCGCTCATGAACATCATCAACGGCGGCGCGCACGCCGACAACGGCCTCGACGCGCAGGAGATCATGATGCTCCCGGTCGGCGCCCCCACCTTCCGCGAGGCCCTCCGCTGGGGTGCCGAGGTCTACCACGCCCTCAAGTCGGAGCTCAAGGCGAACGGCTACGCGACCGGCCTCGGCGACGAGGGCGGCTTCGCCCCCGATCTCGCGACCGCGCGCGAGGCGCTCGACTTCATCACGGGCGCCGTCGAGAAGGCGGGCTTCACGATGGGCGACCAGATCGCGCTCGGCCTCGACGTCGCGTCGACCGAGTTCTTCGAGAATGGCGTCTACCGCTACGAGGGCCAGGAGCTCAGCGGCGACCAGATGATCGAGTACTACGCGAAGCTCATCGCCGACTACCCGATCCTCACCATCGAGGACCCGCTCGCCGAAGACGACTGGGACGCCTGGGTCGCCCTCACCTCGCAGCTCGGCGGCAAGGTGCAGCTCGTCGGCGACGATCTGTTCGTCACCAACCCCGCGCGTCTGCAGACCGGCCTCGACCGCGGCGCCGGCAACTCGATCCTCGTGAAGGTCAACCAGATCGGAACCCTCACCGAGACCCTCGACGCCGTCTCCAAGGCCCAGCGCCACGGCTACACCGCGATCCTCTCGCACCGCTCCGGCGAGACCGAGGACACCACGATCGCCGACCTCGCCGTCGCGACGGATGCCGGCCAGATCAAGACCGGCGCCCCCGCCCGCTCCGAGCGTGTCGCGAAGTACAACCAGCTGCTGCGCATCGAGGAGGAGCTGGGCGACGCCGCGGTCTACGCGGGTCGTGCGGCGTTCCGCGCGTAACCCTCTGACGCCGCAGGAGCGGCGGATCCCTTCGCGAGTCGCATGCCCCCGCGCGCCTGGACGGCGCGCTCCCGCCCGGCCCGATGCCAGCGACTCGCAAAGGAATCCGCCGCTCCTGCTGCTGTGTCTCCCTGCGGTGCGAGCTGCGCGGCGCGCTCGGCCTGACGTCGGGGACGGGGCACGTCGCTTAGCCTGGGGGAGTGAGCCCGAAGAGTCGCACGCCGCGCGCCGAGCGCGTGGCCGTCGCCATGGCGGAGCCGCCGCGCGCCGCGCTGTGGCTGCGCAACTTCCGGCTCTCCGGGTTCGCGCTCACGGTGCTCGCGCTCATCGTCGCGGCCCTCGTCGTGCTCGCGCCGCAGCTCAAGACCCTCGTCGAGCAGCGGCAGCAGATCGCCCAGCTCGAGGCAGAGGTCGACCGCGCCCAGCAGGAGCTCGACGACATCAACGCCGAGGTGGCCCGCTGGAGCGACCCCGCCTACATCGAGTCGCAGGCCCGCGACCGCCTGTACTACATCTACCCGGGCGACACGGCCTACCTCGTGATCGCCGACCGCGACGCCCCGACCGTCACGGACGGTCAGCCCATCAGCGACAGCATCGAGACGACGCGCGTCGACTGGGTCACCGCCCTGCTCTCGTCGGTGTACACCGCGGGCCTCACCGAGGCCACGCCCGACCAGCTCGAGAGCCCGAACCAGGGGAACGCCGGATGACCCGCCCGCCCTTCACACCGCCCACCGACGCCGAGGTCGCGGTCGTGTCGCGCCAGCTCGGACGCCCCGCGCGCGGCGTCATCGGCATCGCCGCGCGCTGTGTGTGCGGCAACCCCACCGTCGTCGCGACGAGCCCGCGCCTGCCCGACGGCACGCCCTTCCCGACGCTCTACTACCTGTCGCATCCCGCGGCGACCGCCGCGCTGTCGACGCTCGAGGCGACGGGCGTCATGCTTGAGCTCGCCGCCGAGCTCGAGGGCGAGACCGCGGACGCCTACCGCGCCGCGCACGCCTCCTACCTCGCCGACCGCGAGAGCATCGAGGTCGTACCGGAGATCGCGGGCTTCTCGGCGGGCGGCATGCCCGACCGCGTCAAGTGCCTGCACGCCCTCGCCGCGCACTCCCTCGCGGCCGGCCCGGGCGTCAACCCCGTCGGCGACGCGGCCCTCGCGCGCGCGAGCTGGTCGCCCGACCGCTGCGAGTGCGCCGAGCCGGGCGCGGCCCTCGAGGGCTGACATGCCGCGGCGTCGCGCGCTCACGGCCGTCGCGCTCGCCATCGCCGTCGCGAGCACGGCATCCGTCGCCCCCGCGGCGGCGGCGCCGCACGCGCCGCACGCACCCCACGCCCCCGCCGACGCCGTGCGCGACGCCGAGTACTGGCTCGACGCGTACGGCATCCGCAGCGCCTGGCAGGTGACGCGCGGGGCGGGCGTCACGATCGCCGTCATCGACACGGGGGTCGCGAACCCCCGCGAGCTGCAGGGCGCGGTCGTCGGTGGCACCGATGTCTCGGGAGAGGGCTCGTCCGACGGCCGCGCGCCCGTCGGGGAGGACGGACACCACGGCACCCTCGTCGCGTCGCTCGCGGCCGGCCGCGGCACGGGCGACGGCTCCGGCGTCATCGGCAGCGCACCCGAGGCGTCGGTGCTCGCGATCTCGATCGGCTTCGGCGACGACTCCGACGACCAGATCGCCGACGCCGTGCGCTGGGCGGTCGACAACGGCGCCGACGTCATCAACATGTCGCTCACGCGCAACACCCTCGACTGGCCCGTCAGCTGGGACGACGCGTTCGGCTACGCCGCCGAGCACGAGGTCGTCGTCGTCGCGGCCGCCGGCAACCGCGGTTCCGGAACGGATGTCGTGGGAGCCCCCGCCACGATGCCCGGCGTGCTCACGGTCGCGGGCGTCGATACCTCGGGCGCCCCGAGCCACAACGCCTCGACGCAGGGCGTCACGATCGGCGTCGCCGCGCCGAGCGAGAGCCTCGTCGGCGTCATGCCCGACGGAAGCCACGTCAGGTGGAGCGGCACGAGCGGTGCGGCTCCCATCGTGTCGGGAGTCGTCGCGCTCGTGCGCGCGGCGCATCCGGAGCTCGGCGCAGCCGACGTCATCAACCGCATCACCTCGACGGCGCGCGACGCGGGGGAGCCCGGGCCCGACGTCGCCTACGGCTTCGGCCTGCTCGACGCGGATGCCGCGGTGCGCGCCCAGGTCGCCCCCGTCGACGAGAACCCCATGGGCGACCTCGCGGAGTGGATCCGCGTCAACCGGCCCCACGAGGGAGGCGAGACCGGCATCCGTCCCGGCCCCGCGCCGGTCACACGCGAGGAGCGCACCGCGCGCCCGTTCGACCCCGTGGGCGTGCTGCTTCCGAGCCCCATGCTGCTCAGTCGGGTCGGCGCACCGCTGCTCGGCGTGCTGCTCGTGGCGTTCATCGTCGGCGGGTTCCTGGCCGGTCTCGTCATCTCGTACAGACGGGGTCGCGGCGCACGGTAGATTGGAGGCGACTTTTTCCCCCAGCGAGGAGTGCCCCCAGCGTGCGCAAGATCCTGATCGTCGGCGGCGGCTACGCCGGCTTCTACACCGCCAAGAAGCTGCAGAAGCATCTGCGCCGCGGAGAGGCCGAGGTCACGATCGTCGACCCGCTGCCCTACATGACCTACCAGCCGTTCCTGCCCGAGGTCGCCGCCGGCTCGATCGAGCCCCGCCACGCGGTCGTCGCCCACCGGCGCCACCTCAAGAAGACGAAGGTCATCACGGCCAAGGTCACCAAGATCGACCACGCCAGCAAGACGGCCGAGCTCACGCCCGCCGTCGGCGAGCCGTGGACCGTCGACTACGACACGATCGTCGTCACCGCGGGCGCCGTCTCGCGCACCTTCCCGATCCCCGGCGTCGCCGACGAGGCCATCGGCCTCAAGACGATCGAGGAGGCCGCGTCGATCCGCGACCGCCTCACCGACAACTTCGCGAAGGCGTCGAACCTCCCCGCCGGTCCCGAGCGCGACCGCCTGCTCACGGTCACCGTCGTCGGCGGCGGCTTCGCGGGCATCGAGGTGTTCGGCGAGCTGCGCAGCCTCGCGAGCTCGCTCGTCGGCGCGTACGACACCCTCACCTTCGACGACACCCACTTCCACCTCATCGAGGCGATGGGCCGCATCATGCCCGAGGTGTCGCTGCCGACGAGCCACTGGGTGCTCCGCGAGCTCGACAGCCGCGGCGCCCAGGTGCACCTCGACACCCAGCTCGTGAGCGCCGTCGACGGCAAGATCGAGCTCTCCACGGGCGAGACCTTCGAGTCCGACCTCATCGTGTGGACGGCGGGCGTCATGGCCAACCCGGTCGTGCGCGGAACCGACCTTCCGCTCGAGGAGCGCGGCCGCATCCGGGCCCAGGCCGACCTGCGCGTCATCGACGAGAACGGGAACGTCGTGCCGGACGCGTGGACCGCGGGCGACGTGGCCGCCGTGCCCGACCTCACGGGTGCCGGCGTCGGCGGCTTCTGCGTGCCGAACGCCCAGCACGCCGTGCGTCAGGGCAAGCTGCTCGCGAAGAACCTCGTGGCGGAGATCCGCGGCGACGCCCCCGTCGAGTACTTCCACAAGAACCTCGGCGCGGTCGCCGGCATCGGCCTCTACCGCGGCGTGTACCAGTACAAGAAGCTCGCCATCAAGGGCTTCATCGCCTGGTTCATGCACCGCGGCTACCACGGCTTCGCGATGCCCATGTGGGAGCGCAAGGCGCGCGTGTTCGGCAACTGGATCGTCAACTTCCTGTTCCAGCGCGACCTCGTCGGCATCCCGGCACGCGACGTGCCGCGCGAGGCCTTCGAGACCTTCGCGTCGCGCCCCAAGGCGTAACGCACTCGTTCTACTGGACGGCCCGTCGCACCCTCTCTCTGGGGGGCGACGGGCCGTTCGAATGTTGCGACAGTGGAGGTCTGCTCGAAGAAGAGGAGTCGCCGTGTCGCACGCCGCATCCGTGTCCACGCCCCCGTCCGTCGCGCCGTTCGTGGAGCCCCAGCGGGCCGTCACCGGCGCCTGGATCGCCGCCTTCGCCGCCGCCTGGGTCGGCGTCTGGATGGGGCAGCTGGGGCCGTTCCGCGTCGCCCTGCCGCTGCAGGTCGCAGCCGAGGTCGACGGCACCGCGAACTGGACGGACCCGGTGGTCGCCTTCGGCGTCGTGTCGGGCATCGCGGGCGCCGCGATGATCCTGTCGTTCCCGATCGCGGGCTACCTGTCCGACCGCACGACCTCGAAGCTGGGGCGCCGCCGCCCGTGGATCCTCGGCGGCTCGATCCTGTTCGCCGTCGGGCTCCTCGCGCTCGGCTTCGTGCAGGGCCTCGTGCTCATCACGGTGCTCTGGGCGCTCGCGCTCGTCGGCTTCAGCGCCGTCGTCGCCGCCCTCACGGCGCTGATCAACGACCAGGTGCCGGTGCGCCAGCGCGGCTGGGTCTCGGGGTGGCTGTCGTCGCCCCGCGCCGTCGGCATCATCCTCGGCGCCGTGCTCTTCACGCTCGTGTTCACGACGGTGACCGTCGGCTACGTCGTGCTCGCCGTCGCGCTCGTCGTGCTCGTCGTGCCGGTGATGCTGTTCGTCAAGGAGACGCCCATCACGGCCGACCAGCGCCCCGCCGGGTCGCTCCTCGCGGGCATGTGGGTCTCGCCCAAGAAGCACCCCGACTTCGCCTGGACCTGGGTGAGCGGCTTCCTCGTGAACGCCGGCAACGCGCTCGGCACGGGCCTGCTGCTCTACTACATCGCGCACGAGCTCGAGTTCGGCGACCAGGCCCGCCAGGCCTTCCTGCCGCTCATCGTCGTCTACCTCGTGTGCGTCGTCGCGTCGGCGCTCATCCTCGGCCGCGTCTCCGACCGCATCGCGCGCCGCAAAGTGTTCGTGATCTGGGGCGCGCTGCTGCAGGCTCTGTCGGCGCTCGTGCTCGCCTTCTTCACCGACTACACGATCACCTTCGCCGCGGCGGTCTTCCTCGGCCTCGGCTACGGCGCCTACCTCTCCGCGGGCCAGGCGCTCGCCACCCAGGTGATCCCGCACGCGCACCACCGCGCCAAGGACCTCGGCATCATGAACGTCGCCTACCAGGTGCCGGTCGCGATGGCGCCGCTCCTCGGTGCCCTCATCGTCGCCGCGGTCGGCGGCTTCTCCGGGCTCTTCCTGCTCGCCGGCTTCCTCACCGCCATCGGCGCCGCGGTCATCGCGCTCGTCGCGAAAGTGAAGTAGCTCACCTGCTGCACTACGGCGGGAACTCCTCGAGAATCCATGCGCGAGTCGCCGCATATGTCTCACGTGACGTCGCATGTGAGAGCTCACTGAGAAAGGCCGAGAGGCGTTGCGATGGGTCGCGCTTGAGTGGCACACTTGAACGCGAAGAACGTCGCTTCCCCCTATCCGCAAGGACGGTGGATTCGTCGGGGCCGGAATCAACTGCTGCGGCATGATCCGGCCTCTTCGCGTTAAGGCGAAACCCGTCGCAGGCGTGCACAACCTGAACGCACGACTCGACGGTATCGAACCACACCGGATCGCCGGTAGCGAGGTCACGGCGCATCGCCCAGCCCACGACGTCGGGTGCCCAGAGTAACTCCTCGGCGGAAGGGGTTGCCTGGACCGCCTCGACGCGTCCGGCTCGCTGGCTGACCACGAGCCGTCGTATAAGCGCCGAATCTGCGTTGCGCTCCGCTTGAGTTCGCCTTCGCTCGAGTACCACTAGCCGCACGCCGGCTTGCGAAAGGGCGGCCAAGAGGCCGGCGAGGCACTCTCTCCGGGCGTGCTCCAGATCGCCGTTGATGACGTCCGTTTGCACGGCCACCAGAGAGACGCACTCTGACGCGGCGATGTACTCCAACAATGCCCGTATTCGGGCGGTGTCTCCCGCGTTGTACGACTCCGTCGTATGCCAATAGTGGCCACCGACGATGTCGCTCGTGCCCGGCCCGAAGTTCTCCATCGACGGCTCCCTCGAGCGCTTCCTCCGCCTGCCCATGACCAGCCCGCCCGAGGAGCTCGAGCAGGGCGTGCGGATGCTCGCCGACGCGTGGGCGCAGCTCGGCGTGCGTGCACCGGTACCGACGCCAGAGCGTCGCCCCGCATCAGGCGTCTAGCTGCTGCAGAACCGGGCGCGACCTTCGAGAAGGAGTCGTCAAGGGGCTGGGCTGAGGTGTTCGTGTGCGAGCACCCAGCGGCCGTCGGTACCGGTGACGAAGACGTTCGTGGCGCGTCCGCTGCCGCTCCGGCGTTCGCCGTCGATGACTCCCGCCCATCGGTAGGTGTAGGACGCGATGGCGGTTGTCGGAGTCGGAACCCGCCACGCGACGTCGACTGCTTCGTAGTGCTCGTCTTGGACGACCGACCAGGTGTTCTCGAAATAGTGCTGGGCGGCGAGCAGCGTGGTGCAGTCGGTGTCGCTGAATCGGAAGACGACATCCGGGTGGAGCAGCGGGCGGACGTGGTCGAAGTCGTGTGTGTTGGTTCCTGCGATGTAGGCGTCCAGCGCGCCCCGGTAGCCGTCGGGCGCGGCAGCACGGGCGGGCATGAAAGAGACGAGATCGGGCGAGTTCATCAGTACCTCCGGGTGATCTGCGTTGAGGTGGTCGTCACACCGTTGAGGATCCGGGCGGTTGGCCGGGCCAGCCAGCGGTCGGGAGGAAGGAGCGCTTCAAAGAAGGGGACGGCTGGCGCGTACGCGAAAGTGCCCCCAACTTCGAGTGCGAACAGGTATCGCATGAAGGCCTCGGCATACGCCGATGCGGTGTCGCCGGCGTCCGCGCGGTGATGGTGGTGGCGGAAATGCAGGGTGAAGGAGTGGTGCGCGGTGATCGTCGCCCACCGGTTGCGTCCGGGATCGAAGGTGAGCCAGTCCGCCTGCATCGCGCCGTCCGCGAGGTGGTCGATGCCGTGCGCTTCCACTCCCGCTGACCGCAGGTGGTGGACCAGGAGGGCATGTTCACCGCTGCCGATGTCGAGGACCGGGCCACGGACGGAAGCCATGGTGAGTCCGAGCACGGCCAGTTGCGTGGCGGGGCTGTATTCGCCGGAGACGACGTCCCGCGGCGCTCCGCCGGTGATATCGGTAACCAGCGACCGGAGCGCGTTGCCGTGGTCCTCGATCAGGCCGGCGAGGTCGCGCCGGGTCGCATGCTCGTGGAGCCGCAGTGCGCGTAGGAAGCCCCGGTCGTAGGTGTCCTGGATCCGTCGGCGCGTGCGGGGGTCGAGCGGCAGGAATTGGTTCCGGCGCAGCAGCCACCGAACGAACCGGTCCGTGAGAAGTGCGCTGGGCGAGTCCGAACGCTCGCGCATTTCCCGCCGCAGACGAGCGGATTCCGCCTCGTCTACGGAGCGCACCGCTTCCAGCAGGTACGTGGGTGGGATGGCGAACGCTGCGACGGCCTGACCGTCCCCGATCTCCGATAGCGCGAGACGTTCCCACTCCGTCGCCCTTCTGAGCGCGGCTTGGACGACGGGCGTGCTCATGATGCCGGTCCGCTGCGGCGCCGGAGCATGATCGTGACCGGCGGGCTGCCCGCGAGAGCGGCCACCGTGGTGACCGTTTGGAAGCCGAGGCGCTGGTAGAGACGGATGTTGTCGTCGGTGGAGGTCTCGAGAAGGCAGGTTCCGCCATGTGCGTCGAGGTCGGCAAGCCCTGCGGTGATGACGGCTGCACCGTATCCGCGGCCCTGGTAGTCGGGATGGGTGCCGACGGTCGCCAGAGTCCAGTCGTGATGAGGGCGGAGCGGTGCGGCGGCCTGCTCGTGCTGCTCAACGCGTGCGATGCCGTCGCTGCCGTGCAGGAAGGTGATGCGGTCCCAGTCCGCCGTCTCGGGTGTAGCTGCCGGGTTGCGCACGAACACTGCTACCGATTTCAGGTCCAAGGTCGCCCAGATGGCGCCGTACGGGAGCGCGAAGGCGGTGAGATAGGCCTCCTGCAACCTCCGGAGCCGTGGCAGGTCGTGTTCGGAGCCCGGGACGGTCCATCGTGTCCACGGGTAGTCGATGAACGCCGCGGCCAGGGTGTCCGCGATGGTCGCCAGATCGTCGCTGCCGACTCGTCGCACGTGCGGCACGGCACCGTTCGTGTCGCTCATTGCGCGGCCGCCTGACGAGCCGGACGATCCAACAGGCTCGCCGGGATTTCATGTTCGACGCGGATGGCCCGCCGGTCCCACCGCAGCTGGACCACCATCAGGACACCGGCACCAGCGGCGAAAGCCGCGGCGACGATGAACGCAGCGGACACGCCGGCGGCAGAGCCCGTCGTTGCTGTGGCGGCGGCGTCAACCGCGCCGAACACCGCGATACCGAACATCCCACCGAGCTGGGCGCTGGCCGACGCCAGTCCCGAGCCCACGCCGGCGTCGCGGCGACTGACCTCGCGGGCAAGGATCAGCGTGGTGGGTGTGAAGCTCAGCGCCACGCCAGCCGCGGCCAGGGCGAGCCCAGGCAGCACCTGCACGGCATACGAGCTGCCGGGAGCGGCTGCGGCGAAGATGAGGTGTGCGGCGGTAAGGGAGACGCAGCCGGCGGTGACGACACGTTCCGGCCCGAATCGAGCAAGCAACTTCGGCAACACGGCGACGCTGACAGCGAACCCGATGAGCGAACTGGGAAGCATCGCCATCCCCGCCGGGCCCGGCTCCATGCGCAGGACGCGCTGCAGGAGGAACGCCACCAGCACGAACGATGCAATCCGCGCGGCACCACCCAGCAGGTTCACGACCAGCGTCACCGCCACGCGGGCGCTTCCCATCACCGTGCCGGGGAACAGCGGGTCCGGGGCACGGCGTTCGCGGATGACGAGCAGCCCGACCAGGATCACCGAGCACACCGCCGCGGTGAGGACCGGGGCGGACAGCCAGCCCTGTTGCGGGACGGAGAGCACGGCGAACGCGATGGCGAACGCCGCAGCGGTCACCAGCGTGGCGCCCGGACCGTCGAATGGCCGCCGCGGTCCGGGTCCGCCGGCGGGAAGGAGCCAGAACCCGAAAGCGAGGACCAGCGCGGCCACACCCCCGGTGAGCCCGAAGATGGCCGGCCACCCTAGCGCCGCGGTGACCAGACCGCCCACCGCGACGCCAGTCGCTCCGCCCACCGTCGATGCGGCACCCCACGCGCTCATGGCGCGCGCCCGAGCCTGCCCGTCAGTGGACGCAAGGATCATCGACATCGCCGCCGGGCTGAGCGCCGCGGCGCCCGGCGCCTGCACCAGGCGGGCGGCGATGAGGGTGGCCGCAGTCGAGCTGGTGAGCCCGATTGCCGCTCCGGCGACCATGAGTGCGGCGCCGATGAGGAACATGCGGCGTCGGCCAAAGACGTCGGCGGCGCGGCCTGCGACAAGCAGGCACCCGCCGAACACGAGGAAGTACGCGTTCAGCAGCCATGCTGTGGCCACGGGGTCCATCGACAGCGCCCTCCCGATGGTCGGCAGCGCGACGTTGAGGACGGCGGTGTCGAGCATGACCACGAATTGCGCCGCGATGAGCACGTACAGGCGGGTTCGTTCACGCATGAGCGAGGGCCTCCAGGACGGGGAGCCCGGCCGCCCGCCGGGCAGGGGCCAGGCCAGCCAGCAGCCCCGCTACCGCCACGATCCCGGCGATGACGAACAGCTGCGGCACGGGGATCATGATGCTGAGCGGAGCGATGGTGGACAGCGCACCAACCGCCGCGAAGCTTCCGGCGACACCCAGCACGAGACCGGTCACGACCGCAGCGACGGCTACGATGACGGCTTCGGCCTGCACCATCAGCGCGACCGATCCGCGGGACATTCCCATGGAGCGGAGCAGGCCGATCTCTCGAGTGCGTTCCAGGATCGACAGGGCGAGGGTGTTCGCGATGCCGAGTACGGCGATGACCATGGCGAAAGCGAGAAGCACTGTCACCAGGCCGAGGATCTGGTCCACGGTCTGCGTGCGGCCAGCGATGACGGCGGCCTGGTCGCGCACCTGCACCGTCGGGTGGCCTTCCAATGCCGCCTGCAGCGCCGTGGTGAGCTCTGCGGGGGTGGTCTCGTCACCGGCGAGCACGAAGATGCTGGCGTCCATGTCTTCGGTGAAGAGCGCGGCGTAGGTGTCGAGGGAGACGAAGTAGTCCGTCTGAAGGGCTTGCGCCGGCCTGTCTTTGATGATTCCCACGATGGGGAGCCGCTGCTCGCCGGTGCGAGCGAACGTCATCGGAAGCTGGTCGCCCACGGTGAGGTCCCGGTCCGTGGCGACTCGTTCGGCGATGACCACGCCGCCGTCGTTGAGGTCCGCGATGTCCCCGTCCACCATCTGGATGCGAGCGACCGTGAAGATGGCGTCAGGGTCGAGGCCGGTAAGCGCGCTGGTTGTCTTGCCGTCCTTCCAGTGCCCGTATTTCAGCCGTGTCGCGTCGCCGACTTCGGCGATCTCCACGACCTCGTCGTACACGGCCGAGTGCACGCCGCCGAGCATCTCCTGGCCGGCGCTTTCGATGACGACGTCGGCGGAGATGACTTCGCGGTACTGCGCACCGGTCGCTGTCTTCACGGAGTCGCCGACGATTGACACGAACACCATCAGGGCAAGTCCGAACGCCAGAGCCATGACCGTTGCGGCGGTGCGGCGCGGCGCGAGCAGGGCGGCGTCGCGCGCCAGCTGTCCGGGGACCGTGCGAGCGCCGGCGCGCCCGACCAGTGCGACCACGGGGCGCAGTGCGAGCGGAGCGACCATGACGACGCCGACGAGTGCGAGCACGAGCCCTGCACCCAACAGGAGCATCGGGGCGCCGAAGGAGGGTGCAGCCGAACCGGCTGCCCCGACCGCCAGCAGGGCTGCTCCCGCGATGCTGCGGGAGCGCCCGACACCTCGCGCCTCGGCGGCGCTCGCGCGCATCGCCGCCAGCGGTGAGACCGCAGCGGCCCGTCGGGCGGGCCCAATCGCGGCGACCACGGTGACGGCCACGCCGACTGCGACCGCGATGATGATGGTCCGAGGCAGGATCATGAGGTCGCCGTCTGGGATGCTCACGTCGAAGGTACGGGCGAGGGCGCGTAGGCCGTAGGTGCTGACGATTCCGAGGGCGACGCCTGCGGCGGAGGCGACCGCTCCGACGATGAGGGCCTCCACCAGCACGGAGGCGAGCACCTGCTTTCCGGTAGCACCGGCGGCCCGGACGATGGCGAGCTCGCGGGTTCGCTGGGAGATGACGATGCTGAAGGTGTTGGCGATGAGGAAGGCGCCGATGATGAGGGCGGCCACGCTCATCGCAACCAGCACGATCTGCAGCATTTCCAGGTTGGAGGCGGCCTGTTCAGCGCCCGCGGCGGCGAGGTCCTGGGCAGTGGCGACCTGAATGTCGGAGCCGAGCTCGTTCGCCAGCACACTCTGGATCTCCACGACGGGAAGGTCCGAGGTGACGAGAATCTCACTGTGCCCGTCCCCCACTGCCAGCACCTGCTGAGCGGTGGCCAGAGTGGTGAGCGCGACGGACCCGACCGGCGGTCCGTCGCTGTCGCCGAACCCTGCTAGCCCGACGATGTGCGCGTCCACCGCTTCTGCCCCAGCGACGGTGAGAGTGTCGCCGATGCTTAGGCCGAGCGTGGTCGCGGCGGCCTTGTCGATGACGACGTCGCCGAGTCGGTTCGGCGCGTTGCCCTCGAGGAGCGGGTAGGACCCGATGGGCTCGTCGACCCAGGTGGTCAACTGGAAGCTGCCGAGGTCCGTTCCCTGCTGCTGCAGCCGGGCGGTCCCCTTCGCGACGGGCACCGCCGTGGTGACCTCGTCGAGCGCGGTGACGTCGGCGAGGACGCTGGGCGGCATCGGGTCGCGTTCGACCTCGACGCCCATGCCGGAGTCGAAGGCAGTCGCCGTGCGCACTGTCACGTCGGTCCCGGCGGTGGCGGTGGCGAACTGGTCGTCGAACAGCTCCTGGGCGGTGTCGCTGAGCACGAGGCCGCCGGAGACGAAGGAGACCCCGAGCATGACGGCGACGACCGTCAGTACCAGTCGGACCCGGTGCGCGAGAACCTGCGCGAACGCGAACCGAATCATGCTGACACCTCGTCGCGCTCCATGTCGAACCGAGCCATCCGGTCGAGCACGGACGCGGCAGTCGGGCTGTCGAATCCGTCCACGACCCGCCCGTCCGAGAGGAAGTCCACCCTGTCGGCGTAGCCGGCGGCGACCGGATCGTGGGTGACCATGACGATGGTCTGCCCCAGGTCGTGCGCGGCACGACGGAGGAAGGTCAGCAGCGCCGTGCTGGCGCGGGAGTCCAGCGCACCGGTGGGTTCATCGGCGAAGACGACCTCGGGGCGGGCAGCGAGGGCGCGGGCCACGGCGACGCGCTGCTGCTGTCCCCCGGACAGCTCGGAAGGGCGATGGGTGAGCCGGTCGGCGATCCCGAGGGTGGTGGCGAGCTCAAGCAACCAACCGCTGTCGGCTTTCTTACCGGCTAGGCGCAGGGGCAGCTCGATGTTCTCCTTGGCGGTGAGAGCGGGTATGAGGTTGTACGACTGGAAGATGAAGCCGATGCGAGTGCGGCGCAACAGCGTCCGCTTCTTCTCGCTCAGCCCGACCAGTTCAAGGTCGCCGAGCCGGATGCTGCCGGCGTCGACGGTGTCGAGTCCCGCCATGGCGTGCATGAGAGTGGACTTGCCGGAGCCGGACGGGCCCATGATGGCGGTGAATCGACCGCGGCCGATGCTGAGGGACGCGTGGTCGAGGGCGCGGACCGCGGTGGGTCCCGTGCCGTAGGTCTTGACGAGGCCGGTGGCCTCGATGGCGTGCTGGAACGTCATGGCTTCGTCGTTTCTGATCAGCGGGCGGTCGTGGTGAGATGGCGGCGGTAGCTGTCGGGTGTCCAGCTGGCGGTCATCTTGGTGTTGAGGGTGGCGCCGAGGCGGGCGTAGAACCGCTGCCCGGAGTGGTTGTCCAAGCGCACTCCCCAGATGACGGAGAGGCCATCGCGGGCGGCGAGCCGGGCGACCGCGGACATCAGCGCGCCGCCGACTCCCTTGTCGCGGTGCTCGGGGCGGACGTAGAGGTCGTCCAGCGCCAGCAGGTCGCCCCCGCTCCACAGGTGCAAGCGGCGCACCGTCGAGGTGAACCCGATCACGGCCCCGTCGGATTCCGCGATCAGCACGGTCACGTCCGGCCGTACGAGAAGGCGCCGCCACGCATCGGCGTCCACATGCACGTGCTCGAGCGAGTCCTCGTGCGCCGCGAGTTCACGCACCATCTCGTCGAGCACTGAGGCGTCGACGGGGGTAGCTTCCCTGATTTCCACCATGGTGACCTCTCCTTACGCTGTTCCGGTAGGCCCGTACGTTGTACGGATACGAGGTACATACTGGAGCGTACGATGTACGCTGTCAAGCAGGAGGTACAGACAATGGCAGAAAAGCTCTCACAGCGGGCCATCGCGCAAGCGGCACTGGACGTCATCGACGCCGAGGGCATCGACGCGCTGACGATGCGGAAGTTGGCACAGCATCTCGGCTCTTCGCCAATGGGTCTCTACACCTACTTCCCCGACCGCGAGGCGCTGCTGGACGGAGTCGCGCAGCTTCTCATGGCGGAGGTGGAGACTCCGCCCGAGGAGGTGCACTGGCGTGACGCAATGCGCTTCATCATGCGGTCCGTGCGGCACGTGGCGATGCGTCACCCGAACGCTGCGCGGCTCATCAATCGCTTTCCTCCGCACACCCCCGACGCGCTGGCTTTCGTCGAAGCAGGTTTCCGCAGCTTCCGCCGCGCAGGCTTCGACGAACTCAGCACCGCCCGCTGCTACCGCGCTCTCGCCGCGTACTCTCTCGGCACCATCGACATCGAACTCGGCGGGTACTTCGCACCCGACGCACGTGCCGTCACCTCGGACAGTCGGGACACCATCGACACACCGACGACGGGCAAACTGCTTCCGCTTGTCACCGAAGTCAGCCCCATCCTTTTCACGCAGGATGACGCGGCCGAATTCGAATACGGTCTCGAGCTGCTCCTCGACGGGTTCGCCGACGCGATGACCCGCGCCGGCCGCTCGGTCTGACGCCGCTCCCACCACCTCGCCTCGCCAGGTTCGGTACTCAACCGCGCCGCACCGACCGAAAGGTTGACATGCTCACCGCCGCTCCCCTCCGCCACCGCCGTCACGCGGCCGTGGCTCAGTAACCTCGCGCCATGCTCGAACGTTGGGACCCGCTGATCCTCATCCACGCCATCACGGTGTCGTACGCACTCCTGCTGGGGGCCGTACAACTCCTCCGGCGGAAGAGAGGCGACCGTCCTCACCGGTACATCGGGTGGAGCTGGGTCATCGCCATGGCAACTTCGGAAACGGGACGAACCACCTGCGACGTCCCACCAGCAACGGCGGCTGGTACGTCCGCGCGATCGCCGCGGCCAAGGAGATCGACCCCACCTTCCCGACGCTCACCCTCCACGACCTGCGGCACACCTCCGCTTCGCTCGCAATCTCCGCGGGCGCGAACGTCAAGGCCGTGCAGCGGATGCTGGGGCACAAATCCGCGGCCATGACGCTCGACACCTACGCCGACCTCTTCGAGAGCGACCAGGACACCGTCGCCGAGGCGCTCGACCGCGCTCCGCTGCAGCTGTGGGGGAAATGTGGGGGCTCGGTGGGGGCGAGGGGGCTCCCGTGGTCGCTCTGCCCCGGAAATAAAGGAAAGTAGGCCACACGCTCCGCGTGCCCTCGCTGGGATTCGAACCCAGACTGAGGCGATTTTAAGTCGCCTGCCTCTGCCGATTGGGCTACGAGGGCGTGGGTTCATTCTGCCCGGGCGGGGGTGTGACGGCAGTTTCGACCCGTCCTGTGGGGGTTGAGGGGGCGTTACTGCCGGTTCGGTGGTCTCGAGACGCGTCGCTGCGCGGCGCTCCTCGACCACCTGGGGTGGGGCGCTGCGCGGCGCTCCTCGACCACCTGGGGGTCGGCGCTCCTCGAGCACCGGGTGCGCGCGCCCGCACCACAACGGGGGGATTGGTGTCCTGGTCGCGTGTCTGGGACACTTGACCAACTTCGGGCTCGCAGGGGAGAGGGGGCGCGCGTGGCACGGATGTCGGCATCCGAACGTCGGGCGGCGCTCGCCCGCGCGGCACTCGTCGTCGTCGAACGCGACGGGGTGCACGCCGCCACGACGCGCGCGATCGTGGCCGAGGCGGGGATGCCGCTCGGCAGCTTCCACTACGCCGTCCCGTCGCGCGACGAGCTGCTGCGCGACGTCGTCGAGCTCGTCGTCGAGGGGGAGGGGGATGCCGCGCTCGCGGCCCTGCTCGCCGACGCGGTCGACCCGGCCGACGCCATCCGCCGCACCCTCACCGCCTACCTCGACCACGTGCGCGCGGCACCCGGGCGCGAGCAGGCCATGTTCGAGCTCACGCAGTACGCGCTGCGCACGCCCGACCTCTCCGACCTGCCGCCCGAGCAGTACGCGCGCTACCACGGCCTCGCGGCCCAGATCCTGAGCGCCGCCGAGGCCCATCTCGGCATCCGCTGGACCGTGCCCGTCGCCGAGCTCGCGCGCCTCGTCGTCACGATCACCGACGGCGTGACGCTCGGCTGGCTCGCCGACCGCGACGACGTCGCCGCCGAGCGCACCATCGACCTCGCCGCGAGAGCCCTCGCGCCGTTCGCGGAGCCCGCATCCGCATCCGCAGCCACATCCGCCCCGTCCGCCTGATCTCCACCACGAATCCCGGGAGCCGCCATGACGACACCGCAGTACACCACCACCGGTGCGCCGGCCGCGTTCGCCGAACCGCAGCGCGCGGTCACCGGACGCTGGATCACCGCCTTCGCCGCCGCCTGGCTCGGCGTGTGGATGGCGCAGCTCGGCCCGTTCCAGGTGCTGCTGCCGCTGCAGGTCGCCGAGGGCACGGGCATCGGCGTCGGCGCCGAGGAGTGGATCCCTGCGGTGCTCGCCTTCGGCACGATCTCGGGCATCGCGGGTGCGTGCGCGATCGTCGCGTTCCCCGTCACGGGCTTCCTCTCCGACCGCACGACCTCGCGGCTCGGCCGCCGTCGCCCGTGGATCATCGGCGGCGCTGTGCTCTTCGCCCTCGCGCTCACGGGCCTCGGCGTCGCATCCGACATCGTCGCCGTGGCGGTTCTGTGGTCGCTCGCGATCGTCGGCTTCTGCGTGCTCGCCTCCGCCCTCACGGCGCTCATCTCCGACCTCGTGCCGGTGCGCCAGCGCGGCTTCGTGTCGGGCTGGATGTCGGCCCCGCAGGCCGTCGGCATCATCCTCGGCGTGCTCATCATCACCGAGTTGTTCCAGTCGGAGATGCTGCCCGGCTACCTCACGATGGCGGTCGGCCTGCTCATCCTCGTCGTGCCGGTCGTGCTCGTCACGAAGGAGATCCCGATCACGCGCGAGCAGCGTCCGGAGTTCTCGGGCGCCGCCCTCGTGCGCGGTCTCTGGATCTCCCCGCGCAAGCACCCCGACTTCGCGTGGACGCTCGTGAGCCGCGTGCTCGTCAACACGGGCAACGCACTCGGCACGGGCCTGCTGCTCTACTACCTCGCGTTCGGCCTCGACATCGGCATCGACAAGGCGGATGACGCGCTCCTGCCGCTCATCGTCGTCTACCTCATCTGCGTCGTGATCTCGGCCCTCGCCGTCGGCTACCTGTCTGACCGCCTCGCCCGCCGCAAGGTCTTCGTCATCTGGGGCTCGCTCGCCCAGGCGATCGCGGCGTTCGTGCTCGTGTTCGCGCCGAGCTACGAGGCCACCTTCGTCGCCGGAGGCCTCCTCGGCCTCGGCTACGGCGCGTTCCTCGCGGTCGACCAGGCCCTCGCCACCCAGGTGCTGCCCGACCCGCACGACCGCGGCAAGGACCTCGGCATCATGAACATCGCGTTCCAGGTGCCGCAAGCCCTGGCCCCGCTGCTGGGCGCCCTCGTCGTCGCGTCGTTCGACGGCTTCCGCGGCGTGTTCATGCTGTCGGCGCTCGCCGCGATCCTCGGCGCCGTCGTCGTCTCGCTCGTGCGCGACGTCAAGTAGTCCAGGAGCAGCCCCGTGACCCTCGCGCTCGAACCCCGCACCGACCGGCCGTGGCAGACCCCGGCCGAGTGGTGGCCGAAGCTCGCCGCCGCGACCGACGGCATCGAGCCGCCGTACGGCGTGATCTCGGTCGAGGCGCTCGCCGCGAACGCGCACGACATGCTCGCGCGCGCCCAGGGCACGCCCATCCGCGTCGCGAGCAAGTCGGTGCGCGTGCGCGGGGTGCTGGATGCCGTGCTCGCCCTGCCGGGGTATCGCGGCATCCTCGCCTACACGCTGCCCGAGGCGCTGTGGCTCGCCGAGACGCACGACGACGTCGTGGTCGGCTACCCGACGGCCGACAGCCTCGCGATCGCACGCCTCGCAGCGGATGAGCAGCTCGCCTCGCGCGTGACCCTCATGGTCGACTCGCTCAAGCACCTCGACCTCGTCGACCGCATCGCGCCGCCCGACCAGCGCGCCACCATCCGCGTGTGCCTCGAGCTCGACGCCTCGTACCGCAACCCCGTGCTCGGCCACGTGGGCGTGCGTCGCTCGCCCGTGCACGAGGTCGCCGAGGCCGCCTCGCTCGCCGCCGCGATCGTCAAGCGCAAGGGCTTCTCGCTCGTGGGGATGATGGCCTACGAGGCGCAGATCGCGGGCGTCGGCAACCAGGGCATGTCGAATGTCGCTGTGCGCGCCATGCAGAAGGCGTCGGCGGCCGAGCTGCGCGAGCGCCGCGGAGCCGCCGTCGCCGAGGTGCGCAAGATCGTCGACCTCGAGTTCGTCAACGGCGGCGGCACGGGCTCGCTCGAGTCGACCCACGACGACACCTCGGTCACCGAGATCGCGGCCGGTTCCGGCCTCTTCGGGCCGCTGCTCTTCGACGGCTACGAGCACTTCCAGCCCGCGCCCGCGGCGTCCTTCGCGCTGAGCGTCGTGCGGCGGCCCACCGCCGACATCGCGACCGTGCTGGGCGGCGGATGGATCGCATCCGGCCCGCCCGGACAGGACCGACTGCCGCGGCCCGCGTGGCCCGAGGGGCTCAAGTACCTGCCGCGCGAGGAGGCCGGCGAGGTGCAGACGCCCGTCACGGGACCCGCGGCCGCCGACCTCAAGATCGGCGACCGCGTGTTCTTCCGCCACGTCAAGGCGGGCGAGCTCTCCGAGCACCTGAACGAGTTCCTGCTGGTGGAGGACGGCCGCATCCTCGACCGGATCCCGACGTACCGCGGCGAAGGGAAGGTGTTCCTGTGACGGCGACGACGGAGGGCCGCACGACGCAGGCCCCGCTGCGCGCGTCCGGCGCGTGGCGCAACTGGGGCCGGTCCGAGGCGTCGCGCCCCGCGTTCCGCGCCTCGCCGTCGACCGTCGCCGAGGTGCAGGCGGTCGTGCGCACGGCGCGTGAGCGCGGGATGCCGGTCAAGACCGTCGGGGCGGGCCACAGCTTCACGGCGATCGCCGCGACCGACGGCATCCTCGTCGACCTCGACCGACTGCAGGGGGTCGTCACGGCGAACTCGGAGACCGGCCGGGTGACGCTCGCCGCGGGCACGCGCCTCTACCAGCTGCCCGAGCTGCTCGCGCCGTGGGGCCTCGCGCTGCAGAACATGGGCGACATCGATCGCCAGTCGATCGCGGGCGCCACGTCGACGGGCACCCACGGCACGGGGCTCGCGTTCGGCGGCCTCGCGACGACCATCACGGGCGCCGTGCTCGTGACGGGCGACGGCTCGATCCTGCGCGTCAACGAGCGCGAGAACGCCGAGCTGCTCCCCGCCGTGCGCCTGGGCCTCGGTGCGCTCGGCGTCCTCGTCGAGCTCGAGATCCAGTGCGTGCCCGCGTACCTGCTCAAGGCGGTGGAGCATCCCGAGCCCTTCGAGGTCATCGACGAGTTCCGTGCGCGCGTCGAGGCCGCCGACCACTTCGAGCTCTACTGGTGGCCGCACACCGATCGCGTGATGACGAAGACCAACACGCGGTTGCCGCTCGACGCAGGCCGCGCCCCCGTGGGCGGCTTCGCGAACTGGATCGAGGAGGAGGTCATGTCGAACGGCGCGCTCGCCGCGATGTGCAACGTCGGCCACCTGGCGCCGAAGATCACCCCCTCGATCAACCGCCTCGCCACGAGGGTCTACGGCGACCGCGAGTACACCGACTACTCCTACGAGGTGTTCACGGCCCCGCGTCGCGTGCGCTTCCGCGAGATGGAGTACGCGCTGCCGCTCGACGAGATCCCCGCGGCGCTGCACGAGCTGCGCGCGATGATCGACGCATCCGGATGGCGCATCTCGTTCCCCGTCGAGGTGCGTGCCGCCGCACCCGACGAGAACTGGCTCTCGACCGCGCACGGGCGCGAGTCGGGCTACATCGCCGTGCACCGCTACCTGCGCGACGACCCGGAGGAGTACTTCCGCGCCGCGGAGCAGATCTTCCTCGCGCACGGCGGACGGCCGCACTGGGGCAAGATGCACTACCTCGACGCGTCGATCTTCGCGGAGCGCTACCCGCGGTTCGGCGACTTCCTCAAGGTGCGCGACCGGCTCGACCCCGACCGCACCTTCCGCAACGCCTACCTCGACCGCGTGCTGGGGGCGTAGAGCCGCGGCGAAGGGCCGCTTGCCCACAGCGAACGGGCGGGTGGGCGGATGCCGCCTCGCCGTAGGATGCGGATATGGACCCCATCGCGCTCGTCGTCATCGGTCTCGTCGTCCTCGTCGTCGTGATCGCAGGCATCTACCTCTGGTCGACCTACAACGGACTCGTGAAGCTCAACGTGCGCGTCGACGAGGCGTGGAGCGACATCACGGTGCAGCTCAAGCGGCGCGCCGACCTCATCCCGAACCTCATCGAGACGGTCAAGGGCTACGCGGCCCACGAGAAGGGCGTGTTCGAGCAGGTGACTGCCGCCCGCGCCGCGACCGTCAACGCCTCGACACCCGCCGAGGCGGCGCAGGCGGAGGGCCTGTTCCAGAACGCCCTCAAGTCGATCTTCGCCGTCGCCGAGGCCTACCCGCAGCTGCAGGCGAACCAGAACTTCCTGCAGCTGCAGGGCGAGCTCGTCGACACCGAGGACAAGATCCAGGCCTCGCGCCGCTTCTACAACGGCGGCGTGCGCGAGCTCAACACGCGCATCAAGCTGTTCCCGAACACCCTCTTCGTGCGCGGGCTCGGCTTCACCGAGCGCGAGTTCTTCGAGGTCGCGGATGCCGCAGCCATCGCCGAGCCGCCGCGCGTGCAATTCTGATTCGGTGATCTCGAGACGCGTGCCGCTGCGCGGCGCGCTCCTCGATCGCCTCAAGTAACCCGGAAACCCCCATGTACTCCGCCATCGCCGCGAACAAGCGCAACACCGTGCTGATCATCGCGATCTTCATCGTGATCATCGGCGCCCTCGGCGCGCTCACGGCGTGGATCACCGACAACTGGTGGATCGCGGGGCTGACCCTCGTCGGGGCTGCGGTCTACGCCGTCATCCAGTACTTCGCGGCGACGAGCGAGACGCTCGCGCTCACGGGCGCGGTCGAGATCTCGAAGTGGGACAACCCGCGGCTCTACCGCGTCGTCGAGAACCTCGCGATCACCGAGGGCCTGCCGATGCCGAAGGTCTACGTCATCGACGACCCGGCGCCCAACGCATTCGCGACGGGCCGCGACCCGGAGCACGCGGTCGTGGCCGCGACGACCGGCCTCCTGCAGATCATGGATGACGCCGAGCTCCAGGGCGTGATGGCGCACGAGCTCGGGCACGTCAAGAACTACGACATCCGCGTCTCGCTCATCGTCTTCGGCCTCGTCGTCGCGATCGGTCTGCTCGCCGACATCGCCCTGCGCGTCACGATCTTCGGCGGGCGCGGGCGCTCCAACAACAACAGCGGCCCCGCCGCGATCGTCATGCTCGTCATCGGCCTCGTCGCCGTCATCATCGCGCCCCTCTTGGCGGCTGTCGTCCAGGCGGCGGTGTCGCGTCAGCGGGAGTACCTCGCGGATGCCACGGGCGCGCTCACGACGCGGCACCCGGAGGCGCTCGCCCGCGCCCTCGAGAAGCTCAAGGTCTACGGACGTCCCGTCGCGCGCACGAACTCCTCGATGTCGCACCTGTGGATCTCCGACCCCAACAAGCCGGGCTTCATGCAGCGGCTGTTCGCGACGCATCCGCCGATCGACGACCGCATCTCGCGGCTGCTCGGCAGCGCGGACCGCTTCTAGCCCGCCGCGCCCGCCCTCGCAGAGCACGGCATCCGCGCCGCCGCAAGGGGTTCAGGTCGCGCGCCGGCGGGCGTAGCGTGCCAGAGGTGGGAACACTCCGCGCGATGACCTGGAACACCTGGTGGCGCTTCGGCGGCAATTGGGCCGAACGCGAGCCCGGCATCCTGCAGCTCGTGGAGGAGCAGCAACCCGACCTGCTCGGCATCCAGGAGTGCTGGGGCGAGGAGGGCCGCACGCAGGCCGACGTCATCGCGGAGGCGCTCGGGTTCCACGCCGCCTTCGTACCCGTCGGCCTCCCGCCCGTGCCCGACCCCGCCGAGTACGCCGAGCAGGAGGGCGTCACGATGGGCCTCGGGCTCGTCAGCCGCTGGCCGATCACGCGCGTACTGCGAGCGAGCCTGCCGAGCGACGGGCGGGAGAACGCGGCGCTGCTCGCGCGCGTCGCGCATCCGGAGGGCCCGCTGCGCGTCGTCGTGGGTGCGACGAGCTGGGAGCCCGACCGCGTCGTCGAGACGACCCTGCAGGTGAACTACCTGCAGCGGCTCGTGCGCGAGGACGCCTCCACGCGCGCCCTCCCGAGCATCCTGCTCGCCGACCTCAACTACGACCGCACGCAGCAGCCGCTCAAGGGGCTGCTGCTGCTCGACGCGTGGGACGCCGCCGAGCACGACACCGACCCGCGCACGCTCAGCTCGACCAACCGCTTCGCGCCCGCCGAGGCCGTCGACCAGTACGACCGGCACATCGACCACATCCTCTACACGCCCGGCTACCTGGGCGCGCGGGCGCACCGCACGTGGATCGTGCGCGACGAGCCGGGCGGCCTGCCGCCCTCGGACCACTACCCGGTCGTGACCGAGATCGGCTGGTCGACGAGGGGCGCCTGAGCTTCCGCCGCCACCGCACGTGCGAGGTCGCCGCGGTCGACGACCTCGAGTTCGCCCAGCCCCTGCCACGCCGCGAGCTCTCGCAGGGCCGGCACGATGCGCTCGGCCACGGCATCCGTCACGCCCTCCTCGCGCCACGCCGACTGCACGCGCAGCACGCCGCGCTTGCGATCGTTCTTGAGGTCGATGCGGCCGACGAGCGCCTCATCGACGAGCACGGGCAGCGTGTAGTACCCGTACACGCGCTTGGGCGCGGGCGTGTAGATCTCGATGCGGTAGTGGAAGCCGAACATGCGCAGCGCCCGCTCGCGCTCCCACACGACGGGGTCGAAGGGGCTGAGCAGGGCCGTGGCCTCGATGCGCCGCGGGATGCGGGCGTCGCGGTGCAGGAATGCCGCCTTCTTCCAGCCCGGCACCTCGACGCGGCGCACGACGCCCTCGTCGACGAGTCGCTCGAGGGCGGGCTTCGCGTCGACCGTCTTGAGGCGGTAGTAGTCGGCGAGGTCGGAGAGCGTGCCGATGCCGTGGGCGCGTGCCGCGCGCTCCATGAGCTGGTGAACGGCCTCCTCGCGCGGCACCTCGCGCTCCCAGAGGCCCTCCGGCATGACGTGCTCGGGGAGGGCGTAGGTGCGCTCGAAGCCCGAGCGCCCCGCCGAGACGACGTCGCCGACGCGGAACATGCGCTCGAGACCGCGCTTCACCTCGTCCCACTCCCACCAGCTGCCGCGTCGGGGCGCGGCGGCGTCGCGCTCGATCTTCGACGCAGGCAGCGGTCCCTTCTCGGCGAGCTCCGACCGCAGCCACGCGAGCGTGTCGGCGTGGGCGGCGAGCCACGGGTCGGCGGTGCGGGCGTAGTAGTCGCGGAAGTCCTGCATGCGGAACCGGAACAGCGGCCAGTCATCGAGCGGGATGAGCGCGGCCTCGTGCGCCCAGTACTCGCGGTACGGGCCCCTCCTCGCGAACGTCAGCCGGTCGAGGAGCGCCTTGTCGTAGGCGCCCAGCCGCGCGAACACGGGCAGGTAGTGGCTGCGCTCGAGCACGTTGACGGAGTCGAGCTGCAGCAGCCCGATGCGCTCGAGCAGGAGGTTGAGCTGGCGGGTGCCGACCGCGTCCGGGCGCCCGCGGCCGAAGCCCTGCGCCGCGAGCGCGATCCGGCGCGCGGCGGCGGGGGAGATGCTGTCGACCACGGATGCGACCCTAGCCGCCGCCTCCGACCGCGAGCGCTCCCGGGCATCACGCCAGGCGCACCGAGACCGGCTCCGGGGCGAGCGCGATCCGCACGCGGTCGTCGTACGCGACGCGCTCGGCTGCCGGATGCTGCACCCGCACGAGCGCCCCATCCGTCGTGCGCACGAGCGTGCGGCGGAAGCTCCCGAGGAACGTCGACTCCTGCACGACAGCCTCGACGCCGCCCGACGCGACGAGCCGCACGTTCTCGGGCCGCACGAAAACCTCCACCTCGCCCGTCACCGGCTCGCCCGCGACGGGGAGCGTCCACTCCCACACGCGCACCTCGGCACCATCGGCGACGCCCGGAACGAGGCTCGAGAGGCCCACGAACGCGGCGACGCCCGCCGTCGCGGGGGCGAGGTAGAGCTCCTCCGGCGTGCCGATCTGCTCGATGCGCCCCGCGTTCATGACGGCGATGCGGTCGGAGACGGCGAGCGCCTCCTCCTGGTCGTGCGTCACGAACACCGTCGTGATGCCGAGCCGCAGCTGGATTCGGCGGATCTCGTCGCGCAGCTGCACGCGCACCTTCGCGTCGAGCGCCGAGAGCGGCTCGTCGAGCAGCAGCACGCGCGGCTCGGTCACGAGGGCGCGCGCGAGGGCCACGCGCTGCTGCTGCCCGCCGGAGAGCTCGTGCGGATAGCGGTCGGCGAGGTGGTCGAGGCCCACGAGCGCGAGGGCGTCGGATGCGCGGCGCGCCGCCTCGGCGCGGGGCACCTTGCGCCGCAGCAGCCCGAACGCGGTGTTGTCGGCCACCCGCAGGTGCGGGAAGAGCGAGTACGACTGGAAGACCATCCCGATGTCGCGGCGGTTGGTGGGAACCGCCGACACGTCGGTGCCGCCGAGCAGCACCGCCCCGCCGTTCGCCTGCTCGAGTCCCGCGAGCACGCGCAGGGCGGTCGTCTTGCCGCATCCGGAGGGCCCGAGGAGCGACACGAACTCGCCCGGCGCGATGTCGAGGTCGAGCCCGTGGAGCACGCGCGTCGCGCCGTAGTCCTTGACGATGCCGCGGAACTCGGCGCGCGTGCCGGTTCCGGCGTCGGCGAGCAGCGAGTTCTCGGAGGTGCGGGGGAGTGCGCGCACGGGGACGGGTGAGGTCATGGTCGGGCCTTTCCGGTGCGGGCGCGGCCCGCGAATCCGATAACGATGAGCAGCGCGAACGCGAAGGCGAGCGCGAGCAGGGTGAAGACGGCGGCCGCATAGCCGTCGGTGTTCTTGACCACGACGAGCGCCGTCTGGAACACCTGCCGATTGAGGAGCGAGGCGATCGTGAACTCACCGAGCACGACGGCGACCGAGATCAGGGATGCCGCGAGCAGACCGCTTCGCAGGTTGGGCGCGATGACCCCGAGGAGCACGGTGCCCCATCCCGAGCCGAGCGTGCGCGCCGCCTCGGCCAAGGTGCGGATGTCGACGGCGTCGATCGCCGCCTGGATGGCGCGATAGGCGAACGGCAGCACGGTGATGCCGTACGCGAAGGCGAGCGTCCACGCGCCCGTTCCGAGCATCCGGCCGATCTGCTGGTAGACGGGTGCGAGGCCGACGACGAGCACGATCGCGGGGATCGAGATCGGCAGGAGCACGAGGAACTCGAAAGCGGGTCGCAGGCGCGGGAAGCGCAGGTGCACGAGGATCATCGTCGGCGCGAGCAGGAAGAGCACGATCGCGACCGTCACGACGGCGAGCACGAGGGAGTTGCCGAGCCCGACCCAGATCGGCCGGTAGAGCGCGGCCTTCGCGGGGTCGGCGAGCGCCGCCCAGTGCACGAGCGAGAAGCCGTCGCCGTCGCGCAGCGTGTAGAGGAATGTCGACAGCATCGGCACGACGAAGAAGGCGCCGACGAGCAGCCCGATGATCCATCGGGTGGCGCGGGATGCCGCGAGCCGGTTCATGCGCGCCACCTCGCGGCCCGGCGCTCGATGAGCGAGTAGAGCGACATCACGACTCCGACGACGACGATCATGCCGAGCGCGAGCGCGCCGGCGAGGTTCTCGCGTCCGAGCACCGTCTCGCTCGTGAGCGCGGTGCGGATCTGCAGGGGCACGATCTGCGACCCCTGGCTCGCGAGGGCCGCGGCCGTGGCATACGAGGAGAACGCGTTCGCGAACAGAAGGAGCGTGCACGCGAGGAACGAGGGCGCGAGCACGGGGATCCCGACGCGCATCCAGAACGAGGAGCGCGTGCCCCCGAGGGTGAGGTTCGCCTCCGCCCACTGCGGTTTGAGGGCCGCGAGCGCGGGCATGAAGGTGATGACCATGAGGGGGACCTGGAAGAAGACGTAGGGCAGGATGAGGCCCGGCAGCTCGTAGATCCAGGGGCCGTCGGCGAACAGCTCGATGCCGATGCCCGCGAGCAGCTGCGTCACGACACCCTGCAGCCCGATCGTCGCGATGAACGCGAAGGCGAGCATGACGCCGCCGAACTGCGCGAAGACGCCTGCCGCGGCATCGACGGCCGTACGCACCGGGCCCGACTCCCGCATCCCGAGCAGCGCGTAGCAGACGAGCGCCCCGACGACCGCGCCGATGACGGCCGTCACGAGCGACAGCCACGTCGAGCTCCAGAAGGTCTGCAGGATGACGGGGTCGGCGAGGGCGGCGAGGTTGTCGAGCGTGAACGCCCCGTCGCCGTCGACGAGCCCGGATGCGAGTGCGAGCGCCGTCGGCAGGGCGAGGAAGAGGAGGACGTAGGCGGCGAACGGCACGAGGCCGCTCGCCGCCCACAGGCGGGTTCTGGTCACTGGACCGCGGCCGCCCACTTCTCTCCGAGGAGCTTGCCCGCGGCGGTCGACTGGGCCTCGGTCGGCACCACGACGGTGTCGGGCGCCTTCGGCAGGGCGGATGCCGCAGCAGCGTCGATCGTGCCCGCCTCGGTCATGGCCTCCATGCGCACGGGGCGTGCGCCGCCCTTCAACCACAGGTTCTGACCCTCGTCGCTGTAGAGGAACTCCTGCCACAGGCGCGCGGCCGCGGGGTGCGGGGCGTTCTTGTTGATGGCCTGGTTGTAGTATCCCGCGTAGCCCGTGCCGGGGAAGACGCGCACCTTCCACGCCGGGTTGTCCGCCACGTGCGTCGCGTTGAGGTAGTCCCAGTCGAAGACGACGGGGGTCTCGCCGCTCGCGATCGTCGCGCTCGTCACGTCGAGCTTGAGGAGGTTGCCCGCCTTGTTGAGCTCGGCGAAGAAGTCGACGCCGGGCTGGAAGTCGTCGAGGTCGCCGCCCGACTGCACGCCCGCGAGTCCCACCGCCGCGAACGCCGCACCCGCCTGCGTCGGGTCGCCGTTGATGGCGACGGACGCCGTGTAGTCGGAGCTCAGCAGGTCCTCGAGCGACTCCGGCTCGGGGAACTTCGACGAGTCGTAGCCGATCGACATGTACCCGCCGTAGTCGCCGACGAAGAGGCCGCTCGGCTCCTTGAGGGCGTCGGGGATGTCATCCCACGTCTGCACCTTGTAGGGCGCGAACACGTCGGTGTTCTGGAGCGCGACCGTGAGGCCGAGGTCGAAGACGTCGGGTGCCGTGTCGAGCCCCTCGTTCGTCTTCGCCGCCTGGATCTCCTCGGCGCTCGAGATGTCGGGCAGGCTCTCGTTGACCGTGATCTCGGGGTACTTGGCCGCGAACGCGTCGATGACCGCGCCGTAGTTGGCCCAGTCGCGGGGAAGCGCGATGACGTTGAGCGCGCCCTCGGCCTTCGCTGCGACCTCGAGCTCTGCGAAGGTGCCGAAGTCGGCGACGCTCGTCGCCGTCGCGGCGTCGCTGTCGCCCGCCGACGCGGGTGCGCCCGCGCAGCCGGTGAGGGCGATCGACGCCACCGCCACGGCCGCGAGGCCGACGGTCAGCTGAGGCGTGCGGAGAAGGGATGTCATGGGTGCTGTTCCTCTCGGTGGACGAGCGCTCGCGCTGGTCCGCGCTCGTGCTCGGTCGCGCTCGTGGCGACGGGGCCGAAGGTAGGCAGCGTCGGTGTCCGGTCCGTGCGCCGGAGGTGAACGTTCCGTGCCGTCCCGGTGATCGCTGCGCGACGCGCGTCGAGGAATACGGGATGCCTAGACTTGACGAATGGCCTTCGGATTCCGCAGCGACCGTGCTCGCGACGAGGAGGCACGCCGCGCCGTCGACGCGCGTGTGGCGGATGCGATGCCGGCCGGGATGCGGATCGCCGCGGCCTGGTCGTGGCGCATCCTCGTCATCGCGGGTGTTCTCGCGCTCATCGTGTTCCTCGTCATCCAACTGCGCTACATCGTCGTGCCGCTCATGGTCGCGATGCTCCTCGCGGCGCTCCTCGTGCCGTTCTCGAACTGGCTCCAGAGGCACCGCTGGCCCAAGTGGCTCGCGATCGCAGTGAGCGAGGTCGGCGTGCTCGCCGTCATCGGCGGGCTCGTGTGGCTCACCGTCCGCACCGTCATGAGCGGCTACCCCGCACTGCAGGAGCAGACGCTCGAGCGCTGGGAAGAGCTCAAGGCGTGGCTGCTCGAGTCGCCGCTGCACCTCTCGGAAGCCGACATCCAGAACTGGGCCGACCAGTTCATCGAGGCGCTGCAGGCCGACTCGAGCTCGCTGTGGACGGGCGCGCTCTCGGTCAGCAGCGGCCTCGGCCATTTCCTCGCGGGCTTCCTGCTCGTGCTCTTCGCGACGCTCTTCATCCTCATCGACGGCCGCGGCATCTGGCACTGGATCGTGCGCATCTTCCCGCGCAAGGCGCGCGCCGCGCTCATCGGCGGCGGCGAGGCCGGCTGGATCACGCTCTCGACCTTCGTGCGCGTGCAGGTGCTCGTCGCCTTCATCGACGCCGTCGGCATCGGCCTCGGCGCGTTCATCCTGGGCCTCTTCTACAACGGCTTCCCGCTCGTCGTGCCGATCGCGATCCTCGTGTTCCTCGGCTCGTTCATCCCCGTCGTCGGCGCGGTCGTGTCGGGCGCGCTCGCGGTGTTCATCGCGCTCGTCTTCATGGGGCCGTGGCAGGCGTTCGTCATGCTGCTCATCGTCATCGGCGTGCAGCAGCTCGAGGGTCACGTGCTGCAGCCGTTCCTCGTCGGCAACGCCGTCAAGGTGCACCCGCTCGCGGTCGTCATCGTCGTCGCGGCCGGCGGCTTCCTCGCCGGCATCCCGGGCGCCCTCTTCGCCGTCCCGCTCGTCGCCACCCTCAACGCCATGATCGTCTACATGGCTCGCGGCGATTGGCGCGTCAACCCGCATCCGTCTGTCGCGGATGTCGTCCCGCCCACGAGAGGCCGCATCGTCCGTGACTGAGCTGCCCGGCCCCTCCCTCGCCGAGATCCGCGCCGCCCGCGCGCGCGCCGCCGAGGTCGCATCCGTGACCCCCATGGAGTACTCGCGCTTCCTCTCCGAGGTCGTCGGCTCGCCCGTGCACCTGAAGGCCGAGAACCTGCAGCGCACGGGCTCGTACAAGATTCGCGGAGCCTACAACCGCCTCTCGCAGCTGACCGCCGAGGAGCGTGAGCGCGGCGTCGTCGCGGCCTCCGCCGGCAACCACGCGCAGGGCGTCGCGCTCGCGGCCCGCGAGCTCGGCATCGCCGCCACGATCTTCATGCCCATCGGCGTCGCCCTTCCGAAGCTGCAGGCGACGCGCGACTACGGTGCGGATGTCGTGCTGCACGGGCACGTCGTCGACGAGACGCTGCAGGCGGCCGCCGAGTTCGCCGAGCGCACGGGCGCTGTGCTCATCCCGCCCTTCGACCACCCGGATGTCGTGGCCGGCCAGGGCGGGCTCGCGCTCGAGATCCTCGACCAGGTCGCCGACGTCGCGAATGTCGTCGTGCCGATCGGCGGCGGCGGGCTCATCGCGGGCATCGCATCGGCGTTCGCGCAGCTCGAGCCGGAGCTCGGTCGCCGCGTACGGGTCGTGGGCGTGCAGGCCGAGAACGCTGCCGCCTACCCGCCCTCGCTCGAGGCGGGAGAGCCGTGCGCCATCCCGACCTCGCCGACGATCGCCGACGGCATCGCTGTGGGCAAGCCGGGCGAGCTCAACTTCGCGATCGTGCGCGAGGCGGTCGACACCGTCGTGACGGTTCCGGATGACGACGTCGCGCAGGCGCTCGTCGTGCTGCTCGAGCGCGCGAAGCTCGTCGTCGAGCCGGCCGGCGCGGTGGGCACGGCCGCCGTGCTCTCGGGGCGTCTCGCCCTCGAGGGCCCGACCGTGATCCTGCTCTCGGGCGGCAACATCGACCCGATGGTCATGGAGCGCGTCATCGGCCGCGGTCTCGCGGCGTCTCATCGCTACCTCAAGGTCAACATCCCGCTTCCCGACCGCCCGGGTCAGCTCGCGCGCATCGCCGAGCTCATCGCGGAGGCGAACGCGAACGTCGTCGAGGTGCTGCACACGCGGCACGGGGTCGGTCTCAACATCAGCGAGGTGGAGATCGAGATCCACATGGAGACGCGCGGCGCCGAGCACGCGGAGCTCGTGCTGCGTCGCCTGCGCGAGGCCGGCTACCGGCCGCGCGTCGACGCCTGACCCGCTGGTCCGCGAGAGTACGTACTTTTCGCCCCGAAGGTCGCCGTTTTCGCGAGAAGTACGTACTTTCGCGGACGGGGACGCGGGGGTAGTATAGGCGGCAACCTATAGAAAGGATGCGGCGATGACCCTCCTCGAGAACCCCGCACAGGTCGCCGGCCTCGTCACCCGTGAGCTGCGCACGGGGGAGCGCGACGGCGCGCCCACCCGCATCGCGGTCGCCCGCCGTGAGTACGCGACGACGCCCGACGACCTGTGGAACGCGCTCACCGACGCCGAGCGCATCCCGCGCTGGTTCCTGCCCATCAGCGGCGACCTCCGCGTCGGCGGCCGCTACGAGCTCACGGGCAACGCCTCCGGCACGGTCGAGCGCTGCGACGCCCCGCGCCGCTTCGACATCACGTGGGAGATGATGGGCGCGCCCTCGTGGGTCACCGTCACGCTCGCCCCCACCGCATCCGGAACCGAGCTCGAGCTCGTGCACGAGGCGCACGTGCCCGAGGAGTTCTGGTCGGTCTACGGTCCCGGCGCCGTCGGCATCGGCTGGGACGGCGCCCTCATGGGCCTCGGCCTGCACGTCGAGACGGGCGAAACCGTCACGGGCGAGGAGGCCGAGCAGCTGCCGTTCACCGACGAGGGGCGCGCGTTCTACCGCGCCGCCGCCGACGGCTGGACGGATGCGGCGATCGCCGCGGGCGAGGACCCGAACGCCATGCGCGCCGCGGGCGAGGGCGCCTACGCCTTCTACACGACCGCGGCGCCCGAGTCGTGAGCGCCGTGCCCGAGTCGATCGCGCACGCGGACCCCGTCTTCGAGGCGCTCGGCGACCCCGTGCGGCGGCTCATCGTGCGCCTCGCGGCGGCGGGGGAGCAGCCCGCGGGCGCGCTCGTCGAGGGTGTGCAGCGCGTGCACACCATCTCGCAGCCCTCGGTCTCGCAGCACCTGCGCGTGCTGCGAGACGCGGGGCTGCTGACGGTGCGCGCCGAGGGCACGCGTCGCCTCTACGCGCTCGACCCGGATGCCGTCGACGCCGCGCGCGCGTGGCTCACGGCCCTCGTCGATCCGCTCGCGCCGCTCGCCAACCCGCTCGACGCCCTCGCGACCGAGGTCGCCCGCGGCAAGCGCGAGCGTCGAGGCGAGGAGAGGGCTCAGCCCGCGTAGGGCTCGACCTTCACGATCTCGACGGCGATGTCGCGGCCGTTGGGGGCCGTGTAGCTGAGCTTGTCGCCCTGCTTGCGCCCGAGGATCGCCTGCCCGATGGGGCTCGACTCGGGGTAGACGTCGAGGTCGTCGTTGTCGGCCGCGATCTCGCGGTTGCCGAGCAGGAACGTCGTCTCGTCACCCGCGATCTTCGCCGTCACGAGCGTTCCCGGCGCGACCGTGCCGTCGGAGGCCGGCGCCTCGCCGACGGTGGCGGTGCGCAGCAGCTCGGTGAGCTGACGGATGCGCGCCTCGATCTTGCCCTGCTCGTCCTTCGCGGCGTGGTATCCGCCGTTCTCCTTGAGGTCGCCTTCCTCGCGCGCCGCCTCGATCTTCTTTGCGATGTCGATGCGCGCGGGACCCTCCAACTCGGCCAGCTCCGCCTTCAGGCGGTCGTAGGACTCCTGGGTGAGCCACGTCGTGGTCTCGGGCATGGTGCTCCTCACAAACAATCGAGACCGGCACTCGGCCGGTCTCTACAGGGTGATGCGTTCCGGAAAGCTTAGGACAGATCGGTGAGAACCGCATCCGCCGCCGCGGCGTCGTCGGCGAGCCAGCAGCGGTGCACCGAGCCGCCCACGGCCTGCTCGCTCGTGCGCAGCGTCGCGCGCAGCAGGCGGGTCGCCTCGTCCGACGGCGGAACCTCGACGATGCGCCATCCGATGACGGCGTGCTTCTCGCTCACGGCCTTCACGGCGCACGAGACCTCGGCGCCCGCGGGGGCGGTCAGCTGCCAGCGGACCTCGACCGAGGTGTCGGTGAGCTCGCCGAATCCGACGTCCTTCGCCTCGATCGACGCCGACGGCCCGAGCAGGCCCACCCAGACGACCCACGCGACGACCACGACCGCGACGCCCGCGGCCGCGGCGATCGCCACGAGCCGCATCCGGGCCCGGTGGGCGGGGGTGCGGCCGTACCTCTCGTCGAGGTTCTGGGTCATGGGGTGCTCCGGGGGCCGATTACGCTTGATCCCAGGTTATTCGCTTCGGAAAGGCCGACCGTGCTCCCTCTCCTCTGGGCGGCGACGCCCACCCCCAGCCCGACGAGCGGCGTCGACGCGAACCTCGTCACGCCCGGCGTCGTGGGGTTCCTGGTGACGCTCGGCCTCATCGTCGCGACGATCCTCCTGCTCGTGAGCCTGACGCGCCGCATCCGCCGTGTGAACAACCGCGCCCTCATCGCCGAGCGCCTCGACGCAGAGGAGGCGGCTGCCGCCGAGAAGGACGACGAGAAGCAGTAGACGTCGAGCTGGTTTCGACACGCGCCTTCGGCGCTACTCAACCAGCGGTCACCCGGATCACCCCGCTGGTTGAGTAGGCGCGCAGCGCCGTGTCGAAACCAGCGACGATCAGACGTATGCCGGATCCAGCACGATCAGCAGGATCGCCGTCCAGTGGCACAGGAACGCGATGACCGTGCACGCGTGGAACAGCTCGTGGAACCCGAAGACGCCGGGCGCCGGGTTGGGCTTCTTGAGCGCGTAGAACACCGCGCCCACGGTGTAGGCGACGCCGCCGACGAGCACGAGCACCATCATCGCGACGTTCGCGTTGACGAGGTCGACGATGTACATCATCGCTGCCCAGCCGAGCGCGATGTAGAGCGGCACGTAGAGCCAGCGCGGCGCCTTGAGCCAGAAGACGCGGAAGCCGATGCCGAGCAGCGCCCCGCCCCACACGATCGACAGCAGCACGATCGCCTTGTCGGTCGGGAGCGCGCACACCGCGAGCGGCGTGTACGTGCCCGCGATGAGCAGGAAGATGTTGGCGTGGTCGAGGCGGCGGAACACCGCCTTCACCTTCGGCGTCCAGTTGAAGCGGTGGTAGGTGGCCGAGATGCCGAACAGGAGCATCGAGCACATCATGAACACGGCCGACGCCCACTTGGCGGGCGCGCCGTCGGCGAGCGCGATGAGGATGATGCCGCCCGCGATCGCGAGCGGGAAGGTCGCGGCGTGCAGCCATCCGCGCCACAGCGGCTTCACCTCGACGGGCGGATGCTCGAGCTCGTCCTCGAGGAGCGGCAGGTTGGGAAGGCTCGCGCCGGGTTCGCGCTCCGCCTCCGCCTCAGGGGAGGTCGCGGCAGTCATGTCGCGACGATAGCGCGAGCCGTATGCCGCATCCTGAGAGCGGGCTGCATCGCCGCCGCACGCGGGGTCGAGTACCGTAGCTCCGTGAGCGAGCGCCAGGGACCCGGGGGTACGGGCGTCCTCTACGGCCTCTACCAGGCGCGCCTGCGACGCCAGCTGCAGAACGCCAACCTCCCGCACCACGTCGCGATGATCATCGACGGTAACCGCCGCTGGGCACGCGAGCGCGCGCTCGAGACGGCCGCCCACGGGCATCGCGCCGGGGCCGAGAAGATGCGCGAGTTCCTCGGCTGGTGCGACGACCTCGGCATCCGCGTCGTCACGATCTACCTGCTCTCGACCGACAACCTCACGGGACGCTCGAGCGAGGAGCTCGACCAGCTGTTCGAGATCATCGCCGACCTCGCCGACGACCTCTCGCGCGCGGCCGACTGGCGCATCCAGCACGTCGGCACGACCGAGGGCCTGCCCGAGCCGCTCGTCGGCGCCCTGCGCGCCGCCGAGGACCGCACCTCTGGCAACGCGGGACTGCACGTCAACCTCGCGGTCGGCTACGGCGGCCGGCGGGAGATCGCGGATGCCATGCGCAGCATCGTGCGCGACCACGGCGACAAGGGCGGCAGCGTCGAGGAGCTCGCTGAGATCCTCACCCCCGAGCTCATCGGCGAGCACCTGTACACGCAGGGCCAGCCGGATCCCGACCTCATCATCCGCACCTCGGGCGAGCAGCGCCTCTCCGACTTCATGCTGTGGCAGTCGGCGCACAGCGAGTTCTACTTCGTGGAGGCGCTCGGCCCCGACCTGCGCGAGGTCGACTTCCTGCGCGCCCTCCGCGCGTACGCGACGCGGCACCGCCGCTTCGGGCAGTGACCACGACGGGAGACCGCCCATGACGCTCGGGATCGACGACTTCGCCGCCCGCTTCCACGAGGAGCCCGGCTACCTCGACTTCGCCTCGGCGGGGCCGATGGGCGACACCGTGCGCGCCGAGATGGACGCGTTCACCTCGGTGCTCAGCGGAGGCCGCTTCGGCTCGTTCGCGTCGTTCTACGAGCAGGATGCGCGCGTGCGCGACGCGATCTCGGCGCTCACCGGGTTCCGCACCGACCAGATCGCCTTCCAGCCGAACACGACCCAGGGCCTCATGCACACGCTCTTCGGTCTCACGGGCGGTGTGGCTCTCTCGCCGAGCGAGTTCCCGTCGCTCCCGTACGCGGCCGTGCGCGCGCAGCAGGCGCTCGGGGTCGTGACGCCGCAGTGGCTCGAGACCGACCACGGGCGCGTGACGCCCGGCAACATCCGCGACCAGCTCGACTCGTCGACCGTCGCGGTGGCCGTGAGCCTCGTCGACTTCCGCACGGGCCATCTCGTCGACCTCGAGGGCCTGCGCCAGGTGATCGGCGACCGGCTTCTCATCGTCGACGCGATCCAGGGCTTCGGCGTCGTCGACGCGCCCTACGAGGTCGCGGATGTCGTGGTCGCGGGCGGCCAGAAGTGGGTGCGAGCGGGGTGGGGCACGGGCTTCCTCGCGCTCTCCGACCGCGCGCTCGACCACCTCACGCCCGTGTGGTCGGGCTTCCCGGCGTCGGAGCGCGTCGGTCTGACGCTCGACGAGGTGCTCGCGCCGGCGTCGGATGCGCGTGCCTACACGGTCTCGAACCCCGACTGGATCGCGATGGCCCGGTTCGCCGCGGCGCTCGAGGAGATCGCCGAGGTCGGCGTCGCCGAGATCAACGCGCGCATCGCGCAGCGCGTGAGCGACATCATCGACGTCGCCGACGAGTTCGCCCTGCCCGTCCTCTCGCCGCGCGCCGAGAACGAGCGCGCGGGCATCGTCGTCGTGGAGCCCGACCCCGACCAGCTCACGGTGCTCTCGGCCGCGCTCCACAACCACGGCGTGAGCGTCACGACGCGCGGCGGCACCGTGCGCCTGTCCGCGCACGTGTCGACGGATGCCGACTCGCTCACCCTGCTGCGCTCGGCGCTCCTGTCGTTCGCCACCGCATCCGCTGCTCGCTGAGAGTTCATGAGTCCGTAACAGGCGCGGGCGTGTCGCGGTCGGGGTGCGCCGCGGGGCGGGCATAGCGTCGGGGCATCAGGCACCGTGCCTGATCGGAGCGGCCACACAAGTTCGCTACCGACGAGCCCCTGGCCGATCCGCGACAGGATCCGGGTGGCATCCCACCCGGGGATGGAGTGGGAGTGCCCGCGCTCGACAAGCCCCAGCAGAAGTCCACGACCGTCGCAGCTCGCACGCGGAAGCAGGGGGAGCGCACCTACGTGCTCGACACCTCCGTGCTGCTCGCGGATCCGCGATCGCTCTACCGGTTCGCGGAGCACTCCGTCGTGCTGCCCGTCGTGGTGATCACCGAGCTCGAGGCGAAACGCCACGACCCGGAGATCGGCTACTTCGCTCGCCAGGCCCTGCGCCTGCTCGACGACCTGCGCGTCGAGCACGAGCGGCTCGACTTCCCGATCGCGGTCGGCGACGCGGGCGGCACGCTGCGCGTCGAGCTCAACCACTCCAACATGTCGGTGCTGCCCTCGGGCATGCAGCTGAACGACAACGACTCGCGCATCCTCGCCGTCGCGATGAACCTCGCTAACGACGGGCTCGACGTCGTCGTCGTCTCGAAGGACCTTCCGCTGCGCGTCAAGGCCGCGTCGATCGGCCTCGCTGCGGAGGAGTACCGGGCCGAGCTCGCCGTCGACTCCGGATGGACGGGGCTCGCCGAGCTGGAGATCTCGGCCGAGCAGATGGCCGAGCTCTACGACTCCGAGACCCTCGTGAGCCGGCAGGTTCAGGACCTTCCGGTCAATACGAGCCTCGTCATCCACTCCGACCGCGGCTCGGCCCTCGGTCGCGTCACCGGTCGGGGCGAGCTCAAGCTCGTGCGCGGCGACCGCGACGTGTTCGGCGTGCACGGCCGCAGCGCCGAGCAGCGCCTCGCGATCGACCTGCTGCTCGACCCCGAGGTCGGCATCGTGTCGCTCGGAGGCCGCGCGGGCACCGGCAAGTCGGCCCTCGCCCTGTGCGCGGGCCTCGAGGCCGTGCTCGAGAAGCAGCAGCACCGCAAGATCATGGTGTTCCGCCCCCTCTACGCCGTCGGCGGCCAGGAGCTCGGCTACCTTCCCGGCGACAAGGAGGAGAAGATGAGCCCGTGGGGGCAGGCGGTGTTCGACACCCTCGGCGCCCTCGTCTCCGACAACGTGCTCGAGGAGGTCATCGAGCGCGGGATGCTCGAGGTGCTGCCGCTCACGCACATCCGCGGGCGCTCGCTGCACGACGCGTTCGTGATCGTCGACGAGGCGCAGTCGCTCGAGCGGAACGTGCTGCTCACGGTGCTCAGCCGCATCGGGCAGAACTCGCGCGTCGTGCTCACGCACGACGTGGCCCAGCGCGACAACCTGCGCGTCGGGCGGCACGACGGCGTCGCATCCGTCATCGAGACGCTCAAGGGCAACGCGCTCTTCGGCCACATCACCCTCACCCGCAGCGAGCGTTCGGCGATCGCGGCGCTCGTGACGGAGCTGCTCGAGCCGGCCGAGCTGGCGTGAAGCGAGGGGCTGGTTTCGATACGCGCCTGCGGCGCTACTCGACCAGCGGTGATCGCCGCCTTCGGCGCTACTCAACCAGCGGCGAAAGCCGCCTTCGGCGCTACTCAACCAGCGGCGAAAGCCCGCTGGTTGAGTAGCCCGCGAAGCGGGCGTGTCGAAACCAGCCCCGGCTCACCCCCTTCCGCCCCCATCTCTATATAGCTAGAGTTAGCGCATGGAGCCGCTCAGCCGCCTGACACCCGCGACCGCCGAGGTGCTGCACGCCCTGCTCGACGCGGGGGCGCCCGTGTGGGGACTCCGCATCGTGCACGAGACCGGCCGTCCCGCCGGGAGCGTCTACCCGATCCTGTCGCGCCTCGAGAGCGCGGGATGGGTCACGTCCGTGTGGGAGGACGACCCGAGTCGCTCGGGTCCGCGTCGGCGGCTCTACGAGCTGACCGCCGACGGGGTGCCCGCGGCCCGCGCGGCCGTGGCGCGCATCCGCGGAACCGGGGCCGCGTCCGGCCGCGTGGCGGGAGCGAGCGCATGATCGCCGTGACCGCCATCCGCGCGATCTCCGCGACCGTGCCCGCGGGCGTGCGCGAGCGCTACCGCGAGGAGTGGCTCGCGGATGCCGCGGGGTCGCGCGAGCTCGGAGTGTCGCCCTGGTCGGTCGTCGGGGGAGCGCTCGGTGTCGCCGTGGGCCTCGACCGTGAGGATCCGCTGCTGAGCGGGACGCCGCCGCGTCGCCTCGCGTTCCGGCGCCTGCGCGTCGCCCTCGCGGCGATCACCACGACCCTCCTGCTGCTCGCGTTCGGCGTCATGTGGGGTGTCTGGCCGCAGGCCGACTCGGTCGCGGGCCGCGTGCTGCTCGTCCTCGTGCTCGTCGGCACCGCGATCGGGCTCATCGCCCTCGTCGGCGTGCTCCGCGCCCGCCTCCGCTCGCGTGGGCGTCGGCGATGGGGCGCAGCGGATGTCGCGGTCGCCGCCACGCTGCCCCTCGCGCTCGCCGCGACCCTCCTCGTGCCGTTCGTGAGCGCACCGCTCGTGCTCGGCGGCCTCATCGCCCTGCTCGTCGTCATCGTCGTCGAGGATCCCCGACCGCAGCAGACACCACTGCGACGGCTCCCCGCCGCGGGCCTCGCCGCACTGTCGGGTGTCGGCATCCTCGCCGCGCTCGCAGGCTCGCTGCTGCACATCTACGTGTGGAACCCGCTCGCACGCCTACCCGGCATGAGCCTCGACGAGATCTACGCCGGGCTCGACGCGGCGCACGAGCTGCCGAGTCCGATCGTGCCGGTCGCCTGGGCCGCGCTGTGGTGCCTGGCGACCCTCGCCCTCGTCGTGCTCGCCGCGCTGCCGTTCCTCGGCATCCGCCGCTTCGCGACGGCGCGCCGGATCGCGGGCATCGGAATCCTGGGGGTCGCCCTCGTGACCGGGGGCTCGTGGTTCGTGGGCTTCGGCATGGGGATGGGCATGGCCGACGCGTTCGCGACGAGCGGCGGCGACGCCGCGGCCTCCGGCCCCGTGCTCGCGGTGGTCGGGCTCGGGTACCTCGTCGCGGCGGTGCTGGTCGGGCTGCTGCCCGCACGGATGCGGGTGGTTGCCGCAGAAGCGGGGTAGGGCGGAGGGCTGGTTTCGACACGCGCCTGCGGCGCTACTCAACCAGCGGTGAAAGCCCTGCGGCGCTGCTCAACCAGCGGTGGGTGCCCACCCGCTGGTTGAGTAGCTCGCGGAGCGGGCGTGTCGAAACCAGCCCCGTTCCAGCGGTGTGTCAACCAGCTGGTTGAGTAGCCCGCGGAGCGGGCGTGTCGAAACCAGCCCCCTGCCACCTCAGCGGTGCATCAACCCGGGTGCGTCATCGAGAGCACGTCGAGCGCCGCATCCAGCTGCTCGAGCGTGAGCTCGCCGCGCTCGACGAACCCGAGATCGATCGTGGCCTCGCGCACCGTGATGCCCTTCGCGACCGCGTGCTTCGCGATCTTCGCGGCGTTCTCGTAGCCGATGAACTTGTTGAGCGGCGTCACGATCGACGGCGACATGCCGGCGAGGGCGGCGGCGCGCTCGAGGTTCGCCTCGAGGCCGTCGATCGTCTTGTCGGCGAGCACGCGCGTCGAGTTCGCGAGCAGGCGGATCGACTCGAGGAGCGCCGTGCCCATGACGGGGATGGCGACGTTGAGCTCGAACGAGCCCGTGGCGCCCGCCCACGCGACGGTCGCGTCGTTGCCGACGACACGCGCCGCGACCATGATGACGGCCTCCGGGACGACGGGGTTGACCTTGCCCGGCATGATCGACGAGCCGGGCTGCAGGTCGGGGATGTGCAGCTCGCCGAGGCCCGTGTTGGGACCCGAGCCCATCCAGCGCAGGTCGTTGCTGATCTTGGTGAGCGAGACGGCGATGACGCGGAGCGCGCCCGAGGCCTCGACGAGGGCGTCGCGGTTGGCCTGCGCCTCGAAGTGGTCCTTCGCCTCGGTGATGGGGAGGCCGGATGCCGCGGCGAGCTCCGCGATGACCTTCTGCGGGAAGCCCTTCGGGGTGTTGATGCCCGTGCCGACGGCGGTGCCGCCGAGCGGAACCTCGGCGACGCGGGGGAGCGCGGCCTCGATGCGCTCGATGCCGAGGCGGATCTGGCGCGCGTAGCCGCCGAACTCCTGGCCGAGGGTCACCGGCGTCGCGTCCATGAGGTGCGTGCGGCCGGGCTTGACCGCGTTCTTCCAGAGCTCGGCCTTCTTCTCGAGGGCCGTCGCGAGGTGGTCGAGGGCGGGGATGAGGTCGCCGATGAGGGCGCCCGTGACGGCGACGTGCACCGAGGTCGGGAAGACGTCGTTCGACGACTGCGACGCGTTGACGTGGTCGTTGGGGTGCACTGGGGAGCCGAGCTTCTCGGTCGCGATCGTCGCGAGCACCTCGTTCATGTTCATGTTCGAGCTCGTGCCCGAGCCGGTCTGGTACGTGTCGACCGGGAAGTGCTTGTGGTGCGAGCCGGCGATGATCTCGTCGGCGGCCGCGACGATCGCGTCGGCGATCGCGCCGTCGAGCACGCCGAGCTCGTTGTTGGCGATGGCGGCGGAGCGCTTGATGCGGGCGAGCGCGACGATCTGCGCGCCCTCGAGGCCCGTGCCCGAGATGGGGAAGTTCTCGACGGCCCGCTGCGTCTGCGCGCGGTAGAGGGCCGAGATCGGGACGCGGACCTCCCCCATGGTGTCGTGCTCGATGCGGTATTCGGCGTCGGTGCCCATGCGTGGTGCCTTTCGTGCGGTGCGTGCTGTGCGTGCGGGTGCGGGGGAGGTCTAGGAGTCGGCGCCGATGTCGCCGATGACGAACGACGGCTTGGCCGTGCCCTCGAGGAGCTTGTAGTTGGCGCCCACGACGGCGAGCGTTCCGTCGGCGACCGCGTCGGTGATGAGCTCGGAGCGCGCGACGAGGTCGCTCACGGTGCGCTGCAGGTGGGTGAGCCCGACATCCTCGGGCTCGCGCGACGGCGCGGCGCGCACCGAGGGACGGATGGCCGCGATGAGCCCCGCGATGTGCGGGGGCAGCGGGCGGGCGTCGGGGGCGTCGAGGTCGATCGCGGCCCGCACGGCGCCGCACGCGTCGTGCGCGAGCACGACGATGAGCGGCACCTCGAGCACGGCGACGGCGTACTCGAGCGACCCGATGACGGAGTCGGAGATGACCTGACCCGCGTTGCGCACGACGAACAGGTCGCCGAGGCCCTTGTCGAAGATGATCTCGGCCGCGAGACGCGAGTCGCTGCAGCCGAAGAGCGCGGCGTGCGGCGCCTGCGCCGCGGCGAGCTCCTCACGGCGCTCGACGTCCTGACGCGGATGCAGCGGTGCGCCGGCGACGAAGCGCTCGTTGCCGCGCGCCATCTCGCGCCAGGCGTCGGCCGGTGTGCGGCGGGGGGTTCCGCTCATGACAGCTCCTTCGCGACGGCGGCCGCGAGGGCCGCGAACTCCTCGTCGCCGGCGGTTCCGGCGAGCACGATGGTGGAACCGTCGGCCTCCGTGACGAGCGCATAGGCCACGTTGCCCGGGTCGTCGGAGTCACGACGGTCGAAGATGGTCCACTGCACGCCGTCGATCGTGATGACCGCGCCGGCGCGCGCGTCGCGGACCTGGTCGGCGGTCCAGCTCGGGTTGGCGTCGACGCCCTGGATGATCGCGAGGTACTTATCCTCGGGCGTGGTGAACCCCACCTTCCATGTCAGAACTCCGTCCGACCTGGTCTCCTTGCCTGCGTGATTTGCGTACCAGGCGTCAGGCATCGGAGGGGCGACGATGGGGACCTCAACAGAGGCCTGAAGGTCTGCAGCGGCGCCGAGGTAATCTGCGGGCTCACGGAGGCTGCCCTGGTCGGGCCGTACGACGACCATGACGAGGAACGCGACGATGCCGAGCGACGCGATGACGGCCGCGAAGAGGTTGCGGGCCGTCTGGCTGCTGCGGTGCTTCTGGCTCGTGGCGGCCTTGCGGGCGGCCATCTCCTCGGGGGTCTCGGCGCGACCGAGCTCCGCGACGATCGGACGCCCCGACTCGTCGATGCCGCTGCCGCGCCGGCTCACGATTCCTCGGCCGCGGCGCGTGCCGCGTCGAGGCGGGCCTTCGCACCGACGAGCCACTCCTCGCACCGGCGGGCGAGTGCCTCGCCGCGCTCCCACAGGGCGAGCGACTCCTCGAGGGTCGCGGCACCCTGCTCGAGCTTCGCCACGACCTGCACGAGCTCGTCGCGTGCCTGCTCGTAGCTGAGCTCGGCGACGTCGGCGGGGGTGGCGTCGGTCATGCCCTCAAGCCTACTCGGCGCTCGCCGTGAGCTCGCCGCCCGCGACCCGGATGCGGAGGGCGTCGCCGGGCGCCACCTGTGAGGGGTTCCGCACGACGGCATCCCCCGAGCGGACGACGGCGTAGCCGCGGTCGAGGGTGCGCTGCGGGGAGAGGGCGCGCAGCTCGGCCGCCAGCCGGTGCACGGCCGTCTCCTCGCGCTCGACGCGTAGCTGCATGAGGCGCGAGCCCTGGTCGACGAGGCGGATGAGGTCTTCCGCGCGCGACTGCACTATGACGCCCGGGTCGGCGAGCACGGGTCGTGAGCGCAGCGCCGCGATGCGATCGATCTCACCTGTCACGAGCGACGACAGGCGCATCGCCATGCGGGCGCGCGCCTGCTGCACGCGGGCCGCCTCTTCCGTGACGTCCGGGACGACGCGCTTGGCGGCATCCGTCGGCGTCGAGGCGCGCAGGTCGGCGACGAGGTCGAGCAGGGGGCTGTCGGCCTCGTGGCCGATCGCGGACACGAGCGGCGTCTCGCAGGCCGCGGCCGTGCGCACGAGCTGCTCGTCGCTGAACACGAGGAGGTTCTGGAAGTCGCCGCCGCCGCGCGCGACGATGATGACGTCGACCTCGGGGTCGGCGTCGAGCTCGCGGATGCCGGCCGCGACCTCGCGGGGAGCGTTGACCCCCTGCACGGCCGCGTGACGCACGCGGAAGCGCACCTGCGGCCAGCGCAGCTGGGCGTTGCGCAGCACATCCTTCTCGGCGTCCGAGTCGCGGCCCGTGACGAGGCCGATGCACTGCGGGAGGAACGGAAGCGGCTTCTTGCGCGACGCGTCGAAGAGCCCCTCCTGCTGCAGCGTGCGCTTGAGGCGCTCGAGCTGCGCGAGGAGGTCGCCGATGCCGGCGTGCCGCAGATCGGACGCGACCATCGAGAGCGTGCCCCCGCGCATCCAGTAGTCGGGCTTCACGAGCGCGACGACGCGGTCGCCCTGCGAGAACTGCTCGGTGAGGCGCTGGAGGGTCGACGACCAGACCGTGAGCGAGACCGTGACGTCCTGGTCGAGGTCTTTGAGCTTCGCGTAGACGACGCCCCGCGCGAGGTTCCACTGGGTGAGCTCCCCCTCGACCCACACCGAGCCGAGGCGGTCGATGTAGCCCTTGACCTTCGCCGACAGGGTCGCGACGGGCCACGGATGCTCGGCGCTCGGGCCCTCGACGTCGGTCATGCGGCCAGGGTACGGGATGCCGCGGTCGCCGCCCGGCGTCGTCCCAGGCGTCCCCCGTAGACTCGGGGGGTGAGCGGGATCACGAACGGCGCGCTGGGGACGACCCTCGAGGCTCCCCGCATGCCCGCGGTGCGCGGGCGCCTCCACGACGAGCCCGTCGGGGCTCCGAAGCGCGTGCTCCTCGCCGCCCCGCGCGGCTACTGCGCGGGCGTCGACCGAGCGGTCATCGCCGTCGAGAAGGCCCTCGAGAACTTCGGCTCGCCCGTCTACGTGCGCAAGCAGATCGTGCACAACGTGCACGTCGTCTCCGAGCTCGAGCGCCGTGGCGCGATCTTCGTCGACGAGGTCGACGAGGTGCCGCCCGGCTCCCACCTGGTCTTCAGCGCCCACGGCGTCTCGCCCGCGGTCGTGCGCTCCGCATCCGAGCGCGAGCTGCTCGCGATCGACGCGACGTGCCCGCTCGTCACGAAGGTGCACCGCGAGGCGACGCGCTTCGCGAAGCAGGACCTGCAGATCCTCCTGATCGGCCACGCAGGCCACGAGGAGGTCGAGGGCACCATGGGCCACGCGCCCGAGCGCACGATCCTCGTCAACTCGCCCGACGACGTCGCGACGCTCGAGGTCGACGACCCCGACAACCTCGTGTGGATCTCGCAGACCACGCTGAGCGTCGACGAGACGATGGAGACGGTGCGCCGCCTGCGCGAGCGCTTCCCGAACCTGCAGGACCCGCCGTCGGACGACATCTGCTACGCCACGCAGAACCGCCAGGTGGCCATCAAGAAGGTCGCGCCCGAGGCCGACCTCGTGATCGTCGTCGGCTCCGCGAACTCCTCCAACAGCGTGCGCCTCGTCGAGGTCGCGCTCGAGCACGGCGCCAAGGCCGCCCACCGCATCGACTACGCGAGCGAGATCCGCCAGGAGTGGCTCGAGGGCGTCGCGACGATCGGCGTCTCGAGCGGCGCATCCGTGCCCGAGGTGCTCGTGCAGGAGGTGCTCGCCGACCTCGCGGATGCGGGCTATCGCGACGTCTCCGAGGTGCGCACGGCCGAGGAGGACCTCATGTTCTCGCTGCCGAAGGAGCTGCGGCGCGACGCATCCGGCAACGCGGATGCGCGCGCACTCGGGGGACGCGCCCGCGCCTGACGAGCGCGCGACGCACCATCCGGGAGAATCGGGAGGACGAGGGGGTTCGGATGCGCGTGACACTGCTGCCGCGTGAGGCGGCCGCGCGCGTCATCACCGGCTCCATCGCGACGCTCGCTTGGGCCGCGGGCGCCTGGATCGTCGTGCTCGCGATCCCGGTGCTCGTCGAGACGCTCGCGCGCCGCGATGAACTGGGCCTCCTGCCCCTGCCGCTCGGGATGCTGCTCGTCGTGCTCGCGGGGATCGGCGTCGCCGTGTGGCGCATGACGCCGCCCGTCGTCGTCGGCTACCTCGTCGTCGCGACCGCGGCATCCGTCGTCTACGAGGTGAGCCTGCTCTCGAACGACCTCTCGCTGCTCGAGCACGAGATGTACCTCGTGAACCGCCCGACGCTCGCGCTCGTGGCGATCGGCGTCGCGTCGACGTCGGCGCTCGGCGGCATCGCGTGGTGTCTCTTCGGCTACGGCGCCGCCAACCTCGTCGCGGTCGTCGTGGCCTCGCTGACCGACACGCCCGTGCGGCCGGGGATGGGGCCGACGATGGTGCTGCTGCTCGCCGTCGTGCTCAACCTCACGCTCTTCACGCTGCAGGCCCGTCAGCGCCGCAAGCTGCCGCGTTTCGAGGAGCTCGAGGAGGCGACGAGGCGCCGGGCCGCGACGGCCGACCTCGCGCGCCGCGCGACCGCCGTCGTGCACGACACGGTGCTCAACGACCTCACGATCGTCATGAACGCGCCCGACACGCTCGATGCGCGCACGCGCGAGCGGCTGCGCGACGACCTCGACACGCTCGAGGGAGGGGAGTGGCTGCACGCATCGGACCAGGTGGCCGTGCCCGACGAGGCGCAGGTGGCCGTGCGCAACGCCATCTCGCGGCTCGTGAGCGAGTTCCGCTGGCGCGGCCTCACGATCAACGTCACGGGCGTCACGACGGGGGTCTACCGCTACGGGGCGGCGCAGGGCGACGCCCTCGTCGGCGCGCTGGGAGCCGCGCTCGAGAACGTGCTGCGGCACTCGGGGGCCTCGAGCGCGAACGTCGAGATCGTCTACGGCGAGAGCGATGTGACGTTCATGATCTCGGATGAGGGCGTCGGCTTCGACATGGCCGAGATCGACCCCGACCGGCTCGGCATCCGCGACTCCATCCTCGGACGGATGGAGGGCGTGGGTGGCAGCGCGCGCATCTGGTCGGCCCCCGGGGCGGGCACGACCGTCATGCTCACGATGCCGATCGACGAGACGGCCGACCCGGGCGCGCCGTCGCGGCACCGCGAGAGCGACACGGGCGCGCCGCGCGCGAGCGAGGAGGGTGCGGATGTCGAGCACTAGTCGCCGCGTCGACGTCATGCGCTACGCGGCACGCGACGTCGATCCCATGAGCTGGTTCACGGGCCCCTACGTGCCGCTCGTCTTCGCCGCGCTCATCGCGAGCTACGGCGGCGGCATGGTGATCGTCACGTGGGGACGCACGGACGCGCCGTGGCTTCAGCTCATCGCGCTCGTGCTGTGCGTCTCGGCGTGCATCCTCATCCAGGTGCTCACCTCGCTCAGACGGCGCTTCGACTGGCAGCTCGGGGCGACCGCGGTCTTCGTGGGAGGTGCGGGCCTCATCCTCTCGGCCCTCGGCTACACCGAGTCGCTCGTCGCCGTCGAGTTGTGGTGGGCTCCCTTCGCCTTCGGCCTCTGCGTCGCGGTGCTCTCGCCCTACCTCTCGACGGGGAGGCTGCTCGGCTGGGGCCTGATGGCCCTCATCACGGTGCTGCCTCTCGCGTTCCTCATCGTCGACGAGCGGGTGCCGGCATGGGGCTCGGTGTCGGTGTTCCTGCTCATCGCGAGCCCCGCGCTCGTCGCGACAGGCGCCGGCGCCGCCTTCGCGGTGAGCGTCGTGCACCGCACGCTGCCCATCGTCGCGAACCGCTCGAGCGAGGTCGTGTCGCCCGCCTTCGCAGCCGACCCGGAGGACGAGGAGGCGGAGCGCGTCGTGCTCGCGCGCTTCACGGCGCGCGCCGTGCCGTTCCTCCGCGAGATCGCCGAGCGGGGCACCGTGAGCGAGAGCGACCGCCACCTCGCGGGAGAGCTCGCGCGCCACCTGCGCGACGACCTCGTCTCGCGCAGCGACCTCGCGTGGCTCGGTCTGCGAGCGGATGACACGCGCGTCGTCGTCGCGGACCCCGACCGCCGCGCCCAGTCGCTCCGCGCCCCGCAGCGCGCCGCCATCCGCGACCTCGTACGCGCCGTGCTCGACGACCCCTCGACCGACGCGACGACCCTGTTCCTCGCCTTGCGCGCCCAGCCGGACGGCTCGACGGCCGTCGCCATGACGCTCGACACGGAGCTTCCCGAGGGGCGTCGCGTGCGGCACATCGCGCCGTACTACTTCAACCTGCGCGGAACGATGCGCGACGTGCAGCTGAAACGCGACGGGGTCTCGTTCCGGGTACCCCCGGACGAGACCCCGTAGCGGGTCGGGTCGCTCGCGGCGACCCGGACGCCTCAGGCGCTGATCGACTGCCCGGCCGAGCCGAGCTGCTGTGTCGCCGCGACGACGCGCTTCGCCATGGCCGACTCGGCGCGCTTGCCCCACGCACGCGGGTCGTAGACCTTCTTGTTGCCCACCTCGCCGTCGACCTTGAGCACGCCGTCGTAGTTCTCGAACATCCAGCCCGCGATGTCGCGCGTGTACGCGTACTGCGTGTCGGTGTCGATGTTCATCTTGATGACGCCGTTCGCGACCGCCTCGGCGATCTCGGCATCCGTCGAGCCCGAGCCGCCGTGGAACACGAGGTCGAGCGGCTTCGGGCCGGTGCCGTACTTCGCGGCGATGCCGGCCTGGATCTCGCCGAGCAGCTCGGGGCGCAGCTTGACGTTGCCGGGCTTGTAGACGCCGTGCACGTTGCCGAAGGTGAGGGCGGCGATGTAGCGGCCCTGCTCGCCCAGGCCGAGAGCCTCGACGGCCTGCTCGACGTCGCCGAGGGTCGTGTAGAGGGCCTCGTTGCTGCCCTCGTGCTGCACGCCGTCCTCCTCGCCGCCGACGACGCCGATCTCGACCTCGAGGATGGCGCGGATGTTCTTCATGCGCGGGAGCAGCTGCTGGGCGATCTCGATGTTCTCGGCGAGCGGCACGGCCGAGCCGTCCCACATGTGCGACTGGAAGATCGGGTTACGGCCGGCCTTGACCTCGGCCTCCGAGGCCTCGATGAGGGGGAGCACGAAGCCGTCGAGCGCGTCCTTGGGGCAGTGGTCGGTGTGGAGGGCGACCGTGATGGGGTAGTTCTTGGCCGCCTCGTGCACGAACGCCGCGAAGGCGAGCGCCCCGGATGCGCGGGCCTTGACGCTCTGACCCGCGAAGTAGTCGGCACCGCCGGTCGTGACCTGGATGATGCCGTCCGATCCGGCCTCGGTGAGGCCCTGGAGGACTGCGTTGATGGTCGAGGAGCTCGACACGTTGATGGCGGGGAAGGCGAAGGCGTTCGACTTCGCCTTGTCGAGCATCTCGGCGTACTGATCCGGGGTGGCGACGGGCATGGGGGTCCTCCTGGAGCGGATGGGGTGGTCGCCCCGAGTCTACGGCGTGTCGGATTCCACCCAGTCGAGGGTGCGCTCGACCGCCTTGCGCCAGCGGGCGATGCCGTGCGCGCGCGTCGCGGCGTCGACCGCGGGCTCCCAGCGGCGGTCCTCTGCCCACAGAGCGCGCAGCTCGTCGGTGTCCTTCCACAGCCCGACCGCGAGCCCCGCGGCGTAGGCGGCACCGAGCGCGGTCGTCTCGGTGATCTCGGGGCGCACGACGGGCACGCCGAGCGCATCCGCCTGCAGCTGCAGGAGCAGCTCGTTCGCGACCATGCCCCCGTCGACCCGCAGCTCGGTGATGGGCACCTCGAGCTCAGAGTTCGCGGCCTCGAACACGTCGAGCGTCTGGTACGCGACGGCCTCGAGGGCCGCGCGCGCGAGGTGGCCCTTGTTCGCGAAGCGCGTGAGCCCGACGATCGCACCCCGCGCATCCGGTCGCCAGTACGGTGCGAAGAGTCCCGAGAACGCGGGCACGATGTACACGTCTCCGTTGTCGTCGACCGTCTCGGCGAGCGTCTCGACCTCCGGCGCCGTCCGGATGATGCCGAGATTGTCGCGCAGCCACTGCACGAGCGAGCCCGCGACCGCGACGGAGCCCTCGAGCGCGAAGCGCGGCGCCTCGTCGCCGAGGCGGTAGGCGACCGTCGTGATGAGGCCGCTCCCGCTGTGCACGAGCTCGGTGCCCGTGTTCACGATGAGGAAGCCCCCCGTGCCGTAGGTGTTCTTCGACTCGCCCGCGTCGAAAGCCGCCTGCCCGAATGTCGCGGCCTGCTGGTCGCCGAGGATGCCCGCGATCGGGGTCTCGCGCAGGAGGCTGTCGCTCGCGGCGTGGCCGTACACCTCGGACGACGAGCGGATCTCGGGCAGGATGGCGCGCGGCACGCGGAACGCCTCGCACAGCTCGTCGTCCCAGTCGAGCGTCGCGAGGTCCATGAGGAGCGTGCGGCTCGCGTTCGTGACGTCGGTCGCGTGCACCGCGCCGTCCGTGAGCTTCCACAGCACCCAGCTGTCGGGGGTGCCGAAGGCGAGCTCGCCCGCCTCGGCGCGCTCGCGCGCACCCTCGACGTGATCGAGGATCCACGCGATCTTCGTCGCGGAGAAGTAGGTCGCGAGCGGCAGGCCGGTCTTCGCCGCGAACCGGCGCACGCCCCCGTCCGCGGCGAGCGCGTCGACCGCGTCCTGCGTGCGGGTGTCCTGCCAGACGATCGCGTTGTGGATGGGCTCGCCCGTCGCGCGGTCCCACACGATGACGGTCTCGCGCTGGTTCGTGATGCCGATCGCCGCGACGTCGTGGCGCGTGATGCCGGCATCCGCGAGGGCCTCGCCGATGACATGGCGCGTGTTGCGCCAGATCTCCGCGGGATCGTGCTCGACCCAGCCGGGCTTCGGGAAGAGCTGCCGGTGCTCGCGCTGACCCGCGCTCACGATGCGCCCCCGGTCGTCGAAGACGATCGCACGCGTGCTCGTCGTGCCCTGGTCGATCGCGACGATGGTCGTGGGACGGCGCTCCGGTGCAGCCATGGTCCTCCTTCGGTCGGCTCCACGGTAGCGAGGTGCACGCGTGCGACGCGCGGCGGTGGGAGGATGTGCAGCCGCCGCGTCAGGAGACGCTCTCGAGGAGCCGCCGGGCGAGCCCCTCGTCGAGCACGAGGTCGGTGATGAGGCCCGCGGCGAGCGCGCCGCGCAGGCTCGGGAGCTTCTGCGCCCCCGACACGATGCAGATGCGGCGCGCGACCTTGACGAGCCGATCGAACCCGGGTCCCGTCGCACGCGCGTTGAGGGCGATGTCGCGCCAGCTTCCGTCGGCGCGGTAGAACACGGTCGCGACGTCGCCCACGGCCCGATCGGCGGCGAGGCTCTTGTAGTCGGTGCGGCCGAGGTAGCCGCCGATGTACACGCGGCTCGGCACCTCGGCGAAGGGCGAGCCGAGACCGAAGACCGCGACATCCATGCGCGCGATGAGGTCGAGCACGCGGCGCGTCGAGCGCTCGCGCCACAGGGCCTCCTTCGTGTCGGGGCTGTCGAAGAACGCCGGCACCGGGAACTGCTGGATGCGCGCCGAGTAGGCCCGTCCGAACCGCTCGAGGATCTCGCTCGCGTACTCGATCCCTGTCGTCTCGGTGTTGCCCGCCCCGTTCATCTGGACGATGACGGTGTCGTGGGTCTCCTTGGCGGTGAGGTGGCGGCTGAGCGCGCCGAGCGTCGAGCCCCACGCGATGCCGACGATGCTGTTCGACTCGATGTACTGGGGCAGCAGTCGCGCAGCGGTCATGGCGACGCGGTCGAGGCGGTCGACGTCCGAGAGCGACCCCGGCACGGGCACGACGTGCGCCGAGATGCGGAATCGCGCGGCGATCTCGCGCTCGAGCTGAGCGCCGCGGTCGAGCGGCGACGTGATCGTGATCTCGACGAGCCCCGTGTCGCGGGCGTGCGCGAGGAGCCTCGAGACCGAGGAGCGCGACGTGCGCAGCTCGCTCGCGATGGCATCCATCGTGAGGTCCTGCAGGTAGTACAGCTGGGCGGCCTTGAGGGCCGACATGAGCTTGGGGTCGGTGGGGGATTCGGATGTCATCGAGCCTCCTGCACATCCGTTCACTTCGGTTGCGAATCCTTTCGCAGAGCCACCAACATAGACGACATCACCACTCGACGCCCGGTCGTGCCGGGCAGGAACGAGGCAATCCCAGATGAGTCCCCGCCCCCGCACCGCCCTGCGCCCGGAGGTCGCTCGTCTCATGGAGCGCGGACGGACGCAGGTGCTCGTCATCGGGGGCGGCATCAACGGGATCGCGACGTTCCGCGACCTCGCGCTGCAGGGGCTCGACGTCGTGCTCGTCGAACGAGACGACTTCGCCTCCGCGGCCTCCGCCGCCTCGAGCCACATGATCCACGGCGGCATCCGCTATCTCGAGAACGGCGAGTTCCGGCTCGTCAAGGAGTCGGTGCAGGAGCGGAACGCGCTCCTGCGCACGGCGCCCCACCGCGTCGTGCCGCTCGAGACGACGATCCCGATCTACTCGACGTTCTCGGGCATCCTCTCCGCACCCTTGCGGTTCCTCACACACCGTCATCGCGGGCGTCCCAAGGAGCGCGGTGCGCTCCTCATCAAGATCGGCCTCACGATCTACGACACGTTCTCGCGCGAGGGCGGCGTCGTGCCGCGGCATCGGTTCCGCGTGGGTCGCCGCGCGCACGCCGACCTGCCGGCCCTCGATCCACGCGTGCGGTACTCGGCGACGTACTTCGACGCGGCGATGCACGACCCCGAGCGCCTCGCGCTCGACGTGCTGCTCGACGCGACCGCGTCGTCCGGCGCAACCGCCGTCAACTATGTCGAGGCGGTCGGGATGGACGCCGACGGCGTGCGCGTGAGGGATCGCGAGACCGGTCGCGAGTTCACGGTGCGCGCCGACGTCGTCGTCAACGCATCCGGCCCCTGGACCGACCTCACGAACGCCGCGCTCGGCCACGCGAGCCGGTGGATGGGCGGAACGAAGGGCTCCCACATCGTCCTCGACCATCCCGAGCTGCTCGCCGCCACGCGCGGGCGGGAGATCTTCTTCGAGCACTCCGACGGGCGCATCGTGCTCATCTATCCGCTCAAGGACCGCGTCATGGTCGGCACGACCGACATCGATGCCGACCCCGCAGAGCCCGTGCGCTGCACGGAGGAGGAGGTCGACTACTTCTTCGGACTCATCCGCCACGTCTTCCCCTCGATCGAGGTCGACCGTCCGCAGATCGTCTACCGGTTCTCGGGCATCCGCCCGCTGCCCCGCCACGAGGACACCCAGCCGGGGTTCGTGTCGCGCGACTACCGCGTCGAGGTCGTGCGGGCCGAGGGGAGCGCACCCGTCGTGAGCCTCGTGGGCGGCAAGTGGACGACCTTCCGCGCGATCGGCGAGGCGGTCGCGGATGCTGTGCTCGAGGTGCTCGGACGGCGGCGCGAGGTGTCGACCCGGGGTCGCGTGATCCGCGGCTCGGACGGCTACCCGCGAGGGGAGCGCGAGCGCGGGGCGTGGCTGCGCGCGCGCCTCACGGACGTCGACGCAGACCGCCGCGAGCTGCTGTTCGCGCGCTATGGCACGGCGGCGGCCGAGGTCGCCGTGTTCATGGGGGAGCAACACGACGCGCCGATCGGGGGCGGCGTGCTCTCGACGGGCGAGCTGCGCTGGATGCTCGAGCGCGAGCACGTCGAGCACCTCACGGACATCGTGCTGCGGCGCACCGACCTCGCGTTCACGGGCCGGCTCGACGCGGCGCTCCTCGACGAGATCGCGAAAGCCGTCTCGGACATCGCCGGTTGGGATGCCGCGCGCCGCGAGCTCGAGGTCGCGACGTGCACGCGCGAGCTCGCCGAGGTGCACGCCGTCGACCTCTCGGTCGACGGCGGACGGTGAACTCCTGCACATTCGTGCAACTTAGGCGCCTCGATGGCCGACCGGATGGACGGCGCCTCTAGGCTCCCGATGCACCACCCCGGTGAGCCTTCGCTGACAAAGGAGTTACCCGCACCCATGAAGCAATCACTCTGGCGACGGAACGGATTCTGGCTGATTCTGTCGCTCGTCCTCATCCTCGTCTCCGCCGTCGGCGCCTCGCTCGTCCAGACCGCGGGAGGCTCCGTCGTCGTCAAGGACCTCAAGTGGGAGACGTCGTCCGGCCGGGCGATGAGCGCGCTGCTGTTCAAGCCCGCAGGCGCGACCGCCGACGATCCCGCTCCCGCCGTGGTCGTGAGCCACGGCTGGTGGAACAACCGCGAGATGCAGGACGCCAACTACGTCGAGCTCGCGCGTCGCGGCTACGTCGTCGTCTCGATCGACATGTACGGCCACGGCAACTCCGACCCGCTCCCCGCGGACGAGCTGCAGGTCGGGGGCACGGGCATGTACGACGCCGTCCAGCTCGTCGCCGACCTGCCCTACGTCGACCACGACCGCATCGGCGTCTCGGGCCACTCGAACGGCGCGCGCGCCGCGAACTTCGCCGTCGCGATCGACGACGAGGCCGACGAGCAGCTCATCTCCGCGGTGTTCCTCGTCGACAACGAGGCGATGTACACGGATGAGGACAAGGCGTTCGCGAACAACTACGGCACGCGCGACGTCGGACTCGTCGCCGACCAGTACGACGAGTTCTTCTTCCGCAGCTACGGCGAGACGGTGACGCCGCCGCGCGAGTTCGCGACGACGCCCAACGCGCAGTCGTTCCTCTACTTCGGTGAGGAGCCGGGCGCCGAGGTGCGCGAGCCGGGCGAGTACTACTCGCAGGAGATCGACGGCGTCGAGGCCGTGCGCGTGCTCTACACGCCGCCGCAGACCCACCCGTGGGGCACGATCTCGTCGGGCACCGTCGCCGACCAGCTCGACTTCTTCGAGACGGCGTTCGGCGCTCCCGAGGCGATCGACTCCCACGCCCAGGTGTGGCAGGTGAAGGAGGCGTTCACGACCGTCGGGCTCGTCGGCTTCGGCATCTTCCTCGTCGCCTTCGCCCGTGCTCTCCTCGCGCTGCGTCCCTTCACGCGACTGAGGCTCGAGCAGGCGCCGGCGATGGTCGACCCGGGGCGCACCGGTCGCGCGTGGTTCTGGGGCGGTCTCGTGGTCTCGGCGCTCGTCTCGGGCGCGAGCTACATCTGGCTGAGCCAGGCGCAGTGGCTGTCGGCGATCGCCTACAGCGGCTCGGCGCTCGTACCTCAGGGTGCGGTGTTCTTCATCGCCTTCTGGGCCGCCGTCAACGGCGTCGCGGGGCTCGTCATCATGGGCGCGTCGTACCTCGCCTTCGGGCGGAGGAACGGCTCCGACCTCCGCGCGAGCGGCGTGCTGCCCGGATGGCGCAACCTCGGCCTGGGAGTGCTCCTCGCGCTCGTTACGACGGCTGCCGCCTTCACGATCGTCTTCGCGGTCGACTACTTCTTCAAGACGGACTTCCGCCTGTGGGTCCTCGCGGTGAAGTGGTTCTCGCCCGACAAGATCGGCTATGCGCTCCTCGTGCTGCCGCTGTTCCTGATCTACTTCGTGGCGAACTCGATCGCGATCAACGCGTTCAACCGGTTCGCGCTCGCGGGTCGCGAGTGGGTCAACACGGCGGTGCTCGCCCTGTTCAACTCGCTCGCGCCGATCGTGCTCGTCGTCGTGCAGTACACGACGTTCGCGGCGACGGGCGAGCTCGTGCCGGGCTTCGGCGGCATCTTCAGCATCTGGCTGTTCCCGGTGATCGTCATCCTCGCGGTGTCGGCCGTCATCTCGCGCAAGCTCTACCGCGCGACGGGCAACCCGTACATCGCGGGCGTGCTCAACGCGTCGGTCGTGGCGCTCATCTCGGCGTCGAACACCCTCGTGCTCACGTACTGACGAGCGCACACGACGGCCCCGTCTCCTCCGGGGAGGCGGGGCCGTCGGCGCGTCCGGCATCCGAGTTGCGGAGTGAGTGCTCACTCACTTATGCTCGCCGACGTGGTTCTTCCAAACGGGTTCGTGGTCGTGCGTGAGCGCGCGCGTCCGCTCGCGCCCGACGAGCGGCGCGAGGCGATCCTCGACGCCGTGCTCCCGCTCCTGCGCGACAGGGGTCGCGACGTCACGAGCCGCGAGCTCGCTGAAGCCGCCGGCGTCGCGGAGGGCACGATCTTCCGCGCCTTCGGAGACAAGGACACCCTCCTTGAGGCGGGCCTCATCCGCCTCCTCGCGCCCGAGGGATTCCGCGAGGAGCTGCGCCGCATCCCTCACGACCTGCCGCTCGAAGACAAGGTCACGTGCGTCATCGAGGCGCTGCGCACGCGGTTCGGCGAGGTCTTCCGCATCATGGCGGTCTTCGGGGTGGACGGGCCGCCGCCCGTGCGCGACGCCGGCGGGGGCGAATGGATCTCGATCCTGCACGAGCTGTTCGCATCCGACGCCGACCGCCTCGCGGTGCCCCTCGAGACGCTCGCCTGGTACCTGCGCCTCGTCGCATTCGGCGGCAGCATCGAGCCCTTCAACCACTTCCGGCCGTTCGACTCGGCCGAGCTCGCCACGGTCGTCGTGCACGGGGTCGCCGTGACCGGCGCGCCCGTGCCGCCGCCGCCCACGCGGCCGGCACGTTCCGCGGCCGCGGCGCGCCCATCACACGCCGCCTGACGCATCCGCCCCGCCCCACCCCTCCCGCTTCACCCGCTTCACCCGCTCACCTTCACCCCACCACCCACCACCGAAAGAAGCACCGTGCTCGGCAAACTCCTCGTGCGCTACCTGAAGCCGTACTGGCTTCTGCTCATCGGCGTCGTGATCTTCCAGCTCGCGCAGTCGATCGCCTCGCTCTACCTGCCCGCGCTCAACGCCGACATCATCGACGACGGCGTCGCGAAGGGCGACACGGGCGTCATCCTGGGCCTCGGCGGGCTCATGCTGCTCATCACCCTCGCCCAGATCGCCGCCGCGATCCTCGCCGTCTACTTCGGGGCGAAGGCCGCCATGGCGCTCGGCCGCGACCTGCGCGCGTCGATCTTCCGACGCGTCGGCGAGTTCTCCGAGCGCGAGGTCGCCCGCTTCGGCGCGCCCTCGCTCATCACCCGCACGACGAACGACGTGCAGCAGGTGCAGATGCTCGTGCTCATGAGCTGCACGATCCTCGTCTCGACCCCGATCCTCGCGATCGGCGGCGTCGTCTTCGCGCTCCGCGAGGACCTCGGGCTCTCCTGGATCATGGTCGTCGCCGTGCCGGTGCTGCTCATCTCGGTCGGGCTCATCATCACCCGGATGGTGCCGTACTTCCGCAAGATGCAGGCGCGCATCGACAACGTCAACCGCGTGCTGCGCGAGCAGCTCACCGGCATCCGCGTCATCCGCGCCTTCGTGCGCGAGGAGCGCGAGCGCGAGCGCTTCGGCGTCGCCAACGACGAGCTCACCGACACCGCCATCCGCGCGGGACGGCTGTTCGCGCTCATGTTCCCCGTCGTCATGCTCATCCTCAACGTGTCGAGCGTCGCGGTGCTGTGGTTCGGGGCGTTCCGGATCGAGGAGGGCGACCTGCAGGTCGGCTCGCTCATCGCCTTCCTCAGCTACCTCATCCAGATCCTCATGGCCGTCATGATGGCGACCTTCCTCGCCGTGCTGCTGCCGCGTGCGGCGGTGTCGGCCGACCGCATCGGCGAGGTGCTCGACACCGAGCCGTCGGTCGTCGCCCCCGCCGCGCCCGTCACCGAGCTCGCGACGCACGGCGAGGTCGAGCTGCGCGCCGCGACCTTCGCCTACCCGGGCGCAGAGGCGCCCGTGCTGCGCGAGGTGTCGTTCACCGCGCGGCCCGGACGGCTGACGGCGATCATCGGCTCGACGGGCGCCGGCAAGACGACGCTCGTCAACCTGCTGCCGCGCCTCTTCGACGTGACGGGCGGCGCCGTGCTCGTCGACGGCGTCGACGTGCGCGACCTCGACCCCGAGCTGCTGTGGAGCCGCATCGGCCTCGTGCCGCAGAAGCCCTACCTCTTCTCGGGCACGATCGCCTCGAACCTCCGCTACGGCAACCCCGACGCGACCGACGAGGAGCTGTGGGAAGCGCTCGAGATCGCCCAGGCCCGCGACTTCGTCGAGGCGAAGTCGGAGGGGCTCGAGGCGCCCATCGCACAGGGCGGCACGAACGTGTCCGGTGGCCAGAGGCAACGGCTCGCGATCGCGAGAGCGCTCGTGAAACGACCCGAGATCTACGTCTTCGACGACTCGTTCTCGGCGCTCGACACCGCGACGGATGCCCGGCTCCGCCAGGCACTCGCGCGCGAGGTGGGCGACGCGACCATGATCGTCGTCGCCCAGCGCGTGTCGACCATCCTTCAGGCCGACCAGATCGTCGTGCTCGACCACGGCGAGGTCGTCGGCCTCGGAACCCATGACGAACTGCTCGCGAGCTCCGCGGAGTACCGCGAGATCGTCGAGAGCCAGCTGAGCGCGGAGGAGGCGGCGTGAGCGCCGAGCAGAAGTCCCAGGGCGGCTCCGAGCCGGAGGCGACCACGGCATCCGCTCCGACCGCGGCGCCCATGCGCCGCCCCGGGCCCGGCGGTCCCGGCCACGGCCCGATGGGCGGCATGGGCATGCCCGCCGAGAAGGCCATGTCGTTCGGGCCGTCCGCGAAGCGCCTCATCGGCCGGCTGCGCCCCGAGCGCGTGGGCGTGTGGTTCGTGATCCTGCTTGGCACGATCGGCGTCGTCCTGAGCGTCATCGGGCCGAAGGTGCTCGGCGAGGCGACCAACCTCATCTTCGAGGGCGTCATCTCGTCGCAGCTGCCCGAGGGCGTCACGAAGGAGCAGGTGATCGAGCAGCTCGAGGCCGCGGGCGACACGACCCAGGCCGAGATGCTGCGCAGCATGAACCTGCGGCCGGGGGAGGGCATCGACTTCTCGGCGCTGTCGCTCGTGCTCGGGCTCGTGCTGCTGCTCTACGTGCTGAGCTCCGTCTTCATGTGGCTGCAGGGCTACGTGCTCAACGGCATCACGCAGCGCACCGTGCTGCGGCTGCGGCGCGACGTCGAGGCGAAGATCCACCGTCTGCCGCTCAAGTACTTCGACCGGATGCCGCGCGGCGAGCTGCTGAGCCGCGTCACGAACGACATCGACAACATCTCGCAGAGCCTCCAGCAGACGCTGTCGCAGCTGCTCACCTCGCTGCTGACCGTCATCGGCGTCATCGTCATGATGTTCGTCATCTCGCCGTGGCTCGCGCTCATCGCGCTCGTCGCCATCCCGATCACCCTCGGCATCACGATCGTCGTCGCGAAGCGCTCGCAGAAGCTCTTCGTGGCGCAGTGGACCCACACGGGTGCGCTCAACGCGCAGATCGAGGAGGGCTATACGGGCCACTCGCTCGTCAAGGTGTTCGGCCGCCACCGCGAGGTGCAGGCGCGCTTCGACGCCAAGAACGAGGAGCTGTACCAGGCGAGCTTCGGCGCCCAGTTCATCAGCGGCATCATCATGCCCGCGACGATGTTCGTCGGGAACCTCGTCTACGTCGCCGTCGCCGTCGTCGGCGGCCTGTTCGTCGCGAACGGCACGATGCGGCTCGGCGACGTGCAGGCGTTCATCCAGTACTCGCGTCAGTTCACGCAGCCGCTCTCGCAGCTGGGGTCGATGGCCAACCTGCTGCAGTCGGGGGTCGCATCCGCCGAGCGCGTGTTCGAGCTGCTCGACGCAGAGGAGCAGGTGGCCGATCCGCAGCCCGCCCAGACGCCCGCGAACGCGACCGGGCGGCTCGCGTTCGAGGACGTGTCGTTCTCGTACGACCCCGAGAAGCCGCTCATCGACGGGCTGTCGCTCGTCGCCGAGCCGGGACAGACCGTGGCGATCGTGGGGCCGACGGGCGCCGGCAAGACGACGCTCGTGAACCTCATCATGCGGTTCTACGACCCGGATGCCGGCCGCATCACGCTCGACGGCGTCGACACGACGCGCATGACGCGCGACGACCTCCGCGGCCGCACGGGCATGGTGCTGCAGGACACGTGGCTGTTCGGCGGCACGATCCGCGACAACATCGCGTACGGGCGCCCGGATGCGACGGAGGAGGAGATCATGGCCGCCGCGACGGCCGCCTACGTCGACCGTTTCGTGCACGCCCTGCCGGACGGCTACGACACGGTGCTCGACGACGAGGGCGGCAACGTCTCGGCGGGCGAGAAGCAGCTCATCACGATCGCGCGGGCGTTCCTGGCCCGGCCCTCGGTGCTCATCCTCGACGAGGCCACCTCGTCGGTCGACACGCGCACCGAGCTGCTCGTGCAGCGCGCGATGAGCGCCCTGCGCCGCGACCGCACCTCGTTCGTCATCGCGCACCGGCTCTCGACGATCCGCGACGCCGACCTCATCCTCGTGATGGAGGACGGCGCGATCGTCGAGCAGGGCACGCACGACGAGCTGCTCGCCGCCCGTGGCGCCTACGCGCGACTCTACGAGGCGCAGTTCGCGGCGCCCCTCGCCTCCGAGGATGAGGTGGCGCCGGATGCGTCGCTCGCCGCCGCACTCACGGGCCCCGTCCCGACGACGGCCTCGATCGTGCAGGAGGCCCTCGCCGAGGAGGGTCGCCCCGAGAACGCGGAGTAAGGGGCGCCGCCGCTCGACATCACGCGGGCGGGGGTGCCCGCCGCTCGACATCACGGCGGGCGCGGGGTCGCCGCTAGAGATCGGCGCCGGCGCCGAACGCCCGTCCGGCGACCTGACAGCGGGCGGGCCGCCCGTCTGCCGACCTCGCAGCGGGCGGGGGTGCCCGTCTCCCGCTGGTTGAGTGCCGCGCGCCGCGCCCGGAGGGCGCGACGCACGGCGTATCGAAACCCGATGGGCGCATGACGTGCGGAGGTATCGCATCCATTGACCGCTCCTGATACGCGGTGGGGCGTTCTCGATGCGGCACTCGCGCCCGCGCGGCGGGGTAGCCGCTCGTGCGGCGGGAGAAGTTACTCCCGCCGCACGCGCGTTTGCCCCGCCGCGGCCCGTTTTTGTCCCGCCGCGCGTCCGTTCCTCTCGTCGCCCGTCCGTTTCCCCTGCCGCATGTCAGAGCGGAGTCGGCGGGGGAAGTGACCGTGCGGCGGGAGTCGTTTCTCCCGCCCCGTTGTCGCTTCTCCCGCCGACTGGAGCCGGCTGCGGCAACCGGGCGGGCGTCCGTGCACCCGGCGGGAGCAACCACCCCCGCCGGGGGCAGTGTTCACCGCCCGGTGCTGCGATCTCTCCCGCCGACGGCTGCCCTGACCGCACATCGCTTGTCGGACTGCACCGATCCCCACACGCGCGCGCCATCAGCGGAGGGGACGCGCCGTGACCGGTGCGACAACGCCCGCGGATGACGACCGCTCGCCGCTGTCCCGGACGGCCACCGTCGGACATGAGACCGATCTGCCGCTGCCGCTGCCGCTGCCGCTGCCGCTGGCAGCTGTCCGCCCAGAGCCGCGTCCCGCGGCGAAGGATGCCGCCCGCGTCAGGCCGACTCGGCCTCGTCAGGGTCTTCGGTGGCGGGCGAGATGATCGAAGGATCGAACTCGGGGCGACCAGCGCCGAGCTCGTCGAGCACCGCGAAGTCGCCCGCGGAGGGATCGAGATCTTCGATCATCGAGTCGACGATCGAAGCCCCAGCCCCGATCGCGGGGGACTCGACGTTGCGGAGCTTGCGCTCGACGGCGCGCGTGCGTCGACCGGCCTCGCTGACCGTGTTCTGGGCCGTCTGCAGCTGCTTCTCGAGCTTTGACCAGACCTGCCCGTACTTCTGGAACTCGGTCTTAGCGGCGGCGAGCACCTGCCATACCTCCGAGCTGCGCTTCTCGATGGCGAGCGTGCGGAAGCCCATCTGGAGGCTGTTGAGGAGCGACATGAGCGTCGTCGGCCCCGTGATGAGGATGCGAAGTTCCGTCTGGAGCTTGCTCGCGAGGCCCGGTCGGCGCACGACCTCGGCGAACAGGCCCTCGGTCGGCAGGTACAGGATCGCGAAGTCGGTCGTGTGCGGCGGCTCGATGTACTTTTTGGCGATGGTCTTCGCCTGCTCGAGGATCGCGCGCTCGAGGGCGCGGCCCGCTTCGTCGATGGCGACTTTCTCACCCGACTCCTGGGCGTCGAGTAGCCGCTCGTAGTCCTCCTGCGGGAATTTGGAGTCGATCGGGAGGAACACGGGGGCACCGCCCTCCTCGCGCCCCGGCATCTTCACCGCGAACTCCACCCGCTCGGCCGAGCCCGGACGCACCGCAGCGTTCTCCTCGTACTGATCGGGGGTGAGGATATCCTCGAGCTGTCGGGAGAGCTGGACCTCGCCCCAGCCGCCGCGGTTCTTGACGTTCGTCAGTACGCGCTTCAGGCCGCCCACATCCGACGCGAGGGTCTGCATCTCCCCAAGCCCCTTCTGCACCTCCTCGAGCCGCGTGCTCACGAGCGAGAACGACTCGCCCAACCGCTTCTCGAGCGTGCCCTGGAGCTTCTCGTCCACCGTCTCGCGCATCTTCTCGAGCTTCGCCTCGTTGCCCTGACGGAGCTTCTCGAGCTCGTCGCGCAGAACGGCCTGCAGCTCGAGGTGCTTGTCGTTATTGGCCTTGGTGAGCGCCTCAATGCGGTCGGCGTTCTCCTTGAGCGAGGTCGTGAGAGCCGAGCGGAGCTTCTCGTCCACGGTTTCCCGGACTTTCTCGAGCTTCGTCTCGTTCTCCTGACGCAACGCGGTGAGCTGCTCGCCCACCGACTGCGTGAGCTGCTCGCCACGGGCGCGTGACGCCTCCGCTTCTGCGAGGAGCCGTTGCTGGACCTCGGCTCGCGACGTGTCGAGGTCACGGCGGACCTCCTGGTGCGCGGTGAGGCGCTCCTCGCGGTCCTGACGAAGCACATCGTTGAGTTCCCGTCGCTGTGCACGCAGCTCCTCGCGGAGGTCGACCTCGGCGCTGCCACCCCCGGCGCGACGGGCGAGCACGATCGCGAGCGTCACGACCGACAGGAGGAGGTTGCCGACCACGAGGCCGACCAGGAGAGCGTCCATGCCGCCAGTTTCGCAGGGGCCGCCGACATCGTCGGGGTGACGGGCCGCGGTATCCGCACTCGGCGTCCCGTCGGCCACCCGCGTCCGCTCAGGACCTCGCATCCGCAGGACCACCGCATCCGCCGACTGCCGCATCCGCGGACCGCCGCGTCCCCCACCCCCACCCCAGAAATGCAGGAGCGGATGCCGCCCGCACCCCCGAGAACAGGGGCCACAGGCCCCGTTCCTCCTGCATTTCTCGCACGCGTGAACAGTCGAACACGTGCGGAAAATGTTAACGAAATGTCTCCGAGTAGCCTCTCGACTATGGCTGCAGAGATCCTCGACCACTGGGTGGGTGGCGCCGTCTTCACCGGCGATTCCACCCGCACCGCACCCGTCTACAACCCCGCGAAGGGCACCGTGCAGAAGGAGGTGCGCCTCGCCTCCACGGCCGACGTCGACCACGCCGTCGCGACCGCCAAGGCCGCCTCCGTCGCCTGGGGTGAGACGAGCCTCGCGAAGCGCCAGGCCGTGCTCTTCGCGTTCCGCGAGATCCTGAACTCGCGCAAGACCGAGCTCGCCGCGATCCTCACCGCCGAGCACGGCAAGGTCACCTCCGACGCGCTCGGCGAGATCGCCCGCGGCCTCGAGGTCGTCGACTTCGCGTGCGGCATCCCGCACCTGCTCAAGGGCGAGTACTCCGAGAACGTGTCGACGGGCGTCGACGTGTACTCCGTGCGCCAGCCCGTCGGCGTCGTGGGCATCATCAGCCCCTTCAACTTCCCGGCGATGGTGCCGATGTGGTTCTTCCCGATCGCGATCGCGGCGGGCAACACGGTCGTGCTGAAGCCGTCCGAGAAGGACCCGAGCGCGTCGATCTGGATGGCGGAGGCGCTCAAGGAGGCCGGCCTCCCCGACGGCGTGTTCAACGTCGTCAACGGCGACAAGGAGTCGGTCGACGCGATCCTCGAGCACAAGGACGTCGCATCCGTCTCGTTCGTCGGCTCGACTCCCATCGCGAAGTACGTATACGAGCGCGGCACCGCCGCCGGCAAGCGCGTGCAGGCGCTCGGCGGCGCGAAGAACCACATGCTCGTGCTGCCCGACGCCGACCTCGACCTCGTGGCCGACTCGGCCGTCAACGCGGGCTTCGGCTCGGCGGGCGAGCGCTGCATGGCGATCTCGGTGCTCGTCGCGGTCGAGCCCGTGGCCGACGAGCTCATCGGCAAGATCAAGGACCGGATGTCGGGCCTCACGGTCGGCGACGGCACCCGCAACTGCGACATGGGTCCGCTCATCACGCGCGAGCACCGCGACAAGGTCGCCGGCTACCTCGACGTCGCGGCGCAGGACGGCGCGGACATCGTGGTCGACGGCCGCGGCATCGAGATCGACGGCGAGGCCGACGGCTTCTGGCTCGGCCCGACCCTCATCGACAGGGTGCCCACGAACTCGGCTGTCTACACCGACGAGATCTTCGGCCCCGTGCTCTCGGTCGTGCGCGTGTACTCGTACGAGGAGGGTCTCGAGCTCATCAACAACGGCAAGTACGGCAACGGCACCGCGATCTTCACGAACGACGGCGGCGCCGCCCGCCGCTTCCAGCGCGAGGTGCAGGTCGGCATGGTCGGCATCAACGTGCCGATCCCGGTGCCCGTCGGCTACTACTCGTTCGGCGGCTGGAAGGACTCGCTCTTCGGCGACACGAAGGCGTACGGCCCCGACGCCATCCGCTTCTTCACGCGCGAGAAGGCCGTGACGTCGCGTTGGCTCGACCCGTCGCACGGCGGCATCAACCTGGGCTTCCCCCAGAACGGCTGATCGTCGCGCGGCTGGAGCCGTGACCTCGGGGCGGGAGAAACGACTCCCGCCCCGTTGTCGTTTCTCCCGCCGGCGGTGGTAGCGTCCCGGCGGGGTGATGGCATGACGGATGCGGCGCGTGCCGCGGTCGACCGGGTGGTCGCCGCGCTGAGCGCCGCCGACGCGCCCACCGAGCAGCGGGTCGAGATCGTGCAGCGCCGGTTCCGCGGCACGCGCATGGTCGTCGCAGGCGACGTATGGCGGCTCGGCGCCGTGTGCGCGGATGCGTCGGGCGCGCTCTTCGCGACGGGCGAGGTGCTCGTCGTGGCGCGACCCACGCATCCGAACCACCGCTCGGCGACGGCCCTGCGACGCAACGAACTGCGGCAGCTCGCCGCGAAGTCGGGCATCCGCGACGGCTCGACGGTCGTGCTCGACGCCCGCCCGCTCGACCTCGCGGCTCCCGAGGCGCCGCTCGTGGCGACGGATGCGGGGGTCGCCGTCGAGTGGACGCCCGGCGCCGTCCCCGCGCCGCTCGAGGGCTACCTCACCGAGCGCGCGGAGCTGCTGCTACATCCGCCGCGAGGCGCGGCCGACTGACGCGTCAGCGCGCGCCCGACCGAACGCGGCGCGTCAGGACGCGACGGCGACCGCAGGCGGCACCGTCGACGCGATGCGGATACCGGCGATGCCCGAGAGCTCGTGCAGGTCGATCGCGCCGTGCCGGTCGGCCGCGTGCACGATGATCGCGGCACAGGCCTCGGCGTCGGCGACGGCGTCGTGGTGGGGGAAGTCCTCGAAGCCGACCGCCAGGGCGACCATCGGCAGGCGGTACGAGTCGAGGTGGTAGGTCTTGCGGGCGAGCTGCAGGCTGCACATGTAGGAGTAGGCGGGCACGGGGAGCCCCGTGGCCGCGCACGCCGACTTGATGACGCCCATGTCGAAGCCCGCGTTGTGCGCGACGAGGATGTCGTCGCCCGCGAACTCGACGAGATCGGGCAGCTGCTCCACCCATCCGGGGGCCCCGATGACGTCGTCGGCGCGGATGCCGTGGATGCGGGTGTTCCACTCGACGAAATGGTCATGGCCGGGCGGCGGCTGGATGAGCCAGCCGATGCGGTCGACGACCTGGCCATCGCGCACCTTCACGAGGCCGACCGAGCACGCGCTCGCACTGGACCCGTTCGCCGTCTCGAAGTCGATCGCGGTGAAGTCCAGTGGCACGTCACGACTCTCGCACGGGGCACCGACAGCGGCTCCGTGGCACGCCGGGCGCGGGCCGAACGGGCCCGCTCACACGGCGGGCCCGTCGCCGGGAGCTCCGACGACGGGCCCGATGGTGGTCCCGTTTCGCGGTCGCATCAGCGGACGCGGACCAGGGCGTGTGTCTGGGAGACGACGCGCTCGTGCTCGAGCTGCACGCGGAGCGCCTCACGCTCGCGGTGCAGCAGGCCGAGCTCGAACGAGTTCGCGAGCCGCTCGTGCCGGGCGAGCTCGCGCCCGGGGCGACGGCCCCAGCGGATGAGCGCCATGCCGAGGTGCAGCGCGGCGCGGTCGACGAGGCTCAGGGGGCGCGCCGGGGCGTGCACGGTGGGCATCTCGACCTCGTGGGACGGATGGGTGGTGTGACGCGCGTCGCGCGTCAGCGTGGTGTTCATGATCGGTGTCCTCAGATGTGGTGGATGTCGAGGCGGGCCTGGTGGGATGCCTCGGAGGAGTGCCGCTCCTGGCGGCACGCTACCGACCACCACCGACAGTCGGCGGGGTCGTGGACGGGACGTGATCAGCGTCGGAGGACCTCCGCTGATCGGGCTTCGAGAGCGTCGCCACCGTCATGGACGGTGGCGCAGAAACGCTCAGTCCCGGACGATGTCGACGCCGACGAAGCCGGCGAATGCTGCGAGTCGACGCTCGCGGCTGGTGAACACTGCGTTGATCATCTGCCGTCTCCTTTCGGTGTCTGTTGTCGTGCCGACCCTCGGCACAGGTGATGACACTAGCCAGGTCGCGACACGCGCCGCAAGCACCCCGGGCGTGTCGCGCGACATCCGGGACACCCGCGGGACACATCCGGGACACCCCGCCGCCGGTAGGCTTGACGCCCGTGGCTCTCACCATCGGAATCGTCGGCCTCCCCAACGTGGGCAAGTCGACCCTCTTCAACGCCCTCACCAAGAACACCGTGCTCGCGGCGAACTACCCGTTCGCGACGATCGAGCCGAACGTGGGCGTGGTGAACCTGCCCGACGAGCGCCTCGGCATCCTCGCCCAGATCTTCGGCAGCGAGCGCATCCTGCCCGCGACCGTGAGCTTCGTCGACATCGCGGGCATCGTGAAGGGCGCATCGGAGGGCGAGGGCCTCGGCAACCAGTTCCTCGCCAACATCCGGGAGGCGGATGCGATCGCGCAGGTCGTGCGCGGGTTCGCCGACTCCGATGTCGTGCACGTCGCGGGCGCCGTGGACCCGCAGGCCGACCTCGAGGTCATCACGACCGAGCTCGCCCTCGCCGACCTGCAGACCCTCGAGAAGGCAATCGCGCGTCTCGAGAAGGAGGTCAAGGGCAAGAAGGCCGACCCCGCGGTGCTGGATGCGGCGCTCGCCGCCAAGAAGACGCTCGACGAGGGCACGCCGCTGTCGCGCGCGACGGGCATCGACCTCGGGCTCCTCAAGGAGCTCGGCCTCATGACCGCGAAGCCCATCATCTACGTCTTCAACGTGGACGAGGACGTGCTGACGGATGAGGCCCGCAAGGCGGAGCTGTCGGCTCTCGTCGCGCCCGCGAAGGCCGTGTTCCTCGACGCGAAGGTCGAGTCGGAGCTCATCGACCTCGACCCGGAGGACGCGGCCGAGCTGCTCGCGTCGACCGGCCAGACCGAGTCGGGCCTCGACCAGCTCGCGCGGATCGGCTTCGACACGCTCGGCCTGCAGACCTACCTCACGGCGGGCCCCAAGGAGGCGCGCGCCTGGACCATCCGCAAGGGATGGAAGGCTCCGCAGGCGGCGGGCGTCATCCACACCGACTTCGAGCGCGGCTTCATCAAGGCCGAGGTCGTGTCGTTCGAGGACCTCGTGGCCGCCGGTTCGCTCGCGGAGGCCCGCTCGCGCGGCAAGGCCCGCATCGAGGGCAAGGACTACGTCATGCAGGACGGCGACGTCGTGGAGTTCCGCTTCAACGTGTAGCCGCGCTGCAACAACGAAGCGAGCACACACCCGGGCGCACCCGATTAGCAGGGATGCCGGCGCGCGAGCGCCGCCTGCTGTCGCCCAAGCCCGGTCGCCTGCGTCAAGTCACCTCACCGGCGGGGCGCACCGGGCAGCGACTCGCACACGATCCCGTCGTCGTCAGCGTCCAGCTGCGCAATATCCCCGTAGTAGGGGAAGTAGTAGCGATACCACGCGTCGGCCTCCGCCCACGTTCGGAAATCGGTGCAGTTCTTCGAGTTGCCCGGGTTCGCCGGTCGCGGATCGGTCGGCTGCGGGGCGGAAGGGATGAGCTCCTCGCACACGACGCCGTCGTTGTTCTCGTCGAGTTTCGCGACGTCCCCGTAGTACGGGAAATACTTGGCGTACCAGGTGTTCGCCTCGTCCCACGTGCTGAAGCTGCTGCAGTTGACGACATCCCCTGGGCTCGTGGGGGGCATCGGATTGTGAATCAGCCGGTACATGAACGCCGCCATGGAGTCTCGGAAGACTCCCTCCAGCCCTCGGTAGGAGCGCTTGCCACGGCCGTCGTCGAAGCCGGTCGTGATGCTGTTCGAGTTCATCCACACGAGCGCGCTATACGAGGAGTGGTCCGGGCGCACGTCAGTGAACGGTGAGCGCGGCGGGAGAGCCAGTGACGGACTGCCCGAGAAGCGATACATGAAGAGCGCCATGGCGTCGCGGCTTACAGGATCCATGCCGCGCCACGTGCGCTTTCCATTCGCTTCGGCATAACCGAGGGTGATGCCGCGATCGGCAAGCCAGGTGATCTCCTTGTAGAAGGGGTGATCTGTTCGTACGTCGATGAACGGCGAGACCTCGGGCGCGCTGAAGTCGGGCTTGCCTGCAAGGCGGTACATGAACGCCGCCATCGCGTCACGGTTGACGGGCAGTCCCGGACGGTAGGTCCGGGTGCCGTTCGGCTCCTCCCAGCCGGTCGATATCTGCTGCGCAGCAAGCCACTGGATCTGGCTGTAGTACGGGAAGGAGGGCCCGACGTCTACGAATGTGTAGCTCACCGGTGCTGGGGTGGGCTCCGAGGCCGTCGGAAACACGGCGGGGACCTCGATCGGCTGCTCGCCGCAGGTCGAGCCGCCGTACGGCTGAGCGAGCACAGCCTGGATAGCCGTGCGTTCCGCGCTGTCGACCGAGAGGCCCCAGCGGTATTTCACGGTGACGTAGTCGGTCACGTAGCGGCAGTGCGCCGCGACATCCGGGGGCAGCCAGGCGGCCGGATCCCGGTCGCTCTTGGACTGATTGACGTTGTCGGTGACAACCTGCAGGGACGCCGGCCAGTCAAGGTCGTTCGCGAACGCCGCGCGGGTTTGCGTCGTCCAGGCGTGAGCGCCGGATATCCACGCCTCCTTGAGCGGCACCATGTGGTCGATGTCAACGTCTGATGGGGCGGTCCAGACGGCGCCATCATAGGGAGACGTCCACTGTCCGGCAGCGACGGTACACCCGCTCGGGTTGTAGGTCGGCGGCACCTCGGAGGCGGCGATGAGCTTCTCCTGGCGCGTATTGCATCCGTCGCCGTCGGCGTCGATCCAGTGGTCGAAGTAGGAGCGGTCGTACGGAGTCGTCGAAGGCGACTTCACGATCAACGACGACAGCAGCGAGTTTGCGTTGCCGGTCTCGGCTGCGGCGGACTCGGCGCCGACCCCGCCCAGAGCGGCTGCCAGAATGATCGAAAGCGCGGTCGCGAGGGACAGGAAGATACGCAAGGTGATGCACTTTCCGGTTCGGGTGGTTTCGCAGGCTATCCGGATCGGGCGGCCGCGTCATCCCTCCTCTAGGGGGGACATGCGTTCGCCCAAGCCAGCCGCGCTCGGGTGCCACACTGAGTGGATGCCTCTTCTCGACCACATCGGCATCACCGTCGACGACCTGGCCCGCGGCATCGCCGAGTTCGACCCCATCCTGACCGCCCTCGGGTGCACGAAGCACGAGATCGACGGTTCGGTCTCGTGGTATCGCGAGGGCGAGACCGAGGTCATCCTCTTCCCCGCCCGCGAGGAGGGCACGGGGCCGCACGTGCACGGACGCGTCGGCTGGCAGCACCTCGCCTTCGAGGTCGACTCGCGCGACGAGGTGGACCGGATGCACGCGCTCGCCCTCGGCGCGGGCTGGACCGCCGTGCGCGAGCCGAAGGAGTATCCGCGCTTCACCGACCGCTACTACGCGTCGTTCCTCGAGAACAGCGACGGCATCCGCATCGAGTTCATGCACAACCCGCCGAGGCCCGCCGCGGAGGCCTGATCAGGGCTCGGCGCCGTCCTCCGCGGTGAGGCGCGGCTCGACCTTCTTCTCGGGGCGGAAGCCCGCCTTGTCGGCGTAGAAGGCGCGGATGCGGTCCATGTCGCCGCGCACGTCGCCCGTGAGCTCGATGGTCGGGCCGAGGCCTGTCGTCATCGTCGTGCGGTCGACGTAGCCGAGCGTGACCGGCATGTCCGCGTCGCGCGCGATGCGGTAGAAGCCCGACTTCCAGTGGGTGTTGCCGCCGCGCGTGCCGTCGGGCGTCACGACGAGACCGAAGACCTCGCCGCCCTTGATGCGCGCGACGACCTCGTCGACGACACGGCTCGCGTCCGCGCGATCGACCGGGATGCCGCCGAGGCCACGCATGATCGGCCCGCGCCAGCCGGCGAAGAGGCTCTTCTTGCCGAGCCAGCGGAAGTCCATGCCGAGGCGCCACGCGATGCCGAGCATGAGCACGAAGTCCCAGTTGGACGTGTGCGGGGCGCCGATGAGCACCGTCGGGCGCGTGGGAGCGGGCTCGGTGACGAGCTTCCAGCGGGACACGGCCCAGAAGATGCGGGCGACGAGACGGCGCATCCTTCCACGCTAGGCGCTGCGCATGTCGTCCGCGGCATGCGGATGCGGTAGAACACCCGGTCTAGTGCCGGCGGCTCCACGAGAGTACCCTGGCGCCGTCAGCGCCGTGAGAGGACGTCCATGGCCGAGCTCGACGACATCCCACAGCACGTCTCGACCGGGACGCTGCCCGGGTGGGATGCGGTCGAGAACCTCGTGCGGGAGGCCCACGCGTACGCGCGCGAAACGGGCGACGGCGACATCGCCACCTACATCCCGCGCCTCGCGCAGGTCGACCCCGAGCTCTTCGGCGTGAGCGTCGCGGAGGTCGACGGCGCCGTGCACGCGGCGGGAGACGCCGAGGTGCTGTTCTCGATCCAGTCGATCTCGAAGGCCTTCGTGTACGCGCTCGTGTGCGAGGAGCTCGGCCACGAGGTCGTGCGTGAGCGCATCGGCGTCGACAACACGGGCCTGCCGTTCAACTCGGTCATCGCGATCGAGCTCGCCGACGGGCACCCCGGCAATCCCATGGTGAACGCGGGCGCGATCGCGACGACGGCGCTCGTGCCCGCCGCATCCGCCGACGAGCGGTGGGCGCGCATCCAGGCCGGCCTCTCCGCGTTCGCGGGCCGCCGCCTCGAGCTCGACGGCGAGGTGTACACCTCGGAGGCCGATACGAACCAACGCAACCGCGCGATCGGCACCCTGCTGCAGGCCTACGGCCGCATCGAGGCCGACCCGCTCGGCGCCGTCGATGCCTACACGCGCCAGTGCTCGCTGCTCGTGACGGCGACCGACCTCGCCGTCATGGGTGCGACGCTCGCCGACGGCGGCGTGAACCCCGTGACGGGGGAGCGGGTCGTGGCGGCGGATGTCGCACGCGACACCCTCGCGGTGCTCGCCGCGGCGGGCCTCTACGAGCGCTCGGGCGAGTGGCTCTTCGAGATCGGCCTGCCCGGCAAGTCGGGCGTCGCGGGCGGCATCATGACCGTCTCTCCCGGCAAGGCGGGCATCGGCGTCTTCGCGCCGCGACTCGACGGCGCCGGCAACAGCGTGCGCGGTCGCCTCGCCACGCGCTACCTCGCCCGCGCTCTCGGCCTCGACATCTTCGCGTCCGAGGCCCGCGAGCACGGGCCCTACCCCTACTCGAGAGAGAAGCCGTCATGACCGCCACGCACGCTCGGGATGCCGCCCCCGCCCACGCAGAGCCCAAGGCCTCGTGGGCACCCATGGTCGGGCTGTTCTTCGCCCAGATGCTCATGTCGTTCAACGTCGCCGCGCTGCCGGTGTCGATCGGCGGCATGGTCGAGGAGTTCGACGTGCCGCCGACGACGGCGAGCACGGCGATCGTCGTCTACGGCCTCGCGGTCGCGGCGCTCGTCATGGTGGGCGCGAAGCTCGGGCAGCGCGTGGGCTGGGTGCTCATCTTCCGCATCGTCGTCGCGACGTTCGCGGGCTCGTCGCTCATGATGCTGTTCGGACCCAACGTGTACTGGATCATCGCGGCGCAGGTCGTCGCGGGCGCGTCGGCCGCGATCATCGTGCCGAGCCTCGTGGCGCTCATCGCCGAGAACTACCGCGGCCGCCAGCAGGCGACGGCGGTCGGCTCCCTCGGGTCGGCGCGCGCCATCTCGGGCGTCACGGCGTTCTTCATCGGCGGAGCCCTCGGCACGCTCATCGGTTGGCGCCCTGTCTTCGGCGTGGTGCTCGGCATCGCGGTGCTCGTCTTCATCCTGAGCTTCCGGCTGCGGGGAGACCGAGGCGACTCCGGCATCCGCATCGACCTCGTCGCGGCCGTGCTCATCGGCCTCGCGATCGTCTCGCTCACGCTCGGCTTCAACAACCTCAACGGCTGGGGCGTGCTCGAGGCGACCGACAACGCGCCGTTCTCGATCGGCCGCATCTCGCCCGCGCCGCTGCTCGTGCTGCTCGGCATCGTGCTCGGGCAGGCGTTCTTCCTGTGGACGCGGCGGCGCACGAAGCAGGGCAAGGTGCCGCTCGTGAGTCTGCAGGTGCTCGGCAAGGGCAGCGAGCGCGCGGCCGTCTACGCGATGTTCATCGTCGTGGCGCTCGAGGCGGCGCTCAACTTCACGGTGCCGCTCTACATCCAGATCGTGCAGGGGCGCACGCCGTTCGACACCTCGCTCGCGATGATGCCGTTCAACCTCACGGTGTTCGTGACGGCCACTCTCATCGTGCGGTTCTACGGCCGGTTCAACCCGCGCACGATCGGCGTCGCGGGCTTCGTGCTCACGACGGCGGCGCTCGTGTGGCTGTCGTTCGTCGTCACCAACAACTGGGAGACGCTGCCGACGATCCTCGGCCTCTTCGTCTTCGGCGTCGGTCAGGGCGCGCTCGTGACACTCGTGTTCAACGTGCTCGTGACGGCGGTGCCGAAGGACCTCGCGGGCGACGTCGGCTCGATCCGCGGCACGACGCAGAACCTCGCGTCGGCCGTCGGCACGGCGCTCGCGGGGGCGCTGCTCGTCGGCATCCTCGCGGCGAACATCTCGAGCGCCCTCACGCAGAACACCTACCTGCCCGAGGAGCTCGTCGACGAGGTGAGCCTCGAGAACGCCAACTTCGTCAGCAACGACCAGCTGCGCTCGCTGCTCGAGGGCACGGATGCGACCCCGTCCCAGACGGACGAGTTCGTGCGCATCAACGAGGAGGCGCGCCTCTCGGCGCTCCGGATGGGGCTGCTGATCCTCGCGGGCATCTCGGCTCTCGCGATCGTGCCGGCCGCGCGCCTGCCGAGGTATCGGCCGGGCGAGATCCCCGAACCGCAGAACGCGAGAAAGTAGCCGCTCAGGTGCCCGTGAGCAGGGCGTCGCGCAGTTCGACCGAGAGGTCCGGCGGCACGTCGACGGGCACCGCGAGAGCGTGGAGGGCGCGCGAGTAGTAGTTGCGCGCTGCGGCCGCGAGGGCGATGTCGACGATCTCCTGGTCGGAGAAGCCGAGCTCGCGCAGGCGGAGCGAGTCGGCATCCGTCATCGACGCGGAGTCGCGCGAGAGCTTCTGCGCGAACTCCATCATCGCGACCTCCGCATCGCTGAGCCCCGCGTCGTGGAAGTCGCGCGCGATGCGCACGAGCTCCGCCTCGCTGATCGCCGTGAGCGCCTTGCGGCCGTGCGCGAGCCGACAGGCCTGCGAGCCGATCGCCTGCGCGGCGGCGAGCGTCACGAGCTCGTAGCGGCGCAGGTCCATCGTGCGCCGGGAGGCGCGGATGAGGTCGACGAAGGCGGCGACCGCGGCCGGGTTGTCGGCCATGACGCGCGTGTGCGGCGGCACGTAGCCGAGGTCGGCGAGGTCGTCGGCGTAGAGGGCCGCGGCGTCGCCCGTGACCTCGTCGGGCTCCGGGGTGTGGATGATGGCCATGGTGCCTCCCGAGCACGAGCCTGGCACCGGAACTCCCCACGGGGAAGCCCCGGTCCTAGCATGAGGCCATGGGAACACTCTTCTACGCCGACCAGGCGATCGAGATGGACGACCGCACGCTGTCGCATCTCAAGGTGGCGCTGGTCACCAAGCTCCGTCGCGGGGAGAGCTTCACCCTCTCGTGGACGCACGCCGAGGATCAACCGAGCGGCCGGACGACGATCTGGATGCACGAGGCCATCCCGCTGCGCTTCGAGTTCGAGGAGGAGCAGCCGCCGGAGCTCCACCGCGAGTGGATCGAGGACATCCTGAGGTCCGCGAACACGACGGGCGGCATCCAGCTCACGGCCGAGCACATCGAGACGGGCCCCGTGCCGGAAGTCGGCCAGACGGACGACGTGTAGCACGATTCGGCCCGAAGGGGAACGGGTTCACACGGGGCGCGGCCGCGACGCACGATGGTCTCAGCCGAAAGGCGAGGAGAGCACTGGATGAGAACCCTGCACTACGCCGGATCCGCATTGGTCACGAGCGACCGCGTCGCCGAGGCGCTGCTCGACTACCTCGTGACACTGCCCCTCAACCATCCGCCGGAGCGCGTGAGGATCCCCGCGCTTCGAAACGGCGTGGCGGTCGTCGCGGAGTTCATCGTGACGGCCATGTCGCCGCTCGTCGCGACCACGAGCGACGAGCGCGACGTCGCACTCGACGGCGAGGACTACGCGGTCGACGTGCTGCGGCACCGCGCGAGCCGCCTGGGAAGCGCCGGTCTGGGGTTCGCCTGAGCCCTCAGCCGCGTCAGCGCGCGGGGTGGTCCTTGCGTTTGACGGAGTTGTCGCTCGCCTTGACCTGCCGGTCGCTGCCGGGCTCCTCGCCGAGCACGAGCCCGCGCGTCGACCCCGCCTGGATCACGAGCTCCTCGAGCCAGTCCTTGTCGATGAGCGGGACGCGGCTGCCCGAGTAGCGGAAGTACAGCGGGATGGCGGTGTCGAGCCAGATGGAGCTGCGTCCGTCGCCGACGCCGGGGGAGTCGCGCCAGCTGAGCATGAACGACTCACGCCGCCTCAGCTTCGCGTTGATGACGAGCTCGAGATGAGCGAGCACGCGATCGTCGAACGAGATCTCGATGCCCGAGACGCCGTAGATGAGGGAACCCACGACAGCCCTTCCGTATGGTGCCGGTGCCCGGAGGCGGATGCCGCGATGCTATCGCGTCGCCCGCGCTCGTCGCGTCTGCGGGTCGGTGGTGGCCCGGATGCCGGTGTGCGTGCCGGGCTCAGTGCCGGCCCGCGAGACGCGCCGTGACCTCGCGCGCGGTCGTGACCACGGCATCCCCGAGCGCGTCCCAGTGCGAAGCGCTCGCGGCGGTGCTGCGGAACGTGAGCCCGATGGCCGCCGCGGGGTAGCCCGTCGTGTCGAGCGCCGTCGCACCGGCGGACGCGTAGTCCTCCGTGATCTCGCCGTCCTCGCGCGCCCAGCCCCGCTCGCGTGTCTCGGCGAGGATGCCCTCGAGCTGCGCGAGGGTGCGCGGCCCGCGCTGGTTGCGCCGGATGAGGCTGCCGCGGTCGGGGTAGAGCGCGCGCACCTGCCCGGGTGGCAGCGCCGCGAGCAGGGAGCGCCCGGTCGCCGTGAGGTGGGCGGGCAGCCGCACGCCCGTGTTGGTGACGGTCGTGGGCGCGCGGAAGCCCTGTACGCGCGCGAGGTAGATGACGTCGGCGCCGCTCAGCAGAGCGAGGTGCGCGACGACGGGCAGGGGTGCGCGCGGCACGAGACGCTCGAGCAGCGGCGCCGCGAGCCGCGCGAGCTGGGCCGAGCGGCGGGGTGCCGCGCCGAGCTCGGCCATGAGCGTGCTCGGCCCGTAGGTGCGGTGCTCGGGGTAGTGGATGACGAACCCCTCGTCCATGAGAACGCGCAGCAGCTGATACACCGACGAGCGGGGGAGGGCGAGGTCGCGCGCGATGCTCGAGGCCCGCGCGGGGGCGGCGCGCTCGCCGAGGTAGCGCAGGATGCCGAGCGCGTTGCGGGCGGCGGGGATCGTCGGCATCCGTCACCTCCGATCGTCTGAAATCTCAGACAGATTAGCGCCGAAGCCCCTCCCGAGCGCCGCACGCGATCGGTGGAATAGCGCCATGACGAAGGAGTCCGTGCTGCTGGGGGCCGCGCCCCTCACGGTCGAGCAGGTCGTCGCTGTCGCGCGCCACGACGCGCGCGTCGAGCTCGCGCCGGAGGCGCTCGAGGCGATGGCCGCATCCCGCGCGATCGTCGACGAGCTCGCGGCCGACGCGCGCCCGCACTACGGCATCTCGACGGGCTTCGGCGCCCTCGCCACGCAGTCGATCCCGCGTGAGCGCCGCGTGCAGCTGCAGCGCTCGCTCGTGCGCTCGCACGCCGCGAGCTCGGGCCCCGAGGTCGAGCGCGAGGTCGTGCGCGCGACGATGCTGCTGCGCCTCGCGACGCTCGCGACGGGCCGCACGGGAGCACGGCCGGAGGTCGCGCGCGTCTACGCCGCGATGCTCGACGCGGGCATCACGCCCGTCGTCGGCGAGTACGGATCGCTCGGCTGCTCCGGCGACCTCGCCCCGCTCGCGCACATCGCGCTCGCGGCGATCGGCGAGGGCCCCGTGCGCGTCGACGGCGAGCTGCTCGACGCGTCCGCCGCCCTCGCCGCGGCCGGCATCGAGCCGCTCGAGCTGCACGAGAAGGAGGGCCTCGCGCTCATCAACGGCACCGACGGCATGCTCGGCATGCTGTGCCTCGCCCTCCACGACCTCGAGCGCCTGCTCACGACCGCCGACCTCGCCGCCGCGATGAGCATCGAGGGCCTCGCGGGCACGGATGCCGTGTTCGCCGAGGACCTGCAGGCGCTGCGTCCGCACCCGGGCCAGGCGGCATCCGCTCGCGTCATGCGCGAGGTGCTCGCGGGCTCGCCCGTCGTGGCCGCGCACCGCACGAACGGCTTCACGCGTGTGCAGGACGCCTACTCGCTGCGCTGCGCGCCGCAGGTGCACGGGGCCGCGCGCGACACCGCGGCCCACGCGCGCCGCGTCGCCGAGGTCGAGCTCGCGAGCGCGATTGACAACCCCGTCGTGACGCTCGACGGCCGCATCGAGTCGAACGGCAACTTCCACGGCGCCCCGCTCGGCTATGTGCTCGACTTCCTCGCGATCGCCGTGGCCGACGTCGCCTCGATGAGCGAGCGCCGTACCGACCGCTTCCTCGACCGCTCGCGCAACCACGGCCTCCCGCCGTTCCTCGCCGACGACCCCGGCGTCGACTCGGGCCACATGATCGCGCAGTACACGCAGGCGGGCATCGTGAGCGAGCTCAAGCGGCTCGCCGCCCCGGCATCCGTCGACTCGATCCCGACGAGCGCGATGCAAGAGGACCACGTGTCGATGGGCTGGAGCGCCGCGCGCAAGCTGCGCCGCTCGCTCGACGGGCTCGGGCGCGTGCTCGCGATCGAGGTGCTCACGGCCGCGCGCGGCATCGAGCTGCGCGGGGAGGGATGCGCCCCCGCCACCGCGCGGGTCATCGCCGCGCTGCGCGAGCGCGTGCCGGGTGCCGGCCCCGACCGCTTCCTCGCCCCCGACATCGCCGCGGCGGTCGACCTCGTCGCCGCGGGAGACCTCGTGAAGGGACTCGACGCATGACCACGACCCAGGCCCCGACCATCCGCGCCCCCCGCGGCAGCGAGCTGCACACCCTCGGCTGGCCGCAGGAGGCCGCCCTGCGGATGCTGCAGAACAACCTCGACCCCGAGGTCGCCGAGCACCCCGAGCAGCTCGTGGTCTACGGCGGCACCGGCAAGGCCGCGCGCGACTGGGCGAGCTTCCACGCGATCGTGCGCACGCTCGAGACCCTGAAGGGCGACGAGACGCTGCTCGTGCAGTCCGGCAAGCCCGTCGGCGTGCTGCAGACGCACGAGTGGGCGCCGCGCGTGCTGCTCGCGAACTCCAACCTCGTGGGCGACTGGGCCAACTGGGACGAGTTCCGTCGCCTCGAGGCCCTCGGCCTCACGATGTACGGGCAGATGACGGCGGGCTCGTGGATCTACATCGGTACGCAGGGCATCCTGCAGGGCACGTACGAGACGTTCGCGGCGGTCGCGGCGAAGCGGTTCTCCGGCAGCCTCGCGGGCACGATCACCCTCACGGCGGGCCTCGGCGGCATGGGCGGCGCGCAGCCGCTCGCCGTCACGATGAACGGCGGGGTCGCGATCTGCGTCGACGTCGACCCCTCGCGCATCCGTCGTCGCATCGAGCACGGCTACCTCGACGCCGAGGCGGCGGATGTCGACGACGCGCTCGAGCGGGCCTACGCGGCTCGCGACTCACGGCATCCGCTCTCCATCGGCCTGCTCGGCAACGCCGCCGATATCGTGCCGCGCCTGCTCGCGATGGGCGCCGAGATCGACATCGTGACCGACCAGACGAGCGCGCACGACCCGCTCGCGTACCTGCCGCTCGGCGTCGATTTCGACGACTGGGCCGAGGCGCGGAAGGATCCCGGCTTCGCCCAGCGGGCCCGCGAGTCGATGGCCGTGCACGTCGAGGCCATGGTGGGCTTCCAGCGCGCCGGGGCCGAGGTGTTCGACTACGGCAACAACATCCGCACCGAGGCGCTCGCGGCGGGGTTCGCCGACGCGTTCGCCTTCCCCGGGTTCGTGCCCGCCTACATCCGCCCGCTCTTCGCCGAGGGCAAGGGTCCGTTCCGCTGGGCAGCCCTCTCGGGCGACTCCGCCGACATCGCGAAGACCGATCGCGCCGTGCTCGAGCTCTTCCCCGAGAACGAGTCGCTCGCGCGCTGGATCCGGCTCGCGGGGGAGCGCGTGCATTTCCAGGGGCTGCCCGCCCGCATCTGCTGGCTCGGCTACGGCGAGCGGGATGTCGCGGGGCTGCGCTTCAACGACATGGTCGCCTCGGGCGAGCTCTCGGCCCCGCTCGCGATCGGCCGCGATCACCTCGACGCGGGCTCGGTCGCGAGCCCCTACCGCGAGACGGAGGCCATGCTCGACGGGTCGGACGCGATCGCCGACTGGCCGCTGCTCAACGCGCTCGTCAACACGGCATCCGGGGCGTCGTGGGTGTCGATCCACCACGGCGGCGGTGTCGGCATCGGGCGTTCGATCCACGCGGGGCAGGTGACGGTGGCCGACGGCACGGCGCTCGCGGGAGAGAAGATCGCGCGCGTGCTGCGCAACGACCCCGGCATGGGCGTGCTGCGGCACGTCGACGCGGGGTATCCGGAGGCCGAGGCGACGGCCGCGCGGCTCGGCGTGCGCGTGCCGATGGGGGAGTGATGGCGCTCTACGACGACCCGCTCTGGCCGCGCGCCGGGCGCTGGCCCGCGCCCACGGGCCACGCGGATGTCGTGCTCGTCGGCGTGCCGACGTGGCGCACCTCGATCACGCCCGGCTCGGCGCACCTCACGCCCGCAGCCGTGCGGGAAGCGCTGCAGCGTTACTCCCTTGAGACGGACCTCGTGGTCGCGGATGCGGGCGACCTCGTCGACCCGGACGCCTCGCCCGCGCAGGCGGCCGAGGCGATCGCGGCCCTCGACGCCTCGCTCGTCATCGCCGTCGGCGGCGACAACGCCGCCACCGTGCCCGTCGCCCTCGGCCGCCGCGCCGACACGCTCGTCACGGTCGACGCGCACCACGACCTGCGCGACGGCGTCTCCAACGGCTCGCCCGTGCGGCAGCTGCTCGAGGCCGGCATCCCGGGCGAGCGGATGGCGCAGCTCGGCATCGAGCCGCTCGCCAACTCCGACGCCTACCGGGTGCGCGCCGCGGAGGCGGGCATCGCGGTCGTGACGCGCGACGAGCTCACGCGGGTGCCGCTCGCCGACGCCATGAGCCGGGCGCTGCACCGCGTGGGCGGCTCGCGCGTGCACGTCGACCTCGACGTCGACGCGTGCGACCGCTCGGTCGCTCCGGCCTGCCCCGCGTCGCTCCCCGGCGGGTTCTCGGCGCTCGAGCTGCGGCACGCCGCGCGGGCCGCGGGGGCGCATCCGTCGGTCGTGTCGATCGATCTCACGGAGGTCGACGCCTCGCTCGACGCCCCCGATGGGCGTACCGTGCGACTCGTGGCGCTGTGCGTGCTCGAGGCGATCCGGGGGTTCGAGACGCGATGACGACCGTGCTGCTCACCGGCATCGGCGAGCTCGTGGCGAACGACGCCGAGCGCCCGATCGTGCGCGACGCGGCCGTCGTGATCGACGGCGAGCACATCGCGTGGGTCGGCGAGGCGGCCGCGGCGCCGGATGCCGACGAGCGCGTCGACGTCGAGGGGCGCGCCGTGATCCCCGGCTTCGTCGACTCGCACACGCACCTCGTGTTCGCGGGCGACCGCGGCGACGAGTTCGAGGCGCGCATGGCGGGGCGCGCGTACACGGCGGGCGGCATCCGTCGCACCGTCGCCGCGACGCGGACCGCGACGGATGCCGAGCTGATCGAGCACGGGCGGCGGCTCGTCGCCGAGGCACGACGGCAGGGCACGACGACGATCGAGGTCAAGAGCGGGTACGGGTTGAGTGTCGACGACGAGCTGCGCTCGGTGCGCGTCGCGCGCGAGCTGACCTCGGAGGTGACGTTCCTCGGGGCGCACGTCGTGCCCGAGGGGGTCGAGCGCGACGCCTACGTCGAGCTCGTCGCGGGGGACATGCTCGAGGCGTGCGCGCCTTACGCGCGGTGGATCGACGTGTTCTGCGAGACGGGAGCGTTCACGCTCGACGAGACCGAGCGCATCCTGCGGGCGGGCGCCGCGCGCGGCCTCGGCGTAAGGCTGCACGCCGCCCAGCTCGGACCGTCGGATGCCGTGCACCTCGCCGTCGAGCTCGACGCCGCGAGCGTCGACCACTGCACGTTCTTGTGCGACGACGACGTCGAGGCGCTCGCGGCGAGCGGCACGGTCGCCACGCTGCTGCCGGGCGCCGAGTTCTCGACGCGCCAGCCGTGGCCGGATGCGCGCCGCCTCCTCGACGCGGGCGTCACGGTCGCGCTCGCGAGCGACTGCAACCCCGGCTCGAGCTACACGACCTCGCTGCCGTTCTGCATCGCGCTCGCGGTGCGGGAGATGGGGATGACGCCGTACGAGGCCGTGCACGCCGCGACCGCGGGCGGTGCTGCGGCGCTGCGCCGTTCCGACGTCGGCAGGGTGGCGGTGGGAGCGCGCGCCGACCTCGTGGAGCTCGACGCCCCGAGCCATGTGCACCTCGCGTACCGTCCCGGCGTTCCGCTCGTGCGACGGGTGTGGGGTGGGGGTGTGGTGGCCGGGTAGCGGTGGGCTTCTGCGGGGAGCTCGGCGGGAAGGGCCCGGCTTCGCCGACTCCGTTCTCGGTCGGCTTCGCCGACGCGGCCGCTGCGCGGCCGTTGCGGGCGCGCCCGCCTCACCGCTGATTGAGTGCCGCGCGCCGTGCGCGGAGGGCGCGACGGACGGCGTATCGAAACCCGACGGGGGATGACGTGCGGAGGGATCGCATCCTTGGACCCGCTGTTGATACGCGGGTGCGAGGGTTTCGATACGCGTCGTGCGCTTCGCGCGCGGCGCTACTCAACCAACGGGAGGGGGGCACGTCGCCCGACGCGGGGTTTCGATAGGCGATCGCGCGAGTTCACCGCTGGTTGAGTGCCGCGCGCCGCGCCGAATCACGTGCGGAGGGATCGCGTCCATGGCCCGCTGTTGATACGCGGGTGCGAGGGTTTCGATACGCGTCGTGCGCTGCGCGCGCGGCGCTACTCAACCAACGGGAGGGGGGCACGTCGCCGGACGCGGGGTTTCGATAGGCGATCGCGCGTGTTCACCGCTGGTTGAGTGCCGCGCGCCGCGCCGGGGGCGCGACGCACGGCGTATCGAAACTCGAGGGGCGGATGACGTGCGGAGGGGTCGCATTCTTGGCCCGCTGTTGATACGCGGGTGCGAGGGTTTCGATACGCGCCGTGCCGCGCGTCGCGCGGCGCGGCGCTACTCAACCAACGGAGAGGGGCGACGGCGCGAGGTCATCCGCGGGTTGACTCGCGCGGCGCTACTCACCCGGCGGGAACCGCCGCCGCCACCGCGTCGTCGAAGCGGTCGAGCAGGTCGCCGAGCATGCCCCACTCACCGCTCGCACGACAGGGGTCGCCCGCGTGCGCGACCACGTCATCCGGGTGCACCTGCGCGGGGTCGCGGCCGCACAGCGCCTGCCCCTCGGCCTCGAAGCGCAGCCGGCTGCGGCTGAACGCGGAGAGGCTCCAGCCGAGGGGCACCGAGATCGCGGGGCCCGTCGACGGCGACGCGACGACGACACCGCCGGGCAGCCCCTGCCGCATGACCTCGACGGCGTCCTCGCACGCGTCGGCCGCGGGCGGGCACACCTCGCGATAGGCGTCGGATGCGCGCCGCAGCCACGCCGAGGGGGAGAGCTGCGGCCCCTTCGCGCCGAAGATCGCCGCGAGCGGCACGAGCGCCTCGGGCCGCGATCCGTCGGGCGCGACGATGACGTCGCTGCCGGGCTCGTTCGTCGCGAACAGCAGCACGGGCACGACGTAGGGGCGGGAGCCCCCGTTGGCGTCCGCGTTCGTCGCGCGGATGAGCGCCGTAAGCGCGGGCGCCACGTCGACCCAGGTGCCGACGGCGCTGTTGTCGGTCGAGCCGCCGTCGACGAGCTGGAGGTCGGCGACGTCGCGACATCCCTCCGGCAGGGTCGCGGGCGACACGCGTCCGCCGGGGCTCACGAACGGGAAGCGTGCCGAGAGCTCCGCGGCGGTCGCCCACGTGAGGCCGTCGTGGCACTCGCCCAGGTAGTCGACGAGGTCGATCGTGCTCGCGAACTCGGCGGTGCGGGCCGCGCAGTCGGGCGAGGCGGCGCTCGCGGCGCCCGGCTGCGTACCCGGCTGCGCATCCGTCTGCGCATCCATCGCCGCCCAGCCGCCGTCGCTCAGGTCGAGCTGGCTCACGAGCACCTTGCACAGCGACACGGCGTCGGTCGAGCCGAGCACGAGGTAGCCGGTGGGCTCGACGGGCTCCGCATCGAAGGGCCTCGCGAACTGCGGCGCCTGGCTCTCCCACGTGAGCTCCTGCATCGCGGTGCGGTCGCGCCACTCCCATCCGTCGGCGTGCGGCATCCCGGAGCTCGGAACGCGGATGCCGGCGACCGACCCGACGAGGTCGCCCGCGAGCAGCCCAGCGATGTCGGCCGAGAGCGCGTGGTCGGCCGAGAAGTCGATCGTCGACTGGGCGGCACCGCCACCGCGCGCGTTGCCCTCGGTGCGGAACGATGCGAGCCCGACGCTGCCACCGCTCGCGCCCGTGGAGGCGAAGACCGCGCTCGCGGCGCACGTGCCGGCGGCGGGAAGCTCCCGCAGCACGTCGACCGTCCACGTGGCCGCGCGGATGCCGCCGCCCTCCGCCGCGACGAGCACGAGCGGCTTCACCCGCACCCCCGCCACCTCGGTCGCGCAGCTGTCGCCCGCGTACCAGGTCGCGTAGGCGGATGCGAGGCTCGGCCGCGCGGGCAGCCCGCCGTCCGCCTCGAACCGGATGGCGTGCAGGCTCGGCGAGCTCTGCACCGTCGAGGCGACGAGCGGCAGCACGATGAGGAGCGTCACGACGGGCGCCGACCGCAGCCGCAGCACCTGGAACACCTCGAGCGGGCGTCGTCGCCCGAGCGCGAGGGTGAGCCAGCCGAGCACGCCCGTCCACGCGCCCGCGAGCAGCACGAGCACGGCCGCGGCGCCGACGACGGCCGAGATCGCCATGGGTGCGAGCAGGAACGCGAGCACGACGATCGCCGAGATGCCGAGCACGACGAGGCCGAGCCGGTCGAGCAGCCGCTGCTGGCGCGCCGTCACCTCGCCCGACTGCACGGCGGCCTCGAGCGTCGCGCCGATCGCGGTCGACGCGGATGCCGCGCTCGCCGCGGGCGGGTCGCCCGCCGCCCAGCGCCGGAAGGCGACGGCGCCCACCACGGCGAGCACGAGGAACGCCGCGGCGAGCGCGATCGTCCAGCCCGTCGTGCCGGCGAAGCGCGAGTCGTCGAAGCCGCCCGTCGCGCCGAGCACGATCGGTGCGATGAAGGCCTTCAACGGCCCGAGACCCGCGAGCGCGACCCACCCGATGATGAGCACGTCGCCCGCGTGGCGCGCCGCGACGGCGTCGTCGTGGGTGTCGGGCGGTCGCAGGGGCGGCGTGGGTCGCGCGCCGCCCCGTGCACGCATCACCCGGATGAGCCACGACAGCCCGGCGACAGCGAGCAGGGCCGCGACGAAGACGATGAGCGGCACCCAGTCGGCGGGCGACCGGTTCTGCGCGATGCCGAGCGCCACGCCCACGACGGCTGCGGCCCCCGCCGCGACGACCCACGGCACCAGGGGCGACTCCGGGCGGTCGTCGACGCGCGAGCGCACGTAGCGGCGCACGCGCCCGCGCGTGAGGAAGAGCAGCCCCGTGCCCGTGAGGGCGAACGCGAGGAGCGTCATCGCGAGCGGCAGCATGTCGAGCCCCCCGTAGCCCACCCACGAGCGGTAGACGTCGGGCAGCTGCTCGAGCACGCCGTCGGCCGTCACGAGCGACACGACGGCGATCGCGCCGACCACGATCGCCACGAGCCGTTGCGCGTAGAGGCCGCGCCAGGCACGCCCGAGGGCGCGCCGCATCCGCTCTCCCACCACGCGTCCGAGCAGCAGGAACCCGAGCAGCACGATGGCGGCGGCCGTCTTCGCGAGGGTGGCGATGACCTGCGGCCACACGAGCCAGCCGGGCGCCCCCGGAAAGCTCAGGGCGAGCAGCAGTGCGTCCTCGAGCAGGTCGGCGATCACGAGCACCGCCACGAGTCGGATGCCGAGCCGCCTCGCCGGCGACCCCGCGGGCGCGAGACGCCGCACGAGCCGCACGAGCAGCGTCGCGGAGCACGCGATGAGCACGAGGTCGGCGACGAGGTGCGCGCGCACGAGCGCCCCCACCGGGAACGCGGATGCCGCCCAGTCGGCCCACGCGTCCGTCTCGAGGAAGGCGGTGGGCCCGTACACGCCCGAGAGCGCGTGCACGCGCCCCGACGGCGCGACGACGTCGCCGACGAGACGGTCGAGCTCGTTCATGACGAGCAGCGACGCGAGGGCGAGGAGGGCGAGGGCCGTCGAGGAGAGGGCGCCCGCCCGCAGCCGGCCGACCATGCCCACATCCTGCTCCGCGGTGCGAGCGATGTCGACAGGCCGCTACCCTCGCCTCATGAGCGATGTCGCCCCGCCCGCCGTGCCGCAGCCCGCGCCCGACGCCCCCGAGGCAGCCCCGGTCGCCCCGAGCGACCCGTTGCGGATCGCCACACCGAGCCCCTGGGGGCACGCGGTCGTCGCGGCGCTCGCCCTCGTCGGCATCGTGCTCAACGTCATCGGCGGCGCCGGCTTCCCGGCCGCCGCGCCCGTCGAGTGGCTCATGAACGCGGGGCTCACGATCGACCTCGTCGCCGTGCTCATCGCGTGCGGCATCGGCGTCGGCGTGACGTTGCGTGCGCGGCCCGTGCGTCCCGCGCTCGTCTTCCCGTGGCTCGGCCTGGGGCTCTCCGCCGTCGCCCTCCTCGCGTGGGCCGTGGGAGCCGTGGGCCTCTACGAGACGCTCTTCTTCGGCGGCCGTGGACGCTATATGGAGGACGTCGGCGGCGCCTTCCTCGCCGGCATCCCGTGGGCGCTCGGCGCGATCTTCAGCGCCTACGGCATCCGCCGCGGCACGCAGCGGCGCCTCAACGTCGCCGCGTGGGTCGGCATCGCGATGTGGGCGATCGTGCTCGTGGGCGTGCTCGCCTCGGCGCTGCTCTACGCTGCCGATCTCACCGACTGAGCCCGCACCCGCATCGGGTAGGCTGACCCCACAATCGAACATCGGGCCGCACGCGATGCGGGAGAGCCGTGGCAGAGCCCACGGCACCGAAGGAGCAAGCCTCCCCGCCAATCTCTCAGGTACGTGTACCGCATCGACAGGCCGCTCTGGAAAGCGATCCCGCTGCGCGGGATCGGATCGAGCAGCCGCCGAAGGCGGCGTGTCGAGATCTCACACCGCGCACAGGCTCCGCCCATGGTGAAAGCGACCACCCGTCGCGAAACTCTCAGGCACGAGGACAGAGGGGGAGTTCATGACTGCATCGCGCCAGGAGAACTCGCCATGACATCCGCAGCCCCACCAGACGGCACCGCCCGTCGTTCGCCGCTCGACGCCGTCCACGTCGCCGCGGGCGCCTCCTTCACCGACTTCGCCGGCTGGCAGATGCCGGTGCGCTACAGCTCCGACCTCGCCGAGCACCGCGCCGTGCGCGAGGCCGCCGGCCTCTTCGACCTCAGCCACATGGCCGAGATCGTCGTGCTCGGTCCGGATGCCGCGGCGGCTCTCGACCACGCGCTCGCCGGGCGCCTCTCCGCGATCGAGGAGGGTCAGGCGAAGTACAGCCTCCTGCTCGCCGAGGATGGCGGCATCATCGACGACCTCGTCGTGTACCGCACGGGCCCCGACCGCTTCGTCGTCGTCGCGAACGCGGGCAACCGCTTCCCCGCGGCCGAGGCGCTGCGCGAGCGCGCATCCGGGTTCGACTGCGTCGTCGAGGACGAGTCCGACGACGTCGCGCTCGTGGCCCTGCAGGGCCCGCGCGCGGAGGAGATCCTGCGTGAGGTCGAGGGCTTCGACATCCCGGGGCTCGACGGACTGCGCTACTACCGCGCCATCACGGGCGACTTCCGCGGCCACGAGGTGCTCGTCGCGCGCACCGGCTACACGGGAGAGGACGGCTTCGAGTTCTTCCTGTCGCCGGATGCCGCCCCCGAGCTGTGGGAGGCCCTCGCCGAGACGGGCGCGGGCGCCGGCCTCATCCCGTGCGGGCTCGCCGCACGCGACACGCTGCGCCTCGAAGCCGGGATGCCGCTCTACGGGCACGAGCTCACGCGCGACACCCTGCCGCAGCAGGTCGGCCTCGGCCGCGTGCCCGTGCTCGGCAAGCCCGGCGGCTTCGTCGGCGAGGACGCCGTCGCGGCGGGCCCGGCGGAGGGTGCGCGCGTGCTCGTCGGCCTCGCCGCCGAGGGCAAGCGCGCCGGACGCGCCGACTACGAGGTCTTCGCCACCGAGGATGCCGCCGACGCCGCAGGCGTCGTCACGAGCGGCGCGCTCTCGCCCACCCTCGGCCACCCCATCGCCATGGCCCTCGTCGACCCCGCGCTCGCGGAGGTCGGCACGACCGTCTTCGTCGACGTGCGCGGAACACGCATCCCCGCATCCGTCGTCGCCCTGCCGTTCTACTCGAGAAAGAAGAGCTGACATGTCGCTTCCCGCCGACCTCAAGTACACGTCCGAGCACGAGTGGGTCGCCGTCGACGGCGACGTCGCCCGCATCGGCATCACCGACTACGCGGCCGACAAGCTCGGCGACGTCGTGTTCGTCGACCTCCCGAAGGTCGGCACGGCCGCGGCCGTCGGTCGCGTCGTGGGCGAGATCGAGTCCACCAAGTCGGTCGGCGAGCTCTACGCGCCCGTCGACGGCGAGGTCGTCGAGGTCAACGACGCGCTCTCCGACGACCCCTCGCTCGTCAACTCCGACCCGTACGGCGCCGGCTGGATGATCGCCGTGCGCTTCAGCGAGCTGCCCGCCCTGCTCACCGCGGACGAGTACGCCGCGCTCACGGCCGAGTGATGCGCGAGCTCTTCGCCGACCGCCACATCGGGACCGACACCGCAGCCCAGAAGTCGATGCTCGCCGCGCTCGGCTACGCGAGCGTCGACGCGCTCGTCGACGCCGCGATCCCCTCCGGCATCCGCGTCTCCGACGATCTCGAGACGACCCTGCCGCCCGCGGCATCCGAGGTGGAGGCGCTCGCCGAGCTGCGCGCCCTCGCGCGGCGCAACCGCGTGACGCGACCCATGATCGGGCTCGGCTACCACGGCACCGTCACGCCGAGCGTCATCCAGCGGAACGTGCTCGAGAACCCGAGCTGGTACACGGCCTACACGCCCTACCAGCCCGAGATCTCGCAGGGCCGCCTCGAGGCGCTCATCAACTTCCAGACGATGGTCACCGACCTCACCGGCCTCGCCACCGCGAACGCGTCGATGCTCGACGAGGGCACCGCCGTGGTCGAGGGGATGCTGCTCGCCCGCCGCGCCTCGGGTGCCGCCACATCGACCTTCCTCGTCGACGTGGACGTGCTGCCCCGCACGCGCGCCCTCCTCGCGCACCGCGCCGAGGCCGTCGGCATCGAGCTCGTCGACACTGACTTCGCCGGTGAGCTCCCTGAGGCCTTCGGCGCCGTCATCCAGTACCCGGGCGCCTCCGGCCGCCTGTGGAACCCCGCGGATGCCATCGCGCGCGTGCAGGCGGGCGGCGGCATCGCGGTGCTCGCGGCCGACCTGCTCGCGCTCGCGCTCATCACCTCGCCCGGCGAGCTCGGCGCGGACGTCGCGGTCGGCACGACGCAGCGCTTCGGCGTGCCGCTCGGCTTCGGCGGACCGCACGCGGGCTACATGGCCGTGCGCGCGGGCCTCGAGCGTCAGCTGCCGGGACGGCTCGTCGGCGTCTCCGTCGACGCATCCGGCTACCCCGCCTACCGCCTGTCGCTGCAGACGCGCGAGCAGCACATCCGCCGCGAGAAGGCCACGAGCAACATCTGCACGGCGCAGGTGCTGCTCGCCGTCATGGCGTCGATGTACGCGGTCTACCACGGGCCGCGCGGCATCAAGGCGATCGCGCACCACGCGAACCGCATGGCCAACCTCGTCGTCGACGCGCTCCGCGACGCGGGTCTCGCTCCCGTGCACGAGCTGTTCTTCGACACCGTGCAGGTGCGCGTTCCCGGTCGGGCCGCGGAGGTCGTGACTGCAGCCGAGGCGGAGGACGTGCTCCTGCGCCTCGTCGACGCCGACACCGTGCAGTTCTCGACCGACGAGACCACGACATCCGCCGACGCGCTCGTCGTGCTTCGGGCCGTGCTCGGCGACGCCGCGCCCGCCTCGCTCGGGTTCAAACCCGTGTCGCGCTCGATCGATCCCGATCACATGCGGCAGACGGAATATCTGACGCATCCGGTGTTCCAAACGCACCACTCCGAGACCGGGATGATGCGCTACCTCAAGTACCTCGCCGACAAGGACTACGCGCTCGACCGCGGCATGATCCCGCTCGGCTCGTGCACGATGAAGCTCAACGCGGCCACCGAGATGGCGGCCGTCACGTGGCCCGAGTTCGCGAACCTGCATCCCCTCGCGCCCGAGGCGCACACGGCGGGCTACCGCGAGCTCATCGGGCAGCTCTCCGGCTGGCTCGCCGAGGTCACGGGCTACGACGAGGTGTCGCTGCAGCCCAACGCGGGCAGCCAGGGCGAGCTCGCCGGGCTCCTCGCCATCCGCGGCTACCACCGCGCCAACGGCGACGACACCCGCACCGTGTGCCTCATCCCGTCGAGCGCCCACGGCACCAACGCCGCGAGTGCCGTGCTCGCCGGCATGCGCGTCGTCGTGGTCGCGTGCGACGAGCTCGGCAACGTCGACCTCGACGACCTGCGCGCGAAGGTCGAGCAGCACGCCGAGGAGCTCGCCGCGCTCATGGTCACCTACCCCTCCACGCACGGCGTCTACGAGCACGACATCCGCGAGATCACGGATGCCGTGCACGCGGCCGGCGGGCAGGTCTACGTCGACGGCGCCAACCTCAACGCCCTGCTCGGCTACGCGCGCTTCGGCGACTTCGGGGGAGACGTCTCGCATCTCAACCTGCACAAGACGTTCTGCATCCCGCACGGCGGCGGCGGCCCCGGCGTCGGACCCGTCGCAGCGAAGGCGCACCTCGCGCCGTACCTGCCCGGAGCGGGCGGCGACGTCGATGCGAACCCTGTGAGCTCGGCCGCCTACGGCAGCCCCAGCATCCTGCCGATCTCGTGGGCGTACGTGCGCATGATGGGCGCTGAAGGACTGCGCCGGGCGACCGGCGCCGCCGTGCTCGCCGCGAACTACATCGCCGCGCGACTGCGCGAGCACTACCCCGTGCTCTACGCGGGCGACAACGGCCTCGTCGCGCACGAGTGCATCCTCGACCTGCGGCCCCTCCGCGAGGCGACCGGTGTGACCGTCGACGACGTCGCGAAGCGGCTCATCGACTACGGCTTCCACGCCCCGACCATGTCGTTCCCCGTCGCGGGCACCCTCATGGTCGAGCCGACCGAGTCGGAGGACCTCGCCGAGCTCGACCGCTTCATCGAGGCGATGATCGCGATCAAGGCCGAAGCGGATGCGGTGGGCGCGGGCGAGTGGCCGAAGGACGACAACCCGCTCGCCAACGCCCCGCACACCGCCGAGTCGGTCATCGCGGGGGAGTGGAGCCACCCCTACACGCGCGAACAGGCCGTCTACCCCGTGCACACCCTCGTGCACGGGGGTAAGTACTGGCCCCCCGTGCGCCGCATCGACCAGGCCTACGGCGACCGCAACCTCGTGTGCGCGTGCCCGCCGGTGGAGGCGTTCGCGTAGTCGCGGTGCGGGCGCACGATGTGCGCCCGCACTGTGCTGGGGGCGCAAGCGCGTGGTGGCGCGAGTTCACCGCTGGTTGAGTGCCGCGCGCCGTGCGCGAAGCGCGCGACGCACGGCGTATCGAAACCCGACGGGCGTTTGGCGTGCGGAGGGGTCGCATCCATGGCCCGCTGTTGATACCCCGTGCGAGGGTTTCGATACGCGTCGTGCGCTTCGCGCGCGGCGCTACTCAACCAACGGGGTGGGGGCGGCAGCGCCCGCCCTACGCCGGGGGCGGCGGCAGGTCGAAGCGGACGGCGCCCTCGGTGGGCGGGGGCAGCTCGAAGCGGGTCGCTCCGGCGGGGGGAGGGGGCAGGGCGGGCCCGGCGGCAGGCTCCTCGGTCTGCGTCGCGGCCGTCGACTCCCCCGAGTCGGGCTGTGGCATGCGCGCGAGTCTACGCGCACGCGCGCGCGGTCCGAAGTCCCCTATCCGGGGAGGCCGAAGAGCCCCGGCCACCAGCTCGCGACGAGCGGGTACCCGATGAACACGGCGGCGTCGATCGCGAAGTGGGCGGCCAGGAAGGGCAGCAGTCGGCCGGTGCGCTGGTAGAGCCAGCCGAACGCGATCCCCATGACGAGGTTGCCGATGAACGCACCGGGCCCTTGGTACAGGTGGTACGTCGCACGGAAAACGGCGGTCGCGACGATGATCGCCCACGGGCCCCAGCCGAGCCGCCGCAGCCGCTCGAAGAGGTAGCCGAGCACGACGAACTCCTCCTGGACGGCGGCACGCGCCGCCGCGAGCAGCAGCACGGGAACGGTCCACCAGTGGTCGCCGAGCCCGGCCGGGTTGACGGCGACGAATATCCCGAGCGCGCGGCCGACAGCGTAGAACGCGAGCCCCGGGATGCCGATCGCGAGCACGAGCCCCACGCCCCATGCCACGTCGCGGATGCGGCGGGTGCCGTCGAGCCCGAGCGCCGCGAGGTGCGGCCGCCGCGGCGACCACAGCAGGTAGCAGACGAGCAGCACGGGGGCGAGTGCGAACGCGATCGACAGCAGCTGGTAGACGAGGTCGAAGATCTCCCGATCGCTGCGGGAGGGGTTGAGCGTCGCCGTCTGGTTGCCGAGCGACACCTCGCTCGTGAGCCGGTAGGCGAGCGCTACGATCGCGTACACCGCCGATTGGCCGAGCCCGAGCGCGAGCACGATCGCGATCTCCCAGCGGATGCGCGCGCGGGTGAGCGGCGGCTGCGCGTCGGGGTGCATGGCCGGGTCGGCGGCGCTCATCCGCGCTCCGACGGGGGCAGGGCGCACGTGGGGGTTCCACCGGGCAGCCGGTGCCGGTTGGCGGCGATGAACGCATACCCGAGCCAGCCGGCCCACGAGAACGGGGGAGTGGCGAGGAGCCAGCCGGCGAACCTCCACCACGAGGCTCGCTGGATGCGTAGGAGCGCGGAGAATGCCAGGTGCCCGCCGAGCTGACGCCCGGGGGTGACGTACCAGGCGTAGTGGGTGACGTCGTGCTCGTCGAGGCCGAGCTCGGCGTAGTCGATCCACTGGTAGGGGAGGGCCTCGGGGAAGCGCGGCAGCAGGTCCCGCAGCCGGTTCACCCACGTCGTGCAGAAGGCGCAGTCGCCGTCGTAGACGAGCACGGGGCGGGTGCGCGGGAGGGGCACTCGCACGGCGGTCACGCGGCCGATGTTACGCGTGCGGAATGCGAAGATTCCGCGCACATGCGCCTTCCAGCGCAGCATGTGAGCACGCCGCGCAACGGATCCTCGCCTTGTGACTTCTCGTGCACGATTCCTGCGTCGCGGTTTCCTCCGTGTAACGATTCCGCCATCCGGTTTGGCGGTCGCCTGAACGCGACTTAAGGTTTCAGCAACACCGCCATGCGCGCGTATGCCCGCATGGCGTCCCATTGTGTACAGGAGGAACCGTGCGAATCTCTCGCATCGCAGCAGCAGCCGGGGGCGTCGCAGTCGCCGCCGCGCTCGTCCTCTCCGGATGCTCGTCGGACAACGGCGGCAACGGAGGAGGATCGGCATCGTCCGGCGTCGTCAACGTCGCCTGGTCGGAGCCGGAGAACCCGCTGATCCCGGCCAACACCAACGAGGTGAACGGTGGCCAGGTTCTCAACAACATGTTCGCCGGACTCGTCTACTACAAGGCGGATGGCTCGTGGGACTACGACGCCGCCGAGTCGATCGAGTCGGAGGACTACAAGACCTGGACGGTCACGCTCAAGGCTGACCAGAAGTTCTCGGACGGCACCCCGGTGACCTCCGAGTCCTTCGTCAACGCCTGGCAGTGGGCCGCGGCCGACCCGGAGCTCCTGAACCAGTGGTGGTTCATCGACGCGATCGCGTTCGAGGGTGGCACCTACGACGGCGGCGAGGACACCCTCGCGCTCGAGGTCATCGACGACACGACCTTCACGGTCGAGCTCGCCGAGCCCCGCGCCGACTTCCCGGTGGCCCTCGGCTACACCGTCTTCTTCCCGCTCCCCGAGGCCTTCTTCGAGGACCCGGAGGCGTTCGGTGACGCCCCGATCGGCAACGGCCCCTACAAGCTCGGCGAGGACGGCTGGGTGCACGGCGAGAGCCTGTCCCTCGTCCCGAACGAGAACTACAACGGCCCGCGCAAGGCTGCCAACGGCGGTCTGAACTTCAAGGTTTACGCGACGCTCGACGCCGCCTACGCCGACCTGCTCTCGGACAACGTCGACATCGTCGACTCGGTTCCGACGAGCGCGCTCGCGACCTTCAAGGACGACCTCGGCGACCGCGCCGTCGAGCAGGCCTCGGCCGTGTTCCAGTCGTTCACGATCCAGCCGACCCTCGAGGGCTTCGCCTACGACGAGGAGGGCAAGCTGCGTCGCGCGGCCATCTCGCACGCCATCAACCGCGCCGAGATCACCGAGGTCATCTTCCAGGGCACGCGTACCCCCGCCGAGGACTTCACCTCGCCGGTCATCGCGGGCTTCGACCCGGAGGCCGTCGAGGGCTCCGAGGTCATGGAGTACGACCCCGAGCTCGCCAAGGAGCTGTGGGCGCAGGCTGACGCCATCCGTCCGTGGACCGGCACCTTCCAGCTCGCCTACAACGCCGACGGCGGCCACCAGGAGTGGGTCGACGCGACGGTGAACTCGATCAAGAACGCGCTCGGCATCGACGCGGTGGGCCTGCCCTACCCCGACTTCGCCGGTCTCCGCACCGAGGTCAACGACCGCACCATCAAGTCGGCGTTCCGCACGGGTTGGCAGTTCGACTTCCCGTCGGCCGCCAACATCCTCGGCGCGCTCTACGTGACCGGTTCGGGCTCGAACGACGCGGACTACTCGAACCCCGAGTTCGACGAGCTGTTCCGCGCCGGCCTCGCGGCGGTCGACCAGGAGGAGCAGGCCGACCTGTTCAACCAGTCGCAGAAGTTCCTCTTCGAGGACCTGCCCGCGATCCCGCTGTGGTACGGCTCGGTCACGGCCGGCTACTCCACGCTGGTGGACGACGTGGAGTTCGGCTGGGACAGCTGGCCGCTCCTCTACGCGATCACCAAGGGCTGACACTCAGCTCGACGATCAACACGCACTGTGGGGCGGCGTCGCTTCGGCGCCGCCCCACAGGGTGCGTGGCCCGACTTTTTCTGAAACCCTGAACTCCTCATGATCTGGTACATCGTCAGGCGCCTTCTGCAGGGCATCCCGGTGTTCTTCGGGTCGACGTTCATCATCTTCACGATGGTGTTCGCGATGCCGGGAAACCCCGTGCTCCGCATGTTCGGCGACCGCACCCCTTCCCCCCAGCAGATCGCGGCCCTCGAGGAGAAGTTCCACCTCGACCAGCCCTTCCTGGCCCGCTACTTCCTCTACCTCGGCGACGTGCTCCAGGGCGACCTCGGCACGACCTACGCCGGGCAGTCCGTCAACGAGATCCTCGCCCGCACCTTCCCGACGACCCTGCGTCTCGCGCTCATCGCGGTGCTCATCCAGCTGATCATCGGCGTGCTCGCCGGCCTCGTCTCGGGTCTGCGCAAGGGCGGCATCTTCGACAACGTCACGCTGCTCGTGACGCTCGTCATCATCTCGATGCCGGTCTTCGTCTTCGCGTTCGTCGCGCAGTGGGTCTTCGGCATCAACCTCGGTTGGTTCAGACCGACGGTCGGCGCGGGCGCTCCATGGAGCGACCTGATACTCCCGGCGATCGTGCTCGCGGGCCTCAACATGGCCTACGTCGTGCGCCTCACGCGCGCGTCCGTCATCGAGACCAACCAGAACGACTTCGTGCGCATGGCGTACGGCAAGGGCCTGTCGCGAGGGCGCGTCATCCCCGTGCACGTGCTGCGCAACTCGATGATCCCCGTGACGACGAACCTGGCCGCCGACTTCGGCATCCTGATCGTCGGCGCGACCGTCACCGAGGGCATCTTCAACGTGCCGGGAGTCGGCAACGAATTGTTCAAGGCGATCAACCGCCACGACACCCCCGAGATCGTGTCGATCGTCACGATCCTCGTCATCGTGTACGTGCTCGTGAACATCGCCATCGACCTCCTCTACGGGGTGCTCGACCCGAGGATCCGCTATGTCAAGTAAGAACCCCATCCGCACCGCGCCCCACTTCGTCGCCGAGGTCGACGAAGGCGGGCTGGGTGCCGTCGACGCGGTCCGCGTGAGCGACCGCAAGTCGAACCTCTGGCTCGACGCCTGGCGCGACCTGCGCAGCCGGTGGATGTTCTGGGTCTCGGCCGTCGTCATCGCGTTCATCGTGTTCGTCGCGTTCTTCCCGGGCGTCTTCACCGACGTGCCGCCGAACTCGAACTGCATCCTGAGCATCTCGAACGAGCAGCAGGCCGAGGAGTTCGGTCTGCCGATCGGCACGCGCATCTCCGACCATGGCCCGATCCCTGGCCACCCGCTCGGCTTCACGAAGCAGGGCTGCGACGTCTTCTCGCGCATCGTGCACGGCACGAGCACGTCGCTCTCGGTCGGTGTCATCGTGACGGTGCTCGTCGCCTTCATGGGCATCGTGATCGGCGCCTTCGCCGGCTACTTCGGCGGCTGGCTCGACTCGCTCCTCATGCGCCTCGGCGACATCTTCTTCGCGATCCCCTACATCCTCGCGGCCGTCGTGATCATGTCCCTGTTCCTGCACGACCGGAACATCTGGGTGATCTCGCTCGCGATCGGATTCTTCAGCTGGCCATCCACGGCCCGCATCCTGAGATCCGAGGTGCTGAGGGTCAGGAACCTCGACTACGTCATGGCCTCGGAGGCGATCGGGCTGTCGAAGGTGCGCACGATGTTCACGCACGTGCTGCCGAACTCGATCGCGCCCGTCATCATCATCTCCACGGTGGGTCTCGCGGGCGCCATCACGGCCGAGGCGACGCTCTCGTTCCTCGGCGTCGGTCTGCCCAACAACCTGTTCATGTCATGGGGCAACGACATCTCGGCGGCTCAGACGAGCCTCCGCACGGCGCCGTTCACCCTGATCTACCCGTCCATCGCCCTGTCGATCACCGTGCTCGCGTTCATCATGCTCGGCGAGACGGTCCGCGATGCACTCGACCCGAAGGCGAGGGCCACCCGGTGACCGCTCTCGAACCCCTGCTCTCCGTCGAGGACCTGCAGGTCGCGTTCAAGACCCAGGACGGCTTCGTGCCGGCCGTGCGCGGCGTGAGCTTCGACCTCTACCCGGGCGAGACCGTCGCGATCGTGGGCGAGTCGGGCTCGGGCAAGTCGACGACCGCGCACGCGATCATCAACCTGCTGCCGGGCTCCGGCCGCATCACGGGCGGCAAGGTGCTGTTCGAGGGACGCGACCTCTCGAAGCTCTCGCGGCGCGAGATGGAGGGCGTGCGCGGCAAGGAGATCGGCCTGGTCCCGCAGGACCCGATGAACTCGCTCAACCCCGTGCACCGCATCGGGTTCCAGGTCGAGGAGACGATCCGTGCGAACGGGCTCGCCACCTCGAAGCGAGAGGTGCGCAAGCGCGCCGTCGAGGTTCTCAAGGAGGCGGGGCTGTCGGATGCCGACCAGCGCCTGCGCCAGTTCCCTCACGAGTTCTCGGGCGGCATGCGCCAGCGCGTGCTCATCGGCATCGGCCTCTCGTCGCACCCGAAGCTGCTCATCGCGGATGAGCCGACGAGCGCGCTCGACGTGACGGTGCAGAAGAAGATCCTCGACCACCTCGAGACCCTCACGACCGAGCGGAACACCGCGGTCATCTTCATCACGCACGACCTGGGCCTCGCCGCCGAGCGCGCCGAGAACCTCATCGTCATGCACCGCGGCAAGATCGTCGAGTCGGGCCCCGCCCGGGAGATCCTGCAGAACCCGCAGCACCCGTACACGCAGCGTCTCGTGGCCGCGGCTCCGAGCCTCGCGTCGAAGCGCATCCAGTCGGCGGTCACGACGGGCGCCTCGCTCGAGTCGGCCGAGGTCTCGGGCGCGGATGCCGCGTTCGACCTCGTCACGGCCGCCGAGCGCACCGCGTCCGACGTCCCCGCGGCCGACGCGCCTCCCGTGATCGAGTTCCGCGACGTCACGAAGGTCTTCAAGATCCGCACGGGCGGCCCGAAGTCGATCCCGTTCACGGCGGTCGACAAGATCTCGTTCCAGGTGCCCAAGGGCTCGACCATGGCCCTCGTGGGCGAGTCGGGCTCGGGCAAGTCGACGGCGGCGAAGCTCCTGCTGCGCCTCGAGGACATCACCGAGGGCGACATCCTCGTCGAGGGCAAGAGCGTCGCGGGTCTCGGCAAGGCCGACCTGCTCAAGCTGCGTCGCAAGATGCAGCCCGTGTTCCAGGACCCGTACGGCTCGCTCGACCCGCTGCACAACATCGGCAACACGATCGCGGAGCCGCTGCACGTGCACGGCATCGGCGACCAGAAGTCGCGCAAGGCGCGCGTGCGCGAGGTGCTCGACCAGGTGGCGCTGCCGGAGACGGTGCTCACGCGCTACCCGAACGAGCTCTCGGGCGGCCAGCGTCAGCGTGTCGCGATCGCTCGCGCGCTCGCCCTCAAGCCGGAGATCGTCGTGCTCGACGAGGCCGTCTCGGCGCTCGACGTGCTCGTGCAGGCGCAGGTGCTCAACCTGCTCGCCGACCTCCAGGCCGAGCTCGGGCTCACCTACCTCTTCATCACGCACGACCTCGCCGTCGTCCGCGTCATCGCGGACCACGTGACGGTCATGCAGAAGGGTCGCGTCGTCGAGCAGGCGTCGGTCGACGAGGTCTTCGAGAACCCGAAGACCGACTACACGCGCGAGCTGCTCGCCGCCATCCCGGGCGCCGACATCCCGCTGGGTGCCTGAGCGCACCCCACCGGCCGAGGGCCGCCACCGCGTACGTCACGCGGCGGCGGCCCTTCGCCGTAGGGTGGAGCGGATGAGGACCATCCGTGCACTCGCCGGCGCAGCAGCGCTCGCCGTCGCGGCCTCGGCTCTCGCGGGATGCACGCAGCACGACCGCGTGGTCGACGGCTCCCGCGCGACGGTCGCCGTGAGCGGCGCCCTCACCTCCCTCAACGCCAACAGCTCGTACGGGCGCGCGTCGACCCTCAACGCCGACGTCGCGTACCTCACGGGAAGCGCCTTCGCGTACCCGGATGCGGAATACGGCCTCGTCGAGGACGACTCCTTCGGCTCGGCCGAGATCACCGACGAGGACCCGCTGACGGTGCGCTACACGATCGCCGACGGGGTCACGTGGTCTGACGGCGTTCCCGTCACGCCCGCCGACCTGCTGCTCGCGTGGGCCGCGAACTCGGGTGCCCTCGACAGCGACGACGTCGATGCGAGCGCCTACGTCGACGCGGGCACGGGCCGCCTCGGCGAGCTGCCCGACGACGTCGTCTACTTCGACGGTGCGCGCGGCCGCGGGCTCGAGCTCGCGACGCAGACGCCGCAGCTCGGCGACGACGGCCGTTCGCTCTTCGTGCACTACGACGAGTTCACGCCCGGGTGGCCCACGGCGCTCGCGCCGGGCCTCCCCGCCCACATCGTCGCGTCGCGCGCCCTCGACCTGCCGCTCGGCGCGGACGACGCGGACGCCGCATCCGCCCCCGACGCGAAGGCGGCGCGCGCCGCACAGGACGCGCTCGTCGCGGCGATCGAGGAGGGCGACACCGCGGCGCTCTCCGACATCGCCGACGTGTGGAACAGCGGCTTCGACCTCGTCGGCAGCTCGCCCGACCCCGAGCTGCTCGTCGCGAACGGGCCGTACCTCGTGTCGGCTGTGAGCGACGGCTCGGTGACCCTCACTGCGAACCCCCGCTACCGCGGATCGCGCGCCCCCGCGATCGAGTCGCTCGTGCTCGAGACCGTCGAGGACCCGGCCGAACTCGTGCGGCGCTTCGAGGACGGACGCGTCGACGTCGCCGCCCCGGCGCCCGACGCCGAGCTCGCGCGCTCTCTCGCCGCGGTCGACGGCGTCGCCGTCGTCGCCGGGAGCGAGGCGACGTTCGAGCACATCGACCTGCAGTTCGCCGACTCGAAGTCGGGGCTCTTCGGCGACGCGCGCATCCGCGAGGCGTTCCTGCGCGTCGTGCCCCGCCAGCAGATCGTCGAGGAGCTCGTGCAGCCCGTGCAGGCGGATGCCGCCCCGCTCGACTCGTTCGTGCTGCGTCCCGGCGCCCCCGCCTACGCCGAGGTCATCGCCGAGAACGGCTCCTCGGAGTACGGCTCGACCGACGTCGACGCCGCCGAGGCCCTGCTCGCCGAGGCGGGCGTGGTGTCGCCCGAGGTGTGCATCCTCTACGACCCCGCCGATCCGCGCCGCGTCGCCGAGTTCGAGCTCATCCGCACCTCCGCCGAGCGTGCCGGCTTCCGCGTGACCGACTGCTCTCGGCCGAACTGGACCGAGATGCTCGGCGTCTCGGGTGCCTACGACGCCGCGCTCTTCGCGTGGGATACGACGCGCCTCGGCCCCTCGGCTGTCGCGGCGGTCTTCCGCAGCGACTCCGCCGTCGCCAACCTCAACCGCTTCTCCGACCCCGAGGCCGACGAGCTCGTCGACCGCGTCCTCGGCACGGGCGACGCGGACGAGCAGACGGACGCGCTCCGCGAGCTCGACGCCCTGCTGTGGGGAGCCGCGTACGGGCTGCCGCTCTTCGCGCATCCGACCCTCACCGCGGTGTCCGATCGCGTCGAGGGCGTGACGCGGTCGCCGCTCGCGCGGGGCGTGCTGTGGAACGCGTGGGAGTGGGAGCCCGGCGCGCCCGCGGCGAGCCCGGCGGGCTAGACGCCGCCGCGTGGTGATCGCTCAGGACAGCAGGCCCTCGCCCACGATCAGCACGAACGGCGCGATCACCATGAACGGCAGCGCGACGAGCGCGATCAACAGCGCGGGGGCGATGCGTCGCCGCCCCACGCGCCGGCCCGCGTCGTCGATGAGATCGAGCGACCGCTCCCCGACGCGCGCGTCGGAGTAGCGTCGCGCCTGCTCCTCGAGCTGCACCGAGGTGCGCTCGACGAGCCGGAACGCGCGCCGGAGATCCTCCTCGAGCACCGCGCCCGGCAGCGAGCTCGGCGGAAATCGGAAGAACAACTGGTCGTCGAGCACCTCGGCGCCCCACTGCGCGCCGCCCGCGTCGTCGATCATCGCCGCCATGACATCCGGGGTGAACAGGTAGAGCGCGTCGCGCTCGTAGCCCGGCGGGCAGAGGAGCGTGAACACTTCGTCGAACTCGAGCCCCATGCTGTAGGCGGTGCGCAGCTCGAGCGGCGACGAGGAGAGCTCGAAGTCGCGCAGGAGAGCGATATGCGGCAGCCGCCGCGGCATCGGGACGGCGAGGAAGAGCCCGTCGTCGACGAGGCCCGGGTACTGGCGTCGCTCGGTGGGACGGAAGTCCGGCGGCACGGGGTCGTGGAACACGCGTCGGCCGATCAGGAACGGCGGCCACGGGGACCCCTCGGCGGGTTGCAGCACGCGCGTGAGCCGCTGCACCTTGCCCTCGCATCCGGACGGCGCCGGCAGCGTCGCCTCGACGCGCGAGACGCTGCTGGTATCGAGGCCGTTCGCATCGGCGAAGGGCCGGAGCTCGTCGGTGAGCGGGGTGAGGGGGCGCCCGAACCGGCGATGCCACCAGCGGAACAGCAGGACGGCGCCGACGACGATCGCGACACACGACACTGTCCAGGAGGCGACCCACGTGGCGGCGGCGGGCGTCGTACCGGTGATGAGGATGCCGACGGAGCGCAGGATCCCGAAGACAGCCGTCGAGCCGGCCACGATCGCGAGCGTGATCGTGAGCGTCGCCATCCACCCGGGCATCGACGTGCGCAGCCGCCAGACCACGGGTCGCCGGGGCAGGGGCGCCGCGAGTGCCGAGAAGTCGAGGTCGGAGAAGACCCGTAGACGGTCGACGGGGCGCTCGTTCACGGCGTCACGATACCGGCTCCGGTAGGATGGACCGTCGCCCGTTCGGGGCGCCCACGACTTCCCCTCCTACATCCCGAGGTTCCTTCATGCCCATCGCCCACCGTTCCGACCTGCGGAACGTCGCCATCGTCGCCCACGTCGACCACGGCAAGACCACCCTCGTCGACGCCATGCTCCGCCAGACGCACTCCTTCGGCTCGCACGAGCACGTCGAGGAGCGCGCCATGGACTCGAACGACCTCGAGCGCGAGAAGGGCATCACGATCCTCGCCAAGAACACGGCGATCATCTACGAGGGCACCCACGCGACCGAGGGCCCCGTCACCATCAACGTCATCGACACCCCCGGCCACGCCGACTTCGGCGGCGAGGTCGAGCGCGGCCTCTCCATGGTCGACGGCGTCGTGCTGCTCGTCGACGCCTCCGAGGGCCCCCTCCCGCAGACGCGCTTCGTGCTGCGCAAGGCGCTCGAGGCGAAGCTCCCCGTCATCCTCGCCGTCAACAAGACCGACCGCCCGGATGCGCGCATCGAGGAGGTCGTCGAGGAGAGCCACGACCTGCTGCTCAACCTCGCGAGCGACCTCTCCGACGACATGCCCGACCTCGACGTCGACGCACTCCTCGAGCTGCCCGTCGTCTACGCGTCGGGCCGCAACGGCGCCGCGTCGTGGAACCGGCCCGCCAACGGCGAACTGCCCGACAACGACGACCTCGAGCCGCTCTTCGAGGCGATCCTCAAGTACGTGCCCGCGCCGTCGTACGACGACGAGGCGCCCCTCCAGGCATGGGTCACCAACCTCGACGCCTCGCCGTTCCTCGGCCGCATCGCCCTCCTGCGTGTCTTCGCGGGCACGATCAAGAAGGGCCAGACGGTCGCCTGGGTGCGCCACGACGGCTCGCACTCGAACGTGCGCATCACCGAGCTGCTCAAGACGAAGGCCCTCGACCGCTACCCGGCCGAGTCGGCATCCGCGGGCGACATCGTCGCCGTCGCCGGCATCGAGGAGATCACGATCGGCGAGACGATCGCCGACCCCGACGACATCCGTCCGCTGCCCGCGATCACGGTCGACGAACCGGCCATCTCGATGACGATCGGCACCAACACCTCGCCCATCGTCGGCAAGGTCAAGGGCCACAAGCTCACGGCGCGCATGGTCAAGGACCGCCTCGACCGCGAGCTCATCGGAAACGTCTCGATCCGCGTCGTCGACATCGGGCGCCCGGATGCGTGGGAGGTGCAGGGCCGCGGCGAGCTCGCGCTCGCGATCCTCGTCGAGAACATGCGACGCGAGGGCTTCGAGCTCACCGTCGGCAAGCCGCAGGTCGTCACGCGCGTCATCGACGGCAAGATCCACGAGCCCTTCGAGCACGTCACGATCGACGCCCCCGAGGAGCACCTCGGCGCCATCACGCAGCTGCTCGCGGCGCGCAAGGGCCGCATGGAGGGCATGTCGAACCACGGCACCGGCTGGGTGCGCATGGAGTTCGTCGTGCCGAGCCGCGGCCTCATCGGCTTCCGCACCGAGTTCCTCACCGCGACGCGCGGCACCGGCATCGCGAACGCGATCTCGCACGGCTACGGCCCGTGGGCGGGCGACATCCAGACGCGCGTCACCGGCTCGATCGTCGCCGACCGCGCGGGCGTCGCCACCCCGTTCGCCATGATCGCCCTGCAGGAGCGCATGTCGTTCTTCGTGCAGCCGGGCGACGAGGTCTACGAGGGCATGGTCATCGGCGAGAACCCGCGCAACGAGGACATGGATGTCAACGTCACCAAGGAGAAGCAGCTCACCAACATGCGCTCCTCGACGGCCGACACCTTCGAGAAGCTCGACGTGCCGCGCCAGCTGACGCTCGAGGAGTGCCTCGAGTTCGCCCGCGAGGACGAGTGCGTCGAGGTCACGCCCGAGACCGTGCGCATCCGCAAGGTGCTGCTCGACCAGACCGAGCGCGCCCGCGCCGCGTCGCGCCTCAAGCGCCAGAACCAGAACGCGTAAGGTCGAGCCGTGCACCCGGCCGTGCGATTCGGCGTCGCGATCCTCGCGCTCGTCGTCGGCGCGGCCGTCGGTGCCCTCACGACCTTCGCCCACGCGTCGACCCCGCCGTGGTTCCTGCTCGGCGGGCTCGTCGTCGTCGCGGCTTTCGTTCTCGGCGTGCGGCTCTCCGTCGCACAGCCGCTCGTGACCGGGGCGGCCGTCACGGCCGTCGTCGGCTCGGCGCTCGTGCTCGCCATGGTCGAGGGGGACGTCGTCGTGGTCGCGGCGGACGCCCTCGGTATCGCGTGGCTGGCGGGCGTGACCCTCGTCGCGCTCGGCTCGGCGCTCTGGCCGCTGCCGGGTCCGCGGCGTCAGGGCAACCCCTCCGAGTCGTCTTAGGATGGACAGGTGACCTACGTCATCGCCCTTCCCTGCGTGGATGTCAAAGACCGCGCCTGCATCGACGAGTGCCCCGTCGACTGCATCTACGAGGGCGACCGGATGCTGTACATCCACCCCGACGAGTGCGTCGACTGCGGTGCGTGCGAGCCGGTCTGCCCCGTCGAGGCGATCTACTACGAGGACGACCTCCCCGAGCAGTGGTCCGACTACTACAAGGCCAACGTCGAGTTCTTCGAGGAGGTCGGATCGCCCGGTGGCGCCGCGAAGGTCGGCGTGATCCCCGGCGACCACCCCATCGTCGCCGCACTCCCGCCCCAGGGCCAGTGACCCGGGGCTCGTGACGTGCCGCTCGAGCTGCCCGACTTCCCCTGGGACCTGCTGACCCCCTACGGCGACGAGGCCCGGACCCACCCCGACGGCATCGTCGACCTCTCCGTGGGCTCGCCCGTCGACCCGACCCCCGCATCCGTGCGCGAGGCGCTCTCGGCGGCCACGGATGCGCACGCCTACCCGCTCACGGCCGGGTCGCCCGCCCTGCGCGAGGCGATCGTCGAGTGGTACGCCAGGCGCCGCGGTGTGCCCGACCTGACGGTCGCCAACGTCATCCCCACGATCGGCTCGAAGGAGCTCGTGGCCCTGCTGCCGACGCTCCTGGGACTCGGCCCGGGCGACGTCGTCGTGCAGCCGAGCGCCGCGTACCCGAGCTACGCCGTCGGAGCGGCCGTGGTCGGCGCGACCGTGCTCACCTCCGACGAGCCGGAGGAGTGGCCCGCCGAGACGAAGCTCGTGTGGCTCAACAGCCCCGGCAACCCCGACGGGCGCGTGCACTCGATCGAATTCCTGCGCACCGCCGTCGCCCGCGCTCGGGAGCTCGGTGCCGTCATCGCGAACGACGAGTGCTACGCCGAACTCGACTGGAGCTCCGACGAGCCGACGCCGAGCATCCTGCACCCCGAGGTCACGCAGGGCTCGCGTCGCCTCACTCTCTCGGTCTACTCGCTCTCGAAGCAGTCGAACCTCGCGGGCTACCGCGCCGGGTTCGTGGCCGGATGCAGCGACCTCGTGGGCGAGCTGCTCACGGCCCGCAAGCACCTGGGACTCATGCCGCCCGCGCCGGTGCAGGCGGCCATGGTCGCGGCGCTCGCCGACGAGCAGCACGTCGCCGCGCAGAAGGAGCTGTACCGCCGCCGCCGCGAGGCGCTCGTGGGAGCCCTCACGGCATCCGGTTTCCACATCGACGACTCGCGCGCCGGGCTCTACCTGTGGGCCACGCGCGACGAGGACTGCTGGCAGACCGTGGGCGCCCTCGCGCGTCTCGGCATCCTCGTCGCCCCGGGCTCGTTCTACGGCGCCGCGGGCGCGCGTCACGTGCGCGTCGCCCTCACGGCCACCGACGAACGGGTGGACGCGGCAGTGGCACGTCTCAGCGCCGGTAGGCTGTAGGGGTGAGCGACGCGACGAGCAGCGAGAAGGTGACCCTGAATCTCGGCGATCGGGTCGCCGAGTTCCCGGTGCTGAAGGCCGTCGACGGCCGAGACGTCGTCGACCTCTCGACCTTCGCCAAGCAGACCGGCTACAACACCTTCGACCCCGGGTTCGTGAACACCGCCGCGACGCGCAGCGCCATCACGTACATCGACGGCGACGAGGGCATCCTGCGCTACCGCGGGTACGCGATCGAGGACCTCGCCAAGAACGCGACCTTCCTCGAGGTCGCCTGGCTGCTCATCTACGGCGAGCTGCCCACGCAGTCGGAGCTCGCGGAGTTCTCCGAGAAGGTGCGCCGCCACACGCTGCTCCACGAGGATCTCAAGCGCTTCTTCTCCGCCCTGCCGCACACCGCGCACCCCATGTCGGTGCTGTCGTCGGCCGTGTCGGCGCTCTCCACCTACTACGAGGACTCGCTCGACCCCAAGAACCCCGAGATGGTCGAGCTGTCGACCATCCGTCTCCTCGCGAAGCTGCCCGTCATCGCGGCGTACGCGCACAAGAAGGCCCTCGGCCAGGCGTTCCTCTACCCCGACAACTCGCTCGACTTCATCGAGAACTTCCTCAAGCTCAACTTCGGCAACCTCGCCGAGCCCTACGAGGTGAACCCCGTGCTCGTGCGGGCGCTCGACCGCCTGCTCATCCTCCACGAGGACCACGAGCAGAACGCGTCCACCTCCACGGTGCGCCTCGTCGGGTCCACCGAGGCCAACATGTTCGCGTCGATCTCCGCCGGCATCAACGCCCTCTACGGCCCGCTGCACGGCGGTGCCAACGAGGCCGTGCTCCGGATGCTCGCGCAGATCCGCGACTCCGGCGAGTCGGTCTCCAAGTTCGTCGAACGCGTCAAGGCCAAGGAGGACGGCATCCGTCTCATGGGCTTCGGCCACCGGGTCTACAAGAACTACGACCCGCGTGCGAAGCTCGTGAAGGAGTCGGCCGACGAGGTGCTCGCCGACCTCGGCGTCAAGGACCCGCTGCTCGACATCGCGAAGGAGCTCGAGGAGATCGCCCTGAGCGACGAGTACTTCCAGTCGCGCCGCCTCTACCCGAACGTCGACTTCTACACGGGCGTCATCTACAAGGCGATGGGCTTCCCGACGCGCATGTTCACCGTGCTCTTCGCGATCGGCCGCCTCCCCGGCTGGATCGCCCACTGGCGCGAGGCGAACAACGACCCGGGCACCAAGATCGGCCGCCCGCAGCAGCTCTACGTGGGCCCCGCGGCCCGCGAGTGGCCGTCCGGCCGCTGAGGGAGCGCGCGGCACCGTTTCGAGCTCGGCGCCGCGTCCGGTCGGTTCAGGGTCTGCGCACAGCCGAGCGGGTACGATCGATGCGGCCCACCGGCCGCATCCCCCCGTCCCGAAAGGACCCCCATGTCGAAGCGCCGCCGCGTCCTGCTCAAGCTCTCGGGTGAGGCGTTCGGGGCCGGGTCGCTCGGGGTCAACCCGGATGTCGTGAGCAGCATCGCGCGCGAGATCGCCGAGGCGACGCCCCAGAGCCCCGACGACCCGAACGGCGTCGAGGTCGCGGTCGTCGTCGGCGGCGGCAACTTCTTCCGCGGTGCGGAGCTCAGCCAGCGCGGCATGGACCGCGGGCGCGCCGACTACATGGGCATGCTCGGCACCGTCATGAACGCGCTCGCGCTGCAGGACTTCCTCGAGCAGGCGGGCGCGCAGGTGCGCGTGCAGTCGGCGATCTCGATGATGCAGGTGGCCGAGCCGTACATCCCGCTGCGCGCCGAGCGCCACCTCGAGAAGGGCCGCGTCGTCATCTTCGGCGCGGGCGCCGGCCTGCCCTACTTCTCGACCGACACCGTGAGCGCCCAGCGCGCCCTCGAGATCGGCGCGGCCGCCGTGCTCGTCGCCAAGAACGGCGTCGACGGCGTCTACGACGACGACCCCCGCAAGAACCCGAACGCGAAGAAGCTCGAGCGCGTGAGCTACCAGGAGGCGCTCGTGCAGGGCCTCAAGGTCGTCGACTCGACCGCGTTCAGCCTCTGCATGGACAACGGCATGCCGATGCTCGTGTTCGGCATGGAGCCGGCCGGCAACATCACGCGCGCGCTCCGCGGCGAGCACATCGGCACCCTCGTCGAAGCCTGACCGCGGATGACGGACCGCTACGGCGAGGACGTCCTCTCCGGCGACTGGCGCGCCCGCGGGCGCAAGGTCGTGCCGCAGGTGGAGGCGACGAAGGAGCTCGTCGTCGAGCTCGCCGACGGCTTCGTCGGCGCCGTCGTCGGCGTCGAGAAGGGGAACGTTGGCCTGGAGGACCGCCACGGCCGCGTGCGCTGGTTCCCGCTCGGCGGGGGCTACCTCGTCGACGGCGAGCCCGTCGTGCTCACGGCGCCCAAGGCGGCCGGTCCCGGGCGGGCCTACACGGCATCCGGCTCCCGTGCGGCGGCGCCGCAGCGCGCGCGTGTGGCGCGCGCGAGCCGCATCGTCGTCGAGGGTCGGCACGACGCCGAGCTCGTCGAGAAGGTGTGGGGCTCCGACCTGCGCGCCGAGGGCGTCGTCGTCGAGTACCTCGAGGGCGTCGACCACCTGCCCCGAGTGCTCGCCGAGCGGCGTCCGGGTCCGGATGCGCGCCTCGGCGTGCTCGTCGACCACCTCGTGCCGGGGTCGAAGGAGTCGCGCATCGCGCAGCAGGTCTCCGGCGCCCACGTGCTCGTCGTCGGCCACCCCTACATCGATGTGTGGCAGGCGGTCCGCCCCGAGCGGGTCGGCATCCGCGCGTGGCCGGATGTGCCGCGCGGCATCGAGTGGAAGCACGGCGTGTGCCACGCGCTCGGGTGGCCGCACGACGACCAGGCGGATATCGCGGCGGCGTGGCAGCGCATCCTCGGCTCGGTGCGGACGTACACCGACCTCGAGCCGTCGCTCCTCGCGCGCGTCGAGCAGCTCATCGACTTCGTGACCGCGCCGGGTCACTAAGCTGGACCAGGAACCGCCTGGAACTTCGAAGGAGCCCCCCGTGATCAGTGACGTCCTCACCGAGGCCAAGGAGAAGATGACCCGGGCTGTCGAGGTGGCGAAGGAGGACTTCGCGACCGTCCGCACCGGGCGCGCGAACCCCGCCCTCTTCCAGAAGATCCTCGTCGACTACTACGGCACGCCGACGCCGCTCGCGCAGCTCGCGAGCCTCCAGAACCCCGAGGCGCGCACGCTCGTCATCACCCCCTACGACAAGTCGGCGCTCAAGGAAATCGAGAAGGCGATCGTCAACTTCCCGAACCTCGGCGCGACGCCCACGAACGACGGCAACATCGTGCGCGTCACGATGCCCGAGCTCACACAGGACCGCCGCAAGGAGTACGTCAAGATCGTGCGCGCGAAGGGCGAGGACGCCAAGGTCGCGATCCGCAACGTGCGCCGCAAGGCGAAGGACGACCTCGACGCGCTCCTCAAGGAGGTCGGCGAGGACGACGTGGCCCGCGCCGAGAAGGAGCTCGACGCGCTCACGAAGAACTTCGTGGAGCAGATCGACGCCGCCCTCAAGCACAAGGAAGCCGAGCTCCTCGAGGTCTGATGGACCGAGACCCCCAGGGCGAGTCGTCGCCCGAACATCCCGCGCCCGCGAAGCGCAGCCCCCTCGAGGAGTTCGAGGTGCGCGCGCAGCAGACCCGCGCCGACATCGAGGCTCACGCGCAGCACGCGCGTGAGGAGTTCGAGGCCCGGGTCGAACACGCGCGTGAGCAGTTCGACGCGACGCAGGAGAAGATCAAGGAGCGCACGGGCCGCAACCTGCTCGCGGCGATCGGCATCGGCGTCGTGCTCGGCGGCATCCTGCTCGCGAGCCTCCTGTTCTACTCCTGGCTCTTCATCCCGTTCGCGGCGTTCCTCGTCGGCTTCACGGTGTGGGAGCTCTCGACGGCGCTGCGCGGAGCGGGGCGGGATGTGCCGCGCGTCGTCTCGATCGTGGTCGGCATCGCCGTGCTCCCGGTGGCCTACTTCTGGCACGTCCCGGGCCTGTGGATCGCCGTCATCGCCGGCATCGCGCTCATCAGCCTCTGGCGCCTCGGCGAGCTGCTCCGCCCCAGCCACCGCGCGCCCGCGCGCACCGTGCTCGCCGACATGGGCGCAGGCGTCTTCGTGCAGCTCTACGTGACGTTCCTCGCGGGCTTCTACGTCGTGCTCGCGGGGGAGGAGGGCGGCCAGTGGTGGGTGCTCGCCGCGCTCATCATCGTCGTCTCGACCGACGTCGGCGCGTACGCCGCCGGCCTCAGCTTCGGCCGCCACAAGATGGCGCCGCGCATCAGCCCCGGCAAGACCTGGGAGGGCTTCGCGGGCGCCGCGATCGCCGCGATGGGCGCCGGCACCCTGCTCGCGTGGCTCATGCTCGGCCAGCCGTGGTGGGAGGGGACGATCATGGGGCTCGTGCTCATGCTCGTCGGCACGATGGGCGACCTCATCGAGTCGCTCATCAAGCGCGAGCTCGGCATCAAGGACATCTCCGGCTGGCTGCCCGGCCACGGCGGCTTCCTCGACCGCCTCGACTCGATCCTCCCGTCGGCCGCCGTCGCCTACGCGTTCTACCTCATATTCGCCTGAGCCTTCTGGCGCCGCACCGGGTGCCCGGCCGCCGCTCGGTAGCATGGGCCCGTGAGCATGACCTTCCCCCGCGCGCGAAAAGGCCGACCCGGCTACGACATCGACGAGGTGGAGGAGTTCCTCGAGGACGCCCGCCGCGCCTACACCGCCGAGAACCCCGACGTCTCGGTCATCACGGCCGACACCATCCGCACGACCGCGTTCTCGCTGCGCAAGGGCGGCTACTCCACGTCCCACGTCGACGCCGCGCTCGAGCGCCTCGAGGACGCGTTCGCCGCACGCGAGCGCGAGCGCGAGATGGCCCGGATGGGCGAGGAGGCCTGGTACGCGCAGGCCCGCCAGACCGCGCAGGAGCTGCTCGACCGCGTCGTGCGCCCCGCGGGCAAGAAGTTCCAGCGCGTCACCTTCCTCACGCAGGGCTACTCCGTGAAGGACGTCGACGCCTTCGCCGACCGCATCGCCGCCTACTTCCAGAACGGCGGCACCCTCACGACCGAGGATGTGCGCACGATCGCCTTCCGCCCGCAGCGCGGCGGCTATCGCGAGGCCCAGGTCGACTACGTGCTCGACACCGTCACGCGCGTCATGCTCGCCGTGCGCTGAACTCCGACGGATGCCGTGGCCCCCGTTCGGGGCGCCATCTCCCATGGGTTTCCCGGGCGGCGTGAGTACACTGGTGCGACTGTGAGCGGATACCGGCGTCGGGGGACGCAACCCGAACCGCCCCAGCAGGCGGTCGCGGTCGCACGCACCCCCGCTACGAAAGCCGTGCGCCCCCGTTGGGCGCTCGGCACCTTCGCGTACCTCGCCTCGATCGGCCTCGTCGCCGCGTTCCTCGTGGAGCCGACGGGGCTGACCTCCGCCGCGACCCTCGCCGCCGCATCCGACCCCGCCGAGGGGCCCGAGCTCGCCGGCCAGAGCATCTCGATCGTCGACGCCGAGAAGCACAGCGCCGCGCGCGACGCCTTCGACGTCGTGAAGCCGAAGCCCAAGCCGACCGCCGCCACCGCTCCCGCCGCCGGCGTGCCCGACCCCGGCACGGCAAAGGCGATCGCCTACGACATGGTCATGGCGCGCGGCTGGAGCCAGGGCGAGTACGACTGCCTCGTGGCCCTGTGGAACAAGGAATCCCACTGGAACGTCTACGCCCACAACAAGAGCTCGGGCGCCTACGGCATCCCGCAGGCGCTCCCGGGCGAGAAGATGGCGAGCGCGGGCGCCGACTGGGCCACGAATCCCGCTACCCAGATCACGTGGGGCCTCGGCTACATCTCGGGCCGCTACGGCACCCCCTGCGTCGCCTGGGGCTACTCGCAGAGCCGCGGCTGGTACTGAGTCTTCTGGCGCCGCGATAATCCGCGGCGCTCGATAGCATCGAGCATGGACTACGCGCTCGTCGCGATCGCGGGCATCGTCGCCATCGTCGCGGCCGCCGCGTGGGCGCCGAGGCTCGGCGTGGCCGCCCCGCTCATCCTCGTCGTGCTCGGCGTCGGCTACAGCCTCATCCCGGGCGTCCCGCCGATCGTCGTCGAGCCCGACATCATCCTCATGGGCGTGCTCCCGCCGCTGCTCTACGCCGCCGCGATCACGGTGCCCTTCGTCGACTTCCGGCGCAACTTCTCGACAATCGGCGTGCTGTCGGTCGTGCTCGTCGTCGCGAGCGCGCTCGTCACGGGCTTCGTGCTCTACATGATCCTGCCCGACCTCAACCTCGCCGCCGCGATCGCGCTGGGCGCCGTCATCTCGCCGACCGACGTCGTCGCGGCCACGTCGATCGCCAAGCGCATCGGCCTGCCCTCACGGCTCGTCTCGATCCTCGAGGGGGAGGGGCTCGTCAACGACGCCACGGCCCTCGTCATGCTCCGCACGGCGATCGCCGCGACCGCCGTCACCGCATCCGGTGCCGAGGTCGTCGCGTGGAACGCCGTCGGCGAGTTCTTCTACGCCGTGTTCGTCGCGGTCGCTATCGGCGTCGTGGTGGGCATCATCGCCGTGTGGGTGCGCCGACGGCTCGACAACCCCATGCTCGACACGGCGATCTCGTTCGCTGTGCCCTTCATTGCGTACATCCCCGCGGAGGAGCTGCACGGCTCGGGCGTCATCTCGGTCGTCGCCGCGGGGCTCTACAGCGGGCACCAGAGCGCCAAGGCGTTCACGGCGCAGTCGCGCATCTCGGAGCGGTTCAACTGGCGCACGGTGCAGTTCGTGCTCGAGAACGGTGTCTTCCTGGTCATGGGCGCCCAGATCTCGACGATCATCGCCGACATCGACCCCGGGATGCTGCCGATCCACGAGGCGGTGCTGCTCGGGTTGCTCATGACGGGGCTGCTCATCCTCATCCGCTACTTCTTCGTGTGGCCGCTCATGTTCGCGATGCGGCGGCAGGAGCAGCACTTCGCCGAGGAGGAGAGCGGGCTCGCGCGCGCCCTCGACCGGCTCCAGGCGATGGTGTCGATGGGGGCGCGTCACGACCGGCGGCGCTCGGGCATCGAGCGCCGCATCGACCGTCGGCGCAACGACATCGCGCAGCTTCGGGCCGAGGGACTCGGATGGCGCGGCGGCATCGTGCTCGGCTGGGCCGGGATGCGCGGGGTCGTCACGCTCGCCGCGGCCCAGTCCCTGCCGCGCTCGACGCCCTACTACGAGCAGCTCGTGCTCATCGCGTTCGTCGTCGCCGTCACGACGCTGCTGCTGCAGGGCGGCACGCTGCCGCTCGTGATCCGGTTGTCCGGCATCCGGGGGAGCGACCGCACCGCCGACCGGCGCGAGCTCGCGTCACTCCTCGAGGAGATGTCGACGGCGGGGGTCGCGGTGCTCGAGGGCGACGACGTGACGATCCAGGGCGTCGAGATCGATCGCGCGGTCGTCGAGCGCGTGCGCGCCGACACGCTGCTGGCGGCGCAGTCGGCGTGGGAGCGCGCGGAGTACGCCGACCGCACCGACGGCCTCGCGGAGTCGCCCCACCAGCAGTACCGCTCGCTGCGGCGTGAGGTCATCTCGGCCGAGCGCGCCGCGCTGCTCGACGCGCGCTCGCGCGGCGCCTACCCGTCGCGCATCCTGCAGCGCGCGCAGAGTCTCATCGACCTCGAGGAGGCGCGGCTCGAGCAGATCGACCGCGGCGGCCGCGTCGAGGAGTAGTTCCCGTTCCGCGTGTTCGCACCCGTTCGTTCGGGAACTAACACGCGGAACGGGAACTCAGGCGCTCGTAGACTCGAGGCATGTCCCCGTCGCGCCGCCCCCGCCGCCGCGACGCGGAACCCGAGCCGCTCGACGTCGAGCGCATCCTGGGCGGCATGCGGCGCACCGAGACGCGGCGTGACGGCACCTGGAACGTGCAGTCGCAGAGCGCCGCGTCGGCCGTCAAGGAGTACACCTGCCCCGGATGCGGGCTCGTCATCCCCGTCGGCACGGCTCACGTCGTGACCTGGCGCGCCGACGGCCTGTTCGGCGAGGAGGACGACCTCGCCGCCCGGCGGCACTGGCACACCCACTGCTGGAGGATCCGCACGTGACCATCGAGATCACCGGGGGCGTCGAGCTGCCCGCGTTCCGCGAGGACATCGAGCTGACGACCGCCGACGGCCTCACGCTCGTCGGCGAGCTCTCGCTCCCCGAGACGGCGGACCCCGTCGCGACGCTCGTGTGCCTGCACCCGCTGCCGACGCACGGCGGCTTCATGGACTCGCACATCATCCGCAAGGCCGCCGCCCGCCTTCCCGCGCTCGCCGACCTCGCGGTGCTGCGCTTCAACTTCCGCGGCGTCACCTCGCCGCGCGGCACGAGCGAGGGCTCCTTCGGTGACGGCGTCGACGAGCGGCACGATCTCGCCGCGGCGATGGCGCTCGTCGCCCAGCGCGGCCTGCCGCATCCGTGGCTCGTCGGCTGGTCGTTCGGCACCGAGGTGTCGCTCAAGTGGGGCCTCGAGCACCCGATCGAGGGCGCCATCCTGCTCTCGCCGCCGCTGCGACGCACGACGGATGCCGAGCTCGCCGCGTGGGCGGGCAGCGGCAAGCGCCTCGTCGCGGTCGTGCCCGAGCTCGACGACTACCTGCGCCCGCCGGAGGCGCAGGAGCGCTTCGGCGCCGCCGTGCCCGAGGCGGAGCTCATCGCCGTCGAGGACGGCAAGCACCTCTGGGTGGGGGAGAAGCAGACCTACCGCGTGCTGAGCGAGCTCGTGGGGGTCGTCAACCCCGCGGCGCTGCCGCTCCCGCGGGAGTGGCCGACCGCCTGACCGCTCAGAGCTCGTTCTGGCGCGGGATGATGACCTGCTTGACGATGATGAGGATCGACGCCGCGACGGGGATCGCGACGAGCGCTCCCAGGATGCCGAGCAGCGTTCCGCCCGCGAGGGCCGCGATCACGACGACGACGCCCGGCACCTTGACGGCGCGGTTCATGATGTTGGGGCTCAGCACGTAGGCCTCGACCTGCATGTACACGAGGTACCAGATGCCCACGACGATGACGGCGGGCGGTCCGTCGAAGAGCCACACGGCGAGCGTGATGATGACGGAACCGGTGATCGTGCCGACGAGCGGCACGAGCGAGAACAGGAACGCGATGAACGCGAGGAGCGCCGCGTACTCGATCGGGTCGCCGAGGATGCCGCCGAGCACCGTGAGGAACAGGAACGTCAGCACGCCGTTGCATGCGCCGAGCGCGACCTGCCCGACGACGTAGCGGCCGACCGAGCTCGAGATCTGCTCCGAGATGTCGATGAACTTCTCGCGCTTCGACGCCGGCACGAGCTGGTAGATCGCGCGCTTGATGCCCCCGAGCGACGCCACGAAGTACAGCATGAGGATGAGCACGATGAGGCCGCCGAAGACGCCGCCGACGACCGTGAACACCGTGTTGAGCACGCCCGACGTGATGGCCTCGAGGTTGCCCGTGAACCAGTCCTGCACGTTCTTGAGCGCGTCGTCGTACTCGATCCAGTTGACGTAGGTGGCCCACCACTCCTCGAGCGCCTTCTGGTCTCCGATCGCCTCGACGAGCTTCGGCACCTGGGTGATGAGGTTGCCGACCTGGTCGGCGATGACGGGGATGATCGCGAAGATGAAGCCCGCGAACACGGCGAGGATGAGCGTCAGCACCGTGACGATCGCGAGCGGGCGCGGCACCTTGTGCTTCTCGAGGAACGACACGGCGGGGTCGACGCCGAGCGCGAGGAACAGCGCGGCGCCCACGTAGGTCAGGATCGTGGCGAGGTTGCCGATGCCCGTGCCGATGAGCACGGCCACGAGCACGCCCAACCCGCCGAACAGTCCGAGCCGGAACGCGTTCTGGATCTTCATCGACATCCCTTTCCCTCCGCGCGCGCGGATAGGGAAAGGCTATCCGTCAGCCGTCGGCGCGGGCGTGCGCGGTCGCGTGCGTGTTCGGCTCGTCCGCGGGAGGCTCGGCGTCGTCGGTCGACGCCTCCTCCGGGGCCTCGGATGCCGTGGGCGCCTCGGGCGCGGCCGCTAGCTGCGCCGCCGCCGGCTCCTCGTCGGCCGGCACGGGGAAGTCGGGCATCGCGAGCTTGTCGGCGCCCGCGAGCAGGCCCCGGAGGCTCTCGAAGTAGCCGGCGACGGCCTCGCGCTCGACGCGGATCTTCGCGAGCCGCTGCTCGGCGTCGTCGAGGAGCGCCTTCGCCTGCTTCTCGGCGTCGCGCACGATCTTCTTGGCCGTCTTCTCGGCGTCGCGTGTCGTCGCGGTCGCCGAGGTGCGGGCGTCGTCGACGATCGCGCGGGCCTCGGCGACGCCCTCGGTCTGGAGCTTCTCGACCTCGGCGCGCTTCTCGGCGGCGCGGGCCGATGCCTCCTGCAGCTGCGCGGTGGCCTCGTCGAGGTACTTCTGCGTCGACGCGGCCGCCTCCTGCTGCGCGGCGACGTACTCCTTCTCGGCCTCGTCGCGACGGGCCGCGAGCTCGACGTTGAGATCGGCGCGGGCCTGCTCGGCCTCGGCGGCGAGGCGCGACGCCTGCTCGTCGGCCTCGTGGGCGATGCGGGCGCGGTGGGCCTGCTCCTCGGCGGCGAGCTCGGCGCGGATGCGGGCGACGTCGCGGTCGGTGTCGGCGCGCAGCTTGCCCGTCTCGGTCGCCGCGGCCTCGCGGAGGCGCGCGACCTCGTGCTCGGCCTCGGCGCGACGCGCGGCGAGCTCGGCCTCGAGGGCCTCGCGGGCGGCGGCGAGCTCGGCGGCCCAGCCCTCGCGTCCCGTGGTCTCCTCGGTCTCCCATGCCGTGCGGCGGGCCGCGAGCTCCGTCTCCTCGGCCGTACGGCGCTGCTCGAGCTCGGTCTTGAGCGCCTTGCGCGAGGTGCGCAGCTCGGTGTCGAGCACCTTGCGGGCGTTCGCGAGTTCCGTGTCGTGCGCCTCGCGCGCGGCGGTGAGCTGCGCCTCCTGGGCGGCGCGGGCGGCCTCGAGCTCGGCGAGGGTCGTCTGGCGCAGGTTCGCGAGCTCCGCCTCCTGCTTCTCGCGGGCGGCGGTGAGGTCGGTCTCCTGCTGTGCGCGAGCGGATGCGAGCTCGGCCTCCTGGGTCTCGCGCGCTGCCGTGAGCTCCGCCTCCTGTGCGGCGCGGACCTGGTCGAGCTCGGCGGCGAGGGCGGCGCGGGCGTTGCCGAGCTCCTGCTCGAGCTCGGCGCGGGCCGTCGTGATCTCCCGATCGAGCTCGGCGCGCGCGGTCGCGACCTCGCGCTCGAGGTCGCTGCGGGTCGTGGCGGCCTCGCGCTCGAGCTCGGTGCGGGCGGTCGCGAGCTCCTCGGCGAGCGAGGCACGGGCGGTCGTGACCTCGTGCTCGAGCTCGGCGGCGGTGCGCTCGCGGTCGCCCGCGAGGGTCGCGCGCGTCGACTCGACCTCCGACGCCAGCTCGGCCCGTGTGCGCGTGAGCTCGTCGTCGAGCTCGGCGCGCAGGCGCGTGAGCTCGGTCTCGAGTGCGGCTCGGCGGTCGGCGACCTCGGTCTCGAGCGCCGCGCGCTGAGCCGCGGTGTCGGTCTCGAGGGATGCGCGGGAGTTCGCGATCTCGGCCTCGAGGGCGGCGCGCTCGGCGGCCGTGCGCTCCTCGAGCTCGGCGCGGGCACGGCGGGTGTCGGCGTCGAGGGCGGCCGTCGCGGCCTCCGTGTCGATGCGCAGCTTCTCCCGCGCCTCGGTGATCTCCCGCTCGAGGTCGGTGCGCCCCTGCTCGAGGTCGTGGGCGAGCTGGGCACGCAGTCGCGCGTCCTCGGCCTCGAACTCCGCACGGCCCTTCTCGGTGTCGCGGGCGAGCGCGGCGGCGGCCTCGCGGGCCTCCGCGACCTCGCGCTGAGCGACGACGCGCAGCTCGGCGACCTCGCGCTCGGCCTCGGCGCGCAGCGCCGCGACCTCGCGACGGCCGGCGGCGCGGGTCTCCGCGACCTCCGTGGCGACGGCGCCGCGGATGGCGGCGGCCTCGCGCAGCGCCTCCTGGGTCGTCGCCTCGGCGTCCGCAGAGGCGCGGGCGACGATCTCGTCGGCCTCGCTCCGGGCGCCCGTGAGGATGCGGTCGGCCTGGGCCTGCGCATCCGCGACGAGCCGATCGGCGGTCTCGGCGGCATCCGAGCGGAGCGTCTCGACCTCCTGCTGCACGCTCGCGCGCAGCTTCTCGGCGTCGATGTCGGCCTGCGCGATGAGGCGCGTCGACTGCTCCTCGGCGACACGGAGGGTATTCTCGAGCTTCGTGCCGAGGCCCGCGTAGGTGGGGCTGCCCACCTCGTCGAGCTCGGCCTGCAGGTCCTCGGCGAGCGCCTGGAGGCGCTTGACCTCCTTGAGGGCGTCGCCTCGGTCGCTGTTGGCCTTGATGAGGTCGCGTCGGAGGGCCGCGACGGCCTGGTCGACCTCGTCCTTCTTGTAGCCGCGAAGCTCGGTGGTGAATCCCGCGTCGTCTGCCGCCACGTGCGCTCCTCGCTCGGGAAGATCAGGGGTCATCGGCCTCGCCTCATGGCGGGGAACCCCTCCGTAGTGTAATCGGCGCACGCGTGAGCCGTGGCCGGAGGGCCTCGAACCCGGTCAGGGGACTCCCAGGCGGCTTTCGGGCCGCATCCGGGGTCACGGCGGGACCGTCCGCTAACCTGGGATGTCTTTGCCTGCTGCCCCGTCGAACCCCCGACGGCGGGGTCCGCCCCGACGATCGAGTCCTGGTGGACCGCGTGGAGCCCTCCGCGTGGCAGCTCGAGAGGAGTTCATCCGTGCGATTCGTGATCGCGATCGTGCTGTTCGTCGGCGCCGCGCTGTCCATCGGCGTCGGTGTCGCGCAGCGCACCATCTGGGAAGGCCCCGACCACATCACGTCGTCCGTCGACGTGGAGGGCGGCGCGCCTTTCGTCGTCATCGACGGCGCAGCGCTCAACGCGCACCCCGGCGCCCAGCTGGTCGAGATCGACGGCACGGGCTCGCAGCCCGTCTTCATGGCCTACGGCCGCGGCGACGACGTGCGCGCGTGGGTGACCGGCTCGCCCGCCGCCGCGATCCGCCTCGACGAGGAGACCGGCGAGCTCGTCGCGGGCGACCTCGCCGTGCGCGACGGCGAGGAGGAGCCCTCCGAGGAGCCCGGCGCGACCCCGTCGCCGAGCGCGACCCCGACCGCGAGCGAGACGCCCGCTGAGGGGTCCGAGGAGTCCGCCGACGCCACGACCGACGACGCCGAGCCCGTCGAGGCCTCGCCCGTCGGCAGCGACCTGTGGATCCAGGAGTTCGAGGGCGAGGGCTCCCTCGTGCGCAAGGTCAACGTGCCGACCGACGTCTCGGTCATCATCGCGGGCGACGGTTCGACCGCCGCGCCCGCGAGCATCTCGGTCACGTGGCCGCTCGACAACTCGACCCCGTGGTCGGGCCCGCTCATCATCGGCGGCATCGCCGCTCTCCTGCTCGGGCTCATCGCCCTCATCTGGGCGCTCGTCCACGCCCGCCGCCGCCACGGCCCGCGTCGCAAGGCCCCGAAGACCCCGAAGATGCCGAAGCCGCCGCGGCCCGCCCAGCTCAAGCCCGCGCCGAAGCGCGCCGCCCTCACCCCGGGCGACGACGCGACGAGCCGCGGCCGTCGCCGGAGCTTCGCGGCGCTCCCGGTCCTCCTCGTGGGCGCGCTCGCGCTGAGCGCGTGCACCTCGGATACGCCCGACGCGCCCGTGCCGTCGGCCACCGGCACCGCCGCGCCCGCCGACGAGATCGACCCGCCGGTGGTCACCAAACAGCAGTTCACCCGCATCGTCTCGCGCGTCGCCGACGCCGTCGCGGAAGCGGATGCCGCCGGTGACGCCACGCTCGCGGCCGCGCGTCTCGCGGGCCCGGCGCTCGAGCTGCGCACCGCGAACTACGCCGCGCGCAAGGTGGACGCCGCGATCCCGGCCGTCCCCGTGTTCCCGGACGGCGAGATCCGTCTCGTGCTGCCGCAGCAGCAGCGCGACTGGCCGCGCGCCGTGTTCGCGGCGATCGACTCGTCCGACGGAGCCGAGTACGGCCTCATGTTCGTGCAGGAGTCACCGCGCGCCCAGTACCAGGTGCAGTACCTCGTGCGGCTCACGCAGTCGGTTCCCGAGGTCGCGCCCATCGAGCTCGGCGCCTCGCGCTACCCGACCGACACGAAGCTGCTCGCGTATCCGCCGGCCCGCCTGTCGGCCGAGTACGGCGACGTGCTGTTGAAGGGGGCTGCGTCGGAGTTCGCGGCGAGCTTCGACCTCACCGACGACTTCCTCAACGAGAAGCTCGGCGCCGGCTACAAGGAGACCCGCAAGGCGAGCACCGCCAACGTGAACTTCGAGTACGCGAACACGGCGAGCACCGCCCCGATCGTCGCCCTCGCGGCGAACGACACGGGTGCGATCGTCGTGGTCGAGGTGCGCGAGTCGGAGACCGTGCGACCGTCCGAGACGGGCGCCGCGATCAACCCGAAGGGCGCCGTGAAGGCCCTCTCGCAGAAGCAGAGCACGACGAAGGGCCTCACCGCCCTGTACGCCGTGCAGATCCTGTTCTACGTGCCGCCGGCGACGGCGAGCGACCAGCAGGTGCGCGTGCTCGGGTTCGCGGACGGCCTCGTGGCGGCGAGCGAAGTACCGTAGTCTCCGTGACCGATCTGCCTCCCGCGAACCTGCGCGGCGCCGTCGACCTGTCCGGACTCGTGAGGCGCGCGGCTGAGCCCGCGCGCGGTGCCCGCTCCGAGGGTGCGGCATCCGCCGAGTCGTCGCTCGTCTTCGACAGCTCGGATGCGACCTTCGAGAGCGTCCTGCAGCTCTCGACGCGCGTGCCCGTCGTCGTCGAGATCATCGCCCCCGGTCTGAGCTCCGCGCTCGGGCCCATCGTCGAGAGCTACGGGGGCCGCCTCGTGCTCGCGGTCGTCGACGGCAGCGTGAGCCCGCAGATCGCCCAGGCGTTCCAGGTGCGCGAGGTTCCCGCCGTCGCCGCGGTCGTCGGGGGCCGTCCCGTGAACCTCTTCATCGGCATCCCGTCCGAGCAGGAGGTGCGGCAGGTGTTCGACGAGCTGCTGCAGCTCGCCGCCGAGAACGGCGTCACGGGGACCGTGCCCGCCGGCGGGGGAGAGGGCGAGGAGGCCGCCGAGCCCGAGCCCGCGCCGCTGCCCCCGCTGCACCAGGAGGCCTACGACGCGATCTCGGCGGGCGACTACCCGGCCGCGATCGCCGCGTACCGCAAGGCGATCGCCGAGAACCCGCGCGACCACGAGGCCGTCGCGGGGCTCGCACAGGTGTCGCTGCTCGACCGGCTGAGCGGCAAGACAGCCGCCGAGATCCGGGATGCGGCCGCGGCCGGCCCGCAGGACGTCGACGCGCAGCTCGACGTCGCCGACCTCGACGTGAGCGGCGGCCACCTCGAGGACGCCTTCGGGCGGCTGCTCGACCTCTTCGCGGGAGCATCCTCCGAGGACCGCGACCGCATCCGCGCGCGCCTGCTCGAGTACTTCGAGGTCGCGGGCGCCGAGGACCCGCGCGTCATCGCGGCCCGCGCGCGGCTCGCGTCGCTGCTGTACTGAGCCGGTCGGTCAGCCGCGCACGAGCCACAGCGCCGCGAGCGGCGGCAGCGTGAGCTCGACGGATGCCGGCTGGCCGTGCCATCCGTCGGCGCTCGCCGTGACGCGGCCGTAGTTGCCGACGCCCGACCCGCCGAACTCCACGGCATCCGAGTTGAGCAGCTCGACCCACTCGCCCGCCGCGGGCAGCCCCACGCGGTACGGGCCGACCGGGTTGCCGCCGAAGTTCACGATGCACACGAGCTCGCGGCCGTCGCGCGAGCGGCGGACGAACGCGACGACGTTGTTCGCAGGGTCGCTCGTGATCCACTCGAAGCCCGCGGGGTCGGCATCCTGCTCCCAGAGCGCCGGCTGCTCGCGGTAGACGCGGTTGAGCTGCCCCACGAGGCGCGCGAGACCCTGGTGCACGGGCTGATCGAGGATCCACCAGTCGAGCCCGCGCTGCTCGCTCCACTCCGACGGCTGGCCGAACTCGGAGCCCATGAAGAGCAGCTGCTTGCCGGGGTGCGCCCACATGAACGCGAGGTAGGCGCGCACGTTCGCGAGCTTCTGCCACTGGTCGCCCGGCATCTTCGCGAGCAGCGAGCCCTTGCCGTGCACGACCTCGTCGTGGCTGATGGGAAGCAGGAACGACTCGCTGAACGCGTACACGAACGAGAAGGTGATGTCGTTGTGGTGGCTGCCGCGCCACATCGGGTCCTCGTGCATGTACTGCAGCGAGTCGTGCATCCAGCCCATGTTCCACTTGAGCCCGAAGCCGAGGCCCCCGTCGCTCGTGCGGTGCGTGACGCCGGGCCACGACGTCGACTCCTCGGCGATCATGACGATGCCGGGGTTGCGCTTGTAGGCGGTCGCGTTGACCTCCTGCAGGAACGAGATCGCCTCGAGGTTCTCGCGGCCGCCGTGGATGTTGGGCACCCACTCGCCCTCCTTGCGCGAGTAGTCGCGGTAGAGCATGCTCGCGACCGCGTCGACGCGCAGCCCGTCGATGTGGAACTCCTCGAGCCAGTAGAGGGCGTTCGCGACGAGGAAGTTGCGCACCTGGGAGTGCGCGAAGTCGAACACGAGCGTGCCCCAGTCGGGGTGCTCGCCGATGCGCGGGTCGGAGTGCTCGTAGAGGGGCGCGCCGTCGAAGCGTGCGAGCGCCCACTCGTCCTTGGGGAAGTGCGCGGGAACCCAGTCCATGATGACGCCGATGCCCGCCTGGTGGAGGCGGTCGACGAGGTAGCGGAAGTCGTCCGGATGCCCGAAGCGGCTCGTCGGGGCGTAGTAGCCCGTCACCTGGTAGCCCCAGGAACCCCCGAACGGATGCTCGGCGAGCGGCAGGAACTCCACGTGCGTGAAGCCGAGCTCGGTCACGTAGTCGATGAGCTCGTCGGCGGCCGCGCGGTAGGAGAGCCCGGGGCGCCACGAGCCGAGGTGCAGCTCGTAGACGCTCATGGGGCCCTGGTGCGGGTCGCGCTCGGCGCGCGACCGCATCCACTCGTCGTCGCTCCAGAGGTAGCTCGAGTGCCCGACGACCGAGCCCGTGAGCGGCGGCACCTCGGTGTAGCGCGCCATGGGGTCGGCGCGCGTGACCCATTCGCCCGAGGGCGTCAGCAGCTCGAACTTGTAGATGCCGCCCGCGCCGACACCGGGCACGAAGAGCTCCCACACGCCGTTGTCGTCGAGGCGGCGCATGGCATGCCCGCGACCGTTCCACGAGTTGAAGTCGCCCACGACGCGCGCGGCCAGCGCGTGCGGCGCCCACACGACGAAGCCCGTGCCGTCGACGCCCTCGTGCTGCTTCACGTGGGCGCCGAAGACGTGCCACAGCTGCTCGTGGCGGCCCTCCCCCCACAGGAACAGGTCGATCTCGCCGATCGACGGCACGAAGCGGTAGGCGTCGTCGGCCTCCCAGTCGGGGCCGTCGGGGTAGCGCGTGACGAGGCGGTACGCCTGGCCCGGTCCGGCGGCGTAGCCCTGCCAGAGGCCGCCCTCGACGTGCTCGAGGGCCACCTTCGTGCCGTCCGCGCGCACCGCGGTGACCGACTCGGCGAGCGGCCGCACGGCGCGGATGACCCATCCGTCCCCGAGCTCGTGTTGGCCGAGCCAGTCGTGGGGCTGCGGGTGCCGACCCTCGACGAGGCTCGCGACGAGGCCCGCGTCCAGAGGGGGCAGGGAGGAGCGGGCGGCCATGTCAGCGTCCCTTCTGCGGCTCGACCGCGAGGATGTGCACGGGTTCGGTGAAGGCGTCGAGGCGCACGTAGTCGGCATCCGTCCACGTCCAGCGGGCGCCCGTCACGAGGTCGCGCACGCCGAAGGTGTCGCCCTTCTGCAGGCCGATCGCCTCGAGGTCGAGATAGACGGTGGTCTCGCGCACCGAGTGCGGGTCGACGTTCGCGACGACGATGATCGTGTCGGATCGGCCGTTCGGGGTGAACGCCCCGTCGAGGTGCTTCGAGTAGACGAGGATCGCGTCGTCGTCGGACCAGTGGATGCGGAGGTTCCGCAGCTGGCCGAGCGCGGGGTGCTCGAGGCGCGCGCGGTTGAGCATCGTGAGGTACGGCGCGAGGGAGCGGCCCTCGGCTTCGGCGCGGGCCCAGTCGCGGTCCTTGTACTCGTACTTCTCGTTGTCGATGTTCTCCTCGGAGCCGGGACGCGCGACGTCCTCGAAGAGCTCGTAGCCCGCGTAGACGCCCCACGTGGGGGAGGCGGTCGCGGCGATCGCGGCACGCACCTTGTAGGCCGCGGGCCCGCCGAACTGCAGGTACTCGGTGAGGATGTCGGGCGTGTTCACGAAGAGGTTGGGGCGCAGGTAGTCGGCCGACTCGCCCGCGATGCCGTTCAGGAACTCCTCGAGCTCCTCCTTCGTGTTGCGCCACGTGAAGTACGTGTACGACTGGTGGAAGCCCGCGCCCGCGAGCGAGTGGAGCATCGCCGGGCGCGTGAACGCCTCGGCGAGAAACACGACATCCGGATGCCGGTCGGCGACCTCGCCGAGCAGCCACTCCCAGAAATCGAGCGGCTTCGTGTGCGGGTTGTCCACGCGGAAGATGCGCACGCCCCGGCTGATCCACAGCTCGACGATGCGCAGCACCTCGGCGCGGATGCCCTCAGGGTCGCGGTCGAAGTTGATCGGGTAGATGTCCTGATACTTCTTGGGCGGGTTCTCGGCGTACGCGATGGATCCGTCGGGACGCTGCGTGAACCACTCGGGGTGCTCGACGACCCAGGGGTGGTCGGGGGAGGCCTGCAGCGCGAGGTCGAGGGCGACCTCGAGGCCGAGGCTCTCGGCCTGCTTCACGAAGTAGCGGAAGTCGGCGACGGTGCCGAGGTCGGGGTGGATGGCGTCGTGGCCGCCGTCGGCCGAGCCGATCGCCCAGGGGCTGCCCGGGTCGTGGGGGCCCGCGACGGTCGAGTTGTTGGGGCCCTTGCGGTGGCTCACGCCGATGGGGTGGATGGGCGGCAGGTAGACGACGTCGAAGCCCATCGCCGCGACGCCGGCCAGGCGCTTGGCAGCCGTGCGGAAGGTGCCCGACTTCCACGTGCCGTCCTTCAGGCGCTTGGCACCCTCCGAGCGGGGGAAGAACTCGTACCAGGAGCCGACCGCCGCGCGCGTGGTCTCGACGACGAGCTCGAGCTCCTCCGACTCCGTCACGAGCGAGCGGGCGGGGTGGCGCTGCAGCTGGGCGACGAGACGGCGATCGGATGCGACCTTGAGTCGGTCGGCGGGGGTCGCGGACGCGTCGAGGAACGCCGCGCGCGCATCCGCGGCGATCTTGCCGGGCACGCGCGCGAGCAGCTCGGCGCCCATCGCGAAGACGAGTTCGGGGTCGTCGCCCGCGCCGATCTTGATGGTCGCGACGTGCAGCCAGCTGGCCCAGTCGTCGCTGAAGCCGCGCACGCGCCAGCGGTAGCGGCCCGTCTCGGGGAGCCGCAGCTCGGCGCGCCAGCGGTCGGTGCCGGCGCCCACGAGCGTCATGGGGTGGACGGTCTGCGCGCCCTGCGGGTCGGTGAGCAGCACCTCCGCGCCGATGACGCCGTGGCCCTCGCGGAAGACGGTGGCCTCGAAGGGCACGACCTCGCCGAGGTAGCTCTTGGCGGGCCACCTGTTCTCGGGCTGCTGCGGGCTGAGGTGACGGATCGGGAGGCGACCGATCCGGGGCGTCCGCGTGCTCGCGGGGGGCGGCGTGGGCTCGGTGGGCACGTTCCGACCGTATCGCGTCGACCTTCGAGGCCCGGTGGGAGTTCGGGGTACAACCTTTCCGTAGACCAAGTGGTCTGTCCTCCGCGTGCCTCCTCTGGGGGTGGAACCGTCATCCGTGTACCCCGGTATGACGGCTGGGTATCACCCGTGAGACAGCTCTGTATTGGATGAAATCCCTGGTCAGAGGGTTGTGACGATTCAACGTGGGAGCGCTCCCATGACCCCCGCAGTGGGGCCCAGGCGTCCCCTTTGTCCTCATTGTGGGGGACCGTAGCCTTCTGTACGCGGGGACAAAGCCGCCCCGACCCGAATGGCTTGCGCAGGGCGCGAACCTGAACTGCAAACCCGACGTTTCGACGTGCCTTCAGGCACGCCCTGCGTCATGCGTACGCCGCACCACCGAAAGGAAAACCCATGAACAAGTTCACCAAGGCGTCGATCGCCACCGGTGCGGGCATCGTCCTGCTCCTCGGCGGCGCGGGCACGCTCGCCTACTGGAACGACTCGGCCGCGACCGACGCAGGGACGATCACCGCCGGCACGCTCGGCATCGACGCCGTCGCCAACTCGGGCGCCTGGTACGACATCTCGGCCGTGCCCGCCACGACCGACCCGGAGGCGGACGGCGTCCTGATCACCGACCCCGCGGCCTTCCGCGCGGTCCCCGGTGACAAGCTCGTCTACGTCGAGAGCTTCACGGTCGAGGCGACCGGTGACCACCTCGAGGCGTCGATCGAGGCGGACGCCGCGAGCATCGACAAGGGCGCGTGGGGCAACGACCTCACCGCGACCACCGCGCTCTCGATCGGCGGCGCTTCCGTGACCACGATCACGGACGACAACGACGGCGACACCGTCAAGGTGCTCGTGACCCTCACGTTCGCCTTCAACAGCGCAGTCGGTCCCGACGCGCCGGTCAACAACGACAGCCAGTCGGCCGTCGTCGACCTGGGCGAGCTCGCGATCGTCGTCACGCAGCAGCCGTAACACCCTTCGGGGGCGCGCCGGTCACCCGGAGCGGCGCGCCCCCATCCCCCTTGCACCACCAGCACCACCCCCCCCGAACAAGCCACACCCGAAGGGAGCGCGAGATGCCCGCACACCGTGCCGCACCCGCTCCCGTCAGCCGCACCCGCCGCCTGACGCGCGCCCTCGTCGGCGCCGCCGCGGCCTTCGGCTCGGCCGTCCTCATCGCGCTCGGCGCGGCGGGCGGCACCTACGCCTACTTCAGCAGCGCGACCCCGGTCGGCGCAGGCACGATCACCGCCGGCACCGCGGGTCTCACGATCAACGGCGGGAGCACGGCCTCGGTCGGCGCCCTCACGGGCGCGCTCGTGCCCGGGTCCGCCGCCAACTCGGCGACGCCCCTCACGATCGCCAACGTGGGCGATGTCGCCCTGTCGGTCGAGCAGGGCGCCGCCACGGTGTCGAGCACCACTGGGCTCAGCACGGCCAACCTCGTGCTCAAGGTGATCCGCGTCTCGGGCGCCGCCGCGTCGTGCCCCGCCGCGACGGTCACCGATCTCTCGATGAGCGCCGTCACCATCGCGCCCGGTGCGTCCATCAAGGTCTGCGTGACCGCGAGCCTCGCTCCGGGCGCCACCGGCATCGTGTCGGGCGCGACCGCGAACTTCGCCATCCCGCTCGACGCCGAGCAGGTGGCCCCGTGATCAAGAAGCTCGCCGCAGCGCTCGGCATCGTCGTGTTCTTCGTGCTCGCCGGCACGGCCGCGGGCTACGCCTACTGGAGCGCGAGCGTCTCGACGACCGGATCGGTGCAGGTCGCCGACCTCGCGGCGATGAACTGCGCGAACCCGGTGAGCCTCGTCAACGGCGACTTCGAGACCCCGGTCATCGCCAACAACAACTGGAGCCACCCCGGATCGACCGGTGTCGCGCCGTGGGTCACGGTGCGTCCTGGCACCCAGACGGCCACATCGCCCGAGATCTGGCGCGGTAACGTCACGGGGTCGATCACGCCGGCCTCCGGTGCTCAGAACATCGAGATCAACGGCACCGAGGCCGCGACGTTCTATCAGAACGTCTCGACGGCGCCGGGTCAGGTGCTCGAGTGGGGCTTCTGGCACCGCGGGCGCGACAGCGCGTCGAACCCCGACAAGGTGCAGCTCACGATCGGCCCCTCGACGGCGAACGGCGCGGGCGTACAGGGCGGCACCACGAGCAACACGAACCCGACGACGCTCGTCAACGACGGCACTCGCCTCGTCATCGTGTTCCCGACCACGAACACCGCGTGGAAGTACTACAGCGGTACTTACACGGTTCCTGCGGGGCAGACGACCACGCGCATCAGCTTCACCTCGCACACCCAGGGCGGCGGCAACGCCTCCCAGGGCAACCTGATAGACGGCGTGACGTTCGGCTCGGGGCCCTGCCTCAACCTCGGCTCCGCGATCGCGCGGGTCGGCGGCACCCAGTTCGAGCCGGGTACCACGGCACGCGTCACGACGACGATCACCAACGTGGGCGGCCGCACCGCGGGATCCTCCGTGCTGACGCTCCCGCTACCGACGACGCTCGGCACCCCGAGCAACATCCAGATCAACGGCGCGGCAGCCGGCGTGCAGTCGACCACGGCCGGTGGCATGCTCACCGTCCGCATCGGGACCGGCGCTAACGGCTCCGTCGGCGGATCGATCGCGGGCGGCGGCGTCGTCACGGTGACCTACGACGCGACCATTACGGGTGCGCTCGGGCAGACCATCGCCACGACCCCCACGGTGTCGTACGGGGACACCGCGAACCCCGGCATCGTGATGACCCGCACGGGATCCACCGTCTCGGTCACGATCGTCGACACCACGCCGCCCGTCGCGCCGGGGCAGCCCACGGTCACGCCCACGGGTACCACCTCGATGAACATCAGCTGGGCCGCGTCGTCCTCGCCCGACCTCCACCACTACGAGGTGCAGCGCGTGAGCTCGACCGGCACGTGGGCCACCGTCGCCAACAACGTCACGGGCACCTCGTGGACGGACACCGGGGTGACCGCGGGACAGGCGTACGCCTACCGGATCGTCGCGAAGGATGCCGCCGGCAACGCGTCCACCTCGGCCGTGGGCACGGGACTCACCCACTTCGGCTCGAGCCAGTACCGCATCGCCTGGATGAACGGCACGACCGCGGTCTGCGTCGACGTCGAGAACGGCGAACTTCGCAACGTTCCGAGCTGCGCGGGGGCGGCACCCAATACGCAGCGCTGGACGTTCTCGGCGACCACCGGGGACACGCGCGTCGTCAGCGTGAGCAACACGAGCCAGGTGTGGCTGCAGGACTACGCGTGCACCTTCGTGATCTTCTGCGGATACTCGGCCGCCGTCGACGTCGCGACTCCGAGCGGCAGCGACTACGCCGACTGGACGCCCGAGGCCTACTACGACTCGACGAGCGGCAACGCGTTCGTGCGGTTCAAGAACGCAGGGAGCGGCAGCTACCTCGGTGCCACGAACGCCAACGCGAACGCCCAGCTGAACGTCAGCCAGACCACCCGCAACTTCGTCCTCACCGCGCTCTGATGATCCGTCGCACCATCGCCCTCATCGCCGCCGCGCTCGTCGCGGTGGGGGTGCCGCTCACCCAGCCGCAGGCGGCCCACGCGGCGCCCCCCGAGATCCTCGTGAGCACCGACGGCGTCAACTTCGCCCCGTCGGCCTCGGTGCAGCTGTTCGACGACATCGCGCTCATCGTGCCGGGCGACACGACGACGGGGCGGCTCTGGATCCGCAACCACAGCTCGACGGCGGCCCTCGTGCGTGTCGCCGTCAACGACCTCGTCGTGCCGTCGCCCGAGTTCGGCGCGGCCGTCACTCTCTCGTCGACCATGAACGGTTTCACCTACGTGTCGAGCTTCGGCGCCCTCTCGAACTGCCAGATCGTCGTGCAGCCCCAGAACCTCGCCGCCGGCCAGACACTGGTGGTCGACGCCGAGGTCAGCATGAGCAGCGCGACGAGCGGGCAGAACGCCCAGGGCGAGACCGCCTCGCTCTCCTTCGTCGTGACGGCGCACGAGTGGGCCGCCGGCCCCTTCGCCGACGACAACGGCTGCTCGGCGGGCGCGAGCGGGGGCAGCACGGGCGGCAACGGCGGGAGCGATGCGCCCAAGCTGCCCTTCACGGGCGCGGAGGTGGGCCAGTCGCTCGCCGTCGCGCTCGCGATGCTCGCGCTGGGTGCCCTGTTCGCGGTCTTGCGGCGCCGTCGCCGCGACGAGCAGACTCACGCATCGTGAGCGACATCCGTGCGACCGCGTCCGAGACCCCTGTGCCGGATGCGGCGCCCGCCGAGGCGCCCGCCGCCAAGAAGGAGGCGAGCCTCTGGGCGTACCTGCGCGTCTCGCTCAGCATCGCGCTGCTCGCGGGCCTGCTCGCGCTCGCGGCGGCGGTCATCGTCGTGCCGGCCGCGACCGGCGCGCGCCCGCTCACCGTGCTCACGAGCTCCATGGAGCCCGGGCTGCCGCCCGGCACGCTCATCGTCTCGCGCGATGTCGAGCCGGCCGACATCCGCATCGGCGACGTCATCACCTACCAGCTGCGCTCGGGCGATCCGACCGTCGTCACCCACCGGGTGATCGCGGTGAGCAAGACCGCGGGCGGCGAGTACAGCTTCACGCTCAAGGGCGACAACAGCGCTCTGCCCGACCCGGATCCCGTCCGCGAGGTGCAGGTCCAGGGACGGCTCTGGTACTCGGTGCCCTACATCGGCTGGGTGAGCAACTGGATCAACGGCGACGCGCGCGGCTTGATCGTCCCGATCATCGCGGGCGGCCTCTTCGCGTTCGCGATCTGGATGGTTGTCTCGGGTCTCGTCGACAAGGCGAGGAAGCGCAAGCGCGCGGCCGCGACCGGCAAGCCGTCGGGTCGCCGCCGCATGGGCTCCTGACGGCGCCCGCGACATCCGGCCGTAACCGAGCGCGCCTAGGGTTGATCGGGTGAAGGCCATCCGACGGTTCACCGTCCGCACCGTGCTGCCCGAGGCGCTCGCGCCGCTCGAGGAGCTCGCCGCGAACCTGCGCTGGTCGTGGCACCAGCCGACGCTCGAGCTGTTCCGCGACATCGCGCCCGAGCTGTGGGACGAGCTCGGCAAGGACCCGTACGGGCTCCTCGGCGAGGTGCCGCCCGCCCGCCTCGAGCAGCTCGCCGCCGACGAAGCCTACGTCGCGCGCGCCGTCGCGCTCCGCGACGAGCTGCACGCCTACCTCACCGAGCCGCGCTGGTACCAGGGCCTCGGCCCCGACGTGCCCGCCACGATCGCCTACTTCTCTCCCGAGTACGGGATCGCGGATGCGCTGCCCCAGTACTCGGGCGGCCTCGGCATCCTCGCGGGCGACCACCTCAAGGCGGCATCCGACCTCGGCGTGCCGATCGTCGGCGTCGGCCTCTTCTACCGCGCCGGCTACTTCCGCCAGGCGATCTCCCGCGAGGGCTGGCAGCTCGAGAGCTACCCCGTGCTCGACCCCGACGGACTGCCCATGAGCGTGCTGCGCGCGCCCGACGGCACGGCGGCGCAGGTCGTGCTCGCGCTTCCCGACGGCAAGGCGCTCACGGCCCGCATCTGGCAGCTCTCCGTCGGCCGCGTGCCGCTCCTGCTGCTCGACACCGACATCCCCGAGAACTCGGAGGAGCTCCGCACGGTCACCGACCGCCTCTACGGCGGCGGGGGAGAGCACCGCCTCCTGCAGGAGCTGCTGCTCGGCATCGGCGGCGCGCGGGCCGTCGCGCTCTACGCGCGTCTCACGGGCATCCCGGAGCCCTCGGTCTTCCACACCAACGAGGGGCACGCGGGCTTCCTCGGCCTTGAGCGCATCCGCGGGCTCATCGCCGAGGGCCTGAGCTTCGGCGAGGCGCTCGAGGTCGTGCGCGCGGGCACCGTCTTCACGACCCACACGCCCGTGCCGGCGGGCATCGACCGCTTCGAGGCGCCGCTCGTCGAGCGCTACTTCTCGACCGAGCTGCTGCCGGGTGTCGACGTCGCCGACGTGCTCGCCCTCGGCGCGGAGGACTACGACGGCGGCGCGCCCGACACCTTCAACATGGCCGTCATGGGCCTGCGCCTCGCGCAGCGCGCCAACGGCGTCTCGAAGCTGCACGGCGACGTGAGCCGCCACATGTTCGGCGCCCTGTGGCCGGGCTTCGACCCGGCCGACGTGCCCATCACCTCCATCACGAACGGCGTGCACCCCGCCACCTGGACCGATCCCCAGGTGCGCGCGCTCGCGGCATCCCGCCTCGGCACCGACGACGCGACCGCGTGCGACTGGACCTCGGATGCCGTGAGCGACGCCGAGCTGTGGGCGCTGCGTGGGCGGCTGCGCGAGCAGCTCGTCGACGACGCCCGCCGCCGCATGGTCGAGGCCTGGGAAGAGCAGAACCCGGGCGTGCCCGCGCCGCCGTGGTATCGCGAGCTGCTGTCGCCCGACGTGCTCACGATCGGCTTCGCCCGCCGCGTGCCCACCTACAAGCGCCTGACCCTCATGCTGCAGGACCCGGCCCGCCTGCGCGCGCTGCTCACCGACCCCGAGCGCCCCGTGCAGCTCGTCGTCGCGGGCAAGTCGCACCCCGCCGACGACGGCGGCAAGCGCCTCATCCAGCTGCTCGTCGAGTTCTCGCAGGACCCGGAGGTGCGCGGTCGCATCGTCTTCCTGCCCGACTACGACATCGGCATGGCGCAGAAGCTCTACCCGGGCTGCGATGTGTGGCTCAACAACCCGCTGCGTCCGCTCGAGGCGTGCGGCACATCCGGCATGAAGGCGGCGCTCAACGGCTCGCTCAACCTCTCGATCCTCGACGGATGGTGGGCCGAGTTCCACGACGAGCGCAACGGCTGGGCGATCCCGTCGGCCGACTCGGCGGGGGATGCGGGCGAACGCGACGCCCTCGAGGCGGCCGCCATGTACGACCTCATCGAGCACCAGATCGCCCCGCGCTTCTACGACCGCGGCGCGGACGACGTGCCCGGCGCGTGGGTGGCCGACATCCGCCACACGCTCGCGACGCTGTCGCCCGAGCTCTCGGCCGAGCGCATGGTGCGCGAGTACGTCGAGCGGCTCTACGTGCCCGCCGCGGCGGCCGAGCTCGCCGTGAGCGCCGACGACTACGCGCCCGCCCGCGGCCTCGCCGCATGGACCGCGACCGTGCGCCGCACGTGGCCCGAGGTGCACGTCGCGCACGTCGAGTCGGGCGGCGTGGATGCGTCGCCGCACGTGGGCGAGGAGCTGCGCGTGCGCGCGTTCGTCGAGCTCGGCGAGCTCGGCCCCGACGACGTCTCCGTCGAGCTCGTGCACGGCCGTCCGCGAGCGGGGGAGGAGCTCGGCGACGTGCGGGTCGTGCCGCTCGAGCTCGAGAGCCACGATCTCGGCAAGCCGGCGGTCTACCGCGGCTCGGTGCGCTTCGAGCGCGCGGGGGCCTTCGGGTACACCGTGCGCGTCGTGCCGCGGCATCCGCTGCTCGCCTCGCACGCCGAGCTCGGACTGGTGGCGCTCGCGGGATGACGCGCACCACCCTCGCGGCCCGTCGCCTCGCGCTGGCCGCCCTGTACTTCGTGCCCGGGCTCGCGATCGGCTCGTGGGTCACCCGCACCCCCGCCATCCGCGACGCGCTGCACGCCTCGACGGCCGAGATGGGCATCGTGATCTTCGGGATCTCCGTGGGATCGATGGTCGGCATCCTCGGATCGGGGGCGCTCGTCGCCCGCGTCGGCACGCGACCCGTGCTCATTGTCGGGGCGGCGGGCACCGTGCTAAGCATGCCCGTGCTCGGCGTCGCCTCGGCGCTCGGATCAGCGCCGCTCGCCACGGCGGCCCTCGCGGTCTTCGGCCTCGGCACGGGGCTCGCGGAGGTCGCGATGAACGTCGAGGGCGCCGAGGTCGAGCGCATCGGCGGGAAGTCGTTCCTGCCCGTGCTGCACGGATGCTTCAGCCTCGGCACGGTCGTCGGCGGCGTCGCGGGCATCGGGTTCTCGGCGACCGACTTCTCGGTGCTGTGGCATCTCGTGATCGTGGGCGCCGTGGGGCTCGTCGTCGTAGTGCCCGCGATGCGCGCCATCCCGAGCGGGGTGGGCCGTGAGCCGCGCCGCGACCGCTCCGCCCCGCGCGTGCCGCGGCCCGCCGTGTGGCGCGACCCGCGACTGCTGCTCATCGGCGTCGTCATCCTCGCGATGGCCTTCGCGGAGGGCAGCGCCAACGACTGGCTGCCGCTCATCATGGTCGACGACTACGGGCTCGACGAGGCGTGGGGGTCGACGGTGTTCGCGCTCTTCGCCGTCTCGATGACGATCGGCCGGTTCTCGGGCGGCGCGCTCGTCGACCGCTTCGGCCGCCCGCCCGTGCTCGCCGTGAGCGCGCTCAGCGCGGTCGTCGGCATCGCGCTCATCTCGTTCGGGCAGGGGCAGGCGCTCGCCCTCGCGGCGGTCGTGCTGTGGGGCCTCGGGGCGTCGCTCGGGTTCCCCGTCGCGCTCTCGGCGGCGGGCGCATCCGGACCCGACCCGACGGCGCGCGTCTCGCTCGCCGCGACGGCGGGCTACCTCGCGTTCCTCGTCGGTCCGCCGTTGCTCGGCTTCATCGGCGAGGAGGTGGGGCTCCGCGGTGCGATCCTCGTGTCGCTCGGGCTCGCGGCCGTCGCGGTCGTCGCGGCTGCCGGCATCGAGCCCCGCCGCTCGCGAGCCGCAGCCGCGGCATCCGACCCGTCTTAGTTCCCGTTCCGCGTGTTAGTTCCCGTTCCTTCGGGTGCAAACACGCGGAACGGGAACTATCAGCGGGCGATGTCGGCGACCATGGCGCCCGTGGCGCGGATGAGGTCGGCGGGCGCGAGGCCGAGGTCGAAGCCGCGGCGCCCACCCGAGACGTAGACGACGTCCCACAGCTCGGCGGTCTCGTCGAGCACCGTCTCGTGGCGCGACTTCTGGCCGATGGGGCTGATGCCGCCCACGACGTAGCCCGTGCGTCGCTCGGCCAGCGCAGGGTCCGCCATCGCCGCCTTCTTGCCGCCGACCGCCGCCGCGAGCGCCTTGAGGTCGAGCTTGCCCGTGACGGGCACGATGCCGACGACGAGGCGCCCGTCGACATCCGCGAGCAGCGTCTTGAACACCTGGTCGGGGTCGAGCCCGAGCGCCGTCGCCGCCTCCATGCCGAAGTCGCGGTTCGCGGGGTCGTGCGCGTACGCGTGCTCGGTGAACGGGATGCCGGCCGCCGTGAGCGCGGCCGTCGCCGGGGTGCCCGCCATCAGTCCGCCCGGAACAGCAGCATCGACGTGGGCGCCATCGCGAGCTCCTCGCCCGGACGGTGCACCCCCTCGATGCCGCTGATGTCGTCGTGGCCCGAGTCCCACAGCAGCGTGTAGCGCTCGACGCCCTCGTGCGCGGGCAGGGTGACCGTGACATCCGTCTCGAGCCCGTGCACGACGAGCAGGATGCGGTTGAAGTCCTCGAACTCGGGCGTCGACGCCGCGAGGTACTGCAGCGTGCGCTCCTCGGGCGAGTCCCAGTCGTCGATGCCCATCGTCTCGCCGTCCTTGTTGTACCAGTCCATCTGGCTGGCGGATGGCGTGGACTCGCCCCAGCGCCCGTAGCGCACGGGGCGCAGGGCAGGGTTCTCGCGACGCAGGCGGATGAGCGTCTTGACGACCTCGAAGAGGTCCTCCTGCCACTCGCGGCGGTCCCAGCTGAGCCAGGTGAGCTCCGAGTCGTGGCAGTACGCGTTGTTGTTGCCGCGCTGACTGCGGCCGAACTCGTCGCCCGCCGTGAGCATCGGCACGCCGGCAGACAGCAGGAGCGTGCCGAGCAGGTTGCGCACGGCCTTGCGCCGCGTGGCGCGGATCTCCTCGTCCTGCGTCGGCCCCTCGGCGCCGTGGCCCCACGACTTGTTGTCGTTCGAGCCGTCGCGGTTGTTCTCGCCGTTGCCGAGGTTGTGCTTGCGGTCGTACGACACGAGGTCGGCGGCAGTGAAGCCGTCGTGCGCCGTCACGAAGTTGACGGATGCGAGCGGCCCCCGCTCGAGCGCGAACACGTGATTCGACCCCGCGAGACGCCGTGCGAGCGACCCGATTCCCTCGCTCGCGGAGCCCGATTCGCGCGCCTGCGCGATGTCGCGCAGCCAGAAGTTGCGCATCCGGTCGCGGTAGCCGTCGTTCCACTCCGACCAGCCGACGGGGAAGTTGCCCACCTGCCAGCCGCCCATGCCGACGTCCCAGGGCTCGGCGATCAACTTGACGCCCTGCAGCAGCGGGTCGTCGATGATCGCGCGGAGCAGCGGATGCGCGGGGTCGAACTCCGCGCCCTCCCCGCGCCCCAGCGTGGCCGCGAGGTCGAAGCGGAACCCGTCGACCTGCACCTCCTCCGCCCAGTAGCGCAGCGAGTCGAGCACGAGCCGCTGCGTCACCGCGCGGCCGAAGTCGAGCGTGTTGCCGCATCCGGTCGTGTCGATGTAGTCGCCCTCGGCGGTCTGCCGGTAGTAGCTCGCGTTGTCGATGCCGCGGAACGAGCTCGTCGGCCCGCCGCGGCCCTCCTCGGCCGTGTGGTTGTAGACGACGTCGAGGATCACCTCGATGCCCGCCTCGTGCAGCAGCTTCACCATGCCCTTGAACTCGCGCAGCACGGCGCCCGTGCCGCCGAACTGGGCCTCACGCGTCGCGTAGGCGGCGTGCGGCGTGAAGAAGTTGAGCGTGTTGTAGCCCCAGTAGTTGACGAGCCCCATCTTGGTGAGGCGCTGCTCCGACACGAACTGGTGCACGGGCAGCAGCTCGACCGCGGTGACGCCGAGCTCCTTCAGGTAGGCGATCGTCGCCGGGTGCGCGAGGCCCGCGTAGGTGCCGCGCAGCTCCTCCGGCAGCTCCGGGTTGAGCTTCGTGAGGCCCTTCGCGTGGGCCTCGTAGATCACGGTGTGATCGAGACGGATGCCGGGCTTCTCGACGCCGCCCCAGTCGAAGGCGGTGTCCTGAACGTAGGAGCGCCATCCGCCGTCGCGCGTGCGGGCGAGGCCGCGCGCGTAGGGGTCGAGCAGGTAGCGGTCGGGGTCGAAGTCGTGGGTGGGACCATCGGGACCGTCGACGCGCAGCGCGTAGGCGGTGCCGAGCTGCAGCGACGGCGTCGAGGCGCTCCAGACGTCGCCCTTGCCTTTCGTGAGCGGCACGCGCTCGGCGACCCAGTCGGCGTCCTTCTCGTCGAAGATGCACAGCTCGATCGAGCTCGCGTTCGCGCTCCACACGCGGAGCTCGCCGCCGTCGGGCGTGAGGCGGACGCCGAGATCGCGGAGCGGGTCGGCGGCGGGCATGACGTCTAGGTTAGGTGGTGCGCGTGACGTGCTTGTAAACGGCGGAGGAGGCATCGTGGCGGTCTATCTCGACCACGCCGCGACCTCGCCCATGACGGACGAGGTGCTCGCGGCGTACACCGACGCGCTCCGCGTCGTCGGCAATCCCGCGTCGATCCACGGTGCCGGCCAGGCCGCCCGCGAGCTGCTCGAGACGGGCCGCGAGCAGGTGGCCGGCGCGCTCGGCGTCGACCCCGTCGAGGTCGTGCTGACCGGGGGTGGCACCGAGTCGGTCAACCTCGCGGTCAAGGGGATGTTCTGGGCGCGCAACCGGGGTGCGCGGCGTCCGCGCGTCATCGCGCCGCTCGGCGAGCACCACGCGACGCTCGACGCGGTCGAGTGGCTCGCGCGGCACGAGGGCGCGCGCGTCGACTGGGTCGAGCTGGATGCCGAGGGGCGCATCCGTCTCGACGCGCTCGCCGCGGCGCTCGCGACCGACCCCGAGGAGGTCGCGCTCGTGACGGCGCTGTGGGCCAACAACGAGGTCGGCACGGTGCAGCCGGTCGCCGAGCTCGTCGCCCTCGCGCACCGCTACGGCGCGCCCGTGCACCTCGACGCCGTCGCGGCGTTCGGGCAGGTGCCCGTCGACGTGCACGCGGTGGGGGCGGATGCCGTGTCGGTCTCGGCGCACAAGGTCGGCGGCCCGGTGGGCGTCGGCGCGCTCGCGCTCGTGCGCACGGCGACGGTCGAGCCGCTCCTGCACGGCGGCGATCAGCAGCGCGGACGTTCGGGCACGCAGGATGCCGCGGGGGCCGTCGCGTTCGGCGTCGCGGCTTCGCGCGCCGTCGCGGAGCTTCCGCTCGCGCGCGTCGCGGAGGGGCGGGATCGGCTCGTCGCGGGGGTGCTCGACTCCGTCTCGGGCGCCGTGCTCCGGGGCGCGCCCGCGGGGGAGGGGCGACTGCCCGGGAACGCGCACTTCACCTTCGCGGGCGCCGACGGCGACGCCCTGCTCTACCTGCTCGACGCATCCGGGATCGCCGTCTCGACGGGGTCGGCGTGCCAGGCGGGCGTGCCGGAGCTCTCGCACGTGCTGCTCGCGATGGGCGTGCCCGAGGCGGAGGCCCGCGGCGCCCTGCGCATCACCCTCGGCCACGACACCTCGGATGCCGACGTCGACGCCTTCCTCGCCGCCCTCCCGACCGCGGTCGAGCGCGCCCGGGCCGCCGCATCCTGAGGCGACGGCCGAGGCGGGCGAGGGTCAGCGGGTGACGCGGGAGAGGAAGTCGAGGGTGCTCGCGAGGGCAGCCTGGGCGTCGTCGCCGTCGAGGTGGAACTGGTACTCGTGCCCGAGCGCCGGGGTGTGGTCGGCGGCGTAGAAGACGCGCGTCACGTCGACGCCGAGCTCCTCGAGCCGATTCGCCATCGGCACCGACTGCAGCCACGTGAGGCCGTCGGCGTTGCCGCCCGAGATCCACGTCGGCGGGAAGTCCGCGGTCGCGAACTCGAGTGACGACATGAGCGTGCCGGGTGCCTCCGACGACCAGTCCTTCGTGCCCGTGTAGGCCCACAGCGCCGACTTGAAGCCCCACGACACGATCCCGTTGAGCTTCGCCATGCCGTCGAGCTCGTACACGCCGCAGTTGAGCACGGCGCCCACGAGCTGCTCGGCCCGCAGCGCCGGACGGATGCCGACGAGCTGCGCGTACTCGGGGTTCGTGATCATCGCCGCGAGCTGGCTCGCGAGCTGCCCGCCCGCCGAGTCGCCCGCGAGCACGATGCGATCGGGGTCGATGTTCAGCTCGTCGGCGTTCGCGACGAGGTGCTTGAGCGCGCTGTTGAGCTGCCGCACGGCGGTCGGATAGGCCGCCTCGGGCGCGACCGTGTAGTTGAGGCCGACGGTCGTGTAGCCCTCCGCCGCGAGGATGCGCAGGTACGGCGCGACGTCGACCTTGTCGCCCGAGATCCAGGCGCCGCCGTGGATCCAGACGACCGTCGGCAGCGCATCCGTCGTGCCCTCGGGCCAGAACACGTCGAAGGTCGTGTCGTGGCCGGCGTCGCCGTAGGGCACGTCGAGCGTCTCGTGCGGCAGCGCGTCGGGCAGGTGGCGGTTCAGCTCGGCGATGTCGGCGTCGCGCCCCGACTCGAACACCCAGCGGATGACCATGGCCGACGGCCAGGGCGACGCGTTCGCCCACACGATGACGCCGAGCACGACCGCGGCGACGGATGCGAGCACGATGTGGCGGGAACGACGGAACCAGTCGGCGGTGGCGCGGGCGAGACGTCTCACGTCGTCAGGCTACGCCCGGGCGCGCGTGGAGCGGCGCACGCGGGATCGAGCGTCACGGACTCCGGATGCGGCGGACGAGCAGCACGGTCGCCGCGACCGCGCCGACGAGGGCGACGCCCGCTACGAGCCACAGCCACGTGAGGTCCTCGTCACCTCCCGTGCTCTCGCCGGGCTCGCCGGCCCCCGCCGGGATCGTGGGTCCGTCGGTATCCGGGGCGTCGGGCGCCGTGGAGGTCTGGGAGGGCGACGGCGTCGCGGGGGCCTCGGGCGCGGGAGCGGGCTCCTGCTCACCGCCCGGCGTGCCCGCGGGCGGCGGCGCTGCGGGCGGCCGGCCGGGAGCCGGAGCCGCCGCCCGCGGTGCGACCACGAGGGTGAAGTCGCGCGTCGCGGTCGTCGACTCGCCGCCGTCGGTGATCGTCGCCCGCACCGTGAACCCGACGGTGCCCGAGGCGGCGGGCGTGCCGTCGATCGTCCCGTTCGCGCGGAGAGTGAGTCCCGGGGGGAGCGCTCCGCCGACGAGCGCGTAGCTCGCGGTCGGCGTGCCGAACGCCACGATCGCGGCCTCGTACGGCGTGCCCGCGCGTGCCGTCGGCAGCTCGCCCGTCGCGAACACGGGCACCTGCGGCGTCACCGCGAGCGTGAACTGACGCTCCGCGGTCGCCTCCGAGCCCTCCTCGCCCGTCGTCGCCGTCACCGTGAAGGTCGCGTCGTCGACCGTCGCGGGGGTACCGCTGATGAGGCCGTCGGGCGAGAGGGCGAGCCCGGCCGGGAGCGCGCCGGACGTGACGGCGAAGGTCGCCGGGGGATCCGCATCCGCTGCGATCCAGGTGGCGTAGGAGACGCCGCGCAGAGCCGAGGGGAGCTGCGGGGGAGTCGTGAAGACCGGCGCGTCGGCGTCGGCGACCCCCGTGTCGGGCGGTGCCGACGCATCCGCGGCCCCTGGGTCGGGCGGAGCCGACGCTTCTGCGCTCGGGGTGGGTTCCGGGGCTTCGGCCGCGACGGCGGGCGCGTCGAGCAGCAGCACGCCGCCCATGGCGAGCGTGAGCGCGGCGAGACCCGCGAGTCCGCCGGTCGTCCGGGTGCGACGCATCCTGAAACCCCTCCGGTGGTTCCTCCATGGTTACAGAGGACCGCTCACAGCACCGGGGAGGACGCTGTGAAGCGCGGGATCCCGAAGGCGGAGAACGCAGTACGTGGAGGGGCGGACGGGAATCGAACCCGCGTAATCAGTTTGGAAGACTGAGGCTCTACCATTGAGCTACCGCCCCGGAGCCCCGCCGAGAACGGCTGGGCAACCCCGCGAGTCTAACGCAGGGGAGAGGTCGGTTCGGTCAGGCGCTCATGAGCTCGGGCGCCTCGGCGTCGATGCGCGCGGCGACGCACACGTGCGCCTCCTCCCACGCCATCGCCCAGAAGGCGCTCGACTCGATCGGGCCCGTCTCGCCGCAGTCGACGCAACGGGGCTCGAACGCGCGGATCTCCATGATGTCGATGTTCGCCATGCAGCCATGGTGCGCCCGACGTCCGACATCGGAGCGAAGGCGCGCGCGGCACCGGCTAGACTGTGCGAGGCCGTTTTCGGGCCGGATCGCGTCCGTCACCCCGCCCGACAGCCGGCTGCGAGAAGGCCCGGACATCCGGGGCGTAGCTCAGCTTGGCTAGAGTGCCCGCTTTGGGAGCGGGAGGTCGCAGGTTCAAATCCTGTCGCCCCGACGGAACATCAGCGAACAACCCCAGGAGTACATCCCCATGGTCAGCACGACCGTCGAGAAGCTGTCGCCCACGCGCGCGAAGCTCACCATCACCGTCACCCCCGAGGAGCTCAAGCCCTCGATCGAGCACGCGTACAAGCACATCGCGGAGCAGGTGAACATCCCCGGCTTCCGCAAGGGCAAGGTGCCGCCGCCCATCATCGACCAGCGCATCGGCCGCGCCGAGGTGCTCAACCACGCCGTGTCGGAGGGCCTCGAGCGCTTCTACCGCGAGGCCGCCAACGAGGAGAAGCTCCGCCCTCTGGGCCGCCCCGAGGCCGACGTCTCGACGTGGCCGAGCGAGAAGGACTTCTCGGGCGACCTCGTCTTCACCGTCGAGGTCGACGTGCGCCCCGAGTTCGAGCTCCCGAAGTACGACGGCCTCAAGGTCGAGGTGGAGTCGGTCAAGGTGGGCCCGGATGAGGTGGAGGCCGAGCTGGAGAACCTCCGCAGCCGCTTCGGCACGCTCGTGACCGTCGACCGCCCCGCCAAGAAGGGCGACTTCGCGCAGCTCGACCTCGTCGCGACGATCGGCGGCGAGGAGATCGACACCGCGTCGAACATCTCCTACGAGATCGGCTCGGGCGAGCTCATCGAGGGCATCGACGAGGCGCTCGACACCCTCACCGCGGGCGAGTCGACGACATTCGAGTCGGAGCTCGTGGGCGGCGACCACCAGGGCGAGAAGGCCCAGATCGCCGTCACGCTGCTCTCGGTCAAGGAGCGCGAGCTCCCCGAGGCCGACGACGACTTCGCGCAGATCGCGTCGCAGTTCGACACGATCGGCGAGCTCCGCAAGGACATCAAGGAGCAGCTCGAGAAGTCGGCCGAGTTCGGCCAGGCGGTCGCCGCGCGCGACAAGCTCGTCGAGCTCCTCGTCGAGAACGCCGACATCCCCGTGCCGCAGGGCCTCATCGACGACGAGGTGCACCGTCACCTCGAGAACGAGGGTCGCCTCGAGGACGACGTGCACCGCGCCGAGGTGGCCGAGGAGAGCGAGAAGGTCTTCCGCCGTCAGATCCTGCTCGACGCGATCGCCGAGAAGGAGGAGGTGAAGGTCAGCCAGAACGAGCTCACCTCCTACCTCGTGCAGGCGTCGGCTCAGTACGGCATGGAGCCGGGCGACTTCATCCAGGCGCTCGGCAACTCGGGCCAGATCCCCGCCATGGTCGGCGAGGTCGCCCGCTCGAAGGCGGTCGCCGTGGCCCTCTCGAAGGCCAAGGTCGTCGACGAGAAGGGCAAGGCGGTCGACGTCTCGGCGCTCACCGCGACCGTGCTCGGCGACGGCTCGGACGACTCCGAGATCATCGACGAGACCGACCTCGTCGGCGTGGACCACGACCACGACGACCACGAGGGTCACGAGCACTGACGTCTCACGAAGGCCCGGCCTTCTCTCGGTCTCGATACACCGCCTTCGGCGGCACTCGACCAGCGAGAGGGCCGGGCCTTCGGCGTGGCACTCGACCAGCGAGAAGGCCGGGCCTTCGGCGGCACTCGACCGGCGAGAGGGCCGGGCCTTCGGCGTGTCCGGGGGCGGGCGTAGGGTGACGGCGTGCGGTACGTGATCCTCCTGCGCGGCGTCAACGTCGGCGGCGTCGCGGTCAAGATGGCCGAGCTGCGCGAGCTGCTCGTCGAGCGCGGCTACGCCGACGTCACCACGGTGCTCGCGAGCGGCAACGCGCTCGTGACGAGCGACGCATCCGGCCGCGAGGTGAAAGCGGATATCGAGGCGGCCCTGCGGGAGCGCTTCGGCTACGACGCGTGGGTGCACGTGCTCACGACGGATGCGTTGCGCGCGATCGTCGAGGCGTACCCGTTCGAGCGCGGCCGCGACGGCTGGCACGACTACGTGCTCTTCGTGCTCGAGCCGCGCGTTGCGGACGAGCTGCTCGCGACGGAGCTCGACCCCGCGCACGAGAGCGCCGCGGCCGGCGACGGCGTCGTCTACTGGACGGTGCCTAAGGGCGACACGCTCGACTCGGTGCTCGGCAAGGCGATCGGCAAGGCCGCGTACAAGCCGCACCTCACGAGCCGCAACGTCAACACCCTCGAGCGGCTGCTGCGGTAAGACGGGCTAGAGCTCCCCGAGGAGGGCGTCCGCGTACGCCGGCACCGAGCGGTGGTAGCGGGGCAGGTGCGGCGTGAGGGCGTGCAGGAGCGCCGCGACCGCCTCGACGGGCCGCCCGAGGTCGACGAGGGCGAGCGCCGCGAAGGCGACCGCGGCATCCGCGTAGGGGTCGTCGGGCGCACGGCCCTCGAACTCCTCGCGCAGCAGCTCGAGCGACTCCTCGGGGCGGCCGAGGTTGCGCACGGTGCTCGCGAGCTGGATGACGCACTGCGCCCGCTCGTCGTCGGGGAGCCCGGATGCGAGGGCGCGTCGGTAGAACTCCTCCGCCCCCGCCTCGTCGCCGGTCGAGTCGCGCGCGCCGCCCTGCTCGAAGAGCGCGAGCGGCTCGTCCGGGTGCTCGGCCGCGATCTCGTCGATCCGCGCCACGAGCTCGGCGTCCCCGAGCGCATCCGCCTCAGCCCACACGGCCGCGATCCGCTGCTGCCAGTCCATCGCCCCAGGCTAGGCGCGGCGCGACGCTGTTGTGCAGGAGGTCGTGAGCTGTTGTGCAGGAGACCGCTGCGCGAGGCCGGGAAATCCGGGGCCAGCGGATGCCAGCGCCGCGAGATCACCTGCACAACAGCGAAGTCCTGCACAACAGCGAAGTCCTGCACAACAGCAGAAGGGAGGGGCGCGACGCGACTCTGCCCAGGGCGAACACGGCCGAGCCGCAGAATGCGCCCCGGTAGATTCGTGAGCGACATCGACACGGTGTCCATGTCGCAGATCAAGGAGCTTCCTCCCATGGCAGAACCGGCATTCCAGCCGAGCGTCTTCGACCGCCTCCTGAAGGACCGCATCATCTGGCTCGGATCCGAGGTGCGCGACGACAACGCGAACGAGATCGCGGCCAAGCTGCTGCTGCTCGCGGCGGAGGACCCCGAGAAGGATATCTACCTCTACATCAACAGCCCGGGTGGCTCGATCACGGCCGGCATGGCGATCTACGACACGATGCAGTTCATCCCGAACGACGTCGTCACGGTCGGCATCGGCATGGCCGCGTCGATGGGCCAGCTGCTGCTCACGGCGGGCACGAAGGGCAAGCGCTACATCACCCCGAACGCGCGCGTGCTCCTGCACCAGCCGCACGGCGGCTTCGGCGGCACCGCGTCCGACATCCAGACGCAGGCGCAGCTCATCCTCGACATGAAGCGCCGCCTCGCCGAGATCACGGCGGCCCAGACCGGCAAGTCGGTCGAGCAGATCAACGCCGACGGCGACCGCGACCGGTGGTTCACGGCCGAGGAGGCCCTCGAGTACGGGTTCGTCGACCACATCCGCGCCTCGGCGGCGGATGTCGTGGGCGGCGCGGGCACCGACCAGAAGTAAGCGCGAGAGAGACAAGGAACAGGATTCATGGAGACCCCCACGTTCATGGCGGGCGGAGACCTCGCCTCGCGCATGCCGCAGTCGCGCTACATCCTGCCGAGCTTCGAGGAGCGCACGGCCTACGGCTTCAAGCGCCAGGACCCCTACGCGAAGCTCTTCGAGGACCGCATCATCTTCCTCGGCGTGCAGGTCGACGACGCGTCGGCCGACGACATCATGGCCCAGCTGCTCGTGCTGGAGTCGATGGACCCCGACCGCGACATCATGATGTACATCAACTCGCCCGGCGGCTCGTTCACGGCCATGACGGCGATCTACGACACGATGCAGTACATCCGTCCGCAGGTCATGACGGTCGTGCTCGGCCAGGCCGCCTCGGCCGCCGCCGTCATCGCGGCCGCCGGCACGCCCGGCAAGCGCCTCGCGCTGCCGAACGCGCGCATCCTCATCCACCAGCCGGCGGTCGGCGAGGCGGGCCGCGGCCAGGCCTCCGACATCGAGATCCAGGCGAAGGAGATCATGCGCCTGCGCACGTGGCTCGAGGAGACGCTCTCGCGTCACTCGAACAAGTCGGTCGAGGAGATCAACGCCGACATCGAGCGCGACCGCATCCTCTCGGCCGATGAGGCCCTCGAGTACGGCCTCATCGACCAGGTGCTCTCGAGCCGCAAGAACGCGCAGGCGGCGCTGACGAAGGCCTGACGTCCTGTCGTGAGACGACCCCCGCCGGATGGTCCGGCGGGGGTCGTCCGCGTCAGGGGCGCCGGCGGGTGGCGACGAGCGCTACCGTCACGGCGATCGCGACGGCGAGCACCGCCCCCACGATCCACAGCACGTCGGCGAGCGGCACCTCGGCCGCGTCGCCGGCGTGATGACCGCCGTCCGCGGGTGGCGGGGTGCTGGCCGGGGGCGCCTCGTCCCCGCATGCGGCCGGCTGGGCGGCGCCCTCGGCGGTGGCCTCCCCGGTCCAGCTGAACGGGATCTCCCCGCCGACCGGGTGACCGTCCGCGGAGACGACCTGCCACTCGAGCGTGTAGTCGCCCGCGGGGCCGATGGCGGCACCGGTGGACATCGTGCCGTCGACGATCGTGAGGCATCCGTCGCCGAAGTAGCGGCCCTCGGCGTCGACGACGCGCAGCGCGAAGGCGGCATCCCCGGCCCCCGAGAGCAGGGTCTCGTTCATCGTCACCGAGAACTCGGCGGGCAGCTCCGACAGCGTCGACCCCGCGGCGGGCGTCGAGGCCACGAGCACGCTGTGGGCCTCCGCGGCGGGGGCCGTGACGAGCACGAGGGCGGCCCCCGCCGCGACGGTTGCTGCCGCCGCGGCGAGGGCGCGGAGGGCGCGTGTCACGCGTCGCCGCCGTCGCGGGGTGCGCGCGGGGCGACCGCGGCATCGGCCGCCCGGCGCCGCCAGACGAGCGCGAGCACGACGCCGACCGCGCCGACCGCGAGCCCGGCGATGCCGAGCACGCGTGCGAGCACGTCGACCTGGGCGGCCGACCCGTCGGCGGGGGCGTCCGCGTCGGGTGCGCTCGTCACCTCGGGCGTCGCGTGGTCGTCCGAGCCCCCGTGGTGGTCGGAGGCCGGGGCGTCGTTCACGTACAGCACGGGCGCCGGATGGTCGGCCCCGTCCTCGGTGTCGGCCCACGACACGACGCTGCCGTCGCTGTAGCCCTGGTCGACGGGCAGCACGATGCTGCCGGTGTCGGGCACGGGGCCGAGCGAGACCGGGAACAGGCCCAGCTCACCGTCGCGGAGGCCGGCCCCCGCATCCGCCGTCCACACGATGCGCGTGACGGCCTCGGTGATCGTGCCGTCGCCCACCGTGACCGGCTCGGGCAGCGTCTCGCGCACGAGCTCGGCGGTCCAGCCGGCGACGGGCACGGTGCGCACGCTCGTGAAGGGCGTGTCGGCGGGCAGGGTGAGGGTGAGCGAGACGGTCGCGGCCGTCTCCGATTCGTTGGGCGCCTTGAGGGTGAGGAGGGCGTAGCTGCCGGCCTCGGCGGTGTTCTCGTCGAACGTCACGTGCGCGCTCGCGGCGAGCGGGGAGGCGAGGGCGAGGGCCGTCGCGGCGGCGACGGCGAGGGAGGCCGCGGTGGTGCGGCGGGTGATCGAAGACATGGTTCTCCTGACGGGTGAGCGGATGCGGTCGCGTGCGCGCCGGAGGCGACCGCGAGCGGTCGGCGTCAGGCGCGGGCGGCGGCGGGCGGGCCGCGGCGGGCGATCGTGTCGAGGAGAGCGGATGCGGCGGGCACGCGCGGGGCGCGCGCGGCCGTGAGGCGGGGTGCGTCGGCGACGGGCGCGGTCGCGGCGACGCGCAGCGCGCGCACGGCGAGCCCGCCGAGCTGTGCGAGCACGGTCCACACGCGCGACTCGAGGTGGCGCAGGTAGAGCACCGTGAGCACGCCCGCGACGAGGTGGGCGATCCACATCCCGGCGCCGCCCTGCGCGATGGCCGCGCCGGGGTCGGAGGCGATCGCCGCGAGGCCGTGGTGGCCGCCCGTCGTCGCGACGGCGGCGCCCTGGCCGAGCAGCGAGAAGACGAGGTGGAAGGCGAGCTGCGAGATCGCGACGCCCGAGATCACCCGCGGGAGCGTGAGGGCGCGCCGGCCCGGGCGGAGGCGGCCGACGGCGATCGTGCCGACGGCCGTCGCGAACACACCGCCGAGCACGAGCGCGAGACCGCTCGGGGCGGGCCCGCCGCCCACGAGGTGCGACACGGCCGCGAGCACCGTCGCGACGCCGCCGAGCAGCGCACCGCGCAGCAGGCGTGCGGCTCTCGGCGTCATGTCTCCAGAGTAGTCGCGGCGTGCGAGGTGCAGGTCCGACGCCCCCGGATGCGTGCCACGCGAATCGGGGACGGCGCGCCGACACGGGAAACGCGCGAAGGCCCACCTCCGTCACCGGGACGGGTTAGGCTCTCGGTACCGCTTCGGAGGGAGACCGGCATGGCACGCATCGGAGAGAGCGCCGACCTGCTCAAATGCTCCTTCTGCGGCAAGAGCCAGAAGCAGGTTCAGCAGCTCATCGCCGGTCCGGGCGTGTACATCTGCGACGAGTGCGTCGAGCTCTGCAACGAGATCATCGAGGAGCGTCTCGCCGAGGCGGGCGAAGAGGTCACGAGCGAGTTCGACCTCCCGAAGCCCAAGGAGATCTTCAACTTCCTCGAGGAGTACGTCATCGGGCAGGAGCCCGCGAAGCGCGCTCTCTCGGTCGCGGTCTACAACCACTACAAGCGCATCCGCTCGATGCAGCAGCTCGCGCCGGCCGAGGCGAAGCGCGACGACGTCGAGATCGCCAAGTCGAACATCCTGCTCATCGGCCCCACGGGCTGCGGCAAGACCTACCTCGCTCAGACGCTCGCGAAGCGCCTCAACGTTCCGTTCGCGGTCGCGGATGCCACGGCGCTCACCGAGGCCGGGTACGTCGGCGAAGACGTCGAGAACATCCTCCTCAAGCTCATCCAGGCCGCCGACTACGACGTCAAGCGCGCCGAGACGGGCATCATCTACATCGACGAGGTCGACAAGATCGCCCGCAAGGCCGAGAACCCGTCGATCACGCGCGACGTCTCGGGCGAGGGCGTGCAGCAGGCGCTGCTCAAGATCCTCGAGGGCACGGTCGCCTCGGTTCCGCCGCAGGGCGGCCGCAAGCACCCGCACCAGGAGTTCATCCAGATCGACACGACGAACGTGCTGTTCATCGTGGCGGGTGCCTTCGCGGGCCTCGAGGAGATCATCTCGGCGCGCGTCGGCCGCCGGGGCATCGGCTTCGGCGCCCCGCTGCACAGCAAGCGCGACGAGGCCGAGCTCTTCAGCGAGGTGCTCCCGGAAGACCTGCACAAGTTCGGTCTCATCCCCGAGTTCATCGGGCGTCTCCCCGTCGTGACGACGGTGTCGCCGCTCGACCAGTCGGCGCTCATGGAGATCCTCACCGAGCCGAAGAACGCGCTCGTCAAGCAGTACCAGCGCATGTTCGAGCTCGACGGCGTGGAGCTCGAGTTCGACAAGGGCGCGCTCGAGGCGATCGCCGACCTCGCGGTGCTCCGCCAGACGGGTGCCCGCGGCCTCCGCGCGATCCTCGAGGAGGTGCTCGGGCCGATCATGTTCGAGGTGCCCTCGAGCGACGAGGTGGCCCGCGTCGTCGTGACGCGCGAGGCCGTCATCGACAACGCGGCCCCCACGATCGTGCCGCGTCCCGCGCGCCGCGCCGAGAAGTCGGCGTAGTCCCGCCCCGCGCGTCCGCTTTCCGCGTCGGCACCTAGCCCGCGACGAGTCTGCCGTCGCGCAGGTCGACGATGCGATCGGCGTGCGCCGCCATGCGCGGATCGTGCGTCGAGACGATCGCCGCGACCATCCGGCTGTGCACGAGCGACGCGATGAGCGTCATCATCGCCTCGGCGTTCGCGCTGTCGAGTTGGCCCGTGGGCTCGTCGGCGATGAGCAGGCGCGGTCCGTTGGCCAGGGCGCGCGCGATCCCGAGGCGCTGCTGCTGCCCGCCCGACAGCTCCCCGGGTCGCTGCTCGGCGTGCGCCGCGAGCCCCACGACCTCGAGCAGCTCGGCCGTGCGCGCGACGCGCTCCGATGCCGGCGCGCCTCGCAGGCGCATCGGCAGCTCGATGTTCTCGCGCGCCGAGAGCACGGGCAGCAGCGCGAAGCTCTGGAAGATGTAGCCGAGCTCGCTGCGTCGCAGCTCGACGAGCTCGTCCTCGCTCGCGGCACCCAACTCGACGTCGCCCACCCAGACGCGCCCCGCATCCGCCGTGTCGAGCCCGCCGAGGAGGTTGAGCAGCGTCGTCTTGCCGGCGCCCGACGGCCCCCGCAGCACGACGAGCTCGCCCGCGCCGAGCTCGATCGACACGTCGTCGAGGGCGTGGACGACGGATGCGCCCCGCCCGTAGCTGCGTCGCAGCCCCTCGGCTCGCGCCACGATCTGCCGGCTCATCGCTCGCTCCCCGTGCTGTGGTCGGTCGGATGCACCTGCACGTGGTCGTGCTCGAGCTCGAGCCGCACGAGGTCGCGCAGCGACAGCGCCCGCAGGTACTCCTCGGGCAGCTGGAGGCGGCCGACGCGGTCGAGCACCGCGTACTCCTGGGCGTGCACGCTCTCGAGACCGTGTTCGTCGGTGCGCGTGCTGCGATGCACCTCGGTCGACATCCGTCCGTCGCGGATCTGCAGCGTGCGACGCACCTGCGCTGACACCGCCTGGTCGTGCGTGACGATGAGGACGGTCGTGCCGAGCTCGCCGTTGACGGTGCGCAGTGCGTCGAAGACGAGTTGCGAGTTGGCCTCGTCGAGCTCGCCCGTGGGCTCGTCGGCGAAGATCACCTCGGGCGAGTTGGAGAGCGCGACGGCGATCGCGATGCGCTGCTGCTGGCCGCCCGACATCTCGGCGGGGTGGCGGTCGGCGAGCGCGCCGATGCCCATGAGCTCGAGGAGCTCCATGGCCCGGGCGCGGCGCGCGCGTCGGGGCGTGCGGGACACGGACAGCGCTGTCGCGATGTTCTCGGCGGCCGTCAGGTAGGGGAGCAGGTTGCGCGAGGTCTGCTGCCACACGAACCCCACGGTGTGGCGGCGGTAGAGCGTGCGCTCGCGCGTCGACATCGCGAGCAGGTCGTGGCCGGCCACGTGGGCGCTGCCGGCGGTCGGCACATCGAGACCCGAGAGGATCGAGAGGAGGGTCGACTTGCCCGAGCCGGAGGCCCCGACGATCGCCGTGAGCTCGCCGCGCTCGACGGCGAGGGTGAGCCCCTGCAGGGCCTGCACCTCGACGCCCTCCGCAGAGAAGATGCGCACGAGGTCGGCGCAGCGGATGTGGGGACTCATCTCTCTCCCATCTTGAACGTCGCGGCGGGCGCGAGGCGCCGCCCGAGCGCGAGTGCTACCGCGCCGGCGAGGCCCGCGGCGGCGAGCACCGCGAGCACCGCGAGGCCGACCGCAAGCGGGTCGACGACCGGGGTCGGCACGACGTCGCCGCCGACGAAGGCGCGCAGATCGACGGCGGAGGTCACGACGAACGGCAGGGCGAGGCCGAGGCCCACGCCGACCACGATCGACGCGACGACGACGGGCGCCGACTCCCACGCGAGGATGCGGCGCAACTGCCGCCGGTCCGCCCCGATGACGCGCAGCACGCCGACGAGGTGTCCGCGCGCCGCGCCCGCCGCCAGCGTCGCGAGAACGAGCGCGAGCACGGTGAGGGCGAGCGCCGACACCGCGGCGAAGGGCAGCGCCGCCTCGATACCGGCGATGACGGGCGAGGAGCGCACGTCGTCGAGCACGCCGCGCGCGGTCGTGACGGTGACCGTCTGCGCGGCCTTCTCGCTCAGCGGCTCGGTCACCGTGCGCACGACGGCCGCCGCGACGGCGTCCGCCTCGTCGGGGTCGTCGACGGCGACGAGCAGGCGCTGCGCGACAGCGGTGCCGCGGCCGAGCTCCTCCGCGAACCGCGCATCGGCGAGCACCCAGTCACGTGTGACGCCGGGGAGAGCGTCGGGCGCCGCCGTGTCGACGAGGGTCACGGCGGCGGGGCCGATCTCGGCCGAGCCACCCGCGGTGCCGCGCAGGTCGCGCGACACGACGACCGGGATGCGCCCGTCGACCTCGGCGTCGAGCTCCGGCAGCTCGGGGCGGACGGCGTGCAGGGCTGTCGTGTCGGCGAGCACGAGCGTGAACCCGCTCGTGCCGAGGCCGTCGGCGAGCTGGAGGCCCGCGCTGCGCGTGAGCGCGGCGGCTGCGCTCACGCCCTCGAGCCGGGCGACGGCCGCCACGGTGTCGGGGGCGATCTCGACGGCGCGCACCTGGATGTCCGCGCCCGCCTCTGCTGCCGCGGCTCGCGTGACGCCGAGGCTCAGGGTCGTGCCGAGCACCGAGGAGAACACGACGACCGTGACGCCGAGGACGAGCGCGAAGGACGCCGTGGGGTCGTACACGGGCGCGCGCACGGCCCGCGCGACACCGACGAGCCCCACGGCGCCGTCGCCGCGGCGCACGCGATCGAGCACGAGCCGCAGCGGGATCGGGTACACACGCAGGGCGAGCGCGCACACGGCGGCCGCGAGGAGCACGGGCGTGAGCGCGAGGAGCGGATCGATGCCGACAGTGTCCGCGGGGGCGACGAGACCTCGGCGGAAGAGCAGCAGGAGGGCGAGTGCCGCCGCGCCCACGAGGAGGGCCTCGGCGAGGAGCCGCACGCGGCCGCCGCGTGACCGCAGCTCGCGACGGACGCTCCGTGGGCCGTGTGCCCCCGCGCGCGCCGCGAAGACGACGGGTGCGGCGAGCGCCACGAGCATGGGCAGCATCCAGGCGCTCACGTCGACGGGCTCGGGCACGAGCAGCGCGGCAGCGGCGATGCCCGCGACAGCCGCAGGGAGGGCGACGCTCGCGCCCTCGACGAAGAGCGCTCCCCGCAGTTGCAGGGCGCTCGCCCCGCGCGCGGCGGTCAGCACGATCGCCGTGCGCCGACGCTCGACGATCGCGCCGATCCCGAGCGCGAGCACTGCGACGAGCACGCCCAGCAGGCCCGAGAGCGAGAGCGCGAGGAGCGCCGAGCCTGCGGCGACCCTGTCGCGCGTCTGGTCCACGGCGTCGGCGAGGCGGCTCGAGAACCGCAGTTCGCCGAAGCCGGGGAGCGTGAACGGGGTGGCCGCGCGCTCGCGGACCTGCGTCGCGATCTGCTGCGCGTCGCCGAAGCGGATGCCGGAGGGGTCGATCGGGATCCACGCCGAGAGCGCGCCCGCGTCGAAGCTGTTCGCGAGCCGGCCCGCGGATCCTGGTGCGACGTACACGGAGGTCGTCACGGTCGGGACGAGACCCTCGGCGGCGCTCACCGCGGGCGCCGCGAGGTCGGGGGCGTGCACCCAGAGGGGGGCGTCGGGGTCCGCGGCTTCGTAGAGCGCCGCGATGCGCAGCGTGAGCGGGGGATAGCCGAGCAGCTCGCCGACGCTCACGCCGAGCGCCTCCGCGGCGCTCGTGGAGAGCGCGACCTCGAGAGGCTCCTCGACCGCGCCCGTCTCATCCGATCCCGACCACGCCGCGGGGGCGCTGCCCTCGCGGATGTGCACGTCGCGCTCCCAGCCGGGGTCGAGGGCGAGCGTGAGCCGCAGGCGGGCGGACGGCGCGTCGTCGGGGAGGGCCGCATCCTGCTGGGGGCTGCGGGCCACCCAGCGCGGTTCGCCCGCGAGCCCGGCGAGGGGCTCGGGCAGGCGCTGCGCGGATCCGCGGATGGCGTCGTCGGTCGGGCGGAGCACCTCCTCGGCCGTCGCGTCGCGGCCCGCGGGGACGAGACCGATGCGTCCGAGCCCGGTGATGTCGCGAAGCGCGGGCGAGGCCTCGGCGAGCCGATGGCGGAGCTCCTCGGTGCCGAGGGCAACGAGCGCCCGCGGCGCGACGGCGGTCGCGAAGACGGCGAGCGCGACGAGCAGTCCGACGAGGAGCGAGCCGGAGACGCCGGTCGAGGCGTGGCGGAGCAGCAGCCCCGGCGTGCTCACGCGCGACCGCGTCATCGCCCGTCACCTGCCGTGAGCGCGGCGACGGATGCGCGCCGCACTCCCGCGGCCGCGAGCTCGATGAGGAGCGCCAGGGTGCCGACGAGGAGGACCCCGCCGCCCGCCGCGACCGCGGGGTCGATCCGGATCGCGGGGTCGAGACCGGGCACGGGGTCCGGCACGGCGGCGCTCGCGAGCTGCGGCACCGTGAGCGCGACGACGACGCCCCCGACGACGGCACCCGCGATGAGGGCGTAGGCGGCGACGATCCACAACTCGGTGCGCCGCAGGGAGGCCTGCTGGCGACTGCGGAAGCCGAGCGCCCGCAGCACCGCGAGGTCGCCGATCCGCACGCGGTGCTCGGCGCGCGCGACGGCGGCGAGGGTGATGAGGGCGAGGAGCACGCACAGGGCCGCGACCCCCGTGAGGGCCGTCGCGGCCGAGCCGAGCACCGCGCGGCCGGCCGTGTCGTGGGCCGTGAGGATGCGCGCTCCGGGCGGCAGCACCTCGCGCAGCGCCGCCGCGGACGGCGGGATCGCGGCCGTGTCGAGCCAGAGCGTGTCGGGCGCGGAGGATCCGGATGCGTCGCGGGCCGCCGCGTACTGCAGCACTCCGAGGTCGATCAGCACCGCGAGGGTGTCGTCGGCCCCCGGCACCGCGGGGAGCACCGCGGTCACACGCATGTCGGTGCTGGCATACGAGCCTGCGGACTGCACGCGCAGCATCGACCCGACGTCGAGTCCGTGGCGGTCGGCGAGTCCGCGCGAGATCGCGACGGGCGGAGTCCCGCCCGCGGGGTCGGGCGTCAGGCGCACGACGACCCCTCCGCGCTCGACGGAGAACGCGCGAGGTCCCGCGGTCCCCACCGATCCGCCGGGGCTCGTCGCGAGAGCCGACCAGGTCGGCGCGCCGATACCGTCGGGGAGCGGACCCGCATCCGTCGCGAACTCGTCGAGCGAGAAGATCGCGCGAGCCCCCTCGGCGACGGATGCCGCAGGCACCTCGACGTCGACGGCGAGCACGCGGCCCTCGGCCTGCGACGCGCTTGCGGGGAGCGGGAGGCGGAGGCCGACGGATCCCTCGGCGTCGGGCGCCTCGGCCCGGAGCTCGGCGACGCGACCCCAGCCGTCGGCGTACGTCACGCGCACGGTGGGAGGCCTCGTGAAACCCGTGAGACTCGCAGCGAGCACGAGCTCGCGTGCCGTGGGCGGGATGCGCGGCCCCGGCAGCTCTGCCGCGACCCCCTCGGCGACGGCCGCGGGGTCGAGGGCTCCGACGGCGTCGCTCGCGAGCCGCGCGAGCGCGTCGGGGGCGATCGCGACGAGCGTGCCGCTCGCATCCGAGAGAACGAGCTCGTCACGGCGCACCGGTGCGAGGGCCGCGACCCCCTCGACTCCCTCGACCCTCCCGATCGTGCTCTCGTCGAAGCCGCCCGCATGCGTGACACTCAACTCGGCTCCCGCGCGCAGGGCGCTCGTGCGGTCGAACGCGACCGACCACGTGGCGAGGTACCCCGCGGAGACGAGCACGGTCGAGGCCGCGATCGCGATCACGAGCAGCGGGGCCGCGACGCGGCGGAGGCGACGCGCGACGGTGTGGCCGGCGAGCAGGCGAGGGACGGATGCGTCGGCCCCGGCCCGCGCGACGGTTCGCGCGACGAGGGGGAACGCCGTGAGCGCCACGAGCGCGCCCGCGACGACGGCGAGGGCGGGCGCGCCGACCGCGACGGGGTCGACCGCGGAGGTGCCGTCGGCGAGCGGCGTGACAGGGCTGCCGTAGAGGCGCAGCTGCCACACCGACACGGCCGCCGCTGCGAGCGCGACGACGGTCGCCGCGGGACCGGCGGCGCGCCGGAGACGTCCCTCGGCCGCCTCCGCGTGCACCCCCTCGCCCGCCTGCCGCCACGCCGCGACGCCGCACGCGGCCGCGGCGACGAGCACTGCCGCTCCGGCCACGACGAGGGTCGCGGGATCGAGCCCGACCTCGTCGCCGAGCAGGGCGAGGACGGCCGCGCCGAGCCCGAGTCCGACGACGGCGCCGAGGGCGGCCCCGACCGCGGCCTCCGCTCCCGCTCGCAGTCCCGTCTCGCCCGCTCCACGCCCGCGCGCCCACAGCAGTGCGATCTCCCGCGCGCGGTTGCCGGCGAGCAGCCGACCGAGCTCGAGCGCCGCGACGACGGCCGCGGCGCCCAGCACGAGCAGCACGACGGGCTCGATCGCGCGCAGCCCGTCGACGCGCGCGTCGAGCTCCGCGATCGTCGCCCCCAGCCGCCCGGACTTGCGGAAAGCGCCGGCGTCGTCGACCACCCCGCGCCACGACGACGGGACGCGCGACCACGCGGCCGCGATCATCTGGAGGTCCGCTGCCGTGACGCGCGACGCATCCGGCACGAGGGTCCACTGAGCCTGCGGCTCGGCGAAGCCCGAGAGCCTCGTCGGGTCGACGACGACGGGGCCGAGCGCGCTCGGACCTGCGTCGTCGCGGCCGGCGAGCAGCTGCGGGTCGCCGAGCCAGCGCGGGTCGAGCGGGTCGGCGACGCGCCATACCGCTGCGAGCCGGTAGGGCGCGCCGTCGAGCGTGAGCGTGTCTCCCACCGCCGCGCCCAGGACGAGGGCGGCATCCGCCTGCACCGCGACCTCGTCGGCGGACGCGGGCCACGCGCCCTCGACGAGCAGCGCGTGCTCCGCGAGGTCGTCGATCTGCATGACGAGACCCGCGCGCGTCGAGTCGGGAGCGGATGGCGCGACGACCGACGCACTCGCGCTCGCGGTGCGCACGAGCTCGAACGCGGCGCGGAGCCCCCCGAAGCCGTCGTCGATCGCAGCGCGCACCGCCTCGTCCTGGGCGGCCGGGTCGGAGCCGAGCGGCCCCGTCGCACGGAGCGCGAGATCCGCACCCGAGCGCGACTCGAGGCCGAGCCGCACGCCCTCGTCGGCGGCACGCGAGAGCGCCCCCAGCGCCACCATCCAGCTGCCCGCGACGAGGCCCACGACGACCGCCAGGGCGGCGAGCACGGAGAGGTGCCGCCGAGAGCGGATGAGGAACGACACGGGACGAAGGCCTCGATTCATCGTTGAGCCAGGCGAGTCTAGCCCCGGGGGTGCCACGCGCGTCCAGGCGGCTGTCGTCACGCGCCCCGGCGCGCCCCTAGGCTCTGATCCCATGCGCGCCTCCGACCTCGCCCAGCCCGTCGGCGCGGGCGTCGTCGGTGCCGTCACGGGCTTCGCGAGCTCGTTCGCGCTCGTCGTCGCGGGACTGCAGGCCGTCGGCGCGACCCCCGCCGAGGCCGCATCAGGGCTTCTCGCCCTGTGCATCCTGCAGGGCGTGCTGGCGATCGCGCTCGGACTCAGGTACCGGATGCCGCTCGCGTTCGCGTGGTCGACCCCCGGTGCCGCCCTGCTCGTCGCCGCGCAGGCCACGACGGGCGACTACCGCGCGGCCATCGGCGCGTTCCTCCTGTGCGGCGTGCTGTTGGTCGTCACGGGGCTGTGGCCCGCGCTCGCGCGCACCATGACGCGCATCCCGAAGCCGATCGCGAGCGCGATGCTCGCGGGCATCCTGTTCCCCATCTGCCTCGCGCCCGTGCTCGCCTCCGTCGAGCTGCCGGCGCTCGCGCTGCCCATCGTGGGCGTGTGGCTCGTGCTCGCGCGGCTCGCCCCCCGTTGGGCGGTCGCCGGCGCCGTGCTCACGACGGTCGTCGTCGTCATCGCGTCTGGGGAGGGCGCCGACCTCGCCTCCGCCTCCCTGTGGCCCGTCGTGACGGTCACCTGGCCGACGCTCGACCCCGCCGTGCTCGTGAGCCTCGGGCTGCCGCTCTACGTCGTCACGATGGCGGGGCAGAACGTGCCCGGGTTCGCTGTGCTCACGACGTTCGGGTACCCGCATCCGCCCGCCCGGGCGATCCTCACGAGCACGGGCGCCGCGACGATGCTGGGCTCCGTCTTCGGCGGCTACGCGCTCAACCTCGCCGCGATCACGGCGGCGCTCATGGCGGGGCCCGACGCGCATCCGCACCGCGACCGCCGGTGGATCGCCAGCGTCACGGGCGGCGTGGCCTACCTCGTCATCGGGCTCGGCGCGGGTGCCGCGGCGGTGCTCGTCGGGGTCACGCCGCCCATCCTCATCACGGCCGTCGCGGGCCTCGCGCTCTTCGGGGCGTTCGCCTCGGCGGCGACCGCGGCGCTCGAGGAGCCCGCGACGCGCGTCGTCGCCGTCATCACGTTCCTCGTCGTAGCGTCGGGCGTCTCGATCGCGGGCATCGGCTCGGCGTTCTGGGGCCTCATTGTGGGCGGCGTCGCGATGCTGTGGCTCACGTTGCGTCCGCGGCGGAAGCCGGTGTCCGAGGCGGGTGCAGAATAGAGCGGGTGACTGCCTCCCCCCGGCTCCCGCTCCGCGTGCGGATCCGCGACACCTTCTCGGACTCGGTGCTCCGGGCCCTGACCGTCGCGACGCTCATCGGCACGGTCGGCCGCGGCGTCACTCTCACGATCGTCGTGCTCTACCTGTCGCTCATCGCGGGGCTCCCCGCGGGGCAGGTCGCCCTCGTCTACACGATCGGCTCGGCGATCGGCATCGGCGCGTCGTACCTCGGCGGGCACCTCGCCGACTCGCTCTCGGCGCGGCGGCTGCTCGTGGCATCCGTCGCCGTCGCAGGGCTCGCGCTCGCGTCGGTCGCACTCGTGACGGAGTTCTGGATGGCGGTCGTCACCGAGTCGCTCATCTCGATCGCGCTCGGCATGAACGGCTCGGTGCGCTCGGCGATCGTGGCGCGCGCCTTCTCGCCCGAGACGCGCGTCACGAGCCGCGCCGTGCTGCGCACGGTCACGAACATCGGCATCACGGTCGGCACCGGCGTCGGCGCGGTCGCGCTCGCCCTCGGCTCTGCCGAGGCGTACCGCGCGATCCTCGTCGCGGGCGGCCTCGCCTACGCGGCATCGGCGCTGCTCCTGCTGCGGCTGCCGGCGCGCGTCGACGCGCAGAAGCCCGAGGCGGCGGATGCGGAAGCCGACGCCGCGCCCGTCGAGCCCGGCCGCAGTCCGTGGCGCGATCCGCGCTACCTGCTGTTCTCGGCCCTCGCGGGCGTCTTCGCGATCCAGTTCGTCGTGCTCAACGTCGGCATCCCGCTGTGGGTCGCGCACGACACGGTCGCGCCCGAGTGGATCGTCTCGATCATGTTCGTCGTCAACACGGTGCTCGTGATCGCGCTGCAGGTGCCGCTCTCGCGCGGCACCCACGACCTGCGCCGCGCGGGCGACGTGACGGCCGTCGCGGGCATCCTCATGGCGTTCGGCTGCGTGCTCTACGGGGCGTCGGCGGGCACCGACCTCGTCGCGACGGTCGTGCTGCTCATCGCGGCATCCGTGCTGCACGCGCTCTCGGAGGTGCTCTCGCAGGGCGGCGCGTGGGGGCTCAGCTTCGAGCTCGCCGACCAGCGGCGCGCGGGCTCCTACCAGGGGGTGTTCTCGATGACCTTCGCGGTCGCCTCGATGATCGGGCCGCTCGTCATCACGTGGACCGCGATCCAGCTCGGGTTCGCCGGCTGGCTCATCCTCGGCGCGATGTTCCTCGTCGCCGCTTTCGGCGTGACGATTATCGCGCGGCGCGCGGCCCGCGCTCAGGAGTTCTCGGCGCGGCCCTGACGCCAGTACCCCATGAAGGCGACGGCGCGACGGTCGATGCCGAGCTCCTTGACGAGATGGCGGCGGATCGTCGTGATGGCGCCCGCCTCGCCCGCGAGCCACGCGTAGAGCGGGGCGCTCTTGAGCGCCGCCCCGCCACGTGCATTCCGCGGCACCTCCCACAGCAGGCCCTCGTCGATGTCGACCTCCTCGGGCTCCTGCCCGGGGTGCGCCTCGAGGTGCTCGGCGGCGACGGCGGCGACGCGCGCCACGAGCGCCGCACCGTGGGCGCCCTCGCGCGCGAGCGCGTGCACCGCGAAACCCGGATGCGTCGGCAGGTAGGCGGCGTCGCGCGCGTCCGGGAGCTCCACGACGACCGTGCCCCGCGCATCCGGCGGCAGCTGCTCGAGGATGCGCGCGATCGCGGGCGCCGCGGTCTCGTCGCCCGCGAGCAGGTGGTGGCCGCAGCGGGCGGGCGGCACGAAGTCGATGCCGCCGTAGGGTCCGGGATGGGCGGCGTTGGGTCCGAGCACGAGCAGCTCGTCGCCGACCGCCGCGTCGACGGCCCAGCGCGCGGCGGGCCCGTCGGGTCCGTGGAGCGCGAAGTCGACGAGCAGCTCGTCGCCGTCGAACCCGCGGATCGTGTAGGTGCGGAACGGCGGGCGCTCGCCCTCCGGGAGCGCGCGCCAGGCGGCGAACCACTCGGGGTCGGTCGGCATCGCGTCGATGCCCTGCGGGCACGGCGGCACGACCTTGATGCGCTGGTCGAGGCCCGGGTCGGCGAGCCGATCCTCGCCCATCGGCCGCAGCGCGAAGCGGCGGAACGTGGGGGTGAGGTCGTCGATGCGCGAGACGGCGACGCGCGCGAACGCCCAGGGCTCTGCGGAGACGCGGATGAGGGTGTCAGCGGACATGGTGCCTTCCGATCGGGACGACGAGGGGGGTCTCCGACACGGGGTCGAGGATCACGTGGCTGCGGATGCCGAACACGCTCTCGACGAGCTCGGGCGTCAGGATGTCGGCCGGCGCGCCGCTCGCGACGATCCGCCCGGCGCTCATGGCGACGAGCTCGTCGGCGTAGCGCGCCGCGAGGTTGAGGTCGTGCAGCACCATGACGATCGTCGTGCCGCGCTCGCGGCCGAGCTCGGCGAGCAGGTCGAGCACCTCCACCTGGTGCGCGACGTCGAGGAACGTCGTCGGCTCGTCGAGCAGCAGGATGTCGGTCTCCTGCGCGAGGGCCATCGCGATCCAGACGCGCTGGCGCTGGCCGCCCGAGAGCTCGTCGACGCTGCGGTCGGCGAGGTCGGCCGTGCCGGTCGCCTCGAGAGCGGATGCGACGGCCGCGTGGTCGTGCTCGGTCCAGCGCGCGAGGAGGCGCTGGTGCGGATGCCGGCCGCGGCCCACGAGGTCGGCGACCGTGATGCCCTCGGGGGCGACGGGGCTCTGCGGCAGGAGGCCGAGCACGCGCGCGACGTGCTTGCTCGGCTTCGATGCGATCGGCTCGCCGTCGAGCAGCACCTGACCGCGCTTCGGCGCGAGGAGGCGGGCGAGAGCGCGCAGGAGCGTCGACTTGCCGCATCCGTTCGCACCGACGATCGCGGTGATGCGCCCGGGGGAGACGTCGAGGTCGAGGCCCTCGACGACCGTGCGGTCACCGTAGGCGAGCGTCACGTCGCGCGCCTGGAGGCTGTGGGCGATGGTCACGGGGTGCGTCCCTTCCGTGCGGTGCGGGCGAGCAGGGAGACGAGGAACGGGGCGCCGAGCGCGCCCGTGACGACGCCCACGGGGTAGCGGGCGTCGAACGCGAACTGGCCGACGAGGTCGGCCGCGAGCACGAGGAGCGCGCCCACGAGGCCCGCGGGCAGCAGGAGCGAGGCCCCCGGCCCGAGCAGGCGCGAGGCGATCGGGCCGGCCATGAACGCGACGAAGGCGATGGGGCCCGCGGCGCCCGTCGCGAACGCGAGGAGGGCGACGGAGCCGAGGATGAGGGCGAGCCGTGCGACGGGCACGCGCACGCCGAGCGCCGCGGCCGTGTCGTCGCCGAGCCGCAGGGCGCCGAGCGCACGGGACTGGGCGAGCATGAGCGGCACGAGCACGGCGGATGCGACGGCGAGCGGCGCGACGCTCTGCCAGCTCGCGCCGTTGAGACTGCCCGTGAGCCACTGCATCGCGGCGGGCATGTCCCAGTCGGAGGCACGCGAGAGCACCCACGACACGACGCTCTGCAGCATGGCGGCGACGCCGATGCCGATGAGCACGAGGCGAGCCCCCGAGAAGCCGCGGCGGTAGGCGAGGAAGTAGATGGCGAGGGCCGTCGCGAGCGCGCCGGCGAGGGCGAGGAGCGAGACGCCCGTGTCGCTCAGCGAGAGCACGACGACGCCGAAGACGCCCGCGGCGCTCGCACCCCACGTGACGCCGATGATGTCGGGGGAGGCGAGCGGGTTGCGCAGGATCGTCTGGAAGGTCACCCCCGCAATGCCGAAGGCGAAGCCCGCGAGCAGGCCGAGGCTCGCGCGGGGGAGACGCAGCTCGCCGACCGTGAACGAGGCCCCCGGAACCTGCTGGCCGAGGATGACGCGCACGACCTCGTCGAGACCGTAGAACGTGCGGCCGACCATGAGGCTCACGACGAACACGGCGACGACCAGGGCAGCGAGCACGAGGGTGCGCGCGGCGCGCCCGCGGGCGCGTCGGCGGCGTCCGGCGGCGATCGCGGCCGCGGTGCCGTCGACGGGCGTCGCGAGGGGGGCGAGGGTCGCGGTCACAGCTCGCGCACCTTCTTGCGGCGCGCGAGCGCGATGAAGACGGGCGCGCCGATGAGCGCCGTGACGATGCCCACCTCGACCTCGTCGGGGCGCGCGATGACGCGACCCACGACATCCGCCGCGGTCAGCAGCACCGCGCCGACGACGGCCGTGAGGGGCAGCAGCCAGCGGTGGTCGGTGCCGACGAGGAGGCGGCACAGGTGCGGCACGATGAGGCCGACGAATCCGATGGGCCCCGCGATCGCCGTCGCCGCGCCGCACAGGATCACGGCGCCGGCCGCGGACAGTGCGCGCGTGCGGCCGACGTGCTCGCCGAGCCCCGTCGCGACGTCGTCGCCGAGGGCGAGCGAGTTCATGCCGCGCGCGAGGGCGACGACGATGAGGGCGCCCACGCCGAACGCGGGCGCGACGAGCGCGATGCGGTCCCACGCGGCACCGCCCACGCCGCCGATCTGCCAGAAGCGGAACGACGTGAGCTCCTGCGCGCGCGGCAGCATGACGGCGCTCACGAGCGAGCCGAGCGCGGCGGTCGTCGCGGCGCCCGCGAGAGCGAGCTTGAGGGGTGTCGCGCCGTCGCGGCCGAGCGAGCCGATCGCGTAGACGAAGACGCCCGCGGCGGCCGATCCGACGATCGCGACGACGAGGACGACGACGGGGTTCGAGAGGCCGAGGAACGCCATCCCCGTGACGACCGCGAGCGAGGCCCCCATCGAGAGGCCCAGGATGCCGGGGTCGGCGAGCGGATTGCGCGTGACGGCCTGCAGCGTCGTGCCCGAGAGCGCGAGCGCCGCGCCCACGAGCACCGCGAGCACGGTGCGGGGGATGCGCGCCGCGACCGCCGCGGCGCCGACCGTATCGAGGTCGCCCGCGAGGCCCGCCGCGACCTCGTCGAGCGACACGACGCGCGTGCCGACCGCGAGGGAGAGTGCGGATGCGACGACGAGCGCGACGACGCCCGCCGCGATCCAGGTCACGCGGACGGCCGCCGGGCGCCGCGCGATCGCGGCGGCCGGCGGCGTCGGAGTCGCCGTGGCGGTCGTCACCCGGCCTGCGCCACGAAGAGCGCGAGGTAGTCGCCGATGGTCGCGTGGATCGAGAGCGGCGAGGGGTTGGCGGAGGCGGCGAGCGGGGTCGAGTCGGGCAGGATCACGACGTGACCGGCCGCGACCGCGGGGATCTTCGACAGCAGCGGGTCGGCCTGCATGCGCTCGACGAGGTCGCCCTCGGGGTCGCCGTAGGTCACGAAGATGTCGACGTCGGCGAAGCGGTCGGCCTGCTCGGCGCTCACCGTCGTGTAGAACGCGTCGGTCGACGCCGACTCCTCCTCGACGACGCTCGGCACGGGGAGGCCGAGGCTCGCGAGGAAGCCCGGGCGCGTGTCGTGCGTCGTGTAGAAGCCGATCTGGCTGAAGTCCGAGGCGTCGATGAACGAGAACAGGATGCGCTTGTCGGCGATCACCGCGTTGGCCTCGAGCGCCGCGTCGATCTCGGCGTGCAGCTGCTCGATGAGCTCCTCGCCCTCGTCGGCGAGGCCGAGCGCTGTCGAGTCGATGCGGATCATGTCCTCGAGCGAGGTGCCCCACGCGACGTCGGGGTAGGCGACGACGGGAGCGATCTTCGAGAGCGTCTCGTACTCCTCCTCGGTGAGCCCCGAGTACCCGGCGAGGATGACGTCGGGCGCGGTGTCGGCGACGGCCTCGAAGTCGATGCCGTCGGTCTCGTCGAACAGCACGGGCGTCTCGGCGCCGAGCTCCCCGAGCCTCTCCTCGACCCACGGCAGCACGCCGTCTCCGTCGTCGTCGCCCCACGAGACGGCGGGCATCCCGACGGGCACGACGCCGAGCGCGAGCGGCACCTCCTGGTTCGACCACGCGACGGTCGCGACGCGCTCGGGCTTCGCCTCGATCGTGGTCTCGCCGAACGCGTGCTCGATCGTGACGGGGAACGCGGATGCGTCGCCCGGCGCCTCGGAGCCGGTCGCGGTGGGGGAGGTGGCGGCGCACGCCGACAGCGCGAGCGCTGCTGCGGCGACGACCGGAAGGGTGCGGAGGACGCGCACGAGGATCCTTTCGGCGAGGGGGGAAGGTGAGGCTCACCTAACCAGCGGCGAGCTGAGGTTAACCTAACCTCAGTCGGTCTGCCCCTGTCAAACCGTCCGGCGCGTCCGGTGACGATCCGCGACGCGACGCCTGTCAGGCGAGTCCGCGCCGCTCCAGCAGCGGCTCGAGCGCGGCGTGGCGACCACGGAAGTCGCGGAACGCCGCGAGCGGGTCGCGCGTGCCCGCCGTCTGCAGCAGACGGCGGCGGAAGCGCTCGCCGTTCTCGCGCGTGAGCCCGCCGTTCTCGCGGAACCACTCGACGGTGTCGGCGTCGAGCACCTCGCTCCAGATGTACGAGTAGTAGCCGGCGTCGTAGCCGCCCGAGAAGACGTGCGCGAAGTAGGTCGTCGCGTAGCGCGGCGGCACGGCGTCGTCGGCGAGCCCCGCGGAGGCGAGCGCCTCGGCCTCGAAGGCCGCGGCATCCGTGACCGCCTGCGCCTGCTCGACGTCGAGCGTGTGCCACGCCTGGTCGAGCAGAGCGGCCTGCAGGTACTCGCTCGTGCCGAAGCCCTGACCGTACTGCTCCGCGTCGCGCAGGCGCTGCGCGATCGACGGGTCGAGCGGCTCGCCGGTCTCGTGGTGGCGCGCGTAATTCTCGAGCACCTCGGGCCACATCGCCCACATCTCGTTGACCTGGCTCGGGAACTCCACGAAGTCGCGGTAGACGTTCGTGCCCGCGAGGCTCGGGTAGCGCGCGTGCGCGAAGAGTCCGTGCAGCGCGTGGCCGAACTCGTGGAAGAGCGTCTCGACCTCGTCGAGCGTGAGGAGCGTCGGCTCGCCCGCGGCGGGGCGGGGCACATTGAGGTTGTTGGTGACGATCGAGTGGGTGTGCCCGAGCAGCTCGTTGCGCGACACGAGCGAGTTCATCCACGCGCCGCCGCGCTTCGAGTCGCGCGTGTAGAGGTCGAGCACGTAGAGGCCGACGGTGCCGTCGTCGTCGCGCACCTCGAAGACGCGCACCTCGTCCCTCCAGCCGCGCAGGTCGGCGCGCTCGTGGAAGCGCAGACCGTAGAGGCGCTCGGCGGCGAAGAACACGCCGTCGTGCAGCACGCGCTCGGCCTCGAACCACGGGCGCAGCGCCGCCGTGTCGACATCGTAGCGTTCGCGGCGCACGCGGTCGGCCGCGAACGCCCAGTCGGACGCCGTGACGGGCCCGCCGGTGACCTCCGCCAGCTCCTCGCGCTCGACGGTCGCGTTCCGGGCGGCGGCGGGGGCGAGGCGACCGAGCAGCTCGGCGACGGCCGCGGGGGAGCCGGCCGTCTCATCCGCCGTCACGACGGAGGCGTGGTCGCGGAAGCCGAGCAGCCGCGCGCGCTCGGCGCGGGCCCGCACGAGCTCGAGCACGAGCTCGCGGTTGTCGAACTCGCCGCCCCGGATGCCGCGGGCGCGCGACGCCGCCATGATGCGGGCGCGGGTCTCCGGCGACTCGATCGAGGCGAGCCACGGGTGGCCCGTGTAGAGCACGAGCGTCACGAGCCAGCCGTCGAGGCCGCGCGCGGCGGCCGCCTCGTGCGCCGCGGAGAGCTCGGATGCCGCGAGTCCCGCGAGCTCGGACGCATCCGTGATGTGCACCGCGAGCTCGTTCGTGTCGTTCAGCAGGTTCTTCTCGAAGCGCGTCGTGAGGGTCGAGATGCGCTGGTTGAGCTCGCGCAGGCGCTGCTTCGCGGCCTCGTCGAGCGCGGCGCCCGCGAGCACCATCTCGGTGTGGTGGCGCTGCACGAGGTAGCGCTGCTCGTCGTCGAGGCGCTCGCTGTCGTCGATCGAGGCGCGGTGGATCGCGTCGACGCGCGCGAAGAGGGCGGGGTCGAGCACGATCGCGTCGTGATGCGCCGCGAGCTTCGGTGCGAGCTCCTCCTCGAGCTGTTGGATGTGATCGGTCGTGTCCGACGAGGCGAGCGTGAAGAACACCGTCGACACGCGGTCGAGCACGCGGCCCGAGCGCTCGAGCGGCACGATCGTGTTCTCGAAGCTCGGCTCAGCGGTGTCGGCCGTGATGGCGGCGACCTCGGCGAGCTGCTCGGCCATCCCGAGCTCGAACGCCTCGCGGTAGTGCTCGTCGCGCACGGCGGCGAAGTCGGGCAGCAGATACGGCAGCTCGCTGTCGGCGAGGAACGGATTCGTCACCGCTCAAGCCTAGGCACGCTCCGCCGCCTAGGTTGTTCTCCATGCCCCCCGAAGAGCACGCGCCCGAAGAGCACTACACCCACGGCCACCACGAGTCGGTGCTGCGTTCCCACATCTGGCGCACCGCCCTCAACTCGGCCGCGTACCTCCTTCCGCACCTGCGTCCCGGTATGAGCATCCTCGACGTCGGCGCGGGGCCCGGCACGATCACGGTCGACCTCGCGGAGCTCGTCGCGCCCGGCCGCGTCGTCGGCATCGACGCCTCGGCGGATGTCGTCGCACAGGCGCGCGCCCACGCCGCCGAGCGCGGTGTGACGAACGTCGAGTTCCACGTGGCCGACGCGTACGCCCTGCCGTACGCCGACGGCGAGTTCGACGTCGTGCACGCGCACCAGGTGCTGCAGCACCTCGCGCGGCCCGTCGAGGCGCTCGCCGAGTTCCGCCGCGTCGTGGCCGACGGCGGCCTCGTCGCGGTGCGCGAGTGCGACTACGCGGGCGTGGTGCTGCATCCGCTGACCCTCGGCCTCGAGGCGTGGGCGGCGCTCTACCAGCGTGTGCACCGCAGCAACGGGGGAGAGAGCCGGATGCCGGCCGCCGCCTCAAGCAGTGGGCGCGCGAGGCGGGCTTCGGCTCGGTCGAGTCGACGGCATCCGTGTGGTGCTTCTCGGACGACGACGAGCGCACCTGGTGGGGCGGCATGTGGCGCGACCGCGTGCTCGCGTCGGCGTTCGCCGACGACGCGACGTCGAAGGGCTTCGCGACGCGCGCCGACCTGCAGGCGATCAGCACCGCGTGGGCCCACTGGGCCGAGGACCCGGACGGGTGGATGGTCTTCCCGCACGGCGAGATCCTCGCGCGGAAGTGAGGTGACACGGGGGCTGGTTTCGACACGCGCCCTGCGGGCGCTACTCAACCAGCGGGCGTTCACCGCTGGTTGAGTAGCCCGCGGAGCGGGCGTGTCGAAACCAGCCCGTACCCGCTGGTTGAGTAGCCGCGAAGCGGCGTGTCGAAACCAGCCCTGTGGAGACCCGCGCCCCGCGCCCCCGGGCGCCGTGCATCCTTACCCGCATGACCTGCGGCATGTACATCCTCCGCTGCGGCGACGGCAGCTACTACGTCGGCAGCCCCCGCAACGTCGAGGCTCGCGCCGCGCAGCACGCGTCGGGCCACGGCTCCGAATACACCTCGGGCCGGCTCCCCGTCGAGCTCGTGTTCGTGCACGAGACCGAGTCTGTGGCGGAGGCGTACGGGATCGAGAAACGCGTGCAGGGGTGGTCGCGGGCGAAGCGCGAGGCGCTCATCCGCGGGGAGTTCTCGCTGCTGCCGTCGTTGAGTCGGAGCGCGTACCGGCGGCGGACGGCGGAGTAGTGCGTGGGCTGGTTTCGACACGCGGCTGCGCCGCTACTCAACCAGCGGTGTTGCGAAGGGGGAGTAGTGCGCGGGCTGGTTTCGACACGCGGCTGCGCCGCTACTCAACCAGCGGGTGGGGCGACGCGATGGGGTGTTGAGCGGGGGCTGGTTTCGACACGCGGCTGCGCCGCTACTCAACCAGCGGCCGTTCACCGCTGGTTGAGTAGCCCGCGCAGCGGGCGTGTCGAAACCAGCCCGCTGCTCAGTCCAGCCCGCTGCTCAGTCGAGTCGGTCGCGCAGGATCGCGCCGTCGTGCGCCATACGCAGGCGCGTGCCGTCGTCGAGCTCGGCGACGGGGCGCCCCTCGAGCCACGTGAGGGTCCAGCGCCACTGGGTCGTGTCGACGTCGGCGAGCTCGGACTCGACCTCGCGGATCGCCGCGACCATGGCATCCGGAACCCGCGGAGGCACCTCGCCGCCGACCGACCAGCGCGTTCCGAGCTGCATCAGCGCCGCACCTCGTAGGTGACCCAGCGCGTGCGCGTCGCGACCCGGTCGTAGAGCGCCTGCGCGACCTCGTTGGTGTCGGCCGTGATCCAGCGCAGCGAGCCGCCCGTGCCGGCCGACAGCTCCGCGATCGCCTCGATGAGCGCGCGCCCCGCGCCCGTGCCGCGCGCCGCGGGGTCGACGAACAGGTCGTCGAGGTACCAGTCGCGGCCGCCCGTGAAGGTGTCCGGATGCGAGCGATAGTGGGCGAGGCCCACCACCTGCCCGTCGCGCTCGGCGACGAGCCCGTCGATGCCCGAGCCCTCCTCGAGCAGCAGCGCGAACACGCGGTCGAGCACCTCGTCCGAGAAGTCGGTCTCGTAGAAGACGCCGTACGCGTGGAACAGTTCCCGCCAGCGCGCCTCGTCGGCGGCGGCGAGCGGGCGCACGGTCGTCTCCGTCACGATCAGGCCTCCGGAACCTCGGCGAGCACGACGTCGCGCACCTCGACCTCCTCGGCCTCCACGAGGTCGAGCCGCTCGATGCGGCCGACGGCGCGCAGGTCGTCGGCGGCCTCCGCGATGATCGCGGGGCCGGCGAGCGTCGCCGACGTGACGGGCGTCTTCTGCGAGGCCTTCGCATCCGTCTTGGCGCGACGGATGCCGACGAGCGCCGCCGACACCGCCGACAGCAGGCTGCGGGTCTCGGATGCGACGCCGAGCTCGGCGGTCGTCGGCCAGGAGGCGGTGTGCACCGAGCCCTCGTGGGTCCACGACCACACCTCCTCGGTCGCGAACGGGATGACGGGCGCGAGCAGGCGCAGCATGACGTCGATCGCGGTGCGGAGCGCGGCCACGGCCGAGGCCTGACCGGCGCCCTCGCCCGTGTAGGCGCGCTCCTTGACGAGCTCGAGGTAGTCGTCGCAGAACGTCCAGAAGAACTGCTCCGTCACCTCGAGGGCGCGAGCGTGGTCGAACGCCTCGTAGGCGCGCGTCGCCTCGTCGACGACGCGGCCGAGCTCGGCGAGCATGTCGACGTCGAGCGGCTCCGAGACCTCGGCGCCCTCCGCGTACGGGAACCCGTAGACGAACTTCGCGGCGTTGAGCACCTTGATCGCGAGGCGGCGGCCGATCTTGATCGTCTTCGGGTTCTGCGGATCGAACGCCGCATCCGTTCCGAGCTTCGACGACGCCGCCCAGTAGCGCACCGCGTCCGAGCCGTGCTCGTCGAGCAGGCCCTGCGGGGTGACGACGTTGCCCTTCGACTTCGACATCTTCTTGCGGTCGGGGTCGACGATGAAGCCCGAGATGCCGGCGTGCCGCCACGGCGTCTGGCCGTGCTCGAGCCGCGCGCGCAGCACGGTCGAGAAGAGCCACGTGCGGATGATGTCCTGGCCCTGCGAGCGGAGGGCGTAGGGGAACACGAGGTCGAACAGCTCGGGGTCGGTTCCCCAGCCGCCCGCGATCTGCGGGGTGAGGCTCGAGGTGGCCCAGGTGTCCATGATGTCGAGCTCGCCGACGAAGCCGCCCGGCACGCCGCGCTGCGCCTCGTCGAAGCCGGGGGCGGCATCCGACGACGGGTCGACGGGGAGCATGTGCTCGCTCGGAACGATCGGCTGCTCGCGCACCGGGTCGCCGTTCTCGTCGAGCGGGTACCAGACGGGGATCGGCACACCGAAGAAGCGCTGGCGCGAGATGAGCCAGTCGCCCGTGAGGCCGCCGACCCAGTTCTCGTAGCGCACGCGCATGAAGTCCGGGTGGAACTCGAGCTCGCGGCCCGCCGCGAGCAACTCGTCGCGGAGCTTCTCGTCGCGCGCGCCGTTCGAGATGTACCACTGGCGGGTCGACACGATCTCGAGCGGCTTGTCGCCCTTCTCGAAGAACTTCACGGGGTGGGTGATCTTGCGGGGCTCGCCGATGAGGTCGCCCGACTCCTGCAGCAGCTCGACCATGCGGGCCTTCGCGCTGAACACGGTCTTGCCCGCGAGCTCCGCGTAGGCGGCTCGGCCGGCATCCGTGAAGAGATCCTGCGCGGGCGACTCGGGCAGGATGCGGCCGTCGAAGCCGATGATCGCGCGGTTCGGCAGGTCGAGCTCGCGCCACCACACGACGTCGGTCACGTCGCCGAAGGTGCAGATCATGGCGATGCCGCTTCCCTTGTCCTGCTGGGCGAGGTGGTGCGCCACGACGGGCACCTCGACGCCGAACACGGGAGTCGTCACGGTCGTGCCGAAGAGCGGCTGGTAGCGCTCGTCGTCGGGGTGCGCCACGAGCGCGACGCACGCCGCGAGCAGCTCGGGGCGCGTGGTCTCGATCTCGACCGTTCCCCCGTCGGCCTTGTGGAAGCTCACGCGGTGGTAGGCCGCGGGCTGCTCCTTGTCCTCGAGCTCGGCCTGCGCGACGGCGGTGCGGAACGTCACGTCCCACAGGGTGGGCGCATCCGCCTGGTACGCCTCGCCGCGCTCGAGGTTGCGCAGGAACGCGCGCTGCGCCACGCGCTGCGCCTCGTCGCCGATCGTGCGGTAGGTGAGCGACCAGTCGACCGAGAGGCCGAGCGTGCGCCACAGCTCCTCGAACTGCTTCTCGTCCTCGGCGGTGAGCTTCTCGCAGAGCTCGACGAAGTTGCGGCGCGAGATGGGCAGCTGGTCGGCGGCCTTCGTCGAGCTGCCCTCGCCGCCCTCCTGCGGGGGCGTGAAGTCGGGGTCGTAGGGGAGCGTCGGGTCGCAGCGCACGCCGTAGTAGTTCTGCACGCGGCGCTCCGTGGGGAGGCCGTTGTCGTCCCAGCCCATGGGGAAGAAGAGGTGCTGGCCGCGCATCCGCTGGTATCGGGCCATGAGGTCCATGTGCGTGTAGCTGAACACGTGGCCGATGTGGAGGCTGCCGGATGCGGTGGGGGGCGGGGTGTCGACGCTGAAGACGGAGCCCTTGCCGGCGGCGAGCGCGGCGGCGCGGTCGAACCGGAAGGTGCCCTCGTTCTCCCACACCTCCCGCCACTTGGTCTCGAGGCCCTCCAGGGCGGGCTTCTCGGGGATGCCCGTGGACTCGTTGCGAGCGTCGGCGGCGTTCATCGCGGTACTCCGGTTCGATATGTGCGGCACCGCGTCAAGGGGTGCCTGAGTGTGGGAACCCCGCGATTCTACCGGCCCGCGCCTGCGGCGCGGTGTGTCCGCGAGAGTACGTACTTTCCCCGATTCAGGGCGCGAGAGGAGGAAAAGTGCGTACTCTCGCGGAGCCGTGGTCAGGACTCGCGGATGACGACGGTCTCCGATTCGAAGGCGCCGTCGGTGCGCTGCACGGTGATCGTGTAGCGCTGTTGGCCGTCGGGCTGGCCGCACTGGTAGTCGATGCCTATCGTGTCGTTCGGCTGGAGCCCGGACTCGTACGGTGCGGCGCGCGCGTCGTCCGTGCCGACGCCGAACCAGACGGTCGTGCCGCTCGTGGTCCAGCTGAAGGTCACGGGCACGGGTACGCCACCCGAGCAGTCGACGTCCTGCGCGGATGCGGTGAAGCTCGAGATCGCGTCGGCGGGCGGCGGGGGAGGCGGGGGTTCCTCGGAGGGCGTCTCGCTCGGCGTCGGGTCCTCGCTCGGCGTCTCCGACGGCGTCTCGCTCGGGGACGGGGAGACCGACGCGGTCTCGGTCGGGTCCGCGCTCGGCGTGCCTCCGCTCGTCGCCAGCCACACGAGCAGGGCGATGAGCGCGGCGAGCAGCAGACCGGCGACGATCGCGAGCGCGATGATGAGGCCCTTGCCGCGGCGCTCGCCGTCGCCGTCACCGGATGCCGTGGGCGCGGCGGGCGGGACGGCCGCGGGCGGGACGGCTGCCGCGGCGGGTGCCGGGTCGGCGAGCGGGATCGTCGCGGCGGGCGGGCGCGCGGGGGGGGGGGGGGCCGGCGCGGGCGGCGCGGAGGTCAGGGGGGGCGGGGGGGGGCATCGCCTGCGTCGGCTCGTCGGCGCCCTGCTGCCCAGCGCCGGGCTGCCCAGCGCCCTGCTGCCCGGCGCCCGGCTGCCCAGCCGACGGCTGCGCGGCCGGCTGCCCCGCGCCCGGCTGCCCGGCGCCCTGCTGCCCCGCGCCCGGCTGCCCGGCCGACGGCTGCGCGCCCTGCCCGTCGCCCGGCTTCGGCCCGCCCGGGGGAGGGAAGCCCTCGGGGTAGCGCTGCGTGGGGGTGTCGTCGCTCATGCTGGGCTCCGCGGTGATCGGGGCAGGGAGACGCTCCGAGCATATGACCGGGGACTCCGCGAATCCATCCTCAATTGTGCTAGCGCAATTAGAACAATAGGATGGCATCATGCTCATCCGCGTCGACCCCGGCTCCGGGGTCGCGATCTACGACCAGATCGCGGCATCCGTGCGTGCCCAGGTGGCCCGCGGTGTGCTGAGCCCGGGCGATCGGCTCCCCGCGGCGCGCGAGCTCGCCCAGGCGCTCGACGTCAACATCCACACCGTGCTGCGCGCCTACCAGGACCTGCGCGACGAGGGTCTCATCGACCTCCGCCGCGGTCGAGGCGCCGTCGTGACGGATGCCGCCGCGGGGGGAGCCCCGCTGCTCGACGCCGTGCGCGCCCTCGTCGCCGAAGCGCGCCGCGAGGGCGTCGGCCCCCAGTCCCTCATCTCCCTGATCCGCGAGGAGTACCCGTCATGACCGCCGCCGCATCCGCCCGTCCGACGCGCGAGCGCCGCCCGCTCTCCCTGTGGATCGTGACGGTCGCCCTGCCGCTCATCGTGTGGGGCGCCGCCGTCGCGGTGCAGCTCGCGTGGCTGCCGTCGCTGCCCGACCCCGTCGCGATCCACTGGGGATCGGGCACCGGACCCGACGGCTTCGCGCCCGCCTGGGTGAGCGTCGCCCTGACGGCAGGCCTCGGCGTCGGCCTCACGGGGATGTTCGCGGCCTTCGTGGGCATCGGCCCCGGCCCGGTGCCGACCTCGACGCACAAGCTCCTCGCCGTCATGTCGCTCGGCGTCTCCCTCTTCGTCGGCTCGATCGTGACGGCGTCTCTCGGCATCCAGCTCGGGCTCGACGACGCGCGCGACGCCGCGGACATCGACGGATGGATGCCGCTCGCCTTCGCGCTCGGAGCCGTCGCCGCCGGCATCGCCTGGTTCGCGCTGCCGAAGGCCGTTCATGCCGAGGACGCCGCGACGCCCGCACGCCCGCTCGAGCTCGCCCCGGGCGAGCGCAGCGCGTGGATCGCGACGGTGCGGATGCCGACCTCGGTCGTCGCGATCGTCGTGAGCGCGATCGGGCTGACGATCGTCATGATGTCGTTCGTGGTCGCGGTGACCGACGGCGCCGCGTGGCCTCTCTTCCTCGTCCCGGTGCTGCTGCTCGTGCTGTGCGGCCTCGGCCTCGTGTGGCGCGTGCGAGTGGATGCGACGGGCCTCACGGTGCGGTCGCTCCCGTTCGGCTGGCCGCGCCGCCGCATCCGCGCCGCGGACATCGCATCCGTGAGCGTCGCGCACGTCGACCCGACCTCGCAGTTCGGCGGCTGGGGCTGGCGCTGGGCCCCCGGCGGCGGCACCGGCGTCATCACCCGTGCGGGCGAGGGCATCCTCGTGGTGACCCGCGACGACCGCCGCTTCACGGTCTCGGTCGACGACGCCGCAACGGCCGCCGCGCTCCTCGCGGCGTACTCCGCGTGACCGGCGCTAGAATCGTCGGCACAGACAGCGATCCGGCCATCACCGGGGAGTCCTCGGAAGAACCCGCCCTCTCCGGAAGGCGGCAGTAGAACCGAGCGGGTGCGCCCGTCATCGCGTGAATGAGCGGTCGGCCTCCGCGCGGAGACCGGCAAACGAGGTGGTACCGCGGCATCCGTCGTCCTCGTGTGCATGCACCCACGAGACGAACCAGGACCCACGGATGAGCTACCCCCGCAACGCGACGCCCGACGACGCTCGGGGCGAGGGCGTTCCCGCCTCGCCGCGCTTCCCCGAGATCGAGAAGCAGATCCTCGCCTTCTGGAAGGCCGACGGCACCTTCGAGGCCTCCGTCGACGCCCGCGCGGGCGACCCCGAGTGGGTGTTCTACGACGGCCCGCCCTTCGCGAACGGCCTGCCGCACTACGGCCACCTGCTCACGGGCTACGCCAAGGACGTCTTCCCGCGCTTCCAGACGATGCGCGGCAAGCAGGTGCACCGCCGCTTCGGCTGGGACACCCACGGCCTCCCCGCGGAGCTCGAGGCGATGCGCCAGCTCGGCATCACGACCAAGGACGAGATCGAGGAGATGGGCGTCGGCGTCTTCAACGCGAAGGCGCGCGAGTCGGTGCTGCACTACACGCAGGAGTGGCAGGACTACGTCACGCGTCAGGCGCGCTGGGTCGACTTCGAGAACGACTACAAGACGCTCGACGTGAGCTTCATGGAGTCCGTCATCTGGGCGTTCAAGCAGCTCTACGACAAGGGCCTCGCCTACGAGGGCTTCCGCGTGCTGCCGTACTGCTGGAACGACGAGACGCCGCTCTCGAACCATGAGCTGCGCATGGACGACGACGTCTACCAGCAGCGCCAGGACCAGTCGGTCACCGTGACCTTCCCGCTCGTGGGCGAGAAGGCGGAGGTGCTCGGCCTCACCGCCGTCAACGCGCTCGCCTGGACGACGACCCCGTGGACCCTCCCCACGAACGCCGCCCTCGCGGTCGGCCCCGAGATCGTCTACGTCGTCGTTCCCGCCGGGCCGAACGGCGCAGCGAACGGCCTCGAGGGCGACGCCGCGCGCTTCCTCCTCGCCGCCGACACGGTCGCGTCGTACGCGAAGGACCTCGGGTACCCGGATGCCGCTGCCGCGCTCGCCGCGGTCGAGGAGCGCCGCTTCACGGGCGCCGAGCTCGGCGGCATCCGCTACGACTTCCTGTGGGACTACTACGCCGACGCGTACGGGCCGGAGGCGTTCCAGATCCTCGTCGCCGAGTACGTCGCGACGGGCGAGGGCACGGGCATCGTGCACCAGGCGCCCGCCTACGGCGAGGACGACCAGGTCACGAGCGCCGCGGCCGGCATCCCCGTCATCTTGTCGCTCGACGACGGCGGCCGCTTCCTGCCGGCCGTGACGGATGTCGCGGGGCTCCGCTGGGACGAGGCCAACAAGCCGCTCATCCAGAAGCTGCGCGCGGAGAAGCGCCTCTTGCAGCTCAAGAGCTACGAGCACAGCTACCCGCACTGCTGGCGCTGCCGCAAGCCGCTCATCTACAAGGCGGTCTCGAGCTGGTTCGTGCGCGTGCCCGAGTTCAAGGACCGCATGATCGAGCTCAACGAGCAGATCAACTGGGTGCCCGAGAACGTCAAGCACGGCCAGTTCGGCAAGTGGCTCGCGAACGCGCGCGACTGGTCGGTGAGCCGCAACCGCTACTGGGGCAGCCCCATCCCGGTGTGGAAGTCGGACGACCCCGAGTACCCGCGCGTCGACGTCTACGGTTCGCTCGAGGAGCTCGAGCGCGACTTCGGCACTCTGCCGCGCGACGAGAACGGCGAGGTGAACCTGCACCGCCCGTACATCGACGACCTCACGCGCCCGAACCCCGACGACCCCACGGGCACGTCGGTCATGCGTCGCATCGAGGACGTGCTCGACGTGTGGTTCGACTCGGGCTCGATGCCGTTCGCGCAGGTGCACTACCCGTTCGAGAACCGCGAGTGGTTCGACGGTGTCGAGGGGGAGCCGGGGCACAACCCCGCCGACTTCATCGTCGAGTACATCGGCCAGACGCGCGGCTGGTTCTACGTCATGCACGTGCTCGCGACGGCGCTCTTCGACCGCCCGGCCTACAAGAACGTGCTGAGCCACGGCATCGTGCTCGGCTCCGACGGCCAGAAGATGTCGAAGTCGCTGCGCAACTACCCCGACGTGTCGGAGGTCTTCGACCGCGACGGCGCGGATGCCATGCGCTGGTTCCTGCTGTCGGGTTCCGTCATCCGCGGCGGCAACCTCGTCGTCACGGAGGAGGGCATCCGCCAGGGCGTGCGCGAAGTCATGCTGCCGCTGTGGTCGAGCTACTACTTCTTCACCCTCTACGCCAACTCGGCATCGAAGCTGGTCGAGGAGCGCCGCCCGGAGGGCGACGCGTCTCGAGACCACGCCGGTTACACCGCGCGCCGCCGCACCGACTCGGCGCACCCCCTCGACCGCTACCTGCTCGCGAAGACGCGCGACGCCATCCACGAGGTCACGGCGCGGCTCGAGGACTTCGACACCCCGCTCGCCGCCGAGGCGCTGCGCGAGTTCGCCGAGGTGCTCACCAACTGGTACGTGCGTCGCAGCCGCGACCGCTTCTGGGCGGGCGACGACCGCGACGCGTTCGACACGCTCTTCACGGTGCTCGAGACGTTCACGCGCCTCGCGGCCCCGCTGCTCCCGCTCGTGAGCGAGGAGATCTGGCGCGGGCTCACGGGCGGCCGCAGCGTGCACCTCGAAGACTGGCCCGACGCATCCGAGTTCCCCGTCGACACCGAGCTCGTGCGCACGATGGACCGCGTGCGCGAGGTCGCCTCGTCGGGGCTCGCGCTGCGCAAGGCCCGTCAGCTGCGTGTGCGTCTGCCGCTCGCGAAGCTCACGATCGTCGCGCCCGACGCGGAGGCGCTCGCGGGCTTCGCCGACATCGTGCGCGACGAGCTCAACGTCAAGGCGCTCGACCTCGTGCCGCTCGCCGACTCGAGCCTCGACGACTACGGCATCACGCGCCGCCTCACCGTCAACGCGCGCGCCCTCGGGCCGCGCATCGGCAAGGACGTGCAGCGCGTCATCCAGGCGTCGAAGGCCGGGGACTGGGCAGTCGAAGCAGGCGCCGATGGCGACTCGGTCGTCGCGGGCGGCGTCGCGCTGCAGGAGGGCGAGTACGAGCTCGAGCTCACCGTCGCCGACGCGTCGAGCGCCATCGCGTTCCTGTCGTCGGGCGGTTTCGTCGTGCTCGACACGAACGTGACCCCCGAGCTCGCGGCCGAGGGCCTCGCGCGCGACGTCGTGCGCGTCGTGCAGCAGGCCCGCAAGGACGCCGGGCTCGAGGTCACCGACCGCATCCGTCTCACCCTCACGGGAGACGCGGATGCCGTGGCCGCGATCGAGGCGCACCGCGAGCTCATCGCGGGGGAGACGCTTGCGACCGACCTCGTCGTCGGTGAGGCTGAGGGGGGAGAGACGCCGGTGGGCGACGCCTCCGCCGTGACGATCGAGGTGAACCGAGCATGACGGACGACCCGGAGGCGCCGGACTTCGAGGCAGCGGAGCACCGCAAGGCCGCCGACGCGGCCTACGAGCAGCTGCTCGGACGCGTGGGCGAGGCCGCGCCGCAGCCGCGGCTCGAGCCGACCCGTCGCGCCGTCGAGCTGCTCGGCGACGTGCACCGGGCGGCGCCCGTCGTGCACATCACCGGCACCAACGGCAAGACCTCGACGAGCCGCATGATCGAGTCGCTCCTGCGCGCGACGGGGCTCCGCACGGGCCTCCTCACGAGCCCGCACCTCGAACGCGTCACCGAGCGCATCATGATCGACGGCGAGCCCATCAGCGACGAAGCGTTCGCGCGCAACTGGGACGACATCCAGCCCTACCTGCTCATGGTCGACGCCGAGCTCACCGCGAACGGCGAGGAGACGCTGACCTTCTTCGAGGCGCTCACGGTGCTCGCGTTCGCGAGCTTCGCCGACGCGCCCGTCGACGTCGTGATCCTCGAGGTCGGCATGGGCGGCGAGTGGGACTCCACGAATGTCGCCGACGGCCAGGTCGCGGTCTTCACGCCCATCGCGCTCGACCACACGAAGCGCCTCGGTGACACCGTCGCCGAGATCGCGCGCACGAAGGCCGGCATCATCAAGCCCGCCGCGTCCGTCGTCACGGCGATCCAGTCGATCGAGGCGATGGACGAGCTGCGCGAGGCGGCCGCCCGCGACGAGGCGCACGTGTCGATCGAGCGCGTCGACTTCGCGCTCGAGTCGACGACGGTCGCCGTCGGCGGCCAGCTCGTCGACATCCGCGGCCGCGTGGGCCGCTACCGCGACGTGTTCCTGCCGCTCTACGGCGACCACCAGGCGCAGAACGCCGCCGTCGCGGTCGCGGCCGTCGAGTCGTTCCTGGGCGACGGCACGGTCGCGCTCGACCAGGATGTCGTGGCCGAGGGCCTCGGTCAGGTCACCTCGCCCGGTCGACTGCAGCTCGTCGGCATCGAGCCGACAGTGCTCGTCGATGCCGCCCACAACCCGCACGGCGCGGCCGCGCTCGCCGCGGCGCTGCGCGAGTACTTCGACTTCGACGAGTTCGCGTTCGTGCTCGGCGTGCTCGCCGACAAGGACGCCCACGGCATCGTGCGCGAGCTCGCGGCGCTCGCGGCGCGCGTCGACGTCACGGAGTCCGGGTCCGATCGCGCGATCCCCGCCGACGAGCTCGCCGACATCGTGCGCGAAGACGTCGCGCCCGACGCGGTGCTCGTACACGAGACGCTTCCGGATGCCATGGACGCCGCGCGCGCATGGGCGGCGCAGTCGCCCCGCCGCGCCGTCGTCGTGACGGGCTCGATCACGCTCGTCGGCGAGGTCATCGAGCTCGCCGAGGCGGAGGGCTGGAAGTAGATGGCCCGCACCCGCACCCGCGCGCGGCGTGAGCGCTCGCTCACCGAGACGCTTCTCACGATCACTCTCGGCCTCGAGGCGGCGATGATGTTCTTCGCCGCGATGGTCGTCTTCGGCCTCGACCGCCTCGACCCGGACTGGCTCGCGCTCGTCTACGGCGCCATCTTCATCGTCGTGCTCGTGCTCGTCGCGGGCGTGCAGCGCTGGACGTGGGGCGTCTGGACGGGCGCCGTGCTCCAGCTCGCGATCATCGCGACGGGCTTCCTCGAGCCCATGATGTTCCTCGTCGGCGCCGCGTTCACTGCCCTGTGGGTCTACTGCTACGTGCGCGGTCGCCAGATCGACAAGGCGAAGGCCGCGTGGCTCGCCGAGCGTGCCGCATCCGACACCGCCGCGTCCGAGCGCGCCGCATCCGACACCGCCGCATCCGACACCCCGACCACCGCATCCGCAACCGAAGGAGACGCACCGTGACCGCTGTCGAAGAGACCCTCGTGATCGTGAAGCCCGACGGCGTGGCCCGCGGGCTCACGGGCGAGATCCTGCGCCGCATCGAGGCGAAGGGCTACTCGCTCGTCGACATCCGGATGCTGCAGGCCGACCGCGAGCTGCTCGCCGCCCACTACGAGGAGCACGAGGGCAAGCCGTTCTACGAGCCGCTCGTCGAGTTCATGCAGTCGGGCCCCGTCGTCGCGATGCGCGTCGCGGGCAACCGCGTCATCGAGGGCTTCCGCGCCCTCGCCGGCACGACCGACCCGACCTCGGCGGCGCCCGGCACGATCCGCGGTGACCTCGGCCGCGACTGGGGCCTCAAGGTGCAGCAGAACCTCGTGCACGGCTCCGACTCGCCCGAGTCGGCGGCGCGCGAGCTGGCCCTCTGGTTCCCCGCTCGCTGATGCCCGAGCTCTCGGGGCCGGGGGAGGCGATCCTCCTCCGGACCCTGCCGAATCTGCGCGACGCGGGCGGCTGGCCCACGGCCGACGGCCGTCGCGTTCGCACGGGCGTGCTGTTCCGCTCGACGGCGCTCGACCGCCTCGACGACGCGGATGCCGGGCGGCTCGGTGCGCTCGGCATCCGCTGCGTCGTCGACTTCCGCACGCGCGTCGAGCGCGAGAGCCGGCCTGACCGCGTGCTCGAGGGCGTGCGCACCCTGCTCGAGGACGTGCTCGCCGACTCGGCGATCGCGGTGCCGGCGCAGATGGAGGCGTTCTTCCGCTCGCCGGCCACGGCGCTGCAGTTCCTCGAGCGCGGGGACGGCCACGAGGCGATGCGCAACGCGTACCGCGAGTTCATCACCCTGCCGAGCGCGCGGCGCGGCCTCTCGTCGTTCTCCCGCCTGCTGCTCGACGAGGCCGACCTGCCCGTGCTCTACCACTGCACGACCGGCAAGGACCGCACGGGCTGGGCGACCGCCGCGCTGCTGACGCTGCTCGGGGTCTCGGAGGAGGACGTGTACCGCGAGTACCTGCTCACGAACGAGCAGCTGCTGCCCGCCCTCGAGCCGCTGTTCCGCCGCTTCGAGCAGCACGGCGCCCCGCGCGAGCTGCTCATCCCGGTGCTCGGCGTCGACCGCAGCTACCTCGACGAGGCGTTCATCACGATGCGCGCCGAGTTCGGCACGATCGAGAGCTACTTCGCCGACGGCCTCGGCATCGGCCCGGATGATCAGGAGCGCCTCCGCGAGCTGCTGCTGGTCCCCGTTGGTTGAGTAGCGGGCGGCAGCAGGCCGCACGCGTATCGAAACCACGAAGAACCCCCGCCGTCCCGGAGGACGGCGGGGGTTCTCGCGTATGCGCTGCGGCTCAGCTCTCGAGCTTCGCGGTCTCCGAGGCGATGAAGTCCTCGAAGGCGACGTTCTGGGCGTCCCACTTGGTGCCGTTGACGAGCACCGTCGGGGTGCCGGAGACGCCGTTCTGCGACGAGCGCTGCGTGGCCGACTTGACCCACGGGCTGAAGCTCACGTTGAGCACGCACTCGTTCACGTCGGCGTCGTCGAGGCCCGTGCTCTTCACGATGTCGAGGATCGCGGAGTTGCCGAGGCCGGGACCGCCCTCGCTGGGCTGGCCCGCGAAGAGCGCGTCCATGACGTCGAGGAAGCTCTCGGGCGCGTAGTTCGCGACGCACGCGCCGGCGTTGTTGACGCGCGTCGCGTAGTCGGTCGTGTAGCCGCGGTAGTCGAGGATCGCGATGGGGCGCACCTCGAGCGTCGCGTCGCCCTCGGCGACCATCTGGCGGATGCTCTCGGAGTACGCCGCCTCGAAGTTCTTGCACGCGGGGCACGAGAAGTCCACGTACGTGATGATGTTGAGCAGGCCGTCGCGGGGCTCGGTCGCGACGGGGTCGCCGCCCTTCGCGATGGCCTTCGTGGGCACGTACTGGATGTCGCCCTCGCCGTCGGCCTCGAAGACGATGCCGTCGCTGATCATGTTCGCGGGGCCGGCCTCCTTCTTGGGCGGCGGCTGGAACGCGATGACGGCCCACACGACACCGCCGACGATCGCGAGGATCGCGACGGATGCGATGGTCGGGATGAGCCACTTGAGCGTCTTCTGGCGCTTGAGCTGCTTCTCGCGGGCGAGGCGGGCGGCTTCGCGCGCTTCTTCGCGGCGCTGGTTCTTGGTCGGTCGGGGCGCGTTGGTCACGGGTGGAATCCTGCTGTGTCGGAATCGGATGTGGCTGGGAACGTCGAGTGGAGTCTATTCGGGGCGGGCGCCCGGTCTCAGAGGAAGAGGCTCTGGATGACGGGGAACTGCAGCTGCGCGATGCCGAGGATGACCACGAGGATCACGAGCGTGATGGGGGCGACCCACCCGAGGAGCGCCTTGCCGGGCCGGCGCGCGCCCTCGCCGAACACGCCCTCCGCCATGTTGCGGAACGTCACGGCGAGGAACGTCGGGTAGGTCACGGTCCAGGTGAGCAGGCAGTAGGGGCAGATCGTGCGCAGGTTGGGCGCGAAGATCGACTGGCTCGCGAGCCAGATGACGAACACGACCGCGAGGGCGACGCCCGCGTTGAAGGCGATCCACCACCAGCGGGGGAACTTGACGCCCGCGAGCACGGCGACACCCATGAGGACGGGGGCCATCCAGGCGATGAGGCCGATGATCGGGTTCGGGAACCCGAAGACCGCGCCCTGCCATGACTCGAGGTTCTTGCCGCACTGCACGAAGACGCTCACGTTGCAGCTGAGGGCCGCATCCGGGTCGCGCAGCACCTCGAACTTCTCGATCGTGAGCATGAACGCCGCGAACTCGCCGATGAGGCCCCCGATGAGGAGCCAGAGACCGAAGATCCACGGGCGGCGCTTCGTCGCCGCCGCGACCTCGTCGAGCTCGTCGTCGAACTCCGGATCCAGCTCGGGGTCGGTGGTGGCGACGGCGTCGGTCATGAGCCGATCCTGCCACGCCGTGCATAAGGAAATGCCGTGAACGGCATCGACGTGCGATAATCGTCGCAGTCGCCCCCAGCGGGCCGACCAACAGAGCTTGACCGGGCATCACCGGGCCAACGGATGCTCCCGCCGCGCGGGAAGACATCGACGACGGATAGCCAGTTCCGGCGGCAGTGACAGTGCCGGCGCTGTGAGAGGGCGCACGCGACCCACCGACGCTCAGCGAGGTGCGGGTCGCGGGACCGATGAAGGATTCGCCTCCCGCCGAGCGCGTGAGAGGCACGAGAGTACCCGGGGCCGGCGCGGCCTCCCCGGATGAGGAGCACCAGAGATGGTGGAGAACGACGTACCCGAGGTTCCTACCGGGAACTCAGAGCCCGCGCCCGCGGAGGCCGGCTCTGCCGAGAAGGCAGAGAAGACGGAGAAGACGGAGAAGCCCAAGCGCTTCGGTCGCGGTCGCGGCCGCAAGAAGACGGATGCCGAGGCGCCTGCCGCCGAGGGTCCGGCTGTCGAGGCTCCCGCCGCTGGGGCTCCCGCCGCCGACGCTCCGGCTGCCGACGCCGACGGACCCGCCGCCGAGGCCGAGGCGCCCGCAGCATCCGAGCCTGCGACATCCGAGCCCGCCGCATCCGAGCCCGCCGCATCCGAGGCCGCCGCATCCGAGGCCGCCGCGACCGAGCCCGAGGCCGCCGCAGCTCCCGAGGCTGCAGCCGAGCCCGAGCAGCAGGCGCCCGTCGTGCCGACGCCGCTCTCGCCGTTCGACCTCATCTTCCAGGCGCCGCCGCCCCCGCCCGTGGGCGTCGCGCCGGTCGTGCCCGACGATGAGGAGGCATCCGGGGGTGCGTCGCGCCGCCGCAACCGCCGCCGCTCGGGCGAGGCGCCGCGTGAGGGCGACGACGCCCCGAACGCCGTCACGAAGGTGCGTCAGCCGCGCAAGCAGCCGGAGCCCATCACCGAGCCCCAGAAGGTCAAGGGATCGACGCGTCTCGAGGCGAAGAAGCAGCGCCGCCGCGACGGCCGCGACGCCGGTCGCCGCCGTCCCGTCATCACCGAGGCCGAGTTCCTCGCGCGCCGCGAGTCGGTCGACCGCGTCATGGTCGTGCGCTCGAAGTTCGGCCGCATCCAGATCGGCGTGCTCGAGGACGGCGTGCTCGTCGAGCACTACGTCGCGCGGGCGCAGGATGCGAGCCTCATCGGCAACGTCTACCTCGGCCGCGTGCAGAACGTGCTGCCGAGCATGGAGGCGGCGTTCGTCGACATCGGCCGCGGCCGCAACGCCGTGCTCTACTCGGGCGAGGTCGACTGGGAGGCCGCCGCGGCCAACCAGGAGGGCGACGCCAAGAACCAGCCCCGCCGCATCGAGCTCGCGCTCAAGCCCGGCGACCGCGTGCTCGTGCAGGTCACGAAAGACCCGGTCGGCCACAAGGGCGCCCGACTCACGAGCCAGGTGAGCCTGCCCGGCCGCTACCTCGTGTACGTGCCCGGCGGTTCGATGAACGGCATCAGCCGCAAGCTGCCCGACACCGAGCGCGCGCGCCTCAAGAAGATCCTCAAGGAGGTGCTGCCGGATGACGCGGGCGTCATCGTGCGCACCGCCGCGGAGGGCGCCACCGAGGAGCAGCTGACGCTCGACGTGCAGCGTCTCACCGCCCAGTGGGCCGAGATCGAGCGCGCGGTCGAGACGCAGCAGGCCCCGGCGCTCCTGCACTCGGAGCCCGACCTCCTGCTCAAGATCGTGCGTGACGTCTTCAACGAGGACTTCCAGAAGCTCATCATCGCGGGCGACGACGCGCAGGCGACGATCGAGAAGTACCTCTCGGCGGTCGCCCCCGACCTGCTCGACCGCGTCGAGCGCTACGCCGACGAGGTCGACAGCTTCGACAAGTACCGCATCACCGAGCAGATCGAGAAGGCCCTCGAGCGCAAGGTGTGGCTGCCCTCGGGTGGGTCGCTCATCATCGACCGCACCGAGGCGATGACCGTCGTCGACGTCAACACGGGCAAGTTCGTGGGTTCGGGCGGCAACCTCGAGGAGACCGTCACCAAGAACAACCTCGAGGCCGCCGAGGAGATCGTGCGCCAGCTGCGGCTGCGCGACATCGGCGGCATCATCGTCGTCGACTTCATCGACATGGTGCTCGAGTCGAACCGCGACCTCGTGCTGCGTCGCCTCGTCGAGTGCCTCTCTCGCGACCGCACGAAGCACCAGGTGGCCGAGGTCACCTCGCTCGGTCTCGTGCAGATGACGCGCAAGAAGCTCGGCCTCGGGCTGCTCGAGTCGTTCAGCGAGACGTGCGACGTGTGCGCCGGTCGCGGCCTCATCGTGCACCACGACCCGGTGTTCAAGCACCGCGGCGGTCAGCAGAACGAGCAGTCGTCGTCGTCGTCGGGTCGCGGTCGTCGCGGCCGCGGCGGCAACGGCGGCGGCAACGGGGGAGGGGCGGCGCCCGCATCCGCTCCCAAGACGACCGGCACGCACGAGATCACCGATGACGTCAAGAACGCGCTCGCGAAGATCGCGGCGAAGACGGTGCACCACGACGACCAGCCGACCGACACGACGCCCATCGTGCTGCCGGCCGAGAAGGTCGCCGAGGCCGTCGCGGCGGCGCCCGTCGAGATCCTCGACATCCCGATCGAGCCGGTGCGCACCGAGCAGCCGCGCCCCGTCGTCGACCCGGATGCCGTGCTCGGCTCGGTGCTCGACGCGCTCCCGGAGCCGAAGAAGCCGGGGCAGGGACGTTCGCGTCGCTCGCGTCGTGCGTCGTCGGCCGCGGGTTCGCCCGACGCCGCGAGCTGAGCCGCTCCTCCAACACGACCGGAACCCGGGCTCCCTACTCAGGGGGCCCGGTTTCCCGTTTCGGGTTCCTGTCTCAAGGACCCCGGGTTCCCATCTCGAGGAGTCCGCGTTGCCGGAGTGGCAGGAGTGCGCCCTGGGGCTGTTTCGCGCACTCGGGACCCGTGAGGAGGTCAGACCCCCTTGGGGCCCTTGTCGCGCTGACGAACCCGCAGACCGGCGGCCTGCAGCCGGCGCAGCAGCTCGCGCGCGGTGACGGGCTCTGCGCCGAGCGCGATGAGGGCCTCGCGGCGCTCGATCGGGTAGTCGTAGTGGTCGTTGTCGAAGCCGCGCTCCGGGATGCCGGCGCGACGCGCGAAGGCGTGCAGCTCGTCGAGCGAGGTGTCCGAGACGAGGTGCCCCCACACGGTGCCGTGGTTCGGCCAGATCGCCTCGTCGATGAGAATCATCGAGATTCCCTCCGTTCCGGCCTAGGCTGAGGCAACCGCCTCGTCGCGATCTTAGGAGCGTGCGATGACATCACAGAGTCCCGTCGCCACCACCACCACCGCCGCACGGAACCCACGTGCCGCGCTCGTTGTCGCGGCTGTCGTCGCCGCGATCGCGGTGCTCGAGATCCTCCTCGTGCTCGTCGACGCCGTCGTTCAGGGTGCCACCGACTCCGGCTACTACCTCGTGTACGCCGGGAATTCCCTGCTCTTCAACGTCGTGCCGCATGCGCTCGGCGTGTTCCTGCTGCTGTGGCTGTGGCCCGCGGATGCCGGCGCTCGCCTGCTGCTCGTGCTCGCGCGAGGTCTTGCGGCGGCTTTCGCAGGCGTCGTCGTGTCGGCGATCGCCACCTTCGGCTATCAGATCATCGCCTCGGGCCTCCGCCTCGCCGACTACGGTGCGCTGCCGATCTCGCCCTTTGCGGGCGTATGGGGTGCGACGCTCGCGCTCGCGCCACTCGTGATGCTGGTCGTGCTCGCGCAATGGGTTATCGCCCGCGGCGCCCGCCTCTGACCGCGTTTGCCGGATCACCCGTCGTCGGGTATTCTTGACCCTTGGTGTCTGCGGGTTTCTAGCCCGCATTCGATACCCCGCGCTTTCCGCGTCCTCCCGACTCGGTGACGCGACAGACTTCCATCCATACGTAAGGAACTCACGTGGTTTACGCAGTTGTGCGCGCCGGTGGCCGGCAGGAGAAGGTCGAGGTGGGCACGGTCGTCGTGCTCGACCGCGTCAAGGCCGACCAGGGCGGCAAGATCGAGCTCACCCCCGTTCTCTTCGTCGACGGTGACACGATCACGCACGACGAGAAGGCCCTCGCCAAGGTCAAGGTGACCGCCGAGGTCATCGGCCACGAGCGCGGCAAGAAGATCGTCATCCAGAAGTTCAAGAACAAGACCGGGTACAAGAAGCGCCAGGGCCACCGCTCGGAGCTCACCCGCGTCAAGATCACCGGCATCAAGTAAGCAGGGGCTGCAGACATGGCACACAAGAAGGGCGCATCGTCCACCCGTAACGGTCGCGACTCGAACGCTCAGCGCCTCGGCGTGAAGCGCTTCGGCGGCCAGGTCGTCAAGGCCGGCGAGATCATCGTCCGCCAGCGCGGCACCCACTTCCACCCCGGCGCGAACGTCGGCCGCGGTGGCGACGACACGCTGTTCGCCCTCGAGGCCGGCGCCGTCGAGTTCGGCAACAAGGGCGGCCGCAAGGTCGTCAACATCGTCACCCCGGCGTAGTCGCCCGGGCGACCGATACTTCCCCGTACAGGGGTTTCGCGAAGGGCGGGCTGAGGCTCGCCCTTCGCTGTTTGTACAGACGGATCGGCCGAGGGCCGGAGAGCAGGAGGAGCGCATGGCGACGTTCGTCGACCAGGTGACGCTGCACCTGCGCGCGGGCCACGGCGGCAACGGATGCGTGTCGGTGCGCCGCGAGAAGTTCAAGCCCCTCGCGGGCCCCGACGGCGGCAACGGCGGGCACGGCGGCGACATCGTGCTCGTCGCCGACCCGCAGGTCACGACGCTGCTCAACTACCACCGTGCCCCGCACCGTTCGAGCGGCAACGGCGGCCCCGGCATGGGCGACCACCGCTCCGGCTATGCGGGCGAGGAGCTCGTGCTGCCCGTCCCCGTCGGCACGGTCGTCTCGACGCCCGACGGCGTGCAGCTCGCCGACCTCGTGGAGCCCGGGATGCGCGTCGTCGTCGCGGAGGGCGGCCAGGGCGGCCTCGGCAACGCTGCGCTCGCGACGACCAAGCGCAAGGCGCCCGGCTTCGCGCTGCTCGGCACGCTCGGCTGGGAGGGTGACGTCGTGCTCGAGCTCAAGACGGTCGCGGATGTCGCGCTCGTCGGCTACCCGAGCGCGGGCAAGTCGAGCCTCATCGCCGCGCTCTCCGCGGCGAAGCCGAAGATCGCCGACTACCCCTTCACGACCCTGCACCCGAACCTCGGCGTCGTCGAGGCGGGCGACACGCGCTACACGATCGCCGACGTGCCCGGCCTCATCGAGGGCGCGAGCGAGGGGAAGGGCCTCGGCCTCGAGTTCCTGCGCCACGTCGAGCGCTGCTCGGCGCTCCTGCACGTGCTCGACTGCGCCACGCTCGAGCCGGGCCGCGACCCGATCAGCGACCTCGACATCATCCTGGGCGAGCTCGGCGCCTACCCGGTGCCGGAGGGCCAGACGCCCCTGCTCGAGCGCCCGCAGCTCATCGCGCTCAACAAGGTCGACGTGCCCGATGCGCAGGAGCTCGCCGACTTCGTGCGCCCCATGCTCGAGGAGCGCGGCTACCGCGTCTTCGAGGTCTCCGCCGTGAGCCACTCGGGTCTGCGCCAGCTGTCGTTCGCGCTCGCCGAGCTCGTCGAAGCCGACCGCGCCGCGAAGGCCGCGACGCCCCCGCCCGCGCGCATCGTCATCCGTCCCCGGGCGGTCGATGAGGCGCAGTTCGAGGTGCGCGTCGAGGGCGGCACCGAGACGGTCTACCGGGTCGTCGGCGCGAAGCCCGAGCGCTGGGTCGAGCAGACCGACTTCACGAACGACGAGGCCGTCGGCTACCTCGCCGACCGGCTCGCGAAGCTCGGCGTCGAGGAGGAGCTCTTCGAGAAGGGCGCCGTGCCCGGCTCGACGGTCATGATCGGCCAGATGGTCTTCGACTGGGAGCCGACGCTCACCTCCACGGCCGAGCTCATCACGAGCCCCCGGGGGACGGATGCGCGCCTCGACGACAACGCGCGCCTCACGCGCGCTGAGCGCCGCGAGCTCTACCACGAGCGCATGGACGCCAAGGCGGCCGCGCGCGCCGAGCTCGAGGCCGAGCGCGAGGCCGGCCTGTGGACCGACGACGAAGACGACGAGCCCGACGACGGCGACGTGGAAGTGATCTGGGAGGGTCGGTGACCGAAGCTCTCGCGACGCAGGGTCTGCGGACCGCGGTGACGGATGCCAAGCGCATCGTCGTGAAGGTCGGCTCGAGCTCCATCTCGGGTGCGAACGTCGGCCAGATCGAGCCGCTCGTCGACGCCCTCGCATCCGCGCACGCGCGCGGCGCGGAGGTCGTGCTCGTGTCGTCGGGCGCCATCGCGACCGGCATGCCGTACCTGCAGCTGGACGCGCGCCCGAGCGACCTCGCGACGCAGCAGGCCGCCGCGGCGGTCGGTCAGAACGTGCTCATCTACCGCTACCAGCAGTCGCTGCGCCGCTACAAGATCGTCGCCGGGCAGGTGCTGCTGACGGCGGGCGACCTCGAGAATCCCACGCACCGCTCGAACGCCCAGCGCGCGATGGAGCGCCTGCTCGGCCTGCGCATCCTGCCGATCGTCAACGAGAACGATACGGTGGCGACGCACGAGATCCGCTTCGGCGACAACGACCGCCTCGCGGCGCTCGTGTCGGAGCTCGTGGGGGCCGACCTGCTCGTGCTGCTCTCGGACGTCGACGCGCTCTACACGCGCCCGCCGCACGAGCCCGGCGCGAAGCCCATCGCGCACGTGCCGTTCGCCGACGATCTCGCCGGTGTCGAGCTCGGCGACATCGGGGCCGCCGGCGTCGGCACCGGGGGAGCGGGCACGAAGATCGCGGCCGCGAAGCTCGCCGCCGGGGCCGGCACGGCGGTGCTCCTCGCCTCGACCGCGAACGTCGCCGCGGCGCTCTCGGGCGAGCCCACGGGCACCTGGTTCGAACCCGCCCCCCGCTGACCCGCCCGGTACGGTGCCAAACGCTATAGCGGTTGCCCCCGGGCGCTCGAGATGACGGGCGCCCGGGGCCAAACGGTGTAGCGGGAGGCGCTGAGCCGTGTGACGGGGCGCCAGCGAGGCCGCAGGGGGCGCCGACTCCGCCGCGTGGGGCACCAGCAAACTGCGCGGCGCCGTGAGCGCTCATCGCGAGCCGCGCCACACAGAAGCGCGCGCGACGCCGCCGGCGGGGATGCGCCGTCCGCTACAGCGATGCACCACGCGCTACAGAAATGCCTGCCGCGGGCTGGCAAGCGCTGCAGCGTTTGGCCGAACGAGCGATCGATAGACTCGCGGCATGGTCGCCACAGCCGCACTCGACGACAAGCTCACCGCAGCACGCACCGCATCCATCGCCCTCGCGCAGGCGTCGACGTCGCAGAAGAACGCGGGCCTCGAGGCCATCGCGCGCGCCGTCGAGGAGGGCGCCGCCCGCATCCTGCCCGCGAACGAGCTCGACCTCGCGAACGGTCGCGAGAACGACATGTCGCAGGGACTGCAAGACCGCCTGCGCCTCGACGAGAGCCGCCTCGCGGGCCTCGCCGCCGCGACGCGTGACATCATCGCTCTGCCCGACCCCGTCGGCACCGTGCTGCGCGGCTCCACGCTCCCCAACGGCCTCCAGCTCACCCAGGTGCGCGTGCCGTTCGGCGTCGTCGGCGCCATCTACGAGGCGCGCCCCAACGTCACGATCGACATCGCCGCGCTCGCGCTCAAGTCGGGCAACGCCGTCGTGCTTCGCGGCGGCAGCGCAGCCGAGAACACGAACCGCGTGCTCGTCGAGCTCATCCAGGGCGCGCTCGCATCCGTCGGCCTCCCCGCGGATGCCGTGCAGACGATCGACGAGTTCGGTCGCGAGGGCGCGACGCAGCTCATGCAGGCGCGCGGCCTCGTCGACGTGCTGATCCCGCGCGGCTCGGCGAACCTCATCGACACGGTGGTGCGCGAGTCTAAGGTGCCCGTCATCGAGACGGGTGCGGGCGTCGTGCACCTCTTCCTCGACAAGACCGCCGACGAGGCGATGGCGACCGAGATCGCCGTCAACTCGAAGGTTCAGCGCCCGAGCGTGTGCAACGCCCTCGAGACGCTCCTCGTCGAGACGGGTGCCGCCGAGCGCCTCCTGCCGCCCGTGCTGAAGGCGCTCGCCGACAACGGCGTCACGATCCACGGCGACGACCGCACGCGCGAGCTGTACCCGGATGCCGTGCCCGTCACCGACGACGACTGGTCGACGGAGCACATGAGCCTCGACCTGTCCGTGAAGGTCGTCGACGACCTCGACGAGGCGCTCGAGCACATCCGCACCTACTCGACGCACCACACCGAGTCGATCGTGACGAACGACATGGCCACCGCGAACCGCTTCCTCGCGGAGGTCGACTCGGCCGTCGTCATGGTCAACGCCTCCACGCGCTTCACCGACGGCGGCGAGTTCGGCTTCGGCGCCGAGGTCGGCATCTCGACGCAGAAGCTGCACGCGCGCGGTCCCATGGGCCTGCCCGAGCTGACGAGCACGAAGTGGATCGTGCGCGGCGAGGGCCAGGTGCGGGGCTGAGGCCGCGCATCCGGCTAGAATCGACCCCATGCTCAGCACGCTCCTGGTCGAGGCCCACGAAGAGCTCGCCCCGATGATCGCCCCGCCGTGGGTGTTCGCCCTCGTCGCCGCCATCGTCTTCATCGTGCTCGGGTTCGTCACGTACAGCTACCGCGACGTCGCCAACCGCCACGCCGACAAGGTCGCCGAGCACGACGCCGCTCACGGTCACGGCGGCGGCCACCACTAAGCTCGCGCTGTGAGCGAAGGAGCCGCGCGCCGACCGCGAATCGGCGTCATGGGCGGAACCTTCGACCCCATCCACCACGGCCACCTCGTGGCTGCGAGCGAGGTGCAGCAGACCCTCGATCTCGACGAGGTCGTCTTCGTGCCGACCGGCCAGCCGTGGATGAAGTCCGACGTGAGCCCGGCCGAGCACCGGTACCTCATGACCGTCATCGCGACGGCGTCGAACCCGCGGTTCACGGTCAGTCGTGTCGACATCGACCGCGACGGCCCCACCTACACGATCGACACCCTCCGAGACCTGCGGGAGCAGCGTCCGGATGCCGAGCTGTTCTTCATCTCGGGCGCGGATGCGGTGGCGCAGATCTTGCAGTGGAAGGACGTGGAGGAGCTGTGGGAGCTCGCTCATTTCGTAGCAGTTTCACGGCCAGGGCACGCCCTCGACATTCGCGGATTGCCTGAGGCTGGCGTAAGCTCGTTGGAAGTGCCCGCCCTGGCGATCTCCTCGACGGAGTGCCGTGAGCGAGTGGGCCGGGGATTCCCGGTGTGGTACTTGGTCCCCGATGGTGTTGTGCAGTACATCTCCAAGCACCACCTCTATCGGAGTACGACATGACGACCTACCAGGATCAGCCGCTTTCGCGCCGCGAGATCCGGGAGCGCGAGGCCGCTGCCGCTCGCGCCGCGGAGGCCGCTGAGTCTGACGCGACCGGTGGCGACGCCGGCCAGGACGGCGCCGCGCAAGACGGTGCAGCGCAGGACGGCGGCGGCGAGCAGCGGCCGACGAGTGCGCCGCCCGAGCCGCTCAGCTACGTGACGCAGGAGCGCGCGCCGCTGCCTCAGTACGACGCGCCCGTCGCGCCCTCGTGGGCGACCACTCCACCCGTCGCAGCGGACGACGCGGATGCGGCCCCCGCCTCGGGCGAGCAGGAGCAGCCGTCGGGCTACCGCTACCGCGATTACAGCCCGGAGGGCCGTCGTGCGGCGCGTCTCGGGCGGCCGCCCGCATCCGCCGAGCCCGCCGACCTCGACTACCAGACCCAGAACCGCGACGACACGCCCCTCCCGCCGAGCGCGGGCCAGGTGCCGGATGCGTCGTCGGCCCCGCCGCAGTACGGCGGCTCTGCCGGTCCCGCCTACGGTTCTGCCGGCCCGGCCTACGGCTCTGCCGGTCCGACCTACGGCTCTGCCGGCCCGACCTACGGCTCTGCCGGTCCCGCTTACGGCTCTGCGGATGCCGGCCGCGACTCGGCCGCACCGGTCTACGGTTCGACTCCGCCCGTGTTCGCCTCGACGCCGCCTGCGTATGGGTCGACGCCGCCCGTGCACGGTTCCACGCCGCCGGTCCACGGGGAATCCGAGCCGCCGGTCGACGGGGGATCCACGCCGCCGGCCTACGGTGCTTCCGCGGGCCCCGCATACGCTGTTTCGACGCCTCCTGCGTACGGTGCGTCGGCCGGGCCCGCCTACGCGGCCCCCGCTGACGCGGCCCCCGCTGACGCAGCCCCCGCTGACGCAGCCCCCGCTGACGCTGCGCCCGAGGGCGCTGCGCCCGACGGCGCCGTGCCCGCCGACGCCGCGCCCGCGGAGAGCGGGACGAGAGGGACGGCGGCGCCTGCGTGGCCCACTGCCGGCCCGGTCGCCGGGTTCGAGGGCACGATGAGCCGCCGTGAGCTGCGCGCGCTGCGCGAGGCGCAGGAGCGTGCCGAGGCGTCCGCCGCGCCGGCCACCTCGCAGGAGAGTTCCGAGCAGCACACGCCCGAGCAGCAGGGCTCGACCCCGCCCGCCCACGGCGCGTCGACCCCGCCCGCCTACGGCGGCTCCGCGGCTCCCGCCTACGGGGGCTCCACCGCCCCCGTGTACCCCGAGCAGTCGTCGACAGGGTCGGCGGCACCCGTGCCGCCCGCCGAGGCGTCGGCCCCGCCGGTCTACGGTGCCTCGACGCCGCCCATCTTCGGCGGATCGACCCCTCCCGCGTACAGCGCCTCCACCGCGCCTGCCTACGGCCAGGAGCCCGCCGCGCCGCAGTCGTTCGATGACCTGCTCGCGGGTCCGGCCGAGCCCGAGACTCCGGCCGAGGCCGAGCACACGTGGAACGAGCAGCCCGCGAACGAGGCCGCCGACGAGCAGCCCGAGGCGTCGTCGTCGCAGCCCACGCCTCCGCCGCTCATCGAGCCGGCCGAGCCGCAGACGGATGCCATCGCGAGCCTGCAGGCACTCTTCCGCGCCCAGAGCGGCTCGCTCCCGGTCGTGCCGGATGCGGACGACCGCCCGTCGGCCGCGCCTCAGCCCGCCGTGCAGCACGAGCAGTCCGCGGCCGAGCCCTACGTGCCCGAGCCGTACCTCCCGGAGCCGAACACCTGGCAGCCGGTGCCGTCGTCGTCCGCGTCGGCGGCTCCCGTCGAGCTGCCGCCGGCCGAGGTGCAGGAGCCCGCGCCCGCCGACCAGCAGCCGGCCGAGAAGCCGCAGGTCGAGGAGCCGCAGGTCGAGGAGCAGGCGCCCACGGCGTCCGCGTCCCCCGTGTGGCCGCCCGCCGCATCCGAATCGCCCGCGTGGCCGCCGACCGCGTCGGAGTCGCCCGTGTGGCCGCCTGCCGCATCCGCGTCGGAGTCGCCCGTGTGGCCGCCTGCCGCATCCGCGTCGCCCGTCACCTCGGCGCCGCCGCTGTGGGGCCTCACGCCCGGTATGCCGACGCCGTCGCCGACGGACGACGCCGTCATCCTGCCGTCGGGCGCCGTGCCCGAGGCTCAGCCTGAGGGCCAGCCCGACGCACAGCAGCAGCCGCGGCCCGAGCAGCCGCAGCCCGATCAGCCGCAGCCCGAGCAGGCGCAGCCCCAGCCCGTGCCGGGGGAGCGCCCCCGCAACCACTGGTCGCGTCAGGCCGAGTGGGAGGACGACTCCCAGCCCGACACGGGCGCCATCTCGCGCAGCGTGGGCGTCTCGTCGGCGACCGCGAACGCGCTCGTGCTTCCTGAGGTGCCGAACGGCGACCTCATCACGGGTCCCATCAGGAGCACGGGAGACGTGCTCGTGACGGGGTCCATCTCGCTCCCCGCGAGCCTCGCCTCGACGGGCGCGCTGCCCGCGCAGCTCGACGAGTCGGACCTCGACAACCTGCTCGACCCGGGCGACGCGCAGGTCGCGTCGACCGACTCGCAGCCGGTGCGCGCCATCCGTGCGGTCAGCTCGCACACGTCCTCGCGTGAGATCATCGGCACCATCAAGCCGAAGCGCGGAAACCGCGCCCTCACCGCCCTCATCATCGCGGCCGCCGGCATGGCGGTCGTGGTCGTCACCCTCCTCGTCGTGGCTCTCGCCTCGGGCGTGCTCGGCTGACGGCCCGTGACCCGGAAGAACCCCCCTCTGTGACTGCATCCGACCGCGCGCGCGAACTCGTGCGCATCGCCGCCCTCGCCGCCGACTCGAAGAAGGCCGAGGACCTCGTCGCCCTCGACGTGTCGGGTCCGCTGCCCCTCACCGACGTGTTCCTGCTCGCCTCCGGCGACAACGAGCGCAACGTGCTCGCGATCGCGGGCGCCGTCGAGGACGCCCTCATCGAGGCCGGTGCCAAGCCGCTCCGCCGCGAGGGCCGCACCGAGGGCCGCTGGGTGCTGCTCGACTTCGGCGACATCGTCGTGCACGTCTTCCACGAGGAGGAGCGGCTCTTCTACTCGCTCGAGCGCCTCTGGAAGGATGCGCCCGTCATCGCCCTCGAGCTGCCGACGCCCGACCAGGTCGAGCAGGCCTGAGCCGCATCCCGCCCCTCGCGTCCGTGAGGTGCACGAGGGGGTCGCGGGATGTTGTAGGCTAGGGGAGTTGTCTCCTCCGGGAGAACAGCCCGGGTCTGTGGCGCAGCTGGTAGCGCACCTGCATGGCATGCAGGGGGTCAGGGGTTCGAGTCCCCTCAGATCCACCACCGGTTCTGCTTCACTCCTGCGGGCGATCGCATTCGAGCGCGTTCGTAGACTGACGGCATGATGCGCCGCACGAGCGAGGATGCCGCGTGAGCGCGCCCGACGTCTTCTGCCAGATCGTCGCGGGCGACGCGCCCGCGTTCGAGGTGCTGCGCACCGACACGCTCGTGGCGTTCCTCGACGCGCGTCCGCTCTTCGCGGGTCACACGCTGCTCGTGCCGACCGTGCACGTGCGCACCTACGCCGAGCTGCCGCTCGAGCTCGCCCGCGAGTGGGTCGACACCTCGCAGCGACTCGAGCGGGCCGTCGAGGCGGCGATGGGCGCCGACGGCTCGATGATCCTCATGAACAACGTCGTGAGCCAGAGCGTGCCGCACCTGCACCTGCACGTCATCCCGCGCAAGAAGGGCGACGGGCTGCGGTTCTGGCTCGGCCCGCGGCGCCCCTACAAGACGGATGCGGAGGCGCAGCAGACGGCGGACGGCATCCGTCGCGCCCTCAGCGAGCTGCCCTGATGCGAGCTGCCCTCAGCGAGCTGCCCTGATGCGAGCTGCCCTGAACCCCGCTGCCCTGACCCCGCCCGCGCCGACGCGCGCGGCGTCGAGGCGGCGAGCGCCGAGACCGTTCGCGATGGCGAGCCCCGCGGCGACGAGCACCGCTCCGCCCACCCACGCGAGGGGCGAGGCGCCGACGACGAGCACGAGCAGCACGCCGCCCGCTGCGAGGAGGAGCGCGGTGGTCGTGCGCTTCCGGCTGCTCTCGCGGGCAGCGATCCGCGCACCACCGCGGGCCTCCCGGCGCCCCACGAGGGCGACGAGCAGAACGGTGATGAGCGTCGCGGCGGCGAACCACGCCGGGCGGGTCGCCCACCACTCGTCGCTCACGGGCGTCGGCAGGGCCTCGCCCACGGTGAACATGAGCACCCCGGCCATGCCGATGAGCACGAGCATGTGCCACGAGTAGATCGTCATCGAGCGGGCGTTGATCGCGCCGACGATCCTCTGAACGGCACGCAGCTCGTGCGCTCTGCGCAGGATGGGTCGGGCGAGCTGGAACAGGCAGATCTGCGCGAGACCGAACAGCACGAGAGCGGCCGTGGGCGGGTTGAGGTTCTCGTAGAGGTCCCAGTCGTACACGCCGAAGGTGCACAGGATCGTGAGCGTGCCGAGAGCGGCGACCGCGCCGACCGCGTGACCGCGACGGTCGAGGTTCGGGCGGCCCTCCGCGAGGAAGAAGCCCAGCTGCTGCATGAGCAGCCAGACGAAGAGCAGGTTGGCGAAGCCGACGGCCTCGATGCCGGTGCCGATGCGGGTCAGGTCGACGCCCACGACGAGCGCGCCGAGACCGGCCACGGTCGCACGCGGGGCCGTGCGGTGCAGCATCATCATGAAGGGCACGAGGCCCGTGAGCAGCAGGTAGACGCCGAGGAACCAGAGCGGCTGGCTCAGGCGGAAACCGGCGACGGCGACCACCTCATCCGAGACTCCCGCGAGCACGAGGCCGACGAGAACGGCGGCCGTGACGGCCATCGCGCCGAGGGCGGGGCCCAGGAGGCGGCCCAGCCGCATCGCGATGTACTCGTGCGCGGGCACGCCCTTCTCGCGCAGCCGTGACCACTGGGTCGCGCTCGAGAAGCCGCCGAGCACGAAGAACAACGGCATGATCTGCATGACCCACGTGAGAGCGGCGAATCCGCTGTAGGAGTCCATGGCGTTCTCGAGCACGGGTGTGCCCGCGACGACGCTCACGCCCACCATGAGGGCGTGCAGCGCGACGGCCACCATGAGGCACCAGGCGCGCGCGACGTCGATCGACGTGTCGCGGGCGGTGCCGCGGGGCGTGGCGGCGGAGCGGGAGCCGGCCTGGGTGCGGGTCGGCGGCTCGAGGAACGTCGTCATGGTTCCACACTCGCCGCCGCACCCCCTCCGTCACATCACGCGGAAGAGCCGTTCGCACCCCGTACCGCGGTAGGGGGCACGCGGATGCCGTTCCCCGCGCGCGAGGGATGAGACGCTGGCGTCGGCTCCCGTAGCGTTGCGGTGTGAAACGGATTCGCGGCCCCGTCGAGTGGATCGTGTGGTCGGTCGTCTCGGTCGTGATCGCCGCCGTGGCCATCCCGACGCATGCCGCCTTCTACGACGTGCCGGTCGCGCTCGCCTTCGTGTTCGGGTTGCTGCTGGGCGGCAGCGTGCTGCTGTCGGCCGTGCTGCCCTGGTGGGGCGCGGGCGCGCAGGCGGCGGCCGTCGTCGGCTTCTCGGCCGCGTCGACCGTCACGGGCGGACCGTGGCCCATGCCCGTGATCGGCATGATCGCCTTCTGCTTCGTGCTCGTCGTGCTGGGGGTGCACGGGCGTTGGCGCATCGGCGGTGTGCTGTGGCTCGCCGTCATCGTGCTGCTCACCTCGTCGGCGCTCGTCGCCGCGACCTTCGGCGAGGTGGCCGCGGGCGCCTTCGCCGACCTCATCGTCACCGCGAGCACCTCGGCCCTCGCCCTCTTCTCCGCCGCGATGCTCGCTCAGCTCGTCGACGCGCGCGTCGAGGTGCGCGAGGCCCGCGAGGAGACCGAGGCCGAGCGCGCCCACGTGCTGTGGCAGCAGGAGCGCGCCCGCATCGCGCGCGAGATGCACGACGTCGTGGCGCACTCGATGTCGATCGTGCACATGCGCGCCACCTCCGCCCGGTATCGCATCGAGGGGCTGGACGCGGATGCCGCGGCCGAGTTCGACGGGATCGCCGAGCAGGCACGCGCGGCGCTGCGCGAGATGCGCGGGCTCCTGGGTGTGCTGCGCGAGGGCGACGGCGTGCTCGACGCGCCGCAGCCGGGCCTCGCCGACCTGCCCGCGCTCATCGCGGCGACGCGGGATGCCGGGGTCGCCATCACGGCGTCGCTCCCCGCCGAGGGAGACGGCGACGGCGAGGGTGCCGAGCGGCTCGCGGAGCTGCCCGCATCGCTGCAGCTCGCGCTCTACCGTGTGGCCCAGGAGTCGCTCAGCAACGTCGTGCGGCACGCGCACGGCGCCGAGGTCTTCGTAGGGCTCGAGCGCGTCGGGCCTGAGCTGTGGCTCACGATCGAGAACGGGCCGGGCGACGGGGAGCCCGCGGAGGGCGGGGCGGCGTCCGACCAGGGCGGGCACGGCATCCGGGGCATGCGCGAGCGCATGGCGTCGGTGGGCGGCACCCTCGACGACCGGCCCCTCGCGGGAGGCGGCTATCGTGTGGTGGCGCGCGCCCCGTACCCGGGCGCGGGTGAGGAGGGGACCGCGTGAGCATCCGAGTGCTCGTCGTCGACGATCAGCAGATGTTCCGGGTCGGGCTCGTCGCGATCCTCGCGGCGCAGAGCGACATCGACGTCGTGGGCGAGGCCGTCGACGGTGCCGACGCGCTCGAGAAGGTGCGTGCGCTCCGGCCGGATGTCGTGCTCATGGACGTGCGCATGCCCACCATGAACGGCATCGAGGCGACGGCGGCGATCCTGGGCGACGGGGAGACCGAGGGCGACGCGCAACCCGAAGGGGACGCGGAATCCGCGCCGCGGCCGCGCGTCGTCATGCTCACGACGTTCGACATCGACGACTACGTCTTCGCGGCGCTGCGGGCGGGCGCGAGTGGCTTCCTGCTCAAGGATGCGGCGCCCGACGAGCTCGTCGCGGCCGTGCGGACCGTGCACGCGGGGGATGCGCTGCTCTCGCCGCGTGTGACGCGCACGCTCGTAGCGGAGTTCGTGGGCGCGCCCGTGCGGCGCACTCAGCCCGTGCCCGCGTTCGCCGAGCTCACTGAGCGCGAGCGCGAGGTGCTGCTGCTCATCGCGGCGGGCCTCAGCAACAGCGAGATCGCCGAGAAGCTCTTCATCGCCGAGCAGACCACGAAGAGCCACGTGAGCCGCATCCTCACGAAGCTCGGGCTGCGCGATCGCGTGCATGCCGTCGTGCTCGCGTACGAGTCGGGGCTCGTGACGCCGGGCGAGCAGCCGCGCTGAACCAGTGAGGGCCGGCCGTGCGGCTCAGCGCCAGCCGAGCTGCGGGGCGACGTGCGTGAGGATCGCCTCGATCACGTGGGCGTTGTAGTCGACGCCCAGCTGGTTGGGGATCGTGAGCAGCAGGGTGTCGGCGGCGGCGATCGCCTCGTCCTCCCGCAGCTGCTCGACGAGCTTGTCGGGCTCGGCGGCGTAGCTGCGTCCGAACACGGCGCGGTAGTCGTCGAGCTGCCCGAACTGGTCCTCGTCGTCGCGCTGACCGCCGCCGAAGTAGCGGTCGTCGAGCTCGTTCACGATCGCGAAGATCGACCTGCTCACCGAGACCCGCGGGCGGCGCTCGTGGCCGGCATCCGTCCATGCCGCGTGGAACTTCTCGATCTGCTTGCGCTGCTGCACGTGGAACGGCTCGCCCGACTCGTCTTCCTTGAGCGTCGAGCTCATGAGGTTCATGCCGCGCTCCGCTGCCCACACTGCTGTCGAGTCGGACCCGGCGCCCCACCAGATGCGGTCGCGCAGGCCGGGCGACTGCGGTTCGATGCCGAGGGGACCCGGATGCGGGTTCGGGAACATGGGCCGAGGGTTGGGGGCCGCGAAGCGCGCGCCGTCGATGACCTGCAGGAACACCTCGGTGTTCGAGCGGGCCACGTCGGACATCGTCTGACCCTCGGGGGCGTCGTAGCCGAAGTAGCGCCAGCCGTCGATGACCGACTCGGGTGAGCCGCGGCTCACGCCGAGCTGCAGGCGTCCGCCCGCGATGAGGTCGGCGGCGCCGGCGTCCTCGGCCATGTAGAGCGGGTTCTCGTAGCGCATGTCGATGACGCCCGTGCCGAGCTCGATGCGGCTCGTCTTGGCGCCCGCGGCGGCGAGCAGCGGGAACGGGCTCGCGAGCTGGCGCGCGTAGTGGTGCACGCGGAAGTAGGCGCCGTCGGCGCCGAGCTCCTCCGCCGCGACCGCGAGATCGATCGACTGCAGGAGCACGTCGGATGCCGAGCGCGCCTGCGATCCGGGGGAGTTCGACCAGTGGCCGAAGGAGAGGAACCCGATCTTCTTCACGTCGGGACCAACGCGGAGGTGAGGTCGCGCCATTCCCTCGGGCTCGATCTCGGTGACGATCTCGGTGATCAGCGGGTCAGACGCGTCCATGGATCATCGTGTCGTCGGGAGTCTCGTGCGTCACGAGGGCCTTGAGCATCCCGGCCGCGGTCGCGAGCTTGCCCTGGCGCGGCTCCCAGTACTCGGAGCTCACGGGCGTCACGCGCAGCAGGGCGAGGCCGTCGGTCTCGAGACCGTCCTCGAACCAGATGTCGAGCGACGGGGAGTACAGACGCTCCATGCGCGCGCGGTCGTGCACGACATCCGCTCGTCCCGCGACGGAGACGTAGCGGTGGCCGCTCGTGTCGAGGTAGGCGAGACCGACCTCGTGGTGGCGCTCGGTCTCGTCGACCTTCTTGCTGTCGTCGAGGGTGAAGAACCAGATGTCGCCGGCCTCGTCGACCTCGCGCGTGCTCATGGGCCGGCTCACGAGGTTGCCGCGCGCATCCCGGGTCGTGAGGGCGGCGATGTCGATCTCCTCGACGAGCTCCTTGAGGCGCGCGCGTGCCTCCTGGCCGGTGACCTCGGCGGCGGTGATGTCGTCCTTGACCTGCTCGGTCTCGTTGTGGGCGCGCTCGTGCTGGGCGTGCTCGTTCTGTGCGTGCTCGTGCGGGGCGTGCTCGTGCTGGGCGTGGGTGTGCGTCTCGTCGGTCATGTCTTGAGCCTGCGTCGGATTCGCTGGGAGGTGGCAGCCCCTTGACACCCGCGCGCCCGCCACCTACCGAGCGCTGTGTCTCTCGGCGGTCGAGGAGCGCCGGGCCCCGGCACCGCCGCTCTGCCCCAGATGGCCGAGACCGCCGCTCTGCCCGGTGGTCGAGGAGCGCCGCGAAGCGACGCGTCTCGAGACCACCGCCCCGCTAAACTTCCGGCACCCGCAGCAACGCCCCCGGCTGCGCCACGGTCGCCGCCGCGATGCGCATCGCGCGGCGCAGGGCGGCGAACCAGTCGATGTCGCGGATGGGTGTGGTCGCGATCTCGGCGAGCACGGCCGCGAAGACGGAGTCGCCGGCGCCCATGGTGTCGACAACGGCATCCGCTTCGACGACGCTCGGGTGGCGCCAGCGGGCGTCGCCGATGCGGATGCTCGCGCCGGCCTTGCCCTCGGTCGCGAGCACGTAGGGGTAGCGCGCGAGGAGACGGGGTGCGACGTCGGCGACCGGTTCGCCCCAGAGGAGCTGGGTGTCGTCGTCGCCGAGCTTGATGAGCTGGGCGGTTCCGCCGAAGCCGAGGAGCGCGTCGCGGAAGGCGTCGGCGTCATGGAGCATGCCGCTGCGCGGGTTCGGGTCGACGGCGACGTGCGGGCGGTCCGCGACGGCCTCGGTGAGCAGGGTGACCTGGTCGGCGTCGTCGAAGGGGTAGCCGCTCACGGCGACGAGGTCGGCATCCGCGAGCGCGGAGCGCTGGGCGTCGTCGAAGCCGATCGTGCGGTGCACCATCGAGTGGCTGAACGTGTAGTGCGGCTCGCCGTGGACGCGTTCCGAGCGGGCGATGCCGGTGCCGTGCGGGGTGATCGTGGGGAGCAGCCCGACGCCATGGTCGGCGAGGTGCCCGCGGATGAGGGCGCCGTCGACGTCGTCGCCGATCATGGCGATGAGGGTGGAGGGCACGCCGAGCACGCTGAGCCCGACGGCGACGTTGAGGGCAGATCCGCCGACGATGTGCGTCGTGGTGCCGTCGTCGGCCACGAGCTCGTCGATGAGGGCGTCGCCGATCACGACAACCTGGCGCATGGCTCCAGGCTAGGCGCTGGGTGCGCGCACCTCGTACACCGCGCGCACGAACTGCCCGAACTGCGTCGCCTCGACGAGGTGCAGGCGGTCGGACTCGAGGCGCCGCGGGAAGAGCGGTGCACCCGCTCCGAGGGTGACAGGGGCGATGCTCACGGCGAGCTCGTCGAGGGCGCCCGCGTCGAGGAACTGGCCGGCGAGGTCGCCGCCGCCGATGACCCACACGTCGCCGTCGCCCGCGGTCTCGCGGATGGTGGGGAGCGCATCCGCTACGGCGCCGCGGAGGAAGCGGATGTCGGCGCCGTCGGGGGTGGGGAGTTCGCGGCTCGTGAAGACGTAGACGGTCTTGGCGCCGAAGAACTCGGTCCACTTCTCGGGGTGGGCGAGGAGGTCCATCTCGCGCAGCATCCACTCGTAGGTGGTGGAGCCCATGACGTCGACAGCGGAGTCGGGGGTGGCGATGTCGCGTTCGGCGTCGTCGGAGCCGGGGACGGCGAAGAGCCAGGCGAGCGAGTTCTGCTCGTCGGCGATGTAGCCGTCGATCGTGGTGGCGGTGTCGAAGCGGATGCGTCCCATGGGGCAGAAGCGTACTGGTCGCCGCCGACAGCACCTGGGGGCGCGAGGGCGCGGGCGCGGCAGGGCGCGGGCGCGGCAGGGCGCGGGCGCGGCAGGGCGCGGGCGACCTCCCGGCGCTACGCGGCGAGGGTGAGGCGGCCCGCTCGGCGGGGGCGCTGGCGCGGGTCGAGCCAGGGTGGCGGGATGAGGCTCGGCACCCCGTCGTCGCGCCGCAGCGCCCAGCCCTCGTGGTCGAACCGCCGGTGGTGGTGCGCGCAGAGGAGGGCGCCGTTGTCGAGGTCGGTGAGTCCGGCGAGTATCCACGCGATGAGGTGCGCTGCTTCGCACCAGGCGGGCGGCACGTCGCACCCCGGCCAGATGCATCCGCCGTCGCGGGCGGCCATCGCGCGGCGCTGCGCCTCGGTGAAGAGGCGGGTGGAGCGCCCGAGGTCGAGCACCTCGGAGCCCGTGCCGAGCACGACGGGGATGATCTCGGCCTCCGCCGCGAGCCGCCGGGCGGTGCCCGCGCAGATCGGCTCGTCGACGCCCGCGATGCGGGCAGTGCCCGTGCCGCTCTCGAGCGTCTCGAGCGCGACGGTCACGAGCATGGTGACGGCGGTGCCCGCGAGCGAGCCGCGGTCCTGGGCGAGGAAGCTGCGCGCCATGCTCTCGAGCGCATCGACGCGCTTCTGGGCGAGCGGACGGACATCGGCGAGGGCGGAATCGCGCGCCGGGTCGGCGTCGTGTTCGGTGTCGAGGCCGGTGTCGAGTTGAGTGTCGAAACCGGGGCTGACGTCGGTGTCGAGCTCGGTGTTGACCTTGCTGTCGGCGCGCCTCCCGCCCGCATCGCTCGCCTGGAACGTCGGCTGCCGCCGCGGCGCCGTGTGCGCGTCGAGGGCGGCGCGCACGAGGCCCGCGGCCTCGGGGTGCAGGTCGGCGATGAGGCGCGTGAGCCCGCTGGGGAGTTCACGGAGCGTGACGCTCGCGCGAGCCCGGAGGCGCTCCTCGCGGTCGTCGGCGCCCTCGACGTCGAACCGGTCGGGCAGCTCGCGCACGAGGCGGCCGAGCTGGCGGTTGGTGATGGTGCCGGCGCATCCGACGAGCGTCTGCTCGAGGGCGTGGAGGGAGTCGAGGTCGGCGAACGGGGCCACAGCGTCGATCCCGCGCACGATGATCGCCGCCGCGCGCGCTCCGACGTCGCCCGACAGCACCGCGGCGCACACCGCCTCGTGCCGGCAGGGGAGTGGCTCGCCCTGCAGAGACACGCGCGGCGCGATGCCGTCGCCGACGGTCTGCCAATCGCGCAGCACCTCGGGATCGAGCAGGGTGCGGTCGCGGAGCAGCTCGCTCGCGGGGCGACCGCCCACGTCGCGCCCGAGTGCCTCGACGCGGAAGGCGGCATCCGTCTGCACTCGCTCAGTCACGTGCGCGGAGAGGACGGCGCCGAGTGAGTCGACGATGCGGGAGAGATCGCCCACGATGTCGATCGCCTGCAATACGGCCGCCGGCGGCAGGGCGCCGAGCGCGTCGACCGAGTCGAGCGAGGTTCCGCCCAGCGCGTCCACGAGCGCGTGTGCGCTGGTGAGAAGCAAGCGGTCGAGGGGCACCGTGACTCCGTTCGTTGAGGGGATGCCTCCACGCTACCGAGTCGCGAACATATATACCATAGAATCAGGCGATTGGTGGAGAAGTCATCAAACGAACGTTCGGAAGGAGGGGAACGCGCCGCCTAGCTGCGCGAGGGCGACGCGCTCGCGATCGCGGCCACCAGCTCGGCGATCGCTTCGTCGGCGACGCGAGCGGGCGGCGCGCCGTAGCCGACCACGATCGTCGACGTGCGAGCCGCCGCGGTCGCGTGCGCCGCATACGCCGCAAGCCCCTCCACCGCGACCTCGCGCCGCGCAGCCTCGGCGACCACCGCATCCGCCGCCACCCCCGCGGGCAGTTCCACGAGGCAGTGCAGCCCCGCGGCGAGCCCCCGCACGCGCGCGCCCGAGCCGGATGCCACCACGAGCCCGTCGAGCAGCTCCCGCCGCCGCCGGTACTCCGCCCGGAGGCGCCGGACCTGGCGGTCGTAGCGGTGGCTCTCGATGAAGTCGGCGAGGGCGAGTTGCGAGAGCGCATCCGCCCCCGCGCCCGCGACCCGCCGCGCCTCGGCGAGCCCCGAGATCATCCGCTGCGGAACGACCGCCCACGCGAGCCCGACCGCGGGCGCGAGCGATTTGCTCGCCGTGCCGAGGTAGGCGACGTGGTCGGGGTCGAGAGCCTGCACGGCCCCGATCGCGCGGTGGTCGTAGCGGAACTCGCCGTCGTAGTCGTCCTCGAGCACGAGGGCGCCGGTTCGCCGCGCCCACGCCGTGACGGCGACGCGGCGCGCGGGCGACAGCGGAACGCCCGTCGGGAACTGGTGCGCGGGGGTGAGGAGCACGGCATCCGCTGCGACAGCTTCGAGGGCGGCGATGTCGGCGCCGTCCCCGTCGACCGGGATCGGCGCGAGCCGTAGCCCTGCCGCCGCGAGCACGGCGCGATGCGTCTCGTGCCCGTACTCCTCGACCGCCACGGTGCGCGCGCCCGCCGCGACGAGCGTGCGGCCGATGAGCGACAGCAGGTCGGCGAAGCCGCGCCCCACGACGACCCGCTCAGGGTCCGCGTGCACGCCACGAGCGCGGGCGAGGTACTCGGCGAGCACCGTGCGCACCCGCGGCACGCCGAGCGGGGGCGGGTAGCCGAGCGCGTCGACCGGCGCCTCGTGCGCGGCACGCCGCACGGATGCCGCCCACTCGCCGCGCGGGAAAGCGGACGCATCCGGGATCCCGCCCCGCAAGATCAACCGCGGCGCCTCGTGCCGCACGAGCGTCTCGGTCGGTGCGGGGGAGCTCGCGCGCCCTGCGACCCACGTGCCCGATCCCGTGCGCGCGGCGAGCCATCCCTCCGCCACGAGCAGCGCGTACACCTCCGCGACGGTGTTGCGCGCCACGCCGAGGTCGGCGGCGAGGGTGCGGGATGCCGGCAGGCGCGTGCCCGGGGCGAGGCGCCCGGTTCGGATGGCGTCGCGGATGCTGGACGCGAGCGACCCGGCCTTGTCGCGCGGGTCGAGCGCGAGGTGCAGGTCGATGCCGGAATCGGCCCAGTCATCCGTCATGCGAATGGACCATAGCAGCGGGCCATCCGGTGCATAGCGTCGAGGACATGACAGACATCGCGACCCCCACAAACGCAACGGCCCCCAGCGCGGTCGCCTACGTCGGCATCCCACAGCGTGTGGACTTCGACGCCCTCGCCCCCGCGTTCTCCCGCGCTGTGAGCGATCTGAACGAAGCGGCGATCGGCGAGGCGGACCGCGCCGGCATCGACCCGGGGCTGCGCGAGCTCATCCGGCTCCGCGCTTCGCAGCTCAACGGATGCGCCTACTGCGTCGACCTGCACACGCGCGACGCCGAGAAGCACGGCGTGAGCCTGCAGCGCATCCACGCGGTCGTCATCTGGCACGACTCGCCCTTCTTCACCGCCGCCGAGCGCGCCGCGCTGCAGCTGACCGAGGCCGTGACGCGGCTCTCCGAGACGCACGTGCCGGATGCCGTGGTCGCCGACGCGCTTGCCGAGTTCGACGAGGCGCAGGTGGCCGCGCTCATCGCCCTCATCGTGACGATCAACGTGTGGAACGGCATCGGCGTCACGGCTCGCTGCTGGACGCCGCGGCTGCGCGGGTGACGTCGCGGGGCGGCCCCGCCCCGGCGCCCCGGCCCCGCTAGCATCGACCCGATGGCCCCCGCCCCCGACGCCGCCCCGGAGCTCCCCAGCGACCCGGACACCGACGTCGTCGAGGTGCCGCCAGCGCCCCCCGCGCGCGCCCTCGTCACCCCCGCGAACCTCGCGCTCGTCTTCGTCGGCGGCACTCTCGGCACGGCCGCCCGAGAGGCGCTCACCCTCCTCATCCCTGCCGCGGGCGGCATCCCGTGGGCTGTACTGCTCGCCAACCTCGTCGGAGCGTTCGCGCTCGGCTTCCTGCTCGAGGAGCTCGTGCGCCGCGGGCCCGACCACGGCATCCGTCGCAGCCTGCGGCTGCTGCTCGGCACGGGGTTCCTCGGCGGCTTCACGACCTACAGCGCCCTCGCGACCGACGCCGCGCTGCTGTTCGGTTCGGGCGACGGATGGCTCGCCACCCTGTACGGCCTCGGCACGGTGCTCGTGGGCGCCGGGGCGACGTTCGCGGGCATCCTGCTCGGCTCGCTGCGGCATCCGGAGGCCGCCCAATGACCCCCGGGCTGTTCGTCGTCGTGGCGCTCGCGGGTGGACTGGGCGCCGTGGCGCGGTTCGGGCTCGACACGGGCATCCGTTCGCGCCTGGTCACGCGGATGCCGTGGGGCACGATCGCGATCAACCTCAGCGGTTCGCTGCTGCTCGGCCTGCTCGTCGGGCTCGTGGGTGCGGGGGCGCTCGCGGGGGAGTGGCAGTGGGCGCTCGGCACGGGGTTCCTCGGCGGCTACACGACGTTCTCGACGGCGAGCTTCGAGGCGGTGCGGCTGCTGCAGAAGCGCGCGTGGACGGATGCGGCGCTCACCGCGCTCGTGCAGCTCGCGGCGGCGACGGCGCTCGCGGCGCTCGGGCTGTGGGCGGGGGCGACGCTCGGCGGTGCCGCGTCCGTCGGTTGAGGAGCGCCGCAGGCGCCGCGCCTCGCTGGTTGAGTAGCGTCGCGGGCGCCGCGCTCCGCTGGTTGAGTAGCGCCGCAGGCGGCGCACCCCGCTGGTTGAGTAGCGCCGCAGGCGGCGCACCCCGCTGGTTGAGTAGCGCCGCAGGCGCGTATCGAAACCACGCCGACGTCGAACGTCCGTCGGGTCTCGATACGCCCGCTGCGCGGGCACTCGACCAGCGGTGATAAGCCGCTGCGCGGCACTCCGGCGAGCGCGTGTGCCGCACCGCGCTGGTTGAGTAGCGCCGCAGGCGCGCCACCCCGCTGGTTGAGTAGCGCCGCAGGCGCGTCACCCCGCTGGTTGAGTAGCGCCGCAGGCGCGTGTCGAAACCAGCCCGACGTCATACGTCCGTCGGGTTTCGATACGCCCGCTGCGCGGGCTACTCAACCAGCGGCAAAGGGGCTACTCCACTGCCCGCGACCTCCTGCCGCCGCGCGACGCCAGCATCCGCTCGCCCGCGTCGACGTAGGCCTCGAAGAGACCGCTCACGTCGTCGAGTCGGGCGGCGGCGACCGAACCGTCGACGAGCCGGGTGCCGCTGCGCAGCACCTCGATGAACGCGCGCGTGCGCTCGTGGCTCGCGGCGAGCAGCTGCTCGAAGCCGCCCGCCGCCTCGATGAGCAGCCTGCGGCTTCCGGGCTGCGGGATGGTGTGCGCGAGCCCCCAGCTGACGAGCTCGCGCACGCCCGTGCTGACGGCGCCGGCGCTCAGGCCGAGCTCGTCACGCAGCTCATCGAAGGTCGCGGGGGTGTCGCGAAGCAGCAATGCACCGTAGATCCGCCCCGTCGAGCGCGGCAGGTGCCACGACGCGAGGATCTCGCCGAGCGCGTCGACGAATCGCCCGCGCTCGTCGTCGCCGCTCACCGCGCCGCTTCGGCGAGGATCACGGTCACCGCATCCGGGGCGTCGAGTGTCGGCACGTGGCCCGCGCCGGGGATGACGTGCTCGGTCACCCCCTCGGCAGCCGCCCACGCGGGCATCGCCTTCGCGATGTTGCCCGTGCGGTCCCGCTCGCCGCGCACGAGGGTGAGCGGCACGGGCGTGCGGTACCCGGGGTCGGGTTCGACGAGGCTCGCCGTCGCGCGCCACACGTCGAGGAAGCGCGCCTTCGGCATCCGGGCGAACGCGGCCTCGAGCGCGGCGACCGCCTCGGGCGTGACCGCGGATGCCGACGCCATGAGCCCCGGCAGCCTGCGGGCCGGGATCGCGGCGAGGCTCGGTGCCGCGAGGCGCAGGCCGAGGCGGTCGAGGGCGGTGAGCGGCCCGGTGTTCCAGGTGCAGTCGATCGCCACGAGGCCGCCGACGAGCTGCGGATGCCGCCGCACGAGGGCCTGCGCGAGGTTGCCGCCGAGCGAGTGGCCGACGAGTATCGGCGCGTCGAGCCGCAGGTGCTCGAGCAGCGCGACGAGGTCGTCGAGGAGAGCGGATGCCGTGATCCGCACGCCGTCGGCGACCGTCGAGGCGCCGTGGCCGCGCAGGTCGACGGCGATGACCCGGTGCCCCAGTTCGGAGAGGCCAGCCACCTGCGGCGCGTACATCGAGCTGTCGACGCCCGCCCCGTGCACGAGCACGAGCGCGCGCCGAGCGCCCGCAGCGTCGAGGTAGCTGAGGGTGGCATCCGGTCGCTTGAGCGTCGCTATCTTCACCACATACTGAAAATAGCGCGAAGATCGGTGCTTGGATAGGCCCCACGTTCAGCCCGACGCGATCGCCTGACCCGTCGGACACCGAGATCTTCGCCATGTTGAGCGTGTGCAGAACGACTCAGCTCTGCACATCTGTCGCGACGCGGTACCCCCACTCCGGCGGTCCGGACGAAAGGAGCCATTCGATCGTCTCGACCATCCGAAGGTCGGGGTCGCACTCGTAGGCGAGCGCCTGCATCTGCGACGCCGGCGACATCAGGCCTCGTGCCCACAGCATCCAGGCCAGGACACAGAGCGGCCCGGCCCTCCGGGGCCGAGGTGCGTGGGCGGCGGCGCGCCGAAGCGCCTCGATGCTCGCCTCCAGATGCTTCGCGTTCGGGCGGAACTGCGATCGCCCCACCATGATGAGGTCGTCGTCGTCCGGGCGGTTCCCGATGTCGGCGAGCGCCTGCTCGTCGAACGATTCGCCCGTCGCAGCCTGCCGATCGTATGCGTCGAGCTGGAACCTCAGCGCGTTCTCGCCGCGCTCTCGGCCACCGGCGAGGGCGATCAGCAGCACATCCCGAAGGGCCGGAGCGTCGCACGTGACGACGATCTCCGCGAGCGCATCGATGCCGAGCTCGTGCGCGGGGGCGCTCAGCATCCGCTCGGCGAGCGAGATCGGATCAGGCGTGTACGGATGCGCGACACCGAACGCGTCGAGGCGCTCGTCGTAGTACACGAGGTCGTCGATCGCGACCGCCACGTGCTGCGCGATCCGGGGGTCGGGGTCGGGGAGCGAGCTCCACGCATGGAGGTCGGCGATGCGGTCGACGTGGTAGGCCGCCTCGAGCGCCATGCGGCTTCCGGTGATCTCGTCGAGAGGGCGACCGCCGAGCGGGCGGCCGGGATCCAGGTAGCTCGCCCATCCGTCCGCCGCGACCACCGCCGCCTCCTTGATGGCGAAACCCGCCTTCCGCAACCGGGGGCGGATCGCCCTCCAGAGCTCGAGGTGCGGCGTTCCACGGCGCTCAGCGAACGTGCCGTCGGTGTAGACGATGACCGCGACCCCGTCGGTGCCCGGCATGCGCCGCACGAACTCGGGGATGGACTTGGCGAGCGCGGCCGTCGTCGCGGTGCGGTCGTCGACGGGAAGGTCGAAGCGGAACGCGCCCCGGCCTTGCTTTCCTGCGAAAGGCACCACCACCACGCTGTTCCGGGCGGTGAAGCCGCAGATCGCGGGCACCGAGGCGAGGAAGTCGGCGCTCGTCGAGGCGCGGAGGATGTGGGGTTCGGCCGTGGGCATGGAGCCAGATTCGCGGTGCGCGCGGCGGTGCGGGCCTGGTTAGGAGGAATCTGTGGAGAGGTGCTGGCTCGGGGTGCTGGGGGTGATCGGCGGGCTGGTTTCGACACGCCCGCTTCGCGGGCTACTCAACCAACGCGGTTTCGACACGCCCGCTGGGCGGGCTACTCAACCAGCGGGTGAGGCTGCGCGGGCTACTCAACCAGCGGGTGAGGCGGGCTCCTCAGCCAGCGATCACGCGTCCACCTCGTCGAGCCGCGCGATCACGACCTCGAGCATGCGCGCCAGCTCCCCGCGCTCCTCATCGCTCAAGTCCTGCAGCACATCCGACTCGACGACGTTCGACCCGCGGATCGCGAGCGAGAACAGCTGCCACCCGTCGTCGGTGAGGTTCACGTAGACGCGCGTGCGGTTCTGCGGATCGGGGGCGCGCTCGATGAGGCCGCGCTCGGCGAGCTTGTCGAGGCGGTGGGTCATGGATGACGGGGCCACGTTCGTGAGGTCGGCCAGCTGACTCGGGGTGAGCGCCGCGCCGGCCTTGGCGAGCGCGGTGACGACGCTCCACTCGCCGGGGGCGATGTCGAGGTCGGCGAGCTGCCGCGCGTACCACTGGTCGAGCTTGCGGTTGAGGCTCTGCACTGCGGTGATGACGCGCTGCACCGACTCCTCGCCGCCCGCCTTGACGTAGGTGGCGACGTCGCGGCGGTACTGCGCCTGCACGCTCTGGGGGGCTCTGGCCATGCCCGATTGTCCCATGGATGTTCGAATGCTAACATTTCGACATCGAAAGCTTCGACGTCGAAGCCTGAACTCGCATCACCCGAACCACCCGCACCACTTCGACGGAGGAGATCCACCCATGCGCGCCCGGCTTCTCGTGCTCGCGTCCAGCATCGGCTCGCTCGGCTGGGGCGCCGTGCTGCCGTACCAGTTCGCCTACGCCGCCGAGACGCGCGGGTGGGGTGTGCTGCTCGCCGCCGCATCCGCTTCCCTCTTCTCGGTCGGCGCCCTCGTGGCTGCACCGCTCGCCGGACGCCTCGCAGACCGCCACAACCCGGTGACGGTCGCCGTCGTCTCGCAGCTCGTGGGTGCCGCCGGCGTCGGCGCGCTCGTGTTCATCGGTGACGCCGTGACGTTCCTCGTCGGCATGCTCGTCTTCGGACTCGGCCTCGCCGCCGCCGTGCCCGCCAAGCAGGTGCTCGCGCTGCAGTGGTCGTCGAGCGGCGACCGCCGCAAGATCTTCGCCTACAAGTTCACGGGTGAGTCGCTCGGCATGGCCGCGGGCGCATTCCTCGCGGGCCTCGTGGTCGATCTCGACCGTGCCGACGGGCTCAACGTGGGCTTCATCATGGCCGCGGGCGGCTTCGTGCTGTCGTCGGTCATCATCTGGGCCGCTGGCCGTGTGCGCGGGGGAGTGGCGGATGCCGTGCTCGGCTCCGACGAGTCGTTCGGCGACGAGACCCCGGCATCCGCTTCTTCTGCGGCGATCCAGGAGGCGAACACCGGCGCGATCGCGGTGGTCGACGCATCCGGCCGCCGCAGCCAGCGCGGCGCGCTGCGCACGATCTTCGCCGACCCCGCCCTGCGCTGGACGGCCGTTCTCACCACAACCCTCGCCCTCGGCTTCTACGCCCAGTTCGAGTCGGGCCTGCCCGCGTACGCCCTCACGGTGCTCGACGTCGACGCCTCGGCGATCGGAATAGCCGCCGCCGTGAACTGCCTCGTGATCGTGGCGCTGCAGGTCGTCGTGGTGAAAGTCACGGCCAAGCGCAGCGCGCCGACGCTGCTCATGGTGGTGGCGGGCATCTGGGTGTTCTCGTGGCTGCTGCTGTCGGCCGCGCACCTCGCGCCGGGCCTCGCGGCGGCGATCTTCATCACCACCTACGGGGTGTTCGCGGTGGGGGAGACGATGTACAGCCCCGTGCTCAACCCGCTCACCGCGTCGCTCGCGCCGCGCGGCATGGTCGGCCAGACTCTCGGCACGATCGGCGCCCTGCAGACCGCGTTCTCGGCCGCGGGGCCGCTCGTGGCGGGCGTGCTGCTCGGTGCGGGGCTGGCGGACGCGTTCCTCGGGCTGCACATCGCGATCAGCCTCGCGGCGCTGTACGCGGCGTGGCGGATCCGGCGGACCCTGCGGGGGCGGGAGCGGATGCAGGTGGTTTCGTCGGCGCGAACGAATGAAGACAGCGAGCCGCCGACAAGCCCGATCGGGCTCGTGGGCGCCGAGGCGTGACCTAGGCGCTTCAAGTGTCAGGGTCTACGGAGCCCCCACCGGCCGCTGCCGATGCCACCGGCTGAGTAGAAGACGTCTTTCCCCTTGAAGTTGTTCGAGTCCGAGGAGTGGGACTCGATCACCTGCCGGACAATCGCCTGCCACGATTCAGGGAGCGTCCTTCTCCTTGCCGCCACCGCGGCGTAGATGTCGCTGAGGTTAGCTTCGCCCCCGAGGCTGCGAAGGGCCGCGATCACGTCGCTCTTCCACGTCGCCATGACTGCACGCTAGGTGGGCGGTGCGAACGTGTCATGACCCAGAAGAGGGCACGTTGTGTTGCGGGTCATGGCAGGTCCTGCTGGAGATCAGGACCGAGTGCGTCCGCGACCAACCAATCGACTTGACGCTCGATCTGTGCGGGTTCGGCCGACAGGTCGAGCGCGTGACACACGATGGTCACGCCTGCCTGCTCGATGACGTAGCGCGCAGGGTCTGCATTGCCCTTGGCGTAGATAAGGTGCCCGGCGCGGACGCCATACCGGATGCAATACGCCAGCATCTGATAGATGTCAGGGTTGGGATGACCTCGGTGCGGCTTCTCGGTCTTGTACTTGGCGTCGAGGATCGCCCGCACGCGACCACCTTTGCTCCAGACGAGGTCGGGTCGAATGTCGACCCGCTGCGCCTGGTCGAGCGTTCCTCTGTGCTGAGCGGTGATCGTCCCCGGGAAGTTCCGAGCCGCGCGCCGAACCTCCGCCTCGATAAAGTCCTCGAACATCTTGGCGAGGTCGAGGAGGTAACTTCGCGATCGCGCTCCCTGCGCGCCGTGATCGATGCCGTCCTCCGCCAAGATGAGCCCCGCGAGCTCGATTGCGGGGCGGTAGTGGGAGTTTCGTCGATCGAAGAAGACAGACTGCGAGCTCTTGTGTGTGCCCGGAGCAACTTCGAAAAGCTCCCGCTCGATGCGCTCAAGGCGTCGTCGCAGACTTGGCGGGAGGCTGGGGAACCGTAGGGCGCGGATCGCCGCACCTCTGATTGCGCGGTTCTCGGCGATGTCGGCGACGTAGTCGTCGTACTGCAGTTCGACAGGCAGAACGAGCCCAGAGCGGCGTCTCACCTGTTCGGAGATCAACCACTTGCCGCGAACTGCGGTCTCGGTGGCTTCCGTCGAGCGGTAGCCCTGAAGGATCCCTCGCCGTAGTGCCGCCTCGGCGAAATGGGCAAAGCTCTCTGCGATAGCAGCGCTGAGAGTGTCAGATCGGTTGAGCTCAACGTCGCCGTCCCGCCAGTCGCCCCACTGCCTGCCCGTTCCCAGCATCCAGAAGAGCCTGGAGATCTCGAGCTTCGGCTGAATGTGTACCTCGCCGCCGGGGAAGCTGATCGCCCCGACCTTTGCGACATTGGAGACGCGCCAACCCGCGTCGCCGGCCGGGCTGGCCGTGCAGACGCCGAGCGAGGTGAGGGCCTGGACAGCGGCCAACGGCATCTTCAGGAAGGCCGTGTCGGCCTCCCGCACCTCGTAGCGTGTCATTCTTCCGGGGAGTCCGCCGCCTCGTCGCCGCGTGCTGCAGCCATGGATCGACGGAGAGAGTCGAGCCCGTACTCCGCCTCGAGGTTGATGTCCTCACCGAAGTGCATCTCCTCCAGCAGCGGCAAGATCTCGTACGCCCAGATCTCTCGGAGGCGGGGTTCGTCAAGGATCCCGTCTCGCGGCATGAGGTAACTGGGGCCCACGCGAAGTGACCGGTCGGCGATTCGACGGTTCAGCTCAGCGAGAACCTCGGCATGCCCGGCGTCCTGCCCGTGCTGTCGTAGCCAGGCCGGAAGCAAGCCCCGGATGGGCTCACGGTCAGGGTGGAGTTCGAGGAACCCGAAGCGACGCCGCATCGCTGCATCGAGCAGCGCGATGGAACGGTCGGACGTGTTCATCGTGCCGATGATGAACAAATTGGCTGGCAACGCGAACTTGGCTCCGTCTCCATCGGGATGGCCGTACAAGAGGTCAATCTCCTCGTTGCGGTATTCGAGGAGGAAGTACAGCTCTCCGAAAACCTTGGCGAGATTCCCCCGGTTGATCTCGTCGATGACGAGGAAGTGTGGTCGCTCGGGATTCTTGGCAGCCTCTTCGGAGAGCCGAAGGAGGGGGCCAGCCTTCAGTCGGTAGTGCAGTTGCCCGTCGACCGTCGCCGGTCGGTACCCGGCGACGAAGTCCTCATAGGAGTAGCTCGGGTGGAACTGAACGATCGAGGGAGCAACTCCGCCGCTCGCGTATCGAGAAAGTGCCTTTGCGAGATAGGTCTTGCCGGTGCCCGGAGGGCCGTAGAGAACGACCTGCTTTCGCCTCGCGAGCAGGTGCATCGCCTGGTCGAGCCACTCTCGCGAGATCAGGAGCTCGCCGGCCAGTGCTTCATCAGGTGCAGGGAGGGTCACCTGCGCGGCGGGTATCGGCGCATCGACCTTCGTCGACGATGCGTCTTCCTTGCTCCAGACCTCGAGGAACTCCGGCATCCAGAAGTGGATGCGCTTCTTGTGCTTTACCTGCAGAGCTACCCAGATGTCGCGGAGGTCTCGATCCAGGTCGCTCGGCCCACGATCGATCTCCCCGATGAATGCGTTCCGGATACGCTCGCGCGCGTCCGCCTGCACGATGCTGGTGAAGGTCTCCGGGTGCATGAGATACATCAGCGACAGCCGTTGGGATGGGAAGGACGTGCCCGGCACAGCGTGGACGAAGTCGCGGAACTCCCACGGATCCTCCAGGAGCCGAATGCGTTCTTCCTCAGGCAGGCGCACCCATGAGTCGGCGAAGTTCACCATGATCGTCATCGCGGCCCCAAGACTGTTCGCCATCGCGACGCCGGGGTTGAAAGCTCCTGCGCCGAACGCCGCGCGGATCTCGGCCGGGACCTGCACCGGGTGGTCCATGAGGTCGAGGACGGCTTGGACCCGCGCCAGCTTCTTGTCAGCGCCGATCGTGTCGGTGCTGGCCGGCAGCAGCTGTAGGGCGACGAGTTCCGCCATGAGCAGCCGCGCGTCGTCGGTTGCGTCCGACAATTGCTGGGCCACCTTCTCCACAAAACTGCCGGCGCCGGATCCGTCAGAGTCCACAAACTTCGCGATGAGTTCCGCTGTTGTGCGCTCATTCCAAACGGACCGCCCGGGGGAAAAGACGGAGCTGAGCTCAGCGAGCCCGCGCTCGGCGAAGAGCTTGGCTGTGTCTACGATCAGTGCTTGCTTGTCGTCTGCGGGCACGATTCCGCGGGAAAGTGCTGCAGCTTGCTCATCGCGCCACGACTTGTACGCCGCCGCTGCCGTCCGCGCAAACTCCACCGGGTCCGGGAAGTTGCGGAGCGCACCGCGGCCGGCTTCCGTGATCGCCCATCCGCCGTTGCCGTCCTTGACCAACCATCCGCTCTTCACGAGGTTCGACGATGCGAATGCCCAGTCGGTTTCGGCGCGCGTCACGCCATTGCTGAGCAAGGCGGCCTCGTATTCCGTGAGCGGGATCTCAGTGCGAACGGCCGCCCAGAGGGTCGCACGCGTGTTCGCGGGGCTGCCTTCGGATAGCAGTTCTATGGCTCGGCGGAGGCGCTGAGGTGTACGAGATTCGGTAGTCATCGGCGACTTTCGCTCTGAACGGCGGTTACAGGATCACGATACTGGCGCCGCTTGAGTACGAGGACCGCTGTCTCCGGCAGGGCGCTGCGCGCTCATTTTGCTCGAGTCGACGCCTGGGCGATCGGCATGGCCAGCACGATCGATGTGCGGTTGAGCGAAGTGAGCGAGGCGCTGACGAGCCCAATCGGGCTCGTCAATGCCGGTGATTGAGCCGACACCCCTCCGAGTCGAGCCGGGGGCCAAAGGTGATCGCCTCGCTGGCAGACGGTAGTTTTGGCGGCGTCCGTCGGGGAGGAGGCCGTTCGCCATGGCCAACGTTGAGTCGCTATACCTGCCGCGGCGATCCATCGCAGTCTTCGTGGAGTTCACGATCACTGGCTTGGGTCTAGTCGCCTTGCTACCGAGTCTTTTCTTGCTCGCGGGGCCAGACGCGGGGCAAGTCGCAATGCAGGTGAGTGAGGCAGTCGGGACGCAAATCGGGTGGGCACTGACCGCTCACCTCACCGCACTTCTGGCTCTCTATGTGTCTGCGATTGCCGGACAGGTGGGCGACCGGCGACGGATTATCGCCTTGTTCGGAGAGATGCTCGCGGCCACGACGTTTCCGCTTATAGCGCTCTTAGCAATTCGCGTGCGCGAGGTCGATGGGGCAGTTGCCTTCGCAATGTCGCTGTTGGTCAGCATCATTGTGTGGTTCCTGGCAGCGCAGTTGGGGACGTTCGGTTCGCCGCCTGCTGCCGATCACATTGCTGAGTTGCGTGCTCGCGAACAATCCCTGACGACTCGAATCGAGCGGCTCGAAGTGCAGGCGCGGCAGAAGGTCTGGATTGTTCTCGTCGCCAACCTCGGCGCCGTGGTCGTAGTCGTGCTTGCTGCGCTCGCGCTCACGTATCCGGAAGCGGCGTTCGACCTCGTCGTCCTATCTTGGATCTTCCTCGGCGCAGCGCTCCTGACCGTCGCGACCTGGGTGTCGCGCCTGCTGCACAACCTCGCCGATGACCGCTACGCGCGGTCCATCGCCTTTCTTCCCGCCGCTGCCGTGCACGTATCCCTCGCGTTGCTCATTGGGATTGGAATATTGCACTGGAGCAGTGTTTATCCGCTCGTCGTCGCGATGATCGGTGGTCAACTGGTTGTGATTCTGAGCGGGACAATGACATGGTCCGGGTGGTCTGTGCGCGACGGTGCGGCGAGGGCTGCGGTCTGGCTGTCGCAACGTCAGACGGTGCAGATTGAAGGAGACATCCAGAAGCTCGCTTCCATGCTCACGCCGACGCCGTTGAGAGCTCGCTGGAAGCGTGCGATCGACGTTCTCCTTTCCAACGACTAAGTCTCCGGCGAGATGACAACCCCAATTGCCCCAGATGTGGGGACGCATAACGTTCGACGTCGATGGATACCCTGAAGGAGGTCACGGGTGGATGCCCTCGAGCAACGAAGGCGGAGGTACGTGTCCAAGGACGGAACGCTGCGTAGCGCGTCGCTATCCCGGTTGCGCACGCCGCCGGTCCGGAGACGTGTGTGACCAGAATCAGCCACTACCAGGCGAAGTATTACGCGCACGAGCTTCAGCGCAGCTACGCCAATGACCACGTCGGCAAGCTCGCTGGCTTGCTGTTCGACGCCCAGGTGGAGCCGAAGCCGCACCAGATCGACGCCGCCCTCTTTGCTTTGCAGACACCGTTCCTGCCGGGCGTGATCCTGGCTGACGAGGTGGGCCTCGGAAAGACGATCGAGGCGGGGATCGTCATCTCTCAGCACTGGGCGGAGCGCCGCCGCAGCATCCTGATCGTTGCCCCGTCGAGTCTGCGGCAGCAGTGGCAGCAGGAGCTATACGAGAAGTTCCTGATCCCGTCCGCCATCCTCGACCCGAAGTCGAAAGAATCACTGCTTGCCGCAGCGGGTGGGCGCTCGACGCAAGTGCTGATCTGTTCCTACGAGTTCGCGCTCCGACATGAGACGTCGCTGCTGAAGGCGTGGGATCTCGTGGTCGCGGACGAGGCCCACCGGCTGCGCAACTACTGGACAGGCAAGACCAAGGCTGCCGAGGCGGTGGCGCACATAGTCTCGGGCGCGCACAAGACAGTTCTGCTGACGGCGACACCGTTGCAGAACAAGCTCGAGGAACTATATGGATTGGTAGCGATTTTTTATCCGGACTACTTCCACTCTCTAGACGCGTTCCGCGAGCGATACGTCAAGAAGATCGATGTGTCCCGTCATTTTGGGTCCCTGTCCGACCCGCGCAATGCAGATCGCGCGCGTGAATGGCTTGACGACTCAAGCGACTTGGCGGAACGTGTCGCGACCATATCGAAGCGCACGCTGCGTCGTGACGCTGACAAGTACATTCACTTCACCCAGCGCCTGCCGCTGACGGTCGAGTTCACTCCCTCGCCGGACGAGGCGCGGCTCTACGACCTGGTGAACGACTACCTGCAGCGCGACGAGCTATTCGCCTTCGCGGGCAGCCAACGTCACCTCTCTGCCCTGATCATCCGTAAGCGCCTCGGCTCGTCGACCTATGCGGTCGCGAGCACGCTCGAAAACATCGCGAATCGCCTGGCTGACGAAGTCGCGACCGGACAGCGTCACCATGGGCGTGGCGGCCTCGTTGCAGCCGACTTCGCCATTGACGATGAGATCACCAGCGAGGAACTGGAAGAGGCGGAGGAGCTCGAGGATACTGGCACTGGTTCCCGTGCCTCATCGATGCCCCGTGATGAGTCGCTGTTGGAGGCGACGCGGGCTGAGGTTGTCGAGCTGCGCGAGTACGCTGCGCTTGCCCGTTCGATCACTGTGAACCAGAAGGCGGTCAAGCTCGGTGAGGCACTCGACCGGGGCTTTGAGCGATTGCGTCAGCTGGGCGCTCCGGAGAAGGCCATCATCTTCACCGACTCGACCAAGACGCAGGAGTACATCGCCCGATCGCTGCGTGAGGCTGGTCGTGGCGAGGGGCTTGTCCTGTTCAATGGCTCGAACAGCGGACCCGAGCAGACCGCGATTTACCAGGCGTGGCTAGAAAAGAACAGAGACAGTGACCTGATCACCGGCATCGCGGCAGTGGATCGTCGCAAGGCGCTCGTGGATTACTTCCGCACCGACGGGACGATCATGATCGCGACTGAGGCTGCCGCAGAGGGCATCAACCTGCAGTTCTGCTCGATGCTCGTCAACTATGACCTGCCGTGGAACCCACAGCGGGTCGAGCAGCGCATCGGCCGGGTGCACCGTTTCGGGCAGAAGCACAACGTTGTCGTCGTGAACTTCTCGAACAAGGGCAACATTGCCGAGCAGCGCATCCTGGAACTGCTGACGAACAAGTTCCAGCTGTTCTCCAGCGTCTTCGGTGCCAGCGACGAGGTGCTCGGAGCGATCGAGGATGGCCTGGACTTTGAGAAAACGATCAGCGATATTCTCACCCACTGCAGAACCGCCGACGAGCTGGATGCCGCGTTCCGCGAGCTGGAGGCGCAGTACGCGACCGAGATCTCGCATGAGATGGCCAGCGCCAAGGCGAAGGTCTTCGACAACCTTGACCCGCACGTCCAGGATCGGCTCAAGGCGTACGACACGCAGTCCGGCGAGGTACTCAACAAGTTCGAGCGCTTGTTGCTCGCGGTAACCCGACACGAACTGCACGGGCACGCGACCTTCGAGGGCGACGGGCGCATCTTCGTACTGAACCAGTCCCCGGTGAAGGACGCGCCGACCGGCCGCTACTTCTTCAAATCCCAGCCGCTGGAGAACGCCCACCAGTACCGCTACGCGAGCCCGCTCGCAAGGCACGTCATCGATACGGCAAAGGCCCACGACACTCCGGCACGAGAGGTGAAGTTTTCGCTTTGGCAGTCGGAGCGGGTGAGTAGCGCAATCCGCGCGCTGGAAGGAACCAGCGGCGAGCTAACTGCGAACGTTGTGACCTTCCGCATGAAGGCACGCGATGAGGACATCTCCGAGTCCTACATGCTCGCCGGCGCCCTGACCGACGACGGCCGGTGGCTCGACGAGGAGTATGTCGCAGACATCCTCGACCTGGCTTGCATCGAGGTTGGCGAGCAGCCGGTGTCGATCGAAGCGGCACGTTTCACGCCGTACCTTGATGCCCGTCGGGCTGAGCTGGAGAAGGAAGTCCAGGGACGCAACTCCCGCTACTACGACCAGCAGGAGGAACTGCTATACCGCAACCAGCAGGATCGCAAGGCCGAGCACGAAGGCAGGATCCGCGAGTACCGGGCCAAGGAGAAGGAAGCCCGCAAGCTCGCCCGACAGGCGGACGACCCGATGGAGCAGCTACGCCTCAAGAAAGAGGCACGCAAGTGGGAGCAGCGTGCCGAGGAAGCCGACGAGGACTTCCGAGACACGCGCAAGAAGCTCCGCGCCGAGGCTGACAAGTATCTCGAACTGATCGAGCAGTCGCTCCAGGGCATCCAGGAGAACGAGCACCTGTTCACGATTCGCTGGCAACTCTCGAAGTGAGCGGCAGGATGAGCCGCCCGCATTCATTCCCGGTCTCCTCTAGTCCACGGGGAGAAGCGGTGGCTAAGCGAACGATGCCAGGCTTGCGCCGTGCTCTGCGAGTCCATAGAGATCTGGATAGATTGATCCATGATGCAGGCCGCGTTTTTCCAGCAGCTTCTTCCTGATTTCAGGTTTCGCCTTTGCTGCGATTCTCAACGTGTAGGCCGCCTGAGACTTCTTGGTAGTTCGGCGGTCGAGACTTTTCAAAAAGACTGAAACAGATGTGATTTCCCGTACATCGGCAGCAGGCATTGTTTTCATGTTTCCGTGTTGCCAGGCGCCAGGCATTCGATACCGCGAGTTCTGACCGTGCGGAAGCGACGGCACTCCGCCCACTAGGAACGCTCCATGCTGAGCAGTGATTCGTTCATTCAAGGCGCGTGGCGGGTTCCAAACGAATGGAAGGGATGTCTCCCAACCATTCTCTTCTCGTTCCCAATGCGCCCAAGGTATCTCCCGTGAGCCCCAGTTCGAGTCGAGATCGATAACCCGATCGTCAGACTGGAATGCAAAGAGCCGCCCATCGACATCCTCGAGAGGCTTATGAGTGTCCTTATCGAATCTCTGCTCCGTCGCAAAAAACACCGCAACTTCCACGGAATGGCTGACATCGATCAGCCGCGTAGGGCCACCATAGTGTTGAATATGTGCCAATGTTTCCAGGGCGCTGCCCCCCCTATCCGGCCAAGTGGTCCGGGAGATGGTCAGCAATTTGGACTCTAGGTCGCGCAACCGTGCTTCCGAAGGGATCCTATTGTCGTGGCGCTTCAGCCAGCGGTAAGCTGAACTTAATAAGCCGTAACTGCTGTCGTGAACGCCCCGCCAAACTAGTTTTCTTCCGTCAGACACCCATTCGACGTTCTTGAGCTCTTCCTCAAGTCTCGCCCAACTATCGACCGAACGCTCCCAAGCTTTGAAGTAGCTTTGCGGGTCCCAGGACGGTGGTGTCGTCGGCATAGTGGGAAGCGTACGGCAGTAGGCACGAGCGCTCGGCGACACATGTGTCGTCGTCGCGGCGTGGGAGACTCTGAGACGTGCACGAGACACCAGCGACGACCCCGCACTTCCGGACCGAGTTGGCAGCGCAGCTTGCCTTCTTGATTCCCGAGGCCATCGCAGATGGCAAGGTGGACGTCGAGAAGCTGAAGGAGCTGCTCGACGGTGACGCAGTCGAGACCAGCGAGCGGTTCGGACTATTCTGGCCCGGCAAGAGGCGCGCGCTACGCGCGGCACAGGAGCCGACCACGGCGACGCTGCGTCCTGACTTCGAAAACTCGAAGGACTGGGACACGACGCAGAACGTCTTCATCGAGGGCGACAATCTCGAAGTGCTCAAGATCCTACAGAAGCACTACCACGCGAAGATCAAGCTGATCTACATCGACCCTCCGTACAACACCGGCAAGGACTTCGTCTACCCGGATAATTACCGCGAAGGGCTCCAGACCTACCTGGAGTACGCCGGGCTGATCGGTGATGACGGCAACGCCAAGAGCACCATCGCGAAGAATACCTCGGATAATCCTCACTACCATTCGGCCTGGCTGAACATGATGTACCCGCGTCTCAAACTTGCTCGCAACTTGCTGACGGACGATGGCGTGATTCTGATCTCGATCAATGACGTCGAACAGGCGCAGCTGCGTCGGCTCTGTGACGAGGTGTTTGGAGAGAACAACCTCATTGCTCAGTTCGTGTGGCTCAACGACGGCAACGTCGACCAGCAGAGCAAGATCAAGGGCGTCCACGAGTACGTGCTCGCCTACGCCCGGAACACATCGAAGTTTGCGCGCCCGACTGTGATCGACCCCAACATCGGCGAAGAGAGCAAGCTGTACCGCGAACTGATTGAGAACTCGATCACGAAGAATGGTCCGGCGAACCCGCCTTCTGAGGTCGAGCTGCCCGTGGGCTTCCCTGCGAATTTTACCTCCGGTCGGATTGGCATTAGGGAGGACTCGTACCCGCACGTGTTGGACGAGATCCTCGTCGAGAATGGGAAGGTCGTAACTCCTGCACGCGTGCGTAGCGGTTGGAGTTCTCGGAACTTGCTTGATCTATTCATCCGCAACGGATGCTCACCCATCGACGACGCGGATGGCCGCGAGACGTGGTTCGAGCTGAGGGATACGGGTGCGATCTACATGATGAAGCGCCGCGCGGAAGATCAGGGTCATGTCCTGTCTGTCCTCCGGAATCTCGGGACGACCAAGCAGAACAGCTCGCTTCTTGCCTCATGGGGGTTGACGTTCTCCTACCCGAAACCCCTCGGTCTGATCGAGTATCTCGTCGCTGTCTTCACGCGCCCCGACGAAGACGCGTTGATTCTTGACTTCTTCTCGGGGTCGGCGACGACCGCGCACGCTGTGATGTCAGCCAACTTGAGGGACTCGGGTCGACGTCGTCATATTCAGGTCCAGTTGCCAGAGCCCGTGGGCGACGGGACCGGAGGCACAATTGCAGATCTCGCGCGTCGGCGTATCGATAAGGCTGGCGATTCGCTCGCCGGCACGCGAAAGAACCAGCTTCAGGTCGATGGAGGTCCCCCGCTCGACATTGGATTCCGCTCCTACAAACTCTCGGACACCAACTTCGCGAAATGGCGGTTGTCTAGCGAGGTCGAGGAAGACGCTTTGCAGCAGCATCTCCTCAGCCTTCGCGATAGCGCAACCGACGATGCGACTGCCGATGAGCTGCTCACCGAGATCCTGCTCAAGCAGGGCTACTCGCTGACCGAGGCCGTCTCGTCTGCGGAGATCGGCGCACTCGAAGTCCGGCTTGTGCGCGACCGAGACGGTGACGTCGCAGTGCTGGCATACCTAAACGAGCACGTCAAGCCGACACTTGAGCAGCTCCGAGCGCTCGTTGATGAAGCGCCGACGAGGATCATCGTGCTCGAGGATGCTTTCCAGGGCGACGACGAACTCAAGACCAACATGTCCCAGCTCGCGAAGAGCAAAGGCATCGAGGTCTGGACGGCGTGATGAGCGGATCAGGGTTTCAGTTCGACGCCAGTCAGCCGTACCAGCTGGATGCGATCGCGTCCGTGGTTGACCTGTTCGACGGGCAACCGAAGGATGCGGAGAATCTGGTCACGACCCTGCGTGGTACGGCAGTGTTGCCCGACTCGGATCAGGCGCCCCTCGATATCGACCTCACGCAGGAGGTAGGTGCAGTCGGCAACAGCCTGGTGCTCGATCGCGACCTGATCCTCGCGAACCTGCAGCGTGTGCAGGATCGAAATGGCCTCGAGGTCGCGCCGTCGCTTTCGGGCGACGCGCTTGACTTCGATATCGAGATGGAGACCGGCACGGGCAAGACGTATGTCTACCTCCGCACGATCTTCGAGCTGGCCGTACGTTACAACTTCACGAAGTTCGTGATCCTTGTGCCGAGCGTGGCGATTCGTGAGGGCGTCAGCACGAGCATCCGGCTCATGCGCGAGCACTTCGAGAAGCTCTACAAGCCGCGGGGCGTCACCTTTGATGCCTCGATCTACAGCGGCAAGAGCGCCGAGGAGGTGCAGTCGTTCGCGACATCCACAAACGTGCAGGTGCTGATCATGACGATCGACTCGATCCGCGGTGACAAGAACACCCGCATTATCCATCAGACGCGCGACAAGCTGAACGGGCTGCGGCCGATCGACTACCTGAAGGCGACCCATCCGGTCGTGATCATGGATGAGCCGCAGAACATGGAGTCGCAGCTCTCGCAGTCGGCGGTGGGCGAACTCGATCCGGTCTTTACTTTGCGCTACAGCGCGACCCACAAGAAGCAACGCAACGTCGTCTTCCGGCTTGACCCGGTGGATGCCCACGACCTCGGGTTGGTGAAGCAGATCGTTGTGGCCGAGGTGGCCCAGGAGGGCGCGGACGCGACACCGTATATCAAGCTGGTTGAGGTGCGGCGCGAGCCGTCGTGGTCGGCCCGCCTGGAGCTTTCGTGCCGCAAGGTCGACGGCTCGCTCGAGCGCCGGGTCGTGAGCGTGAAGCAACACCAGGAACTGTCGGATGTGCGCTTGACGAACAACCCGATCTACGGGGGCTGGCGCATCAACGAGATGAGCATCGAGCCCGCCTACGTCGACCTCACCTCGCACGGCTTCCTCTATGAGGGCGAGAGTATTGGTGCCTCCGCCGGTGCGATCTACAAGGAGATGATCCGCGAGACCGTCCGCGAGCACCTGCGCAAGGAGTCGATGCTGCGCGCCAAGGGTATCAAGGTGCTCAGCCTCTTCTTCGTTGATAAGGTCGCCGGTTACCTGGGCGTCGGCAGGAACAACGATGACGCGAATGGCGAATTCGTGCAGTGGTTCGACGAGGTCTTCGCCGAGGAGCGCGCGAGGTCTTCGCGTTACCAGGAGCTGCTGCCGCAGGCGCCGAGTGAGCTTCGCCGCGCGTACTTTTCCCAGATCAAGCGCGGCAAGACGACGACCTTCCAGGATTCGTCCGGCACGACCAAGGCCGATGACGACGCCTATGAGCTGATCATGCGGGACAAGGCTCGACTGCTTGATGAGAACGAGCCCGTGCGATTCATCTTCAGTCACTCTGCCCTGCGTGAGGGGTGGGACAACCCGAACGTATTCCAGATCTGCACCCTGCGCGAAATGGGCAAAGAGGTTGAGCGTCGTCAGACCCTCGGCCGTGGCCTTCGTCTGCCTGTCGCCAAGACCCACGACGGGTACACCCGTGTCGCTGACCGTGGCGTCGCGACTCTGACGGTCGTGGCGAACGAGTCCTACACGAAGTTCGCGGATGCACTCCAGCGCGAGTACAAGGACGCCGGGGTTGAGATCGGCCGGGTGCGCAAGGCCGAGTTCTCGAAGATTCCGCTGCAGGACACGAACGGTGCGATCACCGACCACCTGTTCGGCTATCAGCGCTCCCTCCTCGTATGGGAGCACCTCAAAGGCCATGGCTTCATCGACGAGGACGGTGTCGTCACCTCGAAGTTCCAGCCGAGCCAGCTCGGCTTCACGCTCGACCTGCCTGTCGACTTCGCCTGGGCTGAGGCGATGATCATCGAGCTGGTCGAGCGCGCGAACATCGGCAAGTACGTCAAGCCGGTTGGCAAGCGTCAAGCGCGCGTGCTCAATAAGCGGCTCTACTCCACCCCGGGGTTCGAGGAATTTTGGGAGACCATCAGTCAGAGAACCACCTACCGCGTCAGGGTCGAGCGCGAGCAATTGATTGAGAACGCCATCCGGGCGATCCGTGAAGCGCCCGAGATCGACCCGCTGCGCATCCAGGTCACCCGCGCCGGAGTAAAGGTGCTTCGCGGCGGGGCGAAGGGCGAGGAACTCAGCACCCGCTCAGCCGATCTCAAGGGCAGTTATGACCTGCCCGACATCGTTACCGAGTTGCAGGAGACTACCTCCCTCACCCGCAAGACCATCGTCGACATCCTGATCGGCAGCGAGCGACTGGGTGAGTTCATTGGCAACCCCAACGACTTCATCTCGATGGCCAAGCGCGCCCTCCAAAGTGAGCTGGCGAAGATCGTGGTCGACGGCATCCAGTACGAGCGGATCGCGGGCTCGGTCTACGAGCTACGTGAGCTGCAGCGGGACGGTGAGGAGGAAAAGGAGCGCTTCCTCGACCAGATGTACAAGGTGCAGCACACCCAGAAGACCGACTTTGACTACGTCGTCTTCGACTCGGACGTGGAGCGTAAGTTCGCAGAGCTACTCGACTCCCGCGAGGACATCAAGTTGTTCATGAAGCTGCCCGCGAAGTTCAAGATCGACACCCCGGTCGGCCCCTACAACCCCGACTGGGCGATCATCAAGCAGGAGGACGGCGAGGACCGGATCTACATGATCCGCGAAACGAAGAGCACGCTCGACGACTCGAAACTTCGGCCGACCGAGCTGGCCAAGATCAAGGCCGCGAAGCGACATTTCGAGGCGATCGGCGTCGGCGACTACGCGCGTGCGGTTCCGGGAGCGTGGAAGCTCTGACCTCTTCTGCCCGCTCTGGTCAGACGAGTCCGCGACCGAGGTCTGCTCGCTCTTCGTACCGTGGCGAAGACGCCGCAGAGGCCGCTTCGACGATGGACTCGACCGGTAGCCATCGGCGGGCTGCGAGTTCGGTTGTGCCAACTATGCGTGTGTGCTGCGGCGCACCTACCCGGTTGTCTCCCACGGGGTGGACGCCGGCCACCTTGGTCCGATTCGTGTCAAGGCCCCTGACGCATCCGATCGTGCCCCATACCGTCGAACCATGATCGAGCGAACATCCCGCCCGTCCGACATCGCCCGCCAGGTCGCGGTCATCTCAGCGGCCGCGTTCATGATCATCGCCGCGCTCGTCGGCACAGGTATCTTCGGGGGCACGCCCGTAGAAGACCTGCAAGACGGCAAGCTGAGCGCCGAGTACAGCTTCCTCGCGCCGGCGCAGCAGGCGTTCTCGATCTGGAGCGTCATCTACGTCGGACTGCTCGCCTACACGGTGCGGCAGGCGCTGCCGGGCCAGCGCGCCAGCGAACGGCAGCGCGCGCTCGGGTGGTGGATCGCGCTCAGCATGGTGCTCAACGGGCTGTGGCTCGTGTTCGCGCAGTTCACGACGTTGCTGCTCACCGTGATCGGCATCGTCGCCCTGCTGGTCGTGCTCTGCATCATCTTCCGGATCGCGGTGGGCACCCGCGAGGCCGGCGGGGGAGTGCTCGACTCGCTCCTCATCGATGGCGCCAACGGGCTGCACCTCGGCTGGGTGACGCTCGCGACTGTCGCGAATACAACGGCGTTCCTGACGGACATCGCACCGGATGCGTGGGGCGACGCCGCCACTCCGGTCGGCATCGTGGTGCTCGTCGTCGTCGGGCTGATCGGGGTGGCAATCGCGTCGTTCAGCCGCGGGCGGGTCGCGCCGGCGCTTGCGCTCACGTGGGGGCTGAGCTGGCTGGCCGTCGGGCGACTGGCAGGGGAGCCGGAGAGCACCGGTATCGGGATCACGGCGATCGTGATCGCGGTGGTTGTGCTGCTGTCGGCGATCATCGTTCGCTTCGCTCGCGGCCGCGCGCCCACGTCGTAGCGGGCTCGGAGGCGCGGCGCGGCTCCCGCCCCGACATACTGAACCGCGTGAAGGTTCTCGAGGTCGTCGCCGCGGTGTTGACCCTCGAGGACGGCCGTGTGCTTGCGTGCAGGCGCCGCTCGGATATTGCCGCGGGCGGGGCGTGGGAATTCCCGGGTGGCAAGGTCGAGCCGGGCGAGCAGCCGGCGGCGGCCCTTGAGCGCGAGATTCTTGAGGAGCTCGGCGCCCGCATCCGAGTCGGGACCTCGCTCGGCACGCACGACACGATCGTTGGTGAACGAATCATCCGGCTGACTTGCTACCGCGCCACCGCGCAGGCCGAACTACCCACCCACAGCACCGACCACGATCAACTCCAGTGGCTCGACCCCGCTGACCTTGAGAGTGTCGAGTGGGCGGAGCCCGACGTGCCGTTTGTCCGGCTGCTTAGTCAGCGCTAGCGGGCTCCACTACCTCGAAGTCACCGTCACCGCGGAACGCGACCGTGATGCCGAGCTTCGACATGAGGGTCATCAGGTCGGGGGCGGGGCGGCCGGGGAGCAACACCATTGGCCGTGCGGCCGTTCCGTGTCGCTCGGCAACATGCGTGTAGTCCAGGACCTGCCCGATCGCCGTCCGTACGAGATTGCGGCTGATCGACTTCTTCGCCTCGACGATGAAGCCAGACCCTGCGAGGTAGAGATCGGGTTCGATGGTGGCGCCGTCGGATCGCAGGAGAAGTCGCGACGGCGGATCGTTCCGTTCGCGCGACCACTCGCCGAAGTCCGCCTGCAGTTGCATCTCGATGCGCGACACCACGCGTTCGCCTGGCGGCGCCTCTTCGGTCTGCGCGATGACGATGTCGGAGGCGTCCGGCGGCATCCACGACAGCACCTCGGCACCGTTGAGCAGCGGCCCCTCGGGCTCGCCCAGGAGCGACATGTCAGCGCTCACGGGAACGAGGTTGAAGATGATGCCTTTCCGCGGGCTGCCGTTGCGATCCGGAATGGTCTCGACGCGGTAGGTGGGCTCGCCCGTGGTGAACTCGCCGACGTACTGGGCTCGCGTTCCCTCGACCGTGAAGAGCTGAAGCCGCTTGCCGTTGGCGGCGGAGTCGCGGATCGCCTTGTTGCCACGCAGGAACTCCTGGTCGCCGACCTGGCCCTCGCCGGTGTAGCCGAAGGAACCGTCCTCGCGGTATCCCTCGTGAACCGCGTAGCCGTGGCTTGACCCGCCCGAGCCGGAGAAGATCAGGATGTCGTCCTGGCCCGGCAGCGTGACGATCCCGTTCTGGCGTGAGCCGCCGAAGCGCTCGTGAAGCTCGCGGCGGAGTACGACGTCTCCGGGTTCCAAGGGCCATGCGTCTGAGTCGTTAGCCTTGCCTGCCAGCTCAGCGCGGACGTGCGCGGCCTGCTCGTCGGTGAGCTGCCAGCGGGTCTCGTGCGATGGCAGTGTGCCGTAGCGAGCGCGGAGGATCGTGCGGACGCGCTTAGCGGTGACGCCCAGTTCGAGGGCGAGTTGCGCAGGGGTGAGGTCTGCCATGGCCTGACGCTAGCGACGGGAGCCTGGCGGCGAATCCCCGCTTTGTGGTGGCAGCTACACCTGGATCAGATCTCGACACGCGCTGCTGAACGCTGCGCAGTCAAACAGCAGTAGGCCCGCAGGTGTATCGGGATTGGGGTCTCCGAGACGGCGGTCGCGCGGCGGCGCGCCAGCAGCGGATGTCGGAGGTCTCTTCTCATAATGAGCTATGTCTAGGGCCATCGGCGTGGTGTTTGTGTCGATCCTGTCGGCGCTCGCCACGAGCGTGTTCATGCGAATATTCGGAGAACCGCTCATCGCACTCATTCCCGCCGACGTCCAGGGCATCGAGCTGCTTCGGCAGACACAGCGTTGGCTTGAAAGTCCCGAGGCCATCCTCTGGCTGGCAGTAGGTGCGATCGGCGTGGTTGTGTGGCTGCTGATATCGCGCCAGTGGGTCTACCGCATGTCGGCTCTGCTCCTCGTGGTCACTTCAACAGCCGGTGCACTAGCTGGGATCAGCTACAGGCTTGGGCACCCGGACGTCGGCAGCGCATGGGAGGATCCGGCCTTGTGGCTCGTGCTAGCGGGCTTCGTCGCCCCCGCGGTCCTATGGCCAATCAAGGCTGGAGCCGAACGCTGGTACTGGTCGCGCGTGTACCGAAAGGTTGGCCGGCACCGAGCGCGCTGGAGCCTCTACCGGGTGTCGCGCCCGGTCAAGGCAGCAATTGAGCGTCGGCGCCGACGGAACGCGGGTGCCGCGAAGGTGATGAGAACGCCCGGGTATTCGCAGGCCAGCTCCTAATGGTGGCCGTGACTACGCCGACGCCCGCCGCACCAGGCGCGACTCCACCACCGTCGACACCGGCACATTCTCACCCGCGAGGATGCGGAGGAGGGTGTCGGCCATGAGCTCGCCCATGCGCTCCGACGGCTGGTTCACGGTCGTGAGGGGCACACGCGCGGTGAGCGCCGCGGAGGAGTCGTCGAAACCGACTACGGCCACGTCCTCGGGCACGCGGCGGCCCGCATCCAGCAGCGCGGCGACCGCGGCCGCGCCCATCACGTCGTTCGCGGCGAAGATCGCGTCCACGTCCGGCGCAGACGAAAGCAACCGAGAAACGCCCCCGGTTCCGGATGCGGCGGTGAAGTCGCCCGGGATCTCCAGGTCGGCGGGCAACCCTGCCGAGCCCAACGCGTCCCGCCACCCCTCGAGGCGGTCGGATGCGGCCGACATGTCGGCGGGACCCGTGATCGTCGCGATGCGACGGCGGCCGAGCGACACGAGGTGCTGCACGGCCGCGGCGGCGGCGCCGCGGTTGTCGACGTCGATGAAGTAGTTCGGGGGGTCGGTCTGGGCCGAGGGGCGACCGCCGAAGACGACCGGCAGGGTGTCGTGCAGGTGCAGCAGCCACTCGTCGCGCGTGTGCTGCGACGCGATGAGCACGCCGTCGACCACGCCGCTCGAGAGGTAGCGTTGCAGCTTCGAGCCGAGCGCGGCATCCGCACCCGCCGAGCCCGTGCCGCCCGACACCATGAGGTTGAGCAGGTAGTCCGACTGCTCGATGCGCCGCGACACCCCCGCCATGATCGAGATGAGGTGCGGGTCGGCGAGCGCGAGCTGCCCGGGCTCCGGGATCACGAGCGCGATCGCCATCGACCGCGCCGAGGCGAGCGACTTCGCCGCGCGGTTCGGCACGTAGCCCATGCGCGCCGCCACCTGCCGCACGTGCTCGATCGTGGCGGCAGACACATCCGGCTCGCCGTTGAGGGCACGCGACACCGTCGAACGGGTCACCCCCGCCTCGGCGGCCACCATCTCGAGGGTGGGGCGACGCGAGGCTGTCGTCGGCTTGGCCACCGGATCAGCGTACCGACGCGCCCGAAGCAGACGGGCCCGACGCCCCCGCGGATGCGGCACGCGCGCCCGCGATGAGCTCGCGGTAGGCGAGCGCCGAGTGCTTGAGCGTGCGCTGCTGCGTGCCGTAGTCGACCCGCACGAGCCCGAACCGCTTCTCGTACCCCCACGCCCACTCGAAGTTGTCGAGCAGCGACCAGTAGAAGTAGCCGCGCACGTCGACACCGCGCGAGCGCGCCTCCGCGACCGCCTCGAGGTGGCCGCGCAGGAAGCCGACGCGGTCGGCATCCGGCACCGAGCCGTCGGCGGCGACCTCGTCGTCGAACGCGGCCCCGTTCTCGGTCACGAACACGGGGATGCCGGCGGGGCCCGTGTAGTCGCGCTGCACACGCTCGAGCAGCTCGACGAGGCCGTCGGGCTCGATCTCCCAGCCCATCGACGTCACCGCGGTGCCCGTCGGATGCCAGTGGATTCCCTCGTCGGCGGGGAACGGCGAGCCGGTCTCGCGCTCGGTCGGCGCCTCCTGCCTCTGCTCCTGCACAGGCGGCAGCACCGACACCGTCTCACCGTGGTAGTAGTTCACGCCCAGGAAGTCGGCCGAGTCGCGGATGACGTCGAGGTCGCCGCTGTGCACGACGTTCTCGAGACCGAGGCCCGCGAGATCCTCCCGCAGGTCCTGTGCGTACTCACCCCGGAACAGCGGGTCGAGGAAGAAGCGGTTGAACTGCCCGTCGATGCGGCGCACGGCGTCGAGGTCGCCCGGGTCGTCGGCGCGCAGGGGGCGCACAGGCGCGAGGTTGAGCGTGATGCCCACCTGTGCAGCCCCCGCGGCCTTCAACTCGCGCGCGGCCAGGCCGTGCGCGAGGAGCAGGTGATGCCCCGCGGCCACGCCGTCCTCCTTCGATCGGCGCCCGGGCGCGTGCGCCCCCGCCGTGTAGGAGAGGAACGACGAGCACCAGGGCTCGTTGAAAGTCGTCCAGGTGTCGAGCCGGTCGCCGAGCGCACCGTGCACGGCGAGCGCGTACTCGACGAACCGCTCCGCCGTGTCGCGCGCCGGCCAGCCGCCGAGCTCCTCCCGCGCCTGCGGCAGGTCCCAGTGGTAGAGCGTGGGCCACGGACGGATGCCGGCCTCGAGCAGCGAGTCGACCAGCCGGTCGTAGAACGCGAGCCCCGCGGAGTTCACTGCCACGTCATCCGGCACCACGCGCGCCCACGAGATCGAGAAGCGGTAGGCGTCGAGCCCGAGCTGCTTCATGAGCGCGACGTCCTCCGGGTAGCGGTGGTAGTGGTCGCACGCGACCGACCCGTCGTCGCCGTTGATCACGGCGCCGGGCACGCGGCAGAAGGCGTCCCAGATCGAGTCGCGGCGGCCATCCGTCCACGCGGCGCCCTCGATCTGGAAGGCGGCGGTGGCGGCCCCGAACACGAAGTCGCGAGGAAGGGAGGACAGAGCGGGAGAGGAGAGCGAGCTCACGCCTTCACCGCCCCCTGCATGATGCCCGTCACGAGCTGCTTGCCGGCCACCACGAAGAGCACGAGCAGCGGCACGGTCGCCACGAGCGTGCCCGCGAGCACGACCGAGTAGTCGACGAAGTAGTTCGCCTGCAGCAGCGAGAGCGCCACCGGCAGCGTCGGGTTCTGCGGCGTGAGCACGATGAACGGCCAGAAGAAGTTCGTCCACGTCGCCACGAAGGTGAAGAGGGCGAGCATCGTCGCGGCGGGCCGCGCGATCGGCAGGGCGATCGACCAGAACGAGCGGAACGCGCTCGCACCGTCGACACGGGCCGCCTCGATGATCTCGTCGGGGATCGCCTGCGAGATGTATTGCGTCATCCAGAACACCCCGAACGCGTTCACGAGCGCCGGCACGATGATCGCCTGCATGCTGTCGATCCAGCCGAACTGGGCCATGAGCAGGTAGAGCGGCACGACGCCGAGCTGCGTCGGCACCGCCATCGTCGCGACGATGAACACGAGCAGCGGCCCGCGGCCCTTGAACTTGAGCTTCGCGAAGGCGTAGCCGGCGAGCGTCGAGAAGAACACGACGGAGGCCGACACCGTCACCGAGACGAAGAGCGAGTTGCCGAGCGCCTTCCAGAAGTTGACGGCCGGGTTCGTGATCGCGGCGTACGCGTTCTCGATGAAGTGCGCCCCCGGGAACCACGAGAGGTTCGGGTCGCGCGCCGACGTCGAGTCGCCCGACGCGACGAGGAACGACCAGTACAGCGGCAGGATGCTGATGAGCAGCACCGCCCCGAGGAAGGCGTAGCCCAGGATGCCGGGCTTGCGCTGCGCGACCGTGAGCCGACGCATCCGTCGACGGCGGTTGCGCGCGAGCTGCGCGGGGGAGAGCACGGGCGCGGGTGCGGGTCCGGCGGACATCAGCGGGTTCCTTCCGTCGAGATGCGGCGCGAGAGCAGCAGGTTCACGAGGCCGAAGATCGCGATCACGAGGAACAGCAGCCACGCGACCGCCGAGGCCTTGCCGAAGTCGAAGCGGTCCCAGCCGAGGTTGTAGAGGTAGAGGGTGAGCGTCAGCCACTGCGAGTCGGAGCCGCCCTGGCCGAACTGGTCGTAAAGGCGCGGCTCGTCGAAGATCTGCAGGCCGCCGATCGTCGAGGTGATGATGACGAAGATGAGGGTGGGGCGGATGCCGGGGATCGTCACCGACAGGAACTGCCGGATGCGCCCCGCGCCGTCGATGACGGCCGCCTCGTAGTAGTCGCGCGGGATCGCCTGCATCGCGGCGAGCAGCACGAGCGAGTTGTAGCCGGTCCAGCGGAAGTTCACCATCGTCGCGATCGCCACGTGGCTCGCGAGCGGGTCGACGTGCCAGCGCACGGGCGGGATGCCGAACGTGCCGAGCAGGTTGTTGATCGCACCGAACTGGTCGGCGAACAGCTGCCCGAAGATGAGGGCCACCGCGACGGGTGCGACGACGTAGGGAAGCAGCACGCCCATCCGCCAGAAGGTCTTGCCGCGGAGGTTGGTGTCGAGAGCGGATGCGATGAGCAGCGCGAAAATGATCTGCGGCACCGAGGAGAGCAGGAAGATGCTCACCGAGTTGCGGAGCGCGATCCAGAATTTCTTGTCGCCGAGGACCGCCGCGTAGTTGTCGAAGGCGATCCAGCCGCCGTCGCCCCCGATGAGGCTCCACTGGTGCAGCGACACGTAGGCCGTGTAGAGCAGCGGGAACAGGCCGACGATCGCGAACAGGATGAAGAACGGCGAGATGTAGACGTAGGGCGTCGCCTTGTAGCTGAAGTTGGCGAAGCGCTGCCGGCCCGTGAGCGGTGAGCCGCCGCGCGGGCGCCGCGGCGGTGCGGCGGTGTGCGTGGTCATGGAGAGTCCTCGGTGCGTGGGTGCCCGCCCGCGTGCGGGTGCGGATGCGGGTGCAGGGTCGGGTGGTGTGGTGCGGGGGCGGGCATCCCATCCATGTGCCCGCCCCCGCAGGGGTGTCAGCTCAGCTCAGTGTTAGCTCAGCTCAGTGTCAGCTCAGCTCAGCGGCCTCAGCCGAGGGCTTCGACCTCGCTGACGAACTGCTCCCAGGACTGGTCGATGGTCTGCTGACCCTCTTCCACGCGGGTGAGCGCCTGCTGTGCGGCGTCGTTGATCTGGAAGTACTTCGGGCCCTTGAAGGGGGGCTCGGGGTTCACGGCGCTCGCGCGGTTGGCGAGGATCTCGCCCACGGGCGCGCTGTTGAAGTACTCGTTGATCGACCCGGTGAGCGCGGCGTCGTCGTAGGCGGCGACCTGGCTCGGGAAGGTGCCGGCGTTCGTGAACGCCTTGATCTGCTGCTCGGGCGCGGTCAGCCAGGCGGCGAACTTCTTCGCCTCCTCGGTGTTCTTGCCCTGCGCGGGAACGGTCAGGTACGAGCCGCCCCAGTTGCCACCGCCGCCGGGGAAGACGTCGGCGATGTCCCAGCCGGTCGTGTCGGCCGCGTTGCCCGAGATGACGCCGAGCATCCAGCCGGGGCAGAGCATCGTGGCGTACTCGCCGGTCGAGAGGGCGCCGAACCAGTCGTCCGACCACTGGCCGAGCTTCGCCGACAGGTCGGCCGAGGCCTCGAGCACCGCGCGGAACGTCTCCTCGACGTCGGGGTTCTCGGTGGCGATGACCGTGCCGTCGTTCTCCTCGTAGAAGTTGGTGAACTGGTTGCTCATGCCCTGGTAGGTGGCGCCGGCCGAGTCGAACCAGGCCTTGCCGGTCTTGTCGACGTACTGCTGGCCGACCTCGAAGTAGCGGTCCCAGTCGCCCTCGAGCAGGGCGGCGACCTCGGTGCGGTCGGTCGGGAGGCCGGCCTCTGCGAACAGGTCGGCGCGGTAGCAGATCGCCTCGGGGCCGATGTCGGTGCCGTAGCCGACGAGGCGACCGTCGGCATCCGTCGCCGCCGCGGTCTTCCAGTCGAGCCAGCGGCCCTCGACGGATGCGTCGGTGAGGTCGAAGAGCTTGTCGGAGTACTGCATCATCTCGGGCAGCCAGTCCACCTCGATCGCCTCGACGTCGGCGAGGCCCGAGCCGGCGCCGAGCTTCTGGAAGAAGTTCGCTCGCGCGTCGTTGCTGGTGGCGGCGCGGTTGTGAACGATCTTGATGCCGGGGTTCGCGGCCTCGTACTCCTTGAGCAGCTCGTCGGTGTAGCCGAAGTCGTTGAACGTGGCGATGGTGAGGGTGATGTCACCACCCTCGCCGCCACTGCCGCCGTCCGAGGCGCAGCCGCTCGCGATGAGCGCGACGCTCGAGATGGTGGCGATGCCGAGCGCGGTGCGTGCGCGCAGGGTCGTCCTCATGGTCACTCCTTTGTGTCGGTGAAGGTTCAGGCGCGGGGGCCCGCCGGTATGCGCTCGGGTCCGGATGTTTTCGGGCATTTCCGGGAGCGCTCCCGGTTGGTGCGAGACGCTATCCCGGGAGCGCTCCCGGTGTCAATACGCGGGGGTGGCCCCAGGGCGGGGGGAGACAGGGCGGGGCCGACGGGGCGGGGTTCTGCGTCGGGGTCGTCTCGAGAGGCGTCGCTTCGCGGCGCTCCTCGACCACCTAGGTCGGCATCGCCCCCGTAACACTCCGGACGCGGGGGAGTAGCGTCGAACGCGTGACCGACGGCTTCATCCGCCTTCCGGAGCCCGTGGGCGACGCCGCCTGCTGGCTCGGGCGCGTGTGCCCCGAGTGCGGCGCCCTCGACGAGTCGCGCGAGCCGGCGTCCGTGTGCGCCCGGTGCGGGGCCGAGCTGCCGGAGGCGGACGGATGACGGGCCGCCTCGAGGAGCTGCTCGGCATCCGGCAGCCGATCCTGCTCGGCGCCTTCGGGGGGCTTTCGAACGTCGAGCTCACGGCCGCAGTGAGCGAGCTCGGAGGGCTCGGGCAGTACGGGCTCTACGGATATTCCGCCGAGCGCATCCGCGAGACGGCGACAGCGCTCCGGGCCGTCACCGACCGGCCTTTCGGGCTCAACCTCTGGCTGCCGACGGGCGATGAGGTGACGCCCTCTGAGGTCGACGCGGGCGCCGTCACTGCGGCCCTCGCGCCCTTCTATGCCGAACTCGGCATGACGCCGCCGAACCCGCCCGCCGCGTTCCTCCCGCCCGCCGAGCAGCAGCTCGACGCCGTGCTCGAGGCTCGCCCGGCGGTGCTGAGCGTCGTCTTCGGCGTGCCCGCGCCGGAGGTGGTGGCGGCCGCGCACGACCGCGGCATCCGCGTCATCGGCACGGCGACGACCGTCGCCGAGGCGCGCGCGCTCGAGACCGGCGGCGTCGACGCGATCATCGCGAGCGGCGCCGAGGCCGGCGGGCATCGCGTCTCGTTCCTGCGGCGCGCGGATGAGTCGCTCGTCGGCACGCTCGCCCTGGTGCCGCAGGTCGTCGACGCCGTGAGCGTGCCCGTCATCGCGGCCGGCGGCATCGCCGACCGCCGCGGTGTCGCCGCCGCTCGCGCCCTCGGTGCCGACGGCGTGCTCGTCGGCACGGCCTTCCTCGCCACGCGCCAGTCGGCCGCCACCGAGGCGCACCGCCGCGCCATCCGCTCGTCCACTGATGACGGCACCGTGCTCACGCGCGCCATGAGCGGGCGGCTCGCCCGGGGCATCCCGAACCGCGCCGTGCGCGAGATCGAGCACGCGGATGCGATTGCTCCGTTCCCCGCGCAGAACTGGGCGACCGGCACCTTCCGCGCGGAGGCCGCGAAGCGCGACGAGGGAGAGCTCCTCTCGCTCTGGGCGGGGCAGGCCGCGCCGCTCGCGCGACACGCCGAGGTCGCCGACGTCTACGCCGAGCTCGCGGCCGGTCTCTGACCGCTCATCGCGTGTGAACCGCCGTTCACCGCGGTGATATTCATGCGAACGCATCGAACACATGTCGTCGCCTGTCAAGGGGTAGACGGCATAGTTCAAAATGGCCGGTCAGCCGGTACCATCGGGGACAAGGGGGTGGGGAATATGGATCGTCCGTACGGTTCCTATGCCGACGTAATGCTCAAAGGGCGGTATCGGCCCGCCGACCTCATCGGCCGCGGCGGCATGGCGAAGGTCTACCGGGCACGCGACGAGCAGCTCGGGCGCGAGGTCGCGCTCAAGCTCTTCGCAGCGATCCCCGCCGGCACCGAGGCGACGCCCGTCTTCACGGCGGAGTTGCGGATGCTCGCCTCGCTCAACCACCACGGCATCGTCACGCTCCTCGACGCGGGCATCGACGACTCCGTCCCCGAGGAGCCGCATCCGTTCCTCATCATGGAGCTCGTCAACGGGCCCGACCTCGAGGAGGCGATCAAGACGGGCGAGCTCGCGCCGCGTGCTATCGCCGAGATCGGGTACGACCTCGCCGAGGCCCTCGACTACGTGCACACGCGGGGCGTCGTGCACCGCGACCTGAAGCCCAGCAACGTCATGCTCGTCGACTACGGCACGAGTGACGTGCGCACGCGCGCCCGCCTCACCGACTTCGGCATCGCCTTCGACGCGGCCGCCGCGCTCGGCCCCGAGGAGACCAACACGACCGGCACGGCCGCGTACCTGAGCCCCGAGCAGGTGCTCCGCGACCTCGTGGGGCCCGCATCCGACGTGTACTCGCTCGGACTCGTGCTGCTCGAGTGCTTCACGCGGCACATCGAGTACCCGGGCGACCCGTCGGCATCCGCCGTATCCCGCCTCAAGACCGACCCCGTCGTGCCGGCCGACCTGAGCACCGCATGGCGCAGCCTCCTCACGGCGATGCTGCAGCGCGACCCCGCGCAGCGGCCGCCCATGCGGGACGTGCAGCTCGCGCTGCGGCAGATCATCGTCGACGACGCGGGCCGCCACCGCAACCGCCCCGCGCCCGTGCCGATCGAGGAGACGGCGCGCATGAACGCCGTGCACCGCTACCAGCCGTACGCGCGGCCCGGCGACGAGGTGTTCGAGCGCGTCGCGAACCTCGCGCGTCGCGTGGCCGAGACGCCCGTGGCGATCGTCAGCATGATCGAGCACGACGACATCCGCTTCCTCGCGCATCCGAGCTCTCGAGCCTCGCCCGCGAGGACGGACTGTGCTCGTCGGTCGTCGCGCACGACGAGCCGTGGGTCGTCGAGAACTGCCTGCTCGACCCGCGTTCGTCGGAGCACGAGCTCGTGACGGGCGAATTCGGGATGCGGTTCTACGCGGGCGTGCCCATCAAGTCGCCGCAGGGCTACAACGTGGGCGTCATCTCAGTGGTCGACTTCAAGGCGCGCACGCTCGGCGACGGGCAGCTGCAGTCGCTCATCGACCTCGCGGCCCTCCTGACCGACGAGCTCGAGCTCAAGGTGGCGAGCCACGCGCTGCGCAGCGAGCTCACCTCGACGGGCGACGTGCCGACCCCCGCGGTGCGGTACCCGCAGGCCGTATAGTCACGCGGAATGCGCGCGAGGTCTATGCAGTTGCATCGACCATGACGCAGCAGCTCGAACTCGGCCTCGACACCTTCGGCGACGTGACGGTCGACGCCGACGGCAACCGCCTCCCGTACGCCCAGGTGATCCGCAACACGGTCGAGCAGGGCGTGCTCGCCGACAAGCTCGGCGTCGACGTGTTCGGCATCGGCGAGCACCACCGCGACGACTTCGCCGTCAGCTCGCCCGAGATCCTGCTCGCGGCGATCGCAGCCCGCACCGAGCGCATCAAGCTCTCGACGGCTGTGACCGTGCTGTCATCCGACGACCCCGTCCGCGTGTTCGAGCGCTTCTCGACGCTCCACGCCGTGTCGAACGGACGCGCCGAGATCACCCTCGGCCGCGGCTCGTTCACCGAGTCGTTCCCGCTGTTCGGCTTCGACCTGCACGACTACGAGGTGCTCTTCGAGGAGAAGATCGACCTGCTCGCCGAGCTGCTCAAGGAGAAGCCGGTCACGTGGCAGGGCACGACGCGCGCCCCGCTCGTCGACGCGGATGTGTTCCCCAAGACCGAGGGCGGCCCCATCCGCACGTGGGTCGGCGTGGGCGGCAGCCCCGAGTCGGTCGTGCGCGCGGCGCGCTACGGCTTCCCGCTCGCGCTCGCCATCATCGGCGGCGACCCGGCGCGCTTCGCGCCCTACGTCGACCTCTACCACCGCGCCCTCGCGCAGCTCGGCGCCGACGACCTCCCCGTGGGCGTGCACTCGCCCGGCTTCATCGCCGACACCGACGAGGAGGCGATCGAGATCGCGTGGCCGCACTACCGCACGATGGCGGAGCGGATCGGGCGCGAGCGCGGCTGGGGACCCATCACGCGCGACTCGTTCGAGCTCGAGGTGCAGCACGGATCCCAGTACGTCGGAAGCCCCGAGACCGTCGCGCAGAAGATCGCGGCGACCGTGCGCACGCTCGGCGTGCAGCGCTTCGACTTCAAGTACGCATCCGGCACGGTGCCGCACGAGCGCCTCATGCACACGATCGAGCTCTACGGCGGCGTCGTGGTGCCGCGCGTGCGCGAGCTGCTGGCGACATAGCATCGATCACATGCCCCGTGAGCGCCGCCGCCGCTTCCGCGGCACGCTCTTCGTCACGACGCACGAGGAGTACGAGCGCCTCCGGGTCGCCGTCACGCGCCTGCCCGAGCGCGGCATCCCCGACGGCCCGGCGTTCGTGCTCGTGCACGGCATCGGTGTCTCGTCGCGCTACTTCCGGCCGCTCGCATCCCGGCTCATCGACGACGGCACCGTGCACCTCGTCGACCTGCCGGGCTACGGCGCGGCCCCCGACCCGAAGCGGCATGTGAGCCTCGCCGACCACGCGGATGCCGTGGCCGCGTTCATCCGCACGCTCTCGGCCCCCGAGGTGGTCGTCGTGGGCCACTCGATGGGTGCGCAGGTCGCCGTGTCGCTCGCGCAGCGGCATCCGGAGCTCGTGTCGCGCATCGTGCTCGTCGGGCCCACGATGGAGCCGTCGCGTCGCACCGCCGCGCAGGCGATCGGCCGGCTGCTGCTCGACGGCACGCGCGAGCCGCTCGCCGTCAACGGGATCGTGTTCAGCGACTACGTGTTCCGCGCGGGTCCCGCGTACACGATCCGTCAGCTGTCGCTCGTGCTCGACGACGCGCTCGAGGAGCGTGTGGGCGGGCTCAGCATGCCCGTCGTCGTCGTGCGTGGCGACCGCGACCCGATCGTGTCGGGGAAGTGGGGGCGCACGCTCGCGGCGCGCGCCGCGGCGCCGTACGTCGAAGTGCCCGGCCCGCACGTCGTGCAGTACACGAACCCGGATGCGGTGGCGCGGGCGGTGTGGGGCGCTCCCGCTGGTTGAGCGGCCGCGGGGAACCGCTCTCACGCTGGTTGAGTAGCCGCGGGGCCCGCTTTCACCGCTGGTTGAGTAGCCGCGCAGCGGCGTATCGAAACCCCCGGGCCTGATCACGTGGGGGTGCAGGACTCCTGCCGCTTCTCGCACCAGGGGGTGCGAGGGTTTCGATACGCGGTGCGTCGCGCCTCCGGCGCGGCGCGCCGCACTCAACCAACGGTGGTGGTGCGGTGCGCGTCGACCGGCGGGGGCGGGGCGCTGCACTCAACCGACGGTGGTGGTGCGGTGCGCGTCGACCGGCGGGGGCGGGGCGCTGCACTCAACCAACGGTGGTGGTGCGGTGCGCGTTGACCCGCGGGGCGGCGCGCGGCACTCGAGCGACGGTTGGCGGCGCGGGCGCAAGCCCCCAGCGCCGTGTCGCCGGGCGCGCGTAGCCTCGAGGGGGAGGTGTCATGAGCGAGCAGCGCCCGCATCCGTCGTTCCGGCGGCACGCCCTCGCGATCGCGGGCGACTTCCCGAACGCGATGCGATTCCGCGCCCGCGCGGCGCGCGCGTGGCCCGTGCCGCCGCACTACGCCGAGGGCGACAAGCGCCCCGTCGTGGTAGCGCCGGGCGTGTACGAGACGTGGCACTACCTGCGGCTCGTGGCCGATGCGCTCAACGCGGCGGGGCATCCGGTGTTCACCGTGCCCGGCCTCGGGTTCAACCACCGCCCCATCCCCGAGTCGGCCGACATCGTGTGGCGCCGCATCCGCGAGCTCGACCTGCACGACGTCGCGATCGTCGCGCACTCGAAGGGCGGCCTCATCGGCAAGCACGTGCTCGCGCAGGACGACGTCGAGGGCCGCGTCGACCGCGTCGTCGCGATCGCGACGCCGTTCTCGGGCTCGCGGATGGCGTACTACGTCGTCGCGAAGGCCGTGCGCGAGTTCCGCCCCGACAACCCCGTCATCTCGCGCCTGCTCACGGTCGAAGACGTCAACTCGCGCATCATCTCGATCGCCCCGCGCTGGGATCCCCACATCCCCGACGGGTCGACCGTGGTGGGCGGGCGCAACGTGACACTGCCCGTCGTCGGTCACTTCCGCATCCTGCTCGACCCGCGCCTGCCCCAGGTCGTGGTCGAGGAGGTCGAACGCGAGCTCGGCACGTGAACCGCGATCAGCGGCTCGTGCTCGCGATCGCCGTGCTCGCGTCGACGGTCGCGTTCCTCGACTCCACGATCGTCAACGTCGCCCTCCCCGCGATCGAGCGCGAGCTCGGCGGCGGGCTCGCGGCGCAGCAGTGGATCGTCGACGCCTACCTGCTGACGCTCGGCTCGCTCATCCTCGTGGCCGGCGCGTTCAGCGACGTCTTCGGCCGCATCCGGATGCTGCGGGTCGGCATCGTCGTGTTCGGCGTCGCCTCGCTCGCGATCGCCCTCGCGCCCGACCCGCTCGTGCTCATCCTCGCGCGCGGCGTGCAGGGCGTCGGCGGCGCACTGCTCGTGCCGAGCTCGCTCGCCCTCATCACCTCGACGATGTCGGGTGCGCTGCAGGCGAAGGCGATCGGCATCTGGACGGCGCTGACCTCCGCCACGATGCTCGCGGGCCCCCTCGTCGGCGGGCTCTTCGTCGACCTCGCGTCGTGGCGGTGGGCGTTCGTGATCAACGTCGTGCCGATCGCGGTCGTGCTGTGGCTGCTCGTCGTGCTGGGGCACCGCGACGAGCGGCGACCGGATGCGTCGATCGACCTGCTGGGCGCGGTGCTGTGCGCGGTGGGGCTCGGCGGCATCGTATTCGCCCTCATCGAGCAGCCGCGGCTCGGCTGGCACGCGGCCGTCATCGCGGCGGGCGTCGGCGGAGCCGTCGCGTTCACAGGCTTCATCGTGCGTCAGCGGCTCGCCGCGCGACCGATGATGCCGTTGAGCCTGTTCCTCGTGCGCAACTTCGGGTGGGGCAACATCGCCACCTTCTTCGTCTACGCGGCGCTGAGCCTCAACGGCTTCGTGATCGGCGTGTACCTGCAGCAGGGCGCGGGCCTCTCCGCGACGCTCGCGGGCCTCGCGAGCCTGCCGATCTCGATCCTCATGACGATCGGCTCGTCGTGGGCGGGCGCGCTCGCGGGGCGCATCGGGCCTCGCATCCCCATGACGGTCGGCCCGATCATCATGGGCGTCGCCTCGGTCATGATGCTCGCGGTGGGGGAGCCGTTCGAGTACTGGACGCAGCTGCTGCCCGGCATCGTGCTCTTCGGCGTCGGCCTCACCGTCACGGTCTCGCCGCTCACGGCCGCGATCCTCGGGGCCATCGAGCCCGCCCGCTCGGGCATCGCATCCGCCGTCAACAACGCGGTCGCGCGCATCGCGGGTCTGCTCGCCGTCGCGATGCTCGGCCTCATCACGGGCGGCGTGCTCGACCTCGACGGACTGCACCGATCGCTGTGGGTCATCGCGGCGCTCATGGCGATCGGCGGCGTCGTGTCGCTCGTCGGCATCCGTCGGCTGCCCGCGGCGCCGGCCGCCGCTGCCGATTCCGCCACAACCGCAGAGATGCAGGACGATTCGCCGTCCGCTCCCGGATCGGCGAGCTGAGCGCCGCATCCGCGCGCACGTCTCCTGCTGTTCTGAGGTGGGCGGGGGTTCTTGGCGGCGCCGTCGGTAACGAAATGGTCACGGCGGGGAGCGGATGCGGGGCTGCAGACGCGCCGGAAACGCGCATGCTGCAAGAAATTGCGCCGATTGCGTAGAGTTCCCGACATGACGAGTCGTCTTGCCGAGGTCGCCAAGAAGGTCGGGGTCAGCGAGGCCACCGTGAGCCGCGTGCTCAACGGGAAGCCGGGGGTGAGCGAGACCACGCGGGAGGCCGTGCTCGCGGCGCTCGACGTGCTCGGCTACGAACGCCCCAGCAAGCTGCGGGGCGAACGGGCGCGGCTCGTGGGGTTGTTCCTGCCCGAGCTCACCAACCCGATCTTCCCCGCGTTCGGCGAACTCGTGGGCGGCGGGCTCGTGCAGCAGGGCTACACGCCCGTGCTCTGCACCCAGACCGCCGGCGGTATCAGCGAGGCCGACTACATCGAGCTGCTCCTGCAACAGCGCGTCTCGGGCGTCGTCTTCGTCGGCGGCCAGTACTCGCAGGGCGACTCCCCGCACGACCACTACCATCGGCTCGCCGAGCTCGGCATCCCCACGGTGCTCGTCAACGCGCGCGTCGACGCCCTCGAGTTCCCGACCGTGTCGACCGACGACGCCGTCGCGATCGAGCTCGGCTGGAGCCACCTGCGCCAGCTCGGCCACGAGCGCATCGGCCTCGTGCTCGGGCCGGAGGACCACGTGCCGTCGCAGCGCAAGCTCGCGTCCGCTCAGCGTCTCGCGGATGCGGCCGGCCTCCCCATCGAGGTCGCCCACTCGCACTACACGCTCGAGGCGGGGCAGGCGGCAGCGAGCCGGCTGCTCGGGGCGGGTGTCACGGGCATCCTGTGCGCGTCAGACCCGCTCGCCCTCGGGGCCGTTCGGGCGGTGCGCCGGGCGGGCAAGCAGGTGCCGGATGACGTGTCGATCGTCGGCTACGACGACTCGGCCCTCATGAACGCCACGGATCCCGCGCTCACGACCGTGCGTCAGCCCATCGAGCCGATGGGGCGCCTCGCGATCGAGCTGCTCGTGGCGCAGCTGCAGGGCGGCAAGGCGTCGACGGAGGAGTACCTGTTCGAGCCGGAGCTCGTCGTGCGGGGGTCGACGGGGCGGGTCGCCGCCGGTTGAGAGGGCGCTGTACCGCTGGTCGAGTAGCCCGCGGAGCGGGCGCCCTACCGCTGGTTGAGTAGCCCGCGAAGCGGGCGCCCCACCGCTGGTTGAGTAGCCCGCGAAGCGGGCGCCCCACCGCTGGTTGAGTAGCCCGCGAAGCGGGCGTATCGAAACCCGACCGACTGATGACCTGCTGCGGTTGAGACCGAGGTCACCCGGCCCTGGGTTGAGCGCGGTGCGCGGGTTTCGATACGCGGTGCGTCGCGCGTTCGCGCGGCGCGCCGCACTCAACCCGCGGTGAACCGCGGCGCCCGCAGTGAAACCCCCGCGAGGAGGCCGCGGTAGCGCGCAAGAGTTCGCAAGTTTCTTGCAGATTGTTTAGTTCTTGCGTCATCTTGTCGCGTTCCCTACATTCGGGCTGTCGGCGCCGACCCGGGCGTCGCGAGAGCCCGAAGGAACACCGCGTTGGACGCAGACGTCCTGTCGACCACGGCACCGGACCAGCGCACGGAGCAGGCCGCATCCGTGCACGCCCCCGCGCCGAGCACCGACGACCCGGACTGGTGGCGCTCGGCCGTCATCTACCAGATCTACCCGCGCAGCTTCGCGGACGGGAACGGAGACGGCACGGGCGACCTCGCGGGCGTGCGCAGCCGGCTCGGCTACCTGAGGGATCTCGGCGTCGACGCCATCTGGTTCACGCCCTGGTACGCGAGCCCCCTCGCCGACGGCGGCTACGACGTGAGCGACTACCGCGCCATCCACCCCGACTTCGGCACCCTCGCCGAGGCGGAGCTGCTCATCCGCGAGGCGCTCGCCCTCGGCATCCGCACCATCATCGACGTCGTGCCGAACCACGTGTCGGCCGAGCACCCGTGGTTCCAGGCGGCCCTCGCCGCCGGCCCCGGCAGCCCCGAGCGCGAGCGGTTCTGGTTCGTCGACTCCGACGAGCTCCCCACCCACTGGGTGTCGCCCTTCGCGGGCGACACGTGGACCCGCACCACGAACCCCGACGGCACGCCCGGCCAGTGGTACCTGCACCTGTTCACGCCCGAGCAGCCCGACCTCAACTGGAACCACCCGGATGTGCGCCGCGAGCACGAGGACATCCTGCGGTTCTGGTTCGACCGCGGCGTCGCGGGCGTGCGCATCGACTCCGCCGCCCTGCTCATCAAGGACCCCGAGCTCGGCGAGGTGCCCGAGAACCCGGGCCCCGGCGAGCACCCCACGCAGGACCGCGACGAGCTGCACGACGTGTACCGCGGATGGCGCGCGATCGCCGACTCGTACCCGGGCACGCGCGTGCTCGTCGGCGAGATCTGGCTGCCCGAGCTCGACCGCTTCGTGAAGTACCTGCGGCCCGACGAGATGCACACCGCGTTCAACTTCGACTTCCTCGCACGCCCGTGGGATGCCGCCGAGCTGCGCGCCTCGATCGAGCTCACCCTCGGCGCCCACGCGCCCGTCGGCGCCCCGAGCACGTGGGTGCTGTCGAACCACGACGTGACGCGCCCCGTCACCCGCTACGGCCGCGAGGACAGCTCGTTCGCGTTCCTCGCGAAGCGCTTCGGCGTGCCCACGGATCTCGCGCTCGGCACGCGGCGCGCCCGTGCGGCCGCCCTGCTCACGGCAGCCCTGCCCGGCTCGCTGTACATCTACCAGGGCGACGAGCTCGGCCTGCCCGAGGCCGACATCCCGCGCGAGCTCATCCAGGACCCGATGCACTACCGCTCGGGCGGCGTCGACCCCGGGCGGGACGGATGCCGTGTGCCGCTTCCCTGGTCGGGCACGCGGGCGCCGTTCGGCTTCAGCACCCCGCACGCGCCCGGCACACCGTGGCTGCCCCAGCCGCGGCAGTGGGCGCTCTACACGGTCGAGGCGCAGGAGTCGGACCCCGACTCGATGCTGAGCCTCTACCGGGCGGCCCTCCGCATCCGGAAGGCGGAGCACGCCCTGCACGACGCCGCCTTCTCGTGGCTCGAGCTCGGCCCCGCCGCGCTCGCGTTCCGCCGCGGCGACGATTTCGTGAGCGTCACGAGCTTCGACGAGCCCGTCGAGCTCCCGCCCCACCGCGAGGTGCTCCTCGCGAGCTCGGAGGTCGCCGACGGCGTCCTCCCCCCGAACTCCACGGCATGGCTACGACCACAGCACGAGCCCGGAGAAACACACCCCACCACCCAACGATGAAAGGCAAGACAATGAAGTCACCCACCAAGGTGATCGCGATCGCCGCGGCGTTCGCGACGGTCGCTTCGCTCGCCGCCTGCAGCACCGGAGGTTCCTCCGACGGCAAGGTCGAGCTCCGCGTCGCCACCTTCCCGCCCGGCGCCGACCAGGCCGCGTACGACGCGTTCGCGGCGCAGGAGGAGCAGTTCGAGAAGAAGTACCCCGACATCGACGTCATCGGCGTCGAGTACGAGTGGGAGGGCCCGACCTTCACCGCTCAGCTCGCCGCGGGCAGCCTGCCCGACGTCTTCACGGTGCCCTTCACCGACGCGAAGACCCTGCTCGAGAACGGCCAGCTCGGCGACGTCACGGAGGAGATCAACGAGCTCGGCTACGCCGACAAGTTCAACCCGATCATCCTCGACGCCGTGACGGGCGGCGACGGGCACCTGTACGGGTTCCCGCGCCAGGCGTACGCGCTCGGCCTCCAGTACAACCGCGAGCTCTTCGAGCAGGCCGGGCTCGACCCCGACTCCCCGCCCACGACGTGGGACGAGGTGCGCGAGTACGCCAAGCAGATCGCCGAGAAGACCGGCAAGGCGGGCTACGCCACGATGACCCAGAACAACACGGGCGGGTGGCAGCTCACCGCGCAGGCGGCGTCGCGCGGCGGCTTCATGCAGTCGGACGACGGCACGACCTCGACGATCGCCAACGACGGCGTGAAGGCGACCCTCGAGTTCTTCCACGACCTGCGCTGGGAGGACGACTCGATGGGTGACAACTTCCTGCTCGACTGGGGTTCGATCAACCAGGAGTTCGCCGCCGGCAACATCGGCATGTACACCTCCGGGTCCGACCTCTACACGGCGCTCGTGCGCGACTTCTCGCTCGACGCATCCGTGTACGGCCTCACGACGATCCCCATGGAGGACGGCGGCAAGGTGCTCGGCGGCGGCGACATCGCCGTCATCCCCCCGAGCCTCGACGACTCCACCAAGGACGCCGCGGTGAAGTGGATCGACTGGTACTACATGCAGAAGCTCCTGAACGAGGATGCCGCGGTCGCCGACGCGAAGGCGCTCGCCGACGCCGGCCAGGCGGTGGGCACCCCGGTGCTGCCGGTGCTCGACCAGGAGACCTACGAGGAGTCGCTCACCTGGATCGAGCCGTACGTCAACGTGCCGCGCGAGCAGATGCAGGGCTTCATCGACCACATCTTCGAGCAGACCCCCGTGGGCGAGCCGAAGAGCCACACGCAGGAGGTCTACGCGCTCCTCGACCCGGTCGTGCAGGCCGTGCTGACCGACGAGAACGCCGACATCGACGCGCTCCTCGCCCAGGCCGACAAGGACGCCCAGGCGCTCATCGGCGGCTGACCCGTCAGGGGCCGCCGGATGCCGTGCGTGCGTCCGGCGGCCCCACCCCGACCCGAAGGAAACACCATGACCGTCCTCGACGAACGGCGTGCCGTCGAGCAGCGCCTGCGTCCGCGGGCCCCGCAGCCTCGGCGGCGCAACCGCAGCATCCGGGGCTGGGTGAGCCGCGGCGGCCTCGTGACGCTCCTGTTCGCCCTGCCGATGATCTTCGTCTTCAGCGTCTACAGCTGGTGGCCCATCCTGCAGTCGCTGTGGATGAGCTTCCAGAAGACGAACCTCATCACCTACCAGTTCGTCGGGCTCGACAACTTCATCAACGTGCTGAGCGACCCGTTGCTCGGCCGCGCGATCGTCAACACCGCGTACTTCGCGCTCCTCGCGCTCGTCTTCGGCTTCCCGCTGCCGATCTTCATGGCGGTGCTCATGAGCGAGGTGAAGCGCATGAAGGGCCTCTACTCGGCCCTCGCGTACCTGCCCGTCATCGTGCCGCCCGTCGTGGCGGTGCTGCTGTGGAAGTTCTTCTACTCCGCCTCGCCGACGGGCGTCTTCAACACGATCATCGGCTGGGTCGGCATTCCGCCCCAGCCGTGGATCCAGGATGCCGCCCAGGCCATGCCGGCCCTCGTGCTCGAGGCGACGTGGGCCGCCGCGGGCGGCTCGATCATCATCTACCTCGCCGCGCTGCTCGCGGTGCCGCCGGAGCTGTACGACGCCGCCGAGGTCGACGGCGCGGGCATCTGGCACAAGGTGTGGCACGTGACGCTCCCGCAGCTGCGCGGCGTGATCTTCGTCATGCTCATCCTGCAGATCATCGCGACCGCGCAGGTGTTCCTCGAGCCGTACCTCTTCACGGGCGGCGGGCCCAACAACGCGACGGTGACGGTGCTGCTGCTCATCTACCGCTACGCGTTCGAGAACAGCCTCGGCGGGAAGTACGGCGAGGCGACCGCGCTCTCGGTCATGCTCGCGCTCTTCCTCGCCGCCGCATCCTTCCTGTACTTCAAGGCCACGCAGAAGTGGAGCACCGACTGATGAGCACGACCCTCAAGCTGCCCGCGCTGCGGGCGCGAGGCCGCGGGCCGAAGGAGAACCCCGACCTCGACACCGAGCGCGGCATCCTGTCGCTGCACGACCGGCGCCGCCGGCCGGTGCGGGCGGGGCAGGTGGCGTCGCACGTGTTCCTGCTGGTCGGTCTCGTGATCGTGGGCCTCGGGCCGCTCCTGTGGCTCGCGAAGGCCGCGATCTCGACGACGCAGGACACCATCCAGCACCCCCTCGCCCTGTGGCCGAGCGGCATCGACTGGGCGAACCTCGAGCAGGCGTGGGTCGAGGTCGAGGTGGGGAAGTACTTCTTCAACACGATCGCGCTCGCGGCGGGCCAGTGGGTCATCGGGCTCGTCGTCGCGACGAGCGGCGCCTACGTGCTGTCGATCCTCCGGCCCGCCTACGCTCGGGTGCTGCAGGCGGCCGTGCTCGCGACGCTCTTCGTGCCGTCGGTCGTGCTGCTCGTGCCGCTCTTCATCACGGTCGCGCGGCCCGCGTTCGGCCCGAGCCTGCTCAACACCTACCTCGGCGTGTGGCTCCCCACGGCGGCGAACGCGTTCAACATCCTCGTCGTCAAACGGTTCTTCGACAGCCTGCCGTACGAGGTGTTCGAGGCGGCACGCACCGACGGGGCAGGGCCGTTCCGCATGTTCTGGTCGATCGTGCTTCCCATGTCGCGCCCCATCGTGGGCGTCGTGTCGGTGTTCATCATCATCGCGTCGCTCAAGGACTACCTGTGGCCGAAGCTCGTGCTGCCGGATGCGGCCGTGCAACCGCTCGGCGTGCGGCTCCCGAACATCCAGTCGCAGACCGAGCTCGATGTGACGCTCGCGGCGCTCGCGATCTCGACGATCATCCCGGTCGTGCTGTTCCTCGTCTTCCAGCGCGTGTTCCTGCGCGGGGCGGGGCTCGGGGGAGCGGTGAAGGGCTAGCGCCTTCTACGCTCGTCGCATGCGGATGCGGGCGGCGGGGCTCGCGGCGGCTCTCGTGGCCGCCGCGGCCCTGCTCGCCTGCACGCAGGGCGCTCGACCGGTTTCGGCGGCGCCGCCGCGTACGTGGGCGGATGCGCCACCCGCCTCGCCCGTCGACGCGGATGCCGCCTACGTCGAGGCGGCCCTCGCGCGGATGTCGGTGCGCGAGCTCGCTGCGAGCGTCATCATGATGCGCGTGCCGAGCCGTGACCCGGCGTCCGCGCGCGAGCTCGTGGCGGCATCTGGGGTGGGCGGCGTCATCCTCATGGGCGACGACACGCAGCGCTCGCCTTCCTACGCGGCGGCCCTCACCGGGGCGCTCACGGCCGACTCGAGCCTTCCGCCGCTCACGGCCGTCGACCAGGAGGGCGGCATCGTCGCGCGTCTGCCCGACGCCGGGCCGAGCGCCGCCACGCTCGCGGGGATGCCGCCCGATGCCACGCAGGCCGCGTTCGCCGAGCGCGCGCGGCTCGCGGCATCCGGCGGGTTCACCGTCAACTTCGGCGTCGTCGCGGATGTCGTGGGCGACCCCCGCTCGTTCCTCGCCCCGCGCGCGTTCGGAGGCGACCCGGCCTCGGTGTCGGAGCGCGTCGCCGCGGCGGTCGCGGGGGAGCACGGCACGGTGCTCTCGACGCTCAAGCACTTCCCGGGGCACGGGGCCGCCGCGGGCGACTCGCACGCGCTCATCCCGACGACCGACATGGGGGCGGGGGAGTGGCGAGCCGTGCACGCCCCGCCGTTCGAGTCCGGCATCGCGGCGGGTGCCGAGCTCGTCATGATGGGGCACCTGCGCTTCACGGCGGTCGACCCCGTGCCCGCGACCCTCTCGCGCGAGTGGTACCGCGTGCTGCGCGAGGACCTCGGCTTCGAGGGTGTCGCCGTCACCGACGACCTCTGGATGCTGACGTCGAGCGGAGAGCCCGCCTACGAGGATCCGTACGTCGACGGCGTCGCGGCGCTCGCGGCGGGCGCCGACCTTCTGCTGTACGTGGGCCCGATCGACCCGTGGGCGCTCGCCGAGCGCATCGAGCGCGCCGTCATCGTCGACGGGACCGTGCCGCTCATGCGCCTCGAGGAGGCCGCGCGGCGCGTGCTGGAGCTGCGACGCTCGGTCGCGACCTCGGATGCCGCCTTCGCGCGGTGCGAGGGCGCGTGCCTCGACGCGGTGGGGTAGGCGTCACGAGGCGATCGAGGAGCGCCCGCGCGGCGGACGCGCCTCGAGGCCATCCACCTCGGCCGCACTCCCCAGGAACCGCCCGTACCGCCGCGCGGCGGATGCGACCCCGCGCTCGTCGCGCCCGCTGAGCGGCGCGAACGGCTCGAGCGCGATCCGCACCGCGGCCTTGCGCCGCTCGCGCGTCCACACGCCGAGCACCTCGCCGCGCGCCACGATCGTCGACCGGAACATGCCGTTGCCGCCCGGCACGACCGCATCCGCGCGCTCGGGCGCGAGCGCCGCCGAACGGTCGGTGTAGCCGAGCAGGTACTCGTCGAAGCCGGGCAGGAGGTGCACGCCGTCGCCGTCGGCCTCGAGCCCCGGGCGCATGAGGTACTCGACACCCTCGACCTCGATCGCGTCGAGGCGGTCGCGCACGCGCGCCGCCGCCTCGCGCACGCGCGTGAGCGGCAGCCCCGACCACCACGCGAGGTCGCGCACGGTCGCGGGGCCGTGGCCCGTGAAGTAGCGCAGCGCGAGCTCGTCGGCCGCGGACTGCGGGTCGAGGCGTCGCGGCTCGCGCACGTGCTCGTCGAGCAGCGCGTACTCGGTGCGCCCGCTCAGCACGATGAGTCCTGTGTAGGCCAGATGGCCGAGCAGATGCGGGCCGCGCTGGCCCTCGGTGCCGATGCCGGCCTCCTGGAAGGCGGCGAGCAGCTCTGCGCGGTCCGCGCGCCCGCCGCCCGCGAGCCGGTCGCGTGCCACGGCCGCGGCGCGCGCGAAGTCGCGCTCGTCGAGCTCGAGCTCGCGGTACCGACCCGCCGTCATCCGCACGATGCGCTCGCTCGTGAGCGACAGCAGCCATCCGAGGTCCTCGGCGGCGACGAGGTGCAGCGTGCCGCGCATGGGCCACGAGCGCACGAGGGCGCCGGATGCGTGGGCCGCCTCGACCTCGGACTCGCTCGCGCCGCTGCGCAGGCCCGCCGAGCACAGCACCCCGAGGTAGTCCTGGCCCTGCATCGCGAGCATCGACCGCACGGCCTCGACCGGGTCGGCGAGCGGGCGCGCGATGTGCTGAGCGGCGAGGCGCAGGCCCGTGAGCAGCCGGCGGGCGCGTGCGGGGGGTCGCGTGGTCATGGGCACAGTCTGGCGGGGGCGGGCGACATCCGTACCGGAGACTCAGGTGGTCGAGGAGCGCCGGGCGCAGCCCGACGCGTCTCGAGACTCCCACCAGGTCGGCGCGATCTCGCCGCTATTCCTCGAGTGCGAGCGTCGGCAGCTGCACGTCGACGACCGCAGCGGGCTCCACGACCGTCGCCACCGGGGCTGCGGGCTGCAGCGCGGCGATGCCGGCCGTCGTGGCGAGCGCCGTGAGCACGGCGAGACCGCCCGACGCGAGCGCCTGCCGCATCCCGAGCCGACCCGCACGGCGCAGCACGACGAGGGCGCTCGCGATGGCCGCGAGGGCGGCCGCGGCGAGGGCGACGAGCAGCAGGGCGAGCAGACCGGACATTCGGGGCTCCGGGATGGGGGTGGGGGTGGGTGGTGCCGACGGGGGAGCCGGCGCGGGGGTGGCACCACGGTAGCAGGGCCCCCGAGCGGGGGACAACGGTCGCGTCGCGGCTGGAAAGAACCGGGTCTCAGGCGCGCGGCGTGGAGAGGATCCCGAGCTCGGCGAGCTGCTCCGCGAGCTCCGCGCCGTCGACCCCGTAGACCCACGGGGCCGAGTCGTCGTGCGACGCGCGCTGCGAGCGACCACCCGCGAGCACCGCCTCGCCCGGCGTCAGCTCGCGGATCGCGACCGCCGCGACGTTGCCGGGGTGCGCATCCGCGAACTCGCGGTACCGCAGCTCGTCGTGCTGACCGTCGTCCCCGACGAGCAGCCAGCGCACGTGCGGGAACTCGGCGGCGAGGCGCGCGAGGTTCTGCTTCTTGTGCTCCTGACCGCTTCGGAACCAGCGCTCGGGCGTCGGCCCCCAGTCGGTCAGCAGGAAGGTGCCGCGCGGGTAGAGGTTGCGCGACAGGAAGCGGTCGAGCGTGCGCACGGTGTTCCACGCGCCCGTCGAGAGGTAGATGATCGGGGAGCCCGGATGCGCCGCCATGAGCCGGTCGTAGAGCACCGGCATCCCGGGCACGGGCCGCCGCGCGTGCTCGTTGACGACGAAGGTGTTCCAGCCTGCGAGCAGGGGGCGGGGGAGCGCCGTGACGACGACCGTGTCGTCGATGTCGGAGACGAGGCCGAACCGCACGTCCCCGCCGACGACGAAGACGGGCGCCTCGATGGCATCCGCCCCCTCGAGCGTCAGGAGCACCGACGACCAGCCCGGCGCGAGCTCCGCCTCGACGCGTGCGTCGATGACACCGCCGCGGTCGGCGTGGATGACGTGCTCGACGTCGCCCGCCTGCACGTGGATCTCGGCGGCGCCCACGGGGATGCTCGTGAAGCTGCGCCAACCCCGGATGCTCGTGTACCTGTCGGGGGCGCGGCGGCCGGGCTTCACGAGCACGACTCGGCCGAGCACGCGCATCCATCCGTCGCCCCCGTAGCCCGGGAACGGCACGATCGTGGGCACGAGCCCGCGACGGCGTCCGCGGCGCTCGCGGAAACGGTGCACGGCGTCCTCGATGCGGGACGCGAGGTGATGTCGCGGCGGCTTCGCCGGGGCGGCGGGCGAGGCCTCGGCGGGGGGCTCCATCCGTCCAGTGTGTCACGTCATCCTTCAGCCCAGACAAAGGGTTCTACGGGCTAGAATCGCGACGACGACGAGGAGTGAACCCGTGCCCGAGACTCTGTCCGCTGCCCGCGACATCCACGCGAGCCTGATCCGCAACGAGCCCATGCAGGCCCGCAGCACCGCGCGGCTCGCTGCGCTTCTCGACGCCGCCGCGGCGGTCGTCGCCGAGATCGGATACGAGCGCCTGACGACCGCGATGGTCGCGGATGGTGCGGGCGCCTCGATCGGCACCGTCTACCGCTACTTCCCCGACCGCATCGCCGTGCTGCAGAGCCTCGCGGCCCGCAACGAGGAGCGCCTCACCGAGCGCCTCCTCGCGGTCGTCGCCGAGCCGCAGCACGAGGACTGGTTCGCCGCGCTTTCGGCGTCGTTCGACGCGCTCGTCGAGTTCTTCCGCACAGAGACCGGGTTCGCCTCGATCCGCCTCGGCGACGTGCTCGACCTGCGCCCCGCCGAGGGCGAGCCCCGCAACTCGGTCGTCGCCCGCACGATCTTCGAGGCGCTCGTCGACCGCTTCGAGCTCGCCGACGACGAGCGCGCCCGCACGGGCTTCGAGCTCGCCTACGAGGCCGCCGACGCGCTCATCGCGCGTGCCTTCGCGCGCGACGCGAAGGGCGACGCCGCACGCCTCGACGCGGCACGCGCGGTCATGCGCAGCGTTCTCGCCGAGTACCTGCCGCTTCCCTCCTGAGCCGCGGGGCGGCATCCGTCGTGCGCTGCATAGCGCACGGGTGACGTTTTCGTAATGCCCAGCGTCGGTGGGCCTCCATACGGTTGAGTGGAGGCAGACCGGTCACCCCGCACCGGTCCAGCGGAGGGCGGGCATGATCGAGTTCCGGTCGGTGACGAAGCGTTTCCCCGAAGGCACCGTGGCGGTCGACGACTTCAGCCTCGTCATCCCGGCGCGCAAGACTACGGTGCTCGTGGGCTCGTCGGGCAGCGGCAAGACGACGCTCCTGCGCATGATCAACCGCATGGTCGAACCCACCTCGGGCACGATCGAGATCGACGGCGAGAGCGTGCAGGGGCGCGACCCCGTGAAGCTGCGGCGCGGCATCGGCTACGTCATGCAGAACGGCGGCCTCCTGCCGCACCTCACGGTCGTCGACAACGTCGCGACCGTGCCCGTGCTGAACGGCGTGCCGCGGCGTGAGGCGCGCCTGCGCGCGCTCGAGCTGCTCGACACCGTCGGGCTCGACCGCTCCCTCGCGAAGCGTTACCCGAGCCAGCTCTCGGGCGGTCAGCAGCAACGCGTGGGCGTCGCGCGCGGCCTCGCGGCCGACCCCAACATCCTGCTCATGGACGAGCCCTTCGGCGCCGTCGACCCCATCGTGCGCGCCGAGCTGCAGCAGGAGACCATCCGTCTGCAGCGCGAGCTCGACAAGACCGTCGTCTTCGTGACGCACGACATCGACGAGGCGTTCCTGCTGGGCGATCAGGTCGTGATCCTCGAGACGGGCGCCCAGATCGCACAGCTCGGCTCGCCGTCCGAGATCATCGAGGCGCCCGCGAGCGAGTTCGTCGCCTCGTTCATCGGCGCCGAGCGGGGGTCGCGCGCCCTGCGCACCAAGAGCACGCCGAACGGCACGGTGCTCGTCGACACGGCCGGTCGCACCCAGGGGGTGCTGCTGGAGGGCGAGGCATGACCTGGGTGCTCGCGAACCTCGACCTCATCGCCGGGCTCGCGCTCGAGCACCTGCGGCAGAGCGCGCTGCCGATCGTTCTCGGCTTCCTCATCGCGATCCCGCTCGGCTGGGTCGCGTTCCGCTACAGGCTCACGCGCGGGGCCGTGCTCACGGTCACGGGCCTGCTCTACACCATCCCGTCGCTCGCGCTCTTCGCGCTGCTTCCGCCGACGCTCGGCATCAGCTACCTGTCCGAGGCGAACCTCGTCATCGCGCTCACGATCTACGCGGTCGCGATCCTGGCACGGTCGGTGGCGGATGCGCTGGGCTCGGTCGATCCGGCTGTGCGGCAGGCGGCCGTCGCGATCGGCTACGGCCCGTGGCGGCGCTTCTGGACCGTCGAGTTCCCGCTCGCGGGGCCCGTCGTGCTCGCGGGCCTGCGCGTCGCGGCGGTCTCGACGATCTCGCTCGCGACCGTCGGCATCCTCATCGGCGTCGACAACCTCGGCTACCTCTTCACGAACGGCCTCCAGCGGCGCATCATCCCCGAGGTGTTCGCGGGGGTCGTCGCGGTCATGGCGATCGCGCTCATCGTCGACGCGCTGCTCGTGCTCGCGGGGCGGCTGCTCATGCCGTGGGCGCGACGCGATCGCGGGCGCCGCGCGGTGCGGGCGGCACGCGTCGCCCTGCCGGACGGGGGTGCCGCATGAACCTCTTCGCCGACGCCTTCGCGTGGATCTTCAGCCCCGATCGGATGACGGGGTCGCACCCGATCGACCGCGCGATCGGGGAGCACCTGTTCTACACCTTCGTGTCGCTCGCGGTCGCGGCCGCGATCGCGATCCCGCTCGGCTGGCTCATCGGCCACACGGGACGCGGGCGCGAGGTCGCCGTCGCCGTCTCGGGAGCCGCGCGCGCGATCCCGTCGTTCGGCCTGCTCGTGCTGCTCGTGCTGCTGTTCGGCGTGCTGCACAAGCCGGAGGCCGCGGTGACGGCGTTCGTGCTGCTCGCGATCCCGTCGATCCTCGCGGGCGCCTACTCGGGCTTCGAGGCGATCGACCGCCGCGTCATCGACGCGGGCCGCGCGATGGGCATGACCGAGTGGCAGATCGTGTGGCGCATCGAGGTGCCGCTCGGCCTGCCGCTGCTCATCGGCGGGCTCCGCTCGGCGGCCCTGCAGGTCGTCGCGACCGTCACGATCGCCGCGTACGTCAACCTCGGCGGGGTCGGCTACTACATCATCCAGGGGCTGCAGCTGCGGCGCTTCGACCAGATCCTCGGCGGGGCGCTCATCGTGGTCGCGCTCGCCCTCGTGCTCGACGGGCTCTTCGCGCTCGCGCAGCACCTCGTCGTCCCGCGCGGGGTCACCGCGGGACGCACCCCCGACGTCCGCGAGGCGCCGTCCCGGCGTCGTGCGGCGGTGGAACCTGCCACCAAGTAGAGAAGAGAGAACGACATGTTCACAGCACGGAACAAGGGCCGGCTCGCACTCGGTGCGGCCGCGGTGGGGGCGGCATTGGCCCTCTCAGGGTGCGCAACCGGGGACCCGCTCGACTCGGGCACCACGGAACCGGATTCCGACAGCAGCACCATCGTCGTCGGGTCGCAGGCCTACTACTCGAACGAGATCATCGCCGAGATCTACGCGCAGGCGCTCGAGAACGCCGGCTTCGAGGTCGAGCGCGAGTTCAGCATCGGCCAGCGCGACGCCTACCTGCCCGCCCTCGAGGACGGCACCGTCGACCTGTTCCCCGAGTACACGGGCAACCTGCTGCAGTTCTACGACGACACGACCGAGGCGACCGCCTCCGAGGACGTCTACGCCGCGCTCCAGGAGGCGCTGCCGGACGGTCTCACGGTGCTCGACCAGTCGCCCGCGACCGACCAGGACTCCTACAACGTCACGAAGGCCTTCGCCGACGAGCACGGTCTCTCGAGCCTCGACGACCTCGCCGGCATCGGCGTGCCGCTCGTGCTCGGGGGTCCGCCGGAGCTCGAGGAGCGCCCCTACGGTCCGAGCGGCCTCCAGGAGAAGTACGGCGTCGAGGTGCAGTTCCAGGCCACGGGCGACACGACCGTCGAGGACCTCGTCGCGGGCACCGTCAACATCGCCAACGTCTTCAGCGCCGACCCGCGCATCCAGACCGAGGAGCTCGTGACGCTCGACGACCCGAAGGGCCTCTTCCTCGCGTCGAACGTCGTGCCGCTTGTGAACGCCGACATCGCCGACGAGATCGCGGATGTCATCAACGCCGTGAGCGCGAAGCTCACGCCCGAGGGCCTCGTCGCCCTCAACGTGAAGTCGACCGTCGACCAGGAGTCGACCGCGGCGATCGCGACGGCGTGGCTCAGGGAGCAGGGGCTGATCTAGGGGGTTCAGGGGGGCTGGTTTCGACACGCGAGCTGCGCTCGCTACTCAACCCGGCGGCGATCACTCGCTGGTTGAGTAGCCGCCAGAGGCGGCGTGTCGAAACCAGCCCCCCGCCTGACCCGCTCTCACTCCTCCGGCAGTTCGACCGTGTTCGCGTCCCCGTCGCCCGGCCGCGCCCAGTGCCGCGCCTCGGAGCGCTCGAGCAGCTTCTTCACGACGACCACGACGATCAGGAACAGCACGATGACGCCGACGAACACGTACCCGGCGTAGTGCAGCTGGTTCGCGAGCTCGCGGTACGACCCCGCGGCGACCGAGCCGACCGTCACGTAGGCGAACGCCCACAGCACGCACGCGGGCGCCGTCCACGAGATGAATCGGCGGTAGCTCATCGTGCTCATGCCGACGGTGAGAGGCACGAGCGAGTGCAGCACGGGCAGGAACCGCGAGATGAACACCGCGATGCCGCCGCGCCGGTCGACGTAGTTCTCGGCGCGCTGCCAGTGCGTCTCGCCGATGCGGCGCCCGAGGCGGGAGTGCCGGATGCGCGGGCCGAAGAAGCGCCCGAGCGCGAAGCCGATCGACTCGCCCGCGAGAGCGCCGATGATGACGACGGCCACGAGCGCCGCGTACTCGAGGGGGCTGTCGACGGCCGTCGCCGCGACGATGACGATCGTGTCGCCGGGCACGACGAGCCCGACGAGCACCGAGGTCTCGAGCATGATGCCGACGCCCGCGAGCAGCGTGCGCAGCACGGGGTCGACCGACTGCACGGCGTCGAGGATCGCCATGAGCATCTCGTTGAACCAGCTCACGCCGCGGTGCCGCCCTTCCCCTCGGGGAGCGGACGACGGAGCGCGTCGAGACGCAGGCGCCAGCGCGAGAGCCGGCCGGGCTCCTCGGCGGTCGCCGGCGGCCCGCCCTGCCACGCCGTGACGATGCGGATGCCGTGCAGCGCGTTGAGCGCCCACACCTCGAGCCCGTCGAGCTCCTCGGGACGCACGCGGCGTTCCTCGACGGGCACGCCGAGCGCGGTCGCGAGCGCGACGACCGTGCGCTCGGTCGTCGAGGGGATGCGGGGGAGCGCGCGGTCGACGACGGCGAGCGTGCCGCCCTCCCACCAGACGATGCTCGTCGTGGAGCCCTCGACGACGTGACCGTCCGCCGTCACGAGCACCGCCTCATCCGCTCCACGGCGTTGTGCCTCGGTGCGCAGCCGCACCATCGACGCGAGGTCGGGGCCTTTGACGGTCGGTGTCGTGCGGGGGTCGCGGCCCGTGTGGGTCGTGAGCACGAGCGAGCGCTGCAGGGCGGGCGCCTCGCGCAGCCGGAAGAGCAGCTGCGGTGCTCCGAGCTGCTCGCGCAGCTCCACGCGGGGGAACCAGGTGCCGTGGCGCGGGATGCTCGCGATGGCGGCGTCCCAGAAGGCCTCGAGGTCGAGATCGCGCGCCCGGGAGCGGGGGATCGAGGTGAGGAAGCGCTCGCGGTGCAGGTCGAGGCCGCGCACGGCGCCCTCCTCGACGAGCCACGAATCGGCGACCTCGACGATCGCGGGCGCGATGTCGCAGTCCTCGCGCGCCACGAGCTCCCCGCGCTGCCACAGCGACGTGGTCGCCACGGGGGCGGATGACGGCGCGCTCATAGACTCAGGCTATGCGTCCCCGGCTCCTGCGGCATCCGCTCGGAGAGGTATATCGGGCACGCGATCTCTTCGCCGCTCTGCATCCCGAGGGGGATGCGTTCTGGCTCGATTCGGGGCCCGGGGGTCGTGCCTTCGTCGGGTCGGGGGCGCGGGTCGTGCCTCCGCAGGGGGAGGTGCTCGCGACACTCCGGAGCGAGCTCACGACGCTGCGCGTCGACGAGCCGCTCGGGGCGGTGCCGCTCGGTCTCGTCGGATGGTTCGGCTACGAGCTGCGGGGCGAGACCGTCGGGATGCCCGTGGCCGCGCGGGGGCCGCATCCGGATGCCGCGTTCCTGCGCGTCGACCGGCTCGTCGTCGTGGAGGCCGATGGCTCGGCGGAGCTGCTCGCGCTCGGCGACGCGTGGGAGGGCGAGCTCGCCGAGTGGCGGGAGCGCACGATCCAGGTGGTCGAGGAGCGCCGCGAAGCGACGCGTCTCGAGACCACCGCGGACGCAGGACTCGAGCCGGTGGTCTCGAGACGCGTGCCTCCGGCTCACTCCTCGACCACCTCTGTCCATTGGCACGACACTCCCGCCCGCTACCTCGCCAACATCGAGGCGTGCCGCGACGCGATCCGCGAGGGCGAGGCGTACCAGCTGTGCCTCACGACCGAGGCCCGCGTCGAGGGTGACTTCGACGCGCTCGACGTGTTCGACGCCGTGCGCGCGTCGAGCGCGACCCACCACGGAGGCCTCCTGCGCATCGGCGACACGACCCTCGCGTCGGCGTCGCCCGAGCGCTTTCTCGAGGTCGCGTCCGACGGCGTCGTGCGCACGAGCCCCATCAAGGGCACCCGCCCGCGCGGTGTGGACCCCGCCGACGACGCGCGCCTGCGCACCGAGCTCGTCGAGAGCGAGAAGGAGCGCGCCGAGAACCTCATGATCGTCGACCTCATGCGCAACGACCTCTCGCGCGTGTGCGAGACGGGCTCGGTCGCCGTGACGGGGCTGCTCGAGGTGGAGTCGTACGCGCACGTGCACCAGCTCGTGTCGACGATCGAGGGCCGCCTGCGCGACGGCCTCGGCGCGGTCGACGCCGTCGCGGCGTGCTTCCCGGCCGGCTCGATGACGGGCGCTCCCAAGCGCCGCGCGATGGACCTCCTCGAGCGGCTCGAGGCCCGCCCCCGCGGCCCCTACGCGGGCGCGTTCGGCTACCTCGCCGCCGACGGCTCCGCCGACCTGGCCATGACGATCCGCACGATCGTGCTCGACGCGAGGGGCGCATCCGTCGGCACGGGCGGCGGCATCACGGCGCTCTCCGACCCCGATGCCGAGCTCGCCGAGGCGCGCCTCAAGGCCGCCGCGCTGCTCGCCGCGCTCGGCGCGCATCCGGAGTCCGCGTAGGCTCGGGGGCCATGGCTGCCGGCGCGACGATCCACACCTTCACGGTGCACCTCGCGGATGTCGACCGCGGCGTCTACGAGGAGCTCGCGCTGCGCGTGGCGCAGCATCCGTCCGAGACCGAGGCGTTCATGCTCACGCGCGTGCTCGCCTACTGCCTCGAGTACGAGGAGGGCATCGCCTTCACGGAGGGCGTCTCCGCCACCGACGAGCCGGCCGTCGTCATCCGCGACCTCACGGGCCGCCTGACCGCGTGGATCGAGGTGGGTGCACCGGATGCCGCCCGCCTGCACACGGGCAGCAAGGCCGCCGGCCGCGCCACCATCTACACGCACCGCGACCCCGCGAAGCTGCTGCCGCAGTGGGCGGGCAAGAAGATCCACCGCGCAGAGCACATCGTGCTGCACAGCTTCGACCCCGGTTTCGTCGACGACGCGACGCGCGCGCTCGAGCGGCGCAACGAGATGACCGTCTCCGTCACCGAGAAGCAGCTCTACCTCGAGCTCAACGGCACGACGCTCAGCACGACCGTGCACGACCACGCCATCGAGTGAGCACCTCGCACGGGCACACGAAGCGCTCGGCGAACGTTGACTACTCTGTAAAGGTTGCAATCCCGAGAGGCAGAGACACCGCAGTGAGCGAGCACGACCACACCGGAGACGAGCAGGGCTACGACTTCCGTCGCATCCAGGAGCGCTGGCTCCCCGTGTGGGACGAGCTCAAGCCGTTCTCCACCTCGGATGCCGACGACAAGCGTCCGCGCAAGTACGTGCTCGACATGTTCCCGTACCCGTCGGGCGACCTGCACATGGGCCACGCGGAGGCGTACGCCCTCGGCGACATCATCGCGCGCTACTGGCGCCTGCAGGGCTTCAACGTGCTGCACCCGATCGGCTGGGACTCGTTCGGCCTCCCCGCGGAGGGCGCCGCCATCAAGCGCGGCATCGACCCGCGCGAGTGGACGTACGACAACATCGCCCAGCAGCGCTCGTCGATGCGCCGCTACGCGACGAGCTTCGACTGGGACCGCGTCATCCACACCTCCGACCCGGAGTACTACAAGTGGAACCAGTGGCTCTTCCTCAAGCTCTACGAGAAGGGCCTCGCGTACCGCAAGGCGAGCTGGGTGAACTGGTGCCCGTTCGACCAGACGGTGCTCGCGAACGAGCAGGTCGTCGACGGGCGCTGTGAGCGCTGCGACAACGTCGTCACGAAGAAGAAGCTCACGCAGTGGTACTTCAAGATCACCGACTACGCCGACCGTCTGCTCGACGACCTGAACCAGCTCGAGGGCCACTGGCCGAGCAAGGTCATCGCGATGCAGCGCAACTGGATCGGCCGCTCGGTCGGCGCCGACGTCGACTTCGTCATCGAGGGCCACGACGAGAAGGTCACGGTCTTCACGACGCGCCCCGACACGCTCTTCGGCGCGACCTTCATGGTCGTCGCGCCCGACTCGGAGCTCGCGGCGGAGCTCGCCGCCGGCTCGACCCCCGAGGTGCAGGCGGCGTTCGCCGACTACCTCGCGCAGGTGCAGAAGAAGACCGAGATCGAGCGCCAGGACACGACGCGCGAGAAGACCGGCATCCCGCTCGAGCGCTACGCGATCAACCCCGTCAACGGCGAGCGCATCCCCGTGTGGACGGCCGACTACGTTCTCTCCGACTACGGCCACGGCGCCGTCATGGCCGTGCCCGCGCACGACCAGCGCGACCTCGACTTCGCGCGCAAGTTCGACCTCCCGATCAAGGTCGTCGTCGACGTGACCGCGCCCATCACCGGCGCGATCCCCGTCATCACGCCCGAGATGATCGAGGACCCGGATGCCGTGGCCGACCTCGCGTCGATGGACCCGGCCGTCACGGGCGAGGCGCTCGCGGGCGACGGACGGATGGTGAACTCCGGCCCGCTCGACGGCCTCAGCAAGCAGAACGCCATCCGTCGCGTCATCGAGCTGCTCGAGGAGGCCGGCACGGGCCGCGCCGCCAAGACCTACCGCCTGCGCGACTGGCTCATCTCGCGCCAGCGCTACTGGGGCACGCCCATCCCGATCCTCCACACCGAGGACGGACGCGAGATCCCCGTCTCCGAGGACGCCCTGCCGGTCGCGCTGCCGCCGTCGGAGGGCCTCGACCTGCAGCCGAAGGGCACCTCGCCGCTCGGCGCCGCCACCGACTGGGTCGAGGTGACCCTGCCCGACGGCACGAAGGCCCGCCGCGACCCCGACACGATGGACACCTTCGTCGACAGCTCGTGGTACTTCTTGCGCTTCCTCTCGCCGAACGACGACACGCAGGCGTTCGACGTGGCGGAGGCCGAGAAGTGGGCCCCCGTCGACCAGTACGTGGGCGGTGTGACGCACGCGATCCTGCATCTGCTGTACGCGCGCTTCATCACGAAGGTGCTGTTCGACCTCGGCTACGTGAGCTTCACCGAGCCGTTCTCGGCGCTGCTCAACCAGGGCATGGTGCTCATGGACGGCTCGGCGATGTCGAAGAGCCGCGGCAACCTCGTGCGTCTCTCCGATCAGCTCGACGAGTTCGGCGTCGACGCCGTGCGCCTCACGATGGCGTTCGCCGGCCCGCCGGAGGACGACATCGACTGGGCCGACGTCTCGCCCTCGGGCTCGGCGAAGTTCCTCGCGCGTGCTTGGCGCGTCGCGGGCGACGTGACCTCCGAGCCGGGCGTCGAGTTCGGTGTGGGCGACACGGCCCTGCGCCGTGCGACGCACCGCCTGCTCGCGGATGCGCCGGGCCTCGTCGAGTCGTTCAAGTTCAACGTGCTCGTCGCGCGCCTCATGGAGCACGTCAACGTGGTGCGCAAGGCGATCGACACGGGCGTGGGCGGGGGAGACCCGGCTGTGCGTGAGGCCGCCGAGGTGCTCGCCGTGCTGCTGTCGCTCTTCTCGCCGTACACGGCCGAGGACATGTGGGCGAAGCTCGGTCACGAGGCCACCGTCGCGCTGCAGACGCTGCCGAAGGCCGACGAGCGGCTGCTCGTCGAGGAGTCGATCACCGCGATCGTGCAGGTCGACGGCAAGGTGCGCGACCGTCTCGAGGTCTCGCCCCACATCGACGGCGACGAGCTCGAGGCCCTGGCCCGCGCCTCTGCCGCGGTGCAGCGCGCCATCGGCGACCGCGAGATCGTCAACGTGATCGTGCGCGCCCCCAAGGTCGTCAACATCGCGACGCGGGGCTGACGCCGCCCATCCCGCTGGTTGAGTAGCGGACGGGGGCCGCAATCCCCGCTGGTTGAGTAGCGGACGGGGGCCGCAATCCCCGCTGGTTGAGTAGCGCCGACGGCGCGTGTCGAAACCAGCCCACGTCTGACCTCGTGCGCCCCGTAACCCGTCCTCCCCACCCGCCCCGCCGCGCTCCCATCCCCACTTCCCACCGTCACCCCCACGCGCCCCCGCACCCCGCCCGTACCGTTCCCCGGGTGAGCGTCCGTCCCGACCCCAGCACCCAACGCGCCCGGGTGCGCCGCGGGGTCGGGGCGGCGCTCGTCGTCCTCCTCGCGGGCGCCGCCGTCGCGGTCTTCGTGACGGCGATCACCCCGCGCGGCGCCGAGCGCACCGTCGCGCCCGACGGCTCGCCGGATGCGCTCGCCGACCCCGCCCTCGTCGCCTCCGCATCCGAGTCCCCGATCTTCATCCACGTGCTCGGGCAGGTCGAGCGTCCGGGTCTCTACGAGCTGCGCGAGGGCGCGCGCGTCATCGACGCCGTCTCGGCGGCGGGTGGTCTCACCGACGGCGCCGACCCCGCGGGGGTCAACCTCGCGCGCGTGATCGCCGACGGCGAGCAGCTCCTCGTGCCCGCCGTCGGCGAGGTGCCTCCCTCGGCGGTCGGCACGTCATCCGACGGCCGCGTCGACCTCAACACGGCCGACGTCTCGACGCTCGACACCCTGCCGCGCATCGGCCCCGCGATGGCGCAGCGCATCGTCGAGTGGCGCGAGGCGAACGGCCCGATCCGCTCGGTCGACGACCTGCTCGCCGTGAGCGGCATCGGGGCGAAGACGGTCGAGGCGCTGCGCCCCTTGGTGGCGCCGTGAGCAGGGTGTCGGTGACGGATGAGGTGGTCGCCTCGGTGGGGCGCCCCGTCGGTGCGGCCGAGCTGCGTCTCGTCCCCGCGGCGCTCGGCGCGTGGGCGGCCGCCGGCGTGCTCATCGGGTTCGCGCCCGACGTTCCGCTCGGCGTCGTCACGTGCGTGCTGTGGGCGGCGGCCGCGGGTGCCGCGGTCGCGGCCCTGCGCGTGCGGGCGTGCGCCTACCTCTCCCTCGGGCTCACGGCCGCCGCGCTCGTCGCGACCGTCGTCGCGCTGCAGCTCCCCACCCGAGTGCCGACGAACCTGGCGCATGCGGTCGGCGGCCCCGCGGTCGAGCTCGACGTCGTCGTGACGGGGGGCGTCGTCGACGGCCGCGCCCGCGGAGACGCGACGCTCGTCGACGATCCCGCCGCAGGCTCCGCGCCCGTGCTCGTCTTCCTCGACGCGGCAGCGACCGTGCGGATCGGGGAGACCTGGCGTCTCGAGGCGCGGCTGCGGCCCGCAGCCCCGGGCGACGAGGTCGCCCTGCTCGCGTTCGCGTCGGGGCCCGCCGAGCACGTGGGCCGCTCGCCCCCGCTGCTCGCGGCCGCGGCCGAGCTCCGCGAGGGGCTCGTGGCTCTGAGCGAGCACCTGCCGGGGGCTGGAGCGCTGCTCTTGCCGGGTCTCGCCGTCGGCGACACGAGCCGCGTCGACGGCCCGCTCGACGCCGCCATGAAAGCGTCGTCCCTCACGCACCTCACGGCGGTGTCGGGCGCCAACTGCGCCGTCGTCGTCGGCGCGGTGTTCGCTGCCTGCGCCCTGCTCGGGATGTCGCGAGGCGCCCGCGTCGCCGTCTCGCTCGCCGCCCTCGCGGGCTTCGTCGTGCTCGTCACGCCCGAGCCGAGTGTGCTCCGCGCGGCCGTCATGGCGGGTGTCGTGCTGCTCGCCCTCTCGCTCGGCCGAGCCACCCGCGGCGTTGCGGCGCTCAGCCTCGCCGTCGTCGTGCTCCTCGTGATCGATCCGTGGCTCGCGCGCTCCTACGGCTTCGCGCTCTCGGTGCTCGCAACGACGGGGCTGCTGCTGCTCGCGGGGCCCCTCGCATCCGTGCTCGCGCGCTGGATGCCGTCGCCGCTCGCGCTCGTCATCGCCGTGCCGCTCGCCGCACAGCTCGCGTGCCAGCCCGTGCTGCTGCTCCTGAGTCCCACGCTCCCGTTGTGGGGCGTGCCCGCCAACCTGCTCGCGGGCCCTGCCGCGCCCCTCGCGACCGTGCTCGGCCTCATCGCGTGCCTGCTCGCGCCGCTTTCGCCTCCGCTCGCGCAGGCCGTCGCGAGCATCGCGTGGCTCCCCGCCGCGTGGATCGCAGCCGTCGCCGAGCTGTTCGCGGGGCTGCCGGGAGCGCGGATGCCGTGGCCGGCCGGCGCGGTCGGCGTCGCCGCGCTCGTCGTGCTCAGCGCCGTCGCGCTCGTGGCCGCCCTGGGCTCGCCGGGCGCCCACTGGCGTCGCCTCGCGGCGGGCGTCGTGTGTGTGGGCCTCCTCGGCTACGGGGGAGCGCTCGCCGGTATCCGCATCGCGACGACGCTCTCGCAGCCCGTCGACTGGCAGTACGCGATGTGCGACGTCGGGCAGGGCGACGCGACGCTCATCCGCTCGCGCGACGTCGTCGCCCTCGTCGACACGGGCCCCGACCCGCAGCTGCTCGCCGCGTGCCTCGACGAGCTGGGCGTCGCGCGCATCGACCTCCTCGTGCTCACCCACTACGACCACGACCACGTCGGGGGAGCGGATGCCGTGGTCGGCCGCGTCGACGTCGCCCTGGTCGGTCCCGTGGCGGAGCCCGACGACACCCGCCTCCGTGACGAGCTCCGCACCCGCGGCGCGCGCGTCGTCGACGCCGAGCAGGGCATGACGGGTGCCATCGGGGCCCTCGCGTGGCGCGCGCTGTGGCCGTCCGAGCGTGGCGTCGAGCCTGGCAACGCGGCATCCGTCGCCCTGCTCGTGACCCCGGGCGACGGATGCGACCCGTGCCTCAGCGCGCTCCTGCTGGGCGATCTCGACGAGACCTCTCAGCGCCGGATGGTCGGCGCGACGCGCCTGCCGCGCGTCGACGTGCTCAAGGTGGCCCACCACGGCTCCGCCGACTTCAGCGCCGAGCTCTACGCGGCCGCCGCGGCATCGGTCGGCCTCATCGGCGTCGGAGCGGAGAACGACTACGGCCACCCGACCGACGCCGCCCTCGATGCGCTCGCGGCCTCGGGAACGGCCGCATTCCGCACCGACCTCGACGGCCTCATCCTCGTCGCCGCGCCTGTGGCGCCTGGGGAGGGGCCGCGTGTCTGGACGGAGCGCGGCGAGGTCGGCGGCGCTCGTTAGGCTGAGAGTATGGCGGCACGTGCGACAGCGGCGAAGAGCGCGAAGACCGTCATCCCGCAGCTGTCGTGGGACCGCATCGAGCCGGCGCCCGTCGTGCTCGTCACGGGCCCCGAGGAGCTGCTCGCCGAGCGCGCGATCCGCGCCGTGCGCGAGAAGCTGCGCGCCGCCGACCCGAGCCTCGAGGTGTCCGACATCGACGCGGGCGCCTATGCGCCGGGGGAGCTGCTCACGCTCGCGAGCCCGTCGCTCTTCGCCGAGCCGCGCCTCATCCGCGTGAGCCAGGTCGAGAAGTGCACCGACGCGTTCCTCGAGGAGACGCTCTCGTACCTCGAGTCGCCCGCCGACGACACCGTGCTCGTGCTGCGTCACGGCGGCGGTGTGCGCGGCAAGAAGCTGCTCGACGCGATCCGCGGGGGAGCGGGCCGGGGCGTCGAGGTCGTGTGCGCCGAGCTCAACCGCGACGACGACAAGGTCGCATTCGCCTCGGCCGAGTTCCGTGCTGCGAAGCGAAAGGCCACCGCCGGCGCCGTGCGCGCGCTCGTGTCCGCCTTCACCGACGACCTCGCCGAGCTCGCCGCCGCGTGCCGCCAGCTCGTCTCCGATACCGACGGCGACATCACCGAGGCCGTCGTCGACCGTTACTACGCGGGCCGCACCGAGGTCACCGCCTTCGCCGTCGCCGACGCCGCGATCGCCGGCCGCCCCGGCGAGGCGCTCGGCCTCATGCGGCACGCGCTCGCATCCGGCTCCGACCCCGTGCCCATGGTCGCCGCGTTCGCGATGAAGGTGCGCACGATGGCGAAGCTCGCCGGCGCCCGCGGCTCGTCGAACGACCTCGCGCGCCAGTTCGGCCTGCAGGCCTGGCAGGTCGACCGAGCCCGCCGCGACCTCCAGGGCTGGACGGATGAGGGCCTCGCCCGCGCGATCGAGGCGCTCGCCCTCGCCGACGCCCAGGTCAAGGGCGCCGGCCGCGACCCCGTCTTCGCGCTCGAGCGCATGATCGGCGTCATCGCCGCCCGCGGCACCACCCGCTGACCCGGGGTCCTTGAGACGGGAACGGGGGCCGCGTCGAGGGGCGCACCGCCGCAAACGAGACGGGCCCCGCACCCGGAGGTGCGAGGCCCGTTCGAAGATCGGAGCGCTTAGAGCGACGCGACCTGCTTCGCGATCGCCGACTTGCGGTTCGCGGCCTGGTTCTTGTGGATGACGCCCTTGCTGACGGCCTTGTCGAGCTTCTTGGTCGCCTTGAGGAGGGCCGTCTCGGCCGTGGCCTTGTCGCCCGCGGCGATGGCCTCGCGCGTGGCGCGCACGGCGGTCTTGAGCTCGCTCTTGACCGCCTTGTTGCGCTCCTGCGCCTTCTTGTTGGTGTTGATGCGCTTGATCTGCGACTTGATGTTCGCCATGGATGTGTCTTTCGTTCTGGAACGGATGGTGTGTGCCGTCTGCGGTAGAGGGGCGCATCCCGGCGTATCGCGTGTTGTGGGTCACGCGGAAACTTATAGATCGAGGCCACGACGCGTAGCGTCCTGAGCCCAGACCCAAGGGTCTACGTTACCAGGCACCGCGGGCCGGTGCCAACGTGCGGCGGCGCGCCTCCGCACGGGTCGGACGGATGCCCGCCCGCCGATCCGGGGGTTGTCCGGATTCCGGGGGAGGGGCCGGACGACGAGTCTGGATGCATGACCGAAACGACCTCCCTCCCCGAGGCGGGCGCCCCCGAGCACTCCGCCGACACCGCCACCACGGCCGAGACCCCGGCGACCGACACCACCACCGGCGCCTCGACGACCCCGACCACCTCAACGACCTCGATCCCCGAGAACCCGTACGCCGCGACGCAGGCCCAGCCCGCCGCTCAGCCGGTGGGCGCGACCGTCACCCCAACCCCCGGTTTCAGCATCGCCGCGCTCGTGCTCGGCATCGCCGCGATCCCCACCGGCTGGTGGCTCGCATCCGTCGCCGCGATCGTGTTCGGCTTCGTCGCCCGCTCGCGCGAGCCGCAGGGCCGCACGATGGCGAACTGGGGCCTCGCGCTCGGCTTCGTCGGCGCGTTCGGCTGGCTCATCGTCGGCATCCTCGGCCTCGCGTTCTTCGCGCCGTTCGCCCTGTGGGGTGCGTTCGCGTGGCCCGGTCTCGACGTCGGGTTCTTCGACCTGTTCTGAGTCGGGTGATCCCCCTGTAACGGAGGGCGGGCGGCATTGCCGCCCGCCCTCCGCCGTGGGGCCGGGTCACGTCGTGCAGGGGGCGACGCGAGCCGGTGGTCGACGGAACCGAGCGTCCCGATCGATACCCCCACGCTGCCGTGTCGGGCGCCTCCTCCGCGCGCCCACCTTCGGGGGACAAACGTGTCCCCCTTGGGGTACAGCATGGGTCCCCCTCGACGCGCGCGGCCCGGGAGCGCCCGCGGCGCGGCGAACCCCCGGGGCATGGGAGAATCGTCCGGATATGTCACCCCGCGCCCTGAAGCCCCTGCCGCCTGCCGCCACCGACCCGGCGCGCATCCGCAACTTCTGCATCATCGCGCACATCGATCACGGCAAGTCCACGCTCGCCGACCGGATGCTGCAGATCACGGGCGTCGTCGCCGACCGCGACATGCGCGCCCAGTACCTCGACCGCATGGACATCGAGCGCGAGCGCGGCATCACGATCAAGAGCCAGGCCGTGCGCATGCCGTGGCAGCTGGGTGCCGACACCTTCGCGCTCAACATGATCGACACCCCCGGCCACGTCGACTTCACCTACGAGGTGAGCCGCTCGCTCGCCGCGTGCGAGGGCGCCATCCTGCTCGTCGACGCCGCGCAGGGCATCGAGGCGCAGACCCTCGCCAACCTCTACCTGGCCCTCGAGAACGACCTCGAGATCATCCCGGTGCTCAACAAGATCGACCTCCCGGCGGCCGATCCCGACAAGTACGCGCGCGAGCTCGCGCAGCTCATCGGCGGCGACCCGGATGACGTGCTGCGTGTCTCGGGCAAGACCGGCATGGGCGTCGAGGAGCTTCTCGACCGCGTCGTCGAGCGCATCCCCGCTCCCGTCGGCGTCGCCGACGCACCCGCGCGCGCGATGATCTTCGACTCCGTCTACGACTCGTACCGCGGCGTCGTCACCTACGTGCGCATGGTCGACGGGCAGTTGAGCCCGCGCGAGCGCATCCAGATGATGTCGACGAAGGCCACCCACGAGATCCTCGAGATCGGCGTGAGCTCGCCCGAGCCCGCGCCCTCCAAGGGGCTCGGCGTGGGCGAGGTCGGCTACCTCATCACGGGCGTGAAAGACGTGCGCCAGTCGAAGGTCGGCGACACCGTCACGAGCGCCGCGAAGCCCGCATCCGAGGCCCTGCCCGGCTACACCGACCCGCTGCCGATGGTGTTCTCGGGCATCTACCCCATCGATGGCGCCGACTACCCCGAGCTGCGCGAGGCCCTCGACAAGCTCAAGCTCTCGGATGCCGCCCTCCAGTACGAGCCGGAGACCTCGGTCGCGCTCGGCTTCGGGTTCCGCTGCGGCTTCCTCGGCCTCCTGCACCTCGAGATCGTGACGGAGCGCCTGCGCCGCGAGTTCGACCTCGACCTCATCACGACCGCGCCGAGCGTGCCGTACCAGGTGACGACCGACGACGGGAAGACGGTCACCGTCACGAATCCCTCCGAGTACCCGACCGGCACGAAGATCGCCGAGGTGCTCGAGCCGATCGTCAACGCGTCGATCCTCGCACCCAAGGACTACGTGGGTGCGATCATGGACCTCTGCCAGTCGCGTCGCGGCACCCTCAAGTCGATGGACTACCTCGGCGAGGACCGCGTCGAGCTCAAGTACACGCTGCCGCTCGGCGAGATCGTGTTCGACTTCTTCGACCAGCTGAAGTCGAAGACGCAGGGCTACGCGTCGCTCGACTACGAGCCCGCGGGCGAGGCGCCGGGCGAGCTCGTGAAGGTCGACATCCTGTTGCAGGGCGAGACCGTCGACGCGTTCAGCGCGATCGTGCACAAGGACAAGGCCTACGCCTACGGCACGATGATGGCGACGCGCCTGCGCGAGCTCATCCCGCGCCAGCAATTCGAGGTGCCCATCCAGGCGGCGATCGGCGCCCGCATCATCGCGCGCGAGAACATCCGCGCGATGCGCAAGGACGTGCTCGCCAAGTGCTACGGCGGCGACATCACGCGCAAGCGCAAGCTGCTCGAGAAGCAGAAGGAGGGCAAGAAGCGCATGAAGATGGTCGGTCGCGTCGAGGTCCCTCAGGAGGCGTTCATCGCCGCGCTCTCGGGCGACGTCGAGAAGGCCAAGGACAAGAAGTAGCCCGCATGGGTGCCGAGCCGCCCGCGGGGCTGACCTACTCCGAGGTCGGGATGTCGCGGCCGGGCGCCGAGGTGCCGCCCGGATTCCGCGTGCGCGAGCGGCGCATCCGCCTCGGCGAGGGCGATGCCCTGTGGAAGCGGGCCGTCGCGGTCGTCTCGGGGTGGCGCATCAAGACGGCGATCGGCTTCGAGGTCGTGCCCGACGACGAGCGCGTCGTGGCCGGCCGCTACTACGACACGACGTACCGCTCGCGGCTCGTGCGCCAGTTCGAGCCCGTGCGGGTCGTCTGGGTCGCCGAGGAGCCCCGGATGCGCGGCTTCGGCTACGGCACGCGACCCGCGCATCCGCTCACGGGGGAGGAGTGCTTCCTCGTCGAGCGAGACGCGGATGGCGCGGTGTGGCTCATCACGCGCACCGTGACGCGCGTCTCGCGCGGCCCCTGGCGGTGGCTTGCGCCCGCCGTGCGCGCCGGTGTCCGCATCTTCCAGCGCCGCTATGCCGAGAGCGCCGTGCGCCTCATCCTCGGCACGGATGCGCCGCTGCCGGGCCTGCGCCGCGCACGTCGCCGGATGGTGGGCGAGGGCCCGTCGGGCGTCGACGGCATCGCGCGCCTCGGCTACGGGCTGGGTCCCGCGCCCGGGCCCTTCGACCGCCCGCCCGAGGAGCCCGTCGAACTCGACGCGGATGAGCTCCCGTGGGAGCTGCGCGGCGGTGAAAGCGACTCTTCCTCGAATCGTTAGCGCTTCCATCCGGAAATCTGGGAGAATCGACGCGTGTCACCCGCGTCCGCGCCCCCCGGCGACGCCCCGCGACGGTCGACGGCCCCCGCCGCCTCCGCGCACGGCGAGCTCGCCCGGCTCTGGCGCGTACCCGTGACCTACGGCGCCGTCGGCGCCACCCAGGCGCCCGACCTCATGCGCTACCCGCCGCGCGGCTACCGCCCCTTCGAGCGCACCGTGCGCGTCGGGCACGGACCCGAGCGCTGGGAGTACGCGTGGATGCGCGTCATGAGCTGGGGTATCCAGCGCGGCGCCGGCTTCCACGTGACGCCCGTCGAGGCGCCCGCCGAGGCGACCCAGGCCGCGTACGTGCCCGTGGCGTTCGACGACGACGGCAACCCCGTCACGCCGGCGACCGTCGGCGCCGGGGGAGAGGCGCTCTACACGCCCGAGGGCGACGCGATCGTGCGCGCGGGCGACACCGGCATGCTGCGCGCCTCGTTCTGGCCCAAGGCCTTCCCCGTGCGCGTCGTCTTCGTGGTCGACCAGCCCACGCGCCGTGGCGCCGCCTTCGGAACCCTGCCCGGGCATCCGCTCGCGGGCGAGGAGCTCTTCATCGTCGAGCGGCGCGACGATGACTCGGTGTGGCTCACGGTGCGCATCTTCTCGCGCCCCGCCAACCTCTTCTGGACGGCCGTGCTGCCCGCCCTGCGCCTCGTGCAGTCGATGCTCGTGCGCCGCTACCTCCGCGAGCTCACGGGCCCGCTTCCCGCCTGAGCGCGCGGCTCGTCCGCCCCGCGCGAGCGGTCCCCCGTCACCCGGGAGAGAATGGACGGATGCCGAGCGCCCTCCCGATCGCGGACCCCGCCCCCGCCGACGGCGCGCTCCCCGCATCCGTGGCCGAGGGATCTGCCGAGCGCGACCTCGGCGTCTACCTGCACGTGCCGTTCTGCCGCGTGCGATGCGGCTACTGCGACTTCAACACCTACACGGCGTCCGAGATCCGCGGCGTGCGGCAGAGCGACTACGCGGGGCAGGCGGCGGCCGAGGTCGGCTTCGCCCGGCGCGTGCTCGCGGATGCCGGGGTCGTCGAGCGCGAGGTGTCGACCGTCTTCTTCGGCGGCGGCACGCCGACCCTGCTCCCGACGAGCGATCTCATCCTCATGCTCGACGCCGTGCGCGACGCGTGGGGCCTCGCGCCGGGCGCCGAGGTCACGACCGAGGCGAACCCCGACTCGGTCACCGAGGCGGGGCTCGTCGAGCTCGCCGAGGCGGGCTTCACGCGCGTGAGCTTCGGCATGCAGTCGGCCGTGCCGCATGTGCTGCGCACGCTCGAGCGCACCCACGACCCCGCCCGCATCCCGCTCGTCGTCGAGTGGGCGCGCGCCGCGGGCCTGCAGGTGAGCCTCGACCTCATCTACGGCACGCCCGGCGAGAGCCTCGACGACTGGCGCCGCTCGCTCGAGCTCGCCCTCGCGCAGCGGCCCGACCACCTCTCGGCCTACGCGCTCATCGTCGAGGCGGGCACGAAGCTCGCGCGGCAGATCTCGCGCGGCGAGGTGGCGCAGCCCGACGAGGAGCTGCAGGCCGACCAGTACGAGCTCGCCGACGAGCTGCTCGCGGCCGCCGGCTACGACTGGTACGAGGTGAGCAACTGGGCGACGGATGCCGCACATCGCTCGCGCCACAACCTCGCCTACTGGACGGGCCAGGACTGGTGGGGCGTCGGCCCCGGCGCGCACAGCCACGTGGGCGGCGTGCGCTGGTGGAACGTCAAGCACCCCGCCGCGTATGCGGAGCGTCTCGCCGCGGGCGTCTCGCCGGCGGCCGGCCGCGAGACCCTCGACGACGAGACACGCCACGTCGAGGACGTGCTGCTGCGCAGCCGCATCGTCGACGGGCTCCCGACGGACGTGCTCGACGCATCCGGCCGCTCCGCCGTCGCGGGGCTCATCGCCGACGGGCTCGTCGACGGCCAGAAAGCGATAGCCGGCCGCATCGTGCTGACACGACGCGGCCGGCTGCTGGCGGACGCTGTGGTGCGCCGCCTTCTGGACTAGCGGACGAACTTGATGCTGAGCGGGTACGTGTAGAACTCGCCCTTGTTGGCGGCCAGGGCCGCCATGATCCCGAACACGATCGCGAGCACCCATGCCGCGAGCAGGATCAGGAACCCGATGATGAAGAACGACGTGATGTACCCCACCACGTACACGATCAGCAGCGTCAGCTGGAAGTTGAGCGCCGTCGCGGTGTGCGCGCGCACGAAGGCGCCGCGGTCCTTGAGCACGAGGTACGCGATGAGCGGCGCGAGCCACGAGAAGAGGATGCCTCCCACGTGGGTGAGCGTCGACCACAGGCGCTGGTCGGCGGGGGTCATCTCCTGACCGGGCACGGGGCCGGGGGTCTGGGGAGGCGGAGGAGGCGGGGGAGTGGCAGTCATGACGCCATTAAAGCAAGAGCGCCGGGCCCGAGGGTCCCGGCGCTCCGCGTGATCCGTCTTACTTGATGAGACGGATGGCGAACGGGTAGCGGTAGCTGCCGCCCGCGTTCACCTTGGTGAAGCCGATGATCGAGAGGATGATCGCCGCCACCCAGATCGCGAACTGGATCAGGTAGAAGAGGAATCCGATGAACACGATCGCGAGAACCGTGCCGAGGATGATGCAGGCGATGTAGCCGATCGTGACGGTGATCTGGAAGTTGAGGGCTTCCTTGGCCTCGACGTTCGTCTTCGGGCCACGGTCCTTGAAGATCAGCCAGATGATGAGGGCCGGAAGGAATCCGAGGATGCCGCCGAGGTGGGCGAAGGACGCCCACTGCTTGTCCTCCGCCTCCGTCAGGGGGGCGGCGGGCGTCGGCTGGGCCGGCTGCGCGGGGTCGGTCATGGTGGTGGTGCCTTTCTTTCGTCAAAAGCAGACTCGGGGGGAGCAGTCACTCACGCTAGCGCCCGGTGTCTCGCGCGTGCAACGGGCTCGCCGCGCGGTCGCGAGGTAGAGTTGCTGGCAGTCACATACCCGGAGTGCCAGACCCGCTGGCGGTGACCTCCGGGGGATCGCGGAGGGGGATGCCATGGTCTCGGACCGGAGTCTCGCCGTGCTGCGCGTCATCGTGCAGGACTACGTCGCCACGAGCGAGCCCGTGGGCTCGAAATCGATCGTCGAGCGCCACTCCTTCGGGGTGTCGAGCGCCACGATCCGCAACGACATGGCGCAGCTCGAGGAGGACGGCCTCATCACGGCGCCGCACACCTCCTCGGGTCGTGTGCCGACCGACAAGGGCTACCGCGTCTTCGTCGATCAGCTGAGCGAGCTGCGTCCGCTGTCGGGCGCGCAGCGCAACGCGATCGAGACGTTCCTCGGCGAGAGCGCCGACCTCGACGAGGTGCTCGGTCGCACCGTGCGCCTGCTGTCGCAGCTCACCAACCAGGTGGCTCTCGCGCAGTACCCCTCGTTCGGCACGGCGCGCGTGCGCCACGTGGAGTTCGTCGCCCTGGGCTCGCACCGCGTCATGGCGGTGCTCATCACCGACACGGGCCGCGTCGATCAGCGCATCGTCGAGACCACGGCGGGCGCCGACGCCGAGCAGCTCGCGCGCCTGCGAGAGCGCATCAACGCCGAGCTCGGGGGCGTGGCGCTCGCCGACGCCTCCGCGCAGCTCGCCGCCGCGATCGACCACATCGAGCCGGGGGATCGGGATGCGGCGGCGCCGCTGCTCACGAGCCTCGCCGAGCAGGTGGCCGCGAACCGCCACGACCGTCTCGTGATGGCGGGCGCCGCGAACCTCGCGCGCACGGAGCGCGATTTCAGCGGCTCGATCTTCCCCGTGCTCGAGGCGATCGAGGAGCAGGTCACGATCCTCAAGCTCTTCGGCGAGATGCACCTCGAGTCGGACGAGGTCACCGCGCGCATCGGCCGCGAGAACGCCGAGTACGGCCTCTCGGAGACGAGCGTGCTCGCATCCGGCTACTCGGCTCCGGGTGGTTCCGTCGCTCGTCTCGGCGTGCTGGGACCCACCCGCATGGACTATTCGGGCAACATGGTCGCGGTGCGCGCCGTGGCCCGCTACCTCTCGCGCCTGCTGGGCGACGACATCGGACAAGGGGAACGTTGAGCGATCACTACGAGGTGCTCGGGGTCGAGCGCAGCGCGTCACCCGAGGAGATCAAGAAGGCCTACCGGCGCCTTGCGCGCGAGCTGCACCCCGACGTGAACCCGTCGGAGGAGGCTGCCGAGCGCTTCAAGCTCGTGACGCACGCGTACGACGTGCTGAGCGATCCGGAGCAGCGCGAGCGCTACGACATGGGCGGCGCGACGGGCTTCGGCGGTCAGGGCTTCGGCTTCGGCGACATCTTCGACAGCTTCTTCGGTGCCGCCGCGGGCCGCTCGGCGGGTCCGCGCTCGCGCACGGAGCGGGGCCAGGACGCGCTCCTGCGCATCGAGATCGACCTCGACGAGGTCATCTTCGGCACGACCCACGAGCTCGAGATCGACACGGCCGTGCTCTGCAAGGCGTGCGAGGGCTCGTGCTGCGCGCCCGGCACCTCGATCGCGACGTGCGACATCTGCGGCGGCACGGGGCAGATCCAGCGCTCGGTGCGCTCGCTCCTCGGCAACGTCATGACCTCGAGCCCCTGCGGCACGTGCCGCGGCTACGGCACGATCATCCCGAACCCGTGCCCGACGTGCGCGGGCCAGGGGCGCGTGCGTGCGAAGCGCAAGGTCGCGGTCGACGTGCCCGCGGGCGTCGACACGGGCATGCGCCTGCACCTCCCCGCGGAGGGCGAGGCGGGCCCCGCCGGCGGCCCCAACGGCGACCTCTACCTCGAGGTCAAGGTGCGCCACCACGACATCTTCAGCCGCAACGGCGACGACCTCCTCGCGACGCTCGAGGTGCAGATGACGGATGCGATCCTCGGCGCGCGAGTGAGCCTCGACTCGCTCGACGGCCCCGTCTCGATCGAGATCAAGCCGGGCACCCAGTCGGGTGACGTCGTCACGATCAAGGACCGCGGCGTCACGCGCCTGCGCGGCGGCGGCCGCGGCGACCTCCGGGTGGGCGTGCACGTGCAGACGCCCGTGCGCCTCAACTCGAGCGAGACCGATCTCATCAAGCAGTTCGCGTCGAAGCGCCCGCCCGCGAAGCCGCAGTTCTCGAAGTTCCAGCAGGGCCTCTTCGCGAAGCTGCGCGACCGCTTCCTCGGCTAGGCCGCGCATGGCGAGCCTCTACCTGACCGACGACCTCGCGGATGCGCGCGTCGGCGCACGCGTGGAGGTGACGGGCGACGAGGCGCGGCACGCGCTGCAGGTGGCGCGCATCCGTCCGGGCGAGCGGATCGCGGTGGGCGACGGGCGCGGAACTCTCGTGCGCGGGGCGGTCGCCGCCGCGGAGCCGGGCGTGCTCGCGGTCGACGTCGACGAGGTCTCCTACGAACCCGCGCCCGTCCCCGCGCTGTGGCTCGCGCAGGCGCTCGCGAAGGGCGACCGTGACGAGCTCGCCGTGCAGGCCGCGACCGAGCTCGGCGTCGCGGGCGTCATCCCATGGGCGGCCGAGCGCTCGGTGACCCGCTGGGAGGGCGCGAAGGTCGCCCGCAACGGGGAGCGCTGGCGCACGATCGTGCGCGAGGCGAGCAAGCAGGCCATCCGCGCGCACGTGCCGGAGGTCGCGCCGCTCGCGACGACGGCCCAGCTCGCGTCGCTCCCGGGGCTCGTGATCGTGCTCGAGCCGAGCGCCGAGGTGCCCCTCACGGGCGTCGCGCTCGACGGTGTCGACCGTGTCACGCTCGTCGTCGGCCCCGAGGGCGGCATCGCCCCGCGTGAGCTCGACAGGCTCGCGGATGCCGGGGCCGTGCTCGCGCGCCTCGGCCACGAGGTGCTGCGCACCTCGACCGCCGGCCCCGCCGCCCTCGCGGTCATCGCGGCCGGCCTCGGCCGCTGGTAGTCGCGCCCAGCCAGCGCACTCCCGACCGGGCGACGCGCCCGCGGCATCCGTAGACTGGAGGCATGCCGGACGCCCCTTCGATCTTCGAGCGGATCATCGCGCGCGAGATCCCCGCCGACATCGTCTACGAGGACGATCACGTCATCGCGTTCCGCGACATCGCCCCGCAGGCGCCCGTGCACCTGCTCGTCGTGCCGAAGACGGCCGAGTACGCGGATGTCGCCTCGCTCGCCGCGGCCGACCCCGAGCTGCTCGCCCACGTCGTCGCGACCGCGAAGCGCCTGGCCGGCGAGCACTCCGACGGCGACTACCGGCTCGTGTTCAACTCCGGTGCGAACGCCGGTCAGACGGTCTTCCACGTGCACGCGCACGTGCTCGCGGGAGGACTGGCGGAAGGCACCCTTGGCTGACGGATATCCCGAAGAGGGCACGCCCGCGCGTGCCGAGCAGGGCCACGCCGAGTTCGAGGTCGACGGCGTCGCGATGGTGCGGCTCCTCGGGCCGCAGGACCGCCTGCTGACGACCCTCGAGCACCAGTACCCCGCCGTGACGGTGCTCGTGCGCGGCAACCGCGTGAGCCTCGACGGCCCCGCCGCCGACGTGGAGGCCGCGACGCGCCTCGTGAGCGAGCTCGTCGAGCTCGTGCGCAAGGGCGTCGACCTCGGCCCCGCGGAGGTCGCGACGTCGCGCCGCATCCTCGACGGCGGGGGAGCCCCCGCGGAGGTGCTGAGCCAGGCGATCCTCACGGCGCGCGGCAAGGCCATCCGTCCGAAGACCCTCGGCCAGAAGTCGTACGTCGACGCGATCGACGAGAACACGATCACCTTCGGCATCGGCCCCGCCGGAACCGGCAAGACCTACCTCGCGATGGCGAAGGCCGTGCAGGCTCTCCAGCGTAAGGAGGTCGACCGCATCATCCTGAGCCGCCCGGCCATCGAGGCGGGGGAGCGGCTCGGCTTCCTGCCCGGCACGCTCACCGACAAGATCGACCCGTACCTGCGGCCGCTCTACGACGCTCTCAACGAGATGATGGACCCCGAGCTCGTGCCGAAGCTCCTCGCGGCCGGCACGGTCGAGGTCGCGCCCCTCGCCTACATGCGCGGGCGCACGCTCAACAACTCGTTCGTCGTGCTCGACGAGGCGCAGAACACGACGCCCGAGCAGATGAAGATGTTCCTCACGCGCCTCGGCTTCGGCACGAAGATGGTCGTCACGGGCGACATCACGCAGATCGACCTGCCGACGGGCGCCTCGGGCCTGCAGCTCGTGACGCGCGTGCTCGACGGCATCGACGACATCCACTTCACACGGCTCACGAGCGACGACGTCGTGCGCCACAGCCTCGTCGGCCGCATCGTCGACGCCTACACGAAGTACGACGCCGAGAAGCAGGCGCGCGCCCACGAGCGGCGCGAGGCAGCCGAGTTCGCGAACCGCGCCGAGCGCAGACGGGGCATGAGGAAGAGCTGATGTCGATCGAGATCAACAACGAGTCGGGCGTCGAGGTCGACGAGGCCGCCCTCGTGCGCCTGTCGTCGTACGCGCTCGACTTCCTCCACGTGCATCCGGATGCCGACCTCGCGATCGTGCTCGTCGACGAGGCCGCCATGGAGCAGCTCCACGTGCAGTGGATGGACGAGCCCGGACCGACCGACGTGCTGAGCTTCCCGATGGACGAGCTGCGCCCGGGCAACGAGGACGAGCTGACCCCCGCGGGCCTCCTCGGCGACATCGTGCTGTGCCCGCAGGTCGCGATCGAGCAGGCGAAGTCGGCCGGCCACTCGACCCAGGACGAGCTGCAGCTGCTCACGGCCCACGGCATCCTGCACCTCCTCGGCTTCGACCACGCGGAGCCCGACGAGGAGCGCGAGATGTTCGGCCTGCAGCGCGACATCCTCGTGGGCTACGCCCACTCGCAGCGACGACGGTAGGCGGCGATGCTCGGCCTGTTCATCGCCGTCGCGCTCGTCGCGGTCGCCTTCGGCGGCCTGCTCGCCGCGGTCGACGCGGCGCTCGGCGTGCTCTCGCGCGCCGACATCGCCGAGCTCGCGACGCAGCACCGCGCGAAGAGGTCGCTCATCGCGATCTCCGAGGACCTCGGCGCCCACCTCAACGCCGTCAACTTCATGCGCGTCTTCTCGGAGTCGCTCGCCGCGGTGCTCGTGACGCTCGCCTTCGCCGCCGTGTTCGACGAGTGGTGGTGGGTGCTGCTCGCCTCGGTCGTCGTCGTGACGGGCATCTCCTTCGTGCTCGTCGGCTCGAGCCCGCGCAGCGTCGGCCGCGCGCACGCGAAGGGCATCGTGGCCTTCTCGGCGCTCGCGGTGCGCGCCATCCGCGTCGCCCTCGGCCCGCTCGCGGCGGGTCTCGTGGCCCTCGGCAACCGTGTGACGCCGGGCCGGCCGAAGGCGTCGGTGAGCTTCTCGAGCGAGGAGCAGCTGCTCTCGATGGTCGACGAGGCCACCGAGCTCGCCGTGCTCGAAGAGGACGACCGAGAGCTCATCCACTCGATCTTCGAGTGGGGCGACACGGTCGTGCGCGAGGTCATGGTGCCGCGCACCGACATGATCACGATCGACCACGACGCCACGATCGGCGCCGCGCTCGGCCAGTTCTTCCGCACGGGCGTCTCGCGCATCCCCGTCATCGGCCGGGACGCCGACGAGGTGCTCGGCGTGCTGTACCTGCGCGATGTCGCGCGCGTGCGCCACGAGCAGCCGCTCGAGGGCACCCCGCTCCCCGTCGTCGACCTCGCACGGCCGGCGACCTTCGTGCCCGAGTCGAAGAAGGCCGACGAGACGCTCCGCCAGATGCAGCGGGAGTCGACCCACCTCGTGATGGTCGTCGACGAGTACGGCGGCATCGCGGGCCTCGTCACCCTCGAAGACCTCATCGAGGAGCTCGTGGGCGACATCTCCGACGAGTACGACCGCGAGGTGCCGGATGTCGTGGAGCTCTCCGAGGGCGTCTACCGCGTGAGCGCGCGTCTGCCGATCGACGAGCTCGGCGACCTCTTCGGGGTCGAGCTCGAGGACGACGACGTCGACTCCGCGGGCGGACTGCTCACGAAGGCGCTCGGCCGCCTTCCCGTGCCGGGGTCGAGCGCGACGGTGTCGGGGCTCGTGCTCACGGCGGAGCGCACGGAGGGCCGCCGCAAGCGGCTCGCGACGGTCGTCGTGGAGCGGGACGAGGCCCTGCTCGACGCCGAGGAGGCTTTCGACAGCGAGGAGCGCCGATGAACGACGCAGCAGGATTCCGCGCCGGGTTCGCGACCTTCGTGGGTCGCCCGAACGTCGGCAAGTCGACCCTCACCAACGCCCTCGTCGGCGAGAAGGTCGCCATCACCTCGCCGAAGCCGCAGACGACGCGCTCCGCCATCCGCGGCATCGTGCACACGCGCCAGGGGCAGCTCGTGATCGTCGACACCCCGGGCATCCACCGCCCGCGCACGCTGCTCGGCGAGCGGCTCAACGCCGTCGTCACGTCGATCCTCGGCGATGTCGACGTCATCGGCTTCTGCATCCCCGCCGATGAGAAGATCGGCCCGGGCGACCGCTTCATCAACGAGCAGCTCGACAAGTTCCCCCGCGCCAAGAAGGTCGCGATCGTCACGAAGATCGACGCGACCTCGCGGCCGGCTGTCGCCGAGCAGCTGCTCGCCGTGAGCCAGCTGCGCGAGTGGGAGGCGATCATCCCCGTGTCGGCGACGAGCCGCATCCAGCTCGACACCCTGCAGTCGCAGCTCATCGGGCTGCTGCCCGAGTCGCCCGCGCTCTACCCCGACGACGCCGTCACCGACGAGACGCTCGAGCACCGCATCGCGGAGCTCATCCGCGAGGCCGCGCTCGACGGCGTCTCGGACGAGCTGCCCCACTCGCTCGCCGTCACGATCGACGACATCGTGGAGCGCGACGACAAGGAGCTCGTCGAGGTGTACGCGAACCTCTGGGTCGAGCGCGACTCGCAGAAGGGCATCGTGATCGGCAAGGGCGGCGCGCGTCTGCAGGAGGTCGGCGCGAGGGCCCGAGAGGGCATCGAGCCGCTCGTCGGCAAGCAGGTGTACCTGTCGATCCGTGTGAAGGTCGCCGCGAACTGGCAGCGCGACCCCAAGTACCTCTCGCGCCTCGGCTTCTGACGGGTCCGCGAAAGTACGTACTTTTCGCTCGATTCGGCCCCGATTCGCCGAAAAGCACGTACTTTCGCGGATACATCGAGCGGATGATTTCCACGGTCCGCGGCCATCCGCGCGTCGGCGGGCGCGTACCGTGAACAGCATGTGGAGGACGCTCACCCGGCGGCAGCTCGCGGTCGACATCGCGGTGCCGGGCGTGTTGTTCCTGTTCCTCCTGATCCCGTACTCCGCCCAGGGGCTGCCGTCGATGCTCGTGTTGTTCGGCATGTCGGTCGCGCTCGTCCTCCGCCGCCTGAGCCCCGGGTTCTCGCTCGCGATGGCGTGGATCACCGCGATCGCGCAGATGCTCCTCGGGTTGTCGCCGACCTTCGCGAACCTCGCGATCCTCGCCGTGCTCTATGCGACCGCCGCCTACGGCTCGCGCCTCGTCATGTGGCTCGGCTTCGCATCGATCCTCGTCGGCTCGCTCACGATCACCTTCTACGTCACCGCCTTCGACAGCCTCCGCACGGGCGACTGGAGCGGGTGGATGACCGAGCTGCTGTCGGGCTTCGGCGCAGCCGCGTTCGTCTCCTCGCTCGTGAGCTTCGGCTTGTCGTGGTCGGTCGGTCTGCTCGTGCGCACCCTCGGCCGCGCGCGGCAGAGCCGCGCCGTCGCGATCGCCGCCAACCAGGAGGTCGCGGCCGAGCAGGAGCGCACGCGCATCGCACGCGACATGCACGACGTCGTCGCGCACTCGCTCGCGGTCGTCGTCGCCCAGGCGGATGGCGCGCGCTACGCCGCCCGCACCGACCCGGCGGCCGCCGAGGAGGCGCTCCGCACGATCGCGACGACCGCGCGGGAGGCGCTCGCCGACGTGCGTGTGCTGCTCGCCCAGCTGCGCTACCAGCAGGAGGACGGGCCCCAGCCGACCCTCGGCGACCTCGACCGCCTCATCGAGCAGCTGCGCGCATCCGGCCTCGACGTCTCGCGGGAGGACAGCGGCGAGCCGCTCCCGCTCGGTACGGCGCAGCAGATCGCGCTCTACCGCATCGTGCAGGAGTCGCTCACGAACGCCCTCCGTCACGCCGATGTCAGCAAGCCCGTCGCTGTGAGGTTCAGCTGGACCTCGCACGGGGTCGAGGCGTCGATCGTGAGCCACCTCGTCGAGGCGAAGACACGTACGGGCATCATCCCGCTCGCGGTGCCGCCCGTCGGGCACGGCATCGCGGGCATGACCGAGCGTGCGGCGCTCGGTGGCGGCTGGCTGCGCGCCGACGCCGACGAGACCCGCTTCACCGTCACCGCGTGGCTGCCTTACGCGCCCACGGGGGTGCACCAGCCGATCGTCCTGGAGGAACCCACCGCATGACCGAGCCCATCCGCGTCGCCCTCGTCGACGACCAGGCGCTCTTCCGCACCGGCATCCGGATGCTCGTGAGCTCCCAGCCCGACCTCGAGTACGTGGGCGAGGCGGGCGACGGCCGCGAGGGCGTCGCCCTCGTCGAGAGCGCACGCCCCGACGTCGTGCTCATGGACATCCGCATGCCCGTCATGGACGGCATCGAGTCGACCGAGCGCATCCTCGCGGCGGCGGATGCGGCGCGCCGGCCCGCCCCGAAGGTCGTCGTGCTCACGACCTTCGACCTCGACGAGGCCGCGACGCGCGCCATCCGCGCGGGGGCGAGCGGCTTCCTGCTGAAGGACTCCGACCCCGAGTTCCTGCTCGCCGCCATCCGCACCGTGCACGCGGGAACGGCCGTCATCGCGCCGTCGGCGACGCGCGAGCTCTTCGAGCACTTCGACTCGCGCGCGGGCAACGGGGGAGAGCCGCCCGAGTTCGCCGCGCTCACCTCGCGCGAGCGCGACATCTTCCTGCTCGCGGGCCGCGGACTCTCGAACTCCGAGATCGCGCGCAGCGAGTTCGTGTCGGAGGCGACCGTCAAGACCCACATCTCGCGCATCCTCGCGAAGCTCGGCCTGCGCGACCGCGTGCAGCTCGTCGTCTACGCCTTCGAGAACCGCCTCGTGTAGGAGACCCGCTGGTTGAGTAGCCCGCGCAGCGGGCGTGTCGAAACCAGCCCACGTCTGACGCCGGGCTGGTTTCGACACGCGGCTTCGCCGCTACTCAACCAGCGGGTAGGCGCGAGGTCATCCTTCAGGCGGATGGGATCACGCATCCAGGCGGACGCGCGCGACAGGCCGGCGTTCCTAACGTCGAAGCATGGACATCACCACCAGCATCCCGACCGCGGCCGAGCCCCCCACCGCGAGCCTCGTGGCCCGCGTCGAGAACCTCACCAAGAGCTACGGCGCCCACGGCGCGCGCGTCGACGCCCTCCGCGACGTGACCCTCGGCATCCGCCGCGGCGAGTTCACCGCCATCATGGGCCCCTCGGGCTCCGGCAAGTCGACGCTCATGCACATCATGGCCGGCCTCGACTCGCCCACCTCGGGCCGCGTGTGGCTCGGCGACTCCGAGATCGGCGGCCTCGGCGACGAGCAGCTCACCCTCCTGCGCCGTCGTCGCATCGGGTTCGTCTTCCAGGCGTTCAACCTCGTGCCGACGCTCGACGTCGAGGGCAACCTCCTGCTGCCCTTCGAGCTCGACGGTCGCACCCCGAGCGTGCGCGAGCGCGAGTGGATCGACGAGCTCGAGAACGTGCTCGGCCTCGACTCCCGTCTCGCCCACCGCCCGCATGAGCTGTCGGGCGGGCAGCAGCAGCGCGTCGCGATCGCGCGCGCCCTCGTCACGCGCCCCGAGCTCGTCTTCGCCGATGAGCCGACCGGCAACCTCGACTCCCGCACGGGCCGCGAGGTGCTGCAGGTGCTGCAGGCGGCGACGCGAAGCTACGGCCAGTCGATCGCCATGGTCACGCACGACCCGGTCGCGGCGAGCTACGCCGACCGCGTGATCTTCCTCGCGGACGGCCGCGTCGTGTCCGACCGCGCCCGCATGGAGGCGTCCGAGATCGCGTCGTTCATGCTCTCGATGGAGCAGGTGGCGTGATGGCCGCCGGATCCACCTCGACGGGGCTGCGCGAGCACGCATCCTCGATCGTCGTCGCGCTGCTGTCGTCGGCGTTCGGCGTCGCGCTCCTGCAGGTCACGGGCGTCCTCGGCGACGCCATCAAGGCCGACCCGGTGACGGGCGCGAGCGGCACGGCGCTCCTCATGCTCGCGATCGTCGCGTGGGTGTTCATCGCGATCGCCGTCTACGTCGGCTCGATCGTCACCTCGAACACCTTCGCTACGATCGTCGCCGGCCGCGCGCGCACGATCGCGCTCCTGCGCCTCGTCGGCTCGAGCGCCCGCCAGCAGCGTCGAGCGGTGGCTCGCGAGGGTCTCGTCGTCGGCATCATCGGTTCGATCGCGGGTGCCGCGGTCGGCACCGGCATCGCCGTCGGTCTCGAGCGCGTCGCGGTGCTCATCGGCTGGCTGCCCGACGTGCCGCACGACTGGGCCGACGTCGGGCTCGTCTTCCCGATCGTCACGGTCGTGCTGACGACCTGGCTCGCCGCGTGGGTGGGCTCGCGCCGCGTGCTCTCGGTGACGCCCCTCGAGGCGATCGGCGGCTCGCAGCCGCTCTCGCACGACGAGCTCACGTCGCGTCCCGGTCGCAACGCCGTGGCGATCGTGCTCTTCTCCGTCGGCACCGCGATCCTCGTGCTCTCGATGCTCCTCGGCCTCGTGACGCCCCTCGCGGTGCTCCTCGGCGTCGTCGGAGGCATCCTGTCGTTCACAGGCGTCGTGATCGGCGCGCACCTCGTCATGCCGCCGGCCCTCAAGCTGGTCGGACGGATGCTGGGCCGCTCCCCGTCGGCCCGCCTCGCCGCCGCGAACGCCCTCCGCTACCCGGAACGCGCCTCGCGCACGACGATCGGCGTCGTCATCGGCGTGACGCTCGTGACGATGTTCGGCGTGACGATGGAGAGCTTCCGCAACCTCATCCGCGAGGCAGCGGCGAACGAGCCCGACGTCTACCGGGGCACCGAGTCGATGATCGACAGCATCACGGCCGTGTTCTCGGTGCTCATCGGCGTGAGCGCCCTCATCGCCGCCGTCGGTCTCGTCAACGCGCTCTCGCTGAGCGTCCTGCAGCGCACACGCGAGCTCGGCCTGCTCCGCGCCCTCGGCTTCTCGCGGGGTCAGCTTCGCCGCATGATCCTCTCCGAGAGCGTGCAGCTCACGGCGACGGCCGTCATGGTGGGGCTCGTGCTCGGCGCGTTCTACGGATGGGTCGGTGCGCAGTCGCTGCTCGGCTCGGCGCGCGGCATGCCCGGCATCGTCGCCCCCGGCGTGCCGTGGACGGTCCTCGCGATCGTCGTGGGCGCGGCCGCGGTGCTGACCGCCGTCGCGACCGTCACGCCCGCCCGCCGCGCGACGCGCGTGTCGCCCATCACGGCGCTCGCGGTCGAGTGATCCGGGTCGGGGTCGCGGCATTCTCGCCGCGGCCCCGACGCCGGTCAACCCGCTGTCCCCTCCCGCATCCGCTTCCTAGCGTCGACGTGAACCGGTAGGTGGCGCACGAGGGGAGCAGCGGATGCGGTACGGCTACAAGCTCATGGCGGAGGCGTTCGGGCCGGTCGAGCTCGTGCGGCAGGCGACGCTCGCCGAGAAGGCGGGCTTCGACTTCGTGGAGATCAGCGATCACTATCACCCCTGGCTCGAGCGGCAGGGGCATTCGCCGTTCGCATGGTCGGTTCTCGGCTCGATCGCGACGGCGACCGACCGCATCGGCCTCGCGACGGGCGTCACGTGCCCCACCGTCCGCTACCACCCGGCGATCATCGCCCAGGCCGCCGCGACCGTCGCCCTGCTCTCCGACGGCAGGTTCACGCTCGGCATCGGCGCGGGGGAGCGGCTCAACGAGCACGTCGTCGGGCTCGGCTTCCCGGCCGCGCGGGTGCGCCACACGATGCTCCGCGAGGCGCTCGAGATCATCTCCCTGCTCTGGCAGGGCGGCTACCACAGCTACGACGGCGAGTACCTCAGCCTCGAGGACGCCCGCGTGTTCGACCTCCCCGACGAGCTGCCCGCGATCGCCGTCGCGGCGGGCGGCCCCGCATCCGCCCGTATCGCGGCCGAGTTCGGCTCCGGGCTCTTCGCGGTCGAGCCGGATGCGGACCTCGTCGCGGCGTTCGAGGACGCGGGCGGCACAGGGCCGCGATACGCGGAGGCGTCGCTCGCGTGGGGTCCCGACGCGGATGCGGCGCTCGAGCACGCGTGGCGCATGAACGCGTGGAGCGTCACGGGCTGGAAGGTGATGTCGGAACTGCCCAACCCGGTCAACTTCGAGGCCGTGAGCGCCGTCGTCCACAAGGAGGACGTCGCGGCGGGCGTGCCCGCCGGCCCGGATGTCGCGGCCCACGTCGACGCGGTGGTCCCGTATGCCGACGCGGGCTTCGACCATGTCGCCCTCATGAACGCTGGGCCCGACGTCGACGGCTTCTTCGACTTCTTCGCGGACGAGCTGCGCCCGGCGCTCGACGAGCGCCTCGGTTCGTAGTGCTACCCTTTTTCCGTGCGCTTCGGCCTGCTTCTTCTTAGCTGCCGCGACGGGGCCTAGTTCTCAGGCCTTCCCCGTCGCGGAGTTCGTCGTTGGCTGACCATCCCGACCGGAAGACGGAGAACAGACCATGAAGAACACCCAGCAGCCCTCCTCGATGCCCGTGCATCGGTATCGCCCGTACCACGAGCAGTTCCGTGTGGAGCTGCCCGACCGCACCTGGCCCGACAGGCACATCGAGAAGGCCCCCATGTGGTGCGCCGTCGACCTCCGCGACGGCAACCAGGCCCTCATCGACCCGATGAGCCCCGAGCGCAAGCGCATCATGTTCGAGCTGCTCGTGCGCATGGGCTACAAGCAGATCGAGGTGGGCTTCCCCTCGGCGAGTCAGACGGACTTCGACTTCGTGCGCCTCCTGATCGAGGAGGGTCTCATCCCCGACGACGTCACGATCCAGGTGCTGACGCAGGCGCGCGACCACCTCATCGAGCGCACCTACGAGTCGATCCGCGGCGCGAAGAACGTCATCGTGCACCTGTACAACTCGACGAGCGTGCTGCAGCGCGAGGTCGTGTTCCGCACCGACAAGCAGGGCGTCATCGACATCGCCCTGAACGGCGCGCGCAAGTGCCGCGAGCTCGAGGCCACCGTGCCCGGCACGAACGTCTACTACGAGTACTCGCCCGAGAGCTACACGGGCACCGAGCTCGAGTTCGCGGTCGACGTCTGCAACCAGGTGCTCGAGGTGTTCGAGCCGACGCCCGAGCGCAAGGTCATCATCAACCTGCCCTCGACGGTCGAGATGGCCACGCCCAACGTCTACGCCGACTCGATCGAGTGGATGAGTCGCCACCTCAACCACCGCGAGAACGTCATCCTGAGCCTGCACCCGCACAACGACCGCGGCACCGCGATCGCGGCCGCCGAGCTCGGCTACCAGGCGGGCGCCGACCGCATCGAGGGCTGCCTGTTCGGCAACGGCGAGCGCACCGGCAACGTCGACCTCGTCGCGCTCGGCATCAACCTGTTCACGCAGGGCATCGACCCGCAGATCGACTTCTCCGACCTCGACTCGATCCGCGTGACCGCCGAATACTGCAACCAGCTCAAGGTGCACGAGCGCAGCCCGTGGGCCGGCGACCTCGTCTACACGGCGTTCTCGGGCTCGCACCAGGACGCCATCAAGAAGGGCTTCGAGGCGATGGACGCCGAGGCGGCCCGCCGCGGCGTTCCCGTCTCGGAGCTCGAGTGGGCGGTGCCCTACCTGCCCGTCGACCCGAAGGACCTCGGCCGCGGCTACGAGGCCGTCGTGCGCGTCAACTCGCAGTCGGGCAAGGGCGGTGTCGCGTACCTGCTCAAGACCGACCACGCCCTCGACCTGCCGCGCAAGCTGCAGATCGAGTTCTCGGGCGTCGTGCAGGCGAAGACGGATGCCGAGGGCGGCGAGGTCACGAGCGAGGAGATCTGGGCGATCTTCCAGGACGAGTACCTGCCGGCCGCGGCCGACGACGACAAGTGGGGCCGCTACGAGCTGCTCTCGACCCGCACGGCGAGCGAGCTGACCGGGGTCGTCAACCTCGACATCCGCTGGCGCGTGGGCGACGAGGTGTCGGATGCGCACGGCGAGGGCAACGGCCCCATCGCGGCGTTCCTCGGCATCCTGCAGACGGCCGGGCACGAGATCAAGCTCTACGACTACGTCGAGCACGCGCTGAGCGCCTCGGGCGACGCGCAGGCCGCGGCCTACGTCGAGCTGCAGGTGGGCGAGAAGCGCCTGTGGGGCGTGGGCATCGACGCCGACATCTCGACGGCATCCCTCAAGGCGGTCGTGTCTGCGGTCAACCGCGCCGTGCGCCTCGAGTCGGGCGACCGCGAGCTCGCCGCCGTCTGATCCGGTTCCCGTTCTTCGTCCGGGAGGACGACGCGGCGCGCCCTGGGCCCACAAGGCCCTGCGGCAGCGCGTCGTCCTCCCGGACGATCATCACGCCCTGACGGGCGCGAGGGTGCGCACGAGGTCGGCGAGGCCGTCGACCCCGGGGGAGACGCGGATGTCGGCGCCGATCCGGGCGCTCGCCTCCGCGTAGCGCCCGTCCGCGAGCACCGTACGCACGGCGTCGCGCACGGCGGATGCGCTGGGCGTGCCGGTGCGCAGGTTGACGCCGGTGGGCAGAGCTGCTCGGCGCGCGCCGCCGCGAGCTCGACGAGCTCGTCGGCATCTGGATCGACCGCGGCTGGGCGCGCACCGACCTTCCTCGCGACGAGCTCGTCGCATCCGTCTGGATCGTCACGATGCCCGAAACCTACGCGCGCCTCACCGGGCACGCCGGCTACGACGACGAGCGCTATCTCGCCTGGCTCCGCCGCTCGCTCGCCGAGGTGATGCTCCCGCCGTCCTCACCGTCAGGCGCCGGCAGGGCGATCCTTCTTGGGGCGGCGGATGATGCGGATCGCCCCGGTGGGCAGGTGCCGTTGCTCGGGAAGCTGCCAGTGGAACGCGACGGCGAGCACCCGCACCCCGAAGGTCACGACGACGCACACGATGCCCGAGACGAGCACGTCCACACCGAAACGGTCGAGCACGACGAGAGTCGCCGATCCGACGATCGCGGCGACCGCGTAGAGCGACCCGACCTGCATGATCGCGATCGGCAGGTTGAGCAGCACGTCGCGCAGCACCGAGCCGCCGACCGCGGCGATCGCGCCGACGAACACCGCGGGCACCTCGGGTAGTCCGAGCGCGAGCGCCTTGGTCGTGCCGAGCGCCCCGAAGAGGCCGATCGACACGGCGTCGAGCACGTTGAGGGTGACGCCGAGCTTGTGCACCAGTCGCTGCAGCAGCATGCCGATGAGGGCCGCGGCGGTCGCGACGGGCAGGTACCAGTTGCTCTGCAGCGCGAGGGGAACCTGGCCGAGCAGGATGTCGCGCAGCAGACCGCCGCCGAAGCCCGTCGCGATGCCGACGATCGCGACGCCGAGCAGGTCGAGCCGGCGGTCACGGAACTGCGCCGCGAACGCCGCCCCCTGCACGCTGCCGATCCCCACCGCGAGCAGGTCCATCCACAGAGGGAGCACGAAGACGGCGTCGTTCACGCCCCATTCGTAGCACGCCGAGCACGATCACGAAGAGGCCCACGAGCGCGCCGAGACCGTTGCCGATCAGCAGGAAGGCGACATCCGCGGGGCTCGCGTGCTCGAGATGCGCGGCATGGAACACGAAGTGCGGGAGCGCGAACACCGTGTAGGCCGCGCCCGCGGTCGTCACGAGCGCGCCCGTCGGGGCGATGAGGGCCGCGATGAGCACGAGGGCGATGCCGAGCGTCGCGCCGCCGAAGTCGCGCGCATAGTGCTCGCTGTATTCGGGGTCGAGCGACACGGTCGGGAAGTCGGCGTAGAAGCCGTCGGGCCAGAACTGGTTCCACACGCCCACGAGCAGCTCGTTGGCGGCGAGCACGGCGAGCGCGATGCGCGTGACGACGGTCATCGCTCCGCCTCCGCCGCGAGGAACTCCGCGAAGGTGATACGGCCGGCGCCCGGGCGCCCGGTCGTGAGCCCGCCCGCGGCCGCGCCCTTCACGAACCCGATCGGCAGCCGCAGCGTCCAGATCGGGCGACGCTTGCCGAGGGAGCGCTGCCACTCGGCCGCGAACTCGGCGAGGGTGCGGATCTCGGGGCCCGCGAGGTCGTCGACGCGTCCAGACGGCCCCGCCTCGACGAGCTCGACGATGCGCGGAGCGACATCCCGCAGGTCGATCGGCTGCGCCGTGCCCGGGATGACGCACGTCACGGGCAGGTGCCGCTGCGGCGCGAGGAACATGCTGACGACGAAGTCGTGGAACTGGGTGACGCGGATGATCGTGTGCGGAACCCCGGACGCCCCGATCGCCTCCTCCGCGGCGAGCTTCGAGCGGTAGTAGCCGAGCGGCACGCGGTCGACGCCGACGATCGAGACGTAGAGCAGATGCGCCCGCGAGCCCTCGAGGGCGTCGAGCAGTGCGCGTGTCTGCCGAGCGTCGTCCTTCGACGTCGACGCGAGGTGCACGACCGTGTCGACGCCCGCGACCGCCGCCGCGATGCCCGCGCCCCTGTCGAGGTCGCCGACCCGGTGTCCCTCTCCGGGCCTCCTGCTCAGCACGCGTACCGTGTGTCCGCGGTCGCGGAGGGCGGGGACGACGTGACGGCCGAGGCGGCCGGTGCCGCCCGTGACGAGGATGTCCATGGGTGTCCTTTCGTGGAGGTTCACCCGCTCTGACCGGACAGCACCTCGATTCGTGACAGCTTGGCCGGGTTCATGACGTTGTAGAAGCCGCGGATGCCCTCGGGCCCGAAGTCGAGCGCGAACACCGACATGGGCGCACCCTCGCGCACGCCGACGAACGCGAGGTCGCCGTTGTAGCTCGCGGGCACGAACGAGACCCCGTCGAGGAACTTCTCGGCCACGCCGAGCAGGAACGCGGCGACCTTCTCGCGCCCCACGACGGGCCGACGCGCGGCGTGCACGACTCCGCCGCCGTCCGAGAACGCGACGATGTCCTCCGCGAGCACGGCCTCGAGCCCCTCGAGGTCGCCCGACTGCGCGGCCGCGAGGAACGCTCCGAGCAGGCGCTCGCGCTCCGCGGGGGTGACGGATGCCGCGCGCTCGCGGGCAAGGTGCGCTCGCGCCCGGCTCGCGAGCTGCCGCGCGTTGGCCTCGCTCGTCTCGAGCACCTCGGCGATCCGCCGGTACGGGTAGTCGAAGGCCTCGTGCAGCACGTAGGCGGCGCGCTCGGCGGGGGAGAGGCGCTCGAGCAGCAGGAGCACGGCGAATGACAGCGCCTCCGCCCGCTCGGCCCCGAGCGCGGGATCCGCGGAGGTGTCGACGGGTTCGGGCAGCCATGGTCCCACGTACTGCTCGCGGCGGGCGCGCGCGGAGTCGAGCTCGTTGAGGGCGAGGCGCGTGACGGTCGTCGCGAGGAACGCGGCGGGCTCGCGCACGCTCTCGCGGTCGGCCCGCTGCCAGCGCAGCCAGGCCTCCTGCACGAGGTCCTCCGCTTCGGCGACCGTCCCCATCATCCGGTACGCGATGCCGAAGAGCCGGGGTCGCGCGTGCTCGAAGACCGCGAGTGCCGCATCCGTCGCCACGCCCTCATCATGGCATCCGGGCGGATGTCAGCCCGGCGAGGGAGAATGCCAGTGAGCGGCGCGACCGCGCTCGTGCCGCGCAACGGGCGCGCCGCGCATACGTCGGCGCGCAGAGAGGACACCGTGCCCACCTACCGTGACGAAGCCGTCGTGCTGCGCACCCACAAGCTGGGTGAGGCCGACCGCATCGTCACGATGCTCAGCCGGCAGCACGGCAAGATCCGTGCCGTCGCGAAGGGCGTGCGCCGCACGGGCTCCCGTTTCGGCGCCCGTCTCGAGCCGTTCATGGTCGTCGACGTGCAGTGCTACATCGGCCGCAGCCTCGACATCGTGCAGCAAGTCGAGATGCTCGGGCCCTACGGCGGCGACATCATGGGCGACTACGCGCGCTACACGGCGGCGAACGCGATGGTCGAGACGGCCGACCGCCTCACCGACCACGAGGCGGGTCTGCAGCACTACCTGCTGCTCGTGGGCGCCCTGCGCTCGCTGAGCCGCGGCGAGCACGCCGCGGGCCTCACGCTCGACTCCTACCTGCTGCGCGCGCTCTCGGTCGCCGGCTGGGCTCCGAGCTTCGTCGACTGCGCCGTCACGGGCGCCCCCGGACCGCACAGCGCCTTCGTCGTGCACCTCGGCGGCGTCGTCGCGGATGCCGCGGCCCCGCCCGGCGCGCCTCGGCTCGACCCCGCGACCCTGCAGCTGCTCGCCGCCCTGCTCGCGGGCGACTGGGAGACCGCGGAGGCGGCCGACGAGCGCACGCGCGCCCAGGCATCCGGCGTCACGGCGGCGTACACGCAGTTCCACCTGGAGCGCGGCCTGCGCTCGCTCGAGCACGTCGACCGCACGACCGCGTAGGCGGCACAACTAAGGTCGACGTGTGGCACCGGTACGCAAGACCCACCCCGACGCCGTCGACTTCGTGCCGCTCGACTGGACCGGCAAGTACCCGCCGCACCTGCCCGCATCCGCCGTCCCGCAGCATGTCGCGATCGTCATGGACGGCAACGGCCGCTGGGCGAACCGTCGCGGCCTCACGCGCATCGAGGGGCACAAGGCGGGGGAGGCGGCCCTGCTCGATGTCGTCGCGGGCGCCATCCAGGTCGGCGTGAAGCACCTCTCGGTCTACGCGTTCTCGACCGAGAACTGGAAGCGCAGCCCCGACGAGGTGCGCTTCCTCATGGGCTTCAACCGCGACGTGCTTCACCGTCGCCGCGACCAGCTCAACGAGTGGGGCGTGCGCGTGCGCTGGGCCGGCCGCCGCCCGAAGCTCTGGCGCTCGGTCATCGACGAGCTGCAGTTCGCCGAGCGGCTCACGGCGCACAACTCGACTCTCACCCTCACGATGTGCGTCAACTACGGCGGACGCACCGAGCTGCAGGATGCCGTGCGCGGCATCGCGCGCGAGGTCGCCGCCGGCAGGCTCAACCCCGAGCGCATCGGCGAGAAGACGATCGCGCGGCACCTGTACATCCCCGACATGCCCGACGTCGACCTGTTCGTGCGCAGCTCGGGCGAGCAGCGCACGAGCAACTTCCTGCTGTGGCAGTCCGCCTACGCCGAGATGGTGTTCCTCGACACCCTGTGGCCCGACTTCAGCCGCGAGGACCTGTGGCGCGCGATCGAGCTCTACAGCGGTCGTGCCCGCCGCTTCGGCGGCGCGGTCGATACGCCGACGCCCGTCTCCGACCCGCAGTCGTAGAGCGGCATCCGGCCTGGGTTAGGGTCGCTTCGTGGATCTCGTGCCGCTGCTCGTCGTCGCGCTGCTGCTGCAGTCGTCGATCGTCGCCCTCCAGGTGGGCGACGCGATCACGGGCTTCATCGACGCGCGCCGTGTGCGCGACACCGACGACCCCGAGGTCATCACGCGCAACACCGTCCGCGAGCTCACCTGGACGATGGCGGTCGCCGCCGTCACGGCGGTGCTGCTGACCTTCGGCGTCGACGTCGCCGCGCGCCTCCTCCTCGACGAGCACCGCCCGGTGGCGGCGTTCCTCATCCTCGTCGCCGTCGCGGTGCTCGCGTTCGGCATCGGCCTGCTCGCGGTGCTCGCCGTCGTGCGGCGCGACCGCCCGACCTACGCCCGCATCCGCCGAGACCTGCGCGACCGCGCGGTGCTGCAGCTCACGCCCGAGGAGCTCGAGTCGTTCGACAACCGCCTCGCCGACGCCGACCGCCTGCTCGCGCGCCGCTCGGCCGCAGCCCCGACGCTGCGGCTCGTCGCGCTGCTCGCGGTGCTCGGCCTCGGCGTCGCCGCGGCGATCGCCGCGTTCGCCGACGGGATCGTCGGTCTCGCTGTCGGCGCGATCGTCGCAGCCGCGCTCAGCGTCGCCGCCTTCATCGTGGCCGTTCGCGCCGCCGTCGTGCGCCAGGAGGCCATCGACGCCGTGCGCGCCTCCCAGCGCGCCGAGGTGGTCGCCCTGCTCGAGCGGGCCCGCATCCCGCAGCGCAAGAACGTGCCCGGCCTGCGCGACCGCGTGAGCCGCGCCCTCGCGATCCTGCGCGAGCAGCAGAAGTAGCCCCGCGCGAGCGGTTCCCGGGGTACGGGCCGTCGCCTCTGTAGGGTGACGGCTATGTCCTTCGAACCCACCACGAACCCCTCCGCCCGACAGCCGGAGGCAGCACCCGCCGAGGTGCAGGCCCAGGCGCAGACCCCGCCCGTCCCGACGTTCCAGCAGCCCGCCAAGCCCCGCCATGCGCTCTTCGGCTGGGCGATCGCGGGCTTCATCGTCGTCGGGGTCTTCGGCCTCGCGCTCCTCGCGTACCTGTTCCTCGCCCTCGGTCCCGTGCTGCTCCTCCTCGGCGGCGTGCTCGCGATCATCCCCCTGGTGATCGTCCTGCTCGGGGTCTGGTGGATCGACCGCTGGGAGCCGGAGCCGCGCGGCCTGCTCGTGTTCGGCTTCCTGTGGGGCGCCGTCATGTCGGTCGCGATCGCGCTCATCGTCGACATCGGCATCCAGCTCACGAGCTACGCGGCGGGCATCGACGCGGACGCGCTCGACGTGCTCGGCACGGTCGTGCAGGCGCCCGTCGTCGAGGAGGCCGCCAAGGGGTTCGGCGTGCTGCTCATCTTCCTCATCGCGCGCAAGTACTTCGACGGCCCGGTCGACGGCATCGTCTACGCAGCGGTCGTCGCGGGCGGCTTCGCCTTCACCGAGAACATCCTGTACTTCTCGCAGGCGATGGCCTACTCGGGTCTCCTCTCGGTCGACACGCTTCTCACCTTCTTCGTCCGCGGCATCATGTCTCCCTTCGCGCACGCGATGTTCACGGCCATGACGGGCCTCTTCATCGGCCTGTGGGGCCGCAAGTCGATCGCGGGCGGCATCGGCGGCTTCTTCGTGGGCCTCCTGCCCGCGATGGGCCTCCACGCACTGTGGAACGGCACCTCGTACCTCGGCCTCGGCGGCTGGTTCCTGCTCTACCTCGTGCTGCAGGTTCCGCTCTTCGCCGCGTCGATCGTGCTCGTGGTGCAGCTGCGCAAGCGGGAGGCGAAGCTCACGCAGGAGCGGCTCGCGGAGTACGCGAATGCCGGATGGCTGAGCCATGCCGAGGTGGGCACGCTCGGCACGGGCGCGGGCCGCAAGCAGGCGATGACGTGGGCGCGCGCGCACGGCGTCGCGCCGCTCATGAAGGCGTACATCCGCGACTCGACGACCCTCGCCTTCACTCGGCAGCGCATCATCACGGGCCGCGACCGCATCGGCGCGCAGCGCGACGAGCACGAGCTGCTGATGAAGCTCACGTCGTCGAGGCAGGCGCTCCAGGCGGCGACGCCCCGCTGAAAGACTCATCGCCCAGTGGCGGGTCGATGACTCCGGCTCTGCTGGGCGATGAGTTGAACTGATTCCAGGGTGCACCCGGTCACCCCGTGTCGTCAACCCTCCGTGTCGGCGGCGCGGGGTAGACCTGTGCCATGACCGATCGCACGAGCATCGAGAACTGGGTCAGCCGCTACCGGGTCGCGTGGGAGTCGAACGACCCCGACGACATCCGCTCGCTCTTCACCCCCGACGCCGAGTACCGCACAGGCCCCTCGGATGCGCCGTGGCGGGGCCACGACGACATCGTCGCGAAGTGGATCGAGGCGGCCGACCAGCCCGGCGACACCACCTACGAGAGCCGCGTCATCGCCGTCGACGGCGACCTCGGCGTCGTGCAGCTGCGCGTCGACTACCGCGAGGGCAGGCTCTACGACAATCTGTGGCTCATCGAGCTCGACGCCGACGGCCGCGCGCGCAGCTTCGTCGAGTGGTACATGAAGCGTCCCGAGGGGTCCTGAGGGCTCAGCCGGCGACGCAGCTGCCCGGCTCGACCGGCGCGGTGAGCTCACCCGCGCCCGCGAACAGCTCGGAGAGCTGCCCGACGGTCGTGGCGTAGCCGAGGTTCGCGTGCTCGGCGTTGCGGGCGAACACGACCCCCGCGACACGACCGTCGAGCGTGATGAGCGGGCCGCCCGAGTTGCCGGGCTGCACCTCCGCAGCGACCGTCGCGACCTCGCGCGTGCTCCAGCCGTCGCCGTAGATGTCGGCGACGCGCTCGTTCGAGATCGCGAGCACCTTCGCGGGCTTCGAGGTGAACGGGCCGCCGTGCGGGTAGCCGTCGACGACGGCGTCGTCGCCGATCGCGGGGTCGGCGAGCTCGAGCGGCGCCGCGTCGAGGCCGTCGACGGCGAGGATCGCGATGTCGCCCTCGGGGTCGAACCACACGACGCGTGCGTCGAGGGTCTGCCCGTCGGGCAGCTCGACGATGGGCTGCACGACCCCCGCGACGACGTGAGCGTTCGTGACGACCCGCTCCGGTGCCACGACGAACCCGCTGCCGGTCTGGTTCTGGCCGCACGCGAACGCCGTGCCGTTGATGCGGGCGACCGATCGCGCGGCCGCCGCGAGGGGGTCGGATGCCGTGTCGACATCCGGCGGATCCTGGCTCGCCGCGATCCCGCCGAGGGCGTCGTCGATCGTCGGGAGCCCCTGCTCGAAGATCGCCGAGCGCACGCGCGCGAGCCCCTCGGCCACGGGGCCGGGTGTGATCCGGTCGATCGTGCCGATGACGACGGAGCGGTTGACCGCCTGCGAGAGCACGGGCACGCCGAGCTGGGCGACGCTGCCGGCCACGAGCGTGATGACGAGCGCCGAGGCGACGACGTTCGCGACGGCACCGAGCAGCCGCTCCGCGGTCGTGAGGTCGGTGCTCCGCCTCCGGTCGTCGGGGCGGCGGCCCTCGATCGAGCGCCCGATCGCGACGCCGAGCAGGTGGCCGCCGATGAGCAGGAGCACGCCGAGGGCGACCGAGACGGTGAGGCGCCACTCGGGGGAGGGGATCGCCGCCGCGACGATCGGCATCGCGAAGAACGCCGCGACGCCGCCCGCGGCGACGCCCAGGATGGCGCTGACGCTGCGCACGATCCCGTTGCGCCAGCCCTCGCCGAGATACACGCACAGCACGAGCACGAGCAGCAGGTCGAGCAGGCGCGCGGCGATCACGTGTCCAGTCTCCCAGGGGGTCGAGCGCGCCGCGCCGCGCGCATCCTCCCAGTCTCCTGAGGGTCGTGGGCGCCCGCTTGCCGCACCCGAGAGCGTACCCCCACAATGGGGGTCATGACGGTCGCCGCCCCCTCGACGCTCGCCCCCTTCGGCGCGACGATCGAGCGCGTGCGCAGGGGGCTGGCGTGCCCCGCGTGCGGTGCCGCAGCATCCGCCGAGCAGCCGTTCTGCGGGCGCTGCGGCTCGCGCGTCGTGATCGCGACGGCCGGGCGTCGACCAGCCGGGCTCGCCGCCACCCGCAGCCTGCAGCTCGCCCTGCTGCTCGTCGTCGCGAACGCCGTCATCGGCGCCCTCACGCTCGGCGTCGTCATGCTCGTCGCCGACGCCACGCGCCTCATGGAGGCGGCGCTCGCGCTCGAGGGGATCAAGCTCCTCGTGGTGTGGGGGCTCGCGGCCGCGTCGATCCGCTTCGGTGTGCGAGGCATCCGCGAGACCGCCGACGGGATGCTGCGCAGACGCGGGTGGGCGCTCGCGGGCATCATCGTGTCGGCGACGTTCGCGGTGCTCGTCGTGCTGTCGTTCCTGCTCACGCTCGTGCTCGCGCTCGAGTGACGGCCGCATCCGTCGCGCGCCCTGTCTGGTAGTCTTGGCAGGTTGCCGTCAAACGGCCGCGGATCGAGAGAGCCCCCGCATCGGGCGGGGTGCACCGCGCAACGAGAGAAAGGGGATCCCTCTATGGCACTGGATGCAGACGTCAAGAAGGCGATCATCGACGAGTACGCCACCCACCCCGGAGACACCGGATCCCCCGAGGTGCAGGTCGCGATCCTCACCAAGCGGATCAAGGACCTCACCGAGCACCTCAAGGAGCACAAGCACGACCACCACTCGCGTCGTGGTCTGCTGCTCCTCGTGGGCCAGCGTCGCCGGCTGCTCGGCTACCTCCAGGACGTCGACATCGAGCGTTACCGCTCGCTGATCGAGCGTCTCGGACTGCGCCGATAGGCGAAGTCCCCGAAAGGGCAGAGCCTTTTCGGATTGCTCGGCCGTGCCGAGCAATCTCGTCGCTGACAACGCGAACTTCTTGCGGAGGCCGTCACCTGCGGGTGGCGGCCTTCGTCATTCCCGCAGGGCGCTAGTCTTCCCCTCATCCCGACCGCCCGAGGGGACCACCACATGACCGAGCCCACGCGCGCGGAGCGCCTCCGCTACCGCTTCGACACCTGGATGTCCGCGGGCACGATCGCCCTCATCGGCCTGCTCGCCGCGGTGTCCTTCGTCTTCGTCACCGTCGTCGCGGTCATCGTGTGGGCGCTGCCGCTGCATCCCGCCGACGAGCCCGAGGGTGACTTCCTCGACATCTTCTGGGGCAACCTCATGCGCACGCTCGACCCGGGCACCATGGGCGGCGACACGGGGTGGGGCTTCCGCATCGCGATGCTCGTCGTGACCCTCGGCGGCCTCGTGATCGTCGCGAGCCTCATCGGCATCGTGTCGGGCGGCTTCGACGCGAAGGTCGCGGAGCTGCGCAAAGGCCGCTCGCGAGTCATCGAGAAGGATCACACGCTCATCGTCGGCTGGAACGACAAGGTCTTCACGATCGTCGCGCAGCTCGCGATCGCCAACGAGTCGCGCGGGCGCAGCGCCGTCGTCATCCTCGCCGACCGCGACAAGGTCGAGATGGAGGAGGCGATCCGCGACGCCGTCGGCGACACGGGCAAGACCCGCGTGATCTGCCGCTCGGGCGACCCCATGACGCCCGGCGATCTGCGCCTCGGCAGCCCGCACGGGGCGCGCAGCATCGTGCTGCTCGCCCCCTCCGAGAGCGACGGGTCGGATGCTGCGGTCGTCAAGTCGGCGCTCGCCCTTCTCGGCGACCAGAACCGGCCGGAGGGAGACCGCTACCACGTCGTCGCGGAGCTCAAGGACCCCGCGAACCTCGATGTCGCGCGCCTCGTGGGTCGCGACGAGGTCGAATGGGTGCCCGCCAACGAGCTCATCAGTCGCATCGCGGTTCAGACCTCCCGTCAATCGGGCCTCTCGGTCGTCTACTCGGAGCTGCTCGGCTTCGACGGCGGCGAGATCTACATGGTCGCCGTGCCGGAGCTCGCGGGCCGCACCTTCCACGAGGCGCGGATGTCGTTCCTCGACTCGACGGTCATCGGTGTCGTCGCGAACGGCTCGAGCACGCTCAACCCGCCGGCCGAGACCCGCGTCGCAGCGGGGGACGAGCTCATCGTCATCGCGGAGGACGAGTCCTCCGTGCGCGTCGCTCCCGCGATCGCATTCGAGGAGGCCGCCATCGCGGATCCGGTGGACGTGCCCGTCGCGCCCGAGCGCACGCTCTTCCTCGGCTACAGCGGCGCGCTCCCGTTCATGCTCGGCGAGCTCGACGGCTACGTCGCGCCGGGTTCGAGCGCGGACATCGTGGCCGACATCGAGGGCGTCGAGTTCCCCGAGCTCGCGAACCTCGAGGTGCGATTCCACCGCGGTGACCCGACCAGCCGGCGCCTGCTCGACGGGCTCGACGTGGCTCGCGTGGATCACACCGTGGTCGTCGCCGACACCCGGCTGCCCATTCAGCAGGCGGACGCCCGTACCCTCATCACGCTCCTGCACCTCCGCGACATCGCCGAGCGCGCCGGTGTGGATCTCAACGTCGTGAGCGAGATGCTCGATGATCGCAATCGCGAGCTCGCGGAGGTGACCGACGCCGACGATTTCATCGTCTCCGACAAGCTCGTCGCGCTCACGCTCACGCAGCTGAGCGAGAACAGACGACTGGCGGCCGTGCTGGACGAGCTGTTCACGGCCGAGGGGAGCGAGATCTACCTCCGACCGGCGTCCCGCTACATCCGTGCGGGTGCCGAGAGCGACTTCGCGACGGTCGTCGAGGCGGCCGCCCGGCTCGGCGAGACGGCGATCGGCTACCGCGTGGGCGCCGACCGGCACCGCAGCTCCGCGGACTACGGGGTCGTCGTCAACCCGCGGAAGGACGAGCGCCGCACCTTCGCGTCCGACGACCGTGTCATCGTGCTCGCCGAGGGCTGAGCCCGCGCGGTCGCCCCGTTTGCCCCCGTGTTGGGGTCTGCGCCCGGGATGCCTTGCGTCGATAGGGTTCGGGAGCCCGTATCGACAACTCGACATCGCTGGAGCTCACGCGTGACCGACGTGCCCCCGACCACCCCGGACGCCGAGGCATCGGCCGCCAAGGATCACCCGGAGAGCGCGCAGTCGCCGCAGAGGAAGTCCTTCCTCAGCCGCTTCACGAAGCCTCAGCTCATCGCCGCGGGTTCGATCGCCGGCACGATCATCGGCGTCGTGTCGATCGTCGTGCCGCTCGCGGTCGCGGCGTCGACGACGACCTCGTCGACCGACACCGTCGCGGTGACGAGCCCGGGCGCGAGCGAGGGTGAAGGCGACGGCGACGGGTCCGGTGCGGCGGGGGCGGCATCCGCCCCGCTGCTCGAGCCGATCGCGGGCGGCGTCGGCACGAACGCCCTCGGCATCAACGTCGACCGCTCGCTCGCCTCCGGATTCGACGAGTACGCCGTGCCGATCGACGCGCCGTGGGAGGAGCTCTGGAGTTACCAGCAGAACCCCGACAGCCACTGCACCGACTCCCGCCAGCTCGCGTGGCTGCAGGAGCATGGCACGGTCATCCCGCCGAACTTCGTGACCGCGTCGATCACGAACACCGCGACGAGCGGTTCGGAGATCGTCGTGAGCGACATCCGAGCCCAGGGGCAGCTCACGCCGCCGACCACCGACACGGTGAGGGTCGGCTACTACACGTGCTCGGGCGGCGGTGACGACGGGATCTTCGCCCACTTGCGACTGGGCGTCGACCCGATCGCGGTCTACGACGACTGCTACACGATCGGCTCCTGCTTCTCGTCCGACCCGGTGCCGCCTGTCGCGGGCGAGCCCGTCGTCTTCGGTGTGCAGCCGGGCGAGACGCGCACGCTCAACCTCGTTTACGAGCAGACGATCGACTTCGTCGGCCGATTCGTCGCGACCGTGACCGTGGGCGGCGAGAAGTCGACGATCGACCTGTCGCCGGATGCCGCGGATGTCGTCTCGCCCGCGGTGACGCGACCGCTGCCGTACCTCTACATCGCTGCGATGGCCGAGGACACGCGCTGCACCGCCGACCGCACCAGCAGCAGTCAGGTCTGCTCTCTCGCGGACTGGCTCGCCGTCCTGGCGGCGCCGTGAGCGACATCCCGAGCGAGGTGGCTCCCGAGGTCGTCGAGACGGCTCCCGAGGTCGCCGAGACGACTCCCGCCCCGCCGTCCCCGGCCGCCGGCGTACCCTGGTGGCGCCGCACGTGGGCTCTCGTATCGGCTGCGGTCGGCGTCATCGGCGCCGTGACGGGCGTGATCGGCGTATGGCCGCTGCTCTTCCGCGACGCGACGACGCTCGACTCCCTCACCATCGCGGTCGAGTCGGCTGAGCCGCAGCTCGCCCCTGCTTTCGCCGTGCCGATCTCCGCCGACTGGGCGTCGTTCCCCGAGTCGCCGTCGCGATGCGACGCATCGCAGCTCGCGTGGCTCGAGGCGAACGGCCGACCGCTCGCGCAGCGTCACCTCGTCTCGGTCGCGAACGTCGCGAGCGAGGGCGCGATGCTGAGCCTCAAGGGCTTCCGCGGCGAGGGCGAGGCGACGGCGGTCGCGTCGCACGTCGCTGTGACGTGCGACATGACGGGTGCGGGCGCGTCGGGGCTGCGCACCGCCGTGCTCGACCCGGCATCCGGCACAGGCGCCGTCTACGTGCAGCCCGACAGGTCGCTGCCCGACAACCCGCTCGTCTTCAACCTCGCACCGGGGGAGAACGGCCAGTTCGCACTGCTGCTGCAGAGCTCCGCCGACTTCCGGGGCCGCATCGTCTTCACGGAGGCGCTCGGCGCGGAGACTCGCGAGGTGGAGCTGCCGCTCGGCGTGGACGTCGAGCTGCCGGGCCTCGCTCCCGTGCAGCTGTCGGTCGTCGACGGCCGACTCACGTGCGTGACGGATGCCGCGTGCGACGTGGACACGCTGCTCGCCTCCTTCGCGGCCCAGGGCTGACCGCAAGTCTCGAACATCCGTGCGCACCCCCACGCGGGGCACCCCGTCTGGGGGTGGTCGCACCTGTTCGCCCGGCGCACACTTTCTGCCATGGATGAATGCCGGCATGGGCTGATCGCGGCGGTGTGCGCCGTGTGCTGCCGCGCCGCCGAGGAGGCGGCGGTGCCCGCTCCCGGACGCGAGCTGGCGGGCACCGGTCCGTCGGGGCGCTGACCGCCACGAACCGCCCGTAGGATCGCCCCATGGGACTCTTCCGCCGTCGCGGAGTCGACACGAGCCTCCCCCGTGAGGATCGCGGCTTCGGCAGCTTCGACGACTACGTCTACAACCTGACGCCGCGTAACAAGCGCGTGACGATCGTGCTCGCGAACTCCGACCCGTACCAGGAGGAGCTGCGCGAGCTCGCCGAGTCGGGTGAGTCGAACTTCGAGACCGCGATCTCGCCGCGCACGGTCCAGGCCGAGGGCCAGGACGCGCCCATCGAGGTGCGCCTCTTCACGGGGCGTCGCGTGAGCGGTCCCGTCGGCATGGTGCCGCGCGGCCTCGAGTCGGTCGTCGACGAGAACCTGCGACGCCTCGACGACAAGGGGCTCAAGGCGCGCATCCCGGTGCGGATCGACAAGCGTCGCGAGGGCTACCGCGTGGTGCTGCTGATGGGGGCGCTCAAGTAGCGGACGGCTCGGCCGCCTCGGCCTCGGCGATCTTCGCGCGCACCTCGTCCATGTCGAGCGCGCGGATCTGCGAGATGAGGTCCTCGAGCACGTGGCCCGGCAGCGCGCCCGCCTGGGCGAAGACACCGATGCCGTCGCGGAACGCCATGAGCGTCGGGATCGAGCGGATGTTGAGCGCGCCCGAGAGCTCCTGCTCGGCATCCGTGTCGACCTTCGCGAACGTGATGTCGGGGTGCTTGTCGCTCGACGCCTCGAAGACCGGGCCGAAGGCCTGGCACGGGCCGCACCACGCGGCCCAGAAGTCGACGAGCACGATGTCGCCATCCAGCACGGTGCTCTCGAAGGTGTCTCGGGTGAGTTCGACGGTCGCCATCGTCCCAGGCTAGGGGAGGGGCGGATGCCGCGCTGGCTCGCGGGAATACCTGCGGGCAGCTCCCGGTTTCATGCGATATCGATGCAAACGCATAGATATTCGAGGAACGGAAACCTGCCATGAGCGGCCAGATGCAGTTCGGCATCTTCAGCGTGAGCGACATCACGCGCGACCCCACGACCGGCGAGACGCCGAGCGAGGCGCAGCGCATCAGCGACATCGTCGCGATCGCGAAGCACGCGGAGGAGGTGGGTCTCGACGTCTTCGCCCTCGGCGAGCACCACAACCCGCCGTTCTTCTCGAGCTCGCCGACCACGACGCTCGCCTACATCGGCGCGAGCACCTCGCGCCTCATCCTCTCGACCGCGACGACCCTCATCACGACGAACGACCCCGTGAAGATCGCAGAGGATTACGCGATGCTGCAGCACCTCACGGGCGGCCGCGTCGACCTCGTGATGGGCCGCGGCAACACGGGGCCCGTCTACCCGTGGTTCGGCCAGGACATCCGCCAGGGGCTCCCGCTCGCGATCGAGAACTACGCGCTCCTGCGCGAACTGTGGGAGAACGACGTCGTCGACTGGGAGGGCAAGTTCCGCACCCCGCTGCAGGGCTTCACCTCGACGCCGCGCCCCCTCGACGGCGTGCCGCCGTTCGTGTGGCATGGCAGCATCCGCACGCCTGAGATCGCCGAGCAGGCCGCGTACTACGGCGACGGCTTCTTCGCGAACAACATCTTCTGGCCCAAGGAGCACTACCAGCGCCTCATCACGCTCTACCGTCAGCGCTACGCCCACTACGGGCACGGCACGCCCGAGCAGGCGATCGTCGGGCTCGGCGGCCAGGCGTTCATGGCCAAGAACTCGCAGGATGCCGTGCGGCAGTTCCGTCCGTACTTCGACAACGCGCCCGTCTACGGTCACGGCCCGTCGCTCGAGGAGTTCCAGGAGCTCACGCCGCTCACGGTCGGCTCGCCCCAGCAGGTGATCGACCGCTACGCCGCCATGCGCGACCACTTCGGCGACTACCAGCGTCAGCTGTTCCTGCTCGACCACGCGGGCCTCCCGCTCAAGACGGTGCTCGAGCAGCTCGACCTGCTCGGCGGCGAGGTCGTGCCGGTGCTCCGCAAGGAGCTCGCGCAGAACCGTCCCGCCGAGGTGCCGGATGCGCCCACGCACACCGCGCGCGTCGCGGCCGTGTACGGCGACGGCCCCTCGCGCCAGGCGCGTCCGACATCCGCCGGCGGCAACAACCTCACCGTGGGCGGGCCCTACCAGGACACCCCGGTGTCCGCCCCGGTCGCGGCTCCCGCGGCCTCCACCGGCTCGGCCTTCGGCCCCGCCGCGACCCGGAAGCCCGCCGCTACCCAGAAGGAGGTGGCACGATGACACGCCGCATCGCCGTCGTCAGCGCCGGCCTCTCGAACCCCTCGTCGACGCGCATGCTCGCCGACCGCCTCGCCCAGGCGACGGTCGCCGAGCTGGCCGCGCGGGGCATCGACGCCGAGATCGACATGATCGAACTCCGCGAGCTCGCGCACGACATCACGAACAACCTGCTCGCGGGCTTCGCCCCGCCCGCCCTCGAGGACGCCATCAACCGCGTCGTATCGGCCGACGGCCTCATCGCCGTCACGCCGATCTTCTCGACGAGCTACTCGGGCCTGTTCAAGTCGTTCATCGACGTGATCGACCCCGACGCGCTCGCGGGGATGCCGGTGCTGCTCGGTGCGAACGCCGGCACCGCGCGCCACTCGCTCGCGATCGACTACGCGATCCGCCCGCTCTTCGCCTACCTGCACGCCGAGCCGGTCTCGACGGGCGTCTTCGCGGCCTCGAGCGACTGGGGTGCGCAGGCCGACGACGTGAAGCCGCTCGCCTCCCGCATCGAGCGCGGCGCGCGCGAACTCGCCGAGGCGATCGCGCGGCGCGACGAGCGCACGGTCGTCGACCCGTTCTCGCCCGAGGCGTTCCTGGGCGAGGGTCGCTCGTTCGGCCACCTGCTGGGCGGCCTCGCGGGGGAGTAGTCGCGTGGCGGGGGTTCAGCCGGACTTGCGGCGGAACTCCCGCTTGCCGCCCGCACGCGAGTGCGCCTCGTGGACGGCGCTCTCGCCGTCGAGGTGCGCGGGGCGATCGTGCGACTGCTGCTTCTTGCGCTCGAGGGCCTCGCGGAACTTCGCCTTCATGTCCTCGGATGCGGCGCCGGGCTTCTCGTCGGAACTCATCCCGCCAGCATAGGCCCGGGTTTCCCGCGGGCGACAGGCAGAATGGCGGCATGCGACGGAGCGAGCGCCTCACGATGTGGTGCGGAGCCGCGCTCGTGGCCTCGGCATCCGTCACCGCGGCGGCCGTTCTCGTGTCCAACGGAGCCCGACCGCTCCCCGCTCGCGAGCCGTCGGGCTCCGTGCCAGCCGATCTCGCATGGGCGGTTTTCGAGCTCTGCAGCCGCCCCGCCGACGGGCGCCACAACATCCTCGGCGCGTGGTCGATCGACCTCCAGGACGGGCTGCTGAGCGTCGACGTGTCCGAGTCGGAGTCGCCCGCGGACGCGGTCGACGCCTACGAGCGCGAGGTGAACGGGTGCCTCGACGACTACCGCATCGGCGACCCGGCGACGGTCGGCTTCGCGTACCAGCCGATCATCGAGTCGCCCGCCGAGCGGCTCCTCGCGTACGACGTCGCGACCCGCTGGCTCCTGCCGTGCATCGAGGGGCACGACGCTCTGCCCGACGTCGTGCCGGGCGTGCGCGACTACCTCGACGCTCGGCGCGCGACATGGTTCGACCTCTATCTGAACCGCGCGGTCGACTTCGAGGACCTGCTCGATGCGCGCCGCGACTGCGGCCCGCCGACGCAGCCATATCGACTTCTCTGAGGCGCCGCCCGGCAGAATGGCGGGATGCGGCGCACCGAGCGGATCACGATGTGGGCAGGCGCCGTGCTCGTCGTGGGGGCGATCGCCGGTGGGGCGGCGTTCCTCGCCGGGAACGGCGCCCGCCCCGCGCCTCATCCCGCGCGCGACTCGGACCTCGTGCCGGAGGACGTCGCGTGGGCGGTGTTCGAGCACTGCAACCCGCCGGACGAGCAGTGGACACGGTCGATCAGCGCCTGGTCGGTGAGCTACGCCGACGGCTCGCTTCACGTCGAGGCGATCGGGACGAGCCCGCTCCCCGAGGAGGATCGCGCCTACGTCGACGGGGTCAACCAGTGCCTCTCGCGCTATGCCATCCGGCAGAAGCTCTACGACTACGACGCCCGGCGCATCGACGGCCCCGCCGAGCGGCTCCTCGCGTACGACGTCGCTGCCCGGTGGCTCATCCCGTGCATCGTCGGACACGCCGCAGACCCGGGCTACATGGTGGGGCCCGACGCCTACCTCGACGAGGAGCAGGCACCCTGGTACAGCTACTACAGCCTCGGCGACGCCGAGCTCGACGACGTGCTCGCCGCTCGCCGGGAGTGCGGCGTCGGGTCCCAGCCCTACGCGTTGTGAGGCGGTGGCGGCGACCATGAACTCCTTCCGCAAGCACCGCGCGGATGCCCCTCCGCGGTTCTTCGCGGCCGAGGCGGCGGGGCTGCGCTGGCTGGCCGAGGCGGAGGCCGACGGCGGAGCTCGCGTCGTCCGCGTGACCGACGTGGGGGAGGGCTGGATCGATCTCGAGCGCGTCGAGCAGGCACGCGCGACGCGCGAGGCGGCATCCGCGTTCGGTGCGGCGCTCGCCCGCACGCACGCGGCGGGGGCGGACGGATTCGGTGCTCGCCCGAGCGGATGGCACGGCCCGATCTTCATCGGCCGCCGCGAACTGCCTGTCGGTCCCGCGACCGACTCCTGGGGCCTGTTCTACGCCCGCGACCGCGTCGAGCCGTACCTCGACGTCGCGGTGCGCGCGGGCAGCCTCGACCCGCGCGACGAGCGCGACGCCCGCGCGGCCTGCGCGCTCATCCGCACCGGTGCGCTCGACGACGGCGAGCCGCCTGCGCGCATCCACGGCGACCTCTGGAACGGCAACGTGCTGTGGACGGAGCAGGGTGCCGTGCTCATCGACCCGGCCGCACACGGCGGGCACCGTGAGACCGATCTCGCGATGCTCGCCCTCTTCGGCGTTCCGTACTTCGACGACATCGCGGACGGCTACGAGCGGGAGCGCCCGCTGCGCGCGGCGTGGCGTGAGCGCATCCCGCTGCACCAGCTGCATCCGCTCGCGGTTCACGCCGCGGGGCACGGCCCCGCCTACGGAGCGGCGCTCGGCGAGGCTGCCCGCGCCGTGCTCGAACTCGCCTGACTCGGGCCCACGGCGCGCGGGCGCGAGAGCATTCCTCGCTCCGCGCAGGACCGGCTGGTAGGCTGACCACGGTCGCCATCCGGCGGCTTCTCCGCCGAGCAACGATTCGGCGGAGGTTGAAACGGAGCAGGCCGGCACGAAGCTGGTCACCGGTGGTGGTTCTCCGAACACGGAGTCGGAGCCCTTCTACTGTTGACCAGATCCAGGCGGCCGGCGCGCGGCACTGCGCGCGTCACGCCCTTCCTGCCCGCTCCTGCTCCGAAGTCATGCCGTGCGAATCGCGGCAGCAAGGAGTAAGACCTCGTGGAAGGCCCCGAGATCAAGTTCGCCGAAGCCGTTCTGGACAACGGCAAGTTCGGCACCCGCACCATCCGTTTCGAGACCGGTCGTCTCGCCCAGCAGGCGCAGGGCGCCGTCGCCGCGTACCTCGACGAGGACACGATGATCCTGAGCGCGACGAGCGCCGGGAAGCACCCCCGCGACGGCTTCGACTTCTTCCCGCTGACGGTCGACGTCGAGGAGCGTTCCTACGCCGCCGGCAAGATCCCCGGCTCGTTCTTCCGCCGTGAGGGCCGCCCCTCGACCGAGGCGATCCTCGTCTGCCGTCTCATCGACCGCCCGCTGCGCCCGACCTTCGTCGAGGGTCTCCGCAACGAGGTGCAGATCGTCATCACCGTGCTCAGCATCGCGCCCGACGAGTTCTACGACGCCCTCGCCATCAACGCGGCGAGCGCCTCGACCCAGATCTCGGGCCTGCCGTTCTACGGCCCCGTCGCGGGCGTGCGCCTCGCGCTCATCGGCGACCAGTGGGTCGCATTCCCCAAGCACAGCCAGCTCGCGGAGGCCGTCTTCGACCTCACCGTCGCCGGCCGCCTCGTCACCGACAAGGACGGCAACGAGGACGTCGCGATCATGATGGTCGAGGCCGAGGCCACCGAGGTGAGCTGGGAGCTCATCCGCGCCGGTGCGACCAAGCCCGACGAGGCCGTCGTCGCGCAGGGCCTCGAGGCGGCGAAGCCGTTCCTCAAGCAGCTCGTGAAGGCCCAGCAGGAGCTCGCCGCGCAGTCGGCGAAGGCGATCCAGGAGTTTCCGCTCTTCCCGCCGTACTCCGACGAGGCCTACAACGCCGTCGCCGAGCTCGCCTACGACGACCTTAAGGCCGTCTACCAGATCGCCGACAAGCAGGAGCGTCAGGCCGCCGACGACGAGCTCAAGGAGCGCGTCAAGCTCGCGATCAACGAGAAGGTCGAGGCCGGCGAGCTGTCGGGCGAGGTGCCGCCGATGGTGAGCGCCGCCTACAAGTCGGTCAGCAAGAAGGTCATGCGCACGCGCGTGCTCACCGAGGGCGTCCGCATCGACGGCCGCGGGCTCACCGACATCCGTGCGCTCGACGCCGAGGTGCAGGTCATCCCGCGCGTCCACGGCTCCGCGATCTTCCAGCGCGGCGAGACCCAGATCCTGGGCGTCACGACGCTCAACATGCTCAAGATGGAGCAGCAGATCGACTCGCTCGCGCCCGTCACCAAGAAGCGCTACCTCCACCACTACAACTTCCCGCCCTACTCGACCGGTGAGACCGGCCGCGTGGGTTCGCCGAAGCGTCGCGAGATCGGGCACGGCTTCCTCGCCGAGCGCGCCCTCGTGCCGGTGCTGCCGACCCGCGAGGAGTTCCCCTACGCGATCCGTCAGGTGTCCGAGGCCCTCGGCTCCAACGGCTCGACGTCGATGGGCTCGGTCTGCGCCTCGACCCTCTCGCTGCTCAACGCGGGTGTGCCCCTCAAGGCGCCCGTGGCCGGCATCGCGATGGGCCTCATCTCGGACGAGGTCGACGGGGAGACCCGCTACGCGGCGCTCACCGACATCCTCGGCGCCGAGGACGCGCTCGGCGACATGGACTTCAAGGTCGCCGGCACCTCGGAGTTCGTCACGGCGATCCAGCTCGACACCAAGCTCGCGGGTCTTCCCTCGTCGGTGCTCGACGGTGCGCTCAAGCAGGCCAAGGAGGCCCGCACGGCGATCCTCGCGGTCATCAACCAGGCGATCGACGGTCCGGACGAGATGGCTCCGACCGCTCCGCGCGTGATCTCGGTGAACATCCCGGTCGACAAGATCGGCGAGCTCATCGGCCCCAAGGGCAAGACGATCAACGCGATCCAGGACGAGACCGGCGCCGAGATCTCCATCGAGGAGGACGGCACCGTCTACATCGGCGCCGTCGACGGCCCGTCGGCCGAGGCCGCGCGCGCCCAGGTGCTCGCGATCGGCAACCCGGTCAACCCGGAGGTCGGCGAGCGGTTCCTCGGCACGGTCGTGAAGCTCGCGACCTTCGGCGCGTTCGTCTCGCTGCTCCCCGGCAAGGACGGCCTGCTGCACATCTCCGAGGTGCGCAAGCTCGCCGGCGGCAAGCGCGTCGAGAACGTTGAGGACGTGCTCTCGGTCGGCCAGAAGATCATGGTCGAGATCACCAAGATGGACGACCGCGGCAAGCTGTCGCTCGCCCCGGTGGTCGAGGAGACCGAGTCCGCCGAGGCCGAGGCCACGGAGGCTCCCGAGGCTCCCGCCGAGTCCTGATCCCGGACCCCGGATGCCCGTCCCGCTCAGCGGGGCGGGCATCCGTCGTTCTACCCCGGCGTGACGCTCGTGCCGACGGTCGCCCCGCGCGCGAGCTCGTGCTCGCGCAGAACGAAGCCGAGCACGGCGGGCGTGATTCCGGCGGGCAGCTCGAGGTGCTCGACGTCGAGCGCGCTCACGACGAAGAAGTAGCGGTGCTCACCGTGCCCGGCCGGAGGAGCGGCTCCCGTGTACTCCTCGGCGCCCGCCTCGTTGGCGACCGTGACGGCGCCCGCGGGCAGGAGGCCGGATGCGGGGGTCCCGGCCCCGCGCGGGAGGCCGTCGGTGCTCGCGGGGAGGTCGTAGGCCGCCCAGTGCCAGAAACCGCTCATCGTCGGGGCGTCGGGGTCGTAGGCGCGCACGACGAAGCTGCGCGTGCCCTCGGGGGCGCCGAGCCAGCGCAGCTCGGGGGAGAGGTCCTGACCGCCCGCGTCCCGGGCGCGTGCCCAGGTCGGCAGCTCGCCGCCCTCCTCGAAGTCCGGGCTGCGCACCTCGAGCGCGCCGACCTGCGGAAGCCTCCAGAACGGATCGTTCGCCATGCCCCCACGTTGCCACCCGGGCTCGCCCACGTCGAGGCCCATCACGAAATGGTGACGATCGACGACGATCCGGCGCACCTGCCCGTCCGCCGGCGCGCCGGGCGATAACCTCGCACCAACCCGAGGAGGTGGGGTATGGAGATGCGGTCGGTGCCGCCCGTGGCATCCGCCCTCGCGCCCGTCCCCACCACGCTCGAGACCGCCGCCATCGTCGGTCGTGCGAACCCGCCCCGACGCCAGATCCCCGGCACCGAGCTCCGCGTCTTCCCGACCGCGATGAGCGGCAAGCACTTCGGCTCGAGCGTCTCCGACGCGGCCGTCGGCGAGATCCTCGACGCGTACACGGCGCTCGGCGGCAACATGATCGACACGGCCGACGCCTACGGCGAGGGGCGCAGCGAGCAGCTCATCGGCGACTGGATGCGGCGCCGCGGCAATCGCGACGGGCTCGTCGTCGCCACCAAGGTCGGCAAGTCCGCCGCGCATCCGGGCCTCTCGGCGACTGCGATCACGGCGGCGGTCGACGCCTCCCTCCGACGCCTCGGCACGGACCGCATCGATCTCCTGTACCTGCACGTCGACGACACCGAGGTGCCGTTCGAGGAGACGCTGCTCGCGGTCGACGGGCTCATCCGCCGCGGCAAGGTGCTGACCTTCGGCATGTCGGACCACACCGGCAACCGCCTGCTGGCCGCACGCGTCGCCTGCGGGCTGCTCGGCGTCGCGCCGATGACCGCCCTCCAGAACCAGTACTCGCTCATGCACCGCGTCGGCTACGAGAAGGGCCCCGCGGGGGTGGCGCTCCAGCAGGGCCTCGCGATCATGCCGCGTTTCCCGCTCGCCGACGGCTTCCTCACGGGCGAGTACCGCACGCGTGCCGATCTCGCATCCGCGCCTTCGCCCGCCTACATCGCGCCGCACCTGGGGCGCCGCGGACGCCGCGTGCTCGCCGCTCTCGAGCGGGTCGCATCCGAGCTCGACGCGAGCCTCGCGGGCGTCGCGATCGCCTGGCTGCTGAGCCGCCCGGGCGTCATCGCCCCCGTCGTCGAGGTGCGCTCGGCCGATCAGCTCTTCGACGTCATGGCCGCGCCCGACCTCCGCCCGACGCGTCACCAGCTCGCGGCGCTCGACCGCGCGAGCGCGTAGCCGGGGCCCGCGGGCTCAGTTCACGCCGGGGATCTGGATCCAGCCGAGCGAGAGCACGAGCCAGAGCACGGTCGCGACGAGGGCGACGACCGTGAGGGCGACGCCTCCGCGCCGCACGCGTCCGCGCAGCACGAGCTGCAGCACGAGCACGACGAGCAGCACGACGCCGAGCACGACGGTGCCGAACGGGATCGCGACGAAGAGCGCGAGGATCATGAGGGCGGCGACGACGATCTCGACGATCGCGAGGATCGCGGTGCCGCGTCCGCGGGCGCGGATGATGCCGTCGATGAGGGCGACGACGGTCGCGATCAGGTAGATCAGCGTGAGGACCGTGATGGCGGGCAGGACGATCATGGCGGTGCTCCCTTCCGGGTCGCAGAGCCGCTGACGGCTCCGACGCGGCGGGGGAGCCGCGCGGCGTTCACCCTAGCGAGGCCGTGTCGGCGGCAGCCGGAAACGCCCACCCCCTTGCGTGAGGTGGCGCGCGTGCACTAGATCAGGCCGCGGCGCGTTCCGGTACGGCCGCGAGCACGCGGTCGTACATGCGCTGCAGAGCGGCCGTCGCGGCGATCGGGTCGCTCGCGTAGCCGCCGAGCATGGCGCCGTCGTGCGCGAGCATGAGGTCGTCGGCGGCGTCGCCCGGCAGCGGGTGTCCGATCTCGCGCAGGAGCGACTCGAGCAGCTCGTGGAACCACTCGCGATGCTCCTCGACGGCGCGGCGCACGGGATGCGACGCGTCGGTGAACTCGGTGGCCGCGTTGAGGAAGGGGCAGCCGCGGAAGCCCGTGGCGGCGATCCAGCGCATCTGCAGGGCGAGGATGTCGCGCAGCAGCTGCTCGGGGTCGTCGGTCTGCTGCGCGGCCGCGTCGACGGCCTCCGCCACCTGCAGGTGCCGGTAGGCGATGTACTCGACGATGAGCCGGTCCTTCGAGCCGTAGTGCTTGTAGAACGTCGCCTTCGTGACGCTCGACACGGCGATGAGGCGGTCGATGCCGACAGCGCGGATGCCCTCGTCGTAGAAGAGCCGGTCGGCGGTGTCGAGGATGCGCTGCTTCGCGGGCGCGAGGGTGAGACGCTTCGGCGGCTTCACGATGTCGATCGGCAACCCGGGGCTCCTTCGTTCTGGGTCGTGCGCGGAGCAGGGTGCCGCGGCCACCCGGGGGAGGCCGCGGCACGGGCGATCGGTTTCCGACGATCGGTGCCACGAGGGCCCGGGCACGGGTCACCCGGCTGGGAAGGCCGATCGGTCGGGTTTCCGTCGCTCTCCGCGAGACACACGCTAGCACGATGAGGACAGACAGACTTGTCTGTTTGTCCTCATCCCAGCCCCCAGTACGGGGGATGAGTCGCCGGATGCCGCGCGCGCGATGGCGTAGGCTCGGCACGATGAACGGCGCGGTGCAGCTCCCTCTCGACCTCCCGGAACTCGCCATCGACGCATCCGGCGGCACGCTCGTCCGGCGCTCGGTGCTCCCCAGCGGGGTGCGGGTGCTGACCGAACGGGTCCCCGGCTCGCAGAGCGCGACTGTCGGCTTCTGGGTCGCCGTCGGCTCCCGCGACGAGGAGCCCGTGACCTACGGCTCGACCCACTTCCTCGAGCACTTGCTCTTCAAGGGCACTGCCACCCGCAGCGCGCTCGACATCGCGGTCGCCTTCGACTCCGTCGGCGGCGAGCACAACGCGCTCACCGCGAAGGAGCACACCTGCTACTACGCGAAGGTGCGCGACCGGGACCTCGAGATGGCGGTGCGCGTGCTCGCCGACATGTTCGCGTCCTCGGTGCTCGACCCCGAGGAGTTCGAGAACGAGCGCGGCGTCATCCTCGAGGAGCTCGCGATGGCCGACGACGACCCGGGCGATGTCGCGGGGGAGCGCTTCTTCGAGGCGGTCTTCGGCGGGCATCCGCTCGGTCGCCCGATCGGCGGCAGCCCCGAGTCGATCGGCGCCGTCACGCGCGACGCCGTATGGCGCCACTACCGCGAGAACTACGGCCCGCGCGACCTCGTCATCACGGTCGCGGGTGCCGTCGACCACGACCGCATCGTCGAGGTCGCGCTGGAGGCGCTCGGCGAGGCAGGCTGGGACCTCGAGACCCCCCGACAGCCCGTGCCGCGCCGCGACCCCGCGGAGGGCCTCATCGAGCGCGGCTCGCCGCTCGCGCTCGTCGAACGTCCCCTCGAGCAGGTCAACCTCTACCTCGGCGTCGCGGGCCTCGCGGCCGCCGACGACCGCCGCCCCGCGCTCACGGTGCTCAACTCCGTGCTCGGCGGCGGCATGAGCTCCCGGCTCTTCCAGGAGGTGCGCGAGAAGCGCGGACTCGCCTACTCCGTGTACTCCTTCGCCTCGAGCTACTCCGACACCGGCATCGTCGGGCTCTACGCGGGATGCTCGCCGAAGCGAGCGAGCGACGTCGCCGAGCTCCTGCTCGCCGAGTTCCGGCGCCTCGCGGCCGACGGCATCACCGACGACGAGCTGCGCCGCGCGCGCGGCCAGCTCGCGGGCGCGTCGGCCCTCGCGCTCGAGGACTCCGACACCCGCATGAGCCGCCTCGGCCGCAGCGAGCTGACCCTCGGCGAGTTCGCCGACCTCGACGAGACGCTGCGGCGCATCGAGGCCGTCACGGCATCCGATGTCCGCGAGCTCGCGGCCGAGCTCGTCGACCGCCCGCTGTCGGTCGCGGCGGTCGGCCCCGTGGCGCCCGCGGCGTTCGCGGGCCTCGACGGCGAGCCGGCGGCGGCGTAGGGGCTGCATCATGTCGAGATTCCTCTACCTCGTGCGCCACGGCGAGCAGCAGGACGCGGAGCACGGTCTGCCCGACGGCCCCCTCTCGGCGCGCGGTGTGCGCCAGGCCCAGGCGATCGCCGAGCGCCTCGGCGGCGTGCCCATCACGGGCGCCTGGACCTCGCCGCTGCAGCGCGCGCAGGAGACGGCGCGCATCATGACCGAGCGGATGCCGGCGATCGAGCCCGAGCCGTCCGCCCTGCTCATGGACTGCATCCCGTCCGGCCCCACGCCCGACCTTCCGCACGCGTGGGAGCACTTCTTCGGCTCCGTCACGCGCGAGGAGATCGAGGCAGGCGAGGCCCAGATGGCGGATGCGACGGCCGAGTGGCTCACGCCCACGCGCGAGGACCGGCACGACCTGCTCATCACGCACAACTTCGTGATCGGCTGGTTCGTGCGCGAGGTGTTCGGTGCGGCGAGCTGGCGCTGGCTCGGCATCAACCAGGCGAACTGCGGGCTCACGATCATCCGTGTGCGCTCGGCGAAGCCTCCCGTGCTCGTGACCCACAACGACCTCGGCCACCTGCTGCCGGAATTGAGAACGGGCCTGTCGGTGGAGCAGCCCTACTGACGCGGGAACCTCAGGTGGTCGAGGAGCGCCGCGAAGCGACGCGTCTCGAGACCTCCGTCACCCGGTCACAGCTCCTTGCGGAACCACGTCGTCGCGTTCGGGTTGTCGTTGTACGGCGGGATCTCGACGTAGCCGCTCGATCGGTAGAGCGAGCCCGCGGCCTCGAGCGCGACGTTCGTGTCGAGCACGGACTCCCTCGCGCCCAGCTCGCGTGCGCGGCGCTCGAGCTCCGCGAGCAGCAGCCGACCCCATCCGCGTCCCCGCACCGCGTCGCGCAGGTACAGGTGCTTCACCTCGGCGCGGTCGGCGTCGAGCATCCGGATGCCACCGCAGCCGACGGGGGAGCCCTCGTCGTCGACGACGAGGAAGACGCCCGCGGGCTCGGTGAAGCGCGCGGGGTCGGGGAAGACCGTGCGGTAGGTGCCCGCCGCGGGGTCGAAGCCGGCGGCGCGCATCGAGAAGTACTCGGCGAGCAGCTCGTGGGCGTCGGGGTCGGTCACGGTGGCGACGCGGAAGGCGGGATGCACGACTCCCAGCGTAGATAGGCTGGACGGCATGGCGTACTCGGTGGCCGTCGTCGGAGCGAGCGGCAGGATGGGCACCCTCGCGACCCGCCTCATCGAGGGCAGTGACGACTTCGAGGTGCACGCGCGTCTCGGGTCGCGCGACTCGCTCGACGCGATCGAGGGTGCTGACCTGGTGCTCGACGTCACGCTGCCCGCGGTGTCGCCGGAAGTCGTGGAGGCCGCCGTCTCGCGCGGCATCCCGGTGCTCGTGGGCACATCAGGCTGGACGGCCGAGCGCCTCCAGCGCGTGCGCAGCCGCCTCGGCGACGAGCCCGAGCTCGGCGTCATCGTCGTCCCCAACTTCTCGCTCGGCTCCGTCGTCGCGACGCGCCTCGCGACGATCGCCGCGCCCTACTTCGACTCGATCGAGATCATCGAGGCGCACCACGCCGGCAAGTCCGACTCGCCCTCGGGCACCGCGATCCGCACGGCCGAGCTCATCGCGGAGTCGCGCGCCGAGCGCGGGCCCGTCGCCGCCCCTCACGCCGACCAGCGCGCCCGCGGGCAGCAGGTCGCGAGCGTGCCGGTGCACAGCCTCCGGCTCGACGGCGTGCTCGCCGAGCAGCAGGTGATCTTCGGCGGCGTCGGCGAGACGATGCGGATCAGCCACCAGACCGTCTCCGACGCGTCGTACGAGGCCGGCATCCTGCTCGCGCTGCGCGCCCTGCCCGGCACACGCGGACTCGTCGTCGGCCTCGACACGCTGCTCGGCCTGTGACGACGCGCATCGGCACCGTCGTCATGGCGGTCCTCCTCGCGCTCTATCTCGTCTTCGCGGTCTACTACGCCACGGTGCTCTTCGGCACGGGAGACGGCATCGCGATCACGATCGGCGTCGGCCTGCTCGTCTTCGCCCTCATCGGCGGTGGGTTCATCGCGGCCGAGGTCGTCTTCGGTGTGCGTGCGGAGCGTCTCGCCCGTCGGCTCGAGGAGGAGGGTGGGCTGCCCGAGGAGCAGCTGCCCGTCGGCGCGAGCGGACGCGTCGAGCGCGCCGCGGCCGAGGAGGTCTTCCCGCGCTACCGCGCAGCCGTCGAGGCTGCGCCGGAGGATTGGCGCGCCTGGTTCCGGCTCGCGCTCGCGTACGACGCCGCGGGAGACCGACGGCGCGCGCGCTGGGCGACGCGCACCGCCATCCGTCTCGAGCGCGGTGGCGCTTCGGGGCTGCGGCCTTAGGCCAGGCTCGCCTCGAGCGTGATCGGGATGCCCGCGAGCGCCTTCGAGACGGGGCAGTTCGCCTTCGCGTCCTCGGCGAGACGCTCGAAGTCGGCCTCGCCGATATTCGGCACCTTCGCGCTCACCAGCAGGTGGCTGCCCGTGATGCCCTCGCCGGGCTGGAAGGTGACGGCTGCCGTCACCTGCAGGCTCTCCGGCGGGAAGCCGGCCTGCGCGAGGGCGTTCGAGAAGGCCATCGAGAAGCACGCCGAGTGCGCCGCGCCGAGCAGCTCCTCGGGGTTGGTGCGGCCGAGCTCGCCCTCGGAGCGCGCCTTCCAGGTGACGGGGAACTCGGCGGCGTCGCTCGAATCGAGCGAGGTCGTGCCGGACCCGCTGAACAGGTCGCCGAACCAGAGGGTGGTCGCTTCACTCGTGATCGCCATGGGGCCAGCCTAGGTCGAAGGCCGGGGACGGTCGAGGGTCAGGCGGTCGCCGCCCGCTTCCGGATGACGCCCGCGCGCACGAGCAGGAGGTACAGCTGGCAGCCGAGGCAGTACTCGAAGGCCGCGTTGAGGAACGCCGCGACGAAGGCGGCGGCCGCCGCACCGACGAGGCCGTAGGGCACCCCCGCGAGGTGCAGCACGACGCCCGCGACCGTGACGAGCGCCCCGACGCCCTGGGCGAAGGTCGGGGGAGCGGCATCCTCGAGCTCGGCGGGCGCGGCGAGCCGCGGGCGGATGAGCCGCCGGAAGACGACCGCCCACGGGTTGCGCGCGACGCCCGCGACCGCGCTCCACACGAAGATCGCCGCGAGCACGACGAGCAGCACGAACGCGGGCTGTGTCGCGCGCTCGGCGATCGTCGCCGCGACGCCGCCGATGAGCCCGAGGCCGACGGCGACGAGCAGAAGCACGGCGGTGATGCTCGCCGTGAAGCGGGCGCCGCGCGGGTCGATCGCGGCGGGGCGGGCGGATGCGGTGGTCGAGCTCACGGGGCTCCTTGGGGTCAGGCGGGCACGGTCGTGCGCGAGGCGGCCAGGCGGTCGAGCTCGGCGCGGAGCTGCTCGGCGCGCACGGCGCCGGCGATGCGGGCGCGCGGGCGACCCGCCGAGTCGAGCACGAGCGTCGTCGGCGTCTGCAGCACGTCGAAGCGCGCCGCGAGGTCGGGGCGCTCGGCCACGTCGACCTCGACGTGTGCCAGGTCGGGCGCGCCGTCAACGATGTCTGCGAGCACGCGGGCCGTCGCGCGGCACGGGGCGCAGTACTCGCTCGAGAACTGCAGGAGGGTCGCGCCGGGGGCGAGCTCCACGCCCTCGACGGCCACGGCATCCGTCGTGCCCACGCGGCGCACGCGTCCCTGCGCGGCGCGCCACGCGAGGCCTGCCGCCGTCGTCGCCGCGACGAGCGCGCCGACGATCGCGAGGGCGAGCAGCGGGTCCATGGCGCCACGGTAGCCAGGCCGAGGGAGCCTCGGCGGCAGTGTGACCTTCCGTGACACGCCGCGACACGCGGTGTGCGGCGGAGGGGTCCGGCGCGGCGCTGTCGCTGCGTCGGCGGGCCCGGATATCGTGAGGGCCGTGCCGGAGACCTCGAGCGACGCGACCCCCATCCAGTTCCGTTCCGACATGACGGTCGAGCTCGTGCGGGCGAGCGCCCACGACTCCGACGTGCTGTTCGCGGCGCGCGTGTCGACGCAGGGCGAGAAGACCCTCGACGCTGCCGCCGCCGGCACGGAGGCCACCGACCGCGACCGCGGTCTCATCAACTACCTCATGCGCGACCGCCACGGCTCGCCCTTCGAGCACAACTCGATGACGTTCTACGTGCAGGCGCCCATCTTCGTGTTCCGCGAGTTCATGCGGCACCGCATCGCCTCCTACAACGAGGAGTCGGGCCGCTACCGCGAGCTGCGTCCCGTCTTCTACGTGCCGGGCCCCGAGCGCCGCCTGGTTCAGGTCGGCAAGCCGGGTGCCTACGAGTTCGTCGAGGGTGCGCCCGAGCAGACCGAGCTCGCCGTCTCCGAGTCGAAGGCCGCGGCCACGTTCGCGTACGAGGCCTACCAGCGGATGCTCGCGGCGGGAATCGCGCGCGAGGTCGCCCGCGGCGTGCTGCCCGTGTCGACCTACTCCTCGATGTACGTGACGATGAACGCGCGCTCGCTCATGAACTTCCTCTCCCTGCGCACGAAGCACCCCGACTCGCACTTCCCGTCGTTCCCGCAGCGCGAGATCGAGATGGTCGCGGAGCAGATGGAGTCCTTCTGGGCCGAGCTCATGCCGCTCACCCACGCCGCCTTCCAGGCGAACGGCCGCGTCGCGCCGTAGCGCCCTCCCGCATCCGTCCTACTTCGCGTCCTGGATCGGCATGATCACCTTCTTGACGATCAGCACGAGCGACGCGGATACGGGGCACGCGACGAGCGCGCCCAGGAGGCCCAGCAGGGTACCTCCGATGAGCGCCCCGATGAGCACGAGCGAGCCGGGGATCTGGATGGCCTTGCCGACGATGCGCGGGGTCAGCACGTACGCCTCTACCTGCATGTAGACGAGCAGCGCGATGAGCGTGATGAGACCCACGGTCGGCGAGGTGAAGAACGCGACCGTCGTGCAGACGATCGTGGAGATCACCGAGCCGACGAGCGGGATGAACGTGATCGGCAGTGCCAGGGCGGCGAGCAGCCCCGCGTAGCGCACGCCCGCGGCCGTCAGCACGATGAACGTGAAGAGGGCGTTCATGATCGCGAGGATCACCATGCCGTTGAGGTAGCGGCCCACCGAGGTGATGATCTGCTCGGCGAGCTCGCGGAAGCCGATGCGCCTGCTCGCGGGCACGAGCCGCACGAGCGCCTCCTTCATCTGGTCGTGGCCGATCACGAAGTAGAGGGTCAGCGCGACGACGAAGATGACCGAGAACACGCCGTTGACGACGCCGAGCCCGATGCGCAGCGCGCCGCCGCCGACCGTCAGCCAGAAGGCGGGGTCGGCCACGGTCTCCTGCAGCAGCTCCACGAACCCGGTGAGCACGCCGCCGAAGCTCGCGTTGAGCGACTCGAACCACTCCTGCTCCTCGATCTGGTCGAGACCCTCGGGGAGGTAGTTGATGAGCTTGCCGAGCTCGTCGACGACGACGGGCACGACGAGCCACACGAGCAGCGCCACGAGCACGAGAAACCCCGCGAGCACGATGAGCAGGGCGACGACCTTCGACAACCCGAACTGCTCGAGCCGCCAGACGAGCGGCTTGAGCCCGAGCGAGATGAAGAGCGCGAGGAAGATGAGCGTGAGGGCCTGGGCGAGCGACGCGATCGCGAAGCCGAGCGCGAGAGCGAGGAGCACCCCCGACGCCGCGATGAAGCCGAACCGGAACGGGCCTGCCTGCAGCAGGCGGGGGGTGGTATCCATGGCTGCCGCCTTTCGGATGCTGCCCTCACCCTAGGACCGCGCCCTCCCGCTGCCCAACCCCAGCCCGATCCGCACGCGCCACGATGCGGTCATGCGCCGACGAGCAGATCACCTTCCCACGGTCGCCGCCCTGGCTCGACTGGGAGGCATCGCCCCGGCGCGCGACCTCATGGCCGCCGGGGTGAGCGCCAACGCCATCCGAATCGCAACGGAGGACCACGCCATCCTGCGTTTCCGGAAGGGCTGGTACGCGCTGTTCGACCTGCCGGAGAGCGTGATCCGTGCGTCCCGAGTGGGCGGGGTGCTGGCGTGCGTGACCGCCGCCGCACACCATGGCTTGTGGGTGCCCGACGACCAGCGACTCCACGTCGCGGTGCCGGCCAACGGCTCGCGCCTCCGGAGCGCCGCCGACCATCACAAGCGTCTCGCATCGACGGCCTCCGACGTCGTACTTCATTGGAGCGCGGATCACCGTGCGCCCTACGATCTCGTCACCTCTGTCGCCGACGCCGTGGCGTGCATCGCGAGCTGTCTCGGGCCGGACCCTGCATTCGCGGTGCTCGAGTCAGCAATGCGGAAGGGACGGATGAATCGGCAGGAGGCCCGCGACCTCGCGGCGCGGACGCCCCGCGCCTCGCGAGAGGTTCTGCTCCTGGCGGGGGACCTCTCCGACACGGGGTCGGAGTCGCTGCTCGCCCTCCTGCTCACTCGCGTGGGCATCCCCTTCCGTCAACAGGTGCGGGTGCCGGATGTGGGATTCGTCGACTTCCTGATCGGTGATCGCTTGATCGTCGAGGCAGACAGCAAGGCGCATCACTCCGACCCCACCCGCGACCGGCAGAGGGATGCGGCGGCCAGCGCGGCCGGCTACCGCACGTTGCGCTTCATGTACTCGCAGATCGTCTTCGACAGGCCGGCCGTGCTCCGCGCCATCCGGGCCGCGATCGAGCGCGGCGACCACCGCGCCGCCTGACGCCCGTCGAGAACCCACCACCTGCCGCGAACTCGCCCCGTTATGCAGGAACTTCCCGCGGTTGTGCAGGAGAACCGCCAGAAACCCCGCTTTCCTGGGGCCGGCAGCGCGGCCTGGGCCGGGAAGTCCTGCACAATCGCGATGTCCTGCACAACAGCAAGCAGCGAGCAAGGTGCGGCAAGCAGAACCGATAGCCTGTAGACCGTGTCGACGCCAGAGAACCCCTTCGGACAGGTGCTCGTCGCGCTCGTGACCCCGTTCACGGCCGACGGCGAGGTGGATTGGGCAGACGTCGAGAAGCACGTCGACCACGTCGTGACGCACGGTGCCGACGGCATCGTCGTCACGGGCACGACGGGCGAGACCTCGACGCTGACCGACCCCGAGAAGGTCAAGCTCGTCGAGGTCGCCAAGGATGTCGCGGGTGGCCGCGCGAAGATCATCACGGGCGGCGGCTCGAACGAGACCGCGCACGCGATCGAGCTCTACAAGAAGAGCGAGAAGGTCGGCGCCGACGGCATCATGGTCGTCACCCCGTACTACAACAAGCCCACGCAGGCTGGCATCCTCACGCACTTCCGCCTCGTCGCGGACGCGACCGATCTGCCGGTGATCCTCTACGACATCCCGGGCCGCACGGGCGTGCCGATCAAGTACGAGACGATCCTGCGCGCCGCGAAGCACCCGAACATCCGCGCCGTGAAGGACGCCAAGGGCGACCTGAGCGAGGTCAGCCGCGTCATGAACCAGACCGACCTGCTCTACTTCGCGGGCGACGACGCGAACGCGCTGCCGACCCTCGCGATCGGGGGCACGGGCCTCATCGGCGTCACCGCCAACATCGCGCCCGCGCCGTACCGCACGATGATCGACGCGGTGAACTCCAACGACCTCAAGACGGCGACCGAGGCGCACCGCGCGCTCGAGCCGCTCGTACGTGCGACTATGACGCACGTGCCCGGCACCGTCGCGACGAAGTACATCCTCCACGGCCTCGGCCGCATCTCGAGCCCGCGCGTGCGCCTGCCGCTCGTCGGGCCGGAGGAGTCGGAGGCCGCCCTCATCGAGGACGAGATCGCTCTCGTCCGCGAGATCGAGGGCGTCGACTTCAGCAACTTCCGCCCCGACCGGAACGCAGCCGCAGGCGGCGCGCTCCCGAAGGTCGCCGGCACCACCCGCTAGACCCCGAGGAGGCCTCCATGGCCATCGACGTCGTGTCCCCGCCGGAGCTCGCGCCCGGCACCCTGCGTGTTCTCCCGCTCGGCGGAGTGGGCGAGGTCGGGCGCAACATGACCGTCTACGAGATCGACGGCAAGCTGCTCATCATCGACGCCGGTGTGCTCTTCCCCGAGGAGAACCACCCGGGTGTCGACCTGATCCTGCCCGACTTCGACCCCATCCGGGAGCGTCTCGACGACGTGCTCGCGATCGTGCTCACGCACGGCCACGAGGACCACATCGGAGCCGTCCCGTACCTGCTCAAGCTGCGCGGCGACATCCCGCTGTACGGCTCGAAGCTGACCCTCGCGCTCGTCGAGGCGAAGCTCAAGGAGCACCGCATCCAGCCCATCACGAACGTCGTGAAAGAGGGCGGGCGCACGACGCTCGGCCCGTTCGACCTCGAGTACGTGTCGGTCAACCACTCGATCCCGGATGCGCTCGCGATCGTCGTGCGCACGGTCGCGGGCCTCGTGCTCCACACGGGCGACTTCAAGATGGACCAGCTGCCGCTCGACGGCCGCATCACCGACCTCCGCGCCTTCGCGCGGCTCGGCGAGGAGGGCGTCGACCTCTTCCTGCCCGACTCGACGAACGCCGACATCCCCGGCTTCACGGCCCTCGAGCGTGAGATCGGGCCCGTGCTCGAGCGCGTCATCGCGAAGGCGCAGAAGCGCGTCATCGTCGCGAGCTTCTCGAGCCACGTGCACCGCGTGCAGCAGGTTCTGGATGCGGCGGCGGCCAACGAGCGCGTCGTCGCCCTCGTGGGGCGCTCGATGGTGCGCAACATGGGCATCGCGGCCGAGCTCGGCTACCTCAAGGTGCCCGACGGCGTGCTCGTCGATCTCAAGACGGCGCTCGAGCTGCCCGACGACCGCGTCGTGTTCATGAGCACGGGGTCCCAGGGCGAGCCGATGGCCGTGCTCGCGCGCATGGCGAACGGCGACCACCGCATCGAGGTCGGCCAGGGCGACACCGTCATCCTCGCGTCGAGCCTCATCCCCGGGAACGAGAATGCCGTCTACCGCGTCATCAACGGCCTCACGAAGCTGGGCGCGAACGTCGTGCACAAGGGCTCGGCGCGCGTGCACGTCTCGGGTCACGCGGCCGCGGGCGAGCTGCTCTACTGCTACAACATCCTGAAGCCGCGCAACGTGTTCCCGGTGCACGGCGAGTACCGCATGCTCATGGCATCCGCCGACCTCGCCGTCGAGACGGGCGTGCCGCGAGAGAACATCGTGGTCGGCGAGAACGGCGTCGTCATCGACCTCGCGGGCGGCGTCGCGCGCGTCACGGGCCAGCTCGACGTCGGCTACGTCTATGTCGACGGCTCGACCGTCGGGGAGATCACGGATGCCGACCTCAAGGACCGCCGCATCCTCGCCGAGGAGGGCTTCATCTCGATCTTCGTCGCGATCGACCGGCAGACGGGACGCGTGCTCGTCGGGCCCGAGATCCAGGCCCGCGGCTTCGCGGAGGATGAGTCGGTCTTCGACGACGTGCGCCCGCAGATCGTCGCGGCGCTCGCGGAGGCGGCGCGCAACGGCGTCAACGACCAGCATGGCTACAGCCAAGCGGTGCGCCGCACGGTGGGCCGCTGGGTCAACACGCAGCACCGTCGCCGCCCGATGATCATCCCGGTCGTCATCGAAGCGTGACCCCCTGAGCACCCTGCCGCGCGGCGCGCACGTCTAGGGTCGTTCCATGCACACCACCACCCGCGTGCTCGGGGGAGCCGCGGCGCTTGCGGTCGCCTTCGCGCTCGTGTCCTGCGCTCCCGGGCCCGCTGCCGAGCCGACGCCGACGCCCACCGTCTCCGTGACGCTGACGCCGACGCCGACTCCGACCCCCACGCCGACGCGCCCGGCCCTCGGAGAGCTCGTGCTCGAGCCGGGAGGTCTCGGTCACGTGCGTGTGGGCGAGCCCATCGCGGACGTGGATCCGTCGCTCGCGATCGTGGAGTGGGTCGCGGACGCGTGCAGCTGGGAGGGGACCCCCGCCGTGGGCGACCCGTGGGCCGGTGCGTGGTATCCCGTTCCCGGGCTCGCGGGCACCCACGCGTTCTTCCCCATCACCGAGGACGGCCTCGGCGACACCCGCGTGCTCGCGATCCGGGTCTTCGACGAGGCGATCCGCACGGCTGAGGGCATCGGCGCGGGCAGCACGCGCGCGGAGCTCGTGGACGCGTACGGTGACCGGCTCGAGGCGATTCCGCACGGAGACATCTCCATGGTCTATGCGCTGCACGAGGGCGCCAACCGGCTGGTGTTCGAGGTCGCCGAGGACCCCGGGTATCCGTATTGGACCCGAGAGGACGGCTCCGTGATCGTCGACGAGGTGCTCTGGATGTGGGCGGAGCTCGACGACATCGCGGTGTACGGCATCGGCGGTGGTGACGGCGGCGGGCCCTGCCCCGCCTGATCGAGGGGGAAGACCCTGACTCGACCCGGAATCCACCCCGAGGATGACGGCTGTGAGCCGCCGCGTGCCCTAGCGTCGATCCGAGCGACGCTCGATGTCCGCAGAACGTTGGGATGTGGTCACCGCCCGTCGCTGATTGGCTCGATACGGGTGCGCCGCAGGCGTGCCTTCCGCACGTCGACAGGAGGGCCGCGTGGGCATCGCGCGCCGTTGGGTTTTCCCCATCATCTGGATGGTCATCTTCGCCGTCATCGGCGCCGCGCTCGTGAAGCTCGCGTTCTTCGCCGACACGACCGCCGAGAGCGCCCCCGAGCAGCCGACGGGCATGATCTTCGACCCGACGGTCGTCGTCGGCCTCGGCACCATCCGCAACGACGTGACGATCGACGGCACGGTCGGGGCGGATGCGGCGATTCCGGCGCGCGCGGCGATCAACGGCGAGGTGCGAAAGGTCTCGGCGGCCGCCGGGCAGTGGGTCGACGCGGGCGCCGAGCTCGCGCAGATCCGCGGCATGAACGAGGACGGCAGCAACCGCTGGTCGATCCTCAAGGCGCCCATCTCGGGCGTGCTCACCTCGTTCGGACTCCTGGTGGGTCAGGGGGTGGGCCTCGGCGAGACGCTCGCGCAGGTCGCCCCGCCGACCTTCAGCGTCACCGCGAGTCTCCCGCCCGAGCAGCAGTACCGCCTCACGACGCAGCCGACGGAGGCGAGCGTGGCGATCACGGGCGGCCCCGCGCCGTTCACGTGCACGGGCCTCACGATCACGGCCGCGGCGGCGCCCTCGGGCGACGAGGGTGGCAGCCCCGTCGCGACGGTGCGGTGCGCGGTCCCCGCCGACGTGCGCGTCTTCGCGGGTCTCGCCGCGAAGCTCACGATCGCCGGCGGCGTCGCCGAGAACGTGCTCGTCATCCCGACGACCGCGGTCGAGGGTGGAAGCGGCACGGGCATCGTCTACCTGCCGGCCCTCGACGGCGGCGAGCCGGAGGCGCGCGAAGTGACCCTCGGCCTCTCCGACGGCTCGATGGTCGAGGTCACGAGCGGCCTCGAGGAGGGCGAGGAGATCCTGCAGTTCGTCCCGGGCGCCCCCGCCGACCCCGACATGGGCATCGGATGGGGAGGCTGAGCGTGAGCTTCCTCCGGCTGGAGCAGGTCACGCGCTCGGTCGACCTCCCCGACGGCTCGCGCCTCGACATCCTGCGCGGCGTCGACCTCGAGGTCGCCGTCGGCGACCACGTGAGCATCGTGGGCCGCTCGGGCAGCGGCAAGTCGACGCTGCTCAACATCCTCGGGCTCATCGACACGCCGACCTCGGGCTCCCTCGAGTTCGACGGCGTGCCGCTCGAGAAGCTCCGGATGGGCGCCCGCGACCGCAGGCGGGGTCGCGACGTGGGGTTCATCTTCCAGCAGTTCAACCTGTTGCCGCGCCGCACGGCGCTCGAGAACGTCATGACGCCCCTGCTCTACGCGCCGGGCCGACAGTTCTGGCGCCGGGAGCGCCTCGCGACGGAGATGCTCGAGCGCGTCGGGCTCGGTGCGCGCCTGCAGTCGACACCCGATCAGCTCTCCGGCGGTGAGCAGCAGCGCGTCGCGATCGCGCGGGCGCTCGTGCGAGGCCCGCGCCTCATCCTCGCCGATGAGCCCACGGGCGCCCTCGACGTCGAGACGGGTGCGCGCGTGATGACGCTTCTCGACGAGGTCGCCGAGGCGACGGGTGCTGCGCTCATCACGATCACGCACGACCCCAACATCGCCGCGATGGCCCGTCGGCACTTCCGCCTCGACGCGGGCACCCTCACGGAGCTCGGGCAGCCCGTGCTGGCCGGCCCGCCGGAGCAGCCCGTCGGACAGCCCGCCCCGGAGGTCGCCTGGTGAACCTGTGGACGGGCCTCATCGGCTCGATCGTCGAGGCCTGGGGCGAGCTGCGCGTGCACCGCACGCGCGTGCTTCTGAGCCTCATCGGCGTCGGCGTGGCCGTCGCGGCGCTCACGGTCGTCGTCGCGGGTGGGGCGATCGCGACGCAGGTGCAGATCGAGCAGTCGGAGCGCTGGGGCGGGCGCCCCGCGACCTACCAGCTGCAGGCCTACCAGCCCGAGACGGGGGAGAGCGCACCGCCGTCGCGGATCTCGCCCATCGTCGAGGACCTCGCCGAGCGCTACGACATCCGCTACTGGTCCCGGATGTCGGGCGACAGCGTCCAGGTGCAGCTGGCCGACGGCGTGTACTTCGTGTCGGTGCAGGTCGTCGACCAACCGTACGCCGCGATCCACCGCACGCGGCTCATGGAGGGCGGATGGTTCACCGAGCGCGACGCCGCCCGACTCGCGCCCGCGATCATCGTCTCGAGCGACCTCTGGAACCGGATCGGCGCGCCCGACCTGCGCACGCATCCAACGCTCGAGATCGTGACCGCGGAACGCAACGTCGTCGCGGTCGTGACGGGCGTCTTCGAGTCGCCGCCCGGCACCGAGGGAGGCGACCTCAGCAGCTTCATGCTCACGGGCCCGTTCATGGCCACCGAGCTGTCCCTCACCCCGCCCGACCAGATGTACACGCAGTTCGAGTTCTGGCTCCCGACGGACACGGCGGACGAGCTCAGCGCGCGCATCTCGTCGGCGGTCGCCGGTGCGCTCGGCGAGGGCTGGATCGCCGACATGTACCGCTCCGACTACCTCGCCTATTCGAGCGAGGACCCGCTGCTCGTGCTCAAGCTCTCGGTCGGGGGCGTCGCGGTGCTCGTGCTCCTGCTCGGGGCCCTCGGCCTCGTCAACATCGCGCTCGTGACGGTGCGCCATCGCATCCGCGAGATCGGCATCCGGCGCAGCTTCGGCGCGACCGCGGGGCGCGTGTTCTTCTCGGTCATGATGGAGTCGGTCGTCGCGACGGCCGTCGCGGGTGCGGTCGGCGTGCTCGTCGCGGTCGCGCTCGTGAAGAACCCGTGGGTGACCGAGTGGCTCGACGCCTACCTGCAGGATGTGCCCGCGTTCCCCGCGGAGGCGGCCATCGTCGGCCTCGTGGCCGCGACCGCCGTGGGCGCGCTTGCGGGACTCCTCCCCGCCCTCGTCGCCGTGCGCGTGAAGGTGATCGACGCCCTGCGGCTGTAGATCCGGCGCCGCGATCATCCGCGGCGCGTGCCGGGAGCCGGCACGAGCGCGGTCGCGCCGGCTCCCGGGTGCGCACACCAACGGGTCATCCGCGGGTGTCGCTCCCGGGTGCGGTCGGATGCCGCGGCTACCGTGAGCGCATGGCCACGAGCACCCGGTCGACGTCGTCGCGCGCCCGCACGAGCAGCGGATCGCGCTCCTCGTCGTCCCGCTCGTCGTCGCGGGGCCCGGAGGGCACCAAGAAGCTGCCCGTCGCCCAGGAGAAGCCGGGTCTGCTGAGCGCCGCCTGGATGGGACTGGCGCACGTCGTGGGAGGCGCCGCACGCCTCTTCGGCAAGGAGCACCTCGCGAAGGAGGAGCGCCGCGACGGCGTCCCCTTCCTGTTTTTCCTCCTCGCGATCGTCACGGCCATCGTCGAGTGGTTCGCGCCCGCGAGCGACGTCGCCCGCGCTCTCGACAACTACGGCTTCGGCGGGCTGCTCGGCCGCGTCGCCTTCGCCCTCCCCGTCATCCTGCTCGTGCTCGCGGTGTGGCTCTTCCGCCACCCGTCGAGCGTGCACGACAACGGCCGCATCGGCGTCGGCCTCGTGCTGCTCATCTCGAGCCTCTCCGCCCTCTGCCAGGTGTTCGGCGCCCTGCCTGCGCCGTCGGATGGCGCCCCCGCGCTCGCAGCGGGCGGCGGCATCGTCGGGTGGGTCGTCACGTGGCCGCTCGTGACGATCGGCGCCGCATGGCTCGCGGGCGCGATCGGCTTCGCCGTGCTCGCGCTCTCGCTCTTCATCCTCACGAAGACGCCGCCGAACCGCATCGGCCACCGACTGCGCGAGCTCTACGCCTACCTCTTCGGCGCCGAGCTGCCCGAGCCCGAGGCGAAGCCGGCCAAGGGCAGGAAGGATGAGGGCGACACCCAGACGGCCGAGTTCGGCACGCTCTCCGACCTCGGACTCGAGCCCGACAACCCGGAGTCCATGCCCTGGTGGCGGCGTAACAAGCCCAAGCCCGAGCCGGCGTTCGACACCCCGGTGCTCGGCCGCGAGCTCGAGACCGAGATCGTCGACCCCGTCGAGCCGGGCGGTGCCGACTTCGACGTCGACCTGCTCGAGGAGCTCGTGCGCGCGGAAGACGCCGTCAAGCGCTTCACGGGTGAGGTCGACCCGGTCGCCACCTCGCTGCGCGACGACTCCGGCACGCTCCCGGGCTTCGGCACGGCCAGTGAGCGCGGCGACGCGGGCGAGTTCGCGGATGCCACCCCCGCGCCCGCCGCGAAGGCCGCGACCCCGGCCGCGCGTCCCTACCGACTGCCCGCGGCATCCGTGCTCGGTGCGGGCACGCCGCCCAAGGCGCGCACGGCCGTCAACGACGAGATGATCGCCGCGATCACGAGCGTGCTCACGCAGTTCGGCGTCGACGCCAAGGTCACGGGCTTCACCCGTGGTCCCTCGGTCACGCGGTACGAGATCGAGCTCGGCCCGGGCGTCAAGGTCGAGCGCGTCACGGCGCTCACCCGCAACCTCGCGTACGCGGTCGCCTCGAACGAGGTCAACATCCTCTCGCCCATCCCCGGCAAGAGCGCGATCGGCGTCGAGATCCCCAACCGCGACCGCGAGATCGTGTCGCTCGGCGACGTGCTGCGCTCGGGCCCCGCCGCGAAGAGCAACCACCCGCTCACGATCGGCCTCGGCAAGGACGTCGAGGGCGGCTTCGTCGTCGCGAACCTCGCGAAGATGCCGCACCTGCTCGTCGCGGGCTCCACGGGCTCCGGAAAGTCGAGCTTCATCAACTCGATGATCACCTCGGTGCTCATGCGCGCGAAGCCCGCCGAGGTGCGCATGGTGCTCGTCGACCCGAAGCGCGTCGAGCTCGCCGCCTACCAGGGCGTGCCGCACCTCATCACCCCCATCATCACGAACCCCAAGAAGGCCGCCGAGGCACTCCAGTGGGTCGTGAAGGAGATGGACATGCGGTACGACGACCTCGCGTCGTTCGGCTTCCGCCACATCGACGACTTCAACCGCGCGGTGCTCGCGAACGAGATCGTGCTTCCCGAGGGCTCGCAGCGCGTGCTGCAGCCGTATCCGTACCTGCTCGTCGTGGTCGACGAGCTCGCCGACCTCATGATGGTCGCCCCGCGCGACGTCGAGGACTCGATCGTGCGCATTACCCAGCTCGCGCGCGCCTCCGGCATCCACCTCGTGCTCGCGACGCAGCGCCCCTCGGTCGACGTCGTCACGGGCCTCATCAAGGCCAACGTGCCGTCGCGCCTCGCCTTCGCGGTGTCGAGCATGACCGACAGCCGCGTCATCCTCGATCAGCCGGGTGCCGACAAGCTCATCGGCCAGGGCGACGGCCTCTTCCTGCCCATGGGGGCGTCGAAGGCCATCCGCGTGCAGGGCGCGTGGGTCACCGAGGACGAGATCCACGCCGTCGTCAAGCACGTCACCGACCAGGCGCGCCCCGAGTACCGCGACGACGTCGCCGCGGTCGTCGAGAAGCGCGAGGTGGACGCCGACATCGGCGACGACCTCGAGCTCCTGCTCGAGGCGGCGACGCTCGTCGTCAACACGCAGTTCGGCTCGACGTCGATGCTGCAGCGCAAGCTGCGCGTCGGCTTCGCGAAGGCCGGGCGTCTCATGGACCTGCTCGAGTCGCGCGACATCGTGGGGCCGTCGGAGGGGTCGAAGGCCCGCGATGTGCTCATCACGCCCGAGCAGCTGCCCGGCGTGCTCGCGCAGCTGCGGGGGGAGCCGGCTCCCGCGGCCCCTGCCACGGCCGCCGCGCCGACAGCGGGCGGGGCGCCGGATGCGGCTCCCGCATCCGGCGATCCCGTGGAGGCGCAGTTCGACGGCTATCCTGTCGAGGAGGGCGACTCGGACGAGGACGCCTGGGGGCTGACCGGCAGGGAGTGACGCGTGACCGATCCCGTTCCGGATCCGTCGCCCGCCCCGAGCGCACGCACGAACCCCATGCGGGGTCGCGTCGTGAGCGCGGGCGAGACGCCCGCGAGCATGGGCAACATCGCCAACATCATCACGGTGGTGCGCATCCTGCTGGCGCCCGTGTTCGTCTGGCTCATGGTGCTCGACGACAGCGAGCTCGGCGTCTGGCGCTGGGTCGCCGCGGCGCTCTTCATCCTCTCGATCACGACCGACTCGGTCGACGGCTTCCTCGCGCGCAGCCGCAACCTCGTGACCGACTTTGGCAAGCTCGTCGACCCGATCGCAGACAAGATCCTCGTCGGCGCGGCGCTCGTCGCCCTGTCGTGGATCGGCGAGCTGTGGTGGTGGGTCATGATCGTGATCCTCGCGCGCGAGTTCGGCATCACGATCTTCCGCTTCCTCATGCTGCGGAACCACGTCATCCCCGCGGGCTTCCTCGGCAAGCTCAAGACGGTGTTCCAGGCCGTCGCCGTGTCGTTCGCGCTCACGCCCCTGTGGACGGTGCTCGGCGACTGGGTGCTGTGGATCAACTGGGTGCTCATGGGCATCGCGCTCGCTCTCACGGTCGTGAGCGGCCTGCAGTACCTGTGGGACGCCTGGCGGGTGACGCGCGGCGCGAAGGCCGCCGGGTGAGTCCGCACCCGCTCGCAGTGCGGATCGTCGCCGAGCTGGCGCGACGCGGTGAGCGCGTCGCCGTCGCGGAGTCGCTCACGGGCGGTCTCCTGACCTCGGCGCTCGTCGACGTGCCGGGTGCCTCGGCCGTCGTGTCCGGGGGAGTGGTCGCCTACGCGACGCCGCTCAAGGCCTCGCTCCTCGGCGTCGATGCGGGGCTCCTCGCGGAGCGCGGGGCGATCGACGCGGAGGTCGCGCGCCAGATGGCGCACGGCGCCCGAACGCGCCTCGCGGTCGACGGACGACCGGCCGACCACGGCGTCGCGACGACGGGTGCCGCCGGCCCCGACCCGCAGGACGGGCACCCGCCCGGCACCGTGTGGCTCGGCTACGCGGATGCGGCGGGCACCCACGCCGAGCTGCTCTCGCTCCCGGGAACCCGCGACGGCATCCGCCGTTCCGCCGTCGAGGCGGCGCTCGCGTTGCTCGCCCGCCGCCTCGGGATCGACGTCGACGGGGTGTGGGAATAAACGACGGTTTCGATCTCGTTAATCCTGGTGACTTTCACGGCGGGATCCGAGGTAGCAGGAATTAGAGTTTCTGCAACGCACGGGGTAGCCTGGGCCACCCGATCGGCCCCCGCAGGTCACAGACAAGGAGGAACACCACATGGTTCTGGTTCGACAGGAACTCGGCGATGTCCTCCGCGACTTCCGTCTGCAGAAGGCCATGACGCTGCGCCAGGTCGCGAGCCGCGCGAGCGTCGCCCTCGGCTACCTGAGCGAGGTGGAGCGCGGCCAGAAGGAGGCGAGCTCCGAGATCCTCGCCTCCGTCGCCGATGCGCTCGACACCCCGGTGTCGGTCATCATGCGCGAGGTGGGCGACCGCCTCGCCGTCATCGAGGGCCTCACGACGGTCCCCGACACGCTGCCCGACGAGCTCGTCGCGGAGTTCGACGCCGACCTCGCAGTCCGCTGAAGGTCAGCGAGTTCCACCGGGCCGTCGCCGACGAGTTCGGGCCGTTCGGTCGTGTCCTCGTGCGCGACTCGGTGATCGTCGCGCTCGGCAACCGCACGCCCGAGGCTGCCCTCGCGGCGGGCATCCCGGCCCGCGACGTCTGGCTCGCGCTGTGTCGCGCGCAGGAGGTGCCGCGCGAGCGCTGGCACGGCGCGGGGCTCCGCGACCCGCGCGACTGAGCGCAACCGGCCGGGCGGCGACACGCCGCCGACCTCTCGAACATCGATTCGATTCTCTGTAGTCTCCTCCACAGGATCCGTCGAAGAGCCGTTGTCGACAGTTCCGCCCGTCGCTCCCTCCGGATGTCGGTGGGCGGGCGTAGCGTCGGCCACGTCACCGAGATGGAGACGACAGCCCTGTCGCGAGAGCGCCGACCTTGCACCACCGGTCGACGAAGGGCCGACAGCCGTTGGGCGCATGGAACACGACACAGAAGGAGACAGGGCAGATGCCTACACCTGCAGACCGCGAGAAGGCCCTCGAGGTCGCCCTCGCGCAGATCGACCGCCAGTTCGGCAAGGGAACCGTGATGCGGCTCGGCAGCGACGAGCGCGCGCCCGTCGCCATCATCCCCACGGGTTCCATCGCGCTCGACGTCGCGCTCGGCATCGGGGGACTGCCCCGCGGCCGCATCGTCGAGATCTACGGCCCGGAGTCGTCGGGTAAGACGACCCTCACGCTGCACGCGATCGCGAACGCGCAGCGCGCCGGCGGTATCGCCGCCTTCATCGACGCGGAGCACGCGCTCGACCCCGAGTACGCCAAGAAGCTCGGCGTCGACATCGACTCGCTCCTCGTGTCGCAGCCCGACACAGGTGAGCAGGCTCTCGAGATCGCCGACATGCTCGTGCGCTCGGGCTCGATCGACCTCATCGTCGTCGACTCCGTCGCGGCGCTCGTGCCGAAGGCCGAGATCGAGGGCGAGATGGGCGACAGCCACGTCGGCCTCCAGGCCCGCCTCATGTCGCAGGCCCTCCGCAAGCTCACCGGTGGTCTCAACCAGACGCAGACCACGATGATCTTCATCAACCAGCTGCGCGAGAAGATCGGCGTGTTCTTCGGAAGCCCCGAGACCACCGCGGGCGGCAAGGCGCTCAAGTTCTACGCCTCGGTGCGCCTCGACATCCGCCGCATCGAGACCCTCAAGGACGGCACCGAGGCGGTCGGCAACCGCACGCGCGTCAAGGTCGTCAAGAACAAGATGGCCCCGCCCTTCAAGCAGGCCGAGTTCGACATCCTCTACGGCGTCGGCATCTCGCGCGAGGGCAGCCTCATCGACTACGGCGTCGAGCACGGCATCGTCAAGAAGTCGGGCGCCTGGTACACCTACGACGGCGACCAGCTCGGCCAGGGCAAGGAGAACGCGCGCAACTTCCTCCTCGAGAACCCCGACATGGCCGCGGAGATCGAGCAGAAGATCCTCGCGAAGCTCGGTATCGGCGCGGCAGGCAAGGCCGCCCAGGAGGGCGCCAACGTCGAGTCGCTCGAGGGCAAGCTCGCGGCCCGCAAGGCCGCAGGCGAGTGACGCGCGAAGGAGCATGACCATGGAGGAGACCGACGGCCGGCTCGCGCCCGTCAGCTACCTGTTCGGCCCCCGGTCGTCGGTCTCGTCCGCTCCGGCGAGCGTGCCGCAGCCGCGGGCGTTCGACGACGATGACGACACCGGCGAGGTGTACGAGCCCGAGTGGAACGACGCCTGGGGTTCCGACGTCGACGACGCGTGCGCTCGTCTGAGCGACGCCGAACGCGACGTCGCCCTCGACGCGGGGAAGATCTCGCTCAAGGCGCTCACGCGGCGCGACCTCTCGCGCCGGGAGCTCGAGCGCGTTCTCCGCGACGCGGACATCGACGACGAGAGCGTCGAGCGTGAGTGCGACCGCCTCGCACGCGTCGGCCTCATCGACGATGCCGCCCTCGCGCAGAAGCTCGTCGCGACCCTGCAGGAGCGCAAGGGCCTCGGGCGCACGGCGATCGCCGCGGAGCTCACGCGGCGCATGCTCGCACCCTCGGCGATCGAGTACGCCCTCGAGCTCGTCGACACGGGCGACGAGCTCGCCCGCGCCCGCGAGCTCGCCCGCAAGCGGGCGGGACAGCTGCGCGACCTCGATCGTGACGCGGCGGTCCGCCGCCTGAGCTCCTACCTGGCCCGCCGTGGCTACTCCGGCAGCACGGTGCGCGCCGCCGTCGACGAGGCGCTCGCCTCGCGCCCCTCGGGCTCCGTGGTGCGGTTCCGCTAGGGTCGCTGGCATGACGACCGCCCCCGTCCGACTGCGCATGCTCGCGGCGGGCGCGGGAACCCTGCTCGGGCTGGACGCGCTCGTCGGATGCGCCCCGAACGCGAGCCAGCCGGCGCCCTCGCCCACGCCGACCGCGTCGAGCAGCCCGGCATCCGAGCTTGTGGGCACGACGTGGACCGGCATCGACACCGACGGCGACCCGTGGACCTTCGAGTTCCAAGACGACGGAACGGTCGCGTTCACGTTCCTCGAGAGCAGCTACGACGACGCGGGCGACACCTGGGCGCACGAGGGCGACGAGGTCGTCATCCACATCGAGTTCGTCGACGGCCCGGTCGACATCTCGGCGGTCTACGCCGGGCTCGATGCGCCCATGGAGGCGACGGCGGCCTACGAGGGCGGCGGATTCGCCATGACGCTCACACGTGACTGACGCGGCTCGCGGGGCATGCTGAGCGCCCCCGCCGACGTAGACTTGGCGGCACCATGACCCTGCTCGACGCCGCCACGGAGGGACGGTCCACCTCCGCTCCGCGCACCTACGAGGTGCGCACCTTCGGCTGCCAGATGAACGTCCACGACTCCGAGCGACTCTCCGGCTCTCTCGAGGCCGCCGGCTATGTGCGCGCCACCGACGGCGAGGCCGACATCGTCGTCATCAACACGTGCGCCGTGCGCGAGAACGCCGACAACAAGCTCTACGGCACGCTCGGCCACCTCGCCGCAACGAAGCGCACCCACGAGGGCATGCAGATCGCCGTGGGCGGTTGTCTCGCCCAGAAGGACAAGAACGTCATCCTCGAGAAGGCGCCGTGGGTCGACGTCGTCTTCGGCACGCACAACATGGGCTCGCTCCCGACGCTCCTCGAGCGCGCGCGCCACAACGGCGAGGCGCAGCTCGAGATCCTCGAGGCTCTCGAGGTGTTCCCCTCGACGCTCCCCACGCGGCGTGAGAACACCTACTCCGGCTGGGTCTCGATCTCCGTCGGCTGCAACAACACATGCACGTTTTGCATCGTGCCGTCGCTGCGCGGCAAGGAGAAGGACCGCCGCCCCGGCGACATCCTCGCCGAGATCCAGAGCCTCGTCGACGACGGCGCGATCGAGGTCACGCTCCTCGGCCAGAACGTCAACTCCTACGGCGTCGAGTTCGGCGACCGTCAGGCCTTCAGCAAGCTCCTCCGAGCGGCCGGCGAGATCGAGGGCCTCGAGCGCGTGCGCTTCACGAGCCCGCACCCCGCCGCCTTCACCGACGACGTCATCGACGCCATGGCCGAGACGCCCAACGTCATGCCGCAGCTGCATATGCCGCTGCAGTCCGGGTCCGACCGCATCCTGCGCGCGATGCGCCGCTCGTACCGCTCCGAGCGCTTCCTCGGCATCCTCGACCGCGTGCGCGCCCGCATCCCGCACGCCGCCATCTCGACGGACATCATCGTCGGCTTCCCGGGGGAGACGGAGGAGGACTTCGCGGAGACGCTGCGCGTCGTCGAGCAGGCCCGCTTCGCATCCGCGTTCACCTTCCAGTACTCCATCCGCCCCGGAACGCCGGCTGCGACGATGCCCGACCAGCTGCCGAAGGAGGTCGTGCAGGAGCGCTATGACCGCCTCATCGAGCTGCAGGAGCGCGTCTCGGGCGAGGAGGCCCAGAAGCTCGTCGGCACCCCCGTCGAGGTGCTCGTCGCCAACGGCGAAGGCCGCCGCGACGAGGAGACCCGCCGCATGTCGGGCCGCGCCGAAGACAACCGTCTCGTGCACTTCGACGTGCCCGAGGGCGGCCCCGCGCCGCGCCCCGGGGACATCGTGAGCGTCACCGTCACGCGCGCGACGCCGCACTACCTCATCGCCGCACCCGACGGTCCCGCGCTGCCGATCCGCCGAACGCGTGCGGGCGACGCATGGGACCGCGCCGAGGCGGAGTCGTGCGCCGTCCCCAGCCACGGCAGCACGGGCGGCGGACGCACCGTGAACCTCGGTCTTCCGGGCCTGCGTCCCGAGTGAGCCTGCTCGTCGGCGTCGTCGGCGCCACCGGCACCGGCAAGACGGATCTCGCCCTCGACCTCGCCGAGCGACTCGCGGCATCCGGAACCCCCGCCGAGATCGTCAACGCCGACGCCATGCAGCTCTACCGCGGCATGGACATCGGCACGGCGAAGGTGCCCGCGGACGAGCGCCGCGGCATCCCGCACCACCTCCTGGACGTGCTCGAGCCGCGCGAGGAGGCGAGCGTCGCGCGCTACCAGGTCGAGGCGCGCGCCGTCGTCGACGACATGCTGGCACGCGGGGCCGTGCCGATCCTCGTGGGCGGCAGCGGCCTGTACGTGTCGAGCGTCGTCTACGACTTCCGCTTCCCGGGCACCGACCCCGCCATCCGAGCGCGGCTCGAGGCCGAGCTCGACGCGCACGGGCCCGGCACCCTGCACGCGCGCCTGCGCGAGCTCGACCCCGAGGCAGCCGAGGCCATCGGCCCGCACAACGGGCGGCGCATCGTGCGCGCCCTCGAGGTCGTCGAGCTCACGGGGGAGCCCTTCGGCTCCGGCCTGCCCGAGGAGGGCGGCACGTGGCGCCCCACAACGCTCCTCGGCCTCCGGCTCGAGCGCGAAGCCCTCGTGCCGCGACTCGACGCGCGCGTCGAACGGATGTGGAACGCCGGTCTCGTCGACGAGGTCGCCCGCCTGCGCCCCGCCGGGCTCGGCACGACCGCGAGCCGCGCCATCGGCTACGCGCAAGCGCTCGCCCAGCTCGACGGGCGGATGGACGCCGCCGCGGCGATCGCCGAGACCCAGGCCCTCACGCGCCGCTACGCGCGCCGCCAGGTGTCGTGGTTCGGCCGCTCGCGCGACACGACGTGGCTGCATGCCGACGACCCCTCGCGCGTCGATGCCGCGTACGACGCCGTGCAGGCCGCCGCGGATAGGCTTCCCGGGTGAGCATCGACATCGCCTTCACGAAGGGCCACGGCACGGGCAACGACTTCGTGCTGTACAGCGACCCCGACGGCCGACTCGAGCTCGACGCGACGCAGCTCGCCGCCCTCGCGGATCGCCACTTCGGCATCGGAGGCGACGGCGTCATCCGCGCCGTGCGCTCCGCCAGCCTGCCCGAGGGCGCCGCCGCACTCGCCGAGGACCCGGGCGCCGAATGGTTCATGGACTACCACAACGCCGACGGCAGCCCCGCCGAGATGTGCGGCAACGGCATCCGCGTCTACGGCGCCTACCTGCTGGCCGAGGGCCTGCTCGACCTCGCCATCGGCGAAGCCGTGCACATCGGCACGCGCGGCGGCGTGCGCGTGCTCACGCGCACCGAGGACGGCTTCGAGGTCGACCTCGGCCCCTACGTCGTCGCAGGCGACGCCATGGTCTCCGCGCGCCGCCTCGATGTCGACCGGCCCGGGCTCGCCGTCGGCGTCGGCAACCCGCACGTCGTCGTCGCGCTCGCCGACGACGACGAGCTCGACGCGCTCGACCTGAGCGAGGCCCCCGTCATCGCCCCCGCGCCCCCCGAGGGCGCCAACGTCGAATTCGTCGTGCCCGGCGAGCCCCTCATCTCCGGCGGCGTCGGCCGCATCCGGATGCGCGTGCACGAGCGCGGCAGCGGCGAGACCCTCTCGTGTGGCACGGGCGCCGCCGCTGCGGCCCTCGCGACGCGCTCGTGGGCGGGCGAGGGCGCCCCCGACGTCTGGCGTGTGCGGGTTCCCGGGGGCGAGGTCGGCGTGCGCGTCGCCGACGGCCACGTGCATCTGAGCGGCCCCGCGACCCTCGTCTTCGACGGCGCGGTCACGCTGCCGTAGAGCCCGCCGTCCGCTGACGCGCCCCGAGCCGCATCGCGGCGGAGCGGGGTCGGTTTCGAGCCGCATGCCCCCGCGCGCCTGGACGGCGCGCTCCCGCCCGTCCCGATGCCAGCGTCTCGAAACCGACCCCGCACCCCCGCTTCGCTCGTGCGACGTGCGAGTTGCCCGCTCGTGCGACGTGTCGGCTTCACCGCTGGTTGAGTAGCCGCCGGAGGCGGCGTGTCGAATCCAGCCCCGTGGTCACCCGCGGTCGAGCGCCGCGCTCTCCCGCCGACCGAGTAGCCGCGCTCTCCCGCCGACCGAGTAGCCGCGCTCTCCCGCCGACCGAGTAGCCGCGCTCTCCCGCCGGTCGAGCGCCGCCGCAGGCGGCGTATCGAGACCGTCGAACGGATGACGTCGGCCGCTCAGCCCACGACGTCGATGGGCTGTGTGAGCCCCGTGCCGGAGCGGTGACGCACGCGGAGCACACGGTAGCCCTTGCTCGTGGCGGCGCGCAGCACGGCGAAGTCGGCGGGCAGCTCGCCCTGCAGCCAGCGGTGCAGCGAGTCCGAGCCGAGGTTGCGCGCGACGACGAGCCACGCATCCGAGCCCGCGTCGAGGCGCGGGAGCCAGTGCGAGAGCATCGCGTGCAGCTCGTTCTTGCCGACGCGGATGGGCGGGTTCGACCAGATCGTGCGGAACCGCACATCCGCGGGAACATCCTGGGGCCGGCAGGCGTTGACATTGTCGAGGCCCAGGGCCTCGGCGTTGCGCCTGACCATGTCGAGTGCTCGCTCGTTCACGTCGACCGCCCACACGGTCGCACGGGGTGACTCGAGCGCGAGACTCAGCGCGATGGGACCCCACCCGCAGCCGAGGTCGAGGAAGTTCCCGCCGGGGGGCGGGGCGGGCGTGTGGGCGAGCAGCACCTGGGTGCCCGTGTCGACACGCTCGGGGCTGAAGATGCCGTTCGCGGTCGTCACCTGCAGATCGCGGCCCGCGAGCCGCACCGAGATGGTCCGGAGCACGGCGTCGCCGGACGGCGACGTCGAGAAGTAGTGCTCGGACGACATGCTGAGAACCTACCGAAAACGAGGAACTAGGGTTAACCGGAACATGAGCGAATTCCGCGAGACAGCCCCGATCGAGTCGGGCGACGCCGTGCAGGGCGACGAGGCCCCGCGCGACGCACTGGATCGCATCCTCGCGACGGAGGGTGCGCACGCCGGCGTGCGCGTCTTCGGAGGCCGTGCCGCGGCGCTCCAGGACGACGCGACGGCGGTCGGCAGCGACCGCGACGGCGAGCAGTTCGACCGCGAGGAGCGTGCCGCGCTGCGTCGCGTCGCCGGTCTCTCGACGGAGCTCGCCGACGTCACCGAGGTCGAGTACCGGCAGGTGCGCCTCGAGAACGTCGTGCTCATCGGCGTCTACACGCCGTCCGAGTCGCTCGAGGACGCCGAGAACTCCCTCCGCGAGCTCGCGGCCCTCGCCGAGACGGCGGGTGCCGTCGTGCTCGACGGCGTGCTGCAGCGTCGGCCGCACCCCGACCCCGCGACGTACCTCGGCCGAGGCAAGGTCGCCGAGCTCGCCGACATCGTCGCATCCGTCGGCGCCGACACGGTCGTCGCCGACACCGAGCTCGCGCCGAGCCAGCGGCGTGCGCTCGAGGATGCCGTGAAGGTCAAGGTCATCGACCGCACGGCCGTCATCCTCGACATCTTCAGCCAGCACGCCAAATCCCGCGAGGGCAAGGCGCAGGTCGAGCTCGCGCAGCTCGAGTACCTGCTCCCGCGCCTCCGCGGTTGGGGTGAGTCGATGTCCCGTCAGGCCGGTGGCCAGGCCGCGGGCGGCCAGGGGATGGGCTCGCGCGGTCCGGGTGAGACGAAGATCGAGCTCGACCGCCGCCGCATCCACTCGCGCATGGCGAAGCTGCGCCGCCAGATCAAGGGCTTCGCGCCCGGCCGCCAGGCCAAGCGCGCCAACCGCGACCGCTACCAGGTGCCGGCCGTCGCCATCGCCGGCTACACGAACGCGGGCAAGTCGAGCCTCCTCAACCGCATCACGCGCGCGGGCGTGCTCGTCGAGAACACTCTGTTCGCGACGCTCGACCCGACCGTGCGCCGCAGCCGCACGCCCGACGGGCGCGTCTTCACGATCGCCGACACCGTCGGCTTCGTGCGGAACCTCCCGCACCAGCTCGTCGAGGCGTTCCGCTCGACGCTCGAGGAGGTCGCCGCATCCGACCTCGTGCTGCACGTCGTCGACGGCAGCCACCCCGACCCGGCCGCCCAGATCGCGACCGTGCGCGACGTGCTCGGCGATGCCGGTGCGCGCGACGTGCCCGAGCTCATCGTCTTCACGAAGGGCGACCTCGTCGACGACGATCGCCGGATGCTGCTGCGCGGCCTCGAGCCCGACTCGGTGTTCGTGTCGGCCCGCACGGGCGAGGGCGTCGAGGAGCTCCTCGAGGAGATCGCCCGCCGCCTCCCGCTGCCCGACGTCGAGCTCGAGGTGCTCATCCCGTACGACCGCGGCGACCTCGTGGCGCTTGCGCACGACCGCGCGCGCGTGCTCGAGACGAGCTACGAGGAGACGGGCACCCGGATGCGCGTGCAGGCGAGCGAGGCCGTGGCGCACCAGCTCGAGTCGGCGACGACACCCGCGTAAGCCTCTCCCACGTATCCCTCAGACGGGGCAGGGCGGCCGCCCAGCCGGTCGACGTAGCCTCGGAGGGTGAAGTTGGCTGTCCACGCGTCGGGTGAGGGCCCGCGCACCGCGATCCTCGTCCACGGCATCATGTCCGACCATCGCGCGTGGCACCGCGTGAGCGCCGAGCTCGAGGCGAAGGGCTTCCGGGTGCTCGCGGTCGACCTCGCGGGGCACGGCGCCTCACCGCGGTCGCGCCGCTACACGCCTCGCGGATGGGCCGACGACGTCGTCGAGACGGTCACGCCGCTGCTCGAGGGTCCGCCGGACCTCGTCATGGGCCACTCGCTCGGCGGGCTCGTCGCCTCGCTCGCGGCCGACCGGCTCGCGCCCCGCGCCGCCATCTACGTCGACCCGGCCTTCGCGTTCCCGCGCGGCATCCGCGGGGTGCTCTTCAAGGTCGGTTTCGCGCTCGCGCCTCGCCCGCGCCGCTCGGCCCTCGTGCGCTGGAACCCCCGCTGGAGCCCCGAGGACGTCGACATCGAACTCGCGACGCTGCGCGACTGGGACAAGCGCACCATCCTCGGCTTCGCCGACTCGCGCCCGATCGTGCCGCCTCTGCGGCTCGTGGCGCCGAGCCTCGTCGTGCTCGCCGAGAGGAGCCTTCTCATCACGGATGCGGCGGCTGCCGGCCTGCGCAGGCTCGGCATGACCGTCGAGACCATCAAGGGCGCGGGCCACACCGTCTTCCGCGACGACCACGCGCGCTTCATGCACGTCGTGGAGGAGTGGCTCGCCCGCCACGTGGCTCAGACCGAGCGAAGCACCGCCACGACCTTGCCGAGCACCTCGGCCTGATCGCCGAGGATCGGCTCGAACGCGGTGTTCCGCGGTAGCAGCCAGGTGTGACCGTCACGCTGACGGAAGACCTTCACGGTCGCCTCGCCGTCGAGCATCGCGGCGACGATCTCACCGTTCTCGGCCGTGTTCTGGGAGCGCACGACGACCCAGTCGCCGTCGCAGATGGCGGCGTCGATCATCGAGTCGCCCGAGACCTTGAGCATGAAGAGCTCGCCCTTGCCGACGAGCTGCCGCGGGAGCGGGAAGATCTCCTCGACCTGCTGCTCCGCCGTGATCGGCACGCCCGCGGCGATGCGGCCGACGAGCGGCACCATCGCGGCGTCGCCCACGGGGGCGGCTGAGCCCGCGTCCTCGGCGACGGGGATGTCGATGAGCACCTCGAGCGCGCGCGGCCGGTTGGGGTCGCGGCGCAGGTAGCCCGCGAGCTCGAGCTGGTTGAGCTGATGCGTCACGCTCGAGAGCGAGGCGAGCCCGACGGCGTCGCCGATCTCGCGCATGCTCGGCGGGTATCCGCGGCTCGACACCGAGCGCTGGATGACCTCGAGGATGGCGAGCTGCTTCTCGCTGAGGCTCTTGCGGCGCCGCGTGGCGGGGCGCTCGTCGGCCTGCTCGATGTCGCTCATTGGGGCCTCCTACGGCTCGGTTCTCACGGGTGAGGGATGCGATGTCGGTGGTCCGTGATCGGATTCATCCCGTCGATCGAAACTGTATCCGCTCCGGCGGGTGCGGGCAAACATCCGTTCGAGTGTGTCGTCGGATCGGATCCCCGGGAATCCAGGGATCCGGGGAATTCCGCCGGAGGACTTGAACGTTTGTTCGATCGAAGATACATTCGGAACACAGCTTCGCATCCGGCCTCCCGGCCGAGGCCGGATGCGGAAGCTGTCCACCGGGCCAGACGGCCCGCACCCCCAGGAGGACCAGATGAGCACCGTCACCCTCACCACCGCCGGCTTCCCCTCCGCGCGAGCGGCTGCCCGTCCCGCGGCGCGCCCGCGCCTGCGCATCACGCGTCGGGGTCGCGCCGTGCTCGGAGCCCTCCTCGGCGCGCCCATCGCGGCTGCCCTCACGCTCTCCGCCCTCTCGGGCACTCCGGCGCAGGCGGGCTCGACGGCGTCGACGACCACCTTCGAGTACATCTCCGTGGCTTCGGGCGAGTCCCTGTGGGATCTCGCGGCGTGGGTCGCTCCGGAGTCCGATCCGCGCGAGGTCGTCGCGGCCCTCGTCGAGCTCAACCAGCTGCCGACGACCGAGGTGCAGCCCGGTCAGCGCCTCGCGATCCCCGCCGAGTACTCGGCGGAGTAGCCCCCGGTCGCCGGGGAGAGGGCACAGGGCCGCTCACTAGAATCGCGGGGTGGCCTCCCTCTCCGATCTCCCGATCCGCGACGACTTGAGGGGCCTCACCCCCTACGGCGCGCCGCAGAAGCACGTGCGGTACGCCCTCAACGTCAACGAGAACACGCACCCGATCCCCGAGCCGGTCGCTCGGGAGATCATCGAGTCGCTCGCCCACGCGGTACTCACCGCCAACCGCTATCCCGACCGCGAGTTCATGGAGCTTCGCGAGTCGCTCGCGCGGTACCTCGGTCACGGCCTCACCGCCGACCACGTGTGGGCGGCGAACGGCTCGAATGAGATCATCCAGCAGCTGCTGCAGGCCTTCGGCGGTCCCGGTCGCAGCGTGCTCGGCTTCCCGCCCACCTACTCGATGCACCCGATCATCACGGCGGGCGTCGGGAGCGCGTGGGTCACGGCCGACCGCGACGCCGGCTTCGACATCCGCCCCGAGACGGCCGTGCGGGCGATCGAGCAGCACCGTCCCGACCTCGTCTTCCTGTGCGCGCCCAACAACCCGACGGGCACGGGACTGGCGCTCGAGACGATCGAGGCCGCCTACGACGCGACCGACGGCATCGTGTTCGTCGACGAGGCGTACGCCGAGTTCATGCCGAAGGACAAGCCCTCGGCGCTCACGCTCCTGCCGGGTCGCGAGAGGCTCGTCGTGTCGCGCACGATGAGCAAGGCCTTCGCGTTCGCCGGCGTGCGCGTCGGCTACCTTGCCGCCGACCCCGTCATCGCCGACGCCCTGCGTCTCGTCCGCCTGCCGTACCACCTGTCGGCCCTCACGCAGGCCGCCGCCGTCGCGGCGCTCGCCCACGCGCCCGAGATGCTCGCGATGGTCGACGACATCGCCTCCCAGCGCGACCGCATCGTCGCCGAGCTCCCCGCGCTCGGCTACCGGCCCTGGCCGACCGAGGCGAACTTCGTGCTCTTCGAGGGCGTCGAGAACCCGCAGGCGACGTTCCGCGCCCTCCTCGAGCGCGACATCCTCATCCGCGACGTCGGCATCCCGAACACCCTGCGCGTCACGGCGGGCACCGCCGAGGAGACGAGCTTCTTCCTCGAGAGCCTCGCCGCCCTCGGCCCCGGTGGGGCTCGGTAGGGTGGGGGCATGACCACGCACCGCACCGCGCGTCTGAGCCGTCAGACGAGCGAGTCGAGCATCGAGCTGAGCATCGACCTCGACGGCACCGGAACGTCCGACATCCAGACGACGGTGCCGTTCTTCGACCACCTGCTCACGGCGTTCGCGAAGCACGCCCTCGTCGACCTCACGGTGCGCGCCGAGGGCGACACCGAGATCGACGTGCACCACACCGTCGAGGACACGGGCATCGTGCTCGGCACCGCGATCAAGCAGGCGCTCGGCGACAAGCGCGGCATCGGCCGCTTCGGCGACGCGCTCGTGCCGCTCGACGACGCCCTCGCGCAGGCCGTCGTCGACATCTCCGGCCGCCCGTACCTCGTGCACTCGGGGGAGCCCGCGGGCTTCGAGTTCCACCTCATCGGCGGGCACTTCACCGGATCGATGGTGCGTCACGTCTTCGAGGCGATCGCGTTCAACGCGGGTCTCACGGTTCACCTCACCGTGCTCGCGGGTCGCGACCCGCACCACATCGCCGAGGCCGAGTTCAAGGCGTTCGCGCGCGCGTTCCGTCAGGCCGTCGCCCGCGACGAGCGCGTGACCGGCGTGCCGTCGACGAAGGGCGCCCTCTGACATGACCGCCCCCTCCGTCGTCGTCCTCGACTACGGCTCCGGCAACGTCCACTCGGCGGCGAAGGCCCTCGAGGCGGCGGGCGCGCGTGTCGAGCTCACCGCCGACCGGGATGCCGTGATGGCCGCCGACGGGCTGCTCGTGCCCGGCGTGGGCGCGTTCGCGGCCGTCATGGACGCCCTCAACGCGGCGCGCGGCGCCGAGCTCATCGAGCGTCGCCTCGCGGGCGGACGCAAGGTGCTCGGCATCTGCGTCGGCATGCAGGTGCTGTTCGAGCGGGGCGTCGAGCGCGGCGTCGAGACCGAGGGCCTGGGGGAGTGGCCGGGCACCGTCGAGGAGCTCGACGCGCCCGTGCTCCCGCACATCGGCTGGAACGCCGTGCAGGCCCCCGACGACTCCGAGCTCTTCGCGGGCATCCGCGACGAGCGCTTCTACTTCGTGCACTCCTACGGCGCGCGCAGCTGGGACCTCGAGCCCTCGGGCCCCTTCCCGCAGGCCCGCGTCACGTGGGCGCAGCACGGCGAGCCCTTCGTCGCCGCCGTCGAGAACGGCCCGCTCTCGGCCACGCAGTTCCACCCCGAGAAGTCGGGCGAAGCCGGCATCCGCCTGCTCCGCAACTGGCTCGGCACGCTCTGACGCGGAACGCCCCGGCACCTGAACTAGTATCTGAACCTTGTGTGCGGGCGTCCGTCCCGCGGAAAGCCCGGAGATGACCGAGTTCAACACCTCTCCCGCCCTGACCCTCCTCCCGGCGGTCGACGTCGCCGACGGCAAGGCGGTGCGCCTCACCCAGGGAGAGGCCGGCACCGAGACGAGCTTCGGCGACCCGATCGACGCCGCGCAGGAGTGGGCCGACCAGGGCGCCGACTGGATCCACCTCGTCGACCTCGACGCTGCCTTCGGCCGCGGCAACAACCACGCCGTCATCAAGAAGGTCATCAAGAACACCCCGCGGCGCGTCAACATCGAGCTCTCGGGCGGCATCCGCGACGACGCGAGCCTCGAGGTCGCGCTCGCGACGGGCGCCAAGCGCATCAACCTCGGCACCGCGGCCCTCGAGAACCCCGAGTGGGCGGCCCACGTCATCGCCGAGTTCGGCGAGGCGATCGCCGTCGGCCTCGACGTGCGCGGCACGACCCTCGCGGCCCGTGGCTGGACGAAGGAGGGCGGCGACCTCTGGACGGTGCTCGCCCGCCTCGAGGACGCGGGATGCGCGCGCTACGTCGTCACGGACGTCACGAAGGACGGCACCCTCCGCGGCCCGAACCTCGAGCTGCTCTCCGAGGTCATGAACCGCACCCCGAAGCCCGTCATCGCCTCGGGCGGTGTGGCGTCGCTCGACGACATCGCGGCGCTCCGCACCCTCGTGCCGCAGGGCCTCGAGGGCGCCATCGTCGGCAAGGCCCTCTACACGGGCGCGTTCACGCTCGCCGAGGCCATCGACGTCGCGAGCGACTGAGGCCTCGCCCGTGGACCACCGGCACGCCGACAGCGCCGGCATCCCGTGGGAGGGGCGACGTTTCCACGAGAACCCCGCAGCGGGTGACGACGGCTCGGCGCCCGAGCGTCTCATCGAGGCGATCCGTCGCCTCCGGGCGGGCGAGACCGGCATCCAGGACGTCGTCGCGGTGCTCCACGAGGAGCGCCTGCTCGTGCCGCTCGTCGCGGAGGCGGGCGACGAGGGCATCGGGCCTCACGGACAGAGGGTCGACAAGACCCAGGAGCTGTCGATCGTCACGGTCGAAGGGCCGGACGGCCGCGCGGTGCTCCCGGCGTTCAGCTCGGTCGAGGCCATGCAGCGCTGGGACGCCCAGGCGCGCCCCGTCCCGATCCAGGCGAGCCGGATCGCGCTCGCCGCGGCATCCGAGGGCACGCCCCTCGTGGTCGTCGACCCGGGCTCGGAGACGCAGCTCGTCGTGCGGCGGCCGGCCCTCCCGGCGCTCGCGACGGGGGAGGTCTGGACGCCGTCGTTCGAGGACACCGAGGTCGCGCACGCGTTCGGCGCCTCCACCGCGGGTGAGGATGCCGTCGTCGCGATCGGCCTCGCGCCCGGCGACCCCGCGGCGCGTCTCGCGGGCCCCGAGCTCGTCGTCGTGCTGCAGCTGGCCGAGCTGTCCGACACCGACCGTCACGCCCTGCTCGCGCGCCTCCAGGAGCGCTGGGGCGCCGACGAGCTCATCGCGGAGCGCGTCGACTCGATCGCCGTCCGCTTCGCCTGAGCGTCGCTCGGCGTGGCCACGGTCAGGCGACCGGGCCCGTCCACTTCTCGCCGGGGCCCTTGCCGTGCTCGTCGGGGAAGGGGGAGGCCTCGCGGAACGCGAGCTGCACCGTGCGCAGGCCGTCGCGCAGGGCGCGGGCGTGGTGGTCGCCGAGGCTCGGGGCGGATGCCGTGACGAGGCCCGCGAGGGCGTCGATGAGCTTGCGCGCCTCGTCGAGATCGGTCTGCGTCTCGGGGTCGTCGGCGAGGCCGACCTTGACCGCGGTGGCGCTCAGGAGGTGGACGGCGACGGTGTTGATGACCTCGACGGCGGGGACGTCGGCGATGTCCCGGATCTCCTCCCCAACGGCGCTCTGATCGTCGGCGGGCACGGGCTCTACGGTCACGGGGTTTCCTCTGCTATCCTTATGCGGGCTCCGGGGCCATCTCCCCGGAAACGCAAGTGGAGCAATCCCACCCGCTGACCGCCTCTTCAGGTTATCGGGTTCGAGTTGGCAACCGGGCCGTACGGCCCGGTGGCGCACTCCGCCGGCAGGCCTTTCACGGCAGCCGGTTGCACGGGTGCGGATCTCTTCACGTGCGTGCCTGCAGAAACGAGTGAAGGAGACCCGCATCAGCGATCCCAGAACCAACGACCGTATCCGCGTTCCCGAGGTCCGCCTCGTGGGTCCTGGCGGAGAGCAGGTCGGCGTCGTCCGCATCGAGGACGCCCTGCGCCTGGCGCAGGAGGCCGATCTGGATCTGGTCGAGGTGGCGCCCAACTCCAAGCCTCCCGTGGTCAAGATCATGGACTACGGCAAGTTCAAGTACGAACAGGCCCAGAAGCTCAAGGAAGCACGGCGCAATCAGGCGAACACGATCCTCAAGGAGGTCCGTTTCCGCCTGAAGATCGACAAGCACGACTACGAGACCAAGCGCAAGCGCGCGGAGGGCTTCCTCCAGGCCGGGGACAAGGTGAAGGCCATGATCCTGTTCCGCGGTCGTGAGCAGTCCCGTCCGGAGCAGGGTGTCCGACTGCTGCAGCGCTTCGCCGAGGATGTCGCGGAGTGGGGCACGGTCGAGTCCACCCCCACGATCGACGGTCGCAACATGGTCATGATCATCGCCCCGCTCAAGAGCAAGGTGGATGCGAAGGCCGAGCAGAACGCCAAGCGCGCGGCGAACAAGGCGCGCCCCCAGAGCCCGGAGGATCCCGACGGATCCGCCGACAACGCGGCAGCTGCCGACAAGACAGAGGAAGAGTAATGCCCAAGCAGAAGACGCACTCCGGTGCGAAGAAGCGCTTCAAGATCACCGGGAGCGGCAAGGTCAAGAAGCAGGGCGCGGGTATGCGCCACAACTTCGAGCACAAGTCGTCGCGCGTGACGCGTCGCCTCAACCAGGACGTCATCCTGGCCCCGCAGGACGCCAAGGTCATCAAGGGCCTCCTGGGCAAGTAAGCCCGGGCGAGTTAGAAGGACTTCAGAGAAATGGCACGTGTCAAGAGGGCGGTCAACGCCGCCAAGAAGCGCCGCACCACGCTCGAGCGCGCCGAGGGCTACCGCGGTCAGCGCTCGCGTCTCTACCGCAAGGCGAAGGAGCAGGTCACCCACTCGCTCGTCTACGCCTACCGCGACCGTCACGCGAAGAAGGGCGAGTTCCGTCGCCTGTGGATCCAGCGCATCAACGCCGCCGCCCGCGCGAACGGCATCACCTACAACCGCCTGATCCAGGGCCTCGGCCTCGCGGGCATCGAGGTGGACCGCCGCATCCTCGCCGACCTCGCGGTCAACGAGCCGGCGACCTTCGCGGGTCTCGTCGAGGCGGCCAAGGCCGCTCTCCCGACGGACGTCAACGCTCCCAAGAGCGCCGCGTAAGCACGGGTTCACCCGCTTTTTACGATCAAGACGGTGCGCGCCTCCGGGCGCGCACCGTCTTCGTTTTCTACGATCGGCATATGATCGACAACCCCCGTTCACCTCGCGTGCGCGCCGTGGCGAAGCTCGCCAAGCGCGCCGCGCGTGAGGAGACGGGTCTCTTCCTCGTCGAGGGCCCGCAGGCGCTGCGCGAGGCGCTCTCGTTCCACCCAGAGCTGCTCGTCGAGGTCTTCGCGGTCCGCGGGGTGTTCGAACGGCATCCGGAGCTCGGCCGCGGCCTCGCAGCGGCGGGCATCGAGCCCGAGCAGGTGACCGATGCCGTGCTGGAGGCGATGGCCGACACCGTCACCCCGCAGGGGGTCGTCGCCGTCGCACGCCAGTTCCCCGTGACGATCAAGGATCTGCTCGCGCGGGGATCGAAGCTCGTCGCGATCCTCGAGGAGGTGCGCGACCCCGGCAACGCGGGCACCATCATCCGGGCGGCGGATGCTGCGGGCGCCGACGGCGTGATCCTCACGGGCAAGAGCGTCGACGCCTACAACCCGAAGGTCGTGCGCTCGACGACCGGTTCGATCTTCCACCTGCCGATCGCCCAGGGCGGCACTCTCGAGCACGCACTGCAGGCGGTGCGGAAGGCCGGAATGCAGGTGCTCGCGGCCGATATCTCGGGCGACGAGCTGCCGACCCTGCGCGAGCGTCTCGCCGAGCCGACGGCGTGGCTGTTCGGCAACGAGGCACACGGGCTGACCGACGAGAACCTCTCGTGGGCTGATCAGGCCGTGCGGGTGCCGATCTACGGGCACGCGGAGTCGATGAACCTCGCGACCGCGGCATCCGTGTGCCTCTACCAGTCGGCGTTCGCGCAGCGATCCTGAGCCGCGACGCCGCGTAACGCGGGGTCGCGGAACGTCGTCTCCGGTGCGTCTCGCATGACGCACTGTGACCCTCGGCGACGGCCGGCGACGGCACGGGTCGGCGTGTGACGGGTCGGATCGACGTGTCCCCTCCGGGCTTCCTATGGTTCCCGAGTGCCTTCGACCGGAGGCACCCTCTCGACCTGGAGCCCCTCGCGATGATCAGCACCGCACGCCCCGTCCGCCCCCTCCTCGCGTTCGCCGCGGGAGGCACCCTGCTCGCGCTCGTGGGCTGCGCCCCCGCCTCGGCGTCCGGCGGCGGGGAGCCGCTCGAGGGCGGCACGATCGTCTACGCCCACCAGCAGGAGCCGGCGTGCGTCTTCGGGGGATGGATCGAGCAGGCGTACCTCTCGTACCAGGTGCTCGACAGCCTGCTGTCGCTCGACGAGGACGGCACCGCGGTGCCGTGGCTCGCGGAGAGCTTCGACACCTCCGACGACGGGCTCGACTGGACCTTCCGCCTCAAGGAGGGCGTGGAGTTCACCGACGGGACCCCGCTCACGGCCGAGGTCGTCGCCTACAACTTCGACTACTGGATCGCGGGCGGCAACTCGACCGCCCAGGTGTGGCTCGACGGCTACTACGAGTCGGCTGAGCCCGTCGACGAACTGACGCTCGTCGTTCACCTGTCGCGGCCCTACCCGCGACTCGCCGAGACGATCACGCAGGGGTACTTCGGCATCCAGTCGCAGAAGGCGCTCGAGAACCGCAGCGACGAGGAGAACTGCGAGGCCCCGATCGGTACGGGCGCGTTCACGGTCGCGTCGTGGGACCGCGGCTCGCAGATCGTGCTGACGCGCAACCCCGACTACACCTCGTGGCCCGCGAACGCGAAGCACGAGGGGCCGGCGATCGTCGAGACGGTGCAGTGGAAGTTCGTCGCGGATGCCACGACGCGCGTCGCGGCGCTCCGCAGCGGTGAGGTGCACGCCGTCTACGACGTGCCCGCGGTCGAGTGGAAGCCGCTCGGCGACGAAGGCTACGAACTCGAGAAGTACGTCACCCCGGGTCGCCCGCAGCAGCTCACGTTCAACGCCTCCCGCGGCGTCTTCGCCGACGAGAAGGTGCGTCAGGCGTTCGCCTACAGTCTCGACCGCGAGTCGGCGGTCGAGACGATCGGACAGGGCCTCATCCCGTTCGAGGGCAACGGCGGCGTGAGCCGGTCGACGCCCGAGTACAGCCAGAAGGCGGCGGATCGCTACTCCTACGACCCCGAGAAGGCGGATGCGCTGCTCGACGAGGCGGGCTGGACGGGCCGCGACGACGACGGCACGCGCACGAAGGACGGCGAGCGGCTCACGGTCGTGCTGCCCTACGGCGCGGGCTCGATCATCAACGCGGACGGCGCCGCGATCCTGCAGGCGCTTCAGGAGCAGGCGACGAAGGTCGGCTTCGATGTCGACCTCATCCCGGTGCCGCAGAGCGAGCTATTCGCGGGGGCGTACTCGACCTCGGAGGAGAAGGACATCTCGGTCGGGTACTGGACGGCCGTGACGGCGGGCATCCTCTACGTCAACTGGCGCCAGAGCACCGACGGCCACCCCAACTACTGGAACCAGGCCTTCTACGACGACGCGACGCTCGAGGCCTTCATCCTCGAGGGCAACTCGGCCCCCGACCTCGAGACGCAGCACGCCGCGTACGAGCGGGCACAGGAGTACATCGCGGATCACGCGCTCGCGATCGGCGTGTACGACCGGCTGTCGACGCTCGCGGTGGGCGGGAAGCTCAAGAACGTCTGGCAGGAGCACTCGCAGGGAGGGCCGGTCTTCCATGACGCGTACCTCCTCGGCTGAGGTCCTCGAGCGGGGCGAGGCGGCACCGGATGCCGCCCCGCCCCGCACCGGGACCGCCCGCCTCCGCACGATCGGCCTCCGGGTCGTGTCGGCCGTCGCCGTGCTCGTGGGCGCCGCGACCGCAGCCTTCCTCGCGCAGACGGCGCTCCCGGGCGACCGCGCCACGACGATCCTCAACATCCGCAGCGGCCAGGCGGTGGCGCGCACGCCCGAGGAGCTCGCGCCGATCATCGCCCAGTTCGGCCTCGACCGGCCGCTCGTGCGGCAGTACCTCGACTACCTCGCGGGGCTCGCGCGCGGCGACCTCGGCTCCTCGTACCAGCAGTTCCGTCCCGTGTGGGACATCATCGGCGAGCAGCTCGGGGCGACCCTCGTGCTCACGCTCACGGCGATCGCGCTCGCGTGGCTGCTCATGGTCGTCTGGGTCGTGCTGACCGCCGGCCGCGGCCCGCGTGTGCGGGGCCTCGGTCAGACGGTCGACACCGTCGCGGCGGGCCTGCCGCCGTACTGGCTCGGCACCGTGCTGCTGCTCGTGTTCGCCCTCACGCTGCACTGGGCGCCCGTCATGGGCGGTGGCGGCATCGAGGCGCTCGCGCTGCCCGCGCTCACGCTCGCGATCCCGCTCGCGGGCTCCATGGGCCAGGCGACGCGCACCGAGTTCGAGCGCGCGCTCGAGCAGCCCTTCGTCGTGTCGGCGCGGATGCGGGGCATGGGCGAGACGGAGCTGCGGCTCCGGCACGTCCTCCGTCACGCCGTGCTGCCCGCGGTGACGCTCAGCGGCTGGGCGCTCGGCGCCACGATCTCGGGCGCCGTGGTCGTGGAGAGCATCTTCAACCGACCCGGCATCGGACGGGTGCTCGTGACCGCCGTGAGCTCGCAGGACATCCCCGTCGTGACGGGCATCGTCGTGCTCATCGCCGCCGTCTACGTCGTCGCGAACCTCGTCGTCGACGTGCTCTACACCGTCGTCGACCCGAGAGTGAGGATCGCATGACCCGCCTCGCGCCCGCCCCCTCCGCGCCGCCCGCGCTGCCTGCGCCGGCATCCGTGGTCCGCGCTCGCCGCAGGCCCGCGCCGAGCCTCGTGGCGTCGCTCGCGCTCATCGCGTTCCTGCTCGTCGCGGCGGTCTGGCCCGCGATCCTCTCGACGCACTCTCCGACGGCCAACGACTTCGCGGCGGCGCTGCAGTCGCCGAGCCTCGCGCACTGGTTCGGCACCGACGAGGCGGGCCGCGACCTCTACAGCCGCGTCGTGTGGGGCGCGCGCGAGTCGCTGCTCATCGGCGCGGGGGCCGCGACCGTGAGCCTGAGCCTCGCGATCGTGCTCGGCACGGCCGGCGCGCTCGGCGGGCGTGTGCTCTCGGGGGCCGTCGGCTTCGTGCTCGAGGTCGCGTTCGCCTTCCCGGCGCTCCTGCTCGCGCTGCTGCTCGTGGCGATCCTCGGCCCCTCCGCCTGGACCCAGGTGCTCGCGGTCGGCATCGGCACGGCCCCCGGATACGCGCGCATCGTGCGCGGCCAGGTGCTCGCCGCACGCACCTCGGGCTACGTCGAGGCGGCCGTCGCGCTCGGTCACCCGCGGTGGCGGATCGTGCTGCGGCAGATCCTGCCGAACGCGCTGCGGCCTCTCGTCGCGATCTTCGCGCTCTCGGTCGGCCAGTCGATCGTGTGGGCGTCGAGCCTCGCCTTCCTCGGACTCGGCGTCGCGCCGCCCTCGTCGGAATGGGGTGCCCTGCTCGATGCGGGCCGCGCGTACATCACGCGTGCGCCGTGGCTCGTCGTCATCCCGGGGCTCGTGATCGTGGCGCTCGCACTCGCGGCGACGAGCCTCGGCGGTCACCTCCGTACGGCTCTCGAGAAGGGAGACAGGTCATGACGCTCACCACCGAGCCCACTCCGGCCGCGCTCGCGGAGCGCGCGTCCGGACGGCGGGGCGAGCCCCGCATCCGGGCACGCGGCCTGTCGGTCGGCTTCGCGACACCCTCGGGCGAACGTCGCGTCGTGAGCGACGTGTCGTTCGAGCTGCACGCCGGACGCTGCCTCGCGATCGTGGGGGAGTCCGGCTCGGGCAAGTCCGTCACCGCGCGCACGCTCGTGGGGCTCACGGGCCGCGGCGCCGTCGTCGAGGCCGAGGAGCTCTCGCTCGACGGCGAGGACCTGCGCGGCTTCCGCGAGCGTCGCTGGCGCGGCATCCGGGGACGCCGGATCGGCGTCGTGCTGCAGGACGCGCTCGTGTCGCTCGACCCGCTGCGCCCGGTCGGCGCCGAGATCGCGGAGGCGCTGCGGCTGCACGGCTGGGGCGACCGTCGCGCGCGACGAGCCCGCGTCGTCGACCTGCTCGAGGCCGTGGGCGTGCCCGAGCCCGAGCGCCGGGCGCGGCAGCGACCCGGCGAGCTCTCGGGCGGGCTGCGGCAGCGGGCGCTCATCGCCTCGGCGATCGCGCTCGAGCCCGAGATCGTCATCGCCGACGAGCCGACGACCGCCCTCGACGTGTCGGTGCAGGCGCAGGTGCTCGCGCAGCTCGCCGCGATGAAACAGCGCGGCGTCTCGCTCGTGCTCATCTCGCACGACCTCTCGGTCGTCGCGCACCTCGCCGACGACATCCTCGTGATGCGGGCCGGCGAGGTCGTCGAGCAGGGGGAGGCCGCGCGGGTGCTCGGCGATCCGCAGCACCCGTACACGCGCGACCTCATCGCGGCCGTGCCCGGCGGGCACACGCGCGACACGCGCCTCGCCCCGCACTTCGAGCTGCCCGCGTTCCCGGCGCGTCACCGGCCTCCGCATGACGACGCCTCCCCGCTCGTCGAGGCGGTCGGTCTCCGCAAGAGCTACCCCGTGCCGGGCGGGGGCCGCAGCACCGCCGTCGGGGGCGTCTCGTTCACGATCGAGCACGGCCGTACCGTCGGCATCGTCGGCGAGTCCGGCTCCGGCAAGTCGACGACCGCCCGTCTCGTGCTCGCGCTCGAGCAGCCGGATGCGGGGGAGGTGCGGATCGCGGGGAAGCCGTGGTCCGGCATCCGCGAGTCCCGCCGTCGGCCCGGACGCCGCCGGGTGTCCGTCGTGGCGCAGGACCCCCTGAGCTCGTTCGACCCGCGCTGGACGGTCGAGCAGATCCTGCGCGACGCCCTCGGCACCGCGCAGCGCCCGGCGGCGCGCGACGCCCGCATCCGCGAGCTTCTGCGCCTCGTGGCGCTCCCGGATGCCGTGCTCGGCAGGTCGCCCCTCACGCTCTCCGGCGGGCAGCGGCAGCGCGTCGCGATCGCCCGGGCGCTCGCGGGGGAGCCCGAGCTCATCGTGCTCGACGAGGCGGTGTCGGCTCTCGACGTCTCGGTGCAGGCGCAGATCCTCGACCTGCTCGTCGCCCTGCAGGATGCGCTCGGCGTGAGCTACCTGTTCATCTCGCACGACCTCGGCGTCATCCACCACATGAGCGACGACATCCTCGTCATGAAAGACGGCCTCGTCGTCGAGCACGGCGATCCCGACGCGATCTTCCACCGACCGCAGCACCCCTACACCCGCGATCTCGTCGGGGCGCTCGCGCGCCTCGACGCGCCCGCACCGGCCCAGACCCCCTCGACAGGAGACCCCGCATGACCACGCCCCTGCGCTTCAACGCCTTCGTCATGAACACGGCGTCGCACATCCACCACGGCCAGTGGCGCCGGCCGGATGCGCGTCAGCACGAGTTCGCGGACGTGCGGCTCTGGATCGACCTCGCCCGGCAGCTCGAGGCGGCCAAGTTCGACGCGATGTTCTTCGCCGACGTCACAGGCCTCTACGGCGACGCCGACGGCGACTGGTCGGTGTACGTGCGCGAGGGGCTCCAGATCCCGAGCAACGACCCGACCGTGCTGCTCGGCGCGCTCGCGGTGTCGACGAGCGAGATCGGGCTCGCGCTCACCTCGAACGTCGCCCAGTCGCATCCGTTCCACTTCGCGCGCCAGGTGTCGACCCTCGACCACCTCTCGCGCGGCCGCGTCGCGTGGAACATCGTGACGGGCGTGCAGGACAACGGCGCCCGCAACTTCGGGCTCGACCGCCTCACCGACCACGCGGAGCGCTACCGCTGGGCCGAGGAGTACGTCGACGTCGTCTACAAGCTCTGGGAGGGCTCGTGGGAGGACGACGCCCTGCTGCAGGACAAGTCCGGCTGGTTCGCCGACCCCGCGAAGATCCACAAGATCCACCATGTGGGGGAGCGCTATCGCGTCGAAGGCCCGCACCTGCCGTCGCCGTCGCCGCAGCGCACGCCCGTGCTGTTCCAGGCCGGCTCCTCGTCCTCGGGGCGCGACTTCGCCGCGCGGCACGCCGAGGCGACCTTCATCATCGCGCCGAATCCGGATGTCGCTGCCGCGCAGATCGCCGACACCCGCCGCCGCGCGGTCGAGGCGGGCCGCGAGCCCGGCGACATCACCTTCTACCAGGGGCTGAGCTTCGTGATCGGCGACACCGAGGAGGAGGCCCGCGCGAAGGCCGAGGAGTACGAGCGCTACATCAGCGTCGACGGCTACCTCGCCCACTCGGCGGTCGTCGACCCCGACGGTCGCGTGTACCGGCCCGAGACCCTCCTCAAGGACGTCGAGACGAACACGGCGAAGGGCTTCCTCGAGTGGACGCGCGCCGCCATCACCGACCGCGAGCCCACCGTGCGCGACCTCGCGCGGATGTCGTCCGGCTCGACGCGCGTCGTCGGCACGCCCGAGCAGATCGCCGACCGCATCGAGGAGTGGCAGGCGGCGGGGGTCGACGGCATCAACGTCATCAACTGGGTGATCCCGGGATCGTTCACGGAGTTCGCGGAGAAGGTGACGCCCGTGCTCCAGCGGCGCGGCCTCGCCCAGACGGAGTACGCGCCGGGTCCCCTGCGGGAGAAGCTCTTCGGCTCCGCGCGGCTCAACGAGCGGCACCCGGCGGCGCAGTACCGCGGGGCGTTCGACGCGCCCGCCGCGCGTCGCGAGGACCTCGCAGCAGCGCGCTGACGCGCCCCGGGCAGGCGTGGAGACCCCGCGCCTGCCCAGGTCGCAGTGCGGTCACGGTTGCCGCCCGCGGTTTGACCGGCCCCCGGGGGGATGAGAGGGTGACAACATGGACGCCCTCGTCGAGATCGACCACGTCGACAAGCATTTCGGTGAGCTTCACGTTCTCAAGGACATCAACACGTCCGTGGGTCGCGGCGAGGTCGTCATCGTCATCGGGCCCTCCGGGTCGGGCAAGTCGACCCTTTGTCGCACCATCAACCGACTCGAGACGATCGACTCGGGCGAGATCCGCATCGACGGGGTGCCCCTGCCTGCCGAGGGCCGCGATCTCGCGAAGCTGCGCGCCGACGTCGGCATGGTGTTCCAGTCGTTCAACCTCTTCGCGCACAAGACGGTGCTGCAGAACGTGACCCTCGGCCCCATCAAGGTGCGCGGCCTCTCGCGCAAGGACGCCGAGAAGCGCGCGATGGAGCTGCTCGAGCGCGTCGGCGTCGCCAACCAGGCGGCCAAGCTCCCCGCCCAGCTCTCGGGCGGCCAGCAGCAGCGCGTCGCGATCGCCCGGGCGCTCGCGATGGAGCCGAAGCTCATGCTCTTCGACGAGCCGACATCCGCTCTCGACCCCGAGATGATCAACGAGGTGCTCGACGTCATGACCGAGCTCGCCCGCTCGGGCATGACGATGATCGTCGTCACCCACGAGATGGGCTTCGCCCGCAAGGTCGCGGACCGCGTGCTCTTCATGGCCGACGGCGCGATCGTCGAGGAGGGCACCCCCGAGGCGTTCTTCACGAACCCGCAGACCGACCGCGCCAAGGACTTCCTGGCCAAGGTGCTGACCCACTGAGACGGGTCCCCCCGACCGCTTACCCACCCACCGCGCCATACCCGGGGCGCACCGAGAGAAAGAGGCAGAGATGAGACTCACGAAGTCGTTCAGCATCGCGGCCCTCGCCTTCGCGACGGCGATCGCGCTGGCAGGTTGTGCGGACTCGGAGGCGCCGGGCGACGAGCCCACCGTCGAGGAGACGCCGGAGTTCGAGGCGGGCACCACGATGGCGGAGCTCGCCGAGGCGGGCACCATCACGATCGGCACCAAGTTCGACCAGCCGCTGTTCGGGCTCGCGGGCCCCGACGGCACCCCGGAGGGCTTCGACGTCGAGATCGGCAAGCTCATCGCGGGCAAGCTCGGCATCGCCCCCGAGGACATCACGTGGACCGAGACGGTCTCGAAGAACCGCGAGCCGTTCATCCAGGCGGGTGAGGTCGACATCGTCATCGCGACCTACACGATCAACGACGAGCGCAAGAAGGTCGTCTCGTTCGCGGGCCCGTACTACACGGCCGGCCAGGACATCCTCGTCGCCGCGGGCAACCCCGAGGGCATCACGGGCGTCGAGGACCTCGCGGGCAAGAACGTCTGCTCGGTCTCCGGCTCCACCTCGGAGAAGAACCTGATCGCGGCGGGCGTCAACGTGCTCCCGGCCGCCGGCTACAGCGAGTGCCTCGAGCCGCTGCGCAACGGCGCGGTCGTCGCCGTCTCGACCGACAACGTCATCCTCGCGGGCCTCGCGGCCCAGAACGAGGGCGAGTTCGAGGTCGTGGGCAACCCGTTCACCTCGGAGCCCTACGGCATCGGCCTCGCGCTCGAGGACGACGAGTTCCGCAACTGGATCAACGACGTGCTCGAGGAGGCCTACGCCGACGGCAGCTGGGCCGCCGCGTGGGAGAAGACGGCGGGCGTCGTGCTCGACACGCCGGAGCCCCCGTCGGTCGACCGCTACACGCGCTGATCGAAACGGATGCGGCGTCCGCCTCGCGCGGGCGCCGCATCCGCCCCCTGAGACACCTGAGACCTGAGGAAGGAGGAGCGTGGACGCCGTCCTCGACAATCTGCCGACGTTCTTGCGCGGCTTCGGCACGACGCTCGCGCTGCTCGGCATCGCGGGTGCCGGCGCGCTCGTGATCGGCACGCTCGTCGCCGCGATGCGCATCTCTCCCGTCGCATCGCTGCGCGGCTTCGCGACCGTCTACACGGAGATCCTGCGGAACACGCCGCTCACGCTCGTGCTCTTCTTCTGCGCGTTCATCCTCCCGTATCTCGGGGTGCGCATCGACTTCTTCATCCTCGCGAGCATCGGCCTCACGGCCTACACCTCGCCCTTCGTCGCGGAGGCCGTGCGCTCCGGCGTCAACGGCGTGCCCGTCGGCCAGGCGGAGGCCGCTCGCTCGATCGGTCTCGGCTTCGGCCAGACGCTCGGCATCGTCGTGCTGCCGCAGGCGATCCGCATGGTCATCCCGCCCCTCATCAACGTGCTCATCGCGCTCACCAAGAACACCTCCGTCGCGGGCGCGTTCTTCGTGAAGGAGCTCTTCGCGTCCGCTCAGGACGTCATCAACATCCGCGGTGACGAGGTCTTCGCGATCCTCATCGCGGTCGCCGTCTTCTACCTCATCATCACGGTGACCCTCGGCCGCGTCGCGGCCGTCGTCGAGCGTCGAGTGGCGGTGCTGCGATGACGAACGTGCTCTACGACGTGCCCGGCCCCAAGGCCCGGCGCCGCTCGCGCATCATCTCGGTCGTCGGCATCGTCGCGATCGCCGTCGGCCTCGCGGCCCTCGTCTGGGCCCTCGCCGCGCCGCGCATCACGGCGACGGGCGCCGAGCTCCCCGGCATGTTCGACCCGAGCCGCTGGGACATCCTCGGCGACCGCGCCGTGTGGCGCCGCATCGGCGTGGGCGTGCTCAACACGCTCCAGATGGCCGGTGTGGCCGCCGTCGGCGCCGTCGTGCTCGGCGTGCTCATCTCGTTCCTGCGCACGGCGCGCACGGGATGGATCCGCTACCCGATGGTCGTCGTGCTCGAGTTCCTGCGCGGCATGCCCGTGCTGCTCATGATGCTCTTCGTGCTCCTCATCTTCTCGACGGGGGCGTACTGGGCGGGCGTCATCGCGCTCGTGCTCTACAACGGCGCCATCATCGGCGAGGCGTTGCGCGCGGGCATCGCGTCGCTCCCGCGCGGTCAGCGCGAGGCGGGCCTCGCGATCGGTCTCGGCCCCGTGCGCACGCGGCTCTCGATCGAGTTCCCGCAGGCGTTCCGGCAGATGCTGCCGATCATCATCGCGCAGCTCGTGGTGCTCCTGAAGGACACCTCGCTCGCCTACGTCATCGGCTACAACGAGCTGCTGCGCACGACGACGAACCAGCTCGCGAACTACTACGGCTCGCGCTACCTCTTCACGCTCTTCTTCGTGACGTTCGCGATCTACCTCACGATGAACCTGCTGCTGTCGTGGATCGCGCGCATCGTCGCGCGACGCGTGGATGCGGGGCGGATGCCGAAGGGCACGACGCCGTTCTCGCGGAAGGCGGAGTCGAGGAAGCGCGTGGACGACGCGTTCGCGACGCGCGTGCAGGATCAGAGCCTGCAGGGCGGCGGCCCGGGCACCCCCTGAAACGGCGCACAGCCGCACGCCGATAGACTCGATCCTCGTGTCGAACCCCATCACCGAGCAGGCGGTCACCGCTGCCGTCGAGGCGGCGCTCGCCGCGATCGGCGAGGCCGGCGACTCGGCGAGCCTCAAGGCGGCGCGCAGCGCGCACGCCGGAGAGTCGTCGCCGCTCGCCCAGCTGAACGCCGCCATCCGCGACCTCCCCGGCGACCAGAAGGCCGCCGCCGGCAAGCTCGTCGGCCAGGCCCGCGCCCAGGTGAGCCAGGCGCTCGCCGCGGCCGAGGAGCGCGTGCTCGCGGCCGAGGAGGAGGCCCGGCTCGCCGCCGAGACGGTCGACGTGACGGCGGTGCCGTCGCGCTGGAACCGCGGCGCCCGGCATCCGCTCTCTCTCCTCATGGAGGAGATGAGCGACCTCTTCGTCGGCATGGGCTGGGAGGTCGGCGAGGGCCCCGAGCTCGAGCACGAGTGGTTCAACTTCGACGCCCTCAACTTCGACGAGGACCACCCGGCCCGCGCGATGCAGGACACCTTCTTCGTCGAGCCCGCCGACCGGCACCTCGTCATGCGCACGCACACGAGCCCCGTGCAGATCCGCTCGCTGCTGTCGCGCCCGCTGCCCGTCTACGTCGCCGCCGTCGGCCGCACGTACCGCACCGACGAGCTCGACGCGACCCACACCCCGGTCTTCCACCAGATCGAGGGCATCGCGATCGACAAGGGCCTCACGATGGCGCACCTGCGCGGCACGCTCGAGCACCTCGCTCGCGCGATGTTCGGCGAGGGCGCGCAGATCCGCCTGCGCCCCAACTACTTCCCGTTCACCGAGCCGTCCGCCGAGATGGACGTGTGGCAGCCGAACGCCAAGGGCGGCGCCCGCTGGGTCGAGTGGGGCGGATGCGGCATGGTGAACCCCAACGTGCTGCGCGCGGCGGGCATCGACCCGGAGGAGTACCAGGGCTTCGCGTTCGGCATGGGCATCGAGCGCACCCTGCAGTTCCGCAACGACATGAACGACATGCGCGACATGGTCGAGGGCGATGTGCGCTTCTCGCAGCAGTTCGGAATGGTGGTGTGATGCGCGTCCCGATCAGCTGGCTGGGGGAGTGGACCGACCTTCCCGAGGATGTGACCCTCGAGCACCTGCACGCGGCGCTCGTGAAGGTCGGCCTCGAGGAGGAGGACACCCACGGCTTCGCCCTCACGGGCCCCATCGTCGTGGGGCAGGTGATCTCGGCCGAGCCCGAGCCGCAGTCGAACGGCAAGACCATCAACTGGTGCCAGGTCGACGTCGGCGAGGCGGAGCCGCGCGGCATCGTGTGCGGCGCGCACAACTTCGGCCCCGGCGACAAGGTCGTCGTGACGCTTCCCGGCGCCGTGCTGCCCGGGCCCTTCCCGATCGCGGCGCGCAAGACCTACGGTCACGTGTCGGACGGCATGATCGCCTCCGCGCGCGAGCTCGGCATGGGCGACGAGCACGACGGCATCCTGCGGCTCGCCGAGCTGGGGCTCGACCCCGAGGTGGGCACGGATGCGATCGCGCTCCTCGGTCTGGACGACGCGGCCGTCGAGGTCAACGTCACGCCCGACCGGGGCTACGCGTTCTCGATTCGCGGCATCGCGCGCGAGTACTCGCACTCGACGGGCGCGGCGTTCCGCGACCCCGCCGCCGCCGTCCAGGCGGCGCCCGTCTCCGGCTACCCGCTCGCGATCACCGACGACGCCCCCATCCGTGGCCGCCAGGGCTGCACGGTCTTCTCGGTGCGCGTCGTGCGCGGCATCGACCCGAGTCGCCCCACGCCGCCGTGGATGGCTTCGCGGCTCCGGCTCGCCGGCATCCGCTCGATCTCGCTCGCGGTCGACATCTCCAACTACGTCATGCTCGAGCTCGGCGTGCCGAACCACTCGTACGACCTCGCGAAGGTCGACGAGGGCGGTCTCATCGTGCGTCGGGCGAAGCCGGGCGAGCAGCTCGAGACGCTCGACGGCAAGGTGCGCACGCTCGACCCGGCCGATCTCGTGGTCGCCGACGCGCGGCGCCCCCTGGGTCTCGGCGGCGTCATGGGCGGCGCCTACAGCGAGCTCTCGGACGACACGACCGACGTGCTCATCGAGGCCGCGATCTGGGACCCGGTGTCGGTCGCTCGCACGGTGCGCCGTCACAAGCTCCCGAGCGAGGCGGCGAAGCGCAACGAGCGCGGCGTCGACCCGCGCGTGGCGGAGCTCGCCACGGCGCGTGTCGCCCAGCTGCTCGTCGAGCTCGCGGGCGGCACGCTCGACGAGCTCGGCGTGCTCTACGACGCGTCGACGCCGCTTCCCGCGGTGCGCCTGCCGCTCGACCGCCCCGCCGCGATCGTCGGCGTGCCGTACACGCGCGACGAGGTCGTCGGCACGCTCGCCATGATCGGCGCGACCGTCGAGCTCGACGGCGACGTCGCGACCGTCACGCCGCCGAGCTGGCGGCCCGACCTCGTCGACGACGTCTCGCTCATCGAGGAGATCGCCCGCATCACGGGCTACGACCGTATCCCCGCCGAGCTGCCGATCGCCCCCGCGGGCCGCGGTCTCACGCGGGCCCAGCGCGCGCGCCGCCGCGTCGCGCAGACGCTCGCGGCCGCGGGCTCGACCGAGGTGCTCGCGTACCCGTTCGTGTCGGATGCGGTGGCCGAGCGCTACGAGCCGGGCGCCGCATCCGTGCGCCTCGCGAACGCGCTCGACCAGCAGGTGTCGCTCCTGCGTCGCACGCTGCTGCCGGGCCTCGTCGAGACCGCGCACCGCAACCTGTCGCGCGGCCTCACCGACCTCGCGCTCTTCGAGATCGGCACCGTGTTCCTCCCCGAGGCGGGTGTCGAGTACGGCACCGACTTCATCCCCGTCGGGGCGGAGCGCCCCGGCGATGACACCCTCGAGCGCCTCGGTGCGGGCATCCCGCCGCAGTCGCGTCACGTGGGCGGCCTGTTCCTCGGCGACGTCGTGCCGAAGCAGCCCGGCGAGGCGCCCGTCGCGGCGGGCCTCCCGGATGCGCTCGACGCGGTACGCCAGGTGGGCCTCGCACTCGGCCTCGACATCCGCGTCGCTCAGGGTTCGCACCCCGCGCTGCACCCCGGCCGCACGGCCGAGCTGCGCGTCGGCGAGACCGTCGTGGGCGTCGCGGGCGAGCTGCTGCCGGCCGTCGCGCTCGAGTCGGACCTGCCGCGCGTCGTCGCCGTGTACGAGCTCGACCTCGACGCGCTCATCGAGCTGAGCGACGTCGACCGCCACGCGACGCCGATCGGCACGCTGCCGGCCGCCACCCAGGACCTCTCGCTCGTCGTCGACGCCGCGGTGCCCGCGGGCGATGTGCGCGACGCGGTCGCCGAGGGTGCGGGCGAGCTGCTCGAGCACATCCGGCTCGTCGACGACTACCGGGGTCAGGGCGTCGCGGAGGGCAGCAAGTCGCTGACCTTCGCGCTGCGCTTCCGAGCCGCCGACCGCACGCTCACGGCCGCCGAGGCGACCGAGGCGAAGCTCGCGGGCCTCGCGCGTGCGGCCGAGCGGTTCGGCGCGACTCTGCGGGAGTAATCGCGCAGCGGCGCTCTGCTACCCTCGACGCGTGGGTCAGCGGATGCCGTTCGAGAGCGTGGAGCTCCGTCGCGTCCGCCGCGTGCGCCGAATCTCGGCGACGTCGCGCCGCTGACCCGTCTCAGCCCGTCGCGTGACGTCGCCGCCTCCGGCCCCGTCCACACGACAATAAGGTTGAAGTCATGCCCATCTCCGTCGCCGTCGCAGGCGCCAGCGGTTACGCGGGCGGCGAGCTGCTGCGGCTCCTCGCCGGCCACCCCGAGTTCGAGGTCCGCGTCGTCACCGCCCACCAGAACGCGGGTCAGCGCCTCGGCGCCGTGCATCCGCACCTCGTGAGCCTCGCCGAGCTCGAGCTCCAGCCGACCACGGCATCCGTGCTCTCGGATGCCGACCTCGTCTTCTTCGCGCTGCCGCACGGCGCATCCGGTGCCATCGCGGCGGAGCTGCCCGACGACGTCGTCGCCGTCGACTGCGGCGCCGACCACCGGCTCACCTCGCAGGACGCGTGGGACGCGTTCTACGGCGGTGAGTACCACGGCGCCTGGGCCTACGGCATGCCCGAGCTCCTGCTCGACGGCGGCGCCGCCAAGCAGCGCGACAACCTCCCGGGCGCGACGCGCATCGCCGTCCCCGGCTGCAACGTCACCGCGATCACCCTGGGTCTCGCGCCGGGCGTCGCCGCGGGCGTCGTCGAGGCGCATGACCTCGTGTCGGTGCTCGCGGTCGGAACCTCGGGCGCGGGCAAGTCGCTGCGCACCGACCTCCTCGCGAGCGAGATCATGGGCTCCGCCTCGGCCTACGCCGTCGGCGGCGTGCACCGGCACACACCCGAGATCGTGCAGAACCTCACGGCGTCGGGCGGCGAGGGCGTGAGCATCTCGTTCACGCCCGTGCTCGTGCCGATGTCGCGCGGCATCCTCGCGACGTCGACGGCGCGGCTCGCGCCCGGCGTCTCGGCGGCGGATGTGCGCGAGGCCTGGGAGGGCGCGTACGCGGGGGAGACCTTCGTGCGCGTGCTGCCGCAGGGCTCCTTCCCTCGATCGAACGACACGACGGGCGCCAACACGGCCCTCATGGGCGTCGCCGTCGACGAGAACGCGGGCCGCGTGGTCGTCGTCTCGGCGATCGACAACCTCGTCAAGGGCACCGCGGGTGCCGCCATCCAGTCCGCCAATCTCGCGCTCGGGCTGCCCGAGGCCGCGGGCCTCCCCGTGAACGGAGTCGCGCCGTGAGCGTCACCGCCGCATCCGGATTCACCGCCGCAGGCGTCGCGGCGGGCCTCAAGGGCTTCGAGAAGCTCGACCTCGCGCTCGTCGTCAACGAGGGTCCGCTGCGCAGCGCGGCCGCCGTGTTCACGAGCAACCGCGCGAAGGCGAACCCGATCATCTGGTCGCAGCAGGTCATCGCCGACGGCACCGTGAGCGCGATCATCCTCAACTCGGGCGGCGCCAACTGCTTCACGGGACCGGAGGGCTTCCAGACGACCCACGCGACCGCCGAGGCCGTCGGCGAGGCGCTCGGCGTCTCCGCGGGCGACGTGCTCGTGTGCTCGACGGGCCTCATCGGCGAGCAGCTGCCGCGCGAGAAGGTCATCGCGGGCGCGCACCTCGCGGCCGCCGAGCGCACCGAGAAGGGCGGCGCGGATGCGGCGCGCGCCATCATGACGACCGACTCGAAGCCGAAGACCGCGGTCGTGCGCCGCGACGGCTGGACGATCGGCGGCATGGCGAAGGGTGCGGGCATGCTCGCGCCGGGCCTCGCGACGATGCTCGTCGTCATCACGACCGACGCCGTGCTCCTGCCCGCGCAGCTCGACGAGGCGCTGCGCCGCGCGACGCGCGTGAGCTTCGACCGCCTCGACTCCGACGGCTGCATGTCGACCAACGACCAGGTCACGCTCATGGCGAGCGGCGCATCCGGCATCGAGCCCGACCTCGACCTGTTCGCGGCCGGGTTGACCGAGGTGTGCATGGACCTCGCGTTCCAGCTGCAGGCCGACGCCGAGGGCGCGAGCCACGACATCGTCATCGAGGTCATGAGCGCCGCGAGCGAGGACGACGCGGTCGAGGTGGGCCGCTCGATCGCGCGCAACAACCTCTTCAAGGCCGCCGTGTTCGGCAACGACCCCAACTGGGGCCGTGTGCTCGCCGCGATCGGCACGACGCAGGCGGAGTTCGACCCCTACGACGTCGACGTCATCATGAACGGCGTGCGCGTGTGCACGAAGGGCGGCCCCGACCGCCCGCGCACCGAGGTCGACCTGCGCCCGCGCCGCCTCCACCTGCAGCTCGAGCTCCACGCGGGCCACTTCGGGGCGATCATCCTCACCAACGACCTGACGCACGACTACGTCCACGAGAACAGCGCCTACTCCTCATGACGAACGAGAACCCCGTCGACGACCTCGACGAGCGCACCCGCGACGCGGCGGTGAAGGCCGACACCCTCATCCAGTCGCTCCCGTGGCTGCTGCGCTTCGCGGGACGCATCGTCGTCGTCAAGTTCGGCGGCAACGCCATGGTCGACGAGAACCTGCAGCGCGCGTTCGCGGAAGACATGGTCTATCTGCGCTCGGTGGGCCTCAAGCCCGTCGTCGTGCACGGCGGCGGCCCGCAGATCTCGGCCATGCTCGACCGGCTCGGCATCCCGAGCGAGTTCCGCGGGGGCTACCGCGTGACGACGCCCGAGGCCATGGAGGTCGTGCGGATGGTGCTCACGGGACAGGTGAGCCGCGAGCTCGTGACGCTCATCAACCGGCACGGGCCCCTCGCATCCGCCATCTCGGGCGAGGACGCGGGGCTCTTCCAGGGGCGCAAGCGCGAGGCGGTGGTCGACGGGCAGCCCGTCGACATCGGGCTCGTGGGCGACGTCATCCAGGTCGACCCCGCGGCCGTGCTCGCCGAAATCGAGGCGGGCCGCATCCCCGTCGTGTCGTCGATCGCGCCCGACGTCGACGTGCCCGGGCAGTCGCTCAACGTCAATGCCGACTCCGCCGCGGCGGCCCTCGCGGTCGCCCTCGGCGCCGAGAAGCTCGTCGTGCTGACGGATGTCGCGGGCCTCTACCGCGACTGGCCGAACCGCGACTCCCTCGTCTCGCAGATCACGCGCGACGAGCTCGCGGAGCTGCTGCCGAGCCTCGAGTCGGGCATGATCCCCAAGATGGCGGCGTGCCTCGAGGCCGTCGACGGGGGAGTGCCGAAGGCCGCGATCATCGACGGCCGCCGCCCGCACTCGATCCTTCTCGAGATCTTCACGGATGCCGGCATCGGCACGGAGGTGGTGCCCGCATGAACGCGGAGACCGGAACGGCAGAGGGCACCGAGTACTACCAGGAGCTCTTCTCGCGCGTCATGATGCGCTCGGCACCCGCGCCGCTCGCCGTGCTCTCGCACGGCCGTGGTGCGCACGTGTGGGACATCGAGGGCAAGCAGTACCTCGACTTCCTCGCGGGCATCGCCGTCAACGCGCTCGGCCACGCGCATCCGGCGTTCGTCGAGGCGGTGAGCACGCAGGCGGGGAAGTTCGCGCACGTGTCGAACTACTTCGCGACCGAGCCGCAGCTCGAGCTCGCCGAGCGCCTCACGCGTCTCACAGGCGGCGACCGCGTGTTCCTGTGCAACTCGGGGGCCGAGGCCATCGAGGCGGCGGTCAAGCTCGCGCGCCTCACGCGCAAGCCACGCATCCTCGCGCTCGAGAACGCGTTCCACGGCCGCACGATGGGCTCGCTGAGCCTCACGGGCAAGCCGGCGCTGCGCGGCCCCTTCGAGCCGCTCGTGCCCGGCGTCGAGCACATCCCGTCGACGATCGAGGCGCTCGAGCGGGCGCTCGCCGCGGGCGACGTCGCGGCGCTCGTCGTCGAGCCCATCAAGGGCGAGGCGGGCGTCGTCGAGCTTCCCGAGGGTTACCTGAGGGCCGCGCGCGAGCTCACGAGGGCGCACGGCGCGCTGCTCATCCTCGACGAGATCCAGACCGGCGCGGGCCGCACGGGCGACTGGTTCGCCTTCCAGCACGAGGGCATCGTGCCGGATGCCGTGTCGCTCGCGAAGGGCATCGGCGGCGGCTTCCCGATCGGCGCGTTCGTGACCTTCGGCGAGGCGTCGACGCTCTTCGGCCCCGGCCACCACGGCTCGACCTTCGGCGGCAACCCGCTCGCCGCGGCCGCCGCGAACGCCGTGCTCGGCGAGATCGAGCGGGCGGGCCTCGTCGAGAACGCGCGCACGCGAGGCCTCGAGCTCCGCGCGCGCATCGAGCTCATCGGGTCTCCGCTCGTGACCGACATCCAGGGCCGCGGCCTCCTGCTCGGCATCGGCCTCTCTCAGCCCGTCGCGGGCATCGTCGCGAGCCGCGCCCTCGACCGCGGGCTCATCGTCAACGCGGCGAACGAGCACCGCATCCGCCTCGCCCCGCCGCTCATCGTCGGCGACGACGAGCTGCACGAGTTCACCCGCCTCTTCGCCGAGGCGATCGACGTCCCCCACACCGACCCCGGAGACCACGAATGACCCGCCACTTCCTGCGCGACGACGACCTGACCCCCGCCGAGCAGGCCCAGATCCTCGACCTCGCCGAGCAGATCAAGGCCGACCGCTGGGGGCGCAAGCCGCTCGCCGGGCCCCAGACGGTCGCCGTGATCTTCGACAAGTCGTCGACCCGCACGCGCGTGAGCTTCGCCGTCGGCATCGCCGACCTCGGCGGCAGCCCCCTCATCATCTCGACCGCCAACAGCCAGCTCGGCGGCAAGGAGACGCCGTCCGACACCGCCCGGGTGCTCGAGCGGATGGTGTCGGCGATCGTCTGGCGCACCTACGCCCAGGCGGGCCTCGAGGAGATGGCGGCCGGCACCAAGGTGCCCGTCGTCAACGCGCTCTCCGACGACTTCCACCCCTGCCAGCTGCTCGCCGACCTGCTCACGATCCGCGAGCACAAGGGCGAGCTGAAGGGCCTCACGGTCACCTTCCTCGGCGATGGCGCGAGCAACATGGCGCACAGCTACCTGCTCGCGGGCGCGACGGCCGGCATGCACGTGCGCGTCGCGGCGCCCGAGGAGTTCAGCCCCGCCGATGCCGTGGTCGCGGATGCCGACCGCCGCGCGAGCGAGACGGGCGGCTCCGTCGCGATCTTCACCGACCCGCTCGAGGCGGTCGCGGGAGCCGACGTCGTCGTGACCGACACGTGGGTGTCGATGGGCAAGGAGGAGGAGAAGGCGCATCGGGTCGCCACCTTCGGTGGCTACCAGGTGACGGACGAGCTCATGCAGTTGGCGAAGTCCGACGCGATCTTCCTGCACTGCCTCCCCGCCGACCGCGGCTACGAGGTCGCGTCGACCGTCATCGACGGCCCGCAGAGCGTCATCTGGGACGAGGCGGAGAACCGCCTGCACGCCCAGAAGGCGCTGCTCGTGTGGCTGCTGGAGCGCGCGGCCGCCTGAGGCGGCTCAGAGCCCCGACATCCGCGCGAAGTCGGGATCGCTCGCCACGACGGCGAAGATCGTCGCCCAGAAGACGATCGCCGCGATGACGCCCGCGATGAGCGGCACGTAGAACGCGATCTTCTTCTTCACGAGCAGCAGGATCGACACCCCGAGAGCCACGAGGTAGAGCACGACGTGACTTCCGATGAGCACGAGCGGGGCGGCGCCGATCTCGCCGTCGAAACCTCCGAGGCCCTGGTCGCGGAAGCCCTCGTCGAGCACCTCGGGCGAGCTGAAGAGCACGCCGTAGAGCACGCCGAGGAGCGTGCCGCCGAGGCCCAGCACGAGGAGCACGATCGTGAGCACGACGTCCCACGTGCGACGGCGGGGCAGCGGCGTGCCGGCGAAACCGGGCTGGCCGTAGACCGGCTGACCGTAGGCGGGCTGGGCGTAGCCGGGGGCGGGGTAGCCGGCCTGGCCGTATCCGGGCTGCGGGTAGGTCGGCGACTGACCCTGCTGCGGGTAGCCCTGCTGCGGGTAGGCGGGCGCCGCGGGGGCGCCCGAGTACATGACGGGCTGGCCGGGCGCCGCGGGCACACCCTGCTGCTCGCCGGGCGCCACGGGCTGAGCGGTCGACGCGTCAGGCGTCGCGGTCGTCGTCTCGACGGGGGCGAACTCCCCGTAACGCGGCGCCGGCACACCGGCGACGGGTGCGGATGCGACGGGCTCGACGGGCGGGACGGACCCCTCGGCGGGCGGGACGGGCGACTGGCTCGGCTCGGACATGACGCCACCCTAACGGGCGCGCCCCGCTTCTAGACTGGACACGACACGAGGAGACCAGAACCGATGCCACAAGGCCCCACGACGTCCGGGTCCGACACCGCAGGCGCGAACGCCGACGAGCCCCGGGCAGGGGGCGCGAGCCTCTGGGGAGGTCGCTTCGCGAGCGGCCCGTCGCCCGAGCTGCAGGAGCTGAGCCGCTCCACCCACTTCGACTGGGAGCTCGCGCACTACGACCTGCAGGGCTCGCGCGCGCACGCTCGCGCGCTCGCCGCGGCGGGCTTCCTCGACGACGCCGAGCTCGCCCGCATGCTCGAGGGCATCGACGTGCTCGACCGCGGCATCCGCGACGGCGTCATCCGCCCGCTTCCCGAGGACGAAGACGTGCACTTCGCGCTCGAGCGCGAGCTGATCGCCGTCGTCGGCCCCGAGCTCGGCGGCAAGCTCCGCGCGGGCCGCAGCCGCAACGACCAGATCGCGACGCTCGTGCGGCTCTACCTGCTCGACCACGCCGCGCGCATCCGGAACCTCGTCGTGCAGCTCGTCGACGCCCTCGCGGCGCAGGCGGAGGCGCACCCCGCCGCCGTCATGCCGGGCCGTACGCACCTGCAGCACGCGCAGCCGATCCTGCTCGCGCACCACCTGCTGGCGCACGCGTGGCCGCTCGTGCGCGACCTCGAGCGCCTGCGCGACTGGCGCGTGCGCGCATCCGAGTCGCCCTACGGCGCGGGCGCCGTCGCGGGGGGAGCGCTCGGCCTCGACCCCGTGCCGATCGCGTACGAGCTCGGACTCACGCACCCCATGCTCAACTCGATCGACGCGACGGCGAGCCGCGACGTCGTCGCCGAGTTCGCCTACATCGCCGCACAGATCGGCGTCGACCTCTCGCGCCTCGCGGAGGACGTCATCATCTGGAACACCCGCGAGTTCGGCTTCGTCCGGCTGCACGACGGCTACTCGACGGGGTCGTCGATCATGCCGCAGAAGAAGAACCCCGACATCGCCGAGCTCGCGCGCGGCAAGTCGGGCCGGCTCATCGGCAACCTCACGGGGCTGCTCACGACGCTCAAGGGCCTGCCCCTCGCGTACAACCGCGACCTCCAGGAGGACAAGGAGCCGATCTTCGACTCGGTGCGCACCCTCGAGGTGCTGCTTCCTGCGTTCGCGGGCATGATCGCGACGCTCGAGTTCGACACCGAGCGGATGGCGGAGCTCGCGCCGCAGGGTTTCTCGCTCGCGACCGACGTGGCCGACCACCTCGTGCGCCAGGGCGTGCCGTTCCGCGAGGCCCACGAGATCTCGGGGGCGCTCGTGCGCTTCTGCGAGGCGGAGGGTCTCGAGCTCGACGAGCCGAGCGACGAGCAGTACGCGGCGATCGACGCGCGCCTCACGCCCGACGTGCGAGATGTGCTCACGGTCGAGGGCTCGATCGCGAGCCGCGCCGGGACGGGCGGCACCGCGCCGACGCGCGTCGCGGAGCAGCTCGCCGCGCTCACGGCGCGTGTGGCGGAGGTCGCCGGATGACGCTCTCGGGCGACGGCGACCCGCGCGTCCGCCGTGAGCGCGCCAAGGAGTACCGGCGCGACCTCGACGCGCGCCGACCGTGGCTGCTGTGGCTGCTCGTCGGCCTCGCGGTCGTCGCGGTGGGCGCCGCGGTCGTCTACACGGTCGTGAACGGGATCGGGTCCTGACCGCACCCCTCGCGTTCCTCGAGCGTCCGGCCGACGAGGTCGCGCCGCTCCTGCTCGGCGCTCTGCTGACGGGGCGGGGCGTCTCGGTGCGGCTCACCGAGGTCGAGGCGTACCTCGGCGAGGCCGACCCCGGCTCGCACGCGTTCCGCGGGCTCACGCCGCGCACGCGCACGATGTTCGGCGAGCCCGGGCACCTGTACGTGTACTTCAGCTACGGCATGCACGTGTGCGCGAACGTCGTGTGCTCGCCCGCGGGCACCGCGAGCGCCGTGCTGCTGCGTGCGGGGGAGGTCGTCGACGGGATCGAGCTCGCGCGCGAGCGGCGTCCCACCGCGAAGACGGATGCCGAGCTCGCCCGCGGGCCTGCGCGGCTCACGAAGGCGCTCGGCATGGTGCTCGGCGACGACACCGCGCCCCTCGACGGCGCGCCGTTCGCGCTCGAGCCCGCCCCGCATCCGTCGCCCGTCGCGGCAGGGCCGCGTGTGGGTGTCTCGGGCGAGGGAGGCACGGATGCCTTCCCCCTGCGGTTCTGGATCCCCGGCGACCCGACGGTGTCGCCCTACCGGGCGGCGGTGCCGCGGAGGCGCGTCACGCCACGGTGACGGTGATGAGCACGGCGCACGCGCCGGCCCACAGCATGCTCGCGAGCGTGCCGATGATGAACCGCTCGCGGGCGGCCGAGGAGTCGAGCTCGTTGAAGCGGCCGAGGCCCTTGATGGCGATGAGCGCTGCGATGACCTCGGGGTGCCCGACGGCGATGGCGCCGACGATCGCGGCGCGCTCGAGCAGGCCGATCGTCGTGCCGCCGCGCAGCACCTCCTGCTCCTCGCCGGTGCGCTCGCGCCGGATGAGGATGCCGCCGTGGGCGCCGCGGCGCACCGGGGCGCCCCGACTGGCGAGGTCGAGCACGATCGTCGTCAGCGGGCTGCCCGCGAGGATCGCGAGCGTCGCGATGCCGAGCGCGAGCACGACGGCGAAGGCCGACGGCTCGGGCAGCAGGCGGATGCCGAAGGCGGCGCCGAGGAGCCCGAGGCCCACGGGCGCGAGGGCGAAGAGCGCGAGCCAGGGCTTGCCGAGGCGGGCCGCGAGCACGGTCGCCGCGACGGCCCCGCCGATCACGAGGAGGGAGAGCGCCCAGAACAGGTAGCCGATGACGATCACGCGTTGTCCTCCGTTCCGGGCTCGCGCCCGGCATCCGTGCCGTTCGCGAGTGCGAGCAGCTCGACGATCCCGTCGCGGGCCGCCGCGTCGAGGCGGACGGCCGCGGCGAGCGCCCGCTTGCTGGCGGCCTGCGGGGTGATGCCGAGCCGTTCGGCGGCCTCCGCCTGTGTGAGGCCGGCCTCCACGAGATCGTACAGTTCCCACCCCTCGGGGGAGCGGCGCTCGCGCAGCTGCAGCAGGAGCTCGATCATCGCCTGGAGGGTCTCGGCGGCGGGTGCGATGCGGTCGCCCGCGACGGCGAGCCGCCACTGTCGGCGCTTCGCCGCCTCGACGGCCTCGCGCGCCGCGACGAGCGCGTCGCCGGTCGCGGCGCGGGTCGCGGTGGGGAGCGGGGCTCGCACGTCGCCGATTCCCACCCCGATGCTCCACAGTCCCGTGCGGGCGAGGGCGAGAACGATGTCGAGCGCCGTGCGCGGGTCCTCGGTGAGCGCCTGCACCTCGTCGCCCGCCGTGCGGTCTGCGGGCAGGGCGAGGCGGTCTCCGCCGACGTGGGCGAGGATGGCGAGGGCCTCGTCGGCGTGGTCGGGGCGGATGCGACTGTCGATCTGGTCTGCGGTGATGGCGAACATGGTCACTCCCGCATCAAGCCTACAAGCATGATTCTCCCGATATCAACCCTTGAGGGTAGATGACGGCCGCATCAACCCCGCAGGCTCACCAGCCGCGGGCTCACCACCCGCGGGCGCCGCCGCCACCGCCGCCGCCGCCCGCGAACCCACCGCCGCTCGAGCCGCCGAACGAGCTGCTGCCGCCGGAACCCGACCACGACGAGGACGACGACGTCGGCGGGGGAGCCGTCGCGAAGCTCGCCGCCGCGTAGCCCGACACGAAGCCCGAGAGCGGCGTGGACTGCAGCACGGGCGCGATCTCGGTCGGCGTCGTCTCGTAGAGCGTGCCGAGCTCCTTCTGCCAGCGCTCCTCGATCCCGAAGATCATCGCGTAGGGCAGAAGGCGCTCGTACAGCCGCACGACCGCCTCCCGGTCGTCGGTGTCGACGGGCGTGCGCTCCGCGGTGTCGGGGCTCTGCAGCACGCGGATGCGGTCCGCCTCGGCGAGCTCGAGGTAGTCGCGGATGCCGTCCAGATGCTCGCGCGCGAGGGCGCCTTCCGCCGTGAGCACGTCGGGTGATCCCGCGAAGCCCATGAGCAGCACGCCCGCGACGAAGACCGCCACGAGCTGCCACACGAGGAGCGGGCTGCCCGCATCCGTCTCCGCCGCCCAGAACGCGACCACGAGCGCCGCGACGGCGTTCACGGCGAGGGCGATGCGCACGACCGACGTCCACGGTGAGCGGATGCGGGTGCGGTAGCGCTTCGCGACCTCGACGCGCACCTTCGCCCGCAGGGTCGCGATGCGGTCGCCCAGCTTGCGGTCGTCCGTGTCGAGGTCGATGCCCGTGCGCTTGCCGGTGCGGCCGAAGAGCGTGGCGACGGCGATCGCGTCGTCGCGGTCGAGCGTCGAGGTGTCGAGCAGCTCGAGCCGGTAGCGCTTGCGCTTCGCGACCTCCTCGCCTCTGTCGATGAGCCGTGCCGCGCGCGTCACGACGAGCTGCACGAACTGCGCCGGCAGGTCGCGCGGCTGGCGGCGCATGAGCACCGCGGCCTCCATGACCCCGAGCTCCGGGAAGGGCTCGTACTGCGGCACGACGACGCCGCGACCGGGGGCGTCGCGGAAGACGACGACGCGCAACCACAGCACGATGAGCAGGCACGCGCCCGTGATGCCGAGCAGCACCCACGGGACGACCCGCACGACCCAGGAGTCCGCGGGCAGCGCGGGGGTGCGGAAGGTGCCCGTGGGGAAGGCGATGGCCCACGTGACGGTCTCCTGCGGGCCGACTCCCGCGACCTCGACCGACGCGCCCGTCGACGTCACCTCGACGTCGCAGGCGTCCTCCGCACCTTCGCCACCGACGTAGCAGCGCGCCGCGCCCGTCGGGGTGGCCTCCAGCTCGGGGGAGAGCTCGAGCACGGCCGTGACCTCGCCGTACGGCTGGGGACTCCCGGTGCCGTTGATGTCCCAGTAGAACTCGTCGACCCCCGTGTCGGAGAAGGAGCGCACGACGTCGTGCGCCGCGTACTCGATGACGTAGCTCTGCTCGCCGTGCACGAAGACGTCGGCGTCTCCGATGCGCACGACGAGGAAGTCGCCGTCGTCGATGAGCGTGTAGGGGAGAGGGAGCCCCTCGGCGTCGCGCACCGAGCGGATCTCGAGGCCGAGGCTCGCGCGCTGGTAGCTGCGGGGGATCGCGCGCTCGATGCCGTGGTTCTGGTCGACGGCGGGGAACACGGCCACGAGCGTCTCGGTGACGCTGAGCGACGCCCGGCCGGCGGCGTCGCGGTCGAGCAGGTAGTCGGCGTGGAACGACGCGAACTCGAAGTCGTCGACGCTCGCGGCTCCCCACGCGGATGCGGGCGCGGGCGCCGGGCGGGCAGGTGCCGCGGATGCCGGCGCCGCGGATGCGGAGCCCGCGGGCGCGGCGGCCGCGAGCACGAGGGCGAGGGCGCCGGCGACGCGGAGCGCGGCGGCGCGGACGGGACGGCGGGGGTGGTGGTCGCGCACGGCCCGAGCCTACTCAGGCGACGCGATAGCCTGGCCGGGTGCCCGCATCCGAGATCCTCAGCGCGCAGCGTAACGACCCCTCCTTCCCGGACATCTGGGAGGAGCTGAACTGGCGCGGCCTCGTTCACGTGTCGACCGACCCCGATGCTCTCAAGGAGCTGCTCGCGGGGCCGCCGATCGTGTACTACTGCGGGTTCGACCCGACGGCGCCGAGCTTGCACCTCGGCAACCTCGTGCAGCTGCTCGTGCTGCGGCGGCTCCAGCTCGCCGGCCACCGGCCGCTCGGCCTCGTGGGCGGTTCGACGGGCCTCATCGGCGATCCGCGCCCGAGCGCCGAGCGCACCCTCAACGACAGGGAGACGGTCGCCGAGTGGGTCGGGAGGCTGCAGGGGCAGATCGAACGGTTCCTGTCGTTCGAGGGTGACGCCGCGGCGCGCATCGTGAACAACCTCGACTGGACGGCGCCGCTCAGCGCGATCGACTTCCTGCGCGAGATCGGCAAGCACTTCCGCGTCGGCACGATGCTCAAGAAGGACGCGGTCGCGGCGCGGCTCAACTCCGACGCGGGCATCAGCTACACGGAGTTCAGCTACCAGATCCTGCAGGGCATGGACTTCCTCGAGCTGTACCGCCAGTACGACTGCGTGCTGCAGACGGGCGGAAGCGACCAGTGGGGCAACCTCACGAGCGGAACCGACCTCATCCACCGGGTGGAGGGCAGGAGCGTGCACGCGATCGGCACGCCGCTCATCACGAACTCCGACGGCACCAAGTTCGGCAAGAGCGAGGGCAACGCCATCTGGCTCGACGCCGAGATGTGCAGCCCCTACCGCTTCTACCAGTTCTGGCTCAACACCGACGACTCGGACGTCATCGCGCGGCTCAAGGTGTTCACCTTCCTGACACGCGAGCAGATCGAGGCGCTCGAGCACGAGGTGCGCGAGCAGCCGTTCCGTCGTGAGGCGCAGCGCACGCTCGCACGCGAGGTGACGACGCTCGTCCATGGACGGGGGGCGACGGATGCGGTGATCGCCGCATCCGAGGCCCTGTTCGGTCAGGGCGATCTGTCGTCGCTCGATGCGGCGACCCTCGCGGCCGCCGTGGAGGAGCTCGAGAACGCGGAGCTGGGGGAGGACGCGACCGTCGTGCAGGCGCTCGTGGCCACCAAGCTCTGCCAGAGCCTCTCCGAGGCGCGGCGGGCGATCGCCCAGGGAGGCGTCTACCTGAACAACGCGAAGGTCGAGGATCCCGACGCGACCCTCGCCGGCGCCGGCCTCGCGGGCGGCCGGGCCGTGCTGCGCCGCGGGAAGAAGACTCTCGCGGGAGTCGTACTGGCCTGATTTTCCGGGGCAGTCAGTCGCGACACGCCCGGGATGCAACCGCGATTTGGCACGACCCCCGAATCCACGTAATCTCTTACTTGTTCGCCCCAAAGGGAAGAGCGGAGAGGCCAAGGCCCCGCCCCCTCAAGCGGAGAACCAACCCCCATCTGAATCGGATCCAGCATCCGTGTGACCGAATGGTCTAGGATGGGAGTCCTCCTCTCGGAGACCGCGGTCGTCGATCGCAGCCCGGAGCTTCGCTCCCGGCGCGTCGATTTGACAGACGGAACGAGATGGTTAGGATGGAGAAGTTGCCCTGAGGGCGAGCCGGAGACGGTGAGCGACAGGAGCGCCCGATCCTTGAGAACTCAACAGCGTGCACTATGTCAAATGCCAAAAACCTCGACTGGTGACCTCGGTCACTAGAGAGATTCCTTTGGATTGACGGATTGTCAGTAGACGATCCTTTCAGTCAGATCAACTCGCAGGATCCGCGGTTTTCCCCGCGGTGAACGCAACGGTTCTGCCGGCACTTCGGTGCCGTGCTACCAAACCTTTACGGAGAGTTTGATCCTGGCTCAGGACGAACGCTGGCGGCGTGCTTAACACATGCAAGTCGAACGGTGAACGAGGGAGCTTGCTCCCTCCGGATCAGTGGCGAACGGGTGAGTAACACGTGAGCAATCTGCCCCGAACTCTGGGATAAGCGTTGGAAACGACGTCTAATACCGGATACGACGCGCGAAGGCATCTTCTGCGCGTGGAAAGAACTTCGGTTCGGGATGAGCTCGCGGCCTATCAGCTTGTTGGTGAGGTAACGGCTCACCAAGGCGACGACGGGTAGCCGGCCTGAGAGGGTGACCGGCCACACTGGGACTGAGACACGGCCCAGACTCCTACGGGAGGCAGCAGTGGGGAATATTGCACAATGGGCGCAAGCCTGATGCAGCAACGCCGCGTGAGGGACGACGGCCTTCGGGTTGTAAACCTCTTTTAGTAGGGAAGAAGCGAAAGTGACGGTACCTGCAGAAAAAGCACCGGCTAACTACGTGCCAGCAGCCGCGGTAATACGTAGGGTGCAAGCGTTGTCCGGAATTATTGGGCGTAAAGAGCTCGTAGGCGGTCTGTCGCGTCTGCTGTGAAAACCCGAGGCTCAACCTCGGGCCTGCAGTGGGTACGGGCAGACTAGAGTGCGGTAGGGGAGAATGGAATTCCTGGTGTAGCGGTGGAATGCGCAGATATCAGGAGGAACACCGATGGCGAAGGCAGTTCTCTGGGCCGTAACTGACGCTGAGGAGCGAAAGCGTGGGGAGCGAACAGGATTAGATACCCTGGTAGTCCACGCCGTAAACGTTGGGCGCTAGATGTGGGGACCATTCCACGGTTTCCGTGTCGCAGCTAACGCATTAAGCGCCCCGCCTGGGGAGTACGGCCGCAAGGCTAAAACTCAAAGGAATTGACGGGGGCCCGCACAAGCGGCGGAGCATGCGGATTAATTCGATGCAACGCGAAGAACCTTACCAAGGCTTGACATATACGAGAACGCTCTAGAAATAGAGAACTCTTTGGACACTCGTATACAGGTGGTGCATGGTTGTCGTCAGCTCGTGTCGTGAGATGTTGGGTTAAGTCCCGCAACGAGCGCAACCCTCGTTCTATGTTGCCAGCACGTAATGGTGGGAACTCATAGGAGACTGCCGGGGTCAACTCGGAGGAAGGTGGGGATGACGTCAAATCATCATGCCCCTTATGTCTTGGGCTTCACGCATGCTACAATGGCCGGTACAAAGGGCTGCAATACCGTAAGGTGGAGCGAATCCCAAAAAGCCGGTCTCAGTTCGGATTGAGGTCTGCAACTCGACCTCATGAAGTCGGAGTCGCTAGTAATCGCAGATCAGCAACGCTGCGGTGAATACGTTCCCGGGCCTTGTACACACCGCCCGTCAAGTCATGAAAGTCGGTAACACCCGAAGCCAGTGGCCCAACCGCAAGGAGGGAGCTGTCGAAGGTGGGATCGGTGATTAGGACTAAGTCGTAACAAGGTAGCCGTACCGGAAGGTGCGGCTGGATCACCTCCTTTCTAAGGAGCACTGCACTCTTCGGAGTGACAGAGCCGGATTCGAGACGAATGCTCTCGACCGGAGCTCATGGGTGGAACATTGACATAGGTCGTTCGAGGAACCTCGAGACGCTAGTACGCCGGCTTGCCGGCAGGAACGGGTCGGAAGCGGAATCGGACGACATGCACGCTGTTGGGTCCTGAAGGACCGGGCAGCCACTTCGGTGGCGTAACGACCTTCGGATCCGGACGGGGCGAGCATGACTTGCTCGACTCGGCGGATACCGCCCGTCATTTGAGAACTACACAGTGGACGCGAGCATCTTAGAACGAAGCCGCGATGTTCTTCGGAACAGAGCGCTTCGATCTACAAGATGATCTGATTTATAGATCATTGGTCAATCTGCCGTACTTCGGTACGGCCGATCGATTCTAAAAACTCATGTAGTCAAGTTTCTAAGAGCAGACGGTGGATGCCTTGGCATCTGGAGCCGAAGAAGGACGTATGAATCTGCGATAAGCCTCGGGGAGCTGATAACAGAGCCTTGATCCGAGGATTTCCGAATGGGGAAACCCCGTCAGGCGTGGCAACACGACCTGATGACTCCCGCCTGAATATATAGGGCGGGTAGAGGGAACGTGGGGAAGTGAAACATCTCAGTACCCACAGGAAGAGAAAACAACCGTGATTCCGTTAGTAGTGGCGAGCGAAACCGGAACAGGCCAAACCGATCATGTGTGATAGCCGGCAGGCGTTGCATGGTCGGGGTTGTGGGACCTTCACGTGCTTCTGCCGAAGTACACGTTGACTTGCTCGATATAGGTGAACGGCATTGAAAGGCCGACCACAGAGGGTGCCAGTCCCGTAACCGAAATGTCGAGCAGCGGCGGAAGGGATCCCAAGTAGCACGGGGCCCGAGAAATCCCGTGTGAATCCGCCAGGACCACCTGGTAAGCCTAAATACTCCCAGATGACCGATAGCGGACAAGTACCGTGAGGGAAAGGTGAAAAGTACCCCGGGAGGGGAGTGAAATAGTACCTGAAACCGTCTGCTTACAAACCGTTGGAGCAGCCCTAGTAGCTGTGACAGCGTGCCTTTTGAAGAATGAGCCTGCGAGTTAGCGGTATGTGGCGAGGTTAACCCGTGAGGGGTAGCCGTAGCGAAAGCGAGTTCGAATAGAGCGATTGAGTCGCATGCCCTAGACCCGAAGCGAAGTGATCTATCCATGGCCAGGCTGAAGCGACGGTAAGACGTCGTGGAGGGCCGAACCCACTTGGGTTGAAAACCGAGGGGATGAGCTGTGGATAGGGGTGAAAGGCCAATCAAACTTCGTGATAGCTGGTTCTCTCCGAAATGCATTTAGGTGCAGCGTTGCGTGTTTCTTGCCGGAGGTAGAGCTACTGGATGGCCGATGGGCCCTACAAGGTTACTGACGTCAGCCAAACTCCGAATGCCGGTAAGTGAGAGCGCAGCAGTGAGACGGTGGGGGATAAGCTTCATCGTCGAGAGGGAAACAACCCAGACTACCGACTAAGGCCCCTAAGCGTGTGCTAAGTGGGAAAGGATGTGGAGTTGCAGAGACAACCAGGAGGTTGGCTTAGAAGCAGCCACCCTTGAAAGAGTGCGTAATAGCTCACTGGTCAAGTGATTCCGCGCCGACAATGTAACGGGGCTCAAGCACACCGCCGAAGTCGTAGGATTCGCATTATAGGTAGGCCTTCGTGGTCCAGCCGTGCGGATCGGTAGGAGAGCGTCGTGTGGCGAGTGAAGCGGCGGGGTAACCCAGCCGTGGACGCCACACGAGTGAGAATGCAGGCATGAGTAGCGAAAGACGTGTGAGAAACACGTCCTCCGAAAGACCAAGGGTTCCAGGGTCAAGCTAATCTTCCCTGGGTAAGTCGGGACCTAAGGCGAGGCCGACAGGCGTAGTCGATGGACAACGGGTTGATATTCCCGTACCGGCGAAGAACCGCCCAAGCTAATCCAGTAGTGCTAAGAGTCCTAATCCGGCTGACGGATCCCTTCGGGGTGAAGCGGCCGGCCTAACGCTCGACCCCGTGCTGGTGCGGCTAGCGTATTAACAGGTGTGACGCAGGAAGGTAGCCGAGCCAGGCGATGGTTGTCCTGGTGTAAGGACGTAGGGCGAGAGATAGGCAAATCCGTCTCTCACATAGCCTGAGATCTGACGCATACCCCTCACGGGGGAATTCGGTGATCCTATGCTGCCGAGAAAAGCATCGACGCGAGGTTCCAGCCGCCCGTACCCCAAACCGACTCAGGTGGTCAGGTAGAGAATACCGAGGAGATCGAGAGAATCGTGGTTAAGGAACTCGGCAAAATGCCCCCGTAACTTCGGGAGAAGGGGGGCCTAAGGCGTGTACGGACTTGCTCCGGAAGCGCTGCAGGGCCGCAGAGACCAGTGGGAAGCGACTGTTTACTAAAAACACAGGTCCGTGCGAAGTCGCAAGACGATGTATACGGACTGACGCCTGCCCGGTGCTGGAAGGTTAAGAGGAAGGGTTAGCTTCGGCGAAGCTCTGAATTTAAGCCCCAGTAAACGGCGGTGGTAACTATAACCATCCTAAGGTAGCGAAATTCCTTGTCGGGTAAGTTCCGACCTGCACGAATGGCGTAACGACTTCCCAGCTGTCTCAACCGCGAACTCGGCGAAATTGCACTACGAGTAAAGATGCTCGTTACGCGCAGCAGGACGGAAAGACCCCGTGACCTTTACTACAGCTTGGTATTGGTGTTCGGTGTGGCTTGTGTAGGATAGGTGGGAGACTATGAAGCGGGCACGCTAGTGTTCGTGGAGTCGTTGTTGAAATACCACTCTGGTCACTCTGGATGTCTAACTACGAACCGTAATCCGGTTCTGGGACAGTGCCTGGTGGGTAGTTTAACTGGGGCGGTTGCCTCCCAAAGAGTAACGGAGGCGCCCAAAGGTTCCCTCAACCTGGTTGGCAATCAGGTGTCGAGTGTAAGTGCACAAGGGAGCTTGACTGTGAGAGTGACGGCTCGAGCAGGGACGAAAGTCGGGACTAGTGATCCGGCAGTGGCTTGTGGAAGCGCTGTCGCTCAACGGATAAAAGGTACCTCGGGGATAACAGGCTGATCTTGCCCAAGAGTCCATATCGACGGCATGGTTTGGCACCTCGATGTCGGCTCGTCGCATCCTGGGGCTGGAGTAGGTCCCAAGGGTTGGGCTGTTCGCCCATTAAAGCGGTACGCGAGCTGGGTTTAGAACGTCGTGAGACAGTTCGGTCCCTATCCGCTGCGCGCGTAGGAAATTTGAGAAGATCTGTCCCTAGTACGAGAGGACCGGGACGGACGAACCTCTGGTGTGTCAGTTGTTCTGCCAAGAGCACCGCTGATTAGCTACGTTCGGAACGGATAACCGCTGAAAGCATCTAAGCGGGAAGCCGGCTTCAAGATGAGATTTCCATCCCTTCGGGGGAGAGGCTCCCAGCTAGACTACTGGGTTGATAGGCCGGATGTGGAAGTGGGGACTAAAGACCCATGGAGCTGACCGGTACTAATAAGCCGATAACTTGACAACACATGAGTTCTTAGAATCGTGTTGCTCGCGTCCACTTTGTGGTTCCCGATTGACGGTCGGGAACGCTTCGAGATTCATCGAAGCACTTTGACTGAGAAATCAATAGTGTTTCGGCGGCCATAGCGAAGGGGAAACGCCCGGTTACATTCCGAACCCGGAAGCTAAGACCTTCAGCGCCGATGGTACTGCAGGGGTGACCCTGTGGGAGAGTAGGACACCGCCGGACTTCTTTCGAGGAGGCCCACCCGTACATCGGGTGGGCCTTCTTCGTTTAAGGACCGTTTTCGGCCCGCGATCGAGCTCGATCCGGCCGTAGCATGAACCGACCACGGGAGAACGATGGCTGACGAGAGCAAGCGGCCGCAGGGTAAGCGTCCGGGCGACGGCGCCCGCGGACCGCGCAAGCCCGGCGGCCCCGCCGGACGAGCCGGCGACAAGCCCGCGTGGAAGAAGCGCGACTCCGCTGACGGCGGCAAGCCCGCGGGTGACCGCAAGCCTTGGGAGAAGCGCGATCGCAAGCCGGGCGACAAGGCGCGCGGTGAGCGGAAGCCCTGGGAGAAGCGCGATGGCAAGCCGGGCGACAAGGCGCGCGGTGAGCGGAAGCCCTGGGAGAAGCGCGATGGCAAGCCCGGTGGCAAGCCGTGGGAGAAGAAGGGCGAGAGGTCGGGAGACCGCGCCGACCGGCCGCCGCGGCCTCGCGAGGACGACCGTCCGCGCCACGACGACCCGCTCATCCCCGAGGATGTCGCGGCGAACCAGCTCGATCGCGCCGCCCGTGCCGAGCTCAAGACGCTCAGCAAGGACAATGCCGACTGGGTCGCGAAGCACCTCGTCATGGCGGGGCGGCTGATCGACACGGATCCCGAGCTCGCACACCGGCACGCGCTCGCTGCGGCGCGTCGGGCGGGGCGCATCGGTGTCGTGCGTGAGACCTCGGCGATCACGGCGTACGCGACGGGCGACTTCGCGCTCGCCTTGCGCGAATTGCGCACCTACCGTCGCATCACGGGGCGCGACGATCAGCTTCCTCTCATGGTCGACTCCGAGCGCGGCGTCGGACGACCGCAGCAGGCCCTCGAGCTCGGCCGGTCGGTTCCGCGCGCGGACCTCGAGCCCGCCGTCCAGGTCGCTCTCGCGATCGCGATGTCGGGTGCCCGCCTCGATCTGGGGCAGCCCGAGTTGGCGCTCACGGAGCTCGAGATCCCGCAGCTCGACCCCGACCGCGCGTTCTCGTACAGCCCTGCGCTGTTCGACGCCTACGCGACCGTGCTCGAGGAGCTCGGCCGTGGCGAGGAGGCCGCCGAGTGGTATGCCCGCTCGGAGCGCGCCGCGGAGGCGCTCGAGGAGGCGTCCGTTCCGGAGGGTCAGGACACGATCGAGATCGTCGAGGAGATCCTCGACGACGAGTACGACGACGTCGAGATCGTCGAACTCGAGGACGAGACCGCGGAGGGCGAGCCCGAGTGACGGCTATCGCTCCGTCGGCGCCACTGGCCGGCGTCGACGTCCTGCTCGCCGACCTCGACGGCGTCGTCTATGCGAGCCACCAGGCGATCCCGTACGCAGTCGAGGCGCTCAACGCGGCGGCCGCGTACGGCATCCGGCTCGGCTACCTCACGAACAACGCGTCGCGTACGCCAGAGACGGTCGCGGGTCAGCTGCGCGAGCTCGGGCTCGACGCGACGCCCGACGAGATCGTCTCCTCGCCGCAGGCTGCGGTCGTGCTGCTGGCCGACCTCGTGCCCGCGGGGTCGACGATCCTCGTCGTCGGCGGCGACGGCCTCGTCTCCGAGGTCGAGAAGGCCGGCTTCCGCGTCACGCGGTCGGCGGACGACGATCCCGCCGCGGTCGTGCAGGGCTTCGCCCCCGCGGTCGCATGGACCGACCTGGCCGAGGCCGCGTTCGCGCTCCGGGGCGGCGACGCCGGCATCCCGTGGGTCGCCACGAACACCGACTGGACCATCCCGCAGGCGCGGGGCACCGCGCCCGGCAACGGCACGCTCGTCTCGGCGGTGCACACGGCCGTCGGTCGACTGCCCGTCGTCGCGGGCAAGCCCGAACGAGCCCTCTTCGACGTCGCCGTCGCGCGCTTCGGGGCGCGGCATCCGCTCTTCATCGGCGACCGGCTCGACACCGACATCATGGGCGCGCGTCGCGCCGGGATGCAGTCGGCGCTCGTGCTGACCGGCATCGACGGTCCGAAGCAGCTGCTCGCGGCCGCGGCGGACTCGCGTCCGGACTACATCCTCGAGGACCTGCGTGGCCTCGCCGAGGACTACCCGGCGACGGAGGACGTGCGCGACATCACGGGTGTGCGCCGTGTGCGCGTCGGAACCGCCGTCGTGCGCCACGACGGCGAGCGGCTCACACTCGAGACTCCCGGAAGCGGCATCGACCGCGTCCGCGCCGCCGCGGCCGCGGTGTGGGGTGCGGGCGTGCCCATCTACGCGCTCGACGTCGCGCCGGAACTATATTCGTGACCGTGACCGACGAGACGATGCAGCCAGACGCGCCGGAGGACCGCGAGCCGAGCGCGCTGCTGTCGCGCCTCCGCGTCATCGAGGACCAGCCCCTCGCCGACCGCGCCGCAGCGCTCTCGCAGCTCCACGACGAGCTGCGCGCGCGGCTCGAATCCGGGGACGCGCCGCGTCCGCATGCCTGACGCCGCCGCATCCGGGGCCCGGCTCGACGCCGAGCTCGTGCGACGCGGCCTCGCCCGCTCGCGCGCGATCGCGGTCGAGGCGATCGCCCAGGGGCTCGTGACCGTCGATGGCGCCCCGGCGGCCAAGGCGTCGCTGCGCGTCGGTGCGGATGCCGAGCTCGCCGTCGCGGGCGCCGACCACTACGTGAGCCGCGGCGCGCACAAGCTCATCGGTGCGCTCGACGCCTTCGGGGTCGACCCCTCCGGGCGGGTGTGCCTCGACGCGGGCGCCTCGACGGGCGGGTTCACACAGGTGCTGCTCGAGCGGGGCGCCGCGCGGGTGTTCGCGGTCGACGTCGGCCACGGCCAGCTCGTGCGGGAGATGCGGGAGAACCCGCGCGTCGCGAACCTCGAGGGCCAGAACCTCCGGCACTTGACGCGAGAATCTCCCGCGTTTCTGAGCTACCGTGCCGAGCTCGCGCTCTCCGGATGGCCGACGCTCGTCGTCGGCGACCTCAGCTTCATCTCGCTCACGCAGGTGCTGCATCCGCTCCTCGCCCTCGCCGAACCGGATGCCGACCTCCTGCTGCTCGTCAAGCCGCAGTTCGAGGTGGGGCGCGGCGGCATCAAGGAAGGCATCGTGCGCGACCGAGCCCGCCGCCAGGAGGCGGCCTCGACCGTGCTGTGGTCGGCCTGGGACGCCGGACTCGGCGCCCTCGGCATCGTCGACAGCCCGATCCCGGGCGGCAGCGGCAACCGCGAGTACCTCGTGCACCTGCGTCGCGGCGCGCCCGACCCCTCGCACCTGCGCGACGCGGTCGCCGCGCTGGCCTGAGCCGCCGCGGGATCTCCGCCCTCCAGGTGGGCGCCCCCGCCGCGGCCGGATCGCGAGACCCATCCCGCGCGACCGCGGAGCGCCCCACTGATGCACAGGAGAGCGACGTCGAGCGCGGCGCGGGTCGGGCGCATCCGACAGAATGGGGACATGACCGACGCCGCCCGACATCTGCTGGTGGTCGCGCATACCGGCCGCGCGGATTCGCTCGAGGCCGGCATCCACGTGTGCCGTCGGCTCATCGACGCGGGCCTGACGCCCGTCGTATCGGATGACGAGCTCGCCGACCTGCGTGCGGCCGCGCCCGACCTGGCGCCGCTCGCGCTGCTCGGGGTCGACGTGCCCGCGTCGTCGCTCGAGCTCGTGATCGTGCTCGGCGGGGACGGCACGATCCTGCGGGCCGCGGAGCTCGCGCGGGGGTGCGACGCCCCGCTCATCGGCGTCAACCTCGGGCACGTGGGCTTCCTCGCGGAGGCCGAGCGCGAGGACCTCGACGAGGTGGTCCAGCGCGCACTCGAGGGAGACTACGTCGTCGAGGAGCGCATGACGCTCTCTGTCCGCGTGAAGCAGGGCGACGAGGTCGTCTTCGAGACGTGGGCGCTCAACGAGGCGACCGTCGAGAAGGCGAGCCGCGAGCGGTCGCTCGAGGTCGTCGTCGAGGTCGACCAGCGTCCGCTGTCGACGTTCGGATGCGACGGCGTCGTGATGTCGACGCCCACCGGCTCCACCGCCTACGCGTTCTCGGCGGGCGGCCCCGTCGTCTGGCCCGGGCTTCAGGCGATCCTCATGGTGCCGCTCTCGGCGCACGCGCTCTTCGCCCGCCCCCTCGTGGTGGCTCCCGACTCGCCCGTCGCGATCGAACTGCTCGAGCGCTCGCAGGGCCACGGGGTGCTGTGGTGCGACGGCCGCCGCATGTTCGAGCTGCCGCCGGGCGCGCGCGTGGTCGTGCGACGCTCGCCCAAGCCCGTGCTGCTGGCGCGTCTCGCGCCGCGCCCCTTCGTCGACCGGCTCGTGAACAAGTTCGGCCTCCCGGTCGACGGATGGCGCGGTCCCGCGTCGGAGGCGGCTGCGGAGGAGCGGGGGCGCGCGTGATCGAGGAGCTGTCGATCAGCGGCCTCGGCGTCATCGGCGAGGCGCGCCTGCCGCTCGGGCCCGGGTTCACAGCCGTCACGGGCGAGACGGGCGCAGGCAAGACCATGGTCGTCACGGCGCTCGCGCTGCTGCTGGGCGAACGGGCGGATGCGGGGAGCGTCCGTGCGGGAAGCGCCCAGGCGAGCGTCGAGGGCCGCTGGCTCGTGGCCGACGACGGAGCCGTCGCCGAGCGCGTGCGCGAGGCGGGCGGCGACCTCGACCCGATCGGCGACGGCCGCGCCGAGCTCATCCTCGCCCGTACCGTGTCGGCGGAGGGCCGCAGCCGCGGCGTCGTCGGCGGCAGGTCCACGCCGGTCGGCGTGCTCGCCGAGCTCGGCGAGCGGCTCGTCGTCGTGCACGGGCAGTCGGATCAGCTGCGCCTGCGCTCCGCGGCGGCCCAGCGCGACGCGCTCGACGCATCCGCGGGGCCCGAGCATCTCGCGCGCGTCGCGGAGTTCGCACGCGCCTTCGAGAGCTGGCGCGCGCTCGCATCCGAGCTCGAACGGCTCACGAGCGACCGCGACGACCGCGCTCGCGAGGCCGAGCAGCTGCGCCTCGACCTCGCCGAGTTCGAGGAGCTCGCGCCGCAGCCGGGCGAGGACGACGACCTCGCCGCCCGGGCGGAGCGCCTCGGCAACCTCGAGGAGCTGCGCCTCGCCGCCGTGCTCGCGCAGGAAGCCGTCTCGTCGCAGTCGGGGGAGGACCGCCCGGATGCCGTCGCGCTCGTCGAGGAGGCCCGCCGGGCCCTCGCGCGGGTCGGCGACCACGACCCCGCTCTCGCGCCGGCGCGCGAGGGCCTCGACGCGATCTCCTTCCAGCTCGCCGAGGTGTCGACCGAGCTCTCGCACTACCTGGCCGGTCTCGACGTCGACGCAGCGGGGGAGCTCGAGGCCGTGCAGGAGCGCCGCGCGGCGCTCGCGGCGTTCTCGCGTAAGCACGGCGCCCCGCTCGACGAGGTCGTCGAGCGCCTCGAGAAGGCGGGTCTGCGGCTCGTCGAGCTCGACGGCGACGACGACCGCATCCGCGCACTCGAGGGCGAGGTCGCATCCGCGTTCGAGCGCGTGGGTGCTCTCGCGGCGACCGTCTCGGAGGGCCGTCGTGCCGCGGCCGCGCGGCTCGCGGACGAGGTCTCGGCCGAGCTCGCGGCGCTCGCGATGCCCGACGCGCGGCTCGTCGTCGAGGTCGAGGATGCCGAGCTCACGGCGCACGGGCGCGATCGCGTCGCGTTCCTGCTGCGACCGCATCAGGGCGCCGAGCCGCGTCCGCTCGCGAAGGGCGCATCCGGGGGAGAGCTCTCGCGCGTCATGCTCGCGCTCGAGGTCGTGCTCGCGGCGGGCGGCGAGGTGCCGACGTTCGTGTTCGACGAGGTCGACGCCGGCGTCGGAGGCGCCGCGGCCATCGAGATCGGGCGACGGCTCGCACGGCTCGCGGAGTCGGCGCAGGTCATCGTCGTGACGCACCTCGCCCAGGTCGCGGCGTTCGCGGGCAACCACCTCGTCGTCGAGAAGGACAGCGACGGCCTCGTGACGGCGTCGAGCGTGCGGCAGGTCGACGAGTCCGAGCGCGCGGCCGAGATGGCGCGTCTGCTGTCGGGGCTCTCGGACTCCGAGTCGGGGCTCGCACACGCGCGGGAGCTGCTGGAGCTCGCGCGGGGGTAGGGCGCGGGTCGGGTTTCGATACGCCGCTTCGCGGCTACTCAACCAGCGGGTGGGGCGCGGGGGTGAACCGCGCGACACGCCGATGCGGGCCCGTCGGGACGCGTGTCGCAGCGCGCGCCCGGATTCGTGACATATGCTGAAACCCCGTGGTGAACAATCCGGGATCAGCCGTTACCAAGCACATCTTCGTCACCGGGGGCGTCGTCTCCTCGCTGGGTAAGGGCCTCACCGCCGCCAGTCTCGGCAACCTCCTCACCGCGCGCGGTCTGCACGTCGTAATGCAGAAGCTCGACCCGTATCTCAACGTCGACCCGGGCACGATGAACCCGTTCCAGCACGGCGAGGTCTTCGTGACCGACGACGGCGCCGAGACCGACCTCGACATCGGCCACTACGAGCGCTTCCTCGACATCAACCTCGACCAGGCGGCGAACGTCACGACGGGCCAGATCTACTCGAACGTCATCGCGAAGGAGCGCCGCGGCGAGTACCTCGGCGACACCGTGCAGGTCATCCCGCACATCACCGACGAGATCAAGCGCCGGATGCGGCTGCAGGCGCAGCCGGGCGAGGACGGCACCCCCGCGCCCGACGTCATCATCACCGAGATCGGCGGCACGGTCGGCGACATCGAGTCGCAGCCGTTCATCGAGTCGGCGCGTCAGGTGCGCCACGAGCTCGGCCGCAACAACGTCTTCTTCGTGCACGTCTCGCTCGTGCCGTTCATGGGCGCCTCGGGCGAGCAGAAGACGAAGCCGACGCAGCACTCCGTCGCCGCGCTCCGCAGCATCGGCATCCAGCCTGACGCGCTCGTGCTCCGCAGCGACCGCATCGTCTCCGAGTCGAACAAGCGCAAGATCGCGCTCATGTGCGACGTCGACGAGCGCGCCGTCGTCAACGCGGTCGACGTGCCCTCGATCTACGACATCCCGACGATGCTCAACCAGCAGGGTCTCGACGCGTACATCATCGAGCAGCTCGGCCTCGCCGAGAAGGCGGGCGACGTCGACTGGAGCGGCTGGTCGCAGCTGCTCAAGGCCGTGCACGAGCCCGCCCACGAGGTGACGATCGCCCTCGTCGGCAAGTACATCGACCTTCCCGATGCCTACCTCTCGGTCACCGAGGCGCTCCGCGCGGGCGGGTTCGCCCACCAGGCGAAGGTGTCCGTGCGCTGGGTGCCGTCCGACGAGTGCGAGACGCCCGAGGGTGCGGCGAAGATGCTCGGGGATGTCGACGGCATCTGCGTGCCGGGCGGCTTCGGCGTGCGCGGCATCGAGGGCAAGCTCGGCGCGCTGCGTTTCGCGCGCGAGAACGGCATCCCGGCCCTCGGCCTGTGCCTCGGCCTGCAGTGCATGGTCATCGAGTACGCGCGCGACGTCGCGGGCCTCCCGGGCGCGAGCTCGTCGGAGTTCGACCCCGACACCGAGTTCCCGGTCATCGCGACGATGGCGGAGCAGGTCGACATCCTCGACCACGGCGACCTCGGTGGCACGATGCGCCTCGGCCTCTACGAGGCGCACCTGAAGCCGGGTTCGGTCGTCGCCGAGGCCTACGGCTCCGAGGTCGTCTACGAGCGTCACCGCCACCGCTACGAGGTCAACAACCACTACACCGGCCAGATCGGCGAGGCGGGTCTCGTGTTCTCGGGCACCAACCCCGAGCACGGCCTCGTCGAGTTCGTCGAGCTCCCGCGCGAGGTGCACCCGTACTACGTCGGCACGCAGGCCCACCCGGAGCTGCGCTCGCGGCCCAACCGCGCGCATCCGCTGTTCCGCGGCCTCGTGGGCGCGGCGCTCGAGCGTCAGAAGGCGACGCGCCTCTTCGAGGTCGAGGGCGCGGACGCGCCCGAGGGCGAGGCGGCGGCTCCGGTCGTCACCGCGACCGAGCCCGCCGAGGTCTGAGTGACGCCCGCGGAGCGCGAGGCGCTGCTCTCGGGTCCGCTCGCGGATCTGCCCGACCCCGCGGAGGTCGTCGCATCCGACCGGGTGCTCGAGGGTCGGGTGTGGGACGTGCGACGCGACACCTTCCGCTTCGGCGGTCACGACGTCGTGCGCGACTACGTCGACCACACGGGCGCCGTCGCGGTGCTCGCGCGCGACGAAGACGGCCGTGTGCTCGTCATCAACCAGTACCGTCACGCCATCCGCACGCGCGACTGGGAGCTGCCCGCTGGCCTCCTCGACATGGAGGGGGAGGACCCGCTCGAGGCGGCGAAGCGCGAGCTCGCCGAGGAGGCGGACCTCGTGGCGAGGGAGTGGACCCCGCTCATCGACGTGGCGACGTCGCCGGGTGGCAGCGACGAGGTCATCCACGTCTTCGAGGCGCGCGGCGTGGAGGCGGCGCCCGAGGTGTACGCCCGCACCGAGGAGGAGGCCGAGATCGTGCTGCGCTGGGTGCCGCTCGACGAGGCCGTCGAGGCGGCGCTCGCGGGACGCATCCGCAACTCCATCCTGCTCATCGCGGTGCTCGCCGCCCATGCCCGCGGCTGAGCTCGAGCGGCAGCGCGACCGCTACCTGCGGCACCTCTCGATCGAGCGGGGCCTGTCGGCGAACTCGGTCGCGGCCTACCGGCGCGATCTCGCGGCGTTCCTCACGGCGCTCGCGGAGCGCGGGGTGACGGATGCCGCGGCCCTCGACGCGGATGCCGTGCGCGCCTACGTGGTCGGCCTGCGCGACCGCGAGGTGCCGCTCGCGGCGAGCTCGACGGCGCGCGTCATCTCGTCGATCCGCGGGTTCACGCGGTTCCTCGTCGAGGAGGGACTGCTCGAGTCGGATCCCGCCGAGGCGCTCACGGCGCCGAAGCTGCCGAAGCGCCTCCCGAAGGCGCTCACACGCGAGCAGGTCGAGGCGCTGCTCGCGGCGACGGATGGCGATGACCCCGTGCGCCTGCGCGACAAGGCGCTCCTCGAGCTCCTCTACGCGACGGGCGCGCGTGTCTCGGAGGCGGTCGCGCTCGACGTCGACGACCTCGTGGGGGAGGACGGCACGCCCGAGCTCATCCGTGTGGTGGGCAAGGGCGACAAGCAGCGCATCGTGCCGCTCGGCTCGTTCGCCCGTGCCGCGATCGAGGCGTACCTCGTGCGCGCGCGGCCGCTGCTCGGCTCGGGCACGCGGTCGACGCCCGCGCTCTTCCTGGGCGCGCGCGGCGCACGGCTGAGCCGGCAGAACGCGTGGCTCATCATCCGCGCCGCGGCCGAGCGCGCGGGCCTCACGGTCGAGGTGTCGCCGCACAGCCTGCGGCACTCGTTCGCGACGCACCTTCTCGCGGGGGGAGCGGATGTGCGGGTCGTCCAGGAGCTGCTGGGCCACGCATCCGTCGCGACGACGCAGCTGTACACGCACGTGACGATCGACGGACTGCGCGACGTCTACCAGCAGGCCCACCCGCGCGCCCGGTAGGCCCCGACGCAGCTGGTCGAGGAACGCCGCGGAGCGATGCGTCTCGAGACCGCGGCGCCCCGCATTCAACCTCTGGTTGAACCTGAGGCGAACCGTCCGGACCCCGCCTGTCGCCGCCCGGGCGTCTCCGGGGCCGGACGTACACTCGCGATATGACTGCGCAGCGGGAGGTCGCGAACGAACTCGCCGGGCTCGAGGACCTGGCCGTCGAGATCGGGCCGACGGGGCGACCCGTCACGGAGTTCCCCGTGCCCGCACCCCTCACGACGCACGGCCCCGCCCGCATCATCTCGCTCTGCAACCAGAAGGGCGGCGTCGGCAAGACGACGACGACCATCAGCCTCGGCGCCGCGCTCGCGGCCTACGGCCGCAAGGTGCTCGCGGTCGACTTCGACCCGCAGGGCGCCCTCTCGGCGGGGCTCGGCGTGCAGACGCACGACGTCACGACGATCTACGACCTGCTGCTCGGCTCGCAGAAGGACGTCGCCGGCGCCATTCAGCAGACCTCGACGCCGGGCCTCGACGTCATCCCCGCCAACATCGACCTCTCGGCCGCCGAGGTGCACCTCGTCAATGAGGTCGCGCGCGAGCAGATCCTCGCGCGGGTGCTGCGCCAGGTGACGGCCGACTACGACGTCGTGCTCATCGACTGCCAGCCCTCGCTCGGCCTCCTCACCGTCAACGCGCTCACGGCCGCCCACGGCGTGCTCATCCCTCTCGAGTGCGAGTTCTTCGCGCTCCGTGGCGTCGCATTGCTCGTCGAGACGATCGACAAGGTGCGCGACCGCCTGAACCCCGCGATCACGCTCGACGGCATCCTCGCGACGATGTACGACCCGCGCACGCTGCACTCGCGCGAGGTGCTCGAGCGCGTCGTCGAGGCGTTCGGTGACAAGGTGCTCGAGACGGTCATCAATCGCACCGTGAAGTTCCCGGATGCGTCGGTCGCCGGCACCCCGATCACCGAGTTCGCGCCGGATCACCACGCCGCCGAGCAGTACCGCCAGCTCGCGCGCGAGCTCGTGCACCGCAGCGCCGTCGCCTGACGCGGTCACCCGCGGGCTCGCGGCAGACCTCTGGTGATCGGCTCCGCCCGGAGGTAGTGTGGGCGGCCGGTCGTCGCCGACAGAAGGGAGCACGGATGGTCGCGCAGTGGTGGGACGAGGCCGTGCGCCCGCGCCTGCTGCTGCTGTCGCTGCTGCGCCGCGGCCCGCGCGCTCTCATCGCGGCGCTCGTGGTGCTCAACCTCGTCGCGGGCGTGCTGCCCGTGGCCTTCGTGGTCGCGTCGAGCCTGCTGATCGCCCAGGTGCCCGGTGTTGTCGCCGACGGCGTCGGGGGAGAGGCCTGGAGCTCGCTCGTCGCGTCGTTCGTCGCGGCCGCCGTGGTCTTCACACTCCAGCAGCTTGTGGCGCCCATCGTGGGAGCGCTCTCAGAGCGCCTGCGCCTGCGGCTCGACGCCCTCGTGCGCGATGATCTGGTGGCCGCGGTGTCGTCGACGACGGGCATCGGCATCCTCGAGGACCAGGGCTTCCTCGACGACCTCGGCGGCACGACGCGGTTCCTCGAGAACGACTGGGCGACCCCCGGCTCGGGAGGTGCGGGCATGCTCGCGCTCATCGCGCGCTACACGCAGCTGCTCGGTCTCGTCGTGCTCGTGGCTGTCGTCGTCGGCTGGTGGGCCGCGGTCGGCATCTGCGTCGTGACGCTCGTCTTCCGCTACGGGCAGCGCGGCGGCATGCGCAAGTACTCGACGGTGTGGGACCGCGTCGAGCGCGAGGGGCGCGAGTACGAGTACTTCCTCGGGCTCGGCACGGGCCCCGCGTCGGCCAAGGAGCTGCGCGTCTTCGACCTCGCGTCGTGGGTCGCCGATCGCACCCGCACGCCCTACCTCGCGATGTTCGGCCAGGTCGCATCCGAGCGCCGCCGGATCTTCTTCCGCCCGTACATCGCGTTCACGGCGATCGGTCTCGCCGTCATCCTGGCGGTGCTCGTCGCGATCGCGGTGGTCGCGAGCGACGGCGGCATCGACGTCGCGGGTCTCGCGCTCGGCACCCAGGCGGTCGCGCTCGCCGTGCTGCTCGGCCAGTACTACCCGGAGGCCGACGTGCTCACGCAGTTCGGTGCCCAGACGCTCAGCGCGCTCCGCCGCCTCGAGGCCCGCCGCGACGAGCTGCTCGCGGGCGAGACGACGCCGGGCGAGGGCTCGGATGCCGGCCTCGCGCTCGGACGCGCCCTCACCATCCGCTTCGAGAACGTGACGTTCCGCTATCCGGGCAGCGAGCGACCCGTGCTCGACGGCCTCGACCTCGAGCTCGTCGCGGGACGCTCCACAGCGCTCGTCGGCGTCAACGGCGCCGGCAAGACGACGCTCGTCAAGCTGCTCACGCGCCTCTACGAGCCGACCGGCGGCCGCATCACGGCAGACGGCGTCGACATCCGCGAGTTCGACCCCGTGCTGTGGCGGCGGGCGGTGTCGGTCATCTTCCAGGACTTCGTGCGCTACGAGCTCTCGGCCGCCGACAACATCGCACTCGGCGCCGCCTGGGCGCCGCACGACGCGGGGGCCATCCGCACCGCCGCCCGTCGCGCCGACATCGCCGACGTGCTGGAGGCGCTGCCCGCGACGTACGACACCGTGCTGTCGCGCGGCTACGAGGGCGGCGTCGACCTCTCGGGCGGCCAGTGGCAGCGCGTCGCGATCGCGCGCTCGCTCTACGCCCTCGCGCAGGGCGCGGGCGTGCTCGTGCTCGACGAGCCGACGAGCGCCCTCGACGTGCGCGCCGAGGTGGAGTTCTTCGACCACTTCGTCGACATCACGCGCGGCGCGACGGCGCTGCTCATCTCGCACCGCTTCTCGTCGGTGCGGCGGGCCGACCACATCGTCGTCATCGAGAAGGGGCGCGCGGTCGAGGCGGGGGACCACGGGGCGCTCCTGGCGGCCGACGGCCACTACGCCCGCCTCTTCCGCCTGCAGGCCGAGCGCTTCGCGCGCGGACTCGACGCCGAGGAGGAGGACGCATGACGCGGCGGGATCCCGACACCGCGGTGGGCGGGGGCCTGCTGCGCGGCATCGGCGCCCTCGTCGCCACGAGCTGGCGCGAGAGCCCCGCACGGATGCTCGTGGCCGGCGCGCTCATGGTCGTGCAGGCCGTGGCCATCCCGTTCGGCGCGGGTGCGCTCAGCGCGCTCACGGACCGTGCGCTCGCGGGAGACGCGCAGGGCGCCGTCGGCGCGGCGGTCGCCGCGGGTGTGCTGCTCATCGCGGCGCTCACCGCGGGGCACTTCGCGCACATCTTCCACTTCGAGCTCGGCGAGGCCGCGGAGCTCGCGATGCAGCGCCGCCTCATCCTGCTCTCGAACGGCTCGGCGGGCCTCGCGCACCACGACCGCGCCGACTACGCGGACCGGTTGCAGGTGCTTCGCCAGGAGGTGTCGCGCACACGTCAGCAGGTGGAGACGCTCTTCACCGCGTTCTCGCTCGCGATCGCCATCGCGACGACCGCCGTCATGCTCGCCCTCGTGTCGCCGTGGCTGCTCCTGCTGCCGATCGCTGCCGTGCCGCCGCTCCTGCTCGGTCGCCGCGCGGAGGACATCCTCGCGGAGGGCCGCGAGGCCTCGGCGGGCCACATCCGACGCTCGTGGCATCTGCTGCGGCTCGCGGCATCCGCCGGCCCCGCGAAGGAGTTGCGCGCGTGCGGGCTCGACGGCGAGATCCGCCGCCGTCAGGCCGACTCGTGGAGTGCCGCCGCCCGGGTGCTGAACCGGGCCCAGGGTCGCGCTCTCGTGCCGCGCCTGCTCGGGCAGCTCATCTTCGCCGTCGCGTACATCGGGGCGACGCTGCTCGTGATCTCGCGTGCGGTCGACGGGCGCGCGAGCGTCGGCGACGTCATCCTCGTCATCATCCTCGCGGGGCAGGTCAACCAGCAGGTCGCGGCCGCCGTGGGGGTGCTGCAGGAGCTGCAGCGGGGGTCGCGGATGATGCGCACCGTCGCGTGGGTCGAGCGCCTCGTGCATCGCGACGACCCCGCCGAGCCGCGACCCGTGCCCGCGCGGCTCGAGCACGGCATCCGCCTCGAGCGCGCGGCGTTCGGCTACCCGGGAACCGACGCGCGCGTGCTCGAGGGCGTCGACCTCGTGCTGCCCGCCGGATCGACGGTCGCGATCGTGGGCGAGAACGGCGCGGGGAAGACGAGCCTCGTGAAGCTGCTGTGTCGCTTCTATGACGTCGACGAGGGCGCGCTCACGGTCGATGGCATCGACGTGCGCGAGTTCGCGGTCGACGAGTGGCGCACGCGCATCTCGGCCGGGTTCCAGGACTTCGTGCGCTTCGAGCTGCCCGCGCGGGAGTCGATCGGCATCGGCGAGCTCGACGCCCTCGACGACGAGCCCGCCGTGCGCGGCGCGATCACGCGCGCCCGCTCCGACTCGCTCCTCGAGCGCTTCGACGACGGCCTCGACACCCTGCTCGGCAAGAGCTACCACGACGGCACCGAGCTCTCGGGCGGGCAGTGGCAGAAGGTCGCCCTCGCGCGCGCCATGATGCGCCCGGAGCCGCTGCTGCTCGTGCTCGACGAGCCGACCTCCGCCCTCGACGCCCAGGCCGAGCACGAGCTCTTCGAGCAGTACGCCGACACCGCACGGCGGGTGGGGGAGCGAACCGGCGCCGTCACCGTGCTCGTGTCCCACCGCTTCTCCACCGTGCGGATGGCAGACCTCATCGTCGTCGTCGCCGGGGGCCGCATCGCGCAGGCGGGCAGCCACGAGGAGCTCATGGCGGCGGGCGGGCTCTACGCCGAGCTCTACGAGCTGCAGGCGGCCTCGTACCGCTGAGCGCGGCGGCCCGACGGGGCGAGCCCGGACGGGCCGAGGCCCCGTCGACAACTAGACTCGCCCCCATGCAGGAGGCGGTTGCGGCGGAGCCGGAGACGGGCGGATTCCGCCTCACCCTCGCGAACTTCGACGGCCCCTTCGACCTGCTGCTGTCGCTCATCACGAAGCACGAGCTCGACATCACCGAGGTGTCGCTCTCGAAGGTGACCGACGAGTTCATCTCGTACCTCAAGGGCCTCGACGGCCCCGAGGAGCTCGATCAGGCGAGCGAGTTCCTCGTCGTCGCCGCGACGCTCCTCGACCTCAAGGTCGCGGGGCTTCTGCCGCAGGGCGAGCTCGTCGACGCCGAGGACGTCGCGCTGCTCGAGGCCCGCGACCTGCTCTTCGCCCGACTGCTGCAGTACCGGGCGTTCAAGGAGGCCGCGCGCTGGTTCGAGCAGCACCTCGATGCCGAGTCGGGTCGGCACGCACGCTCGGTGCGGCTCGAGGAGAAGTACCGACGGCAGACACCCGAGCTCGTGTGGACGCTCAGCCTGCACGACTTCGCGGCGCTCGCCGCACTCGCCATGGCGCCGCGGGAGATCCCCGTCGTCGGGCTCGACCACCTGCACGCGCCGCTCGTCAGCATCCGGGAGCAGGCGGCCGTCGTCGTGACGCTCCTGCGGTCGGGGGCGGCCACGACGTTCCGCGAGCTCGTCGCGGGCGCCGACCAGCGCGGCGTCGTCATCGCGCGGTTCCTCGCGGTGCTCGAGCTCTACCGGCACGCCGCGATCGGCTTCGAGCAGTTCGAGCCGCTCGGCGAGATCACCCTGCGCTGGACGGCGGCGCACTGGAACGACGACCAACTCGCGACCCTGGGGGCCGACTATGACCGATGAGGATCTCGATACGCCGGCTTCGCCGGCACTCGATCAGCGGGGTGAGGCGCCGGCTTCGCCGGCACGCGATCAGCGGGGTGAGGCCGACCTCGAGCGGCGCCTCGAGGCGATCATGCTCGTCGCCGACGAGCCGCTCCCTCTCGTGACCCTCGCGACGGCTCTCGGCGCGCCCGTGCCGGCCGTGCGCCAGTCGCTCGAGCGTCTCGTGGCCGACTACGACGGCGAGTCGGGCGGCCCCCGCCGCGGCTTCGAGCTGCGCGAGGTGGGAGGCGGATGGCGCCTCTACGTGCGCGCGGAGCACGACGACCTCGTGCGCGATTTCGTGCTCACGCAGAGCCCCACCAAGCTCTCGCAGGCGGCCCTCGAGACCCTCGCCGTGATCGCCTACAAGCAGCCGATCGCGCGCAGCTCGATCGCCGCCATCCGTGCCGTCAACGTCGACTCGGTCGTGCGCACGCTGCTCGGACGCGGCCTCATCACCGAGGCCTACACCGACGCCGAGACGGGCGCCATCCACTACGAGACGACGCCGCTGCTGCTCACCCAGCTCGGCATCAACTCGCTCGACGAGCTGCCGCCCATCTCGCCCCTGCTGCCCGACGGCGTCGAGGGCTTCGAGGAGCTCGGCGCGCGATGACACATCCGTGGGACGAGCGCCCCGAGGGCGAACGCCCTTCGACGGGCTCAGGACAGCGTCTGCAGAAGGTGCTCGCGGCCGCGGGCGTCGCCTCGCGCCGCGTGTGCGAGCAGTACATCGTCGAGGGGCGTGTGAGCGTCAACGGCAGCGTCGTGACCGAGCTCGGGCGCCGCATCGAGCCCGCGACCGACGCCGTCGAGGTCGACGGCGTGCCCGTGCAGCTCGACGTCGGGAAGCGCTACCTCATGCTCAACAAGCCGAAGGGCGTCGTGAGCTCGATGTCCGACGAGCAGGGGCGCCCCGATCTCGCCCGCTACGCCGAGCAGGCGGGGGAGCGCGTGTACAACGTGGGCCGCCTCGACGCCGAGACGACGGGGCTGCTCGTGCTCACGAACGACGGCGAGCTCGCTCACGTGCTCGCGCATCCGTCGTACGGCGTCGAGAAGACCTACCTCGCGACCGTCCGCGGCGTCGTGAAGCAGGATGCGCTGCGTCGCCTCCGCCAGGGCGTCGAGCTCGACGACGGGCCCATCGCCGCCGATCGCGTGCGTGTCGTGGGCGAGCCCTCGGGCGGTCGCACGATCGTCGAGATCACCCTGCACTCGGGTCGCAACCGCATCGTCCGCCGCATGATGGCCGCCGTCGGCCACCCCGTCATCGAGCTCGTGCGCCGATCCTTCGGTCCGCTGCACCTCGGCTCGCTCGGGGCGGGGCGGATGCGCGATCTCACTAAGGTGGAGGTCGGCGCGCTCCTCGCCCTCGCCCGCGATGCGAAGGCACACGACGCGCGCGGCGGCGCCACCGCATCCGGCGCGCCCGCCCGCACCCCGAGCACCAAAAAGCGAGGCCCCCGATGAACGACCGCCGCCTCATCGAGCAGGTGCGCGTCGTCGGCTCCGGGCTGCTCGGAGCGAGCATCGGCCTCGGGCTCTCGGCGAAGGGCGTCGACGTCATCCTCGACGACGCCTCGCCGTCGACGCGCGCCCTCGCGATCGCCTACGGCGCCGGTCGCGCGCCCGCGGAGGGCGACGCCCCGGGACTCATCGTCGTCGCCGTGCCGCCGGACGTCGTCGCCGACGTCGTGGCGGCCGAGCTCGAGCGCTACCCCGACGCCCTCGTGACGGATGTCGCGAGCGTCAAGCTCGCGCCCCTCACCGAGCTGCGCGAGCGCGGCGCCGACCTCTCGCGCTACCTCGGCTCCCACCCCATGGCGGGTCGCGAGCGCGGGGGAGCGGTCTCGGCACGCGCCGACCTGTTCATCGGCCGCCCGTGGATCCTCGCGGGCCACGACGGCATCACGTACCGTCGCGCCGCCGCGATCGAGGACATGGTGCTCGACCTCGGCGCCGTGCCGATCGAGATGGATGTCGCCGTGCACGACCGCAGCGTCGCCCTCGTCTCCCACGCGCCGCAGCTCGTCGCGAGCCTCCTCGCGAGCCGCCTGCGCGAGGGGTCGGGCACGGCGCTCGGCCTCGCGGGCCAGGGCCTGCGCGACACGACACGCATCGCGGGCAGCAGCCCCGAGCTGTGGGTGCAGATCCTCGGCGCCAACGCCGCCGAGGTGGCCGCCGTGCTGCGCCCGCTGCGCGACGACCTCGACGCCGTCATCGCCGCGCTCGACGACCCCGAGGCCCCTGCGTCGCGCCGCGTCATCGCCGAGGCCCTCGTGGCAGGCAACGACGGAGTGTCGCGCATCCCCGGCAAGCACGGTCAGGACAAGCGCTACGCCTCCCTCGTCGTCAAGGTCGACGACAAGCCCGGCGAGCTCGCGCGCCTGCTCACCGAGATCGGCGAGGAGGGCGTCAACATGGAGGATCTCCGCATCGAGCACTCGCCCGAGACACGCGTCGGCTTCGCCGAGATCTCCGTGCTGCCGGAGGCCGCGCATCCGCTCGCGACCGCGCTCGAGCAGCGCGGCTGGACGCTCATGGAGGCGGAGCGGTGAGCCCCGACCTTGGCCGCCCCGACCTCGGCCGCCCCGACCTCGGCCGCCCCGACCTCGGTCGCCCCGTCGTCGTCGCCGTCGACGGCCCCGCGGGCTCGGGCAAGTCGAGCGTCAGCAAGGCGGCCTCGCGGCGCCTCGGCTACGCCTTCCTCGACACGGGCGCCGCCTACCGCGCGCTCACCTGGCTCGCCCTCGAGAGCGGCCTCGATACCGCGGATGCGGCATCCGTCGTCGCGCTGCTCGACGGCTTCGCCTACACGACCGAGGTGACCGACGAGGGCACGCGCGTGCGCGTGGGCGAGACGGATGTCACGGCCGCCATCCGCGAGCCCCGTGTCTCGGCCGTCGTGAGCGACGTCGCGCGCGTGCCCGAGGTGCGGCTCGCCCTCAACGACGCGTTCCGACGGATGATCGCGGGCACCTCGGCGCCCGGCATCGTCGTCGAGGGGCGCGACATCACGACGGTCGTCGCGCCCGACGCCCAGGTGCGCATCCTGCTCACGGCCGACGAGGCGGTTAGAATTGCCAGGCGATCGGCGGAGCTGGCGCCCGGCACCGCCTCCACGGCGGAGCAGCTGCGCGAGCGCGACGCCCGCGACTCCCAGGTGGTCGACTTCATGACGGCGGCACCCGGGGTCACCACGATCGACTCCACCGAGCTCGACTTCGATCAGACCGTTCAGGCGGTCGTCGAGCTGGTGCACGCGACCATCTCCCCTCACTGACAGGACACGACATGACCGAGCGCGAGCCGGACGCCCCGTTCGACCCCGAGTTCGACGCCGCCGATGAGTTCGAGGCCGACCCCGGCCTCGCCGAGCGCCTCGCCGACATCGACGACGACCTCGCCGAGCAGCGTGCCGCATCCCTGCGCGCGGGCCTCGCCGACTACGAGCTCGACGACGAGGACCTCGAGGTGCTGCAGGCCGCCGAGGCGGGGCCCGACGGCATCACCTACCTTCCGGCGCTTCCGGTGCTCGCGATCGTCGGCCGGCCGAACGTCGGCAAGTCGGCGCTCGTCAACCGCATCATCGGCCGTCGCGAGGCCGTCGTCGAGGACGTGCCGGGCGTCACGCGCGACCGCGTCTCGTACAAGTCCGAGTGGCTCGGGCGTCGCTACACGGTCGTCGACACGGGCGGCTGGGAGCCGGATGCCGCGGGCATCAACGCCTCCGTCGCCGCGCAGGCGGAGGTCGCGGTCGACCTCGCCGACGCCGTGCTGTTCGTCGTCGACATCAACGTCGGTGCGACCGCGACCGACGAGCACGTCGTGCGGATGCTGCGCGCGGCGAAGAAGCCCGTCATCCTCGTCGCCAACAAGGCCGACGATGCCATCAAGGATCCGCAGGCAGCCGAGCTCTGGAGCCTCGGGCTCGGCGAGCCGTGGCCCGTCTCGGCCCTCCACGGTCGCGGCGTGGCCGACCTGCTCGACCACGTCATGACGGTGCTGCCGGAGGTGTCGGCGGTCGCCAAGCAGGAGATCGGCGGACCTCGCCGCGTCGCCATCCTCGGCCGCCCGAACGTCGGCAAGAGCTCGCTGCTCAACAAGGCCGCGGGCGAGGAGCGCGTCGTCGTCAACGAGCTCGCGGGCACGACCCGCGACCCGGTCGACGAGCAGATCGAGCTCGCGGGCCGCATCTGGACCTTCGTCGACACCGCCGGCATCCGCAAGCGCGTGCACCTCCAGCAGGGCGCCGATTTCTACGCCTCGCTGCGTACCTCGGCCGCGCTCGAGAAGGCGGAGGTCGCCGTCGTCGTGCTCGACGTGACCGAGCCGATCAGCGTGCAGGATCTGCGCATCATCGACCTCGTGCTCGAGTCGGGCCGCGCGCTCGTGCTCGCGTTCAACAAGTGGGACCTGCTCGACGACGACCGCCGCCGCTACCTCGAGCGCGAGATCGAGCAGGATCTCGCCCACGTCACGTGGGCGCCGCGCGTCAACATCTCCGCGCGCACGGGTCGCCACCTCGAGAAGCTCGTGCCCGCGCTCGAGACGGCCCTCGAGAGCTGGGACACGCGCATCCCGACCGGCAAGTTCAACGCCCTGCTCGCCGAGCTCACCGCGGAGCACCCGCACCCCGTGCGCGGCGGCAAGCAGCCCCGCATCCTCTTCGGCACCCAGGCGTCGACGCGTCCGCCGACCTTCGTGCTGTTCACGACGGGCTTCCTCGACCCGCAGTACCGCCGCTTCATCCAGCGTCGCCTGCGCGAGGTGTACGGCTTCGAGGGCACCCCCATCGTCGTCAACATGCGCGTCCGGGAGAAGCGCAAGCGCTGAGCTTGCGCTTCCGTGAAGGTCATTTCTGACCTTCGCGCCGGACGCGCCGCGGCCGTCTCGGCCGCGGTCCGCCATGGGGCGCGCAGCGCCGGCGGATCCGGGAGGAGCGCAAGCGCTGAGCTTGCGCTTCCGCGAAGGTCATTGCTGACCTTCGCCCCGGACGCTAGCCCGCCAGCTCGCCCTCCGCGACCTCGGCCTCAGCGACCGTCGGCGGCGTGGCGTCGTGCTCGCGTCCCGGCAGTACGAGGCAGGCGAGCAGCGCGAGAACGGCCACCCCGGTCGCGATCCAGAACGCGACATGGAAGGCGTCGAACGCTGCGGCGGGATCGGCGGTGAGCATCGAGGTGAGCACGACCGCGAGGATCGCCGTGCCGAACGCGCCGCCGACCTGCTGCGCGATCCGCGTGATCATCGTGGCCTGCGGGATCTCATCGTGCGTGAGCCCCGTCATCGACACCGTCATGAGGGGGATGAGCACGGTGCCGAGCCCCAGTCCGCGCAGCACGAGCACGGCCGAGAGCCAGACGTTCGACGTGCCCGCGTCGGCGAACGCGAAGGGGAGCGTGCCGGCCGCCATGACGCCGAAGCCGATCATCGAGAGCACGCGCGGGCCGACGCGCTCGATGAGCAGGCCCGCGACGGGGCGGGCCGCGAGCGATCCGATCCCCTGGGGGATGAGCAGGAGCGCGGCCGTCAGCACGGTCTCGCCGCGCAGCATCTGCCAGTAGAGGGGCAACAGCAGCATCGCGCCGTAGAGCGCCGCGCCCGAGAGCCACAGCACGGCGGCGGCGCTTCCGACCGTGCGGCGGGCCAGCATCCGCACCTGCACGAGTGAACGCTCGCGGTGCGCGATCGACCACCAGACGAACGCAGCGACGAGCACCGCGCCGGTGACGACGGGCAGCAGCACCGCGAGGCTGCCTACGCCGTCGCCCGACTCGACGTTCGAGAGCCCCAGCAGCACGAGCGCGAGCCCCGGCGCGAGCAGCAGCAGGCCGAGGATGTCGAGGCGGGCCCGCGTGCGCCGCGCGGAGTCGTCGGGCAGCTTCCAGGCCGCGAGGGCGATGCCGACGAGCACGACGGGCACATTGACGAGGAAGAGCCACTGCCACGTGAGGTCGCTCAGGATGAGCCCGCCGATGACGGGGCCGAGGATGGGGCCGAGCGCGACGGGCACGGTGACGATCGCCATCATCCGTCCCATACCCTTCATGCGCCCGCCTGCCGCCTGTACGGCGAGCGACTGCATGAGCGGGAACATGACGCCGCCGCCGAGGCCCTGGATGACCCGGAACGCGATGAGGCTCGTCGCGTCCCACGCGACGGCGCACAGCACGGAGCCCAGGAGGAAGAGCGCGAGCGCGGCGATCCAGAGCCGCTTGCCGCCGAAGCGCGTCTGCGCCCATCCGGTGAGGGGGATCGCGACGGCGAGGGCGAGCAGGTAGCCCGTCGAGACCCACTGGATGGTGGCGACGGGCACGGCGAACTCGCGCGCGAGGGTGTCGATCGCGATCGCGACGATCGTCGTGTCGAGAATGCCGGCGAAGCCGCCGATGATGAGCACCCATGCGGTGCTCATGACCCCGCGGGAGATGCGGCCGTCCTCGACTTCCTTGGTGGAGGCGGACGCTGGTGAGGTGGCGGGGGTGCGCGTCATGGGGACCTCGGATGGGGAATAAGAAACAGAAATGTCTCTTGGGAAGATACGCCGGCGCGATAAGATACGCAAGTGACTCTTGAGAAGGCGACGCGACGACGCGGTGAGGAACTCGAGAACGCGATCCTCGATGCCGTCTGGGACGAGATCAGCGAGAAGGGCTACGGCGGCCTCACCTACGAGGGCGTCGCCGCGCGCGCTCGCACGAGCCGGGCCGTGCTCTACCGGCGCTGGCCCACGCGCACGGATCTCGTGCTCGCGACGGTCGCGCGCCTCGGCCGCCGCACGCCGCGCGTCGCGCCCGACACGGGCAGCCTCCGCGAGGACATGATCGAGCTGCTGCGCTACTCGAACTCCCACCGGCTCGGGATGTGGGTCGTGCTGAGCGTGCAGCTCGCCGGCTTCTACGCCGAGACCGGCGTCACACCCGCCGATCTCCGCGCCCGACTCCTCGGCGACCGTCCGAGCCTCGTGCCCGAGATCGTGGCCCGCGCCGTCGAGCGCGGCGAGGCGCGCCCCGATCTGAGCGAGCGCGTGCTCCGGGTGCCCTTCGACCTGTTCCGGTCGGAGGCGATCCTGCGTCTCGGTCCGGTGCCCGACGAGGAGATCCTCGCGATCGTCGACGAGGTGTTCCTCCCGCTCGTGCGCACCTGAGCCCCCTCGGATCGCGGGACCTCAGGCCTGTCGCGCGCCCACGGCATCCGTCAGGATCGTCGCATGGCCGTCATCGAGAACGCGAAGCTCAGCGTCATCGGGGCGGGCGCCGTCGGCACCTCGACCGCCTACGCCGCCCTCATCCGCAACACCGCACGCGAGGTGGCGCTCTACGACATCGACAAGGCGCGTGTCGATGCGGAGGCGCTCGACCTCGCCCACGGCACGCCCTTCACGGGCGCCTCGCGCATCACGGGCGGCGCCGACCTGTCGATCGTCGCCGGCTCGAACGTCGTCGTCATCACCGCGGGGGCGAAGCAGAAGCCCGGCCAGACGCGGCTCGAGCTCGCGGGCGTCAACGTGGGAATCATCCGCGACCTCATGCCCGAGCTCGTCGAGCGCGCACCGGAGGCCGTATTCGTGATCGTGTCGAACCCGTGCGACGTGCTCGCGGTGGCCGCCCAGCGGTTCTCGGGACTGCCCGCCTCGCGCGTCTTCGCGTCGGGCACCGTGCTCGACTCCGCCCGCCTGCGCTGGCTGCTCGCCGAGCGGCTCGGCGTCGCGGCATCGAGCACGCACGCCATGATCGTCGGCGAGCACGGCGACTCCGAGTTCGCCCTGTGGTCGCAAGCGCGTATCGGTCCGGTGCCGCTCGGGCACTGGGATGCCGGCGGCGGCCCGCTCGCGCGCGACGAGCTCGATCGCATCGCCGACGAGGTGAAGAACGCGGCCTACGCGGTCATCGCGGGCAAGGGCGCGACGAACTACGCGATCGGGCTCTCGGGGGCGCGCATCGTCGAGGCGATCCTGCGCGACGAGGGCGCCGTGCTGCCCGTGTCGAGCGTGCTCGACGGCTACCTCGGCGTCAGCGGCGTCGCCCTCTCGGTGCCGAGCGTCGTCGACGCGACGGGTGTGCGGCGCGTCATCGAGGTGCCGTTCGACGACGAGGAGCGCGAGCGGTTCGCGGAGTCGGCAGCGACCATCCGCAGCTCGCTCGAGCGGCTCGGGATCAGCTGACCGGGGCGGCCTCGCGGATCGCGGCCGCCGACGCGAGGCGGGTGTCGTCGCGCCGTGAGCCGATCGCGCGCAGGGCCGCGAGGATCGTCACGAGGTCGACGGCCTCCTGCAGCAGGGCGCCCGCCGTCGCGGGGATGAAGCCGAACGCCGCCACGAGCATGAGGCCCACGGAGACCGCGATGCCGAGCCAGATGCTCTGCAGCGCGACGGAGACCGTGCGTCGGCCGATGACGACCGCGTCGGCGACGCGCGCGATGTCGTCGACGAGGACGACGGCGTCGGCGGACTCGCTCGCCGCGGTCGCGCCCTTCGCGCCCATCGCGATGCCGACATCCGCCGCGGCGAGCACGGGGGCGTCGTTGACGCCGTCGCCGACCATGACGACCGGGCGCTCCTCGATGCCCGCGACCGTCTCGACCTTGTCGGCGGGCAGGCACTCGGCGCGCACCTCGGCGATGCCGAGGCCCGCCGCCACGTGCTCGGCGGTCTCGCGCGCGTCGCCCGTGAGCATGACGGCGCGACGGATGCCGAGGGCGCGCAGGCGATCGAGCGTCGCGCCCGCGTTCTCCCGCACCGTGTCGCTCGCGAGGATCGCGCCCGCGTAGGCGCCGTCGATCGCGGCGTAGACGGCGAGCTCGCCGGGCTCGATGCGGGTGCGTCGCGCATCCGGGGCGTGCTCGGCGACGAAGCGGAACTTGCCGACGACCACCCGACGGCCGGCGATCTCCGCGTCGACGCCGTTCGTCGCGACCTCACGGGCGCGCGTCGCCTCGGTGCGCGTGAGGCCCCGCTCCTCCGCCGCGCGGATCATGGAGGCGGCGAGCACGTGCGAGGAGTACTCCTCGGCGCTCGCGACGGCCGCGAGCAGCTCGTCCTCCGTGAATCCGGGCTCGGGGCGGACGGCGGTGATGACGGGGGCCCCGTGGGTGAGGGTGCCCGTCTTGTCGAACACGAGGGTGCGGGCCGCGGAGAGGCGTTCGAGCACGCTGCCGCCCTTGACGATGATGCCGTCGCGCGCCGCACGGCTCATGCCGCCGACGAACGCGACCGGGGCCGCGATGAGCAGCGGGCACGGCGTCGCGAGGACGAGCACCTCGGCGAAGCGGTTGGGCGTGCCCGACACGATCCACGCGACGGCGCCGAGAGCGAGCGCGAAGAGCGTGAACGGCACGGCGAAGCGGTCGGCGAGGCGCACGACGGGGGCGCGGCTCGCGGAGGCCTCCGCGACGAGCGCCACGATCTGCTGGTACTGGCTCGCCGCGGCCGTCGCGGTGGCGCGCAGCTCGACGGCATCCGCGCCGTTGACCGAGCCGGAGAGCAGCTCGTCGCCCCCGGTCTTCTCGACCGGGATGCTCTCGCCCGTGAGCGAGGACTGGTCGACGCTCGCCGAGGGCGACAGCAGCACCCCGTCGACGGGGATGAGCTCCGCCGGCCGCACGAGCAGCACGTCGCCCACGGAGACCTCCGCGACGTCGACGTCGTGGATGCCGCCGTCGCGCTGCACGTGCGCGCGCAGGGGAGCGCGGGCGAGCAGCGCGTCGAGCTCCCGCTTGGCGCGTCGGTTCGCGTAGTCCTCGAGCGCCTCGCCGCCCGTGAGCATGAGCACGACGACCAGCGCGGCCACGAACTCTCCCACGGCGACGGTCGCGACGATCGCCGTGACGGCGAGCACGTCGAGGCCGAAGTGCCCTCGCAGCAGCTCGCGCAGCATCCCGATCGCCTGCCAGACGGCGATCGCGAGGGCGTAGGCGCTGAACACCCACTGCACGAGCCGGCCCGCGCCCGCGAGGGCGAGCAGGATGCCGGCGAGGCCGACCGCGAGGGTCAGCGTCACCGCCCAGTAGCGCCGGGCGAGACGCAGAACGAGCGGGGTCGGCCGCACGTCAGGCCTTGGCGGTCTTCGCGGCGGCCTTCGCGGCCTTCTTCGCCGCGCGCACCTTCTGCAGCGACTCCGCGTCGACGATGTCGGCGACCGAGCGGTACGAGCCCTCCTCGCCGTAGGCGCCGGCGGCCTCGCGCCAGCCGGCGCCGTCGAAGCCGTACTGCTTGCCGAGGAGCGCGAGGAAGATCCGGGCCTTCTGGTCACCGAAGCCCGGGAGGGCCTTGAGGCGGCGCAGCACGGTCGCGCCGTCGGGGGAGCCCTCGGTCCAGATCGCCGCTGCGTCGCCGTGCCAGTCGTCGATGATCGTGCGGCACAGCGCCTGCACACGCGCCGCCATCGACCCGGGGAAGCGGTGGATGGCGGAGGACTCCTTGAAGAGCTCCGCGAGGGCCTCGGGGTCGGCGTCCGCGATCGCGGCCGCGTCGAGCTCGCCGCCCATCCGTGTACGCAGCTTCTCGGGCCCCGCGAACGCGGTCTCCATGGGCACCTGCTGGTCGAGCAGCATCCCGATCAGGAGCGCGAGCGGGCTGTCGGAGAGGAGTCGGTCGGCATCCGGATCGCCGGTGAGGTGCACGGTGGGCATGCCTCCATGCCTACACCGCGCCGACGTACTCCGCCAGGTGCTGCCCCGTGAGGGTCGAGCGGTCGGCCACGAGCTGCGCCGGCGTGCCCTCGAACACGACGCGACCTCCGTCGTGCCCCGCGCCCGGGCCGATGTCGATGATCCAGTCGGCGTGCGCCATCACCGCCTGGTGATGCTCGATGACGATGACCGACTTGCCCGCCTCGACGAGGCGGTCGAGCAGGCCGAGAAGGGCCTCGACATCCGCGAGGTGGAGGCCGGTCGTCGGCTCGTCGAGCACGTAGAGGCCGCCCTCCTCCGCCATGTGCACGGCGAGCTTGAGCCGCTGCCGCTCGCCGCCCGAGAGGGTCGTGAGCGGCTGCCCGATGTTGAGGTAGCCGAGACCCACATCCACGAGGCGCTGGAGCACGGCGGATGCGGCGGGCAGCTTCGCCTCGCCGCCCGAGAAGAACTCGAGCGCCTCGCTCACGGGCATCGCGAGCACCTCGCTGATGTCCTTGCCGCCCAGGCGGTACTCAAGCACGGAGGAGTCGAAGCGGCGGCCCTCGCACACCTCACACGGGGTCTCGACGCCCGCCATGACGCCGAGCTCGACGTAGATGACGCCCGCGCCGTTGCAGTTGGGGCACGCGCCCTCCGAGTTGGCGCTGAAGAGAGCCGGCTTCACGCCGTTCGCCTTCGCGAAGGCCTTGCGGATCGGCTCGAGAAGGCCCGTGTAGGTGGCGGGGTTGCTGCGGCGCGACCCGCGGATGGCGCCCTGGTCGACCGTCACGACGCCCTCGCGTGGCGACACAGAGCCGTGGATGAGCGAGCTCTTGCCCGACCCCGCGACGCCCGTCACGACGACGAGCACGCCGAGCGGGATGTCGACGTCGACGTCCTGGAGGTTGTGCGTGGACGCGCCGCGGATCTCGAGGCTGCCGTTCGGCGCGCGCACCGCATCCTTGAGCCGCGCGCGGTCGTCGAGGTGCCGGCCCGTGAGGGTGTCGGCCTTCCGCAGCTCGTCGACGGTGCCCTCGAAGACGATCTGCCCGCCCGCCGAGCCCGCGCGCGGGCCGAGGTCGACGACGTTGTCGGCGATCGCGATCGCCTCCGGCTTGTGCTCGACGACGAGCACCGTGTTGCCCTTGTCGCGCAGGCGCAGCAGCAGCTCGTTCATGCGGCGGATGTCGTGGGGGTGCAGGCCGACGGTCGGCTCGTCGAAGACGTAGGTGACGTCGGTGAGCGACGACCCGAGGTGGCGGATCATCTTCGTGCGCTGCGCCTCGCCGCCCGAGAGCGTGCCCGAGGCGCGGTCGAGGGAGAGGTAGCCGAGGCCGATGCTCACGAACGAGTCGAGCAGGTGGCGGAGGGTGGCGAGGAGCGGCGCGACACTCGGCTCGTCGAGGCCCCGCACCCACTCCGCGAGGTCGGTGATCTGCATGGCGCACGCATCGGCGATCGAGATCCCCGCGATCTTCGACGAGCGCGCGCCCTCGTTGAGGCGCGTGCCCGCGCACTCCGGGCACGGCTGGAAGGCGACCGCCCGCTCGACGAACGCGCGGATGTGCGGCTGCATGGCATCCGGGTCTTTCGAGAGCATCGACTTCTGGATGCGCGCCACGAGGCCCTCGTAGGTGATGTTGATGCCGCTGACCTTGACCTTCGTGGGCTCCTTGTAGAGGAAGTCGTGCAGCTGCTGCTCGGTGAAGTCGCGGATCGGCAGGTCGGCGGGGAAGAATCCCGAGTCGGCGTACATGCGCGTGCCCCACCCGTCGGCCGTGTAGCCCGGCACGGTGATGGCGCCTTCGTTGAGCGACTTGTCGGCGTCGTAGATCTGCGCGAGGTCGATGTCGTTCACCTGCCCCATGCCCTCGCAGCGCGGGCACATGCCGCCGAGCTGCGCGAAGTCGCGCACGACCTTCTTGACGCCGTCGCCCTTCTCGATCGTGATGGCACCGCCGCCCCGCACGGTCGGGATGTTGAACGAGAACGCCTGCGGCGAGCCGATGTGCGGCTCGCCCAGCCTGCTGAACAGGATGCGCAGGAGCGCGTTCGCGTCGGTGACCGTGCCGACGGTCGACCGCGAGTTCGCGCCGAGGCGCTCCTGGTCGACGATGATCGCCGTCGTGAGCCCCTCGAGTCCGTCGACGTCGGGGCGCGCGAGGGAGGCCATGAAGCCCTGCACGAACGCGGGGTAGGTCTCGTTGATCATGCGCTGCGACTCGGCGGCGATCGTGCCGAAGACGAGCGAGCTCTTGCCGGAACCCGAGACGCCCGTGAAGACCGTGAGCCGCCGCTTCGGCAGCTCGAGGCTCACGTCTTTGAGGTTGTTCTCGCGGGCGCCGGTGACGCGGATGGTGTCGTGGCCGTCTGCGGGGTGCGTGGTGGTCATACCGAAACGCTAACGAGGGATGCGGACATCGGGCTTCCTCATTTCTGATCGACTTCGGGAGGTGGGCGTAACAGCGCGGAAACACCCACGCACGCAGGCGGAAACGTGGCGTCGCTACCGTCGGCGGCAATCGCATTCCCAGCCCTCATCACCCGAAGGGATCACCGCCGCATGGCACCCACGACAGGCACCGCCGCCCGCTCCACCACCCGCACGACCGCACGGCGCCTCGCCGCCGCGCTCGCCGCATCCGCCGCTTCTTTGCTCGTGCTCTCGGCGTGCGCGCCGGGCGACTCCGCCGAGGCCGGCGACGACGCCGATGGCGCCTCCTACGGCGAGATCAGCGTGCAGTACTCGTGGATCAAGAACGAGGAGTTCGCGGGCGAGTTCTACGCCTACGAGAACGGCTACTACGACGAGGCCGGCTTCTCGGAGGTCATCGGCATCTCGGGCCCCGACACGGGCGTCGCGAAGCTGCTCTCGGGCACCGTGCAGGTCGCCCTCTCCGACGCCGCCTCGATCGGCGCCGCGATCGCCGAGCAGGACGCCCCGCTCAAGATCATCGGCGCGACGTTCCAGAAGAACCCCTTCACGATCCTCTCGCTCACCGACGGCGCCGACATCCAGACGCCCGCCGACCTCGTCGGCAAGAAGATCGGCGTGCAGGACTCCAACGCGAGCGTCTTCGCGGCGATCCTCAACGCCAACGGCATCTCGCCCGACGAGGTCGAGGTCGTGCCGGTCGACTTCGACCCGACGCCCCTCATGAACGGCGAGGTCGACGGCTTCATGGCCTACCTTACGAACGAGGCCCTCACGGTCGAGCTCGCGGGCTACGCGGTCACCAACCTGCCGTACGCCGACAATGGCGTGCCGTACGTGGCCGAGACCTTCTCGGTGACCGACCAGTTCCTCGCCGAGAACCGCGAGCTGCTCAAGGCGTTCCTCATCGCCGAGATCAAGGGCTGGACCGACGTGTTCCAGCAGCCGACCGACGCGACCGTCTCGCTCATCGAGACCTACTACAACAAGGCCGCGGCCGAGAACGCCGACGGGCTCGAGTCGGTCTTCGGCGCGCTCGACCCGGTCAAGACCGGCATGGGCCTCGACGCGCAGAAGCTGCTCATCAGCACGGAGGAGACCGAGGCGAACGGCCTCTTCACGATCTCCGACGAGCTGAAGGCGCAGACGGTCGCGTCGCTCGCGGCCGCCGGCTGGGAGGTCACGGTCGAGCAGCTCTTCGACACCTCGATCCTCGACGAGATCTACGCCGAGCTCCCCGAGCTGAAGGCCTACCTCGGCTGACATGACGATCGAAGCAACAGCGGATGCCGGTGCTCGGGTGACCCCGGGCACCGGCATCCGGATCGACGGCCTCAGCAAGACGTTCAGCGTCGGGCGGGGCCGCACCGTGCAGGCGCTGCAGGACACCGAGCTGCACACCGACCAGGGCTCGTTCCTCGCGCTGCTCGGGCCCTCCGGATGCGGCAAGTCGACGATCCTGCGCATCCTCGCCGACCTCGAGGAGCCGACGACGGGCGAGGTGCGCGTCGACGGCAAGACGCCGCACGAGCTGCGGAGGGCGAGCGAGCTCGGCATCGCGTTCCAGGACCACGCGCTCCTTCCCTGGCGGAGCGTGCGCGCCAACATCCGCCTGCCCTTCGAGGTCGCGGGCCGCAAACCCGACGAGGCGTACATCGACGAGCTCATCGCCCTCGTGGGGCTCACGGGGTTCGAGAAGGCGAAGCCCGCGCAGCTCTCGGGCGGGATGCGGCAGCGCGTCTCGATCGCGCGCGCCCTCGCGCTCAAGCCCTCCGTGCTGCTGCTCGACGAGCCGTTCGGCGCCCTCGACGACATGACGCGCCAGAACCTCAACCTCGAGCTCCTGCGCATCTGGACCGAGAAGCCCGCCACCACGCTCCTCGTGACGCACGGCATCCAGGAGGCGATCTTCCTCTCCGACCGCGTCGCGGTGATGTCGCCGCGGCCGGGACGGGTGAAGGAGATCATCGAGGTCGACCTGCCGCGTCCGCGCACGCCCGAGCTCATGCGCACCCCCGAGTTCCACGCCCTCGTCGACCGCGTATCCGAGCTGCTGTTCGGCGCCGACGGGCGTGCCGAAGCGGAGGCGTGACGTGGCCGCAGCATCCGGCTCACGGCGTCGCGGGATGCCGCGCTGGCTCGCGGGGGTCGTGGGCGCGGTCGCGCTCGTCGCGGTGTGGTGGCTGTTCTCGGCGACTGTATTCACACCGCCCGCCGGCACCGACTTCACACCCGTGCCGAGCCCGTACGCGGTGCTCTCGCAGCTCGTGGCCGACGGGCCGGTCGCGTACTGGGACGTGTTCCGCGTGACCATCACCGAGGCGCTGCTGGGCTTCGCGTGGGGCAACGGCATCGCGCTGCTGCTCGCCGCGACCGTGCTGCTCGTGCCGCGCATCGAGCCCATCGTGACGCAGATCGCCGTCGTGTCGTACTGCCTGCCCGTCGTCGCCGTGGGCGGCATCGCGATCGTCGTGCTCGGCGGGGCGAAGCGCGCGGGAGACCCGTCGGCGACCGCCGTGTTCCTCGCGGCGCTCGCGGTATTCTTCACGACCGTCGTGGGCGCGCTCGCGGGGTTCCGCGCCGCCGATCGCGCGAGCCTCGATGTCGTGCGCGTCTTCGGCGGCGGGCGGTGGACGCAGCTCACCAAGGTGCGCCTCATCGCGGCGGCCCCGAGCATCCTCAACGCCCTGCAGATCGCCGTGCCGAGCGCCTTCCTCGGCGCCGTGCTGGGGGAGTACATGGGCGCGACCGACCGCAGCGTCGGCATCACCCTCATCCGCCTGCAGGGCAACCTCGACTCGACGCGCGTGTGGGTCGTATTCCTGCTGTGCGCGGTCGTCGCCCTCATCGGCTACGCGCTCGTGGGGCTCGTCTCGCGGCTCGTGACGCCGTGGGTCGCGGGGAGGGCGGCGCCGTGATCGTCGCACGCACCGTCGGGCGCTCGCTCCTCAACGCGCTCCTGACGCTCGCGATCGTGCTGCTGCTGTGGCAGGCGGTCGTGAGCCTCACGGGCATCTCGCCCTACGTCGCCAAGGGACCGCTCGACGTGTGGGACCACCTCTTCGTCGACGCCCCCGGCGTGGCGGTTGAGAAGTCAGCTGAGGCCCATCGGGCGGCGCTCGCGCCGCTGCTCGCGCAGACGCTTCAGGATGCCGCGCTCGGCTGGGTCGTGGGCATGGCGGTCGCGATCCTGCTCGCCGTGCTCTTCTCGCTCTCACGTGCCGTCGAGGCGGGGGTCATGCCGCTCGCGCTCGTGCTGCGCACCGTGCCGCTCGTGTCGATCGCGCCCGTCATCATCCTGCTCACGGGACGCGGCACGGTCGCGTCGGTCGCGGTCATCGGGTCGATCGTCGTGCTGTTCCCGGCCCTCGCATCCGTCATGTTCGGGCTGTCGCGGGCGAACCGGGAGAGCCTCGACCTCGTCGCGGTGTACGGCGGATCGCGGCTCACGCAGCTGCGGAAGGTCAGCATCCCAGGTGCCCTGCCGTCGCTCTTCGTCGCGGCGCGCGTCTCTGTGCCCGGCGCCGTCACGGGTGCGCTGCTCGCCGAGTGGCTGTCGACAGGAACGGGCATCGGCGGGATGATCCAGAAGTTCTCCGCCTCCGCGCGCTTTGACGATTTGTGGGCGTCGGTCGCCGTCATCACCCTCGTGACCCTCGTGCTCTACAACGTCGTGCAGGTCATCGAGGACGCGGTGCTCGCGCGCATGGGGATGACGGGGTCGCTGACGTAACCCGCGCTGACGCCGAGCAGCGGCCGGCTTCGCCGACTCCGCACTCGGTCGGCTACGCCGACGTGGCCGCTTCGCGGCCGCGCACGTCTCACCGCTGGTTGAGTGCCGCGCGCCGCGCCCATAGGGCGCGACGCACGGCGTATCGAAACCCGAGGGACGGATGACGTGCGGAGGCAACGCATCCCGTGACCCGCTGTTGATACGCGGGTGCGAGGGTTTCGATACGCGTCGTGCGCTTCGCGCGCGGCGCTACTCAACCAACGGGAGGGGGGGCACGTCTCCGGACGCGGGGTTTCGATAGGCAATCGCGCTGGTTCACCGCTGGTTGAGTGCCGCGCGCCGCGCCGGAGGCGCGACGCACGGCGTATCGAAACCCGAGGGACGGATGACGTGCGGAGGCAACGCATCCCGTGACCCGCTGTTGATACGCGGGTGCGAGGGTTTCGATACGCGTCGTGCGCTTCGCGCGCGGCGCTACTCAACCAACGGGAGGGGGGCACGTCGCCGGACGCGGGGTTTCGATAGGCAATCGCGCTGGTTCACCGCTGGTTGAGTGCCGCGCGCCGTGCCCGGAGGGCGCGACGCACGGCGTATCGAAACCCGAGGGACGCATCACGTGCGGAGGGACTGCATCCATGGCCCGCTGTTGATACGCGGTGCGAGGGTTTCGATACGCGTCGTGCCGAGCGCTGCGCGCACGGCGCGGCGCTACTCAACCAGCGGGGGAGCGGCGGGGCGGTGCGCGAGCAGCGGGGGCGCGTCATCCTCTGGGCGGACCCGCTTCCGACGCCCGCCCGACGCCCGCGACACCCCGCCCCCGCGAGGCTGGATGCATGATGAAGAACCGTCGCCCCGCAGCCTTCGCCCTCGCCGCCGTCATCCCCGCGGCCGTCCTGCTGAGCGGGTGCTCGATCGTCGACGAGGTGCTCTATCAGGAGCGCAGCGTCGAGTTCGCGTCCGCAGCCGACCTCACGACCGAGTGGGCGGGCTCGGCGCCCTGGGTGCCCGACGACGCGGCCGACATCCGCATCCGCGAGAAGACCGACGGCGAGGTCGTCACGATCCTGCTGACGAGCGACTCCAAGCTCGACGAGTCGCTGTGCGCCGAGGTGGAGCGCCGCTCCGCTCCCGCGTTCGCCGTCGAGGGGGCCCCGGATGTGTTCAAGGCCGACGACGTGTGGGCGTGCGGTGACTGGGCGGTCGTCCCGTCCGACGGCGGCTGGTTCGCGTGGACGCCGAACCACCCCGACGAGCTGGCCGCGTCCCCGTCCTGACGCCGAGCCGCAGAGGACGCTCAGGCGCGCTGGAGCGCGACGACCTCGCGCGGTGCGAGCTTCTCGCGCCCGCCGAGGCCGTCGAGCTCGAGCACGACGGCTGTGCCCGCGAGCACCCACCCCGCGCGCTCGATGAGCCGCTGCGACGCGCCGAGCGTGCCACCCGTGGCGAGCACGTCGTCGACCAGCAGCACGCGCGTGCCCGCCGGCAGCTGGTCGGTGTGCACCTCGAGCGTCGCCTCGCCGTACTCGAGCGCGTAGCTCTCGCTGAGCGTCTCGCCGGGCAGCTTGCCCTTCTTCCGCACGAGCAGCAGCCCGTGCCCGGAGCGTGCCGCGGCGGCGGCGGCGAGCGCGAAGCCGCGCGCCTCGACGCCCGCGATGACGTCGAACCGACCCTCGAAGGGCGCGACGAGCGCATCCGCGACGGCCGCGAGAGCGGCACCGTCGGCGAACACGGGCGTGAGGTCGCGGAACCGGATGCCGGGCTCCGGGAAGTCGGGGATCACGCGCGTGAGCGCGTCGAGGTACGAGGTGGCGTCGGTCATCCGTTCAGGCTACGCGGCCCGTGTGGCGACGAGGTTTCGCGCCGGGCTACGCCGCCAGGGCCTCGCGGATCGCGTGCACTCCCGCCTCGACCTCGGCGAACGACGTCGAGAGCGGCGAGCAGCCGAGCCGCAGCCCGTCGGGCCGACGGAAGTCCGGGATGACGCCCGCCGCCCAGAGACGCGGCAGCAGCTCCGCGAACCGCGGGTGGTCGATCGTGACGTGACCGCCTCGCTGCGCCGGGTCGCTCGGGGAGGCGAGGCGCGCATCCGGCAGCTCGGCGTCGACGAGCTCGATCGCGTACTCAGTGAGCGCGATCGACTTGGCCCGGATGACGTCGAGGCCCGCCTCGGCGATGAGCGCGACCATGTCGACGAGGGGTTGCATCGCGAGGATCGGGGGAGTGCCCGTGAGAAAGCCGCGGATGCCGTCGGCCGGCCGGTAGCCCTGCCCCATCTCGAAGGGCGCGTGCGAGCCCATCCAGCCCTGGACGGGCTGCCGCAGCTCGCCCTGCAGCTCACGCCGCACGTACAGGAACGCGGGTGCGCCCGGGCCGCCGTTCAGGTACTTGTACCCGCACCCGACCGCGAGGTCGACGCCCCACGCGTCGAGCGGTGTCGGCACGACGCCCGCGCTGTGGCACAGGTCCCACATGGCGAGTGCGCCCGCGTCGTGCAGCACGGTGGTGATTCCGCGCATGTCGGCGAGGTGGCCCGAGCGGTAGGCGACCGAGCTGAAGAGTCCGAGCGCCGTGCGCTCGCTCACGGCATCCGCGACGGCCTCCGGCGTGACGCCGCCCGCGGGGTCGGGGTCGAGCCAGCGCAGCGTGAGCCCGCGCTCGGCGGCGATGCCCTCGAGGAGGTAGCGGTCGCTCGGGAAGTTGCCGCGGTCGACGATGACCTCGTCGCGTCCCGGGCGTGCGTCGAGAGCGGCACGGGCGAGCTTGTAGATGAGCACGGACGTCGAGTCGGCGACCGCGACCTGGCCGGGCGCCGCGCCGAGCACGTGCTCGCCGAGGGCGTCACCGAGGATGAGCGGCAGGTCGAGCCAGCCCTCGTCCCAGCCGCGGATGAGGCGCCCGCCCCACTCCTCCCGCGCGAAGCGGTCGAGGCGCTCGACGGATGCCGTGAGCGGCCTCCCGAGGGAGTTGCCGTCGAGGTACGCGACGACCCCCTCGCTCGGCACGAAGCGCCCGCGGTAGGCCCGCAGCGGGTCGGTGGCGTCGAGGGATCGGGCACGATCGGAGGGCATGAGCCGAGGCTAGCGCCGCGCGGAGGCGTGCCCGACGGCAGGCAACCCGCGCGGCCCGTGGCCCGCGAGATAGCGCCGGTGGGCGGCCGCCGCAGCCGCTCGAAGGCTGCGGTAGTAGCCGATGAGCTGCCGGTCGGGCGAGCGCTCCGCCCACGTGACGGCGCGGTACCCGGTCTCGTCGCCGAGCCGCAGCATCCGGATGACCGCGTAGCGCCCGCCGTCGGGCGCCGTCATCGTCCACGTGCCGACGGGCCCCTCGACCGCGGCGAGCATCGGATGCCACTCTCCGCGGTAGCCGGCGCGCGCCCGGGTGGCGGCGTCGAGCCCGTCCTGCGGGTCGCCGTTGACGACCATGCCTGCCTCTCCTCTCGTGACGAGCGGCCGGCCTCCGCGGCATCGAGAATACGCCCGGGTGCCGACGCGGGGGAGCGGCGGATGCGGCGCGTGGCGCGCGGAGGCGGATGCGGCATCCGGCACCCTCCGGACACGGTAAGGTAGGTAGCCGTGCCGGTCATCGGCACAAGCCACGGGCTGTGGCGCAGCTTGGTAGCGCACTTGACTGGGGGTCAAGGGGTCGCAGGTTCAAATCCTGTCAGCCCGACGGAACGCCCCGATAGGACTGAGATTCCTGTCGGGGCTTTCACCTTCCCTCCGCGCCGATCCGTCCAGAACCCGGCGGATGTGGGATTCTGCCGCCATACCCGACCGTGATGTGCTGCTACGGCGACTCCAGTCTGAGTACGACGGCGCGCCTGACGCCTTTGTCGATTTGTACGGTTCTGAGCCGCCCGAGCTCGCTGCGGTCTTCGCCACATTCCACCAGCGCATCAACAGTCTGTTGACTTTCATGGGGTCTGCCCCGAGTCTCGTTGACAGTCGGGGTTTGGGGTGATCAGGCCGCTTCTGCGTCTTGTAGATCATCTCAAACTCGATGGGGGTAAGTCTGCCGAGGCCGCGTTGAGGGCGTGAGGAACGAACTGGTGACAGGTTCGGTTTAGGCCGCGAGTGTGAGCGGCTCGGCTAGCTTGGCTTCGAACTCGATGGGACGATCGCGAGCCGCAGCTCCTGCCCGCGTCATGCAGCGCGTTGATCCGATACGCGCGGAGCATGTCCGCGTCCCTGACGGGATCGTTTCGCCACCGGTAGTAGGGCTGTCTTGCGAGCTTGAGGACCCGGCACGACACCGTCACGGGGATTCCCGATTCGGCGAGCTCAGATACGAGCGGGTACGTCATTTTGGGGAGCCACCGAGCCGCAGGTTCGCCTTCGACAGATACGCCGCTGCACGGCGAAGGACCTCGTTCTCCTGCTCGAGCAGGCGGATCCGCTTCTCCAACTCCCGGGCCTCGGCGGCATCGGCGGCGGTCCGACCGGGACGGTTGCCGTCTTCGATATCGGCTTGGCGGAGCCAATTCTGCAGCGTTGCTTCGCTGATGCCGAAGTCGGTGGCGATCTGTTTGATGGTGACGCCGCTCTCACGGCTACGAGCGACCGCGACGACGTCTTCGCGGAACTCTTTCGGATAGGGACCGGGCATGATGACATCCTCCCCGCCAGCGCCTCCCGGCACTAACGATCAGTTGTCACCGATTCGTTCCTCACGCCCCGACGATGTCAGCTTCTCAGTTCAGTTTCTGCGGCGCGCGCGGGTTTGGTTGAACCTGTGAGGCGTACATGTTGGGGGCGTAACGTCGGGCTATGGAGACACAGACACGAACGAGCGGTGCAGATACCGCGACGCTGGGCCTGGGATCGGTGCTGGTGGGTTCGTTGCCTGCGGCGCTGATGACTGATGAGGCCCCGGATCGTTACACGGTGGAGGCGGTGTTCACGCGCCGCCCCGAACGGGACGAGATCACGGAGATCCTGGGGAGCGAGACGCGGGAACGTCTTGCGAAGGCTGGGTACTCGACCGTAGAGGTGACGATCTCGGATCGTCGCTTGGAGATCGCGAACACGAATCTCGAGGAGTTGCGCGACGGTCTCGGTGGGGTGCTCGCCGACCGGCTCGCGGAGATCAGCGAGGGTGTCCGGGCCAGGCAGGATGCGGCGGCGCTCCGGTTCCGCGAGGCGGCCGCGGGCGAGCATGACAGAGCGGCCTCTGTCGCGGCTCTCGCGGAATCAGTAACGTTCCGCACCTCCGGGACACGAGTGTCTGAGCGGGATCGGCGTGCCGCGGCGACCGACGATCGTGCCCGCATCGATGACTGGACTGACGAGGGTGGTCACGGGCGTTGATGACGTCCGTGACCCGAGGATGCGAGGCGCATCATGGATGGGATCCGTTCGACCACACCGCGCTCTGCAGATCGACACGGCGGTCGGGCCGGGAGCGAGTTCACGGCCCTGGCGAAGACGATCCGGGATCAGGGGTTGCTGCGTCGCCGGTATGGGTATTACTGGTCGAAGCTGATCGGTCTGCCGCTTGTGCTCGCCGGTGGTCTGCTGGTGTTCGTGTGGATCGGTGACACCTGGTGGCAGCTGTTCACGGCGGTGTTCCTGGCGGTGGTGTTCACGCAGATCGCCTTTCTCGGGCATGATTCGGCGCACCGGCAGATCTTCGTCTCGGGCAAGTGGAACGATTGGGTGAGCCTTGTCCTCGGCGACCTGCTGGTGGGGATGAGCTACGGGTGGTGGCAGCACAAGCACACCCGCCACCACGCGAACCCGAACAAGCTGGGGTCCGATCCGGACATTGAGCTGCCGGTGATCGTCGTGGCCCCGGAGCGTGCCGCGCCGAGAGGGCGGGTCCTGTCGTGGTTGCGCTCGCATCAGGGGATCTTCTTCTTCCCGATCCTGCTCCTGGAAGGTGTCTCGCTGCATGCGTCCGGGGTGCGTCGGGTGGTCACGCGCGGGCCGTTGAGCAGGCGATGGGTCGAGATCGGGTTCCTCCTGATCCGGCTGGTCGGGTTCCCGGTGCTCGTCTTCCTCGTGCTGTCGCCGGGTATCGCATTCGTGTTCCTCGCTGTCCAGCTCGGGCTCTTCGGGTTCTACATGGGCGTCTCGTTCGCCCCGAACCACAAGGGGATGCCGATCGTGCCGCGCGATGCGAGCTTCGACTTCCTGCGCCGCCAGGTGATGATGAGCCGGAACGTCCGCGGCGGTCGTCTGCTCGACACCGCGATGGGCGGGCTGAACTATCAGATCGAGCATCACCTGTTCCCGTCCATGCCGCGTCCTCACCTGCGCAAGGCAGCGCCCATCATCGCCGCGTACTGCCGGAGCCATGATGTGCCGTATGTGCAGACCGGGTTGCTGGCGTCCTATGCGATCATCGTGCGGTACATCAACCGTGTCGGCCTGGGGGAGCGTGACGTGTTCACCTGTCCCCTGGTCGAGCAGCGCCGTTACGTCACCGCAGTCCCGCAGTGAGCACGCGGGACCACCCGGCAGCCGGGCGACGGCACGCCGCCGTCGTCTACAACCCCGTGAAGACCCCGCTGGAGCGGCTTCGGCCCGTGGTCGCGGAGTATGAAGTCCAGCACGGGTGGGCGCAGACGCGCTGGTACGAGACCCGCAGCGACGACGCGGGCCGGGCCGCCGCGGAGCACGCTCTCGCTGCTGCTCCGGCGGTGGTGATGGCCGCCGGCGGCGACGGCACGGTCCGAGCCGTCGCGGAGGTGATGCAAGGGACGCGCATCCCGGTCGCGCTGGTTCCCCTGGGCACCGGCAATCTCCTCGCACGTGATGTCGGCGCGCCGCTCAACGACATCTCCGCCTGCGTCTCCGCTGCGTTCGCAGGTGAGGACCGGTCCGTGGATGTCGGGGTGGCTGAGCTCGAGGACGAGAGCGGCGCCCGGCGTTCGCATACGTTCATGGTCATGGCGGGTATCGGACTGGATGCGGAGATGGCGGAGAGCACGAGCACCATTGCGAAGAAGCACCTCGGCTGGCTCGCGTACGTCACACCGATCGCCCGCTCGGTCATCGCGAACAAGCTCTTCCATCTCGACTACCGGATCGACGCAGGGCGAGTGAGGTCGACCCGGGCGCACACGGTCATCGTCGGCAACTGCGGAACACTCACCGGGAACATGCTCCTGATCCCCGCTGCGATCATCGATGACGGGCTGTTGGACGTCGTGATGATGCGCCCGACTGGACGCTTCGGGTGGGCACGGATCGGAACCCGCCTCACCCTGCAAGGCCTCGCCCGCCGCTCCCCGCTCAGCCGCCGACTCCTCCAGCGGACGCCCGACCTCCACGCACTCGCATACGTTCAAGGAACCCGGTTCGAAGCCCGGTTCGACGCCCCTCACCTCATCGAACTCGACGGCGACAGCTTCGGCCACATCACCCGTGTCCGCGTCAGCGTCCGCCCAGGCGCCCTGCACGTACGCGTGCCGGCCCGAACGAACTCGGTGGAGAAGAGCACCACAGCCCGGCAGCGGCCGTCACGCCCGTAGAAACCCGGGCGCAACGGCAAGGAAGGTGGACCGCGCCCCGTGCGTCCCGCGCGGGGCGACTACGCCTTGGCGCGCTTGGCCCGCTGCCGGAGTATCCCGAAGATCAGGGTGCCGATGAAGAGCACGATTCCGATGATGGCCAACCAGAGCAGGCCCTCGAACACGAATCCCACGATCGACAGCACCACCCAAGCCACAAGCAAGATGAGAAGAACTGTCCACATGCTCCTCACGCTACGCTCAATCGCCCGAGAATACCGTTGATCAACGACATTGCCTCTGCGTGATCTGTTCGGGCCTGCGGCTGGCCGGAGGATTCGCAGCACGGGCTGACATAGTGAGAGAGTGCTCCGCCTCGGTGATGGCATACCGATCCGAGGAGAAGGGGCGCTCATGCCCGCATGGTGGGAACAACTTCTGCACATCACAACCGGTCGCATCAGCCGCCACCACGAACTACCCGATCTCCGGCACCTTCCGACACGGCCTGTCGTGCTGGAACGAACCCACTACCTGGTGAACGATCGTGAACGCGACGGTCAAGCGCCTCGCGCCTACGTCCTGCGCACCCAGTCCCGCACGCGACGATCCCCTGCCGGGGTCGCCGTCACCTCCAACGGACGCGGCGTCGGACATCTGCCCGCCGATGCAGCAGACGTCATGGGCCCGCTTCTCGACCAACTCGGCGGAGCGGCAATCGTCAACGGCACCGGACCGAAAGCTGGAAGCATCCGACTCCGAATCGACCTGCCAGCCCCTGATGCGGTCGGCAAGTTCATCTATACACTCGGCAACGCGAGCTCAGGATGACGCTCAGAGTTTCTTGATTAGCATGACGCGGAAGGCAGCTCTGCATGTTGCATCCGCCGCGCCAATCGACTCCCAGCGGGGGACCAGAAGGGGACCAAGACCATGCAGATCATGCATCCCATGACATGATCTGCATGAGGAGAGGCCCGCAATCATGCGGGTCATCCTGTCAGCCCGACAGAACGCAAGAGGGTCGCCTTCGGGTGGCCCTCTTCTGCGTCCAGCTCGCGTCAGGCGGCCGCGATCCGCGCCGCGATCCGCTCCACGACATCCGCGCTGAGCGCGACGAAGCGCACCTCGTCGACGGGCGTCTCGGCGGATGCGACGGTGCCGACGGCGGCGTCGATCGCGTCGTCGAGGGGCCACGCGTAGACGCCCGCGCTCACGAGCGGGAAGGCGATCGTGCGCACCCCGAGCTCGTCGGCGACCTCGAGCGAGCGCCGGTAGCACGAGACGAGCAGGGAGCGATCGCGCTCGCCGGAACCGTAGTCGGGCCCGACGGTGTGGATCACCCAGCGCGCGGGCAGCTCGCCGGCCGTCGTCCAGCCGGCGTCGCCCGTCGCGAGCCCGTCGGGGAAGCGACGGATGCAGTCCTCGAGGATCGCGGGACCCCCGGCTCGGTGGATGGCGCCGTCGACCCCGCCGCCGCCCCGCATCGCGCGGTTGGCGGCGTTGACGACCGCGTCCACCTCCTGCGTCGTGATGTCGCCCTGGACGACCGTGATACGCGCCATGCCTCCAGTGTTACCCGTGACGTGACCCGTGACACGCGCCGCCGCCCGCCCCTAGAGTCGCGCCATGGTCCACGCCACCATCACGCCCATCCACACCGCCGACCTCGTCGCCGAGGGAGAGCTCATGCCGGTGCTCGCCTACCTCGTCGAGCACCCCGACGCGCGCGTGCTCGTCGACACGGGCCTGCTCGAGACCCACCCGGCGGCCGCCGACCTCGACCCCCGCGTGCGCCCGCTCGAGGAGTGGGGGCTCGACGTCGCCTCGGTCGACATCGTCGTCAACACCCACCTGCACTTCGACCACTGCGGCGGCAACCGCATGTTCGCGGGCCGCCCCGTGTACGTGCAGCGGGCCGAGCTCGACGACGCACGTGCCCTCGGGCCCGAGTACACGGTGCCCCAGTGGGTCGACCCGCCGGACGCCGCGCTCGACTACGTGCCCGTCGACGGCGAGCTCGAGCTGCTGCCCGGCGTGCTCCTCGTGCCCGCGCCGGGTCACACGCGCGGCAGTCAGATCGTCGTCGTCGAGACGGATGCGGGGCGCGTCGTCATCGCGGGTGACACCGCCGTCTGGTCGGGAGAGCTCGACGAGCCGACCACCGACGGGCAGCGCCTCATCCTCGCGCTCGACCCGGCCGAGGTGCTGCTCGCGCACCAGCACGAGCCCTGGCGCCCGTGAGCGCACCGGGCGCACCGAGCGCATCGACCGAACCGCGCGGCGGCCGCCCGGTCACCCGGCGAGCGAGCCGCTGAACTCCTCGTCCGAGTCCTCGGGCTCGTGCCCCTCCGCCGCGGACGAGTCGTCCAGCACGGATGCCGGCGCGTGCTCCCCGGGGGAGAGGAGCGCAGGGGAGACGGGCGCAGGGGAGACGGGCGCGACGGGCGCGGTGGGCGCGGCTGCGCCGGGCGCGGGGGCGAAGACCGGCGGCTGCGAGGGCGCAGGCAGGATCGCGAGCACCTCGGAGGGCACCTCGGTGCGCGGCTCCGCCGCCGCGTCGGCGGGCCGGCCGAGCTCGTTGACGGCGGCGCGCGCCGCCGCCACCCGCGCCGCGGCCTGTCGCGCGAACTCGAGCGCCTCGGCCGCCTCTGCCTCGGCTGCCGCTGCGGCGGCCTGCGCCGCGGCGAAGCGCGCGCGTTCCGCCGCGGCGGCCGCGCGCGCCCTGATCTCGGCGAGCGCGTCCGACTCCGGGGGCACGGACGCCGCGTGCGTGTCGCCGCCGAGCGCCTCCGGTGCCTGTGCGCCCGTCTCGGCGACCACGCGGCGACCCACGAGGGGCGTCCGGGCGAGCAGTCCGCGCCGTCGCGTGCCCCGCAGGGTGCCGTCGGGGGTGAGGGTCAGCTCGAAGGTGTGGTGCACGTTCCCGCGCGAGGACCCTGCCGAGAGCATCTCGAAGCGCACGGTGTCGCCGGCGAGCTCCACGCGGCTCGGCCGTCCGCTCGCATCCGGGTCCGCGTCCGCCACCACGATGCGGCCCTCCCCGAGGCGGAACACGATGCGGCCGTCCCACTCGCCGCGGCCGTTCTCGCCGAGGATGAGATCCCACTCCCCGAGGATGTCGTCGATCATGTCGTCGCCTTCCGTTGTGCCCGCAACGGTGCGGTGATGAGCTGGTGCACCCAGTCAAGGAGCCGATTGTCTCGGGCGTGTTACAGCCACGTCACCGCTCGAAGTCGAGCACACCCCAAAACGAGGGGAGCACCGACCAGGCTGCCCGCATGGGTCGAGCGCTGCGTAGGGTGGGACGGTGGCAGCCATCCGCCCCGTCCGTGCAGCCGTCGCGTGGGTCAGCCGCACACGGCTCTTCCGCACATTCGGACCCCGGATCATGCCCCCGCTCGAGCGGTTCGCGGCGCGCATCACGGGAGGGCGCCGCGGGCCGATCAGCGGCGCCGTCGTGCCGTCGCTGCGACTCCACACGGTCGGTGCGAAGTCGGGGCTGCCGCGCGAGACCCTCCTCATGTGCTGTCCCCTCGGCGACGGCATCATCTACATCACGGGTTCGAACTTCGCGCGCCCCGAGCATCCCGCGTGGACCTGGAACCTGTTCGCGCATCCGGATGCGGAGATCGACTTCCGGGGCGCGCGTCGTCGCGTGCACGCCGAGCTTGTGACGGACGACGAGCGCGAGGAGGTGTGGCGCATCCTCGAGGACAACTGGCCCGGCTATCGCGGCTACGAGCGCTCCTCGGGGCGCACGCTGCGCATCTTCCGCCTCGTGCCGCGCTGAGCAACGGTGCGACGGTGCGCTCCGCGAGCCGGATCTCAGCGGGCGAGCGCTCCCGCGTGCTCCGGATGCGCGTCGAACCACTCGGCCACGTACCAGCACGTCGGCGTGATGCGACGACCCGAGCGCTCGACGTCGTCGACGGCGTATTCGACGAGCTGCGCCGCGTAGCCGTGGCCGCGGTGGGTCGGCACCGTCACCGTGTGGTGGAACACGACGCTCGAGCCGTGGTCGCGGTACTCGAGCACGCTCACGATCGCGCCGTTCCGCCGCATCGTGTAGCGGTGCGCGTCAGGCTCGTGCGCGAACTCGATCCCCATGCATCCAGCGTAGGACGGATGCCGCTCGTAGGCTGAGCGGGTGGGCATTCGAGACATCCCCTTGACGACGATCGACGGCGAGAGTAAGACGCTCGCCGACTTCGGTGACGGGGCGGTGATGGTCGTCAACGTGGCGTCCCGCTGCGGCCTCACCCCGCAGTACGAGAAGCTCGAGCAGCTGCAGCGCGAGTACGCCGACCGCGGCCTCACCGTCGTCGGGTTCCCGTGCAACCAGTTCATGGGCCAGGAGCCCGGTTCGGCCGAGGACATCAAGGAGTTCTGCTCGACGACCTACGGCGTGAGCTTCCCGCTCATGGAGAAGACGCGCGTCAACGGTCCGAAGAAGCACCCGCTCTACGCGACGCTCCACAAGGTGCCGGATGCCGACGGCAAGACCGGCCGCATCAGCTGGAACTTCGAGAAGTTCGTCATCGCCCCCGACGGCACGATCGCGCGCTTCCGCCCGTCGACGCAGCCCGACGACCCCGCGGTCATCGCGGCGATCGAGGCGGCGCTCCCCGCGCAGCCCGCAGAGCGCTGAGCACCTCCGCATCCTCCGTCTGACGGAAGTCGCGGTACCAGCGCCCGACCGCCCAGAAGTCGGCGGGGGTCTCGAGCACGACGACGCGGTCCGCCTCGCGGGCGACGGCATCACGCGCATCGGCGGCAGCGACAGGCGCCGCGGCGACGATCCCGCGCGCCCCGAGGGCACGGGATGCCCGCACGGCCACGAGCATCGTCGCTCCCGTCGCGATGCCGTCGTCGACGAGCACGACCCGCAGCCCGTCGAGCGCGAGGGGTTCGAGCCCCGCCCGGTAGCGACGCTCCCGTCGTTCGAGCTCGGCGAGCTCGCGGTCCCGGATGCGCGCGAGGTCCCGGTCCGTCACCTCGCCCTCCGCGGGCAGCACGGCCGCACCGCCCGGTCCGATCGCCCCGATCGCGTACTCCGGGTTGCCGGGGCGCCGAGCTTCCGCACGACGAGCACGTCGAGCGGTGCGTCGAGGGCGCGCGCGACCTCTGCCGCGATCGGCACGCCACCGCGGGGGAGCCCAAGCACGAGGTCCGCGCCGTCCGTCGCGAGCTCGGCCCGCATCCGCTCGCCGAGCAGTCGCCCCGCCTCGACGCGATCCGCGAAGACGCGGTCGCTCGGCACGGGTGCGACGGCCATCAGTAGCCGCGCAGCCGCTCGATCTCGCGCCGATCGCGCTTCGTCGGGCGGCCCATGCCGCGGTCGCGCTGCGCGAAGACGGTGCGCTCCTCGCGGGGCGGGGGAGCGGGCGTCAGGTCGTCGAAGGCCGCCGCAGCGAGGGCCGCGCTCACGCGCTTCACGAGCAGCTGCCGCACGACGAGGATGCGCGTCCCGTGCGGGGTGACGACGCGCACCTCGGTGCCCGGGCGCACCGCCTGCGCGGGCTTCGCGGTGTCACCCCCGACCTTCACATGGCCCGCCTTGCACAGCGCCGTCGCGGCCGAGCGCGACTTCGTCACGCGCACCGCCCACAGCCACGCGTCGATGCGCACGCCCGCGTCAGCCATGGTCGCCCTCCTCGGAGCCGCGACGCCTCGGGGGTGCCGGGCGCACGGCCCGACCCTCGCCGCGCACGCGGTCGACGAGCTCCCGCCACGGGCCGTCGACCTGCCCGTCGGGAAGCGCGGCCCTGCGGCTCGGCTCGGGCGCGAGCACCTCGATGATCCACTCGAAGTGGTCGGCGCCCGCGCGCTCCGCGTCGGTGAGCTCGGCATCCGGCACGTCGTCCCACGGGCACGCCTCGACGAGCGGCTCCCAGGCCTCCGGCTCGGGCGACTCGACGCACCAGCCGCGCCGCATACCCGCGACACCGCCCGTACGCGTCACACGGATGTCGACGGCCGGCTCGAGCGCGGCCGCACCGCCCTCCGTGTCAGGCTCGTGCGCCATCCGTCGTCACTCCCACACGCTCCCAGCCGGCGCGCACCGCGTCGGCTTCCGCCGATGTCTCACCGTAACGCGCTGCGGCCGCGCGCGCCGTCGCGGCCGCGAAGGCCGCGAAGTCGACGTCAGGCGCGAGCCCGCCGGTGAGCGTGTCGTACCAGATCTGCCCCGCGCGCTCCCACGCGTACCCGCCGATGGCCTCCGCGGCGAGCACGAACGCGCGATTCGGGATGCCCGAGTTCAGGTGCACGCCGCCGTCGTCTTCGTGTGTGTCGATGTAGTCGTCCATGTGGGCGGGCTGCGGGTCCTTGCCGAGCACGTCGTCGTCGTACGCGGTGCCCGGATGTCGCATCGAGCGCAGAGCGGAACCCTCCACCTCGTCGGTGAAGAGACCCTCGCCCACGAGCCAGCTCGCCTCGGTCGCGGTCTGCTTGCGCGCGTACTGCTCGACGAGCACCCCGAACACGTCCGACACCGACTCGTTGAGGGCGCCCGACTGACCGCGGTAGACGAGCCCCGACGCGAACTGGGTCACCCCGTGGGCGAGCTCGTGCCCGATGACGGAGAGCGAGCGCGTGAAACGGCCGAAGACCTCGCCGTCGCCGTCGCCGAACACCATGCGCTCGCCGTCCCAGAACGCGTTGTCGTAGAGGCGACCGAAGTGCACGGTCGCGCGCAGCGGCATTCCGGCGCCGTCGATCGAGTCGCGTCCGTACACCTCCGAGAAGAGGTCGAACGTCGCGCCGAGGCCGTCGTAGGCCTCGTCCGCCGCCTCGTCGCCCGTGGGAGCCCCGCCCTCGCGTCGCACGACGCGGCCGGGCAGCGTCTCCCGCCCGCCGGCGTCGCTGATCTCGCGATCGGGGGCGGCCGACAGCTCGGCGACGAGGGTGTCGCCCTCGACCGTGAGGGTCAGCCGCGCCGACCTGCGCGGCTCGTCCATGCGGAGGGTGCGGCGCGCCGCCGCCGTCGCCGTCGGGAAGCGTTCGGCATCGGCGCCCGCGATGCGCTGGAGCAGGTACGGGGGGACGATGCCGGCAGCCATGCGGGGGAGCCTACGTCACACCCCCGAGATCGCGACCGGCGTCTTCACGCGGCGTCGCATCCGCCGTTCCGCGGCGCTCGGGCACGTAGGCTGGCGGCATGACCCGGGCAGCCCACGACCCGCGCGCCCGACGGCCGCACGGTCCCGGAGACGCGTGGGTCGACGGACCGCAGGGGCGCTACTGGGGCCGCTTCGGGGCCGCCGGGCTGCTGCTCGCTCACCCGGATGCGGGTGTGCTCCTGCAGTTGCGCGCGGAGTGGAGCCACCTCGGCGGCACGTGGGGCATCCCCGGCGGCGCCCGGCACGACGAGCATGAGAGCGCCGTCGACGGGGCCCTCCGCGAGGCGGAGGAGGAGGCGGGCGTCCGCCCGGAGTTCGTCACGGTGCTCGCCGAGTCGGCCCTCGATTTCGGCTACTGGTCGTACACGACCGTCCTCGCGCTCGCGACGGAGGTCTTCGAGCCCGTCATCGGCGACGCCGAGTCGGTGTCGCTGCGCTGGGTGCCGTTCGACGAGGTCGAGCACCTGCCGCTGCATCCCGGCGTCGCCGCGGGCTGGCCCGGATGGCGTGCCGAACTCGCCGAGCTGGACCCGCAGCTCGCGGTCGCGATCGCCGGCTAGCGTCTAGTGCGCGTCGGCGGTCTCGCGCTGCGCGGCCGCCTCCGCGGCGGCCTCCTCGGCGAGCGTCGCCTTCCACTGCACGAGCCCGCGCACGACGGGGTCGTCGTCCTCCGCGAGCTCGTCCATGACATCCGCCGGCACGAAGTAGTTGACGGCGACCCAGCCGCGCACGACGGGCGAATCGTCGTGCGCGAGCTCGCGCAGCACGTCGCACGGCGTGGCGGTGTTGCGGGCGACGACGGCGCGCACGCCCTCGTCGTCGTCGTGGGCGAGCTTCTCGTACAGGTCGACGGGCGCGTGGTACGAGCTCGCGGCCGCCTCGCGGATCTTGGGGTTCGCGTCATCCGCGAGCAGCCGCAGGCGGCGCAGCTTCGACTCCGTCACGGGGGGAGCCGGATGCTGCGCGGCGACCTCCTCGGGGGTCAGCATGCGCGGGGCGAGCGCCGCCATCTGCGCCCGCTGGGCCGGGGTGTTGAAGCGGATGCACGACATCACCCCACGTTAACGTGAGCCGGGTGCGGCCGCCGTCTCGAAGACGGCGAGTCCGCACCCGGCTCGACTCGTGGTGTGCGTTACACGCGGCGTCCGCTGATGAAACGCATCAGGAACACGATGGCCGCGATCACGAGCAGCACGATCCCCACCCACAGGAGGAAGTTCAGGGACTGCACGAAACCGCCCGTGAACAGCAGGATCAGGGCGACGATCGCGATGATGATGGCGAGGATGTTCATGGTGGCATCTCCTTCTCGGCTCCCCGGTCGGGGTTCCGTCGCGGTCGGGGTGCCCTTCCGGGGTGCCGGTTGGGCGGTCCGTTCGACCGTGAACAGTCAACCGCCGCAGGCGAAAACGCGAAAACCCCTTGCGCTCAGCCCTCGGGAACCGCTACGGCGTGTCGCCGGGGGAACCACGGCACGATCGGGGAGACCCGCGACTGGTATTCCGCGTACTCCGGGTACTTGCCGCGCGTGATCGACTCGGTGAACATCGTCGACCCGATGAAGAGCACCGTGAGCAGCGCGGCGCCCACGACCGTCCAGACGAGCACCGTGCCGGCGGCGACCGCCCCGATCAGGAAGAACAGCCACCACTGCGCCTGCTCGAAGAAGAAGTTCGGATGCCGCGAGCAGCTCCAGAGGCCCGTCTGGAGGAAGCGAGGCGACGGCTCGCGGCCGGCCGCCACCTCCGCCGCCTTCCATCGGTGGAAGCGCCACTGCTGCTCGTCGGCGACCGTCTCGCCCACGAGGGCCGCGAGGAAGAGCACGGCGAGCGCGACATCGAGCGGACCGAACGGGCGGGAGCTCTCGAGCGCCGTGAGCGCGGGCAGCGTGATGAGCACGAGCAGGGCGTTCTGGTACAGCACGATGAACAGCAGGTTGAACGCCTGGAACTGCGCGGGCGACATCCGCTCGCGCAGGATCGCCCAGCGGTAGTCCTCCATCCCCGTGTAGCCGCCCTTGCGCGCGAAGTTGAACGTGAGGCGCGCGCCCCACAGCGTCGCGAGCACGCCCATGACGACGAGGCGCGGGTCGGAGAGCCCGGATGCGGCGGCGAAGATCCACACGTAGACGACCGGCACGACCGACCACAGCCGGTCCACCCAGGACGTGTCCTTCGTCACGAGCGAGGCGATCCAGCAGAAGGCGCACACCGCGGCCGCGACGAGCACGACGATCAGGAGCGGGTTCATGGCGGCATCCTACGCATCGATAGACTCGCGGCGAGGAGGTCGGATGGAGGCTGTCAGCTCGCGCGTCGTGACGGTTCCCAACGTGCTCAGCGCGGTGCGCCTCGTGCTCATCCCCGTCTTCCTCTGGCTGCTCGGAACGGAGCAGTACGGATGGGCCCTCATCGTCATCGTCGTGTCGAGCGTCACCGACTTCGTCGACGGCTTCGTCGCCCGCCGCTTCAACCAGGTGAGCCGCATCGGGCAGGTGCTCGACCCCGCGGTCGATCGGCTCTTCATCTTCTCGACGCTCATCGGCCTCGCGTGGCAGGACTTCCTGCCGTGGTGGCTCGTCATCCTCATCGTGCTGCGCGACATCGGCATCGTGCTGCTCGGTCCTGTGCTCGCGACGCACGGCTACGGCCCCCTCCCGGTGCACCACCTCGGCAAGGTCGCGACGTTCTCGCTGCTGTTCGCGCTCCCGACGCTCGTGCTCGGTGCGGCGGTGCCGTCGATCGCCGCCGTGAGCGATCCGTTCGGCTGGGCGCTCGCGCTGTGGGGTGCGTTCCTCTACTGGTGGGCGGGTGCGATCTACCTCCGCGAGACGATCCGTCTCGTGCGTCAGGACCGGGTAGACGGGGCGGCCGCATCCGATACTCTGGGGAACTGAAGGAGGGCGCGATGGTCGACGACGCCACAGACGTTCCGGGCGGTTCGGGAGCTGACGACGCGGTGAACACCCCCGCGAAGCCCGATCCCGTCTCGAACGACACGACCGCGCACTTCACCGAGGACTTCCGCCAGCAGCTCGCTGCGATGGAGGCAGGGGTATCGGATGAGGAGCGCGAGGCGATCGCCGCGCTGCCGTCGGGGTCCGCTCTTCTCGTCGTCCGCCGTGGACCCAACGTGGGCGCGCGCTTTCTGCTCGACGCCGACTCGACGGTCGCCGGCCGTCACCCCGACGCTGACATCTTCCTCGACGACGTGACGGTGTCGCGCCGTCACGCCGAGTTCGTGCGCACGGGCACGGTGTTCCAGGTGCACGACCTCGGCTCGCTCAACGGCACCTACTTCGACGGCGTGCGCATCGACTCCGCACTGCTGAGCGACGGGGCCGAGGTGCAGGTGGGCAAGTTCCGGCTCACGTTCTACGCTTCGCGCGCCGACCGGGTGCCGACCCGCTGATGGCGGCGACATCGGCGGCCCGCTCGCAGAGCGGGCCTCAGCTCCTCAGCATCGGCCAGGTGCTCGCGCGCCTCAACCCCGAGTTCCCCGACCTCAGCCCCTCGAAGCTCCGCTTCCTCGAGGAGCGCCAGCTCGTCACCCCGGCGCGCACCGAGTCGGGCTACCGCAAGTTCTCGCCGGCGGATGTCGAGCGCCTGCGGCTCGTGCTCTCGATGCAGCGCGACTACTACCTGCCGCTCAAGATCATCCGCACCTACCTCGACGAGCTCGACGCGGGTCGAGAGCCGACCCTCCCCGGCGGCATCACGGTCACGGCACCGTCGATGCTCCCGAGCGAGCGCCGCCTGTCGCGCGAGGAGCTCATCCGTGAGGCGGGTGCCAACGCGATGCTCCTGCAGGACGCGATCTCGGCATCCCTCATCGTCCCCGCCGAGCACTACAGCGAGGACGCACTCGCGGTGCTCAAGGCGCTCGTCGAACTGCAGCGCTCGGGCATCGAGCCCCGCCACCTGCGCGGCTTCCGCGCGGCGGCGGAGCGCGAGCTCGGCCTCATCGAGTCGGCCCTCATCCCCATCGCGCGCCGCAAGGACGCGTCGAGCCGTGCGAAGGCTCAGGAGCTCGCTCGCGAGATCGCCGGCCAGCTCGAGGTCGTGCGGTCGAGCCTCATCCGCTCGGCCCTCGGGCGGCTCTAGGCCCCCGAGCGGGGGAGCGGATGCGGCAATTCGTCGCGACACGCCGAGCGCTCGTGCGGATGTGATTGATGGTGCCCCTCCGGGTGGGTACCGTGGAGGACGACAGCGAGTCTGAACTTCAACTTCAACCTGAGGGTTAAGTGGCGGACCCGCAAGGGAGGACAGTCGACATGAGCGACAGCGGCGAGCAGAGCGCACGCGACGCGGCACCGCGCTACGACCTCGGCCTCCTCTTCACCGACGGTCTTCCCGACCTCGACGACAGCGCCGGCTACCGCGGCACGGTCGCGGCGCGTGCGGCGGGCATCAGCTACCGCCAGCTCGACTACTGGGCCCGCACCGAACTCGTCGAGCCCACCATCCGCGGCGCCGCCGGATCCGGCTCGCAGCGCCTCTACGGCTTCCGCGACATCCTCGTGCTCAAGCTCGTCAAGCGACTGCTCGACACGGGCATCTCGCTGCAGCAGATCCGCACCGCCATCGGTCAGCTGCGCGAGGCCGGCGTCAACGACCTCGCCCAGACGACCCTCATGTCCGACGGCGCGAGCGTCTACCTCTGCACCTCCGACGACGAGGTCATCGACCTCGTGAGCCGAGGCCAGGGCGTCTTCGGCATCGCCGTCGGCAAGGTGCTGCGCGAGGTCGAGTCGAGCCTCGTCGAGCTCGACTCCACGAGCGTCGACCCGGCCGACGAGCTCGCCGCGCGTCGCGCCAAGCGCGCCGCCAGCTAGCTCGCCGCCCGCGCGACTAGTTCGTCGGCTGCGTCTCGTGGAGACGCGAGGTGCGCAGCACGCGCTCGAGCAGCACGTCGAAGTTGTGCGCCATCTCCTGCGCGCCCTCGCCCGGCCACACGTGGAGCGGCTTCGCTGCGCCCTGCGCCTGCTGCAGCGAGGTGCGCTCGGGCAGCTGCGGGGCGAGCACGAGCGGCCCGAACATGTCGCGCAGCTCCTTGATGCGGAACTGGTGCTCGAGCGACTGCACGCGAGCACGGTTGACGATGATGCCGAGGGGCTGCAGGCGCGGCGAGATGCCGCGGCGGATCTCCTCGATCGCGCGGAGGGCGCGGTCGGCGGCCGCGACCGAGAAGAGGCCAGGCTCCGTCACGACGACGACGCGGTCGGATGCGGCCCACGCCGTGCGCGTGAGCGCGTTGAGCGAGGGAGCGCAGTCGATGAGCACGAGCTCGTACTCCTTCTCGACGTGCGCGAGCGCCTCCTCGAGCTTCCAGATGTCGCGGATCGACGGGTGCGGCCCGTCGAAGTTGATCGCCGACGGCGACCCGATGAGCACGTCGATCTTGCCGCTGCGGCCGCGTGTCCACCCGGATGGGGCGATCGCGGCGCGGACGATCTTCTCCTTGGGGGAGGCCAGCACATCCGCGACGTTGAGGTGGCCGGCGACGTCGATGTCCATGCCGGTCGAGACATCCGACTGCGGGTCGAGGTCGACCACGAGCGTCGAGATGCCCCGCGCGAAGGCCGCGGATGCGAGCCCGAGTGTCACCGTGGTCTTCCCCACGCCCCCCTTGAGGGAGCTGACGCTCAGAACGTGCACGAGAAGTCACCCTACCTTCACTAGTCTGAAAGAACCCAAAGCCTCCCCCTCGCGTCGGGAACCCCCGGCAGGAAGGACCGCATGTTCTCGAAGATCCTGGTCGCCAACCGAGGAGAGATCGCGATCCGCGCCTTCCGCGCCGCGTACGAGCTCGGCGCCCGCACGGTCGCCGTGTACCCGTGGGAGGACCGCAACTCGATGCACCGCCTCAAGGCGGACGAGGCGTACCTCATCGGGGAGGAGGGCCACCCGGTCCGCGCCTACCTCGACGTCGACGAGATCATCCGCGTCGCGAAGCTCTCGGGCGCCGACGCGATCTACCCCGGCTACGGCTTCCTCTCCGAGAACCCGGAGCTCGCCGCCGCGGCCGCCGCGAACGGCATCACCTTCATCGGACCCGGCGAGCACGTGCTCGAGATGGCGGGCAACAAGGTCACGGCGAAGGAGCACGCCATCTCGGCGGGCGTCCCCGTGCTCAAGTCCACCCCGGCGACGACCGACATCGAGGAGCTGCTGCGCGGCGCCGACGAGATCGGCTTCCCGGTCTTCGCGAAGGCCGTCGCGGGCGGCGGCGGGCGTGGGATGCGTCGCGTCGACACGCGCGAGGAGCTGCGCCCCGCGCTCGAGGCCGCCATGCGCGAGGCCGACAGCGCGTTCGGCGACGCCCGAATGTTCATCGAGCAGGCCGTCGTGCGTCCGCGCCACATCGAGGTGCAGATCCTCGCCGACGCGACGGGCGAGACCTTCCACCTCTTCGAGCGCGACTGCTCGGTGCAGCGCCGCCATCAGAAGGTCGTGGAGATCGCGCCTGCTCCGAACCTCGACGACTCGATCCGTCAGGCGATGTACCGCGACGCGGTCGCGTTCGCGAAGTCGATCGGCTACGTTAACGCGGGCACCGTCGAGTTCCTGCTCGACACGGCGGGCGAGCGCGCCGGACAGCACGTGTTCATCGAGATGAACCCGCGCATCCAGGTCGAGCACACGGTGACCGAGGAGGTCACGGATGTCGACCTCGTGCAGGCGCAGATGCGCATCGCCGCGGGGGAGACCCTCGCCGACCTCGGGCTCCGCCAGGAGGAGCTGCAGCCGCGCGGATTCGCGATCCAGTGCCGCATCACGACCGAGGACCCGGCCGCCGGGTTCCGCCCCGACACGGGCAAGATCACGACGTACCGCTCGCCGGGCGGCGCCGGCATCCGTCTCGACGGCGGCACGGTCGCCGCGGGCGCTCAGGTCTCGCCCTACTTCGACTCGATGCTCGTCAAGATGATCTGCCGCGGCCGCGACTTCCCGTCGGCCGTGCGCCGCGCCCGCCGCGGCCTCGCGGAGTTCCGCCTGCGCGGCGTCTCGACCAACATCCCGTTCCTGCAGGCCGTCTTCGACGACGCCGACTTCCTCAAGGGCGACGTGTCGACGTCGTTCATCGACGAGCGCCCGTGGCTCGTCCGCGGCCGCGAGTCGCGCGACCGCGGCACGAAGATCCTCAACTGGCTCGCCGACGTCACCGTCAACCAGCCGAACGGCGCGGGCGAGGGCGCGATCGACCCGGCGCTCAAGCTCCCGGATGTCGACCTCACGCAGCCCGCGCCTGCCGGCTCCCGCCAGCGCCTCCTCGAGCTCGGACCCGAGGGCTTCGCGTCCGCCCTGCGCGCGCAGACGACGCTCGCCGTCACCGAGACGACGTTCCGCGACGCCCACCAGTCGCTCCTCGCGACGCGTGTGCGCACGAAGGACCTCGTCTCGGTCATGCCGCACGTCGCGCGCCTCACCCCCGAGCTGCTCTCGGTCGAGGCGTGGGGCGGCGCGACCTACGACGTCGCGCTGCGCTTCCTCGGCGAGGACCCGTGGGAGCGGCTCGCGAAGATGCGCGAAGCGCTGCCGAACATCGCCATCCAGATGCTCCTGCGTGGCCGCAACACGGTGGGCTACACGCCGTACCCGACCGAGGTCACCGAGGCGTTCGTCAAGGAGGCCGCCGAGACCGGCGTCGACATCTTCCGCATCTTCGACGCCCTCAACGACGTCGACCAGATGCGCCCCGCGATCGACGCCGTGCTCGCGACGGGCACGACCGTCGCCGAGGTCGCGCTCTGCTACACGGGCGACCTGCTCGACCCCGAGGAGAAGCTCTACACGCTCGACTACTACCTGCGCCTCGCGGAGCAGATCGTCGACGCGGGAGCCCACATCCTCGCGATCAAGGACATGGCGGGCCTCCTGCGCGCCGGCGCCGCCGAGAAGCTCGTCGCCGCGCTGCGCGAGAACTTCGACCTTCCCGTGCACGTGCACACGCACGACACCGCGGGCGGCCAGCTCGCGACGCTCCTCGCGGCGAGCCGCGCGGGTGCGGATGCCGTGGACGCCGCCAGCGCGCCCATGGCCGGCACGACGAGCCAGCCGAGCCTCTCGGCGCTCGTCGCCGCGACCGCGCACACCGACCGCGACACGGGCCTCTCGCTCGACGCCGTGAGCGACCTCGAGCCGTACTGGGAGGCCGTGCGGCGCGCCTACAAGCCGTTCGAGTCGGGCCTGCCCGGCCCCACCGGGCGCGTCTACCACCACGAGATCCCCGGCGGTCAGCTGTCGAACCTGCGTCAGCAGGCGATCGCCCTCGGCTTGGGCGACCAGTTCGAGAAGGTCGAGGACTGGTACGCGGCGGCCAACCGCATCCTGGGCCGTCCCACCAAGGTCACTCCCTCGTCGAAGGTCGTCGGCGACCTCGCGCTGCAGCTCGCCGCGACGAACGCCGACCCGGCCGACTTCGAGCAGAACCCCGACAAGTACGACATCCCCGACTCGGTCATCGGCTTCATGGCGGGCGAGCTCGGCGACCTCCCCGGCGGATGGCCCGAGCCGTTCCGCAGCAAGGTGCTCAAGGGGCGCGAGGTGCGCATCGGTGTCGAGCAGTTGAGCGACGCCGATCGTGCGGGCCTCGAGGGCGACACCGCCGCCCGCCGCGAGACGCTCAACCGCCTGCTGTTCGCCGCGCCGACGCGCCAGTTCGAGCAGGTGCGCGAGCTCTTCGGGGACCTCTCGGTGCTCGACACGGTCGACTACCTGTACGGCCTCAAACCGGGCGTCGAGCACACCGTGCAGATCGGGCCGGGCGTGAGCCTGTTCGTGGGTCTCGAGGCGATCGGCGAGGCCGACGACAAGGGCATGCGCACCGTCATGACGACCCTCAACGGCCAGCTGCGACCCGTGTTCGTGCGCGACCGCTCCATCTCGGTGCAGACCGCGAGCGCCGAGAAGGCCGACACGTCGAAGCCGGGCCACGTCGCCGCCCCGTTCTCGGGCGTCGTCACCCTCAAGGTCGCCGAGGGCGACCGCATCGAGGCGGGTCAGCCGGTCGCGACCATCGAGGCCATGAAGATGGAGGCCGCCATCACCTCGCCCGTCTCGGGCACCGTGGCGCGCCTCGCCATCCCCGCGACGCAGCAGGTGGACGCCGGAGACCTGCTCGTCGTCGTCGAGTAGGGTCGCACACATGGTGCGGAATACCGCGGGGGAGGACCCCCAGGCGACGGGTGCGCTCGAGGGCGACGGCGACGCCGCGCTCGCATCGGCGCTCCCCGAGAGCCTCACCGTCAGCATCGAGTTGCCCGAGCAGCAGCACGAGACACCCGACGACGAGGCGCAGGTCGCGCTCGACGAGGTCGTCACGACGCCCGCCGCCGTGACGCCCGTCGTGGCCCCCGGTGGCGGCACCGTCACGATCGAGGTCGTGCCCGACATCGTGCACGTCGCCGACCAGGAGGTGGTGCCGACCGCCGAGAACCCCGTCGTGCCGCTCCCCGGCGACGACGACCTGTACTCGCGCCGGGAGCGCAAGCGCGGGCCCGCGACCGCCCCCGAGCCCTCGGCCATGCTCACCGCCGACCGCCTCCTCGAACCGAAGCGCAACCGCAACGCGCCCGAGGGCGCCTGGCCCGCCTTCGTCTACGCCGCCACGCTGCACCTCGTGAACCTCGGCGACTCGCCCGCGGCGCGCGAGCGCAAGGCGCTCGAGGCCCGCATCGCCAAGCGTCTCGAGGGCGGCACCCGCTTCGTCCCCGTGCTCACCCGCAAGGGCGGCGTCGGCAAGACCACCGTCACGACGCTCCTCGGCATGGCCCTCGCCGACGTGCGCGAGGACCGCATCATCGCCGTCGACGCCAACCCCGACCGCGGCACCCTCTCCGAGCGCGTCGCCCGGCAGACGCGCTCCACGGTGCGCGACATCGTCACGCACGCCGCCGCCATCAAGGACTTCAACGAGTTCTCGAGCCACGTCTCGCGCGACGAGACCCGCCTCGACGTGCTCGCATCCGACACCGACCCGCTCCTGTCGGAGGCCTTCGACGAGAACGACTACAACGTCGTCGCCGACCTCGTGTCGCGCTACTACTCGATCTGCCTCACCGACTGCGGCACCGGCATCGTGCACTCCGTCATGCGCGCGACCCTGCAGCGGGCCGACGGCATCGTCGTGGTCTCCGGCGGCAGCGTCGACGAGGCGCGCCTGGCATCCGAGACCCTCACGTGGCTCGAGGCGAACAACTACGGCGACCTCGTGCGCAACGCCGTCGTCGCCATCAACACCGCCACCCACGGCACCAACCTCGTGAAGCTCGACGAGATCGACGCCCACTTCGCCTCGCGCGTCCGCGCGGTCGTGCGGATGCCGTACGACCCCGAGCTCGCCGCCGGCTCCGTCGTGCGGTGGAGCAAGCTCAAGCCCTTCACCCGCTCCTCGGCGCGCGACCTCGCGGCGCTCGTCATGGACGGCCTTCCCACGACCCGGAACGTGTGACGAACCCGCGATGACCGAACGACAGATCCGCATCTTCGGCGACCCCGTGCTCCGCTCGAAGACCGACCCGATCAGCGACCCCGGCGACCCGCGCGTGCGCGCCCTCGCCGAGGACCTCGTCGACACCGTGCGCCTCCCGGGTCGCGCCGGCGTCGCCGCCACCCAGATCGGCGTCGGCCTGCGCGCCTTCAGCGTCAACATCGACGGCGACATCGACTACGTGCTCAACCCCGTGCTCGAGGTCGCGGGGGAGCCCGAGCTCGTCGACGAGGGCTGCCTCTCGGTGCCCGGCTTCTACTTCCCGCGCCTGCGTCACCCGTGGGCGCGCGTCACGGGTGTCGACGTCGACGGCAACCCGGTCGTGCTCGAGGGGGAGGGTCTCATGGCGCAGGCGCTCCAGCACGAGTGCGACCACCTCGACGGCAAGCTCTACATCGAGGGCCTCGAGCCCGAGACGAAGCGCGAGGCCATGCGCGCCATCCGCCAGGCCCCCTGGTTCCAGCAGTAGCTCTGAGCGCAGAAATCACCCCGCGGCACGCCGCTCTCGCGGTCGGGGCAGGGTGAAACGTGAGGGTGTGCGCACTCGTAGGGCCGGCCGCTCGCGCGCGGCCGGCCCTACGGCGCTGCGCCGCGGATTATCGCGGCGCCGGACAACTCAGCGCAGGGAGATGCCCTCGGTGACCGGGGCGCTCGAGTAGAGCTCCTCGATGACCGGTGCGAAGTCCTTCATGATGACGTTGCGCTTGATCGAGAGCTTCGGCGTGAGGTGGCCCGACGCCTCGGTGAACTCGATGTCGAGGATCTTGAACTTGCGGATCGACTCGGCACGCGACACCTTCGCGTTCGCGGCATCGATCGCGCGCTGCACCTCGGCGATCACCTTGGGGTTGCGGGCGGCCTCGGTGAGGCTCATGTCGCCGGCTTCGCCGTTGTTGTTGAGCCACACGGGGAGCATCTCGGAGTCGAGGGTGACGAGCGCCGAGATGAACGGCTTCTGGTCGCCGACGACGACGACCTGGCCCACGATCGGGTTGGCGCGGATCGGGTCCTCGAGGCCCGCGGGGGCGACGTTCTTGCCGCCCGCGGTGACGATGATCTCCTTCTTGCGGCCCGTGATGGTGAGGTAGCCCTCGTCGTCGAGCGAGCCGATGTCGCCGGTGTGGAACCACTCGTCGGTGAAGACCTCCGCGGTCGCCTCCGGGTTGTTCCAGTAGCCCTCGAACACGTCGACGCCCTTGACGAGCACCTCGCCGTCGTCGGCGATCTTGATGCCGACGCCGGGGAGCGGGGTGCCGACGGTGCCGATCTTGAACTTGGCGACGATGTTGACCGTGGCGGGCGCGGTGGTCTCGGTGAGTCCGTAGCCTTCGAGGATCTTGACGCCGAGGCTGCGGAAGAAGTGGCCGAGGTGCTGGCCGAGCGGCGCGGAACCGGAGACGGCGTACTTGACGTTGCCGCCCATGGCGGCGCGCAGCTTGCTGAGCACGAGCTTGTCGAACAGCGCGAACTGCAGCTTGAGGCCGAGCGGCACCTTGCCGGCGTCGAGGGCCTTCGAGTGCGCGATGGCGACATCCGCGGCCTTCTGGAAGATCTTCCCCTTGCCACCGGCTTCGGCCTTCTGCTCGGCCGAGTTATAGACCTTCTCGAACACGCGGGGGACCGCGAGGAGGAAGGTCGGCTTGAAGCTGCCGAGCGCGGGGAGCAGCTGCTTCGTGTCGGCCTGGTGGCCGACCTTGACCCCGGCGTGGACGCCGAGGATCGAGATGAAGCGCGCGAAGACGTGCGCCGTGGTGATGAAGAGGAGGGTCGACGATCCGGGCTCCACGACCTCCTTCATCGCGACGGCCGCGTTGCGCGAGAGCTCGACGAAGTTGGAGTGGGTGAGGATGCAGCCCTTGGGGGTGCCGGTGGAGCCGGAGGTGTAGATGAGGGTTCCGAGGTCGGAGCCCTTGGCGATGGTGCGGCGCTCCTCGACCTCTGCGTCGGTGATGCCGCTGCCGCCCTCGACGAGCTTCTCGAGGTCGCCGAGGTGCATCTGCCACACCTTCTCGACGTCCGCGAGGTCGGCGCGCACCTCGTCGAAGCGCGCGAAGTGCTCGGCGGTCTCGACGATGATGGCGTTGGCTCCCGAGTCGGTCAGGATGTAGGCGATCTGCGACGGCGACGACGTCTCGTAGATGGGCACGAGCACGGCGCCGGCGAACCAGGTGGCGAAGTCGACGAGCGTCCACTCGTACCGCGTGCGGCAGATGAAGCCGATCTTGTCGCCGGGCTTCACGCCGGCGGCGATGAGCCCCTTCGCGAGGGCGACGACCTGCCGGTGGAACTCGGCGGCCGACACGTCCTCCCAGCCGCCGTCGGCGGTGGGCAGGGCGAAGAGGGGTGAGTCGGGCGTCTTGGCCACTCGATCGACGAGCAGATCGGATGCGTTCGCTTCCGGGTCCGCGGGTACGACAGCGGGGACGTAGATCTCGTTCACGGCAGCTCCTTCGGTACCGGAATGGGCTCGGGCTAGGACACCACTGTAACCCGGCGCGTCCCCCATCCGTGCCGGTACCCGCCTCACCGCGCCGGAAGGCCCGCGAACGGGGCGCGCTGGCTAGACTCGTCGCTCGTGCATGCCATCGGAATCGACATCGGCGGAACGAAGATCGCGGGCGGACTCGTCTCCGACGACGGCACGATTGTGCACCAGGAGCGGCGACCCACCCCGGCGGGTGACGGCGAGGCGATCATCGACGCCGTCGTCGAGGTCGTCGAGAGCCTGCGCGGCGGTCAGGATGTCGCGGCGGTGGGCGTCGCGGCACCCGGTTTCATCGACGCCGAGCAGTCGACCGTGTATTACACCCCGAACATCCCGTGGCGCAGCGAGCCGCTGCGCGCGGATCTGTCGCAGCGCCTCCCCGGGCTCGACATCACGATCGACAACGACGCGAACGCGGCCGGATGGGCGGAGTTCCGTTTCGGCGCGGGCCGCGGCTACCGCGACATGACCCTCCTGACGATCGGCACGGGCGTGGGCGGCGCGATCGTCACGGGCGGGCGTCTGCTGCGCGGCGGTTTCGGCACGGCCGCGGAGATCGGCCACATGCGCGTCGTTCCGGGCGGGCTCCCGTGCGGATGCGGCCAGCGCGGCTGCATCGAGCAGTACGGCTCGGGGCGGGCGCTGCTGCGCTTCGCCAACGAGATCGCCGACCAGCGCGGCATCGGGCAGGCCCTCGCATCCGCTCGCGAGCGGAACGGCGAGCTCGACGGCCACGCCGTCTACGAGCTCATCGTCGCGCAGGACCCGGGCGCTCTCTTCGCGCTGCGCGAGCTGGGCGGCTGGCTCGGTCAGGCTGCGGCCTCGCTGAGCGCCGTGCTCGACCCGCAGGTGTTCGTTTTCGGCGGCGGCGTCGCGGCGGCGGGGGAGCTGCTGCTCGAGCCGATCCGCGAGGCGTTCCACGCCCACCTGCCGGCGCGCGGCTTCCACCCGGAGCCCGCGTTCGCGACGGCGGAGCTCGTGAACGACGCGGGTGTCGTGGGCGCCGCCGACATCGCGCGGACGCACGCGGAGGCCCGGGGCGCATGACGGGCTCGGAATCCGTCGCGCCTAGACTCGTACGACGGAGCCGGCGGTCGGCGCGATGGGATGGATGACGTGTTCTACCTCTTCCTGAAGCACGTCATCGTCGGTCCGTTCCTGCTGTCCGTGTTCCGGCCCTGGACGAAGGGGCTCGAGAACGTGCCCACGAGCGGCCCCGTCATCTTCGCGAGCAACCACCTGTCCTTCATGGACTCGATCTTCCTGCCGCTCATCGTCGACCGGCAGATCCGCTTCCTCGCGAAGAGCGAGTACTTCACCGGGCGCGGCATCAAGGGCCGCATCATCCGCTGGTTCTTCCTCGGCGTCGGGCAGCTGCCGATCGACCGCTCGGGCGGCAAGGCCTCGGAGGCGTCGCTCAACACGGGCCTCGACCACCTGTCGTCCGGCGGATGGCTCGGCATCTACCCGGAGGGCACCCGCAGCCACGACGGACGCCTCTACCGCGGCCGTACGGGCATCGCGCGCATGGTGCTCGAGGCGGGCGCGCCGGTCGTGCCGGTCGCGATGATCGACACCGAGAAGGTCATGCCGGTCGGCGTGAAGATCCCGAAGGTGCGCCGCGTCGGCATCGTGTTCGGGGAGCCCCTCGACTTCTCGCGCTTCGCGGGCATGGAGGGCGACCGCTTCGTGCTCCGCTCGATCACCGACGAGATCATGTACGAGCTCTCGCACCTGAGCGGCCAGGAGTACGTCGACGTCTACGCCTCGAGCGTCAAGGGCCGCCCGCAGACCAAGTCCCAGGCCTGACCCCATCGGCACCCCGACCCCGTCAGCAGGGGCATGCGCCCTCGGTTAGGCTGACTCGCTGGGGCGAGTTCGCCCACCCTTCACCCACATCCGATACAGAGGAACCTCCCGTGGCAGAGCAGTCCGAGACCGTTGTTCAGGCAGATCCCGCCGTGATCGCCGGTCTCGACTATTGGCGCCAGCTGCCGATCAAGCAGCAGCCGGAGTGGGCCGACGCGGATGCGGTGGCCGCGGCATCCGCGGAGATCGCGGCGCTCCCGCCGCTCGTCTTCGCCGGTGAGGTCGACATCCTCCGCGAGCGGCTCGCGCGCGCGGCGCGCGGCGACTCGTTCCTGCTGCAGGGCGGCGACTGCGCCGAGACCTTCGCGGGGGCGACCGCCGACCAGATCCGCAACCGCGTCAAGACGCTCCTGCAGATGGCCGTCGTGCTCACGTACGGCGCCTCGATGCCGATCGTGAAGATGGGCCGCATGGCGGGCCAGTTCGCGAAGCCCCGCTCGAGCGACTTCGAGACCCGCGGCGACGTGACGCTGCCGGCGTACCGCGGCGACATCGTCAACGGCTACGACTTCACGCCGGAGTCGCGCGAGGCCGACCCGCGCCGCCTCGTGCAGGGCTACCACACGGCCGCGTCGACGCTGAACCTCATCCGCGCCTTCACGCAGGGTGGTTTCGCCGACCTCCGCGAGGTGCACTCGTGGAACAAGGGCTTCGCGTCGAACCCGGCGAACCAGCGCTACGAGGGCCTCGCGAAGGAGATCGACCGCGCCATCCGCTTCATGGAGGCCGCGGGTGCCGACTTCGACGAGCTCAAGCGCGTCGAGTTCTACACCTCGCACGAGGGCCTGCTCATGGACTACGAGCGCCCCATGACGCGCATCGACTCGCGCAACGGCACCGCCGTCAACACCTCCGCCCACTTCCTGTGGATCGGGGAGCGCACGCGCGACCTCGACGGCGCGCACGTCGACTACTTCTCGCGCATCCGCAACCCCATCGGCGTGAAGCTCGGCCCGTCGACGACGGTCGAGACGATGGAGAAGCTCATCGACAAGCTCGACCCCGAGCGCGAGCCGGGCCGCCTGACGTTCATCACGCGCATGGGCGCCGGCAAGATCCGCGACGCCCTGCCCCCGCTGCTCGAGGCCATCAAGAGCATGGACGCGACACCGCTGTGGGTCACCGACCCCATGCACGGCAACGGCATGACGACGGAGACCGGCTACAAGACGCGTCGCTTCGACGACGTCGTCGACGAGGTGCGGGGCTTCTTCGAGGCCCACCGCAACGCGGGCACCCACCCGGGCGGCATCCACGTCGAGCTCACGGGCGACGACGTCACCGAGTGCCTCGGCGGCTCCGAGATGATCGACGAGGCGACCCTCGCGACGAAGTACGAGTCGCTGTGCGACCCGCGGCTCAACCACATGCAGTCGCTCGAGCTCGCGTTCCTCGTGGCCGAGGAGCTCAGCGCCCGCTAGCGGTCGCGCTCTCCTCAGGTGGTCGAGGAGCGCCGCCGCAGGCGACGCGTCTCGAGACCACCGCGCGCGAGGGTCAGCCGATCGAGAGGCGCACGCGGATCGTGCTGCCCTTGGGGAGCTGACCGCTGTCGGGGTCGATCTGCTGCACGATCGCGAATCCGGCCAGCTCGCTCTCGCCGACCGCCTTGCTGGGGTTGTTCCAGTACTCGTACTTCAGCCCGACCTCGGCGAGCTTCTTCTTCGCGTCGATCCAGTTGAGGCCGACGATGTCGGGCACGTCGACGGGCTGCGGCCCGTCGGAGACGTTGAGGATGACGGTGTCGCCGGGGCGGATCTCGCCCTGATCGACGATGCCGATGACGGCATCCTTCGGCACGTCGTCGCTGTAATTGCGCTGCACTTCGTCTGCCACGTCGAGCCCCGCGTCCGTGAGCGCCCCCCGCGCCTCGTCCACGCTCTTCCCGCGGAGCTCCGGCAGCACACCGGCCGAGACCCGCAGCTCGACCGTCTGGCCCTGGAAGAGCGCGTCGGAGCCCTGCGAGACGTCGACGGGGGAGCCGTCGACGGTGACGGATGCGGCGAGCACGACGTCCTTCGGCTGGTCGCTGAAGACGTAGTCGGGGGTCTCGCCGCGTTCCAGTCCCGCCTGCTCGAGCAGCGCATCCGCGTCGGTGAGCGAGAGGCCTGCGAGCTGCCCCACGGCCGTGGGCTGCGGCCCCTTCGACACGATGAGCGTGATCGGCGTGCCCTTGCGGATGCTCGAGCCGAGAGCGGGGTCGCTCTCCATGACGAGGCCCGCAGCCACGTCGAGGCTCCAGTCTTCCGCGGTGCCCTCCACCTCGATGCCGAGCTCCGCGAGCTCGGCGGTCGCGGCATCCGGGGTCAGGTTCTGGATCGACGTCGGGATCGTCACGTGCGCGCCGGGCCCCGCGCCGAACCACCAGCCGGCGCCGCCCGCCGCGAGGGCGAGCACGAGCACGAGCACGAAGGCGAGCCAGCCGCGCGTGCGGCGCGAGCCCGCCTTCTCGCCGAGCTTGGCCGCGTTGGCGCTCACGGGGGCGGTCTCCTGCGTGGGCTGGGGTGCCCGGGCGCCGAGCACCTGGGTCTCGGCGGTGTTCTGACGGGCGGACGGCAACACCATCGTGCGCTGCAGCGCCGTCGCCTGCGTGGGCAGGGCCGTGTGGAGGAGGGTCTCGGTGTCGCGCAGCTGGTCGAGCATGACGCGCGCGTCGCGCGGGCGCTCCTCGGGGTCGCGCGCGGTCGCCCACAGCACGAGCTCGTCGAGCTCGGCGGGCACGCGCGGGTTGGCGTTCGAGGGCGGGGGAACCGAGTCGTTCGCGTGCTGGTAGGCGATCTGCATGGGCTGCTCGCCCTTGAAGGGCTGCTCGCCCGTGAGCATCTCGAACATCATGATGCCGACGGCGTAGATGTCGCTGCGTGCGTCGGCGATGCCGCGGGTCACGAGCTCGGGGGAGAGGTACGCGATCGTGCCCAGCAGAGCAGCACCCGTGGCCGTGTTGGCGGATGCCGCGCGCGCGAGGCCGAAGTCGCCGATCTTGATGCGGCCGTCGTCGGCCAGCAGCACGTTCTCGGGCTTGAGGTCGCGGTGGACGATGCCCGCCTTGTGGGCGGCGGCGAGACCCGACAGCACCGACTCGGCGATGTCGATCGTCTGCTCGGCGGTGAGGGCACCGTGCTCCTGCAGGAGGTCGCGCAGCGTGATGCCCGGCAGGTACTCCATGACGAGGTAGGCCGAGTCGTCGTCCTGCCCCTGGTCGAAGACGTTGACGACGTTGGGGTGGGCGAGTCGCGCGGCCGAGCGCGCCTCCTGGATGAAGCGCTGCTTGAACTGGTCGTCGTCGGCGAGGTGCCCGTGCATGACCTTGACCGCGACGCGGCGCTCGAGGCGCAGGTCGGTCGCGAGGTACACCGTCGCCATGCCGCCGCGGGCGATGCGAGAGCGCACCTGGTACCGCCCGTCGATGAGGCGCCCGATCATGGGATCGGTGGTGCTCGTGGTCACCTTTCGAGTGTAGGAGGACGCGTCGTCGCCACCGGGCAGCCACGCGGCCCCCGGCTCGACGGACACGGCGCGCTCGGCCTCGACCGGGACCGTGTCGAGCGGCTCCGTCAGCCCAGCTGCGCCAGCCATGCGGTCGCGCTCGTCTCCCACTTGGCGTACGCGTCGGGGTAGGCCGAGATCTGCACGGCCTGCGCCGCCTGCGTGAGGCTCATCGACTGCCACCCGGGGATGTCGAGGAGGCCGCGCGTCTTGCCCTTGTTGGGGTTCGACGGGCCGCCGTAGAAGAGGCGGGCGGCGTGCGAGGCGTTGAGGATCTGCTCCGGCGTGCCCCATCCGGTGCTCGGGCGCTGCTGGAACAGGCCGAGCGAGTCGCGGTCGCCGTAGTTGATGTTGCGGAGGCTCGACTCCTGCATGGCCGCCGCGAGGGCGATGACGATGCCGCGGTCCGGCACGCCGAGCTCACGCCCCACCTGGATGATGATGCGCGCGTTGGCAGCCATCTCCTCGGTGAGAGGGGTGACGGTGCCGCCGTCCTGGACGACGGCGACGCCCGGGATGGTGAGCGTGCGCCCGGCGTAGATGATGCTCGACCAGCCGAGGCCGTTGGCGTCGAGGAGCGACTGGATGCTCACGCCGAACTTCTTCGCGATGCCCGAGATGGTGTCGCCCGACTTGATGGCGTAGCTCGAGTTGAGCACCGGCGCGGGTGTCGAGACCACGGGCGTCGTCGGCTCGGCGGGTGCGGGCGCGGGCGCGGGCGCGGCGGGCGCGGGCGTCACGGATGAGACGTTCTGCGCGGGGAGGGTCGAGCCGGGGATCGCGATGGTCTGGCCGGGGTAGATGATGCTCGACCAGCTGAGCCCGTTGGCCGTGAGAACCGACTGGGTCGAGACGCCGAAGCGGGCGGCGATGCCGCTGATCGTGTCGCCCTTCTGGATCGTGTAGCGGCCACCGGCTGCCGGCGCGGCGGGTGCCACGGGGGCCGGGGCTGCCGCGCCCGTCAGCTTGAGCACCTGCCCGGGGAAGATGAGCGACTTCCAGCCGAGGCCGTTGAGCGCGAGCACGCTCGCGGTCGCGAGGCCATAGCGGCCGGCGATGCTCGAGACCGTGTCGCCCGACCTGACCGTGTAGGTCGGCGGGACGGCGACCTGCTTGGCGGTCGTGGCGGATGCCGCGGCGACCGCCGCACGGACCGTGCTGCCGAGGGTGGTCTTGGGCTTCGCGGGCTTGCGCTCGGCGGCGGGGGCGGCATCGACGGGGGAGACGACGCCGGTGACGCTGAGCGCACCGGTGAGCACGATCGGCATCGTCGCCATCATGCCCTTCGCGAGCGCCGCGGGCATCGCGTTCTCGCGCACGGGCGCCGTGTAGCTGGGGGTGAGCCCCGCGAAGACCGCGCGTGCGCGGTCCCCCACCTCTTGCGTCTGCTGCATCGCCGTCCTGCCTTCCCCTCCGGCCCGAGGGCGTATCCGGTCTCGGGATAACGTGTCACAGATGTTTAACAGTGTCAATTACTGTGGCTGCTGTGGTTTGAGTTCATCTGTTCGTAACATTCGCCGTTTGTGCATCGGACGCCGAAGTCATGCACGCTAGGAAGGTGACCGAACCCGCCTCCGAGTGGCTCACCGTTCCCGAACTCGTCGACCTGCTGGGCCTCACGCCCTCCAAGGTGCACCGTCTGCTGGAGGACAAGCACCTCCTCGGCACGCGGGTCGACGGCGTGCTGCGCGTGCCCGCGAGTTTCCTGCGCGATGGGGAGCCGCTGCACGAGCTGCGCGGCACGCTCGTACTTCTCGCCGACTCCGGCTACACGGACGACGAGGCCCTGCACTGGCTGCTCGAGGAGGACGACACCCTCGGCACGGCGCCCATCGAGGCGCTGCGGGCCGGCCGGAAGGCCGAGGTGAGGCGGGTCGCCCAGGCGCTCGCCTTCTAGGCGTCTGCGCCCTCCGCACCCTCCGAGCGCAGCACGACGAGCTGCTGCGTCGCGCGCGTCATCGCGACGTAGCGGTCGACGGCACCCTCGACGCCGTCGCCCCACGTCTCGGGGTCGACGACGAGCACGAGGTCGAACTCGAGCCCCTTCGCGAGCTCCGGGGTCAGAGAGCGAACGCGCGGCATCCCGGCGAAGGTGCCGTCGCCGATGACGCACGCGACGCCCTCCCCGTGGGTCGCGAGCCACTCCTCGAGCACGCCGTCGCGCGCGCTCAGGGGCAGGTGCAGCACGGGGATGCCGCTGCTCCGCACCGCGACGGGCACGTTCGCGTCGGGGATCGCCGCGCGGATGACCGGCTCCGCCTCCGCCATGACCTCCTCGGGCGTGCGGTAGTTGACGGTCAGGGTCGACATCCGCACGTCGTCGAGCCCGACGCGCGCGAGCCGGTCCTGCCAGCTCTCGTGGAATCCGTGCCGAGCCTGCGCGCGGTCGCCCACGATCGTCAGGCTGTGCGAGGGTGCGCGGCGCAGGAGCATCGTCCACTCGGCGTCCGTGAGCTCCTGGGCCTCGTCGACGACGACGTGCGCGTACGGTCCCGCGAGCTCGTCGGGTGCGAGCGAGGGCAGCGCCGCCTCGTCGATCAGGCGGTCGGCGAAGGGCTGCTGACGGAGGGCCTGCACCTCGCCCTCGCGGTCGTCGTCGGCCGCGATGAGCTCCTCGACGACGCGCTCCCGCACCTCGCGCTCGGATTCGAGGGCCGCAGCCCGCCGCCGGGCGACGCGCACGGCATCCGGGTCGCCGATGAGCCGACGGGCCGCGTCGAGGTACGGCAGGTCGGCCGTCGTCCACGCACGTCCGTCCTGCCGGGTGAGGGCGCGCACCTCTCCCGCGTCGAGCCAGGGCGCGTGGAGGCGCAGGTACGCGGGCACCGACCACAGGTCGGCGACGACCCCCGCGGGGTCGAGCACGGGCCACGCCCGCGTGAAGGTGCGCGTGAGCTCGCGGTGCTGCGCGAGCGCGCGACGCACGAGGTGCGGCGGGGTCTGCGCATCGACCTGGTCGACGAGGATCTCGAGCACCGACTCCCACACGACCGCACGCGCCTCGTTGTGCGTCGTGCCGGGCTCGACGGCGTCGAACGCCTCCGCCCACTCGGACGGACCGATCCACACGGTGCCCCATGGCGTCTGGACCGTGAGCTCCTCTTCGGGCGGTCGCTCGTAGGCGCGCACGGCGTTCTCGACGGCGTCGACCAGCCGAGCCGAGGCCTTGAGGCGTGCGGCCTCCGGATCGGTCTCGACACCCGCCGTGCGCCCCTCGGGCACGAGGTCGCGCAGGGTGCAGGTCTGCACGCCCTCCTCGCCGAGGCTCGGCAGCACGTCGGCGACGTAGGAGAGGTAGGGCTCGTGCGGCCCCACGAAAAGCACGCCACCGCGGCGATGGCCGAGGCGCGGATCGGCGTAGAGCAGGTAGGCCGTGCGGTGCAGCGCGACGACCGTCTTGCCCGTACCGGGCCCGCCGTCGACGACGAGCGGGCCGCGCGAAGGGGAGCGGATGATGGCGTCCTGGTCCGCCTGGATCGTCGCGAGCACGTCGCGCATCTGCGGCGAGCGGCTCGCACCGAGGCTCGCGATGAACGCCGACTGGTCGTCGAGCGCCGCGTTGTGCTCGAGCCCCTCCGCGGTGAAGACCTCGTCCCAGTAGTCGGTGACCCGCCCGCGCGTCCAGCGGTAGCGGCGACGGCTCGCGAGGCCCATCGGGTTGGCGTGGGTCGCGGCGAAGAACGGCTCGGCTGCAGGGGCGCGCCAATCGACGAGCAGACGCGTGCCGTCCTCGTCCGCGAGGCTCAGGCGGCCGATGTACACGGGCTCGGGGTCGTCCTCGGCGACCATGCGCCCGAGGCACACGTCGAGGCCGAAGCGGTGCAGCATCCGGATGCGCGCGCTCAGCTCGTGCACCGCGAGGTCGCGTTCGAGCACCTCCTGGTTGTTGTCGCCGCCGCGGAGACGCGTCTCGTCGAGGCGGGCCTCGAGCTCGGAGAGCTGCCGCTCGACTGCCGCCGCGATCGCCCGGAACCGCCGCTCGTCGTCGGCGATGAGGGCGGGCTCGGCCTTCGCGGCGAGGCGTTCGGGGAGGTCGAAGACGGATACGGTCACGGGGCGGCTCCGGGGCGGGTCGTGCGGCGAGGACGTCGGCCTGCCATCGTCACACGGATGCCGCGACTTATCACCGGGTCACCGTCGAGGTTCGGGGGGTATCCTGGAACCCCGCGGACGTCATGCGTCGCGACGCGTCACGCGGTCCGCGAGCCGCGAGAGCTCCGATCGGGCGGAGGAGCTGAGGGGCGCGTTCTCGAGCGACTCGAGCGCGATCCGCACGTTGTGCGCGATGATCCGCTCCACCTGGTCGGCGGCGCCGCTGTCGCGCATCGTGTTCTGGAGCATCCGCACCTGCGCGTCGTCGAGCGAGGGGTCGCCGAGCAGCTCGTCGAGCACGCGCACGGCGGTGGGGGGCATCTTCTGGCGCGCGAGGCCGATGAGCACCGTGCGCTTGCCCTCGCGCAGGTCGTCGCCCGAGGGCTTGCCCGTCAACTCCGGGTCGCCGAAGACGCCGAGCATGTCGTCGCGCAGCTGGAAGGCGACACCGAGCGGGAGACCGAACTCGCGCAGGGCCGCGAGCTGCGCGAGCGAGCCGCCTGCGAGGGCGCCGCCGATCGCGAGGGGCGCCTCGACGCTGTACTTGGCCGACTTGTAGACGATGACGCGGTGGGCGCGGGGGAGGGCCTCGCTGTCGGGCCGGGACTTCCAGGAGTCCTCCTCGAGCACGTCGAGGTACTGGCCGACCGTCACCTCGGTGCGCATCGTGAAGAACTCGGCGCGCGCCGCACGCGCGGCCTCCGGGTCGTCGAGCATCGCGAGACCGTCCTCGAAGAGCTCGTCGGCCCACCCGAGGAGGAGGTCGCCCAGCAGGATCGCGGTCGAGGTGCCGAAGGCGGCGGCGTCGCCGTCCCAGCCCTGCTCACGGTGGAGAGACTCGAACGCGCGGTGCGCAGCGGGCCGGCCGCGGCGGATGTCGGACTTGTCGATGATGTCGTCGTGGACGAGTGCGGCAGCGTGGAAGAGCTCGAGCGCGGCCGCGACGGAGACGACGGCGGGGAGGGCGCGCGCGGTGTCGGGCCCGTCGAGCTCGGCGAGCTCGCCGTCGCCGGCGATCGACGCGACGGACTGCCAGCCCCAGTAGCAGAACAGCGCACGGAAGCGCTTGCCGCCCGCCAGAAGGCCGCGCGCCTGAGTGACGAGGGGGGCGAGATCGGGCGCGATCTCGGCGAGAGCCGTCTCGTGACCGTCGAATGCGTCGTCGATCCGAGCAGCTATCAGGTCGACTAACCGCGTACTCCCAGGCACGCGCCTAGCCTAGCCAGCCGAGACACGCCTACAATCGAGTCACCGGCGGCACCCGCACTCGCCGGCTGTCTGCAAGGAGCTCGAGATGCCGCTTTCGGAACAGGAGCAGCGCCTCCTCGACGAGATGGAGCGCAACCTCTACCACAGTGAGGCGGAGGACGTCGCGACGGTCGGTTCGCGACCCGGTCGTGCCAACGGGACCGCGATCGTTCTCGCCGCCGTCGGTCTCCTCGTCGGTCTCGGGCTGCTCGTCACGGGCGTCGTCATCCGTCAGCCGCTCGTCGGCCTCCTCGGCTTCGTGGCGATGTTCGCGGGCGTCGTGCTCGTCGTGGCGCCGCCGCTGCGATTCACGGTCCCGTCGCGACCGCGCACGCACCGCTGACGCACGCCACCCCGCGCGGGACGACCCCGCGCTGATCCGGACCTCGAAAGGCCGGCCTTCGGGCCGGCCTTTTTGTTTGCCCTGACGCGGCTCGCCTCCTCCATTTCTCCTCCACATCCCTCCACCCCCTGCTTCCCTTGAGTTTCAAGGGAAGATCTTCGCTTTGGGTGCCGATCTCGCGTGAAATCGCTTGGCTGGTGGTGGAGTGTGGAGTAAAGTGGAGCAAACCCGTATCTGGCCGGAGCGAAGGGGGACGACATGCTGCTCGGCACGTTCGCTCCCAAGCTCGACGAGAAAGGGCGGATCATCCTGCCTGCGAAGTTCATGGGCGACTTCGCGAACGGCGTCGTGATGACCCGCGGTCAGGAGCGCTGCATCTACCTCTTCAGCCAGCGGGAGTTCGAAGAGCTCCACGAGCGCGCCCGGCAGGCGCCCGTGACCGGCAAGAAGGGCCGCGACTTCCTGCGCCTGTTCCTGAGCGGCGCATCCGAGGAGATGCCCGACAAGCAGCACCGCGTGACGATCCCGTCGATGCTCCGCGAGTACGCCGGCCTCGGCCGTGAGCTCGTCGTCATCGGCGCGGGCAACCGCGCGGAGATCTGGGATTCCGTCGCCTGGAACTCCTACTACGAGGAGACCGAGGCGGGCTTCGCCGAGACCGACGAGGAGGTGATCGCGGGACTGTTCTGACCCCCGGATGCGACCCTCAGCCGCGCTCCCTGGCGCACCTTCCCCGGTGCCAGGTGGCGGCGGATGGGGATCGGATCCGGGGGACGAGGACCACTGCAGACCATGAACGACCGCCACGTCCCCGTGCTCCTCGACCGCTGCGTCGAGCTCCTCGCGCCCGCGCTCAGCGCGCCGGGCGCCGTCGTCGTCGACGCGACCCTCGGCCTCGGCGGGCATGCCGAGGCGCTCCTCGCGCGCTTCGACCGCATCCAGCTCGTGGGCCTCGACCGGGACCGGCACGCCCTCGCGCTCGCGGGCGAGCGGCTCGCTCCGTTCGGCGAGCGCGTGCACCTCGTGCACACGGTCTACGACCGGATGCCGGAGGCCCTCGACGGGCTCGGCATCGCGCGCGTCGCGGGCGTGCTCATGGACCTCGGCGTCTCGTCGATGCAGCTCGACGAGGTCGACCGCGGCTTCTCGTACTCGCACGACGCGCCGCTCGACATGCGCATGGACGACACCGCCGAACTCACGGCCGCACGCGTGCTCGCCGAGTACGACGAGGCGCAGCTGCGTCGCATCTTCTGGGAGTACGGCGACGAGAAGCTCGCCCCGCGCTACGCACGCCGCATCGTCGAGGAACGCAAAGTCGCGCCCATCGAGACCTCCGCCCGGCTCGTCGCGATCATCGACGCCGCGACCCCCGCGGCGGCGCGCCGCGCGGGCCACCAGTCGAAGCGCGTCTTCCAGGCGCTGCGCATCGAGGTCAACCAGGAGCTGTCGGTGCTCGAGCGCGCCGTGCCGGCGGCGATCGACTGCCTCGAGGTCGGCGGACGCATCGTGGTGATGGCGTACCAGTCGCTCGAGGACCGCATCGTCAAGCGCGAGTTCCAGGCCCGCTCGACTTCGACGGCCCCGCGCGGGCTGCCCGTCGAGCTGCCCGAGCACCGACCCGAGCTCACGCTGCTCACCCGCGGCGCCGAGCTTGCATCCGATGAGGAGCGCGCGCGCAACCCGCGCGCCACGCCGGTGCGCCTGCGCGCCGCCGAGCGGATCCGGGAGGCCGCATGAGCACCGCCACAGCAGCCGTCCGGCTACCCGTCCCCGAGCGGGAGCACGAGGCGCCGCGTCGGCACCTCGACATCGCGCCCACGCGCGCCCAGCGCCGCGCCCGCCCGCGCATCTACGCGGCGCTCGTGGCGATCTCGGGCATCGGCGCGATCCTGCTCGCCCAGCTGCTCATGAGCCTCGTGCTCGCCGAGGGCGCCTACCGCATCTCGAGCCTCCAGGGCGAGAAGCGCGACCTCGTGCGCGAGAAGCACGCGGCATCCGAGGTGCTCGACCAGGTGAGCTCGACCCAGAGCCTCATGGCGAACGCCGCGGCGCTCGGCATGGTGTCAAGCGGCAACCCCGTCTTCCTCGACGTCGCGACCGGGCAGGCGCTCGGCTGGGCGTCGGAGCCGAACGGCCAACTCGTCGGCACGGGCGGCAACCTCATCGGCAACGCGCTCATCGCCGACGGTTCGACGCTGCTCGACCCCGCGACGATCGCGGCCGCGGCCGGGGGCCAGAACGGCACGCCCACCACCACGACCACCACCGATCAGCCGGGCACCACCCAGGCGCCGGGTGTCGCTCCCGTGGGGGGAGCATCCGGCACGCTACCGTCGCCGACGACGCGTTGACCGGGGGAGGATCGTGATCGAAGCCCGCAGATCCCGTCGACGGCTCGCGGTGGCCGTGCTCGCGGTTTTCGCGATCGTCGCCGTGTTCTCGATCCGGCTCGTCGACATCCAGCTCGTGCGCGCCGACACCTACCGCGAGGCCGCCGGCTCGAACTACTACTCGGCCACCCTGTGGGGCACGCGCGGCAGCATCGTCGACGCCAACGGCACGGTGCTCGCGACGAGCGTCGACCGCTTCAACATCACGGCCGCGCCCATCAACGTCGACCTCGAGGGCTTCTACCGTCGCATCGAGGTCGACGGCGAGAAGCGCACCGAGCACGTGGGCGTCATGGAGGCACTCGGCGAGATCTCGGATGCCGTGGGCGGCGCCGACGTGCAGGCCATGTTCGACGCGCTCACCGCCGATCCGGACGCGCCCTGGGCGCTGCTCGTGAAGGCCGTCGACCTCGAGGCGTTCAAGAAGGTCAAGAAGCTCGGCATCCCGTGGGTGTACAGCGAGCCGCAGCCGGCTCGCAGCTACCCGAACGGAGCGATCGCGGGCAACCTCGTAGGCCTCATGGGACGCGATCGCCCGCTCTCGGGCACGGAGTTGCAGTGGGACGAGTGCCTCGCCTCCGAGAACGGCCAGGTCAGCTACACGATGAGCGAGGACGGCGTGCGCATGCCGGGCTCGGAGGTCGTCGAGCAGCCCGCCACGAACGGCGGCACCGTGCACCTCACGATCGACTCCGACCTGCAGTGGTTCGCGCAGCAGGCCCTCGCCGAGCAGGGCGCGGCGATCGGCGCGGAGTGGGCCACGGCCTTCGTCGTCGAGGTCAAGACCGGCAAGATCCGCGCGGCCGCCGACTGGCCTGCGGTCGACCCCAACGACCTGAACTCCGCCTCGGCGGAGGATGCGGGCGCGCGCAGCTTCGTGGCCCCGTTCGAGCCGGGCTCCGTCATCAAGGCGGCGACCGTCGCATCCCTCCTCGACGCGGGGCTCATCAGCCGCACGACGCCCTTCACCGTGAAGTCGAGCTACACCGTGCCCGGCACGGGGACGCGCATCACCGACTCCTTCTGGCACGGCGACGTCAACTACACGACGGCCGGCATCCTCGTGAACTCCTCCAACATCGGCATCGCGCAGATGTCGGAGCTCATGCCGCTCGAGCGCCGCATCGAGTACCTCAAGGCCTTCGGCTTCGGCAGCCAGTATTCCGGGGCCGACTTCCTCGGCGAGAGCAAGGGTTTCGTGCGATCCGTCTCGGAGAGCGACCCGGTGACGGCGGTCGCGCAGCAGTTCGGGCAGGGCATGACGGCGACGAGCGCGCAGGTCGCGAGCCTCTACCAGACCCTCGCGAACGGCGGCGTGCGCATCCCGCTCACGCTCGTCGAGGGATGCGAGCTGCCCGACGGCACGTACACGGGCGTTCCCGACCCGCAGGGCACGCGCGTCGTGTCGGAGCAGGCCGCCGACGACGTCGTGACGATGCTCGAGGGCATGACGACCCAGCACCCGTACGCGTCCCAGCTCGCCGTGCCGGGCTACCGCATCGCCGCCAAGTCGGGAACGGCCGAGGTGGCCTCGGGCAACGCCTACGGCACCGACCGCATCGTGTCGATGGCGGGCATGTTCCCGGTCGACGACCCGCAGTACGCCGTTGTCGTGACCTTCGCGAAGCCCGTTACGATGAAGACATCGGCTGCGGCGGTTCCGACCTTCAACGCGATCATCAAGCAGGTCATCAAGACCTACCGGGTGACCCCGTCGACGGTCCCCGCACCGGACAACCCGCTCACCTGGTGAGTCCGCAGAGCGGGGCGAACGGGCGGACGATTCGAGACACAGGAGGCCACGCAGCGTGAGCTCACGGATCCCTCCGATCCTCCGCCCCGAGCACCCCACCCCGCGACCGCTCGCGACCCTCGTCCAGGAGTTCGGGCTCGAGTACCGAGGCGACCTGGACGGCGTCGAGGTCACGGGTGTGACCCTCGCGACGGGCGACCTGCATCCGGGTGACCTGTTCGTCGGCGTGCCGGGCGCGAAGCAGCACGGCGCGGCCTACGCGACCAAGGCCGCCGAGGGCGGCGCGGTCGCGATCGTGACAGACGAGGCCGGTGCCGAGCTCGCCGCCGAGAGCGGACTCCCCGTCGTGCTCGTGCCGTCGCCCCGCGCGGCGCTCGGCGAGATCGCGGCGTGGGTCTACCGCACCGACGACGACCCACCGCTCCTGTTCGCGACGACGGGCACCAACGGCAAGACCTCGACGAGCTACCTGCTCGAGGCCGTCCTCCGCCAGCTCGGTCTCGTGACGGGCCTCTCGACGACGGCCGAGCGCCACATCGGCGAGCTCTCGGTCGTGAGCCTCCTCACGACGCCCGAGGCGAGCGAGATGCACGCCCTGCTCGCCCGGATGCGCGAGGCCGGCGTCCGCGCGGTCGCCGTCGAGGTGAGCGCTCAGGCCCTCTCGCGGCACCGCGTCGACGGCCTCGTGTTCGACGTCGCGGGCTTCACGAATCTCAGCCACGACCACCTCGACGACTACGCCGACATGGAGGAGTACTTCCAGGCGAAGCTCCCGCTCTTCACGCCCGAACACGCGCGCCGCGGCGTCGTGTGCCTCGATACCGCGTACGGACGCCGCGTGGTCGAGGGGTCGCGCATCCCCGTCACGACGATCGCGACGGTCGGCCACGCGAGCGACGAGGACGTCGCATCCGCCGAGTGGCGCGTCGACATCCTCGACGAGACCGCCGCGTACACCGAGTTCCGGCTCACGGGCCCCGACGGGCGCGAGCTCGTCACGCGCGAGCCGCTCATCGGCTGGCACATGGCGGCCAACGCGGCCCTCGCGATCGTCATGCTCGTGGAGGCGGGCTTCGAGCTCGAGGCGATCGGCGCCGCGCTCGACGCCGACGGCGGCATCGAGGCCTACCTCCCCGGCCGCACCGAGCGGGTGTCGGGCGACCGCGGTCCGAGCGTCTACGTCGACTTCGGTCACAGCCCCGACGCCTTCGAGAACACCCTCGCGGCCGTGCGGCAATTCACGACAGGTCGCACGATCATGGTGTTCGGCGCCGACGGAGACCGCGACACCACGAAGCGGCACGACATGGCGCGCGTCGCCGCCGAGGGGTGCGACATCCTCGTCATCACCGACCACCACCCGCGCTTCGAGGACCCGGAGTCGATCCGCAAGACGCTCCTCGAGGGTGCGGCGCTCGCCCAGAACAAGCCGGAGATCCACGAGGTCAGCCCGCCCGAGCAGGCCATCCGCGTCGCGGTCGGCCTCGCGAAGGAGGGGGACTCGATCCTCTGGGCGGGCCCCGGCCACCAGGACTACCGCGACATCCAGGGCGTCCGCACCCCGTACTCGGCGCGCGAGGAGGCTCGCGCCGCCCTCCGCGAGGCGGGCTGGGCATGATCCCGCTGCGTCTCGAGGAGCTCGCGGGCATCCTCGACGGTGAGCTCGTGCTCCCGCCGGGCGTCGCGGCGGATGCGATCGTCTCCGGCACGGTCGAGACGGACTCGCGCCGCGTGACCGACGGGTCGATCTTCTTCGCCCTCCCCGGCGAGCAGACCGACGGGCACCTCTTCGCGCCCGTCGCGGTCGAGAACGGCGCGGCGCTCGTCGTCTGCCGCGAGGACCTCGGACTCTCGGTGCCGCAGCTCGTCGTCGCCGACGGCTACGCCGCCCTCGCATCCCTCGCGCACGAGGTCGTCACGCGCGTCCGGTCGCTCGGGCGGCTCAAGGTGATCGGCATCACGGGCTCGAACGGCAAGACGACGACCAAGAACCTGCTGCGCGCCGTGCTCGAGGCCGAGGGCCCGACCGTCGCGCCGCAGGGCTCCTTCAACAACCACGTCGGTGCGCCCATCACGATGCTGCGCATCGACGAGGGCACGCGCTATCTCGTGGCCGAGATGGGCGCCGGCGCCCCCGGCGACATCTCGCGGCTCGTGCGCATCGCACGGCCGGACGTCGCGGTCGTGCTCAAGGTGGGCCTCGCCCACGCGGGCGAGTTCGGTGGCATCGAGGCGACCGAGGCCGCGAAGTCCGAGATGGTCACCGACCTGCTCCCCACGGATGTCGCCGTGCTCAACGTCGACGACGAGCGCGTCGCCCGCATGGCGGGGCGCACGGCCGCCCGCGTCGTGGGCTTCGGCCTCTCGCGGGATGCCGAGGTGCGCGCGGAGGACGTCGAGACGAGCGTGCGCGGCACGGCCTTCACGCTCGTCGCCGACGGCGAGCGCTGGCGCGTGCAGCTGCGCATCCTCGGCGAGCACCACGTCATGAACGCGCTCGCGACGCTCACGGTCGCGCGCGAGCTCGGCGTCGACCTCGACCGCGCCGTCGCCGCCCTCGCGGGCGTGCCCCGCGCCGAGCGCTGGCGCATGGAACTGCTCGAGCGCGGCGACGACGTCATCGTCATCAACGACGCCTACAACGCGAGCCCCGACTCGACGGCCGCCGCCCTCAAGACCCTCGCGCAGCTCGGCCGCGACGAGGGGCGCCGCACGGTCGCCGTCCTCGGCGAGATGGCCGAGCTCGGCGAGTTCGCGCAGGAGGAGCACGACCGCATCGGGCGTCTCGTCGTGCGCCTCGACATCCGCCAGCTCGTCGTCGTCGGCCAGGGCGCCCGCCACATCCACGCCGCCGCGGGCCTCGAGGGGTCGTGGGACGGGGAGTCGATGCTCGTGCCCGACCAGGACGCGGCCTACGATGTGCTGAGTGAGCAGCTGCGTCCCGGTGACATCGTGCTCGTGAAGTCGTCGAACTCCGCGGGACTGCGCCTGCTCGGTGACCGCCTCGCGGGAGTGGGGGAGCAGCCGTGATCGTCCTCCTGACCGCCGCGAGCTTCTCGCTCGTCTTCACGCTCCTCACGACGCCGCTCTGGATCCGGCTCTTCAAGAGGCTCGGCTGGGGCCAGTTCATCCGCGACGACGGTCCGGAGTCGCACCACACGAAGCGCGGCACGCCCACGATGGGCGGCATCGTCTTCATCCTCGGCACCGTGCTCGGCTACATCGTCGGGCACCTCCTGTGGGACGTGCCGTGGACGGGCGTCGGCGCACTCGTGCTCGGGATGATGGTGGGGCTCGGCCTCGTCGGCTTCGTCGACGACTTCCTCAAGACCCGCAAGCAGCGCAGCCTGGGCCTCGGCGGATGGTCGAAGGTCGTCGGCCAGGCGATCGTCGCGACGGTCTTCGCCGTGCTCGCGCTCAACTTCCCCGACGAGAACGGCCTCACGCCCGCCTCGACCTACATCTCGGGCGTGCGCGACATCCCGTGGCTCGACCTCTTCACCTTCGGGCCCGTCGTCGGCGTCATCCTGTTCCTGCTGTGGGTCAACATCATCAGCATCTCGGCGTCGAACGGCGTCAACGTCTCCGACGGTCTCGACGGTCTCGCGACGGGCGCGTCGATGTTCGCGATCTCGGCCTACATCTTCATCGGGTTCTGGCAGTTCAACCAGTCGTGCTTCAACCCCAACATCGACGCCGACGTGCTCTACAAGTGCTACACCGTGCGCGACCCCATCGACCTCGCGGTCGTGGCCGCGGCGATCGCCGGCAGCCTCGTCGGCTTCCTCTGGTGGAACACCTCGCCCGCGCAGCTCTTCATGGGCGACACGGGTTCCCTCGCGCTCGGCGGCGCCCTCGCGGCCCTCGCGATCCTCAGCCGCACGGAACTGCTGCTCGTGCTCACGGGCGGCCTCTTCATCATCACGACCGGCTCCGTCATCCTGCAGAGGGCCTACTTCAAGGTCACGAAGTGGAGATTCGGGCAGGGCAGACGCATCTTCCTCATGAGCCCGCTGCACCATCACTTCGAGCTCAAGGGGTGGGCCGAGATCACGGTCGTCGTGCGCTTCTGGCTCATCGGCGCTCTGTGCGTCGCCGCGGGCGTCGGCACGTTCTACCTGGAATGGGCGGTCCGCTGAGCGCGCCGCTCGCGGAGCTGACCAGCTGGCGTGCCGACTGGTCGGGCCTCCGCGTCGCCGTGCTCGGGCTCGGGGTGACCGGGTTCTCGGTCGCCGACACCCTCGTGGAGCTCGGGGCCGACGTCCTCGTCGTCGCGGCGCGCGGCAGCGAGGAGCACCGTGAGCTGCTGAGCGTCATCGGCGCGGGCTTCCTGCAGCACGCCGACGACGCGGGCGTGCCCGAAGAGCTCCTGACGTTCGGGCCCGACCTCGTCGTCGTGTCGCCCGGCTACCACCCCGACCACCCGCTGCTCATGTGGGCGGCGGATGCCGACATCCCCGTGTGGGGCGACATCGAGCTCGCCTGGCGCGTGCGCGACAAGGTGCTGCGACCCGACGGCACGCCCATGGAGTGGATCCTCGTCACGGGCACGAACGGCAAGACGACGACGACCCAGCTGACGGCGCACATGCTCGTCGAGGGCGGCCTCCGCGCGGCGCCCGCGGGCAACATCGGCATCCCCGTGCTCGACGCCGTGCGCGACCCCGCGGGCTTCGACGTGCTCGTCGTCGAGCTCTCGAGCTACCAGCTGCACTGGAGCCACCGCAACGCGGGCGGCGAGCTCGCCCCGCTCGCGAGCGTGTGCCTCAACATCGCCGACGACCACCTCGACTGGCACGGCTCGCGCGAGGCCTACGTCGCGGCGAAGGGCCGCGTCTACGAGAACACGCGCATCGCGTGCGTCTACAACCTCGCCGACGACGCCACGATGCACCTCGTCGAGGACGCCGAGGTGCAGGAGGGATGCCGCGCGATCGGCTTCGGCGTGGGCGTGCCCTCACCGAGCGCGCTCGGCGTCATCGAGGGCATCCTCGTCGACCGCGCCTTCCTCGACGACCGCAGGAACTCGGCGCTCGAACTCACGACCCTCGAGGAGCTCGCGGCGGCGGGACTCGCGGCGCCGCACTCCGTGCAGAACGTGCTCGCGGCATCCGCCCTCGCGCGCGCCGCGGGGGTCGAGCCCGACCGCATCCGCTCGGCGATCGCCGGGTTCCGGATGGATGCGCACCGCACCGAGGTCGTCGCCGTCGCGTCGGGGGTCGTGTGGATGGACGACTCGAAGGCCACCAACGCGCACGCGGCGGATGCGTCGCTCCGGGCCGCGGAGAGCGTCGTGTGGATCGCGGGAGGACTGCTCAAGGGCGTCGACCCGGCGCCGCTCGTCGAGCGCCACGCGTCGCGTCTGCGCGCCGCGGTGCTCATCGGCGTCGACCGCGACGCCCTGCGCGCCGCGTTCCAGCGACACGCGCCCCACGTGCGGGTGCTCGAGGTGGAGCAATCGGAGACTGGGGACGTGATGTCCGCCGCGGTGAGCGCGGCCGCATCCGTCGCCCTGCCGGGCGACGTGGTGCTGCTCGCCCCGGCGGCGGCGTCGATGGATCAGTTCACGGACTACGCGGATCGCGGCAGGCGGTTCGCCGAGGCGGTGCGGAGGCACCTGGGAGAGGCGGCGCATGACGACGACCAGACCCCCGGCCCGACCGCGCCCGGGAGCGGACCCCGCGCCTGACCCCGAGCCGTCGAAGGGACGGCAGGGCCGCGCGGCCGTCGTCGGCGTGCGTCGCATCTTCGCGGCGGAGACGCCGGAGTACTTCCTGCTGCTCGGCACGACGCTCTTCCTCGTCGTCTTCGGGCTCGTCATGGTGCTCTCGTCGTCGTCGATCGAGTCGTGGGTGTCCGACAACGACTTCTTCGCGCGCGCGACGCGTCAGGCGATCCTCGCCGCGATCGGCATCCCGCTCATGCTCATCGCCGCGCGCGCGCCCGCGATCTTCTGGAAGCGCTGGGCGTGGCACCTCATGATCGGCGCGCTCGCCCTGCAGGTGCTCGTCGTCGCGATCGGCTCGGGCGGCTACAACAACAACTGGCTGAGCGTCGGCGGGTTCTCGTTCCAGCCGTCGGAGTTCATCAAGCTCGGCTTCGTCATCTGGCTCGGCATGATCGTGACGCGCAAGGTCGGCGCCATCAACGACTGGCGCACCAGCGAGTGGCGCCAGTACGTGCTGCCGATCGTGCCCGTCGCGGGCGGCGCGCTGATGCTCGTCATGCTCGGCAACGACCTCGGCACGACCATCATCCTCACGGCCATGGTGCTCGGCGCCCTCTTCTTCGGGGGAGTGCGCCTGCGCATCATCGGCGTCATCACGACGCTGCTCGCCCTCGGGGCCTTCGTCGCGATCCGCATCAGCGACTCGCGCAGCGACCGCATCGACGCGTGGCTCACGGGCTGCCTCGAGGGCGATCCGCAGCTCATCGGGCGCTTCTGCTACCAACCGCTGCACGGATGGCAGGCGCTCGCGAACGGGGGCCTCTTCGGCCTGGGTCTCGGCAACTCCGAGGCGAAATGGAACTGGCTGCCGGAGGCCGAGACCGACTTCATCTTCGCCGTCATCGGCGAGGAGCTCGGCCTCGTCGGCGCGCTCCTCGTCGTCGCGCTCTTCCTCGTGCTCGCCGTGTGCTTCGTGCGCATCGTGCGCCGCCAGGTCGACCCGTTCGCGCGGCTCGCGACGAGCATCGCGATGGTGTGGATAATCGGCCAGGCGCTCGTCAACATCGCGGTCGTGCTCGGACTCCTGCCGGTGCTCGGCGTGCCGCTGCCGTTCATCTCCGCGGGCGGTTCCTCGCTCGTGACGACGCTCCTCGCGGTCGGCATCGTGCTGTCGTTCGCCCGCCGCGACCCGCGCCGCGTCGACGCCCCGGGTAGCGTGCTGTCGTGACCGTGTACCTCATGGCCGGCGGCGGGACCGCGGGCCACGTCAACCCGCTGCTCGCGACGGCCGACCGCATCCGCGAGCGCCAGCCCGACGCCGAGGTGCTCGTGCTCGGCACGGCCGAGGGGCTCGAGTCGCGGCTCGTGCCGCAGCGCGGCTACGAGCTCGTGACGGTCGCGCGGCTGCCGTTCCCGCGCCGCCCGAACACGGATGCGCTGCGCTTCCCCAAGCGCTGGCGCGCGACGGTCGAGGAGGTCGAGCGCATCCTGCGTGAGCGCCACGTCGACGCCGTCGTCGGCTTCGGCGGCTACGTCGCCGCGCCCGCCTATGCCGCAGCCCACCGCGCGGGGCTTCCGCTCGTCATCCACGAGGCCAACGCACGGCCCGGCATCGCCAACCGCTACGGCGCCCTCCGCACCCGCTACGTCGGCACGGTGTTCCCCGGCACGCGGCTGCGGAACGGCCAGGTCGTCGGCCTTCCGCTCCGGCGCGAGATCGAGGCGCTCGACCGCTTCGCCGTGCGCCCCCAGGCCCTCGCGGAGCTCGGCCTCGCGGAGGGGCGCCCGACCCTTCTCGTGACGGGCGGATCGCTCGGCGCGCGTCGCCTCAACGAGGGCGTCTCCGGCGCCGTCGACTCCGTGCTGGCCGCGGGCTGGCAGGTGCTGCACATCACGGGCGACCGCGCACCCGTCGAGGATCCCGGGCTGCCCGGCTACCGCATCCTCACCTACTGCGACCGCATGGACCTCGCCCTCTCCGCCGCCGACCTCGCGATCTCGCGGGCCGGCTCGGCGACCGTGAGCGAGCTCGCGGCCCTCGGCATCCCCGCGGTGTTCGTGCCCTACGCGGTCGGCAACGGCGAGCAGGCGCTCAACGCGCGCGAGTCGGTCGACGCGGGCGGCGCGCTGCTCGTGGCCGACGCCGACTTCGACGCCGAGTGGGTGCGCGGCCCGTTCCAGCGTCTTCTCGACGACCCGGCGCTCGTCGCCGACATGGCTGCGCGCATGGCGCAGACGGGCCGCCGCGATGGCGCCGACCGCCTCGTGGACCTCGTCGAGCGGGCCCTCCGTGAGCACCCGGCCGCGTCGGCGGCACCCGGGGCGGACGGGTAGCGTTGACAGGATGATCAAGCCCGACCTCGACCAGGAGCTCCCCGAGGAGCTCGGCGCCGTGCACTTCGTGGGCATCGGCGGCTCCGGCATGAGCGGGATCGCGCGTCTGCTGCTCGAGGCCGGCCACCGTGTGACGGGGTCGGACGCGCGGGAGTCGGATGCCGTGGCCGAGCTGCGCAAGGCGGGCGCGACGATCGCGATCGGGCACGACGCGGCGAACGTCGGCGACGCCGACACGGTCGTCGTGACGGGCGCCCTGTGGGAGGACAACCCCGAGTACCAGCGCGCCCTCGCCGAGGGCATCCCCGTGCTGCACCGCTCGCTCGCGCTCAACTGGCTCATCCGCGGCCACCGCGTCGTCTCGGTCGCGGGTGCCCACGGCAAGAGCACGTCGACGGGCATGATCGTGACGGCGCTGCGCGAGATCGGCGCCGACCCGGGCTTCGTCAACGGCGGCGTCATCGCGGGCTACGGTCGCAGCTCGGCTTACGGCTCGGACGACCTGTTCGTCGTCGAGGCCGACGAGTCCGACGGATCCTTCCTGCTCTACGACACGGCGGTCGCGCTCATCACGAACGTCGACGCCGACCACCTCGACCACTACGGCACGCAGAAGGCGTTCGAGGACGCCTTCGTGCGCTTCGCACAGGAGGCGACCGAGTTCGTCGTCGCCTCGAGCGACGACGCGGGCACTCTCGCGGTGACGCGCCGCCTCGATGGCAAGCGCATCGTGAGCTTCGGCCTCGCCGACGACGCCGAGGTGCGCGTGCACTCCGTCGTCGCAGAGGGCCCGGTCTCCTTCGCGATCGCCTACGCGGGCCGCGAGTACCGCGTGCAGATGGCGATCCCGGGAGCGCACAACGCCCTCAACGCCGCGGGCGCCTTCGCGGTGCTCGTGACCCTCGGCCACGACCCCGAGGCCGTCGTGCGCGGTCTCGAGGCCTTCGCCGGCACGGGTCGCCGCTTCGAGCTCCACGACGAGGTGCGCGGCGTGCGCGTGTACGACGACTACGCCCACCACCCCACGGAGGTCGAGGCCGCGCTCTCGACCGCGCGCTCGGTCGTCGGCTCGGGTCGCGTCATCGCGATCCACCAGCCGCATCTCTACAGCCGTACGCGCCTCATGGCGGGCGATTTCGCGGAGGTCTATGAGCGCCTCGCCGACCACACCGTCGTGCTCGACGTCTACGGCGCCCGCGAGGACCCGGAGCCCGGTGTCACCGGCGCGCTCGTCGCCGAGCGCTTCACCGACCCGTCGCGCGTCGACTTCCTGCCCGACTGGCAGGCCGCGGCGGACCGCGTGGCCGAGATCGCGCGCGAGGGCGACCTCGTCATGACGCTCAGCTGCGGCGACGTCTACCGCATCATCCCGCAGGTGCTCGACGCCCTCGCGGCCGACCGGACGTGACCGGGCGGGACGGATGAGGCGGCCCGAGGGGTTCGACGAGCCGGCCCGCGCCGAGGTGCCGAGCGCGGCATCCGCGGAGCCGAAGCGCCGCGGGCTCCCGAAGCCGTCCGCGCAGGCGCGCCCGAAGCCGCCCACGGAGCCGAAGTCGGCGAAGCCGAAGCCGACGAAGCCCGCGAAGCAGCCGAAGCCCCCGCGACAGCCGAAGCCCGTCGAGGCGACCGACCCCGAGCGACCCCGCACGACCCAGCCCCCGCGCAGGCTGCGCCGCGCATCCGCGAGCCGCGTCGCCGAGGCCGAGCTGCGCGCCGCGGAGCGCGCCCGCAAGCGCGCCGAGAAGCGCGAGCTGCGCCGCTTCACGCGCCGCGTGCGCCGCCGCCGCATCGCGTGGGCGATCGGGCTCACTCTCGTCGGGAGCCTCGTCGGCATCAGCCTCATGGCCGTCTACTCGCCGCTCCTCGCCCTCCGCGACATCCGCGTCGAGGGCACGACGAGCCTCGACCCGGCGCAGATCGTCGACGCCGTCGACGGGCAGCTCGGCACGCCCCTCGCGCTCCTCGACGAGGGCGAGCTGCGCGACCAGCTCGGCGAGTTCACGCTCATCCGCAGCTACTCGACCGAGATCCTGCCGCCGGGCACGCTCATCATCCACGTCGTCGAGCGCACACCCGTCGGCGCGATGGTGAAGGGCAGCAGGTTCCAGATCGTCGATGCGGCGGGCGTCGTGCTCGCGACGAGCCCGCAGCGTCCCGCGGGGCTGCCGCTCATCGACCTCGAGGCCTCGGATGTCGGCGGGGCCGCGTTCGGCTCGATCGCCGAGGTGCTGCTCGTGCTGCCGACGTCCGTGCGCGACCAGCTCGATGCGATCTCGGCGACGACGCGCGACGACGTGACCCTCACGCTCGCGGGCTCGACGCAGCGGGTCGTGTGGGGGAGCGCCGACGACTCGGAGCACAAGGCGCGCGTGCTCGCGGCGCTCGTCGCGATCCACGGCGGCTCCGGCCCGGGCACCTACGACGTGTCCGCTCCGGGCACCGCGGTCTTCAACGCGGGCTGAGCGCTGCTCCGTTTCGCGACACGCGGGGTGTCGCGCCGAGGGTGCGGGTCGCCGCGCTTACCGTGAGGGCACACAAGAGTACTGAGAAAGACTCCAAACCTCAAGTAGAGGTTGAGGGTTTTCTCCGGGAGGCCGGACGTGACTTCGAACCAGAACTACCTCGCCGTCATCAAGGTCGTCGGTATCGGCGGCGGTGGCGTGAACGCGGTGAACCGGATGATCGAGCTCGGCCTGCGCGGCGTCGAGTTCATCGCCATCAACACCGACGCTCAGGCGCTGCTCATGAGCGACGCCGACGTCAAGCTCGACGTGGGGCGTGAGCTGACCCGCGGACTCGGCGCCGGCGCCGACCCCGAGGTCGGCCGTCGCGCCGCCGAGGACCATGCGGAGGAGATCGAGGAGGCCCTCGCGGGCGCCGACATGGTCTTCGTCACCGCGGGCGAGGGCGGCGGCACGGGAACCGGCGGCGCGCCCGTCGTGGCCCGCATCGCGAAGTCCATCGGCGCCCTCACGATCGGTGTCGTCACGAAGCCATTCGGCTTCGAGGGCAAGCGCCGCCAGGCGCAGGCCGAGATCGGCGTCGCGACCCTCAAGAACGAGGTCGACACCCTCATCGTCGTGCCGAACGATCGCCTGCTCGAGATCAGCGACCGCGGCATCTCGATGCTCGAGGCGTTCTCGACCGCCGACCAGGTGCTCCTCGCCGGTGTGCAGGGCATCACCGACCTCATCACGACTCCCGGCCTCATCAACCTCGACTTCGCCGACGTCAAGTCGGTCATGCAGGGCGCGGGCTCGGCGCTCATGGGCATCGGGGCGAGCAGGGGAGCCGACCGCGCCATCAAGGCGGCCGAGCTCGCCGTCGCGAGCCCGCTGCTCGAGGCCTCGATCGACGGCGCCCACGGCGTGCTCCTCTCGATCCAGGGCGGCTCGAACCTCGGCATCTTCGAGATCAACGACGCCGCGCGCCTCGTGCAGGAGGCCGTGCACCCCGAGGCGAACATCATCTTCGGCGCCGTCATCGACGACACCCTCGGCGACGAGGTGCGCGTCACCGTCATCGCCGCGGGCTTCGACGGAGGCGAGCCCGCCCCGAAGCCGCAGACCGAGCGTCGCAGCAACTTCGTCGAGGCCCCCGTGCCCGTCGCGGTCGCCGCGTCGACGGAGGAGGGCGCAGCCCCGGCCGCGCCCGAGGGCTGGGCACGTGAGCCCGAGGTGCCCGTCGTCGCGTCGCTCGACGACTTCGACGACGAGGGCGACCTCGACATCCCCGACTTCCTGAAGTAGCCCATGAGCGCCGACGCCCCGCTCGCCGAGCGGCTCGCGACGGTCGACGCCGGGATCGCGGATGCGGCACGCGCCGCAGGCCGCGACCCCGGCGAGCTCACGCGCATCGTCGTCACCAAGTTCCACCCCGCCTCCCTCGTGCGCGAACTCGCCGCCCTCGGTGTGCGCGACGTGGGGGAGAACCGCCACCAGGAGGCGCAGGCGAAGGCCGCCGAGACGGCCGACCTCGAGCTGAGCTGGCACTTCGTGGGCCAGCTCCAGAGCAACAAGGCGCGTGCCGTGCGGCGCTACGCGAGGGCCATCCACTCCGTCGACCGCGACTCGCTCGTCGACGCCCTCGCCGGCCCCGACCACGACCCCGTCGACGTCTTCCTCGAGATCGACCTCTCGGGGCAGCCCGGACGCGGCGGGGCCGACCCGGCCGACGCCGAACGGCTCGCCGAGCGCGTGCTCGGCACCGCGGGCATCCGTCTCGTGGGCGTCATGGCGGTCGCGCCGCTCGGGGAGGAGCCGCGCGCCGCGTTCGCGCGTCTGCGCGCCCTCTCGGAGCGCGTGCGGTCGCTCGCGCCGGATGCCGACCGCATCTCGGCGGGCATGTCCGGCGACTACGCCGAGGCCATCCTCGAAGGCGCGACACACCTGCGGATCGGCACGGCAATCACGGGAAAGCGTCCGGACCGCGGTTAATCTCGGGAACAGAACCGCACGATCCGGAGGATGTCATGGCGAACCCGCTGCGCAAGACGATGGTCTACCTCGGCCTGGCCGATGAGGAGTACGACGACGTCGCGCCCGAGCAGGCGGCGCCCGCGCCCCGCGAGACGGCCGCTGCCGCGTCCGCTCCCGTGAACTCGCGCCCCGCGCCCGTGACGCCGCTGCGTCGCGCCGCCGCGCCCCGGACGGCCCCCTCGGGCATGAACGAGATCCTCACGGTGCACCCGCGCCACTACAAGGACGCGCAGACGATCGCCGAGAGCTTCCGCGAGGGCGTGCCGGTCATCATCAACCTCTCGCAGATGAGCGAGCCCGAGGCTCGTCGCCTCATCGACTTCGCGAGCGGCCTCTCGATGGGCCTCTACGGCAAGATCGAGCGCGTCACCAACAAGGTCTTCCTGCTCTCGCCCGAGCACGTGGCCGTGAGCGGCGACCAGGCCGAGGCCGACGCCGAGGTCGACGCGGGCTTCTTCGAGACCCACTGAGCCCTCCCGGCATCCGCTTTCCTCACGAGTCACACCAGTCACACTGGCAACCGAACGGGGGGCAGCGTCCTCTCAGCCGCACGGCGGTAATCTGGTCACCGCGCGACTCTCAACCGGGGCCTGAACCTTGCTACGGTTGATGGATTCGCCAACCGGATGAGGAAAGCAATCGAGGTGCGGTCATGGCTCTGACGCCGGAAGATGTCGTCAACAAGCGTTTCAATCCCACGAAGTTCCGTGAGGGTTACGACCAGGACGAGGTCGACGACTTCCTGGACGAGGTCGTCGTCGAGCTCCGGCGCCTCAATCAGGAGAACGAGGAGCTGCGCCAGCGCCTTGTGGCCGCCGACGCCCGCGTGAGCGAGCTGCAGCGCTCCGCGAGCCAGGCTCCCGCGCCGGCCGCTCCGAGCGTCGCCCCCGTCCCGGCGCCGGCGCCCGCCGCGATGCCCGCGCCCGTCGCGGCCCCCGCTCCCGCCCCGGTTCCGGCTCCCGCCGCCGACCTCGGCCAGCAGGACGGCTCGATGGACCAGAGCAACACCAACAACCTGCTCCAGCTCGCCCGCCGCCTCCACGAGGAGCACGTGCGCGAGGGCATGGAGAAGCGCGACCAGCTGATCGCCGAGGGCCACGCGACGGCCGCACGTCTCGTGTCCGAGGCGGAGACGCAGCAGCGCACCGCGATCGAGGCCCTCGAGGCAGAGAAGTCGGGCCTCGAGCGCCGCATCGAGGAGCTCCGCATCTTCGAGTCGGAGTACCGCGACCAGCTCAAGGGCTACATCGAGGGTCAGCTGCGTGAGCTTGAGTCGGCCGCGCCGATCTCGGCGCCCGAGGCTGCCGCTCAGCCGGCGCTCGGCTCCGCCGGCCCCGTCTTCGGCGCGCCCGCATCCGAGGCCCCGGCATCCGAGGCCCCCGCGTTCGCGGCGCCCAGCTACGACCCGCCGTCGTACGAGGCCCCGAGCTACGAGGCCCCGTCGTACGAGTCGCCCGTCGTCGAGAACCCGCCGTCGTACGAGGCCCCGGCCGATGCCGCGCCCGCCGAGCAGCCCGCTCCGCAGGAGTTCGCGGCGCCCGCCTACGGCGGCGACTACAGCCAGGCTCCCGCCCCGCAGCCCGCGAGCGGCTCGACGCCCCCCGCGTACGCCGGCTTCCCGGCGCCGCAGGTGACGAACGAGTACCCGGCCTCGCAGCCCGAGCAGTCCTCGCAGCAGCCCGAGTACCCCGCGTACTCGCAGCGCAACACCGAGTTCCCCGGTTTTGGCGGCAACTGAGCCGCAGGGCACGCCGGACCTCACGGGGCGCGCGCGCGTGAGCGTGCGCGCCCTCGTGCTGCTCGGCGTCGTCGCGGCAGGGATCCTCGCCCTCGACCAGCTCGCGAAGTTCCTCATCGTCGCCAACCTCGAGGAGGGCGAGTCGATCGAGGTGATCGGGCAGCTGCTCCAGTTCCACTTCGTGCGCAACTCGGGCGCGGCGTTCTCGCTCGCGAGCGGGTTCACGTGGATCCTCTCGATCGTCGCCGTCGGCGTCATCGTCGCGATCATCGTGCTCGCGAAGCGCATCAAGTCCGCCGCGTGGGCCTGGATGCTGGGCCTCCTCCTCGGCGGAGCGCTCGGCAACGTGACCGACCGCCTGTTCCGAGAGCCGAGCTTCGGCCAGGGGCACGTCATCGACTTCATCCGGGTGTGGGGCTTCCCGGCGATCTTCAACATCGCCGACATCGCGATCTCCACCGCGATGGGGCTGTTCCTGCTGCTGACGCTCCGCGGCGTGCACCTCGACGGCACGAGGGCCTCCGACACGATCGAGCGGGTTCCGACGCCGCCCGCCGCCGACGAGTGACGGCATCCGTGACAGGAGAGCGCTGATGGAGCGTCGTGGGATGCCGATCCCCGACGGGCTCGTCGGCGATCGAGCGGATGCCGCGGTCGCCCGCCTGCTCGGGTTCTCGCGCACCTTCGCTCAGGAGGTGCTCGAGGCCGGCGGGGTGACGCTCGACGGCGCCGTGCTCGGTAAGTCCGACCGCGTGCGCCCCGGCTGGCTCGAGGTCGAGTGGGCGCCCAAGCTCGAGCCCGCGGTCGTGCCGCAGCTCGTGCCCGGCTTCCACGTCGTGCACGACGACGACGACATCGTCGTGATCGACAAGCCCGTCGGCGTCGCCGCGCACCCCGCGAGCGGATGGGACGGGCCGACCGTGCTGGGAGCCCTCGCGGGCGCCGGGTACCGCATCGCGACATCCGGATCCGCCGAGCGGCAGGGCATCGTGCACCGGCTCGACGTGGGCACGAGCGGACTCATGGTCGTCGCGAAGAGCGAGCGCGCCTACAGCGAGATGAAGCGGCAGTTCCACGACCGCGAGGTCGACAAGATCTACCACGCCGTCGTGCAGGGGCACCCCGACCCGTTCTCGGGCACGATCGACGCGCCCGTCGGACGGCATCCGGGATCCAGCTGGAAGTTCGCGGTCACGGCCGACGGCAAGCACGCCGTCACCCACTACGACACGCTCGAGGCGATGCGCGCGGCGACCCTCCTCGAGATCCACCTCGAGACGGGACGCACGCACCAGATCCGCGTGCACATGTCGGCCCAGCGCCACCCGTGCGTCGGCGACATCCTCTACGGCGCGGACCCGACGCTCGCCTCGCGGCTCGGCATCGCGCGGCAGTGGCTGCACGCCGTGCGGCTCGGATTCCGCCACCCCGGGTCGGGGGAGTACGTCGAGTTCGAGACACGGTACCCCGACGATCTCCAGCACGCGCTCGACGTCCTCCGTGCGGATTAGTCTGGAACCCCGGACCTTCCCACGAGTCCGGATCGAGGCGGAGAAGGCGTGACGAGCAGCGATTCCTTCGTGCACCTGCACGTGCACAGCGAATACAGCATGCTCGACGGCGCTGCCCGCGTGTCCGACCTCATGAAGGAGGTCGCGGCCCAGGGCATGCCGGGCATCGCGATCACCGACCACGGCAACAACTTCGGCGCCTTCGACTTCTGGTCGCAGGCGAACAACGCGGGCGTCAAGCCGATCATCGGCACCGAGGCCTACCTCACGCCGGGCACCCACCGCACCGACAAGACGCGCGTGCGGTGGGGCGACGGGGGAGAGGACGACGTCTCGGGCTCCGGCGCGTACACCCACATGACGATGTGGGCCGAGAACACGGAGGGCATGCACAACCTCTTCCGTCTCTCGAGCCTCGCGTCGATCGAGGGCTACTACTTCAAGCCACGTATGGACCGCGAACTGCTGCAGACCTACGGCAAGGGCATCATCGCGACCACCGGATGCCCGTCGGGCGAGGTGCAGACGCGCCTGCGCCTCGGTCAGTACGAGCTCGCGCGCGAGGCGGCCGCCGAGTTCCGCGACATCTTCGGCAAGGACAACTTCTTCGTCGAGATCATGGACCACGGCCTCGGCATCGAGCGCCGCGTCATGACCGACCTCGTGCGGCTGTCGAAAGACCTCGGCCTCCCGCTCGTCGCCACGAACGACCTGCACTACACGCACGCGCACGACTCCTCGGCGCACGAGATCCTGCTGTGCGTGCAGTCGGGCTCGACGCTCGCCGACCCGAAGCGGTTCAAGTTCGACTCGCAGGAGTTCTACCTCAAGTCGCCCGCCGAGATGCGGCAGCTGTTCCGCGACCACCCGGATGCGTGCGACAACACGCTCCTCATCGCCGAGCGCTGCGACGTGACGTTCAACACGAGCGCCAACTACATGCCGCGCTATCCGGTGCCCGAGGGTGAGACCGAGGAGAGCTGGTTCATCAAGGAGGTCGAGCGCGGCCTCCACGAGCGCTACCCGGCCGGCATCCCCGACGACGTGCGCAAGCAGGCCGAGTACGAGGTCGGCGTCATCACGCAGATGGGTTTCCCGGGTTACTTCCTCGTCGTCGCCGACTTCATCAACTGGTCGAAGGACCACGGCATCCGCGTCGGCCCCGGCCGCGGCTCGGGTGCCGGTTCCATGGCGGCGTACGCCATGAAGATCACCGACCTGGACCCGCTCCAGCACGGCCTCATCTTCGAGCGCTTCCTCAACCCCGACCGCGTCTCGATGCCCGACTTCGACGTCGACTTCGACGAGCGTCGCCGCGGCGAGGTCATCAAGTACGTCACCGAGAAGTACGGCGAGGAGCGCGTCGCGCAGATCGTCACCTACGGCACGATCAAGGCGAAGCAGGCACTCAAGGACTCCGGCCGCGTGCTCGGCTTCCCGTTCTCGATGGGCGAGAAGCTCACCAAAGCGATGCCGCCCGCGATCATGGGCAAGGACATCCCGCTCTCGGGCATCGTCGACCCCGCCCACGACCGCTACAAGGAGGCGGGTGACTTCCGCGCCATCCTCGACACCGACGCGGAGGCGCGCACGGTCTTCGAGACGGCGCGCGGCCTCGAGGGCCTCAAGCGCCAATGGGGTGTGCACGCCGCAGGCGTCATCATGTCGAGCGAGCCGCTCATCGACATCATCCCGATCATGCGCCGTGAGCAGGACGGCCAGATCGTCACGCAGTTCGACTACCCCGCGGCGGAGGCCCTCGGCCTCATCAAGATGGACTTCCTGGGGCTCAGAAACCTCACCATCATCGACGACGCCCTCGACAACATCGAGGCCAACCGCGGCTTCCGGCCCGTGCTCGAGGAACTGGCCCTCGACGACCCGGCCGCCTACGAGCTCCTCGGCCGCGGCGACACGCTCGGCGTGTTCCAGCTCGACGGCGGGCCCATGCGCGCGCTCCTGCGCCTCATGAAGCCCGACAACTTCGAGGACATCTCCGCCGTCATCGCGCTCTACCGTCCCGGCCCCATGGGTGCGAACTCGCACACGAACTACGCGCTGCGCAAGAACGGGCAGCAGCCGATCGTGCCGATCCACCCGGAGCTCGAGGAACCCCTCAAGGACATCCTCGACACGACCTACGGCCTCATCATCTACCAGGAGCAGGTGATGGCGATCGCGCAGCGGGTGGCGGGCTTCTCGCTCGGCCAAGCCGACATCCTGCGCCGCGCGATGGGCAAGAAGAAGAAGTCCGAGCTCGACAAGCAGTACGAGGGCTTCAGCGCGGGCATGAAGGAGCGCGGCTTCTCCGACACGGCCATCAAGACGCTGTGGGACATCCTGCTGCCCTTCTCCGACTACGCGTTCAACAAAGCGCACTCGGCCGCCTACGGCGTGCTGAGCTACTGGACGGCGTACCTCAAGGCGCACTACCCGGCCGAGTACATGGCGGCCCTCCTCACGAGCGTCGGCGACGCGCGCGACAAGCTCGCCGTCTACCTCAACGAGTGCCGCCGCATGGGCATCAAGGTGCTCCCGCCCGACGTCAACGAGTCGATCGGCTTCTTCGCGGCCGTCGGGGAGGACATCCGCTTCGGTCTCGGCGCCGTGCGCAATGTGGGCTTCGGCGTCGTCGACCAGATCCGGGCAGCGCGCGAGGAGAAGGACAAGTTCACGTCCTTCCACGACTTCCTGCGCAAGGTGCCGCTCGCGGCTCTCAACAAGCGCACGATCGAGTCGCTCATCAAGGCGGGCGCCTTCGACTCGCTCGGCACGACCCGCCGCGCGCTCATCGAGATCCACGAGGAGGCCGTCGAGTCGGCGGTCTCGGTCAAGCGCAACGAGGCCAACGGCCAGGTCGGGTTCGACTTCGACTCGCTCTGGGACGAGCCCGCTGCCGTCGACCACGTGCCCGAGCGGCCCGAGTGGTCGAAGAAGGACAAGCTCGCCTTCGAGCGCGAGATGCTCGGCCTCTACGTCTCCGAGCATCCGCTCGACGGCCTCGAGGTGCTGCTCGCGAAGCACGCGTCGATCACGGTCGGCGACCTGCTCGCGTCCGACAGCATCCAGGACGGCGAGTCGGTCACGGTCGCGGGCCTCCTCACGAGCGTGCAGCACCGCACGGCGCGGCAGTCGGGCAACCCGTACGGCGTCGTCACGATCGAGGACTTCACCGGCGAGGTGAGCGTCATGTTCCTCGGCAAGACCTACCAGGAGTTCGCGCCGGGCCTGCAGGGCGACAGCATCGCCGTCATCAAGGCGCGCGTGAGCCAGCGCGACGACGGCATCGGCCTGCACGCGCAGAGCATGTTCATGCCCGACACGGGTCAGAGCCTCGGCTCGGGTCCGCTTGTCATCCAGGTGCCCGAGCACCGCGCGACCACCGAGGTCGTCTCGGCGCTCGGCGACGTGCTCATCCGCCACCGCGGCGACAACGAGGTGCGGCTGCGCCTCGTGCGCGGCGACACGGCGCGGCTCTTCGAGATCCCGTACCCGGTGTCGGTGACCGCCGACCTCTACGGCGAGCTCAAGAGCCTCCTCGGGCCCAACTGCGTCGTCTGAGGGCTAGTCCTCGAGGTGGTCGCGGCCCGGAAGCCACGACTTGCCCGGCACGCCCCACTTGTTGCGGCGCACCGCCCGTGCTGCGGCGCGCCCGTGCGCGTCGGCGAGCCGGTCGGCGTAGAGCACGCCGTCGAGGTGGTCGAACTCGTGTTGGAAGATGCGCGCGAGCCAACCCGTCGCGAGGATCTCGTACGGCTTGCCGTCGAGGTCGACGGCGCGAAGGAGCGCCGTGTGCGAGCGCAGCAGCGGGAAGCGCTCGCCCGGGATGGAGAGGCAGCCCTCGGAGTCCTCGTCGGGGTCGGCGATGCCGACCGGCGGAGGGGAGATGAGCAGCTGCGGGTTGATGGCGGTGCCGGCGTGCAGCACGCCGTCCTCGTCGCGCCAGTTGTAGACGAAGAGGCGCAGCGGGATGCCGACCTGCGGCGCCGCGAGGCCCACGCCCGGTGCGGCCGACATGGTGTCCTCCATGTCGTGCACGAGGGCGGAGAGGCCCTCGTCGATCTCCTCCACCTCCTGGGCGCGCTCGTGCAGCACGGGGTCCCCGGTGATCCGGATCGGGAGAACGGCCATTCGCACAGGATATCGGCGTCGGGACGGGTAGATTCGTCGGGTGCCTGACGTCCTTCCGCTCGCCGACGACGTCGTGCGACTCTTCGAGGGTTCCGCGCCCATCGGCATCCTCATCGCGATCGTGGGCGCCGTGTTCCTGTCGCTCGGCGCCCAGCTGCAGCATCGCGGCGTCGAGAAGGTCGAGGCCTCGCACGGCTCCGGACAGAAGGCGGGTCTCTCCGGCGGTCAGCTCGTGCGCCTCCTCGCCCGCCCGAGCTGGCTCTTCGGCACGCTCATGCTGGGCCTCGCGATCGTCTTCCAGCTCGTCGCCCTCGGCTTCGCGCCCCTCATCGTGGTGCAGCCCATCGGCATCGTCGCCCTCGTGCTCACCTCGATCCTCAACGCGCGCGTCTCGAAGGTGAAGCTCGAGCGCCCCGCGATCACGGCGATCCTCATGTGCGTCGTCGGGATCGGCGTCTTCGTCACGGTCGCCGCGTTCTACGCGACCGAGCACGTGCTCAAGGAGACGCAGCTCATCATCGTGCTCGCGATCCTCGGCGTCGTGCTCCTCGCGCTCGGCGCCGCGTTCGCCTTCTTCCGCAAGCGCGTCAACGCGCTCTTCTACATCGCCGCGGGCGGCATCCTGTACGGCTTCGTCGCGTCGATCGCGAAGGTCGTCATCAACCGCATCCTGACCGGCAACCTCGACTGGGTCACGGTCGTCGGCGGCATCGCCCTGCTGCTCGCGCTCGGTCTCGGCTTCTACTTCGTGCAGACCGCGTACTCGGTGGGCGCTCCCGACCTCGTGATCGCGGGCCTCACCGTCATCGACCCGCTCGTCGCCGTCGCGATCGGCATCTTCGTGCTCGGCGAGGCCTCGAACACCCCGCTCTGGGCGGCGCTCGTGTGGATCGTCGCCGGCGGCGTCGCGATCTTCGGCGTCTTCCAGCTCGCGAAGCACCACCCCCAGACCCACCGGCGCGATGAGCCGGGCGAGTTCGCCCCGCTGCGGTAACTTAGAGGGGTTCTTTCCGCCGACCGAGGGACTGATCGAGTGACCGACGCACCGTCGTCGACGCCCCCCACCGAAGCCCGCCTCACCATCCTCATCGGGTGCGACACGTTCGCCCCCGATGTGAACGGTGCCGCGACGTTCAGCCGCAACCTCGCGGCCGGGCTGGCCTCGCGCGGGCACGACGTGCACGTCATGGCGCCCGCCCAGAAGGGGGCCGCCGGAACGTTCACCGAGGTCCACGAAGGCGTGCCGATGACCGTGCACCGCGTGTACTCCTGGCGTTGGCTCCCGCACCCGTGGCTGCGCTTCATGCTGCCGTGGCGGGTCAAGGCGAACGCCGAGCGCATCGTGCGCGAGGTGAAGCCGGATGCCATCCACTTCCAGTCGCACATCGTCGTGGGCCGCGGGCTCGCGACCTCGGCGAAGCGCCACGGCATCCGTCTCGTGGGAACGAACCACACGATGCCCGAGAACATCCTCCAGCACGTCGAGGTGCTGCCGAAGGCGACCCTCGACTGGCTCGCGCGCATCCAGTGGCGCGCCGCACGCAAGTGGTTCGAGATGGCCGAGGCGATCACCGCGCCCACGCGCCGTGCGGCCGACTTCTTCGAGCGCGGCACGGGCCTCACGGGCGTGCACGCGATCTCGTGCGGCATCGACATGAGCTTCTACACGCCCGACTTCTCGCCGCGCGAGGAGAACATCGTCGCCTTTCTCGGGCGCCTCGACGAGGAGAAGTACATCCACGAGGCCATCGAGGCCGTCGCGAAGCTGCAGGACCTCGACGCGAAGCTCGTCATCATCGGCGACGGCGAGATGCGCCCGCGGCTCGAGGCGCGTGCGCGAGAGCTCGGCGTCACCGACCGCGTGCGCTTCACGGGCCGTGTCTCCGACGACGAGCTGCGCCGCGAGCTCACCGGCGCATCCGTCTTCGCGATGCCGTCGCGCGCCGAGCTGCAGTCGATCGCGACGATGGAAGCGCTCGCGTCGGGTCTGCCCGTCGTCGCCGCCGACGCCATGGCGCTGCCGCACCTCGTGCACCCGGGGCTCAACGGCTACCTGTACCAGCCCGGCGACGTCGACGAGTTCGCGCGCCACCTGCGCGCCGTGCTCACGGCGACCCCCGAGGAGCTCGACCGCCTGCGCCGGGGCGCCCTGCGCACCGTCGAGCCGCACGACATCCAGCGCACGCTCGACATCTTCGAGGCCCTCTACCGCGGCGAGACCGTCGTCGACCCCGACACCGAGGGGGAGCTCACCCGGTGAGCGCCTCGGCGACGCCTCGCGTGCTGCAACCGGCCGCGTGGCGTCGGGCGATCGCGCCCATCGTCGTCGCCGTGCTCGTGCTGAGCGTCGTGCTGCAAGAGCCCGTCGCGGAGCTCCTTCCCGACGGCACGCCGCGTGTGCTCGTCTTCGTCGCGATCGCCGTGCCGATCGTCGCGGCGGTCGTGCTCGGCCTCTCGGCCGCGTACCCGCGCGTGGTCGCGGATGCGGACGGGGCGCTCCGCGTGCGCGGCCGCGTCGTTCGGCCGTCCGAGATCGTCGCCGCGCGCCGCTCCGTGTCCGCGGGCGGCGGCTCTGCGTATCTCGTGCTGACGCTGCGCACGGATGCCGGGCGCGGCATCCGCGTGCTCGTCGCGGGTGTGCCGATCCGCGGGCTCGACCCCGCGCAGCTCGGTGTCCTTCGCGAGGTCGTCGCCGCGTCCGCGATCCCCGTCGTGCGCACCTCGGAGAGCGAGCGGGCCTTCCTGAGCGAGAACGTGCTCGCGAGCGGCCGCCGCGTCGATGTCGACCGCGGGCTCGTGCTGCGCGAGCTCGACGAGCTGCGCGGAGTGCGGTTCGCGGGGCTCGGGGTCGAGGAGCCGCTCGCGGACGCAGCGGATGCCGCGGATGCCGTGGATGCCGCGGTGCTCGACGTCGCGCCGTCCGCGCCGGAGACCGCTGCCGCGTCCGCTTCCTCCGCTCAGCCCGTCGACGACACCGCGGTCGAGCGCGAGCTCGCTGCTGCGACCCGCTCGACCGCGCTCGCGCGCCGCATCGCGTTCTGGGTGCTCGCCGTCGCGACCCTCGGTGCGGCCGGGCTCCTCGCGCTGCTCGTCGTCATGGAGAGCACGGGCGTCGACTTCGGCGCCGCCGACGAGGACCCGCTCACAGCGGCGATGTCGATCGCGATCGGTGTCGCCCTGCTCGCCGGCATCGCGTGGGCTACAGCCGCCGACGTCGACGACGCGCGCCGCCGTGCCGAGTCGCAGCGTTGGCTCGCGTTCGCATCCGAGGCGCAGCGCCGTCGGGGCCTGCCCGACGCGTTCCACGCGGCCTGGCTGCGGGCGCCCGGCGGTCGCATGGGCGCCGTGGGTCTCATGGTGCTCGCGATCGTCGCGTTCTTCGCCGTCATCGGCGGTCCCGTGGCGCTCGCCCAGGGCTACGGTCCCGTGCCCGTCGGCGTCGCCGCGACGATCGTCGGTGTCGCCCTGAGCGCCCTCGCGCTGTGGGGCTGGATCGCCCGCCGCCGCGCCCACGCGCGCCGCGTCGAGTGGCTCGTCGAGGCTGCGGGTGAGCGCGCCCGCCGCGGCCTGACCGGCGACGACCCGCTCAGCCGGTAGCGTTGTCGCGGGGCGGTAGCTCAGCCGGTTAGAGCAGCGGACTCATAATCCGTCGGTCACGGGTTCAAGTCCCGTCCGCCCTACGAGAAAGCGGGTGCTGCCATGGACACGAACCCCCTGCTGCCGAGCGGGTACGACATCGTCTGGAGCATCGCGGTCGTGCTGCTCTGCGTGCTCTTCGTGGCGGCGATCGCGACGCTCGTCGGGGCCCGCGACCGGATGGCGCCCCTTCACCTCATCATCTGGACGGCCACGATCGTCGTCGCTCCCGTCGTCGGCGCGCTCGCCTGGCTGCTCGTCGGGCTGCCGCTGAGTCGGCGCACGGCCCGCACCTCGCGGGCCTGATCGCGGACGCGCCTCAGAGCAGGGCATGCTTCCAGGGTAGGCGGCTACCGCAGGTCGCGGATGCGGGCGGCGAGCGACGCATCCGCTCCCGTCCGGCGCTCCCAGCCGACCGCGATGACGAGCAGCACGATGCCCGCCGTCGCGAGCGTGATCCACCACAGGAGCGGGTTGATCGTGTCGCCGAGCTGCACGAGGAACACCACGAGGATCTCGAGCGGGAGCGCCGAGATCCCGAGGATGAACGGCGCCGCGAGCGTCTTGCGGGCGCCCACGAGCACCGCGATGAGCGCGAACGCGATCACGAGGATGGCGCGCCACGTCTGCGGGTCGGTGAAGGTCGCCATGACCGAGGGCAGGAGCGTCGCGATGATGCCGGGCGCGAGGGTCGCCCAGGAGCCGGAGAAGCCGATCGGCCACGTGTGGAGCGTGCGGGGCTCGCTGTCGCGTCGCCCCCGCGCGAACGCGATCGCGCCGACGATGACGAGCGCGATGCCGAGCGGGATCGAGAAGCCCTCGACGCGCAGGATCTCGCGCTGGCTCCACGCCGTCACGGCGACCGTCCACGCGAGCGCCCACTGGAACCACACGGGCGGCAGGTGCACGGCACCCTCGCGCGCCCGCCATACGGTGGCGATCATGGCGAGCAGGAGCGCGAGCTCGAGGCCCCACAGCGTCCAGATCGCGGCGGGGTCGTTGCGGATCGCCGCCATCGGTCCGATCGCGAGGAAGAGCAACGCGGGCGCGAACACCCAGCGCGAGCGCGTGCCCGCCGTGACGGCGAGCACACCAGCCGCGCCCGCGATACCCGCGCCGAGGATCGCGAAGCCGAACACCTGCGCCATCTGGTGCATGTCGGCGATCGGCAGCGCGTCGACCTCCCAGGCGAGGCGCACCCCCTGCACCGTGCCGGCGGCGCCCGCCACGACGGCGGCGAGCAGCAGGGCCGGACGGATGCTCTCGAAGCGCGTCGGCACGACTCCCGCGGGGCGCGTCACGAGCGCTGCGAGCACGACGAGCACGACACCGCCCGCGAGGAGCGCGTAGGCGCGCCACAGCTCCGACGCCGCCTCGAACGAGGTGCCCGTGCCGTTGCCCGTGATCGCCAGCAGGGCGAGCGACGGCACGACGGCGATGCCCAGGCCCGTCGCGACGAGCGCCGCCGCTGAGCGCGGAGCCGCGGTGCGACGGCGCGCGAGCAGGATCGTGCCGACCGTGATCGCCGCGAGGGCGGGCGGCAGCAGGTAGGGCTCGACGACCGTGACGCCCGCGAGCGCCCACGCGCACCACAGGGCGCCCGTCCAGGATGCCGCGGCCGTCCACCAGCCGTAGCGTCGCCGCATCCAGAGGGCCGTGGCCGCGGCGCCGATGCCGAGCACGAGCAGCACGACGAAAGCGATCTCGAGGCCCGCGGCGGCACGCACAAGGGCGAGCACGACGGCGATCGCCCCCGTGACGAGCGACGACGCCTCGATCGCGAGCCGCACCGCGTCCGCGATCGGCTCCGGCATGCCGTAACGCAAGAGACCGGCGCGCACGAGGCCCGTGGTGGGCAGCGCGCACGCGACGAGCACCGCGATGATGACGAGCGCGTACGGCGAGCCGCTCACGGTCAGCAGCTGCGCCGTGAGGCACACGACGACGACGGCGAGCGTCGGCACGATGAGCGCCGCCGCCCCCGCGCGCAGCAGCAGCCCCGCACCCGTGCGCCGCGTCAGCAGGAGCGTCACGGCGAGCAGCAGGATGACGCCCGTCGAGAGCGCTGTCCAGCCGCTGCGCTCGGTGAGAACCGAGAAGACGCCGATGCCGAACGGCACGGCGGTCACGCCGAGCACGGCGTACCAGCTGCCGACCGGCAGCCACGAGGTGACGGATGCCGCGATCGCGACGAGTGCGGCGCCGCTCGTGAGCAGGCACAGCACCGGCAGCGTGCCCAGCTCGGTGAGGCTGAGCGCCGCGGCGCCCGCGATGATGGCGTAGCCGAAGCCGAGCCCCGTGTGGAGGGGGCGGATGCGGGGCGACGCCGACCGGGCCGCGAGCGCGATCGCCCCGACCGCCAGGGCTCCCGCGACGCCCGCGAGCTCGGCATGCGGCCACGAGAACCCGATGGCCTCGACGACGCCGCCGTAGGCGACCATGGCGATGGGCGCCCGCAGGGTGAGCCGCGAGTCGCGCACGCGCGGCACGAACAGGAGCGCGAGCGACGACGCCGCCGACAGCCCGAGCGAGATGGCGACGACGGCGGCGACGTGAGCGGGGGCGACGAGGGGGAGCCCCGCGGCGGCCGGCACGAGCACCCAGCGCGCCGTGGCTGCGAGGAGCCCGGCGGCTGCGGGGGTGCGCACGCCGCGCGAGGCCGCCCAGACGCCCGTCGCGATGACGCCGAGGGAGATCACCGCGACGAGTGCGCCCTCCGCGGTCACGGGCTCGACGACCCAGGGCTCGCGGCGCGACATCCACGTGAGGGCGAGTGCGGTCGCCCCGTACGCGAGGATCAGCACGATCGCGGGCAGCGCGAGGAAGGCGGCGACGATCAGCTGGGTCACGAGCAGAGCCGAGCGGTTGATGCTGCCCATCCGGCGGATGACCGCCGTTGCGACGACGGGGAGCGTCACGGCGACGGCGAGGGAGACGGGCTGCCAGCCGTCGCGCACGGGCACGGTGAGCGCGAGCTGGACGAGGGCGCCCGACACGAGCAGGCCCGAGACGATGCTCCACAGCACGGGGGCGACACCTCGGGTGCTGAGGAGCGCGCCCACGGCGAGCGCCCCGAGCACGGCAGCGCTCGCGAGCCGCAGGTCGTCGCCGCGGAACATCCAGGTGGCCGCGATGACGAGCGTGAGGAGGATCGCCAGCAGCTGCAGCACCGTGATCGCCACGCGGTCCGCGCGCAGCGGCGACGCCATCCGCCGCCCGAGCGGGCGCGTGAGCTCGATGAGGCCCCATCCGACGAGCAGGACGGCGACGTGGCCCCACGCCGTCGCGACGTCGGCGGGGGAGAACACACGCAGCTCGTCGAAGCCGTAGCCGACGAGGGCCGGCACGAGCGCGAGGCCGACGAGCCCCGACCACAGCCAGGTGCGCATCCGAAGCCACGCACCGACGGCCACCATGACGGCGCCGCTCACGGCGAGGCCGAGCGCGCCGAAGAACCAGGCGCTCAGCCCGTCGGGGGCGACGCGCGAGAACGCCCAGACGTCGAGCGCGAGGAACACCATGCCGAGCGCGCCGACGGCCTCGGCCGAGAACTGCAGGCGGCGGCTGTGCAGCAGCCACGCGCCGCCCAGGAACACGGCGGTGACGACTCCGATGATCGTCGTGCGCGTCGAGAAGTCGGTGAGGTCGGGGTTGAGGAAGGTGAAGACGATCGCCGCGACCGCGAGGAGCCCCGCGCCGACGACGGCGAGCACCGACTGAAGGCTCACGGCGGAGCGGGGGCGTTCGACGGGCTTCGCGACGGGCGCGGCCCCGGCGACCGCAGGGGGTGCCGCCGCAGCCGCCGTCGCAACAGGGGAAGCGGATGCCGCGGCCGCCACCGCGGTCGGGAGCGCGTCGACGATGGCCTGGCGCCGCCGTGCCGCCGCGACGAGTTCCTGGGACGCCTCCCAGAGCTCGGCGCCGGCCTCGCGCACATCCGCGCCGCACCGCGCGCAGACCCCATCGCGGAGGGCCGGGAGACCGCCCCAGGTGCGGGTGTGACAGCGCGGGCAGGCGTCCACGTCGAGCACGAAGCGCGCGACGTCGTCGGTCCAGGTCATGGTCGGAGCCTAGTGAGAGGAGCGAGCGACGCTCGTCATCCGCGAGGCTGATGGGGATGGATCGCGCGTCGGACGTCGTGTGACGAAATACTCCCGTGTCCCGCGCGGTTGCACCTCGGGAGTCGACCAGGATGGAGACCATGACCGACACCGCAGCACCCGCCGCCCCGCAGACCCCGGAGGAGCAGTTCGCGTTCTTCCACTCGCGCCGGGAGCTCGCTGTCGTGCAGCCGCAGGGCAGCCTCGCGCTCACGACGACGCAGGTGATCGACGCCGAGCAGACCGTGTGGGGCGTGCCGGGAACGTGGGCTCCGCGCACCGACGGCGGCTCGGGCGTGCTGCTCACCGCGGCGGCCTCCGACGGCATCCGCGTCGACGGTGCGCTCGTCGACGGCACCGTCGAGGTGCGCGGCAAGGACGACGCGAAGCCGTCCGACATCCGTTTCAGCGACACGGTCACGGGCTTCGTCATCTCGCAGGAGGGCGGCCTCTACGCGGTGCGCGTGTTCGACGCCGAGTCGGAGGCCATCCAGGAGTTCGGGCAGATCGACGCGTTCGCCTACGACCCCGAGTGGGTCATCACGGCCGACTGGTCGCTCAATCCCGAGGGCACGACCCTCGGCTTCGAGCACCTCAAAGACGACGGCAAGACGCGCGACGAGGTCGTGCCGGGCCGCATCACCTTCACGCGCGACGGCGTCGACTACGACCTCGCGGCGTTCAAGTCGGGCCGCGCGCTGCAGCTCGTGTTCGCGGATGCGACGAACGGCGACAGCACCTACAGCGTCGGCCGGTTCCTGTACGTCGCACCGAACCCCGACGGCACGATCACGCTCGACTTCAACCGCGCCGTGCTGCCGCCGTGCGCCTTCAGCTACGCGTTCAACTGCCCGCTGCCGCCGAAGCAGAACCGGTTCCCGTTCGCGATCGAGGCGGGGGAGAAGCTCCCGCTCAAGAAGGACGGCTCGCCGCTGCACTGAGCGCCGCGTCGCGCTCGTCGCGGCGGTCCCGGATGCGGCGCCCGCCCGCCACGAGGAGCGCGCCGAGGAGCGCGCCCGAGGTGTTGGCGATCAGGTCGGAGACCGTCGAGAAGCGCGTCGGCAGGAACAGCTGCACGCCCTCGATGATCCCGCTCGTGACGAGGCCCGCGAGCGTCGCCGACCACACCCGCATCCAGCGGTAGGCGGTGAGGGCGAACACGCCGAACGGCACGAAGAGCGCGATGTTCCCGCCGACCTCGAGCACGTCGTAGGCGAGCCGGTACGGCACGCCCCACGACGCGATCCACCGCGCCGGCACGGCGAGGATGCTCGACTCGCCGCCGAGCGGCTGCGGCGACCACACGAGGAACCCGAGCGCCACGAGGTACGCGGCGAACACGATCCGGAGCAGAAGGGTGCGCACTCGACCAGGCTACGGGGCGGCGCCAAGCTGCATCGTGCGCGCGATGTCGGCAGCGCGCGGGAGGATGGATGCGTGTTCCTCGCCGTGAGCGCCCCCGCGCCCGACCTCGTCGAGGTGGTGCGGCTCGACGCCGACGGTGCTGAGGTCTCCCGCGAGCTCATCCCGCGCGATCGGTTCGCGGCGTGGGCCGCGGAGGAGGAACGCGCGCACCCCCGGTGGGTGTGGTCCGACACCAAGCGCTGGTATCCGGCGTTGCTCCGTGCGGGCGTGCGCGTCGAGCGCTGCATCGACCTGCGGATGTGCCGCCTCATCCTGCGCACCGCGTCCGCCGCCGCGGGCACGGAGCTCGCACGGGCGCCCCGCGACCGCTGGGACGGGCCCGCGCACGCGGCCTCCGCCGCCTCCGACGCCCTCTTCGAGCTCGAGGAGCCCGAGCCAGACGACGACCCCGCCGAGGAGCTGCGCCGGCAGCGCGCCGCGATCGCCGCGAGCACCTCTCCGGGTCGCCTCTCGCTGCTCACGGCCGCCGACAGCGTCGGCGCCCTCGTGGCCGTCGAGCTCGAGCACGCCGGACTCCCGTGGGACCCGGCGCGTCACGACCGCATCCTCGTCGAGCTGCTCGGCGAGCGGATGCCGGGCGCCCGCCCCGCGCATATGGAGACGCTCGCAGCCGAGATCCGCGCAGCCCTCGACGACCCCGACGTGAACCCCGACTCGCCCCCTGCCCTGCTCAAGAGCCTGCAGCGCGCGGGCCTCCGCGTCGGCAGCACGAGCCGCTGGGAGCTCAAGGGCATCGACCACCCCGCGGTCGCGCCGCTGCTCGCCTACAAGAAGCTCGCGCGCCTCTACACGGCCAACGGATGGGCGTGGCTCGGCGAGTGGGTGCGCGACGGCCGTTTCCGCCCGGTCTACGTGCCCGCGGGCGTCGTGACCGGACGCTGGGCGTCCGACGGCGGCGGGGCGCTCCAGTTGCCGAAGCAGGTGCGCGCGGCCGTCGTGCCCGACCCGGGCTGGAAGCTCGTCGTGGCCGACGCGGCCCAGCTGGAGCCGCGCGTGCTCGCGGCGATGTCGGGCGATGTGGCGATGGCGCGTGCGGGGCGGGCGCACGACCTCTACCAGGGCATGGTCGACTCGGGCGCGGTCGAGACCCGCGAGCAGGCGAAGTACGGCATGCTCGGCGCGATCTACGGCGGCACCACGGGGGAGTCGGGACGGATGCGCCCTCGCATCGAGCGCGCCTTCCCGCGCGCCATGGCGTACGTCGAGGCCGCCGCACGAGCGGGCGAGGCGGGCGACGTCGTCAGCACGTGGCTCGGCCGCACCTCGCCGCCGGGCCGAGACGCCGCCTACGACGAGACCCGCACCGACGCCGAGCGGGCCCGCGCCCGCAGCGACGGGCGCGCGTGGGGCCGCTTCACGCGCAACTTCGTCGTGCAGGGCACGGCGGCCGAGTGGGCGCTGTGCTGGATGGGGTCGCTGCGCCGGATGCTGTGGCAGCTCGGCGGGGGAGACGCCGACGCGCGCCCGCTCACCGAGCGACCGCACCTCGTGTTCTTCCTCCACGACGAGCTCATCGTGCACGCGCCCGCGGAGCTCGCCGACGCGGCCGCAGATGCGATGCGGGCGGCCGCAGCGGAGGCGGGCCGCATCCTCTTCGGCACCGCTCCCGTCGAGTTCCCCGTCACGGTCGCCGTCGTCGACAGCTACGCCGACGCGAAGTAGCCGACACCCGCATCACACGCTTGTCATTCCGGCCTCCGACCGGGCATAATCGCAACAAGCAACAGCGTACGTACGTCAGGTCGATGGGGAAGTCGCATCTGACGAACGGAGAGAAAAGTGGCTGCTGCGATGTCGCGCGGAGTGGTGTACGTCCACTCCGCTCCTCGTGCTCTCTGCCCGCATGTCGAGTGGGCCGCGGGACGAGCGCTCGGGCGCGCCGTGAACTTCGACTGGCGGCCCCAGCCCGTACTGCCCGGCGCCCAGCGCACCGAGTACTACTGGGAGGGCCCGCGAGGCACGGGCGCCGCCCTCGCCTCCGCCCTCCGCGGCTGGGAGCACCTCCGCTACGAGGTCACCGAAGATGCCGGGCTCGGCACCGACGGCGGCCGCTGGATGCACACGCCCGACCTCGGCATCTTCTACGCGCAGACCGACACCGCGGGCAACATGGTCGTGCCCGAGGACCGCATCCGTGCCGCCATGGAGACCGCCGGCTCGGACGCCTTCGAGCTGCACCGTGAGCTGCGACTCGCGCTCGGCCAGGCGTGGGACGACGAGCTCGAACCCTTCCGCTACGCGGGCGAGGACAGCCCGGTCATCTGGCTGCACAAGGTTGGTTAGCGCCGCGCGCTGTCGGCTGGCGCCGCGATAATCCGCGGCGCGGTGCCGATGTACGGCCCGAGCGTGGTCGCGCCGTCCATCGGACAGACACAGAGAGGAAGTTCCAATGCTGAAGACAGGGGACATCGACCTGCGCGCGATCCTCGACGAGCTCGAGGAACCGCTCATCCACGTCGAGGACGTCGTCGAGGCTCAGGAGGCCGACGACGACTTCGACGGAGTGTGCACACAGCACGACGGCTGCCGCGTCATCTCCTAGACGGAGCGGAACGCGGCGACCGAGTTGTGGCCGCCGAAGCCGAACGAGTTCGAGATCGCGAGCTGCGGGCCGTCCCCGAGCGCACGCGGCGACGTCACGACGTCGAGCGGGATCTCCGGGTCCTGCTCCGTCAGGTTGATCGTCGGCGGCGCGAGACGCTGCTGAACGGCCAGGATGGCGAAGATCGCCTCGAGCGCTCCCGTGCCGCCGAGCAGGTGGCCCGTCGACGCCTTCGTGGCCGACACGGGGATCTCGTGGGCGCGGTCGCCGAACACGGCCAGCAGCGCCCTGTACTCGGCGATGTCGCCGACGGGGGTGCTCGTCGCGTGCGCGTTGACGTGCGTCACGTCGTCGGGCGAGGCGCCTGCCTGCAGGAGCGCGGCACGCACGGCGCGCGAGGCGCCCCAGCCCTCGGGGTCGGGGGCCGTGATGTGGTACGAGTCGCTCGTGACGCCCGTGCCGGCGAGCTCGGCGTAGATGCGCGCACCGCGCGCCTTCGCGTGCTCCTCGGTCTCGAGCACGAGCGTCGCCGCGCCCTCGCCCATGACGAAGCCGTCACGCGTGACGTCGTAGGGGCGCGAGGCGGTCGTGGGGGAGTCGTTGCGCTTCGAGAGCGCCTGCATCGAGGCGAACGAGGCGACGGTGATGGGGTGGATGGCCGACTCGGTTCCACCGGCGAGGACGACGTCGGCGAGCCCCAGCTGCAGGTGCTCGTAGGCGTTCGCGATCGCCTCGGTGCTCGACGCGCACGCCGAGACGTCGGTGCGGGCGAAGGCACGTGCGTTGAGGGCCATCGAGACGGCCGCGGCCGCCGCGTTCGGCATGAGCATGGGGACCGTCATCGGCAGGACGCGACGCGGGCCCTTCTCCTTGAGCGTGTCCCACGCGTCGAGCAGCGTCCAGACACCGCCGATGCCCGTGGAGTAGTCGACGCCGAGACGCTCGGGGGCGACGTCGGGCGCGCCCGCATCCGCCCACGCCTCGCGCGCCGAGATGAGCGCGAACTGGCTCGAGGGGTCGAGACGCTTGATCTCCTGGCGCTCGAGCACCTCCTCGGGGCGCACCTTTGCCTCGGCGGCGAACGTGACGGGCAGCTCGTACTGCGACACCCACTCGTGGGTGAGGGCCTTCGTGCCCGACTCGCCGGCGAGCAGCGCGTTCCAGCTGTCGGAGGCGGTGCCTCCGAGCGGCGAGGTCGCGCCGATACCGGTGACGACGATCTTCTTGGTCATTCGAGGAACTCCGAGGGGGTGGTGGAACACGCTCCGCGGGGGTGTGCGGAACGGGAGAGGTGAGAGAGCGGGGGCGGAGCGATCCGCCCCCGCTCGACGTCAGGCCTGGGCGTTGACGATGTAGGTGACGGCGTCGCCGACGGTCTTGAGGTTCTTGACCTCCTCGTCGGGGATCTTCACGTCGAACTTCTCCTCGGCGTTGACCACGATGGTCATCATCGAGATGGAGTCGATGTCGAGATCATCCGTGAACGACTTGTCGAGCTCGACGGTGTCCGCCGCGATGCCGGTCTCGTCGTTGATGAGCTCAGCCAGGCCGGCGAGGACTTCTTCGGTGGACAGTGCCATGTTCGTTTTCTCCTAGGGGTGTCGAGTGACCGGGGACAAGTTTAGGGGAGGCGCACGACCTGGGCCCCGAAGACGAGGCCCGCGCCGAAGCCGATCTGCAGGGCAAGTCCGCCCGAGAGCTCGGGGTGCTCCTCGAGCAGACGGTGCGTCGCGAGGGGGATGGAGGCGGCGGAGGTGTTGCCCGTCGTCTCGATGTCGCGGCCGATGGCGACGTGCTCGGGCAGCTTGAGCTGCTTCGCGAGCTCGTCGATGATGCGCATGTTCGCTTGGTGCGGGATGAAGGCGGCGAGGTCCTCGGGGGCGACCCCGGCCTCCTCGAGCGTCTGACGCGCGACCTTGGCCATCTCCCAGACAGCCCAGCGGAAGACCGTCTGACCGTCCTGGCGCATCGTCGGCCAGGGCTTGATCTTGTCGAGGTACTCCTCGAACGTCGCGTTCATGCCGACGGCGTCCCACTTCGATCCGTCGGAGCCCCACACCGTCTTCGACACGCCGGGCTCGTCCGAGGGGCCGAGCACCGCGGCGCCCGCGCCGTCGCCGAGCAGGAAGGAGATGGAGCGGTCTTCGGGGTGCACGTACTGCGAGAGCTTCTCGGCCCCCACGACGAGCACGTACTCGGCGGCACCGGCGCGGATGAGGGCGTCGGCCTGCGCGATCGCGTAGGTGTAGCCGGCGCACGCGGCGCCGATGTCATAGGCGGGCGCGGGGGCGACGCCGAGCCGCTCGGCGAGGAGCGTCGACATCGACGGCGTGACGGCGACGTTGCTGATGGTCGACACGAGCACGGCGCCGATGCGCGACGGGTCGATGCCCGACTTCTCGATGGCCTCACGGCCCGCCGTCTCGGCGAGGTCGATCGCGTCAACGCCCTTCGAGGCCCGCTTGCGGGTGATGATGCCGGTACGCTGACGAATCCACTCGTCGCTCGAGTCGATCGGCCCGACGAGGTCGTCGTTCGGCACGACGAGGTCGCCGCGGGCGGCGCCGAGGGCGAGGATGCGGCTGCCGGGCGCTCCCTGCGCCTGCTTGAGGTGGACGGTCACGCGGCGGCCTCCTGGTCGATCAGGGCGTGTGCGGCGGGGATGTCGTCGGGCGTCTTCACGGCCACCGTCGGAAGACCCTTGAGGGCGCGCTTCGCGAGGCCGACGAGGGCGCCCGCGGGTGCCAGCTCGACGATGCCCGTGACGCCGTTCGCGGCGAAGGACTCCATGACGAGGTCCCAGCGCACGGGCGACGCGATCTGCCCGACGAGCAGCTCGAGGTAGCGGGGGCCGTCGTCGACGACGGAGCCGTCGCGGTTGGTCCAGATGCGCAGCTGAGGATGCTCCGCGACGATGCCCGACGCGACCTCGCGCATCGTGTCGACCGCCGGCTCCATGAAGCGCGTGTGGAACGCGCCGGCGACCTGCAGCGGGATGACGCGCGCACCCGCCGGCGGGTTCGCCTGCAGGGCGGCAAGGGCGTGCAGCTCACCCGCGACGACGATCTGGCCGCCGCCGTTCATGTTGGCGGGGGAGAGGCCGAGCGGCTCGAGCGCGGCGAGCAGCTCCGCCTCGCCGGCGCCGATGACGGCGCTCATGCCGGTCTCGGTGATCGCGGCGGCATCCGCCATCGAGCGTCCGCGCGCGGCGACGAAGCGCATGGCGTCGGCCTCGTTCAGGATGCCGGCGCCCGCCGCCGCGGCGACCTCGCCGACCGAGTGGCCCGCGATGCCGGCGACCTTGTCGCGGCGGCCGTCGAGCACGGCCGCGAGCGAGAGCAGCGAGGCGCCGACGATGAGCGGCTGAGCGACCGCGGTGTCGCGGATGGTGTCGGCATCCGACACCGTGCCGTGCGCGCGCAGGTCGACGCCTGCCGCATCCGAGAGCTCGGCGAGGTGGTCGGCGAAGTGCGGCTCGGCGAGCCACGGCTCGAGGAATCCGGGGGTCTGCGAGCCCTGTCCGGGCGCGACGATCACGACGGTCACCCGTCCATCCTGCCAAGATGCGGCCGCGGCGGCGGCATATGGTCCACGAGAAATCCGGCGCGACCTTGGCGGATGCCTACATCAGTCGTGCTTGCGGCCCGTGTCGGCGATCGACCCGACGATGAGCGCGGTCTGCAGGATGAGCGCCTCGCGTGCGCCGGTCGCATCCCAGCCGATGATCTCGCTGATGCGCTTGAGGCGATAGCGCACGGTGTTGGCGTGCACGAAGAGCTCGCGGGCCGTCGCCTCGAGCGAGCGGCCGTTGTCGAGGTACGACCACAGCGTGAGGAGTAGCTCGCCCGAGTGGTCCTTGAGCGGCTGGTAGATGCGCGCGATGAGGGTCTGGCGCGCGAGGGCGTCGCCCGCGAGCGCTCGCTCGGGCAGCAGATCGTCGGCGAGCACGGGACGCGGGGCGCCGCGCCACGACTTCGCGACGGCGAAACCCGCGAGGGCGGCACGCGCGCTGCGGGCCGCGTCGACGAGCGAGGGCACCTCATGGCCCAGCACGAGGTGACCGGGGCCGAAGCCGGGCTCGAGCTGGCGCGCGATGTCGCTGAAGGGGAGCGGCTCGCGCGCCTCCTCGTCCTCGCGCGGCTCGACGCGGCCGATGACGAGCACGAGGCGCGAGCCCTGCACGCCGATGAGCACGTCGGCGTCGAGGTGACGCGCCGTGCGACGCAGCTGGTCGACGTCGAGCATCCGCGGGGCCGTGCCGACGAGCACCGACACCGCTCCGTGGCCGTTCCAGCCGAGCGCCGCGACGCGGCTCGGCAGCTCGCTGTCGTACTCGCCCGTGAGGATCGAGTCGACGACGAGCGCCTCGAGGCGCGCGTCCCAGAGACCGCGCGCCTCGGCGGCGCGGGCGTAGACGTCGGCGGCCGCGAACGCGATCTCGCGCGAGTAGAGCAGGACCGCCTCCCGCAGCTCGTCGCTCGAGCTCGTGACCCGCTCCTCGACGACCTCGACCGTCACCCGGATGAGCTGCAGTGTCTGCTGCAGGCTCACCGAACGCAGCAGCTCACGCGGCGCGGCGCCGAAGACGTCCGCTGCGATCCACGGCGTCGAGCTCGGGTCGTCGTACCAGGAGATGAACGAGGTGATGCCCGCCTGGGCGACGAGGCCGACGGCGCTGCGTCGCCCGGGCGGCATCTCGCGGTACCAGGGCAGCGTCTCGTCGAGACGCTTGAGCGTCGTGGTCGCGAGCTCGCCTGACAGCGTCCGCAGCCAGGCGAGCGTCTGCGCCTTCGTCCTCTCCGGCACCTTCGGTGTCGACTTAGCTCTCGCCGCCCGCGGAACCGGTCGTGCCGGCGTTCACGTCGTGCAGCTTGTACTTGTCGATCGCCTGCAGCACGTACGCCGGGTCGACCTGGCCGCGACGAGCGAGCGACTGCAGGATGCGCACCACGATCGACGGACCGTCGATCTTGAAGTGGCGTCGTGCGGCCGGACGCGTGTCGCTGAAGCCGAAGTCGTCGGCGCCGAGCGTCGCGTACTCACCGGGCACCCACGCGCGGATCTGGTCCGGCACGGCGTGCATGTAGTCGGTGACGCCGAGGAACGGACCCTCCGCCCCGCTCAGCTTCTGCCACACGTAGGGCACGTGCGGCTGCTGGGTCGGGTTGAGGAAGTTGTGCTCGTCGGCGGCGATGCCGTCGCGGCGCAGCTCGGCCCACGAGGTGACGCTCCAGACATCGGCGGCGACGCCCCAGTCCTTCGCGAGCAGCTCCTGCGCCTCGAGGGCCCACGGCACCGACACGCCCGAGGCGAGGATCTGCGCCTTCGGCCCGCGGATGGTGGCGTCCTTGAGCTTGTAGATGCCGCGGAGCAGTCCGTCGACATCCAGGTCCTCGGGCTCGGCCGGCTGCACGATCGGCTCGTTGTACACCGTGAGGTAGTACATGACGTTCGGGTCGGGGTGCTGGCCGCCGTACATGCGGTCGAGGCCCGCCCGCACGATGTGCCCGATCTCGTAGCCGTATGCCGGGTCGTACGAGACGACCGCGGGGTTCGTCGACGCGATGAGCGGCGAGTGGCCGTCGGCGTGCTGGAGGCCCTCGCCCGTGAGCGTCGTGCGTCCGGCGGTCGCGCCGATGACGAAGCCGCGCGCCATCTGGTCGCCCGCAGCCCACATGGCGTCGCCCGTGCGCTGGAAGCCGAACATCGAGTAGAAGACGTAGACCGGGATGAGCGGCTCGCCGTGCGTCGAGTACGAGGAGCCGATCGCGGTGAACGCCGCGAACGCGCCCGCCTCGTTGATGCCGACGTGGACGATCTGGCCCTGCGGGCTCTCCTTGTAGGCGAGGAGCAGCTCCCGGTCGACCGAGGTGTAGTGCTGGCCGTTCGGGTTGTAGATCTTCGCCGTCGGGAAGTAGGCGTCCATGCCGAAGGTGCGCGCCTCATCCGGGATGATCGGCACGATGCGCTGGCCGATGCCCGGATCCTTCAGGAGGTCCTTGAGCAGGCGGGCGAACGCCATCGTCGTGGCGACCTCCTGCTTGCCCGACCCCTTGCGGGCGATCTCGTAGGCCGAGTCGCCCGGGAGGTTGAGGTCGACATACTTCGAGCGGCGCTCCGGCAGGTAGCCGCCGAGCTCGCGGCGGCGCTCCTGCAGGTACTGGATCGCCGGGTCGTTCTCACCCGGGTGGTAGTACGGCGGCAGGTACGGGTTCTCCTCGAGCTGCGCGTCCGTGATCGGGATGCGGAGCTCGTCGCGGAACTGCTTGAGGTTGTCGAGCGTGAGCTTCTTCATCTGGTGGGTCGCGTTGCGGCCCTCGAAGCTCTTGCCGAGGCCGTAGCCCTTGATCGTCTTCGCGAGGATGACGGTCGGCTGACCCTCGTGCTCGACCGCGGCCTTGAATGCTGCGTAGACCTTGCGGTAGTCGTGGCCGCCGCGCTTGAGGTTCCAGATCTGCTCGTCGCTGTAGCCGTCGACGAGCTTGAGGGCCTCGGGGTCGCGGGCGAAGAAGTTCTCGCGCACGAAGGCGCCGTCCTCGGCCTTGTAGGTCTGGTAGTCGCCGTCGGGCGTCTCGTTCATGAGCTTGACGAGGGCGCCGTTGTCGCGCGCGAGCAGGTCGTCCCACTCGCGACCCCAGATGACCTTGATGACGTTCCAGCCGGCACCGCGGAAGAAGCTCTCGAGCTCCTGGATGATCTTGCCGTTGCCGCGCACCGGACCGTCGAGACGCTGCAGGTTGCAGTTGATGACGAAGGTCAGGTTGTCGAGCTTCTCGTTCGCTGCCCACTGGAGCGCACCGCGGCTCTCGACCTCGTCCATCTCGCCGTCGCCGAGGAACGCCCAGACGCGGCTGTCGGAGCGGTCGACGATCCCGCGGTTGGTGAGGTACTTGTTGTTCTGCGCCTGCCAGATGGCGTTGATCGGGCCGAGGCCCATCGAGACCGTCGGGAACTGCCAGAACTCCGGCATGAGGCGCGGGTGCGGGTACGAGCTCAGCCCGTACGGTGCGCGCGACTTCTCCTGGCGGAACCCGTCGAGGTGCTCCTCGGTGAGGCGGCCCTCGAGGAACGCACGGGCGTACATGCCCGGGGAGGCGTGGCCCTGGTAGAAGATCTGGTCGCCGCCCGAGGCGTGGTCCTGTCCGCGGAAGAACCAATTGTGTCCGACCTCGTAGAGCGACGCGCTCGACGCGTAGGTCGAGATGTGCCCGCCGACCGCGATGCCGGGACGCTGCGCGCGGTGCACCGTGACGGCCGCGTTCCAGCGGATCCAGCGGCGGTACTGGCGTTCGAGCTCCTCATCGCCCGGGAACTCCGGTTCGTTCTCCGGCGCGATCGTGTTGATGTAGTCCGTCGTCGGCACCATGGGCACGCCCAGGTGCAGATCCTTCGATCGCTTGAGCAGGCTCAGCATGATCTCGCGACCACGCTGGTGTCCCTTCTCCTCGACGAGCGCGTCGAGGGACTCCTGCCATTCGGCGGTCTCCTCCGGGTCCTGATCGGTGTTGTTCACCGAGTACGGATCCTGGTCGTTCACCGTCACCCTTGACCTCTTCCTGATCGTGTCATGGCCATCGTCGAGTCTAGGCCCGGGAGGCCGTCCGATACCGCCACCCCGCATCCGCACCGGCGCATCCGCGGAGTGCGGCGTATGATCGTCGCTCGTGGCTCTGGAGAATGACACGCAGGCCCCCGATTTCGACCTGCCGAACCAGTACGGCGAGCACGTCCGACTCAGCGACTTCCGTGGCCGCAAGCCGGTCGCCCTCGTCTTCTTCCCGCTCGCCTTCTCGAGCACCTGCACGGGCGAGCTGTGCGTGCTGCGCGACAACCTCGCGGAGTTCCAGCGGCACGGCGTCGAGCTCATCGGCATCTCGGTCGACTCGAAGGCCGCGCTCCGCGCCTGGGCCGAGCAGGAGGGCTACGACTTCACCCTCCTCGCCGACTTCTGGCCGCACGGCGCCGTCGCCAAGGAGTACGGCGTGTTCCTCGAGGAGAAGGGCTTCGCGAACCGCGCGACCTTCGTGATCGACGCGAAGGGCATCATCCGCGCGTCCTTCATCACGGCGCCCGGCCAGGCGCGCTCGATCGAGGAGTACCGCGCGGCGCTCGACGACGTGCTTCCCGTCTCCGTCTGACCCGCCCGGCGATCCGGGCGCCCCGCTCCCCGATAGCATCGGGAGGTCCGGGCGCTTAGCTCAGCTGGTAGAGCGCTTCGTTTACACCGAAGATGCCGGGGGTTCGAGTCCCTCAGCGCCCACGTGCAGATCGGAAGAGGGCGAGCCGCGCTCGCGATCGTCCTCGCGTCCCTCTTCTGGGGAACCACCGGCACGGCCGCGACCTTCCTCCCCGACAGCGTGAGCCCGCTCGCGACGGGCGCCGCGACGATGGGCGTCGGAGGCCTCCTCCTCTTCGCGACCGCGCCGCGCCTGAGCCTCGGCGTGCTCCGCGACCCCGCGACGCGCGGGTGGGCGATCATCGGCGGCATCGGGGTCTTCGTCTACCCGCTCGCCTTCTACTCGGGCATGGATCTCGCAGGCGTCGCGATCGGCAACGTCGTCGCCCTCGGCACCGGCCCCATCGTGACCGCGCTGCTCGAGTGGCTCGTGGAGCGGCATCCGCTCTCCGTGCGCTGGATGGTCGCCACGGCGTTCGCGCTCGGGGGCATGGTGCTCGTGTCGACCGTGCGTCACCCGGGTGAGGAGGGCAGCGCGGTGCTGCCGGGCGTGCTGCTCGGGCTGCTCGCGGGCATCGCCTACGGTCTGTACACGTACGCCTCGGGACGCGTCATCACCACGGGCGCGAGCTCGCGGGGCGCGATGGGTGCGATGTTCGGATGCGGCGCCCTGCTCCTGCTGCCCGTGCTCGCGGTGCTGGGCGGTCCGCTGCTCGCGGATGCGCGGTCGGTCGGCATCGCGGCCTACCTCGCCCTCGGCCCCACGCTCATCGCGTACCTGCTCGTCGGCGTCGCCCTGCGCATGCTTCGCTCGTCGACCGTGACGACGATCGCGCTGCTCGAGCCGGTGTTCGCGACCGTGCTCGCCGTCGCCGTCGTGGGGGAGCGGCTCGAGCCGCTCGCATGGGCGGGGGTCGCCGCGATCCTCGCGGGCATCATCGTGCTCGTGACGGCTCGTCCTCCCCGGTCGGAGACGCGAGCAGCCCTAGACTCCGAGGCATGACCGAGGTGCCGGGCGGCGAGCCGCCGCGGGAGGATGCCGACGGAGCCGCCCCCGAGGGAGCTCCCGCCGCTGCGGGCTACCCGCCGCCGTACGGCGCTGCGACGCCCACGGTGAGCGACGACGAGCTCGCTGCGGCGCTCGCCGCGCAGACGGCGATGTACACGGGACCCATCACGATCCCCGTGCTCAACTCCGATCCCGCCTTCCGGCCCGACCCCGGCCAGGTGCAGAGCGACGTGCCGCCGCCTCCCGCGGAGAGCGCCCCCGAGCCCGTCGCGCAGCCGGACTTCGCACCCGAGCCCGCGGCGCCGGCATCCGAGCCTCCCGTCGCCCACGAGCCCGCACTCCCGCCCGTGCCCGTGCCGCCTCCGCCGCCTGCGCCCGAGTACATCGCGCCGGATGTTGTCGCCTCCGACCCCGAGGTCGTCGCCGACGCCGCTCCGCCCGCCGCCGAGTGGCCCGCGCCGTCGGAGTTCACGGCGCCCGTCGACGTGACGCCCGCCGCATCCGCGCCGCCCGCGTACGAGGCGTCCGCTTACGAGGCGGCCCCTGTGCCCTCGTACGAGGCGCCCGCCGCGCCCTCGTACGAGCCGCCTGCGCCTGCATACGAGGCGCCCGCGGTCGAGGTGCAGCAGCCCACGTCCGAGCCGCCGCTCGCCGACGACGACCTGAGCCGCACGATCGAGGAGGAGGTCGCGGCGGGTTCGACGCTCGACGCGATCCTGCTGCTGGAGAACGAGCTGCGCCGCCGCCAGGGACTGCCGCCCGCCGAGGAGACGAGCGCTCCTCCCGCCGAGGTCGGAGCCGTCTTCGGCGCCGCCGCGTTCGCCGCGGCCCCGACCGCCGCGCCCCCCGGCTGGATCGACGCCCCCGACCCGACGCGCGAGGGCGAGAGCCTCGACGCGTTCGCGGCGCCCGCCGCCGAGACGGTCGCGGCGCCCGTGTGGGACCTCGGGCCCTCGCAGCCGACCGTTGCGCCGTCGCTCCCCGAGCCGGTCGAGGCGCCCGCGGCCGACGCGCCCGTGTACGAGCTGCCGGTGGAGGAGCCCGCGCCGAGCGCGCCGGCGTACGAGCTGCACGTCGAGGCGTCCGCCGCCCCCGCAACGCCCGCCGGCGACGACCAGGCGTGGCTCAGCGCGCCGCCGCCCACCTTCGCACCGCCTCCGCTCGTCGAGCCCCCGGCACCGGCCCCCGTCCCCCTCGACGCGACGACGCTCACCCCGCCGCCGGTCTCCGAGCTCCCGGCGCCCGTGCTGCCGCCGCCCGTCACGACCGTGGACGGTCCGGACGGTCCCGTCGACGTCTCGCAGCTGCCCCCGCCGACGGCGCACGCGGTCGACGTCGCGCCCGCCGGGTTCCAGGATGCGCCCCCGCCGCCCGCGGAGGCGATCGTGCTCACGGGCGCGCCCGCGCCGTACGACGCCGACCCGGACGTCGAGGGCATCGACCCGCTCGACCGCGCGGACCTGCCGGCGCCCATCCCCGTCGACGAGACCGGGGTGGCATCCGTCGCGCCCGTCCCGCTGTCGACGGCGACCGTCGTGGCCGTCGGCGAGCCGCTCGCGCCCGAGGCACCGAGCGACCCGCCCGCGATGGCGGTCGAGGCGACGTCAGTCGAGCCCACCCCCGTCGAGCAGCGCGCGGGCCACGCCGCCCGCCTGTTCTGGCTGTGGTTCGCCGCCAACTCGTCGATCGTGACCCTCGCCGTCGGCGCGACCCTCTTCGCCGCGGGCATGAGCCTGCGCCAGGCGCTCGTCGCCGTCGTCGCCGGCGTCGCGCTCTCGGCGCTGCCGCTCGGCCTCGGGTCGCTCGCGGGCAAGTGGAGCGGTCAGCCGACCATGGTCGTCTCGCGCGCGACGTTCGGGCTCGTCGGCAACATCGTGCCCGCCGTGCTCGCGGTCGTCGGCCGCGTGCTGTGGGGCGGCGTGCTGCTGTGGCTGCTCGCCGCGACCGCCGGTGCGATGTTCGCGCCGGGCGAGGGCGCGGGCGCCACCGCCTTCGTCGCGCTCGCCGTGGGTGCCGTGGTCGCGGCGATCGTCGCCGTGCTCGGGTACGGCCTGCTGCACCGCGTGCAGCGCGTGCTCGGCATCCTGTCGACCGTGCTCCTCATCGTCGTCATCGGCTTCACCGCGTCGCACGTCGACATCGAGGTCGCCCTGCGCACCGACGACGGATCGTGGCTTCTCGCCCTGGGCGGCGTCGTGACGGTCTTCAGCGTCGTGGGCCTCGCGTGGGCGCAGTCGAGCTCCGACCTCGCGCGCTACCAGAACCCCGCCGGGTCGGGTGCGGCGAACATGCTGTGGGGGAGCTTCGGCGCGATCGTGCCGACCCTCGCGATCATCTCGTGGGGCGCGGTGCTCGCGGCATCCGACCCCGAGCTCGCGGGCGACCTCGCGAGCGCGCCCCTCGCGACGCTCCTCGATCTCGTGCCGGCCGTCGTCGTCATCCCGCTTTTCGCTGCGGCGGCCTTCGGGCTCGTGGCGGGGGCGATCGTCGCGATCTACTCGGCAGGCCTCGCGCTCGGTGCGACGGGCCTGCGTGCTCCGCGCCCTGTCGGGGCCGTCATCGCCGCGGTACTCGTGCCCGCGGTCGCCGCGGGTGTGCTGCTCATCGGCGCCGACACGCGCGACATCGTCGCGGACATCGCGACGACCGTCGCCGTGCCCGTCGCGGCGTGGACCGGCATCTTCGGCGCCGAGATGATGATCCGCCTCCGTCGCTTCCACGCCCCGTCGCTCCTCGCGCCGGGTGGGGTCTACCCGGCGGTGCGCTGGGTGAACCTCGTCGGGCTCTTCGTCATCACGGCCGTCGGCTACGGCTTCACCTCGGCCGAGCTCGCGGGCTTCACGTGGCAGGGCTACCTCTTCGGGCCGCTCGGCGTCGCGGCGGGCGACCCGCTCGCGGGCACGGATGTCGGTGTGCTCATCGCGCTCGCGCTCGGCATCGTCCTCCCGCTCGTGGCCGGCATCCCCGCGATCCGCAGGCAGGAGCGCGACCGCGAGGAGACGGATGCCGCCCCGGCCGGGACGGTCGCCGCGCCCCTCGTAGACTGAGGCCGTGGCCCCCACTCTCGCGCGCGTGACCGAGGTCGCGCACACCCTGTGGCCGCTCTCGGGCGCCGAGGCGTGGGACGCGCCCGGACTCGTCGCGGGCGACCCCGCATCCGAGATCTCGTCCGTGCACCTCGCGGTCGACGCGGTCGTCGAGACGGCCGAGGAGGCCGTCGAGCGCGGCGCGCAGCTGCTGCTCGTGCACCACCCCCTCCTGCTGCGCGGTGTCACCTCGATCGCGGAGGATCGCTACAAGGGCGCCGTGCTCGCGCGGCTCATCCGCGGCGGCTGCGCGCTGCTCGCGGCACACACGAACGCCGACATCGTCGCCGACGGCACCTCCGCGGTGCTCGCCGCCCGCCTCGGGCTGCGCGAGGCGCGCCCTCTCGTGCCGTCCTCGGACGACCCCGCCCTCGGCCTCGGGCGCGTCGGCGAGCTGCCGGAGCCGATGACGCTCGGGGAGCTCGCCCGCGGACTCCAGGAGATCCTCCCGCCCACCGCCCAGGGCATCCGCGGCGCCGGCGACTACTTCGGCGAAGTACGCCGCGTCGCGCTGTGCGCGGGCGCGGGCGACTCGCTCCTCGTGCACCCCGAGGTGCGCGGCGCCGACGTCTACATCACGAGCGACCTCCGGCACCATCCCGCTTCGGAGGCTCGCGAGGAGGCGCGCGTCGCGGGCGGCCCCGCCCTCCTCGACGTCTCGCACTGGGCGTCCGAGTGGCTGTGGCTCGACGCCGCCGCCACGGCTCTGCGCGAGGCGCTCCCCGAACTCACGGTCACGGTGAGCGAGCTGCGCACCGACCCGTGGGACTTCGCCCTCGTCTGACTCACGACACGACAGAACGGAAACCGCATGGGCCTCAAGGCCGCACCCGAAGACCAGGCGCTGCTGCTCGAGCTGCAGGAGTTCGACACCCGACTGCAGCAGCTCGGCCACCGGCTGCGCACGCTCCCCGAGACGGCCCAGCTCGCCGAGTTCGCCAAGGAGTCGGAGACGCTGCGCCGCGACGTCGTAGAGCGCACGGGCACCCTCGAGGACGCGCAGGCCGAGCTCGGGCGCGTCGAGGCGGATGTCAAGGTCGTCGAGGCGCGCATCGAACGCGACAGGGACCGCCTGCAGGCGACGTCGTCGGTGAAGGACGTGCAGGCGCTCGAGCAGGAGCTCGCCGCCCTCGCGCGTCGCCGCGACGAGCTCGAGGAGATCGAGCTCGTCGTCATGGAGCGCGTCGAGGAGCTCGAGGGTGCGGTCGCCACCGCCCGCGAGGCCCTCGCCGCGCTCGACGCGCGCATCGCCGAGGCGACGTCCTCGCGCGACGCGAGTGCCGCATCCATCGAGCAGGAGAAGGCGCACGTCGCCAAGGACCGCGCGACGGTCGCCGCGCGCGTGCCCGAGGAGCTGCTCGCCCTCTACGAGAAGCAGCGCGCCCGCTACGGTGTCGGTGCGTCGCACCTGCGCGGTGGCGTCTCGAGCGCGAGCGGCGTGGCCCTCAACGCGAGCGACCTCGGCGTCGTGCGCGCGGCCGCACCCGACGATGTGCTGCTGTGCCCGGAGTCGAGCGCGATTCTCGTGCGCACCGCCGAATCCGGCCTCTGACGCACGACGCGCTACGCTGAGGGTCGCGAACGGGTCGGCCAGACGGTCGCGTCGCGTGCCCGGTGCCTCTCGAAGGCGCCGTGTGCGCGCCGAGGAACGTCCGGGCTCCGCAGAGCAGGGTGGTGGGTAACGCCCACCCGGAGTGATCCGCGAGAAAGTGCAACAGAGAGCAGACCGCCACGTCGCGCAAGCGGCGGGGTAAGGGTGAAACGGTGGTGTAAGAGACCACCAGGGGCCCGAGTGATCGGGCTCGCTGGGTAAACCTCGCCCGGAGCAAGGTCAGACAGGTGCCGTTGAGGTTGCTCGCCGAGGCACCGGGTAGACCGCTAGAGGGCTGCGGCAACGTAGCCCCGAGAGAGATGGCCGTCCGGTCGGCTCACGTCGACTGACAGAACCCGGCGTATCGGCCGGCCCGTTCGCCCCATCGAGGAAGCGCCCCCGGGATCGTCCCCGGAGGCGCTTCCTCATGGTGGATCCGCCTCCGGGAAGGCGGGAACGCCTCAGGAGAGGCGGATGTTCGCGGCCTGCGGGCCCTTCTGGCCCTCGGTGACCTCGAACTCGACGCGCTGGCCCTCTTCGAGGGTCCGGTAGCCCTTGGAGTCGATCGCCGAGTAGTGGGCGAATACGTCCTGAGCTCCGTCGTCGGGGGTGATGAAGCCGAATCCCTTTTCGGCGTTGAACCACTTCACGGTTCCACTGGGCATGTGACTGCTTTCTTCTGGTGCAAGCGCCCCCCAACCCGGGGGCGTCTGCCCAACTTAGTGCACGTGCCGTGCCCCCCGGCAGAGGGTTTCGACAGATTTCATCGAACTGAAACGAAACGGGCTCAGGCGCGGCCGGGTCCCGCGGCGAGCCACGCCGCCCCGAGGATGCCCGCGTTGTTGCGCAGCACGGCCGGCACGATGGGCGTCGCGAGCTCGAGCAGGGGCAGGAACTCGGTGTGGTGCTTCGAGACGCCGCCGCCGACGATGAACAGCTCGGGGGAGAAGAGGAACTCGACGTGCGCGTAGAAGCGCTGCAGACGCGCGGCCCACGACGTCCAGTCGAGGTCCTCCCGCTCCTTCGCTGCGTACGAGGCGCGGGTCTCGGCGTCGACGCCGTCGAGCTCGAGATGGCCGAGCTCGGTGTTGGGGATGAGCTCGCCGTCGTGGATGAAGGCGCTCCCGATGCCCGTTCCGAGGGTCGTCATGATGACGAGACCGTCGGAGCCGCCCGCGGCGCCGAAGCGGACCTCGGCGACGCCCGCGGCATCCGCGTCGTTGACGAAGTGGATGTCGCGGCCGAGCGTCTGCTCGAAGAGGCGCTCCGCCTTGAGGCCGATCCAGCGCTTCGAGACGTTCGCGGCCGACATCGTGCGGCCGTGGCGCACGATCGCGGGGAAGCAGACGCCGAGCGGCACCCCGTCGGCGGTCGCACCGAAGCCGTCGACGAGCTCCGCGACAGCGGTGAGCACGGCATCCGGGTCACCGCCCTCGGGCGTCGCGACCTTGACGCGGTCGCTCACGAGCTCGCCCGTCGACACGTCGACGAGGGCGCCCTTGATGCCGGTTCCTCCGATGTCGATTCCGACGGCGAGCGTGCTCATGGGGTCCTCCGTGCGTGTGCGGTCAGGGCAGGGTCAGGATCTCGGCGCCCGACTCGGTGACGACGAGAGTGTGCTCGAACTGCGCGGTGATGCTGCGGTCGCGCGTGACGACGGTCCAGTCGTCGTCCCACGCGTCCCATGCGATCGTGCCGGGCTGCTCGGGCGTGCCGAGGGTGAGCATGGGCTCGATCGTGAAGACCATGCCCGGCTCCATGACGGTGTCGTAGTCGGGCGCCGCGTCGTAGTGGGGGATGATGAGCCCCGTGTGGAAGGCGCGCCCGACGCCGTGTCCGGTGTAGTCGCGCACGACGCCGTAGCCGAAGCGGCGCGCGTAGCTCTCGATCGCGCGGCCGATGACGTTGACCTGACGACCGGGCGCGACGGTCTTGATGCCGCGGTTGAGCGCCTCGCGCGTGCGGTCGACGAGGTCGCGGACCTCGGGCGCGACGTCGCCCACGAGGAAGGTCGCGTTGAGGTCGCCGTGCATGCCGTCGTGGTACGCCGTGATGTCGATGTTGATGATGTCGCCGTCTTCGAGCACCGTGTCGTCGGGGATGCCGTGGCAGATGACCTCGTTGACCGAGGTGCACGACGACTTCGGGTAGCCGCGGTAGCCGAGCGTCGACGGGTAGGCGTCGTGGGCCACGAGGAACTCGTGCGCGACGGCGTCCAGCTCGTCGGTCGTGACGCCGGGGCGGATGGCGGCGCCGACGGCGTCGATCGCCTGGGCGGCGATGCGGGCGCTCACGCGGATGCGCTCGATCTCCTCGGGTGTGTAGACGTCCGATCCGTCGAACGGGCGGGGCCCGGGGCGACCCACGTACTCGGGTCGCGGAATGGACTTCGGCACCGGCCGCGGCGGTGAGATCCGGCCCGGGATGAGGTGACCGGCGGCGTCGCGAGGCATAGGCTCAAGCGTACCGAGCCGAAGGAGGAGCCGATGACCGAGTGGTGGTACAACCACAGGACCGGCGAGGTCGAGGAGGGTCCGCAGTCGCTCGGCTCGGACCGCGACGGACCCTTCGCGACGCGCGAGGAGGCGGCGCGCGCCCCCGAGATCGCGCGCGAGCGCGCCAGGAAGTGGGCGGCCGAGGAGGAAGCCGAGCGCTGATCGGCGACCCGCCCGGGTCAGGCTGTGCGACGCCGGAGCGCCGCACAGCCGACGCCTCAGGCGGACTGGTCGATCGCCGCCGCGAGTTCGCGCACGGGCTGCGAGACCGTGAGGTACTTCGGCTCGCGCACGAGCGTGGGCACGTAGTCGACGTAGACCTGCGGCTGCGCCGCGAGGAACGCGCCGCTCGGCGTGTAGGCGACGAGCAGGCACACGGCGCTCGTGTCGACATCGCCCTCGTCGTCGACGGCGTAGGGGAGGGCGCGGATCGCGTCCACGTCATCCGCGTCGAAGGCGGCCACGAGGTCGTCGATGTCGGCGTGGAAGTAGCGGAACCCCTCGACGACCTTCTCGCCCGTGGGCTTGTGGATGATGTCGGTGAAGACGAGCAGGCGCTTCTTCGTCTCGAAGGTGTCGGTCTGCGCCTTGAGCCAGTCGGAGAGCGGGGTGGGTTCGGTCATGGGGGGATGGCCTTCTGTTGCGGTGGATGGGAGCGCTCCCACGGCGGGAGCGAACTGAGGCTAGCGCATCTTCTCCGCCGCGCGTGCGACCGTTACGCGACGGGGGCGCCGGCAGCCCATTCGCGCGCCAGGATCGCGTAGTCGAGCTCGTCGCCCCAGCGCCCCTTGTACCACTCGTTCTCGACGAGGTGCGCCTCGAGTCGCATCCCGAGACGCTCCGCGAGGCGCGCGGATGCCGTGTTCTCGGCGTCGATGCGCGCGACGATGCGCCGCAGGCCGTACACGCCGAAAGCGGCGCCGAGCAGCGCGCGCACGGCCTCCGTCGCGTAGCCGCGGCCGGCCACGTCGGGGCGCATGACCCAGCCGACCTCGGCGGTGCCGTGCTCGGGCTGGAGGTGGAAGAGCACGAGGTCGCCGATGAGCAGGCCGTCCTCGCGGCGCACGATGCCCACGGTCACTGCTCCGGGCTCGACCTCGAGGCTGGTGCTGCCGATCGCACGACCGATGCGACCGCGGATGTCGTCGACGCTCTGCGGAGGGAACGGCAGGAAGCGGCACACCTCGGGGTCTCCGCGGTAGACCGTCATGGCCTCGAAGTCGGACTCCTCGAGCAGGCGGAGCTCCAGCCGCTCCGTCTCCAGTCGGAGGTCGGCGGGTGCAGGCGGCAGCCGGAAGGGCGAGGGGGCGTTGGGGTCGACGGTGGTGGTCATCTCGCCAATCGTTGCAGAAGAGCCATGGCATCCACGGGAGCACGCACCTTCTGATCGTTGTCGAAGTAGACGTAGACGTCGCGGTCATGGTCGAGATGGTCGCGCGTCCACTCCTCCCACTGATCGAGGCCCGCCTCGTCGTAGCCCGAGGTGTAGAGCTCCTTGTCGCCGTGAAGGCGCGCGTAGGCGAAGTCGGCGGTGACCCAGTCGAGCCGCGGCCAGCGACCCGCGGAGTCGCCGAGCACCACCGCGACCCCGGATGCGGCGGCCTGGTCGGCGAACTCCTGGTCGTCGAAGCTCTGGGCGCGGGGCTCGATCGCGTGTCGCAACGGGCGCGGCTCATCGATATCGAGCAGCTCCTTGCCGCGCATCCGCTCGCCTCGGCCGCGTGCGACCTCGACCGCGGCCTCGGTGTCGTGGGGGAGCAGAGCGAGGAACCGGGCGAGCAGCTCGGGGTCGTAGTCGAGGTTCGGCGGGAGCTGCCAGAGGATGGGACCGAGCTTCGGGACCAGGCCGAGCAGGCCGGACGCGAGGAAGTTCGCGAGCGGCTCCTCGACGTCCTCCAGCCGCCGGATGTGGGTCAGGAACCGCGGCGCCTTGATCGCGAACACGAAGTCGTCCGGGGTCTCCTCGCGCCACTTGCGCCAGCTCGTGGGCTTCTGCAGCGAGTAGAACGAGCCGTTGAGCTCGATCGAGGTCATCCGTCCGGCGGCGTAGCTCAGCTCGTCGGCCTGGCGCAGTCCCTTCGGGTAGAAGACGCCCCGCCAGGGCGCGTAGGTCCACCCGGAGATGCCCACCCGCGCGGTCGCCATCGTCCCATCCTGAACCCCGCTTCGGTCTGCGTCCACCGGACGGGGGAGGCCGGGGAGTACGCGCGGCGCGGGATCGCCGTGCCGGGCAGGGGCCTCACGACGGCGGGAGTCGTGCTCGGCACGAACTCGCTGCTCGTCGCCCTCGCAGCGATCGTGGCGCTGTTCTCGCTCGGCTGACGGGCCCGTGGCGGGCTAGTCCTCGTAGGAGTGCTCGGGGCCCGGGTACACGCCCGCCGCGACGTCGGCCGTCCAGGCCTTCGCGGCATCCGTGAGCACCTCGGCGAGGTTGGCGTACTGCTGGACGAACTTCGGGATGCGTCCCGTCGTGAGCCCTGCCCAGTCGGTCCAGACGAGGAGCTGGCCGTCGGTGTGCGGGCCCGCCCCGACCGAGATGGTCGGGATGGCGAGCTCTTCCGTGACGCGCTTCGCGGCCTCCGCGGGCACCATCTCGAGCACGACGGCGAACGCGCCCGCGTCCTGCACGGCCCGCGCGTCGGCGAGCAGCTGCTCGACCTGCTCGCCGCGGCCCTGGATGACGTGGCCGCCGAGCTGGTGCTCGCTCTGCGGTGTGAAGCCGATGTGCGCCATGACGGGGATGCCGGCCGACACGATGCGCCGGATCTGCTCGGCTGAGCGCACGCCGCCCTCGAGCTTGACCGCGTGGGCCCCCGTCTCCTTCATGAAGCGGAACGCAGTGTGGAGTGCCTCGTCGGGGCCGGTCTCATACGACCCGAACGGCATGTCGGCGACGACGAATGCGCGCTTCACGGCGCCCGCGACGGCGCGCGTGAGCGGGATGAGCTGGTCGATCGTGACCGGAAGCGTCGTGTCGTAGCCGAAGACGTTGTTGCCCGCCGAATCGCCGACGAGGAGGAAGTCGATGCCCGCCTTGTCGAAGATCGCAGCGGTCAGCTGGTCGTAGCTCGTGAGCCCCGTGATCTTGATGCCGTTGGCCTTGGCATTGTGGAAATGCCGGGTGCGTACCTTCTTGACGACCTCGTCTGCCATTTCGCCAGTCTAGGCCGGACGCGCGGCATCCCTCCGACGCGGCGCCCGCCGCACGGCCGTGCGCAGCACTCCCGCGACGACGCAGAACTGCGCCGCGAGGTAGAGGCCCATGATGAGGGCGTCCTCGCCGGGGGTCTGGAAGAGCGGCGTGAACATGCGGAAGGCGATGAGCGATCCGCTGCCGACGAAGAGGGCGCCGCCGATCGTCGTGAGCGAGTTGCCGCGCGTCGCAGCAGCCGCCATGTAGGCGAGCGCGGCGCCGTAGACGGCGACGATCGCGACCTGGTCGCCGAGGTAGGGCCATAGCGCGAGCAGGAGCCCCGCGTACCAGGGCACGAGGCCGATCGCCCACCACGAGGGCCGTCGCAGGAACGCGACGTGGAATAGCGCCGCGTAGACCAACTGCGTCGCGAGGAAGAGCACGACGCCGAGCTCGAAGAACGCGAGCGTCAGGTCGCCGAGCCACGAGAGCCCGAGCCCCGCCACGAGGAGCGCGAGCACGGGCGGCCGCAGCGCGAGGCGCCCGAACCACAGCACGGCCAGCGTGCCCAGCAGGAGCGCCGGGATCGTGAGGCCCTTCGTCGCCCTGTCGAGCTCGACGAGACCCGCGAGCTTGACAGCGAGGTGGAATCCCGACACCGCGAAGAAGGGCGCGAACGCCCCCAGCAGCAGCGGGACTCTCGGCATCCTCTAGATCAACCCCTGGGCGAGCATCGCATCCGCGACCCGGACGAATCCGGCGGCATTGGCACCGAGCACGTAGTCGCCGGGGCGGCCGTAGCGCTCGGAGGCAGCATATGCCGCGTCGTGCACGTCACGCATGATCTGACGCAGGCGCGCCTCGCTGTCGTCGAAGCCCCAGTGCTGACGCGAGGCGTTCTGGCTCATCTCGAGGGCCGAGGTCGCCACGCCGCCCGCGTTCGCGGCCTTGCCGGGCGCGAACAGCACGCCCGACTGCTGGAAGGCGTCGACGGCCTCCGGAGTGCTCGGCATGTTGGCGCCCTCGCTCACGGCGACCACGCCGCCGCGGATGAGGGCGGCAGCATCGTCGCCGTCGAGCTCGTTCTGCGTGGCCGAGGGGATCGCGAACTGCGCGGGCACCTCCCACACGCGGCGCCCGGCCACGAACCGGGCGGACGGGCGGCGCTCGGCGTACTCCGCGATGCGGGCGCGCTCGACCTCCTTGACCTGCTTGAGCAGCTCGACATCGACACCCGCCTCGTCGACGATGTAGCCGCTCGAGTCGGATGCCGTGATCGCCTTCGCGCCGAGCTGGGCGAGCTTCTCGATCGCGTAGATCGCGACGTTGCCCGAACCGGAGACGACCGCCGTGCGGCCCTCGAGGTCCTCGCCGCGGCGCGCGAGCATCTCCTGCAGGAAGAACACGGCGCCGTAGCCCGTGGCCTCCGTGCGCACCTCGGCGCCGCCCCACTGCACGCCCTTGCCGGTGAACATTCCCGACTCGTGGCGGTTGGTGATCTTGCGGTACTGGCCGAAGAGGTAGCCGATCTCGCGCGCACCGACCCCGATGTCGCCCGCGGGCACGTCGGTGTGCTCGCCGAGGTGCCGGTAGAGCTCCGACATGAAGCTCTGGGAGAAGCGCTCGATCTCGCGGTCGCTGCGGCCGTGCGGGTCGAAGTCGCTGCCGCCCTTCGCGCCGCCGATGCCCTGACCGGTGAGGGCGTTCTTCAGGATCTGCTCGAACCCGAGGAATTTGATGATGCCGAGGTTGACGCTCGGGTGGAAGCGCAGACCGCCCTTGTAGGGCCCGAGCGCCGAGTTGAACTGCACGCGGAAGCCGCGGTTCACCTGCACGGTGCCCGAGTCGTCGACCCACGGCACACGGAAGATGATCTGTCGCTCCGGCTCGACGAGGCGCTCGAGGATGCCCGCCTCGATGTACTCGGGATGCTGCGCGAGCACGGGCTCGACGCTCGCGAGCACCTCGTGGAGCGCCTGGTGGAACTCGGGTTCGCCGGCGTTGCGGGTGACGGCGGTGCGGTAGACGTTGTCGATGTAGGCCTGGAGCACGAGGGTGGAGCTTTCTCCGCCCGAGGGGCGGGACGGTGCGCGCGGAGTTCGACCCGCACGGAGGTGGGGGAGACGGCGGTGTCGGGCCGGGGGCCGGTCCCGAGATCGTCGGGCCTGCGGCAGCGTGCGGCGCGTCAAGAGGAGGACCGACGAGACGTGTTGCGGGGTCGGCCACCTGCATCGTATCCGAGCGTCATGAACATGACGTCGGTGACCGCCCGGAGGGGGCCGTGACGCTAGCCTAGGACGAGCGCGCGGTGCGCCGAGGAAGGGACCCGGATGGACAAGCAGCGAGACTTCGTTCTGCGCACGATCGAGGAGCGCGGCGTGAAGTTCGTGCGACTGTGGTTCACCGACGTGGTGGGCACTCTCAAGTCGGTCGCTCTCGCCCCCGCCGAGGTGGAGGGCGCGTTCTCGGAGGGCGTCGGGATCGACGGCTCCGCGATCGAGGGCCTCACGCGCGCCTACGAGGCGGACGTGCTCGCGCATCCGGACCCCACGACGTTCCAGATCCTGCCGTGGCGCGGCGAGGTCGACCCGACCGCGCGCATGTTCTGCGACATCACGACGCCCGACGGGCAGCCGGCCGTCGCCGACCCGCGCAACGTGCTCAAGCGCGCCCTCGCGAAGGCCGCCGATCGCGGCTTCACGTTCTACACGCACCCGGAGATCGAGTTCTACCTGCTCAAGTCGAGCAAGCTGAAGAACGGGCGCCCCGTGCCCGTCGACTCGGCGGGCTACTTCGACAACGTGCCCGGCGGCACCGCGCACGACTTCCGTCGCCGCAGCGTGCGGATGCTCGAGGACCTGGGCATCTCGGTCGAGTTCAGCCATCACGAGGCGGGCCCCGGCCAGAACGAGATCGACCTCCGTTACGCCGACGCCCTCACGACGGCCGACAACATCATGACGTTCCGCACGGTCGTCAAGGAGGTCGCGATCGAGCAGGGCGTCTACGCGACGTTCATGCCCAAGCCGTTCTCCGAGCACCCCGGTTCGGGCATGCACACGCACGTCTCCCTTTTCGAGGGCGACACGAACGCGTTCTTCGACCCGAGCGGTCAGTACCAGCTGTCGAAGATCGGCCGGCAGTTCGTCGCAGGCCTCCTGCAGCACGCGCCCGAGATCACGGCCGTCACGAACCAGTTCGTCAACTCCTACAAGCGTCTGTGGGGCGGCGACGAGGCGCCCAGCTACGTCACGTGGGGCCACAACAACCGCTCCGCGCTCGTGCGTGTGCCCCTCTACAAGCCCGGCAAGGGCCAGAGCGCGCGCGTCGAGTACCGCGGCATCGATTCGGCGGCGAACCCCTACCTCGCGTTCTCGCTCATGCTCGCGGCGGGCCTCAAGGGCATCGAGGAGGGCTACGAGCTGCCGCCCGAGGCCGACTCCGACGTGTTCAACATGTCGGGCGCCGAACGCCGCGCCCTCGGTTACCAGGCGCTCCCGTCGAGCCTCGACCGTGCCCTGCGCCTCATGGAGGAGTCGGAGCTCGTGGCCGAGACGCTCGGTGAGCAGGTCTTCAACTACGTGCTGCTCAACAAGCGCCGGGAGTGGTCGGGTTACCGGTCGCAGGTCACGCCGTTCGAGCTGGAAGCGAACCTGGAGGCGCTCTGACCCGCAGAGCGGTGACCCTCACCGAGCTCGCACGGCTCGGGTTCGCGGATCTCGGGGGCGCCGCAGCCGTGCTCCGCGGGGTCCCCGACGACGTCGTCCCCGCGTTCTCGGCGGCCGCCGATCCCGATCAGGCGCTGCGTGATCTGCTCGCCCTGCGCGAGAAGGATCCGGCGGCGACGGATGCCGTGCTCGCCGACGCGGATGCCGCACGCCGCCTCGTGGAGGTGCTCGGCGCATCCGAGGGCCTCGCCGCATTCCTCGTGCGGCATCCGGCCGAGCTCGCGGTGCTCTCCGAGCCGTACTCGGCGCCCCCCGCCGTCTCGCACTACCGTGCGGTGCTGGCCGCGGCCGTCGACGGTCTCGCGGGGGAGGGCGCCCGAAACGCCCTGCGCGTCGCTTACCGCCGCGAGCTCACGCGCCTCGCCGCGTGGGACCTCGATCAGGCCGAGCCCATCGAGGTCGTGCCGCGCGTCGCCGCGGCCCTCGCGGACCTCGCGGCGGCGGCGCTCGACGCCGCGCTCCTCGTCGCGCGCGCCGACTCCCGCTTCCCGGCCGAGGAGGTCGCGGCGACACGGCTCGCGATCATCGGCATGGGCAAGGCGGGCGCGCGCGAGCTCAACTACCTGAGCGACGTCGACGTCATCTTCGTCGCGTGCGGCGACGGCGTGACCGACGCACGTGCGATCGAGATCGCGACGCGCCTCGCGGTCGACACGATGCACGCCATCCACGAGCTCGCGCTCGAGCCGCCGCTGTGGGAGGTCGACGCGAACCTCCGACCCGAGGGCAAGGACGGCGCGCTCGTGCGCAGCCTCGAGTCGCACCTCGCGTACTACGACCGCTGGGCGAAGGACTGGGAGTTCCAGGCGCTGCTCAAGGCGCGCGCGATGGCCGGTGACCTCGAGCTCGGCGAGCAGTTCGTGGCGGGTGTCGCCCCGAAGGTGTGGTCGGCGTCGTCGCGCGAGGGCTTCGTCGAGTCGGTGCAGCGGATGCGGGAGCGCGTGCTGCAGAACATCCCGCGCGACGAGGTCGACGTGCAGCTCAAGCTCGGCCCCGGGGGCCTGCGGGACGTCGAGTTCACGATCCAGCTGCTGCAGCTCGTGCACGGGCAGGCCGACCCCGAGATCCGTCAGCGCTCCACGCTCGACGCCCTCGCGGCCCTCGCCGAGCGCGGCTACATCGGCCGCGTCGAGGCCGCCGAGTTCGCGCGTGACTACCGCTTCCTCCGGCTCATCGAGCATCGACTCCAGCTCGCCCGTCTGCGCCGCACGCATCTCATGCCGCGCGGGGAATCCGAGCAGCGCGCGATCGCACGCGGCTCGCGCATCGCGACCACGGCATCCGGGCTCGTCGAGGCATGGCGCGAGGTGCAGCAGCAGGTGCGCGGCCTCCACGAGCGCCTCTTCTACCGACCGCTGCTGTCCGCCGTCGCGGCGCTGCCCGACGACGGCTATGCGCTCACGAGCGAGCAGGCCGAGGCGCGTCTCGCGGCGATCGGGTTCCAGGACCCGCGGGGCGCCCTGCACCACATCGCGGCCCTCACAGGCGGTGTCTCACGCCGTGCCGCGATCCAGCGCACCCTCCTTCCCGTCATGCTGCAGTGGTTCGCAGAGGGCGCCGACCCGGACTACGGCCTCCTGGCGTTCCGCCGGCTCTCCGACGACCTCGGCGAGGCGTACTGGTTCCTGCGGATGCTGCGCGACTCCTCGGGTGCGGCGCAGCGGCTCACGCACGTGCTCGCGAGCTCGCGCTACGTCGGCGGGCTCTTCGAGCGCATCCCCGAAGCCGCCGCGTGGCTCGAGAACGACGCCGAGCTGACCCCTCGCACGCTCGAGGAGCTGCTCGAGGAGGCGGATGCGACGATCGCCCGCTACGCCGACGAGGTCGACGCGGCCGCGAAGGCGCTGCGCACGGCGCGGCGGCGCGAGGTGCTGCGGCTCTCGCTCGCGGCGATCGTGGGACTCATCCGTATCGAGGAGCTCGGCCAGGCGCTCTCCGACGTCACGACGGCGATCCTCACGGGGGCGCTGCGGCTCGCGCACCACTGGGGTGACGAGGTCGAGTTCGGCATCATCGCGATGGGGCGTTACGGGGGAGCGGAGCTCGGCTTCGGCAGCGACGCCGACCTCATGTACGTCTACCGCCCGGCCGGATGCGAGCCCGAGGTGGCGCAGAAGCGCGCCGAGCAGATCGTGCACGAGATCAAGCGCCTCACCGAGGACCTGCGGCTCCCGCTCGAACTCGACCTCGGCCTGCGCCCCGAGGGCAAGAACGGCGTCATCGTGCGCTCGCTCGACAGCTACCGCGCCTACTACGACCGTTGGTCGCTCACGTGGGAGGCCCAGGCGCTTCTGCGCGCCCGGGGCGTCGCCGGGGATGCGAAGCTCCTCGCCGACTTCGAGGAGATGGCCGACGCGGTGCGCTACCCGGCCGATATCACGCAGGACGCCGTCCGCGAGGTGAAGCGCATCAAGGCGCGCGTCGAGTCCGAGCGCCTCCCGCAGGGCGCCGACCCCGCGCGCCACCTCAAGCTCGGCCGGGGTTCCCTCTCGGATGTCGAGTGGCTCGTGCAGCTGCTGCAGCTCGAGCACGCGCATTCCGTGCCGGAGCTGCGCACGCCGTCCACCCTCGTCGCCCTCGCGGCCGCCGTGCGCGCGGGGCTCGTGACGGAGCCCGACGGCGACCGCCTGCGCGCGGCGTGGATCATCGCATCGCGTGCCCGCTCGGCGATGACGCTGTGGACCGCGAAGACCGCCGACGTGCTGCCCCCCGACCGGCGCACCCTCGAGGGCGTCGCGCGGATCATGGAGTACCCGCCGCACTCGGCGACGCAGCTCGAGGAGGACTACCTGCGCACGACGCGTCTCGCGCGGCAGGTGTTCGAGCGGCTCTTCTACGGCTCGCGGCTCTAGCCGACACGCCGACGGCCCGGCGCGACACGCCGAGGCGGGCGAGCCGGAAGATGAGAAGAACGACGCTCGCTCGGCTGTACCCCGATCGGCGTGCCTCGTGCCCGCGGAGACCTCCCAGACGACGCGCGGCCGGTCGCGCGACGTGCGGCGCGGAAGGGCCCTCTGACCGGGCCATCTGCAACGTGGAGGCGCACCCGCCTCGGGCGGTTCACGCACCGCGGGAGCGTGTCGGTCATTCTGCCGACACAGCGAGACGAGCAGCCGTCATCTATGAGAGCGCGCTCATCCGCCTCGTCCATGACCCTCTTGCGGGGGCCATGAGAGCGCGCTCAGAATCGAGCCACGAACTGACAGGACATGGTCCCCAGAGTCGCGGATCCCCGTAAGGCCCCCCGTGGGCCGAGCGGGCGGACGACGAGAGAGGGGATCGGATGTTCATCTTCCTGCTGCAGTTGCGCCACATGACGGAGGGGCATCCCGAGCTCTACCTGTTCGCCGTGTACTCGGCGCTCATCTGGGGGCTCTGGGTTCTCAAGGTCGTGCTCTCGTCGCGTTACCGCCCCTTCACGGGCGAGTTCCACGGCACGGCGAGCGTCGTCGTCCCGGTCGTCGACGAGCCGGTCGACCTCTTCCGTGACGTGATCGGGCGGATGGTCGAGCAGCGGCCTCACGAGATCATCGTCGTCATCAACGGCGCCCCCAACCACGCGCTCGTCGAGGTGTGCGAGGAGTTCGCGCCGCTCGTGCGCTGGGTGCACACGCCCATTCCCGGCAAGCGGAACGCCGTCCGGATCGGCACCGAGCTCTCGTCGGGCGACATCACGGTGCTCGTCGACTCCGACACGGTGTGGACGGAGGGCACGCTCGCGGAGCTCGTGAAGCCCTTCGCCGACGAGACGGTCGGCGGTGTCACGACGCGCCAGCGCATCCTCGAGCCCACGCGCAGCTGGATCACCCGCTGGGCCGACTGGCTCGAGAACTCGCGAGCGCTCTACTCGATGCCCGCGCAGAGCGTGCTCGGCCAGGTGGGCTGCCTCCCGGGACGCACGATCGCGTTCCGCCGCTCGATCCTCATGCGGGTCATGCACGACTTCATGACGCAGCGGTTCCTCGGCGTCTTCCTCGAGGTGTCCGACGACCGCACCCTCACCAACCTGACGCTCAAGGCGGGCTACCGCACCGTGTACCAGTACACGAGCCTCGTGTACACGGATGCGCCGCTCAAGGTGAAGAAGCTCTTCAAGCAGCAGCTGCGCTGGGCGCGGGGGAGCCAGTACAACACGCTCCGGATGCTCCCCTGGATGCTCGGGCACGCGCCCGTGCTCGCGCTCTTCTTCGTCATGGACATCCTGCTGCCCTTCCTGCTGTGGGGCGTCATCGCCGGCTGGACGTATCGCGCGCTCACGGGGCAGGGCTACAACTTCTATGCGGGGTTCCTCGAGCAGTACGGCATCCAGTCGGGCGTCGTGCTCGTGGCCGCGCTCATGATCGTGTCGTCGGTGTTGAGCATGGCCATCCGGCAGCTGCGGCACCTCTCGGAGAAGCCGAGCGACTTCCTGCGACTGCCGGTGTTCATCCTCGTGTCGACGCTGTTCCTGATGCCGATCCGCCTGCTCGGGTTCTTCCGGATGGCGCACGCGAGCGGATGGGGCACACGCGCGGGTGCGTACGCGGGCGGAGATCCCGCGATCGAGCCCGCGCCGGAGCGCGCCGTGCTCCCGCCCGCCGCTCCGAGCCGCGCGACCGCCGTGCTCACGCGCGCGGCCGCCGCCCCCGTGGGGGTCGCATCCATCACGGCGCTCAGCCCGAGCGACCCGTCCGCACGGCCGCGGCGGCGGCGCCGGCTCAACCCGCTCGCCGCCATCCCGTACCTCATCGGGTTCACGATCTTCGCACTGGAGGCGATGCTCCTTGTCTAGCGCCACCGCAGCCCGCACGTGGTGGGCCGACTCCCCGAAGCGCTCGCGCGTCACCGCGGTCGCCGCGGCCGTGCTCGTGCTCACCCTCACCGCCGTGAGCGTCGTCGTCTGGACCTCGCCCGAGATCTCGCCCGTGCAGCAGACGATCCGCGCCGCCGAGGAGGTGCAGAAGGCGAACGCCGCGGCGAAGGAGCGCGAGAACCTGCTCGCCCGGATCGACGCGCTCGAGGCGGAAGTCGCATCCGTCACCGAGGGCAAGATCGACGCCGAGCAGGCCCTCGCGGAGAACGACGGCGCGCTCCAGGCGGCGCTCAAGGAGCTCGCGCTCCTGCGGGATGCGCCCGCGAACCGCAACGGCGTGCCGGCCGCCCCGAAGCCGCAGCCGCCCGCGAAGGCGGCGCCCGCGCCTGTGCAGGTCACGGCGCCGACCCGGGCGGAGCTCGTGGCACCGAACGCGATGTACTACGGCATGTACACGGAGCAGGCGCCGCACAACTGGGCGACGTTCGACGCGACGTCGACGAAGGTCGGCGCGCTGCCGAGCATGGTGGGCTACTTCGGCGGCTGGGACCAGGACTTCCGCCCGGATGCCGTGACACGCGCGTGGTCGCGCGGGATGCTGCCCCTGCTCACGTGGGAGTCGCGGCCCATCGCCGCGCAGAACGACGTCGTCGAGGAGCCCGAGTACTCGCTCCCGCGCATTCTCGACGGGGCCTTCGACGACTACCTCCGCCGCTACGCGCAGTCGATCGCGCAGACGGGACTGCCCCTCGCGATCCGGCTCAACCACGAGATGAACGGCACGTGGTACCCGTGGTCGGAGCGACGGGAGTCGGGCTCCTCGATCAACGGCAACCGCCCGGGCGACTATGCGGCGGTGTGGCGCTACGTGCACGACATCTTCGAGCAGGAGGGTGCGAACGATTTGGTCATCTGGGTGTGGGCGCCCAACCGCATCGACAAGCTCCCCGGCGTGTTGCGTTCGCCCGAGCACCTCGCGAGCCTCTATCCCGGCGACGAGTACGTCGACTGGGTCGGCATGTCCGGCTACTTGAGGCCGCCGTTCCGGAACGGCGAGGACATCTCCTTCGACTCGACGTTCGGCGCGACCCTCGCCCAGCTGCGCGACCTCACCGACAAGCCGATCGTCCTCGCCGAGGTGGGAGCATCCGAGATCGAGGGCCACAAGGCGGAATGGGTGCAGAGCTTCTTCGAGGGGCTCGCCGATCCCGCCAACGACGACATCGTCGGCTTCTCGTGGTTCAGCCTCGCCATCACGACGTACGTGCAGGGCGAGCGCGCCACCAACGACTGGCGCATCGACTCGCGCGCCGACTCGCTCGCGGCATTCCGCGAGGGGCTCGCGGGGCTCGGCGGCCGGATCCAGACGCAGCCGCTCGGCTGACGGCACCGCACACGGGAGGAGAAGCGGATGTTCGGGATGATGAGGGACGACGCCGAGACGTCGGGCGCGCAGGGGGCTGGAGCGCCGCGGCCGCGGGTGAGCGTCATCGGCACGGGCTACCTCGGGGCGACGCACGCCGCGGCGATGGCGGAGCTCGGCTTCGACGTCGTGGGCGTCGACACGGACCCCGCGAAGATCGAGGCGCTCTCGCGCGGCCGGGTGCCGTTCTACGAGCCCGGCCTCGAGGAGCTCATCGCGACGCACCTCGAGTCGGGGCGCCTGCGGTTCACGACAGACCTCGCGGAGGCCGTCGCGATGAGCGACATCCACTTCGTGTGCGTCGGCACCCCGCAGCAGGCGACGAGCCACGCGGCCGACCTGCGTTTCGTCGAGTCGGCGGTCGCCGGAATCGCCCGGGCGCTCAGCCACGACGGGATCGTCGTCGGCAAGTCGACGGTGCCGGTCGGCACCGCCGCGCGTCTGCGCGAGCTGCTCGGCGCGCTCGCGCCCGCCGGGATCGAGGCGGAGCTCATCTGGAACCCCGAGTTCCTGCGCGAGGGCAAGGCGGTCGACGACACGCTGCACCCCGACCGGGTCGTGATCGGCGGGGCGTCGGATGCGGCCGAGACCGCCATGCGCGAGGTGTACGCCGCGCCGATCGCCGAGGGCGCGCCGTTCCTCACGGTCGGTCTCGAGACCGCCGAGCTCGTCAAGGTGAGCGCGAACGCGTTCCTCGCCACCAAGATCTCGTTCATCAATGCGATCGCCGAGCTCTGCACGGCGGCCGACGCCGACGTCAACGCCCTCGCCGACGCGATCGGCCTGGACGGACGGATCGGGCGCCGCTTCCTCGACGCCGGCCTCGGCTTCGGCGGCGGCTGCCTCCCGAAGGACATCCGTGCCCTCATGCACCGCGCCGGCGAGCTCGGAGCGCGCGAGGTCGTCGGCCTCATGCAGAAAGTCGACGAGATCAACATGTCCCAGCGTCAGCGCGTCGTCGACCTCGCGCTGCAGGCGTGCGGGGGATCGGTGCTCAACGCGCGCGTGGGAGTGCTCGGTGCGGCCTTCAAGCCCCTCACCGACGACGTGCGCGACTCGCCGGCCCTCAACGTCGCGGCGGCCCTGCACCTCCGCGGCGCCCAGGTCTCGGTCTTCGACCCGGCTGCGGGGGAGACCGCGCGGCGCACCTTCCCGACCCTGTCGTTCGCGGACGGGATGCGCGACACGCTCCCGGGTGCCGACGTCGTGCTGCTGCTCACCGAGTGGCGCGAGTTCCTCGACGCCGACCCCGTCGAGCTCGGCGCGCTCGTGCGGACACGTACCATCATCGACGCGCGCACCAAGCTCGACGTCGACCGCTGGACCGCCGCCGGCTGGACCGTCATCGGCCTCGGGACGGGCGTGCACGAGCCGCTCCGCGCATCCGTCGCCGCGCTCGCCTGACGCCCGCCGCAACCGCTGCACACGACGGACGGGCCGCCTCCCGAAGGAGACGGCCCGTCCGTTTCGCTGCTGTGCTGTGCAGGGAGCTCAGACCCCGAAGTACAGCTCGTACTCGAAGGGGTGCGGACGCTGCGCGAAGGGGAGGAGCTCCTTCTCGCGCTTGTAGTCGAGCCACGCGTCGATGAGGTCCTTCGTGAACACGCCGCCCTCGAGGAGGTAGTCGTGGTCGGCCTCGAGCGCGTCGAGCGCCTCGCCGAGCGAGCCGGGCAGCTGCGGGATGCCCTTGGCCTCCTCCGGCGGGAGCTCGTAGAGGTCCTTGTCGACGGGCTCGTGCGGCTCGATCTTGTTCTTGATGCCGTCGATGCCCGCCATGAGCTGGGCCGCGAACGCGAGGTACGGGTTGCCGGAGGCGTCGGGCGCGCGGTACTCGATGCGCTTGGCCTTCGGGTTGGTGCCCGTGATCGGGATGCGGATCGAGGCGGAGCGGTTGCCGGCCGAGTAGACCAGGTTGACGGGGGCCTCGAAGCCCGGGATGAGGCGGTGGTAGGAGTTGACCGTCGGGTTCGTGAACGCGGCGAGCGACGCGGCGTGCTTGAGGATGCCGCCGATGTACCAGCGCGCGATGTCCGACAGGCCGCCGTAGCCCTGCTCGTCGTAGAACAGCGGCTTGCCGTCGTTCCACAGCGACTGGTGCGTGTGCATACCCGAACCGTTGTCGCCCATGAGCGGCTTCGGCATGAAGGTCGCCGTCTTGCCCCACTCGAGCGCCGTGTTCTTGACGATGTACTTGAACTTCAGGATGTCGTCACCGGCGTGGACCATGGTGTCGAACTTGTAGTTGATCTCGCCCTGGCCGGCGGTGCCGACCTCGTGGTGGGCGCGCTCGACCTCGAGCCCGACCTCCTGGAGCTTCAGGACGATGTCGTCGCGCAGGTCGGCGTGCTGGTCGACCGGCGTGACGGGGAAGTAGCCGCCCTTGTAGGGGGTCTTGTTGGCGAGGTTGCCACCCTCCTCGGCGCGACCCGAGTTCCACGCGGCCTCCGACGAGTCGACCTCGTAGTACGACTTGTTCTGCTTCACCTCGTAGCGCACGTCGTCGAAGATGTAGAACTCGGCCTCGGGCGCGAAGTACGCCGTGTCGGCGATGCCCGTCGACGCGAGGTACTTCTCCGCCTTCTTCGCGACCTGGCGCGGGTCGCGACCGTAGATCTCGCCGTTGCGCGGGTTGTAGATGTCGAAGACGATGACGAGCGTGCGCTCGGTGCGGAACGGGTCGACGTACGCCGTCGAGATGTCCGGGATGAGCTGGAGGTCGGACTCGTGGATCGACTGGAAGCCGCGGATCGACGAGCCGTCGAAGAGCTGGCCCACGGTGAAGAAGTCCTCATCCACCGTCGCGGCGGGGATGTTGAAGTGCTGCTGCACACCGGGAAGGTCGGTGAAGCGGATGTCGATGAACTTGACATCCGTGTCCTTGATGAACTTCAGCACCTCGGAGGAGTCGCTGAACAGAGGCTTGGACATAGGGGATTACTCCAAGGGCGTGGAACGGGTCGGCTACGGGTGCAGCCACGTGAGAGGGTATGTGCGCGGCATTTCCCGACCATGACCGCATTGTTTCGGGCGTGTTACACACCGGACCCTAGAGTTGGAGCGTGAGCTCCCCATCCGCCCAGCCCGTCGAGAACCGCTGGCCGGGGGAGCGTCTCGGGCTCCCCGAGCACGGCCCGCGCTCGATCGGGCGTCTCGGCCGGCGGGTCGTCGCGATCCTCATCGACTGGGGCATCGCCTACCTGCTCTCATGGGCGTTCTTCCGCTCGCCGGAGATCGGCGCCGACCCCTTCATCACGCTCGGCATCTTCGCCGCCCTGCAGTTCGTGTTCCTGCTCGTGGCCAACGGCAGCCTCGGGCACCTCATCGTGCGTCTTCGCGTCGTGCCGCTGGTGGGCGGCTACCTCGGCCTCTGGCGGCCGCTCGTGCGCACGCTCCTGCTGTGCCTCGCGATCCCCGCCCTCATCTGGGATCGCGACCAGCGAGGCTTCCACGACAAGGCCGCAGGCACCGTCCTCGTGCGCGTCTGAGCGCCCTGTACCCCGAAATTTGTCGTAGGGGACAAAACGCGCCAGACTGAGCGCAGAACGAGGCGTACCCGACGTCTCACCACGCGAAAGCGGATGGCGAGGTACGGGTATGACCACCGTCGGTCACAGTTGGCACGGCACAGCGTCGGCGCCACGGCATCTGCTGCGGACGCCGCCCGCGCGCCGGCAGCGCACGGTCTCGGCGGGCGTCGCCGCACGCGGCGCCCTCTTCGCCGCCGCGACGCTCGTGGCCGTCTCCGTCGTGAGCCCCGCAGCCGCCCCGGCCGACGCATCCGCCACGGCGGGCACGCGGGCCGCGCGCACCGCCGCCGTGGCCGAGTCCGCTCGTGCCGTGCTCGTCGAGCGGGCGGGCGCACTCGAGGCGGAGCTCGCGGATGCCGCGGCCGCTCACGAGGCGGCGGACGGCCGCGTGCTCGACGACGCGGTGCGCGTCGCGCTCACGAGCGAGATCGAGCTCGCCCACCAGGCCCTCGTCGACGCACGATCGCTGCTCGTGTGGCCCGAGGAGTCGCTGCGCGCCGGGCTCACCGAGGCCGCGCTGCTGCTCGTCGAGGAGGGCGAGGCCGCCCTCGTGGCCGCGCAGGAGGAGCTCGCCACGGCGGTGGCAGCCTGGGAGGCCGAGCAGGCCCGCATCGCCGCTGAGGAGGCCGCCCGTGCGGCCGCTGCCGCGGCCGCGGCAGCACCTCACGCACGCTGGGTCGGGGCCTCCCGCGGTGCCGCGCCGGCATCCGTCGCGGGGGGCGTCGCGCACGTCGAGGGCATCTGGACGTCCGGAGGTCAGGGCCAGATCGACGCGTGCCGCGGCTCCGTCAACGTGCCGCAGATCGCCGGATACCTCGGGGGCGCCTTCTACGCCGCCGAGCACTGGGGCTGCGGCGGGAGCGCCTGGGGGCGCATCGGAGCGGGCTCGCTCGTCGAGTTCTCCGGCTACGGCACCTACCGCGTCGCGGGCGTCGTCAGCGGGCTCGTGTACGGCGCCGACGCATCCGCGATCCCGCGCGGCTACGCGGGCTACTACCAGACCTGCATCGGCGGCAGCGGTTCCAACATGGCCGTGTGGCTGCTCGAGCGCGCCTGACCCGGCGCGAGCGTCAGATCAACGCGGGCGCGGAGCCCGCATGCGCATCGGGTCGATGCCGCCGGGGATCTTGAAGCCCTTGACCTTGGCGACCGACGTGAGGCGCTTGTCGACCTGGATGACCTCGGCCTTCGTGAGCTTGCGCGGGAGCTTGTTGAGGCTCGAGGCGATCTTGTGCAGCGGCACCGCGTCGGCATCCGGGCCCGCGAAGAAGAGGTGCACGGGCACGTTCGGCAGCAGGCGGGCCACGTTGGCGCGCTCCTTGTCGACCATCGGCTGAGTGCGCGAGCGCGGGCCCTCGCCGATGAGCACGACACCGGCGCGGCCCACCGCGCGGTACACGGCGTCGCGGGTCTTCGGGCTGAACGCGATGGGCTCCTCGCTGCCGATCCACGAGCGACGCAGGCCGTTCTTGAGCACCGCGCCGACGGCACCCGGCTGACCGGCGATCTGCGAGTACGCGGCGCGCTCGGCGCGGCGACCGAGCACGAGGAGCGCGAGCAGCATGCCCGCGAGCACGCCCGTGATGATCGTGAGCACGATGCCGAGCCAGTTGTCGCCGAAGAACACCACCGACAGCACGATCGTGACGGCGATGGGCGCGATGAAGGCGAGGATGAGGAGCCAGGTGATGGCCGGGTCGTACCGGCGGGTCATCTGGAAGACCTGCCACATCTGCTTGAGGCGGCCGGGTTCCTTCTCGGGGGTGCTGCGTGCCATGCCTTCCAGCCTAGGGCGTGCTACGACACCGCCTGCGCGAAAGCCGCTTCGCTCTCGGCGAGATGCCGCAGGGTCTCGGGGATGTCGCGCCCCTTCGCGAGCATCGATCGCGCCCACAGCCGACCCGCGCGGTAGCTCGACCGCACGAGAGGGCCGGCGAGCACGCCCAGGAAGCCGAGCTCCTCGGCCTCCTCCTTGAGCTCCACGAACTCCTCGGGCCGCACCCACCGCGCCACGGGCAGGTGCCGCGGCGACGGCCGCAGGTACTGCGTGAGCGTGATGATGTCGCATCCCGCGTCGCGCAGGTCCCGCAGCGCCTGGCTGACCTCCTCGCGCTCCTCGCCCATGCCGAGGATGAGGTTCGACTTCGTGATGAGTCCGGCATCCCGCGCCATCGTCAGCACGCCGAGCGAGCGCTCGTAACGGAAGGCCGGACGGATGCGCTTGAAGATCCGCGGGACCGTCTCGACGTTGTGCGCGAACACCTCCGGGCGGCTCTCGAAGACCTCGGCGAGCAGCTCGGGGTTGCCCGAGAAGTCGGTCGCGAGGATCTCGACTCCCGTGCCGGGGTTCGCGGTGTGGATCGCGCGCACGGTCTCGGCGTGCAGCCACGCGCCCTCGTCGGGCAGGTCGTCGCGCGCGACGCCCGTGACGGTCGCGTAGCGCAGGCCCATCCGCTGCACCGACTCGGCGACGCGTCGCGGCTCGTCGGTGTCGTACTGCGCGGGCTTGCCGGTGTCGATCTGGCAGAAGTCGCAGCGTCGCGTGCACTGGCTGCCACCGATGAGGAACGTGGCCTCGCGATCCTCCCAGCACTCGTAGATGTTGGGGCAGCCGGCCTCCTGGCACACGGTGTGCAGCTCCTCCGACTTCACGAGGGAGTGCAGCGCCGTGTACTCCGGGCCCATCTTGGCGCGCGTCTTGATCCACTCGGGCTTGCGCTCGATGGGCGTCTGGGCGTTGCGTACCTCGAGGCGCAGGAGCTTGCGGCCTCCGGGCTCGGCGCTCATGCGAGCACCCCCGCGCGAGCCGGGAGCAGGCTGCCCGCGAGGGCGTCCTCGAAGCGACGGACGACATCCGGCACGACATCGGACGGGGTGACGAGGCGGCCGAGCTCGCGGCTCATCGTCGTGACCCCCGCGTCGCGGATGCCGCACGCCACGATCCGGGCGTAGGGCTCGAGGTCGTTGCTGCAGTTGAGCGCGAAGCCGTGCATCGTGACGCCGTCGGCGACGCGGATGCCGATGGCCGCGATCTTGTCGGCCGGCCGTCCCGGCCGCTCGATCCAGACGCCGCTGCGCCCCTCGACGCGCGTGCCGTGGATGCCGTGGTCGGCGAGCACGCCGATCAGCAGCCCCTCGAGACGACGCACGTAGGCGACGACGTCCACGGGGTCGGCGAGCCGCACGATCGGGTAGCCGACGAGCTGCCCGGGTCCGTGCCAGGTGATCTTGCCGCCCCGGTCGACGTCGACGACGGGGGTGCCGTCATCGGGCCGTTCGTCGGGTGCTGTGCGCTTCCCCGCGGTGTAGACGGAGGGGTGCTCGAGGAGGAGCACGGTATCGGGCGCCCGGCCGGTCGCGACGTCGGCGTGCAGGGCACGTTGACGCTCGAGGGCCGTCGAATACGACACGGAGTTGGCGCTTAGCCCCGCGTCGACGTAGTCGACCACGTGTCCACTCTATGCGGAGTCGGGTCGTCCACATCGGATGACGGCGAGGTATTGCACGATCGGCTGTCGCTCGGGGACCCCGCGGAGGGTGGCGGAGCGAGGATCTCCGGGTGACGACGTTCCGTGAGCGCCCCGGCATCCGCGTCGTGCGGGTGCTCGAACGCGACGCCCACACGGAGGCGCTGCTCGTGCGCCTGGGGCTGCGGGAGCCGCATCCGGCGGTGCTGCTGCGGGCTCTCGACGACGTGGGGGCGCGGATGCGGCGGCGGGAGCTCGCGGCCCTCGACCGCGCGCGCGGCGACGGCGTCATCCGCGTGCTCGACGTCGTCGGCGACGACACGGCACCCGCGGCCCTCGTCGAACGCCTCGCGGGGCCGAGGCTCGCCGCGGTCGTCGCCGACCGGCAGGTCTGGCGCGCGGGCGAGGCGGTGACCGTGCTCGCGCCGCTCGCGGACGCGATCGGGAGGCTTCACGACGCGGGCGTCGCGCACGGCGCGGTCTCAGCCGCTCGACTGGTGCTGAGCGACAGGGGACCCGTGCTCGACGGGCTCCTGCACGCCGAGCTCTTCGCGCCTGGCTCGCCCGAGGTCGTCCGCGAGAGGCTGCCGGGCGTCGCCGCCGATCGCGAGGCCGTGCGGGAGCTCGCAGCGCTGCTCCTCGCACGTGTCGACGGGCCGCGCTCGGCCGCCGCGCGGGAGCTCGGTGCGCTGGTCGGCGCAGCATCCGGGGCCCGAGTGCTCGAGGAGTTGGCTCAGGGGCTCTCGGAGCTCGCCGCGGCGACACCGTTGGGGATCGCGAAGCGGGAGGGACCTGCGCCGCGAGAGGACGCCGCGCCGCGCCTCGTGCCTGTCGTTCGAGAGCCGGCCCGTATCGACGACCGTCCCGACACCCCCGTGCGATTCGCTCTCGGAGCTCGCGTGCCCGCCCTCGTGGCCGGCGTGCGTGCACGGCTCGACGCGCTGCCCGCGGCGCGCCGCCGACTCGCCGTCGGCGGGGGCGCGGCGCTGGCCGTCGCATCCGTGATGCTCGCCGTGCTGCCGTCCGGGAGCGACGGGCGGGCGGATGCCGGCCCCGAGCCGCTCGCGCAGACGCAGCGAGCCGCGCCCGAGACGCAGCCCACGGCCGACGCGCAGCGGACGGCCGAGCCGGAGTCCGCCGCCGATGCCGGCTCCGCGGCGATCGCCGGCGACGATCCGCTCGCCGCTGCGGTCGCGCTCCTGGACCGCCGCGAGCGGTGCCTCGCGGAGCTGTCCTTCCTCTGCCTCGAGGAGGTCGATCAGGCGGGCTCGGCGGCACTCGCGGACGATCGTCGTGCGGTCACGGCGCTGCGCGAGGGGCGAGAGGCCGAGCCCTCCGGGGTCGAACCCGTCGACGCGCAGCTGGTCGAGCGACTCGGCGACAGCGCGCTCGTGCGCGTGGGTCCGGAGACGGCTCCGGCCTCGCTCCTGCTGGTGAGGAGCGAGGCCGGGTGGCGGATCCGCGACTGGGTCGCGGTCGCCTAGATGCCGAGCGAGGAGCGGAAGTCGCCGGCCTCGAGACGCGCCTTGACGGCGGCGAGGAAGCGGGCGGCGTCCGCACCGTCGATGATGCGGTGGTCGTACGAGAGCGCGAGGTACACGGTCGACCGGATCGCGATGGCGTCCGATCCGCCGTCGCTCACGACGACGGGCTTCTTCGTGACGACACCGGTGCCGAGGATCGCGGACTGCGGCAGGAACACGACGGGGGTGTCGAACAGCGCGCCACGCGAACCGGTGTTGGTCAGCGTGAACGTGCCGCCGGCGAGCTCGTCGGGCTTCAGCTTGTTGTCGCGCGTGCGCTCCGCGAGGTCGGCGATCTCCTTCGCGAGGCCCGCGATGTCGAGGTCGCCCGCGTTGCGGATGACCGGCGTGAGCAGGCCGCGCTCCGTGTCGACCGCGATCGAGACGTTCTCGGTCTCCGGGTAGACGATGTTGTCGCCGTCGACCGTCGCGTTGATGATCGGGTAGGCGCGCAGCGCCTCCGCGGCCGCGAGGGCGAAGAACGGCATGAAGGAGAGCTTCGTGCCGGTCTTCTCCTGGAACGCGGCCTTGACCTCGTCGCGGAGCTGGGCGATCTTCGTGACGTCGGCCTCGACCACCGTCGTGAGCTGCGCGGTCGAGTTCATCGACACGACGGCGCGCTCGGCGACGACCTTGCGCAGGCGCGACATCGGCACGGTCGTGCCGCGCAGCGGCGAGACCTCGGCGGCGGCCGGAGCAGCGGCAGCGGCGGGCTGCGCCGGAGCGGCCTCGGCGGGAGCCTCGGTCGCCACGGCCGCGAGCACGTCCTGCTTGCGGATGCGACCGCCCACACCGGTGCCGGTGACGCTGTCGAGCTCGACGCCCTTCTCGTTCGCGAGCTTGCGCACGATCGGGGTCACGTAGCCGGCGTGCGACGCGGATGCCGCGGGAGCCTCGGCGGCCGGAGCCGCAGGGGCCTCGGCGGCGGGGGCTTCGGCGGCGGGCGCCTCGGGAGCCGAGGCCTCCGGAGCCGGTGCGGCGGGCGCCTCGGCCGCGGGCTGCTCGGCGCCCACGGGCTGCTCGGCGGACGGGGTGTCGACGGGGGCCTCCGCAGCGGGGGCCTCCGTCGCGGGAGCGGGCGTCGGCGCGGGCACGGCGGCCGGAGCCTCTGCGGCGGGCGCCTCGGCGGGGGCCTCGACGGCCGCGTCCGGCGAGCCGTAGCCACCCGACGCGGGAGCCGGAGCGGCTTCAGGGGCCGGAGCCGCCTCGGGAGCCGGAGTCGCGGCAGGAGCCTCAGCGGCAGGAGCCTCGGCGGCAGGCGCCTCAGCAGCAGGGGCCTCGGCGGCAGGCGCCTCGGCGGCCGGGGCCGCCTCGCCGCCACCCGAGCCGTCGCCGATGCGCACGAGCGGCGCTCCGACCTCGACGGTCTCGTCCTCGGCCACGAGGATCTCCTCGATGACGCCGGCGACGGGGGAGGGGATCTCGGTGTCGACCTTGTCGGTCGAGACTTCGAGCAGAGGTTCGTCGACCTCCACGCGGTCGCCGACCTTCTTCAGCCAGCGGGTCACCGTACCTTCCGTGACACTCTCTCCGAGCGCCGGGAGGCTGACGGATTCGCTCATCGGTGATGCTCCTTATTCAGCCGTGTTCAGCCGTGTCGTTCTAGCTTAGCCGTCGGACTCAGCCGTGCAGAGGCTTCCCTGCGAGGGCCAGGAAGGCCTCGCCGAGCGCCTCGTTCTGAGTCGGGTGGGCGTGGATGTAGGGGGCGATGTCCTCGGGGTAGGCGTCCCAGTCGACGACGAGCTGCGCCTCGCCGATGAGCTCGCCCACGCGCGCGCCGATCATGTGCACGCCGACGACGGGGCCGTCGTTGACGCGGATCGCCTTGATGACGCCCGACGTGCCGATGATGTGGCTCTTGCCGTTGCCCGCGAGGTTGTACTCGACGGCCGTGATGTTCTCGGCGCCGTACTGCTCCTCCGCCTTGGCCTGCGTGAGACCCACCGAGGCGACCTCGGGGTCGGAGTAGGTGACCTTGGGGATGTTGACGTCCTCCACCTTGACGGGGTCGAGGCCCGCGAGCACCTCCGCGACGTAGATGCCCTGCTGGAAGCCGCGGTGCGCGAGTTGCAGGCCGGGCACGATGTCGCCGACGGCGTAGACGCCGGGAACCGTCGTCTGGAGCTTGTCGTCGACGACGACGAAGCCGCGGTCGAGCTGCACGCCGACCTCCTCGAAGCCCATGTTCGCCGTGAGCGGGCCGCGGCCCACCGCGACGAGCAGCAGGTCGGCCTCGACGGTCTCGCCGTTCTCGAGGGAGACGACGACGCCGTTCTCGTTCTGCGTCACGCCCGAGAAGCGCACGCCGAGCTTGAACTCGATGCCGCGGCGGCGGAACGCGCGCTCGAAGTGCTTCGAGATCGACTCGTCCTCGTTGGGGACGAGGTGGGGGAGCGCCTCGATGATCGTGACGTCGGCGCCCCAGCTCTTCCAGACGCTCGAGAACTCGACGCCGATGACGCCGCCGCCGAGGACGGCGACCTTCTTCGGCACGAAGTCGAGCGCGAGGGCCTGCTCCGAGGTGATGACGCGCCCGCCGATCTCGAGACCGGGGAGCGTGCGCGAGTAGGAGCCCGTGGCGAGGATGACGTTGGTGCCGCGGATGACCTGGTCGCCCACCTGCACCGTGTTCGGCGAGGTCAGGCGGCCGGTGCCCTCGATCGTCGTGATGCCGCGGCCCTTGATGAGGCCCTGGAGGCCCTTCCACTTGCCGGCGACGATGCCCTCGCGGTATGCCGTGACGGCGGCGATGTCGATCCCGCCGAACTGGGTGGCGACGCCGTACTTGGCGGCCTCGCGGGAGACGTCCGCGACCTCGGCGGAGTGGAGCAGGGCCTTCGTCGGGATGCACCCGACGTGGAGGCACGTGCCGCCCACCTTGTCCTTCTCGATGAGGGCCACGGACTTGCCGAGCTGGGCGTAGCGCAGGGCGGCGGCGTATCCGCCGCTTCCCGCTCCCAGGACGACGAGGTCGAAGGTCTGCTCGGACACTGGAGAAACTCCCTTGCGCTTCGCGTGTCGATTGCCCGCGAGATAGGTGGTGTCGCGGAGCGGGAAAAGGGCAAGGTGTTCCTTGCCGAGTCGACCCTACTACGCTCCCGCGAGGTCCGCCGTCAGGCCGATGAGCGTGCGGACGGCGACGCCGGTGGGGCCCTTGCCGACCGCGCCGTAGGGGCCGCCGGTGTTGTAGGCGGGTCCCGCGATGTCGAGGTGCGCCCAGCCGATCCGCGCGCCGGGGCCCTCGCCGCCCGACTCGCCCACGAAGGTGCGCAGGAAGTGCCCGGCGACGAGCATGCCGCCCGCCGTGTGGCCGAGCTTCGCATTTGCGAGGTCGGCGATGTCCGAGTCGAGCACCGAGCGCAGCTCGGGCGGGAGGGGCATCGGCCACATGGCCTCGTCGGCGCGCTCCGCCGCGGCGAGCACCCGCTCGACGGCGGGCTCGTCGCCCATGACGGCGACGGTGCGCTCGCCCATGGCGACGCGCGCGGCCCCCGTGAGGGTCGCGACGTCGACGAGCAGGTCGGGGCGCTCGGCGGCGGCGGCCGCGAGGCCGTCCGCGAGCACGACGCGACCCTCGGCATCCGTGTTCGTGACCTCGACCGTCGTGCCGCTCCAGGTGCGCAGCACGTCTCCGGGTCGCAGCGCCGTGCCCGACGGCATGTTCTCGGCGAGGCACAGCCACGCCGTCACGCGCACGGGAGTGCCGCGGCGGGCGGCGTCGAGCACCGTCGCGAGCGCGGTCGCGGCGCCCGTCATGTCGTACTTCATGGTCGCCATCGAGGCCGGCGGCTTGAGCGAGAGCCCGCCCGAGTCGTACGTGATGCCCTTGCCGACGACGGCGAGGTGCTGCCCGGCACCCTCGGGGGCGTAGCGCACGACGACGAGGCGGGGTGCGCGGCTCGAGCCGCTCCCGACGCCGAGGATGCCGCCGAAGCCCTCGGCGGCGAGACGCTCGGGCTCGTACACCTCGACCTCGACGGGCAGCCCGTCGGCGAGCTGCCGGACGCGCTCGACGAAGGTCTCGGGGTAGAGATCGGATGCCGGCTCGTTGACGAGGTCGCGCACGAGGTGCGTCGCGGTCGCGGTCGCTGCGGCGCCGGCGACGAGGGCGTCGCCGTCGATCCCGTCCGGCACGCGCAGCGCGATGCTGCCGACGGGGCGCCGCGCGGAGGTGTCGCCCGTGCGGTAGGCGAGGTAGGCGTAGGCGCCGCTCGCCGCCGACTCGAGGGCGACCTCCGCCGTCTCGTCGTCGGCCACGGGGAGCGCGAGCACGACCGACTCGAGCCCGCTCGCGAGCCGCCCCGCGGTGCCCGCGGCCGAGCGGATGGCGGCGCGGCCGGGCTCGGCGCCGAGGCCCACGAAGGCGATGGGGCTGCGTCCGCCCGGCAGCACGGGGCCGCGGCGGAACTCGTCGGGGGCACCCGTCACCCCGAGAGGGGAGAGGAGCTCGGCGACCTCGGCCGGCACGTCGTCCGCGAGCACCGGACCGTCGGCACCCTTCGTCACGCCGAGCACGAGGAGCGAGGCCTCGATGTCGGCGAGAGGGGCGGATGTGACGGAGAGCTCGGGTGCGGTCATGCGGTCAGGCTAGTCCCCGGCTGTCGCCTGTTCGCTGTGAGCATGACGCCGCGGGCCCCGTCATCCGGCGGCTCCCGCGGGGCGGCTTCTAGACTCTGAGCCATGGATGAGAACCCGCTCTACGAGGTCGTCGGAGACGTCTCCGACGTGCCCACGGGATTGCATCTCGTCGCCGGTCTCACGGGGTTCACCGACTCCGGTTCGGCGGTCGCGCAGGTCACGGAGCTGCTGCGCGGACTGCCCGTCGTGCGCGACCTCGTGGTGTTCGACAACGACGCGCTGCTCGACTACCGCGCGCGCCGCCCCGTCATGTACTTCGACGAGGATCACCTCGCCTCCTACGAGCCCTCCCGGCTCGTGCTCTCGCTCGTCGAGGACGAGCTCCACCAGCCCTTCCTCCTGCTGAGCGGCTACGAGCCCGACTTCCGCTGGGAGGGGTTCACGCGCGCGGTCATCGATCTCATCGAGCGGTTCGACGTGGCCGACACGACGTGGATCAACGCGATCCCGATGCCGACGCCGCACACGCGCCCCATCGGCGTGACGGTGAGCGGCAACCGCACGGAGCTCATCGACGCGTTCTCGATCTGGCGCCCGCGCACCCAGGTGCCGGGCAACATCCTGCACCTGCTCGAGTACCGCCTTCAGGAGGCGGGCCACCCGACCGCGGGCTTCGTGCTGCTCGTGCCGCACTACCTCGCCGACACCGAGTACCCGCTCGCCGCGGTCGCCGCGCTCGAGAGCATCGGCGCCGCGACGGGGCTCATCCTGCCCACGGACGAGCTGCGCGAGGAGGGCCGCGAGTTCACGCTCAAGGTCGAGGAGCAGGTGACGGGCAACTCGGAGCTCGAGCGCCTCGTGCGCACGCTCGAGGAGCGTCACGACAGCTACATGGAGGAGAACCCCCTCCCGTCGCCCCTCGTCGACGAGGACGGCGAGCTGCCGAGCGCCGACACGATCGCCGCCGAGCTCGAGCGCTTCCTCGCGACCCGGCGCGACGAGCCGCGCCCCTGAGAGACGGGGCTGCGGCGCCGCGTAGCCTGGGGGAGTGAACTCCGCGCGGTCCTGGCTCGTGTTCGCCGGGGCCGCGTTCGCATACCTCGTCGCCGTGCTGCAGCGCACGACGTTCGGCGTCGCGGGAGTCGAGGCCACCGAGCGGTTCGAGGTGAGCGCGGCCGTCATCTCCGCCGTCGCCGTCGTGCAGATCGTCGTCTACGCCGTGCTGCAGATCCCCGTCGGCGTGCTCGCCGACAGGTTCGGCGCGCCCGTGCTCATCGTCACGGGCGCCGTCGTCATGGCGGCGGGCCAGGCGACCCTCGCCTTCGCCGACGGCGTCGGGCTCGCGATCCTCGGGCGCGTGCTCGTCGGGACGGGGGATGCGGCCACCTTCGTGAGCGTCCTGCGCCTGCTGCCCGCGTGGTTCCAGGGGCGCATCCTCCCGCAGCTCTCGCAGTGGGTCGGGATGACGGGGCAGTTCGGGCAGATCGTCTCGGCCTTCCCCTTCGCGCTCCTGCTCGGGTTCGCGGGCTGGACCCCGAGCTTCCTCGCCGCCGCCGGTGCGAGCGTCGTCGCGGCCGTCGTCGCGGCCGGCCTCCTGCGGCGGGGTGCCGCGCTCACGACGACGGCCGAGATCGCCGCGATCGACCCCACGGAGCTCGGATTGCGCGCGAGCCTCCGCCGTGTCGGCACGCGTCTCGGCTTCTGGGCGCACCTGCTCGGCGGCTCCCTGCCGACGATGCTCGGCATCCTGTGGGGCTACCCCTTCCTCACCGCGGGGCTCGGCTACGACGCGGGGACGGCATCCGGCGTCTTCTCCCTCATGGTCGTCGGCACGCTCGTCTCGGGCCCCGTCATCGGCCTGCTCGTCGCGCGGCATCCCCTGCGTCGCAGCGACGTCGTGCTCGCCCTCACGTGGGCCGTGTTCCTCGTGTGGGCCGTCGTGCTGCTGTGGCAGCCAGTTCCGCCCGTGTGGCTCGTGTCGCTCTTCTTCCTCGGAGTGGGCGTGTGCGGGCCGGCGTCGCTCATCGGCCTCGACGTCGCGCGCAGCGAGAACCCGAGCCACGCCCACGGCTCGGCGACGGGCATCGCGAACTCGGGCGGCTTCGTCGGCGGGTTCGTGGCGATGCTGCTCGTCGGCGCGGTGCTCGACGTCGTCGACGACGTGCGCGTCGCATCCGGACTGCCGTCGGAGCTCTACAGCCTCGACGGGTTCCGGTACGCCTTCTTCTCGGTCTTCCTCGTCGCGCTCGTCGGCACGGTGGGCGTGCTGTGGACCCGCACGAGGGCCCGGAGGCGACTCGCCGCGGAGGAGGGAATACAGATAGCCCCCCTGTGGGTTGCACTCTTCAGCGCGCGCGTCGGGAGGCGTCCCCCGCGTGTGCGAGAATAGACAACCGAGACCCGGTCGAATCCCCGTCTCGCGCGTGACAGACAGGCGAGAGCCCGTCTCGATCGCGTGGGGGACTTGACACGGGTCTACGTACTGCCCAGACGCACCTCCCCACCCGCGAAAGGGGTCAGCATGGCCACCCCCCGCTCCACATCGACGAAGGAAGCGGTCAAGGACGACCGCGAGAAGACCACCGCCGCCGCCAAGACCACCAAGTCGGCGACCAAGACCACCACGAAGACCACCGCCAAGGCGCCCGCGAAGGCTGCCGCCAAGCCCGCCGCGAAGAAGTCGCCGGCCAAGGCCGCCCCCAAGGGCAAGGCGTCCGCGGCGAAGGCCAAGGACCCGGAGCTCGAGAGCGACGAGCTCGAGGACGACGCCGAGCTCGAGCTCGACGGCGACATCGAGGAGGCGACCGAGGAGGTCGCCGCCGACGGCGACGCCGACGAGGCCGAGGAGCCGGAGACCCCCGAGGCGAAGGACGACTCCGAGGAGGAGTCCGACGACGAGGAGACCGAGGAGGTCTCGACCGCGCGCGACGAGCCGCTTCCGACGGGCGCCCTGCGTCTGTCGATGACGGACGAGGACGACGAGGTCCCCGTCTACTCCGCCGCCATCACGGGCGCGACGGCCGACCCCGTCAAGGACTACCTCAAGCAGATCGGAAAGGTCGCCCTCCTCAACGCGGAGCAGGAGGTCGAGCTCGCGATGCGCATCGAGGCCGGTCTCTTCGCCGAGGAGAAGCTCTCGCACATGACCGACCAGGAGAAGCGCAGCCAGCTCGGTCGCGAGCTCTCCTGGGTCGCGCGCGACGGCCAGCGCGCCAAGAACCACCTGCTGGGCGCCAACCTCCGCCTCGTCGTGTCGCTCGCGAAGCGCTACACGGGCCGTGGCATGCAGTTCCTCGACCTCATCCAGGAGGGGAACCTCGGCCTCATCCGCGCCGTCGAGAAGTTCGACTACACCAAGGGCTTCAAGTTCTCGACCTACGCGACGTGGTGGATCCGCCAGGCGATCACGCGCGCGATGGCCGACCAGGCCCGCACGATCCGCATCCCCGTGCACATGGTCGAGGTCATCAACAAGCTCGCCCGCGTGCAGCGCCAGATGCTGCAGGACCTGGGCCGCGAGCCCACCCCCGAGGAGCTGTCGAAGGAACTCGACATGACCCCGGAGAAGGTCATCGAGGTGCAGAAGTACGGCCGCGAGCCGATCTCGCTGCACACCCCGCTCGGCGAGGACGGCGACAGCGAGTTCGGCGACCTCATCGAGGACACCGAGGCGGTCGTCCCGGCCGACGCCGTGGGCTTCACGATGCTGCAGAAGCAGCTCGAGTCGCTCCTCGACTCGCTCTCGGAGCGCGAGGCGGGCGTCATCCGCATGCGCTTCGGCCTCGGAGACGGGATGCCGAAGACGCTCGACCAGATCGGCGACACCTTCGGCGTGACGCGCGAGCGCATCCGTCAGATCGAGTCGAAGACGATGGCGAAGCTGCGTCACCCGAGCCGCTCGCAGTCGCTGCGGGACTACCTCGAGTAAGGGGCGCCGCGTGCGCGTGCTGCTGGCCGTCTGGGCTGCCAAGCTCGCGGCCGGCCTGCTGCGGGCCATCGGGCGTCAGGGGACGCACGTGCCCGGCAAGATCGCCCGCCGCATCCACCCGGGCATCCTGGGCGCCGTGCAGCACCCGAAGCGCGTCATCGCGGTGACGGGCACGAACGGCAAGACGACCGTGTCGAACCTGCTCGCCGAGGCGCTTCTCGGCGAGGGGCTCACGGTCGCGAGCAACCGAACGGGGTCGAACCTCGCGCCGGGCATCGCGGCGGCGCTCATCGCCGCCGTCGACTGGCGCGGCCGGCCGCGTGCCGACGTCGGGGTGTTCGAGCTCGACGAGCGCTCGGGGCGCCTCGTGCTGCCGGGGCTGCGACCCGACGTGCTCGTCTGCACCAACCTCACGCGCGACTCCATCAAGCGCAACGCCCACCCCGAGTACATCGCGTGGATCCTCAGCTCGGAGCTCTCCGAGCAGACGACGCTCGTGCTCAACGCCGACGACCTCATCGCGTCGTCGCTCGGCGGCGAGGCCAACCCGCGCGTGCACTTCGCGGTCGATCGCCTGCCGAGCGACACCGACGCCCCGACGGGCGCCGCGCTCGACGCCATGACGTGCCCCGTGTGCGACACGCGCCTCGCGTGGGACCACTGGCGCTTCAACCACATCGGCCGCGCCCACTGCCCGGCGTGCGGCTTCCGCTCGCCCGAGGCCGCCTACCGCGCGCGCGACATCGACCCCGCGGGCGAGCGCGTCGTGCTCGACCTCGACGGCGACGCCCGCGAGGCGCGGCTCGTCAACGACAACATCGTCAACGTCTACAACGAGATCGCCGTCGCGGCGGTGCTCGACGTGCTCGAGGTGCCGCGCGACCGCATCGTGCGCGCCTTCGACACCCTCGCGCCGCCGACGACCCGGTTCGCGTCCGAGCGCATCGGCGACGCGCTGCTCGTACGCCTCCTCACGAAGGGACTCGTGGGCGTCGCGTGCTCGCGCGCCTTCGAGTACCTGCGGTCGTTCCCGGGCCGCAAGGCCGTCGTCATGACGATCGACGAGTGGAGCGAGCGCGAGAACGAGGTCGAGAACACGGCCTGGATCTACGACGCCGACTACGAGTACCTCGCCGACGAGAGCATCGAGCAGCTCGTCGTGGGCGGCAACCGCCGCTACGACCAGGCGCTGCGTCTCGCGATCGCGGGTGTCGACCCCGCGCGCATCGTTACGCTCGAGTCGGAGACGGAGCCCGCCGAGCGGATCGACGTCGCCGGCGCCGACGTCGTGTTCAACCTCCACAGCGTGCACAACGCGCTCACGACCGGCAACCGGGTTCAGGAGCGGCTGCGGGCGCGCCTCGCCGATCGGGCGGGAGGCGGCGCGTGAGCGGCCTCACGATCGAGATGCTGTTCCCGGAGGTCGCGAACCTCCACGGCGACAACGCCAACATCACCTACCTCGCGCAGTGCCGTCCCGACGCCGAGGTCGTGCGCACGGGCCTCAACGAGCGCCCCACGTTCCTCGACCGCGACGTCGACCTGCTCTACCTCGGCCCCCTCACGGAGCGCGGGCAGCTCAAGGCGATCGACCGCCTGCGGCCGCACCGCGACGCGCTCGAGGCGCGCATCGCATCCGGCGCCCTCACGCTCTTCACGCACAACGCCGTGGAGGTGCTCGGCACGCGCATCCGCAACGCCGACATGGGCTACGACGTGGAAGGGCTCGGCCTCGTCGAGCTCGAGTCGACCCTCGCGATGATGGGCCGCTACAGCGGCAAGGTCATGGGCGCGGTGCCCGAGCTGCCCGTCGAGCAGCCGATCGTCGGCTACAAGTCGCAGTTCTCGATGCTCGAAGTCGCGCCGGGCGTCGAGGGGTTCCTCACGGCCGAGCGCGGCATCGGGCGCAACACGACGACGCCCGTCGAGGGCGTGCGGATGGGCGGACTCATCGGCACCTCGCTCATCGGCCCGTTGCTCGTCGTCAACCCGCACTTCACGCGCGCACTGCTCAAGCGGCTCGACCCTGACACCGAGCCCGTGCTCGCCCATGAGGAGTACGCGACCGCCGCCTACGAGGCGCGCCTACGCGAGTTCCGCGACGAGCGCCGGTGGCATCCCGGTGAGCGCGTTCAGAAGCCGATCGCGGCGCGGTAGCGGGGGAGAAGCCCCTCGCGGACCCCCGAGACCGAGGGCTTCGCCTGGTAGACGCCCGAGTTCGGGTTGCCCTCGATGATGACGGGTCCGTCGGGCGTGATGGCGACGTCCCAGCCGACGTACGGCACCTCGGGCACGACACGGGCGGCGCGCTCGAGCATCGGCACGACCTCGTCGTAGAGGGGCACCCGGAAGCCGACGATCGACGTGCCGGTGAGCGGATGCGTCGCGTAGCTCGTGCCGCTCTCGTCGAAGGCCGCGAAGTGCGCGGTGCCCGTCTCGTCGAGCATCGTGTACATGCCGCCGTTCGAGAAGTTGTCGATGTCGCCGCCGTTGCCCATCTTGAGCACGCTTGCGAGCACGTGGAGCGTCTCACCGTCGAAGTAGGTGATGACGCGCAGCGAGTTGACGCTCGTCGGGCACAGCGATGCCATCTCGGGGTGCTGCACGATGTAGCCCTCGAGCAGGAACTGACGCTCCGCGATCGCCTCGGCCACGAACGCGTCGACATCCGTCACCGCCGAGGCCTCGACCTTCTCGATGCCCTTGCCCGAGAGGCTGTCGGGCACCTTGAGCATCGCGCGGCCGTGGTCGTCGAGGAAGGCGCGCACGGCATCCGCGTCGGCCTCGCGCAGGTCGATCCAGTCGCGGCCGATGAAGTCGGAGAAGCGCGCGTTGAAGCGCAGCTTGTCGGCGAAGATGCGGCGCAGCTCAGGATGGTTGAGCGTCATCGCGAGGTGGTTGGACTTCGGATGCGTGATGTACGTGCGCCGCTCGGCGGCGGTCAGCATGACGACATCCCAGTCGAGGTAGTCCTGGAAGCCGAACTCGTAGCGCACCGAGCACCACAGCATGTCGGCGACGATGAGCAGTCGCGGCTTGCGGGTGAGGGAGCGTGCGGCGCCGGCGATCCGCCAGACGTTCGCGGGGTTGAGTCGTGCTGCGCGGTTCGCGAGGTACCGCAGTCGGCGGCCGAGGCCGCCGGGGGCTTCAGCCACTCAGCGTTCCTCGGCGAGTCGGCCGCTCTCGTCGTGCCACTCCAGCGCGCTCTCGATGAGCTTCGGCTTGTACTCGGTGCCGTGGTGGGCGCAGAAGAGCAGCTCGCCCGACACGAGAGTGACCCGGACGTAGGCCTGGGCGCCGCACATGTCGCAGCGGTCGGCCGCGCTCAGGGCGGGACGCTCCAGCTCGACGGTGCCATCGGTCGTGATCTGAGACATGTCCTGCTCCTTCCCTCGGGTCGCGGTGTGGTGCCGTGCGTCCATGTAAGCACGAGGTCTCTGACAATGCCGGGCAGGCGGCGGGTATTTCGCCCGTGGCGTACGACACACCCCTCTCATGAGGGCCTGGTCGCTCCCAGGCGCACGGTCTAGGGTGGCGGGCCATGGGGGAGCAGCAGGGAGCCGTCCTCGACGCCGTGCCCGAGGTCGAGGCCGCCGACGCCGAGCAGACAGCTCGGCGGCGGGGCCGGATCGGGCGTCGTGGCGCGGTCGTCATCGCCGTCGCCGTGACGCTCGTCGCCGCGGGCGGCATCTGGGGAGGCGTCGCGTGGGCTGAGCAGCGCGCCCATGACGAGGCTCTCGCTCTCGCGACGGATGCGCGTGCCGACGCCGTCGAGGCCGTCGTGGGGCAGCGCAGCGTGCTCGAGGAGCTCGGCGCGGATGCGGACGCTGCGATAACGCTGCGCGACGCCGTCGCAGCGAAGGTGCTCCCTCACACCGGCCTGCTGGGCGGTGCCGAGGCCGTCGCGCCGGTGGTCGCGGCTCACGAGGATCTCGCGCTCGCGCTCGCGGAGCTGTTCGGCACGGAGGCGCCGGGAGCGGATGCCGAGCTCGGCATCCGTCCCTTCCCCGCACCCGCGCCCATCGACAAGGCCGCGCCGACCGAGGCGCTTCGCGAGCTCACCGAGGGGTTCGGCGCGGACGCAGCGGCCGCCGCGGAGTCGCGCGGTGAGCTCGAGGAGGAGTCGGGGCGGATCGGCGAGGTGAACGGTGCCCTCGGCGAGGCGCTCGCGAACCTCGCCGGCACGATCGGAGGCGTCAACGACGCACTCCTCGCCGCCCGCACGCTCGCATCCGGTGACAGCAGAAGCGCGGCCGTCGCGGCCGCCGAGGCGCTGACCGCCGCGGAGACGCCCGCCGAGCTGCCGCCGCTGTTCGCGGGCTACGCGTCCGCGGCGGCGGCCGTGATCGCGGCCCACGACGCCGAGGCCGCGCGGATCGCCGCGGAGCAGGCGGCCGCCGAGGCGGCCAAACGCGCGCGCGGCGGCAGCCCCCGCGCCGGCGGCGGCGGTGGCGGCGCCGGCGGTGGTGGCGGCAGCGTGACCTCCGCGAGCGAGCAGCGCGGAGTGCTCACCGAGACCAACGCGCATCGCGGCGCCAACGGCGTGGGCGCGCTCGTGTGGAACGGCACCCTCGCGAGCCGGTCCTGCTCCTTCGCGGCCGAGCTCGCGGCCCGCAACGGCGACCTCTACCATTCGGGCTGGTCGAGCGGCTTCCGTGCCTGGGCCGAGAACGTCGCCTACGGCTACGGGAGCGCCTCCGGCGTCGTCAACGGGTGGATGAACTCCTCCGGGCACCGGGCGAACATCCTCAACGGCACGTACACGATGATGGGCGCCTGCTCGTCGACGTCGAGCACGGGCCGCGTGTACTGGGTGCAGCAGTTCGGGGCCTGACGCGTCGCCCCGGGTGAGCCTCCACGGCGGCGTGGGCGGCCGCGGTTAGGCTCGTCCGGTGACCGACTACTCCGCCCGTCATCTCTCCGTCCTCGAGGGTCTCGAGGCGGTGCGCAAGCGCCCCGGGATGTACATCGGCTCGACCGACTCGCGCGGTCTCATGCACTGCCTGTGGGAGATCATCGACAACTCCGTCGACGAGGCCCTCGCGGGCCACGGCTCGCAGATCGAGGTCATCCTGCACCCCGACGACTCGGTCGAGGTGCGCGACCACGCGCGCGGCATCCCCGTCGACATCGAGCCCAAGACGGGGCTCACGGGCGTCGAGGTCGTGTTCACGAAGCTCCACGCGGGCGGCAAGTTCGGCAGCGGCTCGTACGCCGCGTCGGGCGGTCTGCACGGCGTGGGCGCGTCGGTCGTCAATGCCCTCTCGGAGCGGCTCGACGTCGAGGTCGACCGCGACGGCAAGACGTGGGCGATGTCGTTCCACCGCGGCGAGCCCGGCGTCTTCGCCGACACGGGCGAGCCGACGCCCGACGCCCCGTTCACCCCGTTCGTCTCGGGCAGCGAGCTGCGCGTCGTCGGCAAGGTCGCCAAGGGCGTGACCGGCACGCGCATCCGCTACTGGGCCGACCGTCAGATCTTCACGAAGGGCGCCGGGTTCCAGACCGAGGAACTGCTCGGGCGCGCGCGCCAGACGGCGTTCCTCGTGCCCGGCCTCGGCATCGAGATCACGGACGAGCGGGCCGAGGAGCCCACCGTCCAGAGCTTCCGCTTCGAGGGCGGCATCAGCGAGTTCGTTGAGCACCTCGCCCCGGATGCGGCGCTCACCGATGTGTGGCGCATCCAGGGAACGGGCGGCTACACGGAGACCGTCCCCGTGCTGCAGGAGAACGGGCACATGGTGCCCACGGAGCTCGAGCGCGAGTGCCAGGTCGACGTGGCGCTGCGCTGGGGCACGGGCTACGACACCGTCTTCAAGAGCTTCGTCAACATCATCGCGACGCCCAAGGGCGGTACGCACCAGGCGGGCTTCGAGCAGGGGCTCCTCAAGTTCCTGCGCGCCGAGGTCGAGAAGAACGCCCGCCGCCTCAAGGCAGGCAGCGACAAGCTCGAGAAGGACGACGTGCTCGCGGGCCTCACGGCCGTGCTGACGGTGCGCCTCCCCGAGCCACAGTTCGAGGGCCAGACGAAGGAGGTGCTCGGCACCCCTGCTGTGCGCGCGATCGTCTCGAACGCGATCGTCAAGGGCCTCCAGGCGCGCTACGCGAGCACGAAGCGCGACGACAAGGCCCAGTCGGCGCTCGTGCTCGACAAGGTCGTCGCCGAGATGAAGTCGCGCATCTCCGCGCGCGCCCACAAGGAGACGCAGCGCCGCAAGAACGCGCTCGAGAACTCGTCGCTGCCCGCCAAGCTCGTCGACTGCCGTTCCAACGACGTCGCCGACACCGAGCTCTTCATCGTCGAGGGCGACTCCGCCCTCGGCACCGCGAAGCTCGCGCGCGACTCCGAGCACCAGGCGCTCCTGCCCATCCGCGGCAAGATCCTCAACGTGCAGAAGGCGTCCGTCGCCGACATGCTCGGCAACGCCGAGTGCGCCTCGATCATCCAGGTGATCGGCGCGGGCTCGGGCCGCAGCTTCGACCTCGAGGCGGCGCGCTACGGCAAGGTCATCATCATGAGCGACGCCGACGTCGACGGCGCGCACATCCGCACCCTGCTCCTGACGCTCTTCTTCCGCTATATGCGGCCCATGATCGAAGACGGACGGGTCTTCGCGGCTGTGCCTCCGCTGCACCGCGTCGTCGTCGTGAACCCGGGCTCGAAGCCCAACGACATCATCTACACGTACTCCGAGCAGGAGCTTCAGACCGTGCTCGCGACGCTCAAGAAGCAGGGCAAGCGCTACCAGGACCCGATCCAGCGCTACAAGGGCCTCGGGGAGATGGATGCCGACCAGCTCGCCGAGACGACCATGAGCCGCGCGCACCGCACCCTGCGCCGCGTGCGCATCGAGGATGCGGATGCCGCGAACCGCGTGTTCGAGCTGCTCATGGGCAACGACGTCGCGCCGCGCAAGGACTTCATCATCGCGGGGCAGGGGCTCGACCGCTCGCGCGTCGACGTGTGACCGCGCTGCTGGTTGAGTAGCCGCCGGAGGCGGCTCACCCCGCTGGTTGAGTAGCCGCCGGAGGCGGCTCACCCCGCTGGTTGAGTAGCCGCCGGAGGCGGCGTGTCGAAACCAGCCCCGATGCCACTCGCGCGGCTGGTTTCGATACGCCCGCTACGCGCGCACTCAACCAGCGGTGATTCGCGACTAGAGCGCCCGCCCGATCGAGCCGACGACCGCGTCGAGCGGCGTGCCGGATGCATCGCGCTTCGCACCCGCCTCGGGGAGCGTGCGTGCGGCGCCGTCGGGGGTGACCGCGAGTGCGGGAGCAGGGCCCACCCACGCGAGCGCGAGCGCGCTCTCGCCCTTGAGGAACGAGTGCGAGCGCACGCCGCCCGTGGCGCGGCCCTTGGCGGGGAACTCCGCGAAGTGGGACACCTTGCCGCGACCGGGGTCGGTGCCGGGGAGCGTCTCGGTCGGGGTGGAGATCGTCACCACGACGGCATCCTCGGGGTCGACCGCGCCGAAGAACACCACGGTGGCCTTCGCCGAGAGGTTGATGCCCGCCATGCCGCCCGCGGCAACGCCCTGCGGGCGCACCTGCGACGCGGAGAAGTGCAGCAGTTGGGCGTCGGATGCGACGAATACGAGCTCGGCCCTGTCGCCTGCCTGCGCGACGCCCACGACCTCGTCGCCCGGCTTGAGCGCGATGACCTCGAAGTCGGGCCGACTCGGGTAGCCGCCGGGCGCGACGCGCTTGACGACGCCCTGGCGGGTGCCGATCGCGATGGGCACCTCGGCCCCGAGCGAGACGAGCCCGAGCACGCGCTCCTTCTTGTCGATGCCGAGGTAGTCGTTGATGCGCGCGCCCGCCGCGAGCTGCACCGAGTTCGCGGGCACGGAGGGCAGGTCGACGGGCGTGAAGCGGATGAGGCGCCCGTGCGAGGTGATCGCGCCGAGCTCGCCGCGCGTCGTGCCGCGCACCGCGGAGAGGATCGCGTCGTGCTTCGAGCGGCGCGTCGACGGCAGCGGGGCCTCGGTGCCCTCGGGCAGGTCGACGCGCACCGCGCGGCCGGTCGTCGAGAGCACGACGAGCGTGGGCGCATCCGGGATCTCGAGCGAGACGGCACCCGCCTTGCGCGACGCCGCCGTGGCCTTCACCTGTGCGCCCGCCTCGGTGAGGAGGGTGCGGCGCGGCGTGCCGAAGCGCTCGGCGACGTCGTCGAGCTCGACGCCCACCTGCGTGCGGATGCGCGCGGGGTCGCCGAGGAGCGCCTCGAGCTCGGCGATCTCGGCGCGCAGCTTGTCGCGCTCGGCCTCGAGCTCGATGCGGCTGAACTTCGTGAGCCGGCGCAGCTGGAGCTCGAGGATGTAGTCGGCCTGGAGCGTCGAGAGGTCGAAGACGTCGATGAGGCGCGCACGCGCCTGGGCGGTGTCGTCGCTCGAGCGGATGACCTGGATGACCTCGTCGATGTCGAGGATCGCGATGAGGAGGCCGTCGACGAGGTGCAGGCGCTCCTGGCGGCGGGCGAGGCGGTACTGCGAGCGGCGCGTGACGACCTCGACGCGGTGGTCGAGGTAGACGCGCAGCATCTCCCGGAGGCCGAGCGTCTGCGGGCGCCCGTCGACGAGCGCGACGTTGTTGATCGAGAAGCCGTCCTCGAGCGGCGTGAGCCGGTAGAGCTGCTCGAGCACCGCTTCAGGCGAGAAGCCCGTCTTGATGCCGATGACGAGCCGCAGGCCGTTCTTGCGGTCGGTCAGGTCGGTGACGTCGGCGATGCCCGTGATCTTCTTGGCGTTAACGCCGTCCTTGATCTTCTCGATGACCTTCTCGGGGCCGACGAGGTACGGCAGCTCGGTCACGACGAGGCCCGTGCGGCGCGCGGAGATCTGCTCGATCGACACCTTGGCGCGCGTCTTGAACGAGCCGCGGCCCGTCGCATACGCGTCGCGGATGCCGTCGAGCCCCACGATCGTGCCGCCCGTCGGCAGGTCGGGACCGGGCACGTAGGCCATGAGCTCCTCGAGCGTCGCCTCGGGGTTCTCGAGCAGGTGGCGCGCGGCTCCCGCGACCTCAATGAGGTTGTGCGGCGCCATGTTGGTCGCCATGCCGACCGCGATGCCGCTCGCGCCGTTGACGAGCAGGTTCGGGAACGCCGCCGGCAGCACCTCGGGCTGCGTCAGCTGGTTGTCGTAGTTCGGCACGAAGTCGACGACGTCCTCGTCGAGCGACTCGACGAGCGCGAGCGCCGCGGCCTGCATGCGCGCCTCGGTGTAGCGGGGTGCGGCGGGCCCGTCGTCGAGCGAGCCGAAGTTGCCGTGCCCGTCGACGAGCGGAACGCGCATCGTGAAGTCCTGCGCCATGCGCACGAGCGCGTCGTAGATGGCGGTGTCGCCGTGCGGGTGCAGGCGGCCCATGACGTCGCCCACGACGCGAGCCGACTTGACGTGCCCGCGGTCGGGTCGCAGGCCCATCTCGTTCATCTGGAAGAGGATGCGGCGCTGCACGGGCTTGAGCCCGTCGCGGGCGTCGGGGAGCGCGCGCGAGTAGATGACGGAGTAGGCGTACTCGAGGAACGAGCCCTGCATCTCGGTCGAGACGTCGACGTCTTCGATACGTTCGCCGGAGGCAGGTGTGGGCGAGGTCTTTTCGGGCGGAGTCATAGGATCGTCGCCATGCTACCGGCGGCGAAAACGCACAGGCTGAGCCTCGCGGATGTCGTGCCGAATTGCCTCGACGCCCTCGCGGGCAGGAGGGGCCCGATGGGGCTCCCGCCCGTCGAGAAGGTCGTCGTCGTGGTCGTAGACGGACTCGGTCACGCGCAGCTCGAGGCGCACCGCGGCCACGCGCGCACCCTCGCGAAGCGCCTCGACCACGACCCGGCGATCGGCGCGGGCTTCCCGACGACGACCGTCGCGGCCCTCGCGACCCTCACGACGGGGGAGCCCGCCGGCCGCCACGGTCTCGTCGGCTACCGCGTCTACGACCCCGACCACGACCGCGTCGTCAACCAGCTGAGCGGCTGGGACGGGCTCGACCCGGCCACCTGGCAGCGGATGCCGACCCTCTTCGAGCGGGCGGCATCCGAGGGCGTGCGGAGCGTGGCGATCACCCACCCCCGCTACCGCGATTCGGCGTTCACGCATGCGGTGCTGCGAGGCGCCGAGTTCCTGGGGGCGGGGGACTCGGGGGAGCGCCTCGCGCTCCTGCGCGGCGTGCTCGCCGACCCCGGACCCGCGCTCGTCTACTACTACGTTCCCGACCTCGACATGGCGGGGCACGCGAAGGGCGTCGCCTCGTCCGAGTGGGTGTCGGCGCTCGAGGCGCTCGACGCCGAGCTCGCCCTCGTGGCCGGCGCGCTCGGCCCGCGCCACGGCATGGCCGTGACGGCCGACCACGGGATGGTCGACGTGCCCCTGCACGCCCAGCGCATCGCATCCGCCGACCTGCTGGAAGGCGTGCGTCACGTCGCGGGGGAGCCGCGGTGCCTGCAGCTGCACCTCGAGCGGGGGGTCGACCCCGCGGGGGTGGCGTCCGCCTGGCGCGCGTCGGAGGGCAAGCGCGCGTGGGTGGGCACGCGTGACGAGGCGCTCGCATCGGGCTGGTTCGGCGCGGTCGACCCGGAGGTGCTGCCGCGCATCGGGGAGGTCTTCGTCGCTGCGCGCGGCGACCACGCGTACTACGCCGACGCCGACGACCGTGCGCGCGGCATGGTCGGGCAGCACGGCTCGCTCACGCCGGGCGAGACGGTGGTGCCGTTCCTGCGCTTCGGCGCGTTCGCCTGAGGCCGGACGGTCGGCCGGTCAGCGGGCGGTCAGTCCTCGTCGCCGCGGGCGCCGAAGACGATCTCGTCCCAGCTCGGCATCGACGCACGGCCGCGGCGCTTGCCGAGCGGCCCTGTCGCTCCCGAGGAGCCCGAGGCCTTCGCGGTCGGCGCCGAGCTCGGAGCCGAGGTGAAGGCGGCGGGCACGGGCTCGTCGGGCACGCCCTCGAGCGGCACGTCGACGAGCTTCACGACCCCCGTCGAGGGGTGCGCCGCGAGGCCCTGCTCGCCCTCGTCGAGGTCGAGCGGCTCGCGCTCACCGCGGCGACGGCGGAGCGCCTCGAGCAGATCGGCCGTGTGGTGGGTCGTGCTCGGCTCCTCGGCGACCGCGGGGCGGCCGCCGAACTCGAGCTGCGTGAACTCGACGGGCGTCACGACCGTGTCGTCGCCATCCGTCTCGACGGCGAAGGCGCCCGAGTCGAAGCGCGCGTCGTCGCGCTCGTCGAGCGGCACGGCGCGCAGGCGCGGGATGAGGCTCGGCGGGAGCTCGCCCTGCTGCGAGAGCTGCACGGCCTCCTGGTTGAGGGGCTGCAGCGACTGCTTCTTCGGATCGAAGCCCCAGCGGGCGTCGCGCTCGATCTCGGCGGCCGTGAACGTGAGCTTGACGATCCAGCCGCCGCCCTGCTCCTTCCAACTCGCCCAGCGCTCGCCCTGCGCACCCGCGTCGGCGAGCCGTTCGCGGATGACGGAGCCGAACGTCGCGCCAGAGGCGAGCGGGTCGGTCTCGACGGCCATGTGCACGGGCACGTTGAGGGCCGACTCGATGACGTACTCGCGCTCGGCGACGACGGGGCCCTCGAAGCGGCGGATGTACTCGAGCGACGCGCCCGTGACACGGGCGACGTCCTCGGCGGTCATGCCGGCGCGGATCTGCGCCTGGATCTCCCGCGGTGCGAGGCGGCGGATGGGCCCGGGATCGGGCATGGAAGCGCGCAGGCGCGACTGCACGGTCTCGTCGACCTCGACGCGGAACTGCTCCCCGTCATCCGAGGCGACCAGGAGCGAGCCGTTCTCGACTCCGATGACCTTGAGTTCTTGCATGCTGAACCGACCTCCAGGCGTCAGGATTCGAGGCCAGGATGACACGAGCTCGGTCCGGATCCGGGGAATAACGCGGGCGTGCCGCGAGTTGCATTGCCCGCGGTTCCCGGCGTGTCTGGGAGCCGGCTGGGAGGGTTTGCGCTTCGGCATCCGATGATGCAGACTGACGCCGCTTCACCCGCACGCGCCGATGGAAATGGATGGGAATGGCTACCGATTACGACGCCCCTCGGAAGACCGACGACGACACCGAGTCGATCCAGGCCCTCCAGGAGCGTGTCCCCGACAAGCTGTCGGGCGTGGTCGACGTCGATGACGCCGACAACCCGGGTTTCGAGCTCGCAGGACAGGACCTCTCCGACGTCGACCTCGACGTCGTCGTGCTCCCGCCGCAGGAGGACGAGTTCACCTGCATGAACTGCTTCCTCGTCAAGCACCAGTCGCAGTTCGACCACAACTCGGACCTCGGTCCGATCTGCGCGGAGTGCGCCGCCTAAGCGCGGGCTGAGCTGATCGCCGCGGCGAGCTCGTCCGCACGTCGACTCGACACGAGCCAGTAGGGCGTCGGGTCGGCGGGATCGACGAGCTCGACCCGCACGACGTCGGGGATCCAGCCGCGGATGAGGAGCCACGCGTCCGCGTGGAGCCCTGTTCCGCGCTCGCGCACCGCATCCGCGCCCTTCGCGGCGACGACCTCGCCGACGACCGAGAGCGGCAGGCGGGCGCGGCCCGCGCGGAGCACGCCGTCGGCGACCTCCACCGTGGGCGTCGTGAACAGCAGCAGCCCGACGATCCCGCCGTACAGCACGATCGCGACGATGATCCCGACGATCATGTCGATCGGCAGGAACACGAGAAGGGACGCCGGGATCACGAGCGCGGTCGCGATGTAGATCCACGGGGCGGGCCAGAGTCGTTCACGGTAGGACATCACCCTTATTCGACCATGGACTATCGTCGTGGGGTGACCGAGTCCGTCGAGGTGCTGTTCCGCGGCGACACCGTCCCCGAGTACGTGCACCCGGGCGACGCGGGCGCCGATCTCGTCTCCACAGACGATGTCGTGCTCGCCCCCGGTGAGCGCGCCGTCGTCGGCACGGGCGTGTCGATCGCGCTGCCGGACGGATACGTCGCTTTCGTCGTGCCGCGCAGCGGCCTCGCCGCCAAGCACGGCATCACGATCGTCAACAGTCCCGGAACGGTGGACGCGGGCTACCGCGGAGAGATCCGGGTCACCCTGCTCAACACCGACGCGCGTGAGAGCTACGCCGTCGCCGCGGGTGACCGCATCGCGCAGCTCATCGTCATGCCCGTGAGCCGGGCGCGCTTCATCCCGGTCGAACGCCTCCCCGGCTCCGACCGCGGTGAGGGCGGCTTCGGCTCCACCGGCTACTCGACCCGAGGAGGAACCCCATGAGCGACGTCCCGATGGATGACGCGCCCGTCGAACAGCCGAAGTCCGCTCCGGCCGACCGCGCCGAGAACGGCCCGCTCGACGTCGCCGAGGCGAACGCCGTGCGCCCCTACGTCGACCTCGGCGGGGTCAAGATCCTCCCGCGCCCCGAACTCGCTCTGCGTCTCGAGATCGAGGAGGGCAGCAAGCGCGTCGTCGCCGTCGCCCTCGACTACGCGGAGTCGACGCTGCAGGTGCAGCCGTTCGCGGCCCCGCGCTCGAGCGGCCTCTGGCACGAGATCCGCGAGCAGATCGTCGAGCAGATCGCCCGTCAGGGCGGCACGACGCAGACGGTCGAGGGGCCCTTCGGTCCGGAGCTGCGCGCGGAGATCCCCGCTCCCGCCGGCAACGCCCCGGGCGTGCGGATCGCGCGCTTCGTCGGCGTCGACGGTCCGCGCTGGTTCCTGCGCGGCGTCATCAGCGGCAAGGCGGCGGTCGACCCGGATGCCGCGGCGCAGGTCGAGGACCTCTTCCGCAGCATCGTCGTCGTGCGCGGCAACACCCCGATGCCGCCGCGCGACCTCATCCCGCTGACCGTTCCCGCGAACGTGCAGCCGGGCGGCCAGGCCTGATGTCCTCGGGCGACGCGTCGGGGGAGCCCGGCGCGCACGATCGCGCCGAGGAGCCGGCAGTCGAGGCGACCCCGAGCTTCTCGGATGCCATGGCCGTCGCCGCCCGGCGCTCGGGCCTCGGGCATGTGAAGCCGGGCGAGGCGCCGAGCGGGCGCGCGCTGCTCGCAGCCGTGGGCGGCATCCGGGGCCTCGTGGAGTCGATCCTGCCGCCGCTGCTCTTCCTCGTCGTCTACACGATCACCCAGCAGCTCGTCCCGTCGGTGCTCGCGCCGCTCGGTCTCGCCGTCGTGTTCATCGCGGCGCGCCTCGTCATGAGGCAGCCCGTCATGACGGCCGTCGTGGGCGCGCTCGGTGTCGGAGTCTCGGCGGGCCTTGCGCTGTTCAGCGGCCGCGCATCCGACAACTTCCTGCCCGGGCTCATCATCAACGTCGTGCTGCTCGTCGCGATGCTCGTGAGCATCGCCGTGCGGCGACCCCTCATCGGCGTCATGGCGGGCCTGCTCACGAACGACCCGCACTGGCGGGACGACCCCGCGAAGGCCCGCGTCGCCCTCATCGCGACGATCGTGTGGGCGGCGCTGCCGGCCCTGCGCCTCGCGGTCGAGGTGCCGCTCTACGTCGCGGACGACGCGGCGGGTCTCGCGGCCATGAAGCTCCTGCTCGGGATCCCGCCCTACGCGATCGTGCTGTGGGTCACGTGGCTGCTCATCCGCAGCGCATGGACCGGCGCGTCGGACGCGGAGAGCACCGAGAAGGCGTAAGATATCTCGACGTCAAGATAAATCGACTCGGGTGCGCCGGGGCGGACAGGCTTAGGCTTGCCTTGCTGGAACGTGCCTGCGTCGGCCGTCAGGATGGCTGAGGCAGCGCATCCTGACATTCGCCAGAGGAGACGACCGTGTCGAGCATCAACAGCTTTTCCGCGAAGGACACCCTGAAGGTCGGTGAGACCGACTACGAGATCTTCCGGATCGACACGGTCCCCGGCTACGAGAAGCTCCCCTTCAGCCTCAAGGTGCTGCTCGAGAACCTCCTCCGCACCGAGGACGGCGCCAACGTCACGAAGGCGCAGATCGAGGCGCTCGGCTCGTGGAACCCCGACGCCGAGCCCGACACCGAGATCCAGTTCACGCCGGCCCGCGTCGTCATGCAGGACTTCACCGGCGTCCCCTGCATCGTCGACCTCGCCACGATGCGCGAGGCCGTCACAGCCCTCGGCGGCGACCCCGACAAGATCAACCCGCTCTCGCCGGCCGAGATGGTCATCGACCACTCCGTCATCGCCGACCTGTTCGGCACCGAGAACGCCCTCGAGCGCAACGTCGAGATCGAGTACGAGCGCAACGGCGAGCGCTACCAGTTCCTCCGCTGGGGCCAGACGGCCTTCCAGGACTTCAAGGTCGTGCCCCCCGGAACGGGCATCGTGCACCAGGTCAACATCGAGCACCTCGCGAAGGTCGTCTACGACCGCGTCAACGGCGGCGTGCTGCAGGCCTACCCCGACACGTGCGTCGGCACCGACTCGCACACGACGATGGTCAACGGCCTCGGCGTGCTCGGCTGGGGAGTCGGCGGCATCGAGGCCGAGGCGGCCATGCTCGGCCAGCCCGTCTCGATGCTCATCCCGCGCGTCGTCGGCTTCAAGCTCACGGGCGACATCCCCGCGGGCGTGACGGCGACGGATGTCGTGCTCACGATCACCGACATGCTCCGCAAGCACGGCGTCGTCGGCAAGTTCGTCGAGTTCTACGGCGCCGGCGTCGCCTCCGTGCCGCTCGCCAACCGCGCCACGATCGGCAACATGAGCCCCGAGTTCGGCTCGACCGCCGCGATCTTCCCGATCGACGACGTCACGCTCGACTACCTGCGCCTCACGGGCCGCGACGAGCAGACCGTCGCCCTCGTCGAGGCCTACGCGAAGCAGCAGCACCTGTGGCACGACGCCTCGCGCGAGGCCTCCTACAGCGAGTACATGGAGCTCGACCTCGGCACCGTCGTGCCGTCGATCGCCGGCCCCAAGCGCCCGCAGGACCGCATCCTCCTCTCGGAGTCGAAGTCGCAGTTCCAGCAGGACATCCTCAACTACGTCTCCGACGTGCCCCAGGCCGACGACGCGACCGTCGAGATCGAGGGCACCTTCCCGGCCTCCGACCCCGGCACGACGCCCGGCGTCGAGCACGAGCACGTCGCCGCGGAGGGCGTCTCGCACCAGCACGAGGGCGAGCACGTGCACGCGGGGCTCCTCTCCTCGGGCAGCGCCCACCCGGCATCGAACCCCATCAAGGTCACCCCGCCGGAGGGCCAGCCCTACCTGCTCGACAACGGCGCCGTGACGCTCGCGGCCATCACGTCGTGCACGAACACCTCCAACCCCTCGGTCATGATCGCGGCGGGCCTGCTCGCCAAGAAGGCGCTCGACAAGGGCCTCACGCGCAAGCCGTGGGTCAAGACGACGCTCGGCCCCGGCTCCAAGGTCGTCACCGACTACTACGAGAAGTCGGGCCTCGACAAGGCGCTCGAGGGCGTCGGCTTCTACACCGTCGGTTACGGCTGCACGATCTGCATCGGGAACTCGGGACCCCTCATCGAGGAGGTCTCCGAGGCGATCAACGAGAACGACCTCGCCGTTACCGCGGTGCTCTCCGGCAACCGCAACTTCGAGGGCCGCATCAGCCCCGACGTGAAGATGAACTACCTCGCGTCGCCGCCGCTCGTCGTCGCCTACGCCCTCGCCGGCACGATGAACTTCGACTTCGAGGTCGACCCGCTCGGCAAGGACGCGGACGGCAACGACGTGTTCCTCAAGGACATCTGGCCGGCCCCCGACGAGGTGCAGGAGATCATCGACTCCTCGATCTCGCGTGAGCAGTTCATCAAGCAGTACGCGACCGTCTTCGACGGCGACGACCGCTGGCGCAACCTGCCCACCCCGACCGGCCCGACCTTCGAGTGGGATGCCGACTCGACCTACGTGCGGAAGGCGCCCTACTTCGACGGCATGTCGATGGAGCTCACGCCCGTCACCGACATCACCGGCGCGCGCGTCATGGCGACGCTCGGCGACTCGGTCACCACCGACCACATCAGCCCCGCGGGCAACATCAAGGCCGGCACCCCGGCCGCGCAGTACCTCGAGGCGCACGGCGTCGAGCGCAAGGACTTCAACTCCTACGGCTCGCGACGCGGCAACCACGAGGTCATGATCCGCGGCACGTTCGCCAACATCCGCCTCAAGAACGAGCTCGTGGCGGCGGTCAACGACGGTCAGATCGTCGAGGGCGGCTACACGCGCGACTTCACGCAGGAGGGCGGCCCGCAGTCGTTCATCTACGACGCGTGCATGAACTACCAGGAGCAGGGCACCCCGCTCGTCGTGTTCGGCGGCAAGGAGTACGGCTCCGGCTCCTCGCGCGACTGGGCGGCCAAGGGCACGAGCCTCCTCGGCGTCAAGGCGGTCATCACCGAGAGCTTCGAGCGCATCCACCGCTCGAACCTCATCGGCATGGGCGTCGTGCCGCTGCAGTTCCCGGCAGGCGAGTCGTGGAAGTCGCTCGGCCTCGACGGCACCGAGATCGTCTCGATCACGGGCCTCGAGCAGCTCAACGAGGGCGTCACGCCGAAGACCGTCCACGTGGTCGCCGAGCCGAGCGAGTTCTCGCCCGAGGGCAAGCAGACCGTCGAGTTCGACGCCGTCGTGCGCATCGACACCCCCGGTGAGGCCGACTACTACCGCAACGGCGGCATCCTGCAGTACGTGCTGCGCTCGCTCGTCTGATGGCGCGGCGGTAGTCCGCCGCGCGTCGCTCCGCGACACGGCACGAGCGCGGTCGCGCCGTGTCGCGGTAGAGACTCCGGCGGGTTCGTCGCGTCGCCGCGGGTGGCGCAGGACAGTAGCGCACGCGCGACCCCCGCACCAGGGGCGGGTTCGAATGCGGGGCATCCAGGGGAGAGGCGTAGGGTCGGGATCGTGAGCATTCTCGAGTCCATCAGGGGTCCGCGAGACCTCGACGGACTGAGCCGCGACGAGCTCGTGCAGCTCGCCGCCGAGATCCGCGAGTTCCTCGTGCGCGAGGTCTCGAAGACGGGCGGCCACCTCGGGCCGAACCTCGGTGTCGTCGAGCTCTCGATCGCGATGCACCGCGTCTTCGACTCGCCGCACGACGCGATCGTGTTCGACACGGGGCATCAGAGCTACGTGCACAAGCTGCTCACGGGGCGCCAGGACTTCAGCCGACTGCGCGAGCGCGGCGGTCTCGCGGGATACCCGCAGCGCGCCGAGTCGGAGCACGACATCGTCGAGAGCTCCCACGCGTCGAGCTCGCTCAGCTGGGCCGACGGCATCTCACGCGCGTTCGCGATGACGGGGCAGGGCGACCGCTACGTCGTCGCGGTCGTGGGCGACGGCGCGCTCACGGGCGGCATGACGTGGGAGGCGCTCAACAACATCTCCGACGACAACTCGCGTCGCCTGGTGCTGATCGTCAACGACAACGGTCGCTCCTACGCGCCGACGATCGGCGGCATGGCGCGGTTCCTCAACACCGTGCGCACGCGTCGTGCCTACCGCTCGCTCTACTTCTCCAGCCGGCGCTTCTTCGACCGGATGGGGCGGCCGGGTCAGGCGATCTACCGCGGCACGCGCGGCGCCATCCACGGCTTCCTCTCGCGGTTCTCCAACAACGAAGCGCTCTACTCCAACCTCGACATCAAGTACCTCGGACCCGTCGACGGACACGACCTCGGGTCGCTCGAGGAGGCGCTGCGCCAGGCGAAGGCGTACGACGCACCCGTCATCGTGCACGTCATCACGCAGAAGGGACGCGGCTACCAGCCCGCCGTCGCCGATGTCGCCGATCAGTTCCACGCCGTCGGGCAGATCGACCCCGAGACGGGCGAGCCGCTCGAGCACCCGAGCAGGCCGTCGTGGACCTCGGTGTTCGCCGACGAGATGCTCGAGCTCGCCGAGCGCGACCCGCGGCTCGTGGGCATCACGGCGGCCATGCTGCGTCCGACGGGCCTGCACAAGTTCGCGGAGCGGTTCCCCGAGCGCGTGTTCGATGTCGGCATCGCCGAGCAGCACGCCGCGACGAGCGCCGCCGGTCTCGCATTCGGCGGGCTGCATCCGGTCGTCGCCCTCTACGCGACGTTCGTCAACCGCGCCTTCGACCAGGTGCTCATGGATGTCTCGCTCCACCGCGCGGGCGTCACCTTCGTGCTCGACCGCGCCGGCGTGACGGGCCCCGACGGTCCGAGCCACCACGGGATGTGGGACCTCGCGATCCTGCAGGTCGTGCCCGGCATCCGCATCGCGGCGCCGCGGGACGCCACGCGCCTGCGCGAGGAGCTCGCCGAGGCCGTCGCGATCGACGACGGCCCCACCGTGCTGCGTTTCTCGAAGGGCTCGGTCGGCAACGAGTACGACGCCGTGCGCCGCACAGAGGATGGCGTCGACGTGCTGCGGGAGGCCCCGCACCGCGACGTGCTGCTCGTGGCGGTCGGCCCCATGGCGGGCCTCGCGATGCGCGTCGCGGACCGGCTCGCCGACCAGGGCATCGGGGCGACCGTCGTCGACCCGCGCTGGGTCATCCCGGTGCCGGGCAGCGTCGTCGAGCTCGCGCGCTCGCACCGCCTCGTCGTGTCGATCGAGGACGGCATCCGCGTCGGCGGCGTGGGCACGCGCATCCGTCAGGACCTGCGCGCCGCGGGCGTCGACACGGCCGTCGACGAGCTCGGCCTGCCCGACGAGTTCCTCGAGCACGCCTCGCGCGACGAGATCCTCGCGGATGCGGGGCTCACCGACCAGCGGATCGCACGCGATATCGTTGCTCAGGTGCTCGGCACGCGCATCCCGGTGGCCCGACCGCTGCCGGAGGATGCGAGCCGGGAATACGACGTCGAACGGGAGCGTTAAGTAGCCCGTACGTCTCCGCCCTTTCGCGGGTCACTGACCCGTTGTCGGAGGCTTCGACTAATGTGGACGACGTTCACATTCGTGTGTCCCACGCGGGCGCGACGCCCCGTTCATCACCACCACCCCCATCGGAGGACTCTTGTCGACCAACGCCGTCCAGGTGCCCGCCACGAGCGCAGCGCCCGCCGACCGGCTCGACGCGCCCGCGCGCCGCGCACTCGTCCTGCTGCTCGCGGCGACGTTCGTCACCTTCCTCAACGAGACGCTCATGAGCGTCGCGATCCCCGACATCATGACCGACCTCGGCGTGTCCGCGTCGACCGGTCAGTGGCTCACGACCGCGTTCGCGCTCACGATGGCCGTCGTCATCCCGACCACGGGCTGGCTCCTGCAGCGCTTCTCGACGCGCACGCTCTTCGTCGCGGCCATGACGCTCTTCACGGCCGGCACGCTGCTCGCGGCCGTCGGCCCGACCTTCTCGGTGCTCGTCATCGGACGCGTCATCCAGGCCTCCGGCACCGCGATCATGATGCCGCTCATGATGACGACGGTGCTCGAGATCGTGCCGCCCGCGAGCCGCGGCCGCATCATGGGTCGAATCGCGATCGTCATGTCGATGGCGCCCGCCCTGGGCCCGGCCGTCTCGGGCGTGCTGCTCACCGTGCTCTCCTGGCGCGGGCTCTTCTACGTGATGCTCCCGCTCGCCGTCGCGATGCTCGTCGTCGGCGCGCTCAACGTGCCGAACGTCAACGAGCCCCGTCGCATGCGTCTCGACGCCCTCTCTGTCGTGCTGTCCGCACTCGGCTTCAGCGGGGTCGTCTACGGCCTCTCGAGCCTCGGCGAGTCGGCCGGTGAGGCGACGCTCATGCCGCCGTGGATCCCGATCGTCGTCGGCGTCCTCGCCCTCGGCGTGTTCGTGCTGCGCCAGCTGCGTCTGCAGCGCGACGACCGGGCGTTCCTCGACCTGCGCACGTTCCGCTCGGTGCAGTTCACGACCTCCCTCGTGATGCTCGCGGTCGCGATGATGTCGCTCTTCGGAACGGTCATCCTCCTGCCGCAGTACCTGCAGAACGCCCTCGGTTTCCAGCCCGTCGTCATCGGCGCCCTGCTGCTGCCCGGTGGGCTCATCTCGGGCCTCCTCGGACCCCTTGTGGGTCGCCTCTACGACAAGGTCGGCCCGACGCCGCTCCTCGTGCCCGGCTCGATCATGCTGAGCGCCGCGCTGTGGGCCATGGCCCTGCTGCTCGGTCCCGAGACCGAGCTGTGGGTCGTGCTGGCGTGCCACGTCGCGATGAGCCTCGGCCTCGCGTTCCTCTTCACGCCGCTGTTCTCGACGGGACTCGGCTCGCTCGACCGCTCGCTCTACTCGCACGGCAGCGCGACGGTCTCGACGCTGCAGCAGGTCGCGGGCGCGGCCGGCACGGCGCTCTACATCGCCCTCCTCGCAGTGGGCATCTTCGCCTCGGGCGGCGACGACGTCGCGACCGCGAGTGCGTCCGAGATCGCGGGCGGCGTGCATCTCGCGTTCCTCGCGGGGGCGTTCATCTCGCTCGCCGTCGTCGCGCTCTCGTTCTTCGTGCGTGCACCGAAGGACGCGCCGGCGGGCCAGCACGTCGGGCACTGAGCGCTTGCGCGCGGGTCAGCCGCGCGCGAGGTAGCGGCGTGCGGCCTCCGTCCGGGAGGCCGCACCCAGCTTCCGCAGGATCGCGGAGACGTGCACCGAGACGGTCTTTCGGCTGATGTAGAGCCGCTCGGCGATCTGCCCGTTGCTGAGTCCCTCCGCGATGAGCTCGAGCACCTGACGCTCGCGAGCGGTCAGCTCCTCGGGGTCGCTCGAGGCGGACTCGCCGCGGGCGAGACCGGCGGATGCCAACAGCTCGCCAGCCTCGCGCACGAGCAGGCCGGCGCCGAGCGCGTGGGAGCGATCGCGCAGGGCGACGAGCACGTCGGCCGCTGCCGTTCGGTCACCCGTGCGCACGAGCGCCGTCGCCAGGCCCTGCTCGATGAGCAGCCGCGTGAGCACGGATGCCTCGGGCGCCTCGGCGAGTCGGCACGCTTCGCGCCACAGCTCGACGTCGTCGCCCGCCCCGCTCGGGCCTCCGAGCTCCGCCTCGGCGAAGGCGGCCCACAGGGGCCGGGTCGGCCAGGCGTCGCGCTCGATCACCGACCGCAGCCGATCCACGGTATCCGCACCGACGCCGCTGTCGCCTGCGAGCATCCGTCGCCGCGCGACGATGCGGGCGACCGTGGGGGCGAGGGGCAGCTCCCAGGGCGGCGAGGCGAGTCGATCGCGCTCGACGAGGGCGCCCGCCCAGGCCCAGGCGCCGTCGAGGTCGCCGAGGGCGAGGTGGACGTCGGACATGTCCTGGGCGAGGCCGGCCGCCACCTGATCCTCGAACTCGGCGAGCTGACGCATGGGCCGGGCCCAACGTTCGAAGAGCGAGAGCGCCGCGCGGGGGTCGCCGCGCCGCAGCACCGAGCGGATGCGGGCGCGCCGCAGGTACACGCGGAAGACGGCGGGGGGATCCAGGCCGAGCGAGTTCTCGACGAGCTCGTCGGCGCGGTCCCACTCGCCGAGGGCGAAGAGCGGGTCGACCGTGTTGAGGGCGAGGATCGCGCCCGAGGTGCGGGCGACGCCCGAGGCCTCGGCGATCCGGACTCCCTCGAGGGCGACCTCCATCGATTCGGCGTAGCGGCCGAGGAGGTAGAGCGTGTCGGAGAAGTTGACGTGGTAGCGCAGACGCGCGTCGCGATCGTCGCCCGCCTCGCGGCGCGCGAGCTCGTAGTCGGCGAGACCCTCGTCGACCCTCCCGAGGTGGACCAAGGTGCCGGCGCGCACGTTGGCGGCGATCGAGCGCGTTCGCGGCGCGTCGGGAGGCGCGATCCGCATCGCCTCGGTCGCGGCGGCGATCGCCTTGTCCGAGTGGCCCCGGAGCATGTACTTGCTCGACATCTCGGCGAGCACGTTGGCGCGGAGTGCGGGTTCCTCGGCGTCGCCCAGCATCTCGAGGGTCTGCTCGAGCGTCGCGAGGGCCTCGGCGCGACCCTCGGCGTCGAGCATGAGGGCCTTGTTGCGCAGCAGCCGCGCGTGGGCGGCGCGGTCGTTCGGATCGGACTCCGCAAGCGCCTGCTCGATCGTCGCGACGGCGCGTGTCGGCTCGCCGGCGCTGCGCCACGAGCGCGCCACGAGGTCGAGCAGTTCGACGTGGCCGATGCCCGCCGTAGCCTGCGCGTCGGTCACGCGATCCCACAGGGCGAGGGCTCGCTCGCCGAGCTGCGCAGCGCTCGCGTACGCGAACGCCGTGCGGCTGAGGCGCATGCCCTCGACCGACGACCGGAAGGCCTGCTCGAGGTCGTGCGCTTCGAGCCAGTGCGCGGAGACGAGCACCGCCCGGGCGGCACGGCCCGCGGGGTCGACGTCGCCGGATTCGAGCGCTCGGGCGTACCGCGCGTGCACCTCGGCCCGTTCGCCGGGCAGCAGCTCGTCCACGACGGCCTCGCGCACGAGCGCATGCCGGAAGTCGTAGCCGCGCCCGGCGACGACGATGACGCCCGCGTCGATCGCCTCGCGGAGCGCCGTGTCGAGCTCGTCGGGGGAGAACCGCGCGACCTCGGCGAGCAGGCCGTGGTCGACCGCGCCGCCGCCGGCCGCGAGCACGCGGACGAGGAGGCGCGCCTGCGAGGTGAGGTTCTCGTAGCGTGCGAGCAGCAGTTCGCGCAGAGTGGTGGGCACGGGCGCGCCCGCCCCGTAGTCGACGAGCTCCTCGACGAAGAACGGCACACCCTCGCTGCGCTGGAAGACCTCGCGAACGTGCTCGGGATGCGGCCTCGCCCCGAGCAGGGCCTCGAGCTGTCGCCGCACGTCGCCGACCTGGAGCCGGTCGAGGAGCACGCGCGTGACGCGCCGGTTGCGCTCGAACTCGGCGAGGAGTCCCCGTAGTGGGTGGCCGCGGCCCACGTCGTCGCTACGGTAGCTCACGACGACGAGCAGCCGACCGCCGCGCAGCATCCGGGCGAGGAAGCGCAGCACGTCGAGCGTCGCGGGATCGGCCCAGTGCACGTCCTCGATGACCACGACCACGTCGCGCGCCTCGGAAAGGGTTTCGAGGATCGTCGTCACGACCTCGTCGAGCCGTTCCGCGCCGAGGCGCTCGTCGCGCTCGACGGGCGTGCTCGCCTCCACGAGCCCACGCAGGGTCGGCGCACCGCCCGCCGCGGCGCTGAAGACCGCATCCGACCCGACGGCCGCGACGAGGTCGCGCAGCACGCCCACGAGCGGAGCGTACGGGATGCCGACGGTGCCGAACTCGACGCACTGGCCGCGCGCGATCACGACCTCGTCGCCGACGGTGCTCGAGAACTCGTCGATGAGGCGCGACTTGCCGATGCCGGCCTCGCCACCGACCACGACGAGGCGGGGGGTGCCGCCGCGCGCGTCGTCGAGCGCCGCCTCGAGGGCGCCCAGCTCGGCGTCGCGGCCCACCATGGGGGAGACGGACGGGATGCGCACCCCCTCATCGTGCCACCCGCGTGCGTCACGGGCAGGGCCGCGAGCCGCGGCGGCGGCGCTCAGCGCGTCACCGGGTGAAGGCGGAGGGGCAGGCGACGCCGCAGGCGGGACAGGAGGTTCCCGCCCGCGGCGTCACCGCGATCCGAGGCGACGCGTTCCGCAGCGACGCGAGCGCGCTCGGCCGCGACCGCCAGGTCGACGTCGCGGGAGTCAGAGATCCAGATGCGAGAGCTGCTGCCGATATCCATGACTCCAGCGTCGTGAATGAGGTAGGCCGCCCGGATCGGGACGATGCCCTATTTCTCCGGACGGCCTACCTCAGGCGCTGTGCTGAGCTACCTCAGTCGATCAGCGGACTCCGCGGATGGGCGGGTTGTGGAACGTGCCGCCGAACGCCTTCTCGCTCGCCCCGACGCGGTCGAGGTACGGCGTCGCGCCGCCCATCTGGAACGGCCAGCCCGCGCCCATGATCATGCAGAGGTCGATGTCCTCCGCCGCGGCCACGACGCCGTCCTCGAGCATGCGGTGGATCTCGTCGGCGAGGCCGACCTCGAGACGGTCGCGCAGCTGCTCGGGGGTGAGCGCCACGGCGTCCGCGGGACGGTGCTTCTTGACGATCTCGATCGCCTTCTTGTCGTAGCCCTTGATCTTGCCCTTCGCGTCCTTCTCGAAGATCGCGCCGTACTCGGCGAGCTCGTGGAGGGCGGGGCTGTCGAAGAACCGCTCGGGGAACGCGTTGTGGTGCGTGTCGAGCACGTGGGCGCCGACCTTGAGCCCCACGAGGTCGAGCAGCACGAACGGGTCCATCGGGAGGCCGAAGGGGCGCGCGGCCTCGACGACGTCCTCGAACGACGCGCCCTGCTCGACGGCGTGCATCGCCTCGCCGAGCACCTTCGCGAGCACGCGGTTGACGACGAAGCCGGGGGAGTCGCTCGTGATGACGGCGGTCTTCTTGAGCTTCGCGGCGGTCGCCATCGCGGTCGCGAGGGCGGCATCCGTCGTCTGCGGCGTCTTCACGACCTCGATGAGCGGCATGACCGCGACGGGGTTGAAGAAGTGGAACCCGACGAGGCGCTCGGGGTTCTTGAGCTTCGCGCCGATCTGCTCGACCGAGAGCGACGAGGTATTCGTCGCGAGGATCGCCTCGGGCGAGATGTACTGCTCGACGTCGGCGAAGACGTCCTGCTTGATGGCGAGCTCCTCGAAGACGGCCTCGATGACCCAGTCGCAGTCGGCGAAGTCGGCCTTGTCGGTCGTGCCGGTCACGAGCGCCTTGAGGCGATTCGCCTCGTCGGAGTCGATGCGGCCCTTGCCGAGCAGCTCGTCGATCTCGCCGTGGATGTAGGAGAGGCCCTTGTCGACGCGCGCCTGGTCGAGGTCGGTGATGACGACAGGCACCTGCAGGCGACGCACGAAGAGCAGCGCGAACTGGCTCGCCATGAGGCCCGCACCGATGACGCCGACCTTCGTGACCTTCTGGGCGAGCTCCTTGTCAGGCGCGCCCGCGGGCTTCTTCGCGCGCTTCTGCACGAGGTTGAACGCGTAGATGGATGCGCGGAACTGGTCGCCCGAGATGAGGTCGGCGAGCGCCTTGTCCTCGGCGAGGAAGCCCGCCTTCTTGTCGGTGTTCTTCGCCGCCTTGAGCAGCTCGAGCGCCGTGTAGGGGCTCTTGGCGACCTGGCCGATGCGGCTCTTGAGCGTCTTCTCCGCGATGCCGATCGCGACATCCCATTTGGCGAGGCGCTCGAGCTTGCCGGGCTCGTTCGGGCGCTTGACCTTCGCCGCACCCGTGAGCACGCCGTCGGCCCAGCGCAGAGAGTCCTCGAGGAAGTTCGCCGGGCCGAACATCGCATCCGCGATGCCGAGCTCGAACGCCTGCGGGCCCTTGAGCATGCGGTTGTTCTTGAGCGGGTTCGAGATGACGACCTCGAGGGCGTTCTCGATGCCGATGAGGTTCGGCAGCAGCCACGCGCCGCCCCAGCCCGGGATGATGCCGAGGAAGACCTCGGGCAGGGCGAGGGCCGGCACCGACGAGTCGATCGTGCGGTAGTCGGCGTTGAGCGCGATCTCGACGCCGCCTCCGAGGGCGAGGCCGTTGATGAACACGAACGACGGGACGCCGAGCTCGCCGAGCTTGCCGAGGGTCTTGTGACCGAGCTGGGCCATGAGCAGGCCCGTCTCGTAGTCCTCGATCTCTCCCACGCGCGACAGGTCGGCGCCCGCGGCGAGGATGTACTGCTTGCCGGTGACGGCGACGGCGTCGATCTCCTTCGCGGCGGCCCGCGCCGCGAGCTCGTCGAGACGCTCGCCGAGCTCGGTGAGGGTCGCCGGGCCGAGGGTGTTCGGGCGGTTGTAGTCGCGTCCGTTGTCGAGCGTCAGCAGAGCGATCGTCTTGCCGCTCGGAAGGCGGATGTCGCGCACGAACGAGTGCGTCACGACCTCGTCGGGGTCGAGTGCGACGAGCTTCGAGAAGTCGGATGCGCTGTAGTCGGGCAGCTTGCTCATCGTCACTTCCGTCCCTTTCCGTAGTGGGGGTTCTCCCAGATGACCGTGCCGCCCTGGCCGAGGCCGACGCACATCGCGGTGAGGCCGTAGCGCACCTCCGGGTGCTCCTCGAACTGACGCGCGAGCTGGATCATGAGGCGCACGCCCGAGGACGCGAGGGGGTGGCCGATCGCGATCGCGCCGCCCCACGGGTTGACGCGCGGGTCGGCGTCGTCGATGCCGAAGTGGTCGAGGAAGGAGAGCACCTGCACGGCGAACGCCTCGTTGAGCTCGAAGAGCCCGATGTCGTCGATCGTGAGGCCGGCCTTGCGGAGGGCCTTCTCGGTCGACGGGATCGGACCGATGCCCATGACCTCGGGGTCGACGCCGGCGAACGCGAACGAGACCATGCGCATCTTGACGGGCAGGCCGAGCTCGGCGGCCGCCTCCGCGCTCGCGATGAGCGACACGGTCGCGCCGTCGGTGAGGGGCGAGGCGTTGCCGGCCGTCACGCGGCCGTGGGGGCGGAACGGGGTCTTGAGGCCCGCGAGGCCCTCCATGGTGGTCTCGGGGCGCATGCCCTCGTCCTGGGTGGCGAGGCCCCATCCGCTGTCCGTCTTGATGGCGACGGGCACGAGGTCGGGCTGGATCTTGCCCGCCGCGTACGCCGAGGCGACCTTCTGCTGGCTCGCGAGGGCGTAGCGGTCGCTGCGCTCCTTCGTGAGCTGCGGGAAGCGGTCGTGCAGGCGCTCGGCCGTGTTGCCCATGTTGAGCGAGTCGGGCGAGACGAGCTTCTCCGCGAGGAAGCGCGGGTTCGGGTCGGCGTTGAAGCCCATCGGGTGGCGACCCATGTGCTCGACGCCGCCCGCGATGCCGATGTCGTAGGCGCCGAAGGCGATGGCACCCGCGATCGTCGTGACGGTCGTCATGGCGCCCGCGCACATGCGGTCGAGCGCGTAGCCCGGGACGGTCTTCGGGAGGCCCGCGAGGATCGCGGAGGTGCGGCCGAGCGTGAGGCCCTGGTCGCCCTGCTGCGTCGTCGCCGCGATCGCGACGTCGTCGACGCGCTCCTTGGGCAGGTTGGGGTTGCGCTCCAGGAGACCGATCATCGCCTTGACGATGAGGTCGTCGGCGCGGGTGTTCCAGTACTGGCCCTTCTCGCCGGCGCGTCCGAACGGGGTACGCACCCCGTCGACGAACACGACGTCCGAGCGGTGAGCCGAGGGCGAATGGGCCACGATGCCTCCACATTTCGAGGGACGGTTGCGGGCGCGCGAATACGCACCCGGGTGTCGTGTCGATCCTATGCAGACCTACAGCGAGCGGCCCGAATCGTTCGACGGAAGCTACTACGCCTCCGCGGGGGCGGCGCCCGGCGCTTGGCGCGCCTCGACAAACGCATCGGCCAAGAGTCCGGAGAGTTCCTCCAACTGCCACGGGCGGGCGCCGTGCTCGGCGAGGGCGGCGGCGATCGACTCGCGTGTGACCTCGGCGGGCGGGGCCCACGCGACCCGGCGCAGGGTCTCGGGCGTGAGCATGTTCTCGACGGGGATCGCGAGCTCCTCGGCGCGCGCGGTGACCGCGGCGCGGGCCTTCTTGAGGCGGCGATCGGCCTCGGGGTTCTTCTCCGCCCAGACCCGGGGCGCGGGCACCCCGTCGCCCGTGCCGCGCATGCTCGGGGGCTCGGGATCCGCGACGCCCGCCTCCACGGCGGCCCACCAGCGGTCGAGCTCACGGCGGCTCGCGCGGCCCGTGAAGTCCTTGAGGGATGCGAGGTCGCGCTTGCTCTGCGGCTGCGCCTTCGCGACGGCCACGAGCGCGAGGTCGGGCACGAGGCGACCGGGGGCGCTGTCGAGCTGCTGCGCGAGCTCGTCGCGCGCCGTCCACAGCGCGCGTGCGATCGCGAGCTGACGCGGGGTGCGCAGCGAGTGCATGCCCGAGAGGCGGCGCCACGGCTCGAGGCGCACGGGCGTCTCCTTCTCGAGCACCGCGGCGAACTCCTGGCGCGCGATCTCCCCCTTGCCGGCCGCGACGAGCAGCTCGGCGATGCGGTCGCGCAGGTCGGGGAGCAGCTCGACGTCGAGCGCGGCGTAGACGAGCCAGCCCTGGGGGAGCGGACGCGTCGACCAGTCGGCCGCGGAGTGCGCCTTCGCGAGGTGGATGCCGAGGAGCTCCTCGACGACCGTCGCGAGGCCGACGCGGGGGAGCCCCGCGAGGCGCGCCCCGAGCTCGGTGTCGAAGATGGTCGCGGGGTCGAGGCCGACCTCGCGCAGGCACGCGAGGTCCTGGCTCGCGGCGTGCAGGATCCACTCCTCGCCGCTCATGACCTCCTGGAGCTCCGAGAAGTCGCCGATCGCGGGCGGGTCGAAGAGGTGGACGCCGGCGCCACGGCGGAAGACCTGGATGAGGTAGGCGCGCTGCGAGTAGCGGAAGCCGGATGCGCGCTCCGCGTCGACCGCGAAGGGCCCCGTGCCGCCGGCGAGCGCGCGGACGGCCTCGAGGTACTCCTCACGGGTGTCGATGACGTGGACTTCGGGGTGGTCGGCATCGGCCGTGGGGAGGGAGGGAGCGTCAGTCACGTGGAACCCGTCGGTGGGGGAGCAGGGAAACGGCGTCCGACGACGGCGGGAGTCCCGCGAGCATGCAGAGCAGGTCGCACCAGGCCTCGACCTGGGCGCCGACGTCGGGCGTCTCGGGCGACCACGATGCGCGCAGCTCGAGCTGCGCCGAGTCGCCCTGGCCCGCGAGCTCGCCGAAACCGGCCGAGAGCACCTTCGTGGCTGTCCCGGACGGGGCGCTGTAGGCGGCACCCCGGGCGTCGAGCGCGTCCACGAGCCACGACCACGCTACCTCGGCGATGAAGGGATCGACGCCGATCTCCGTCTCGAGGGGCGCCTGAGCGTAGGCGACGACGCGGAAGGCGCCGCCCCACGCCTCGGGTTCCTCGGGGTCGTAGAGGAGCACGAACCTGCCGGTGCCGAGCACCGAGTCGATGCCGTGCACCGTGGGCCGCACGTCGGCGGCGAGCGCGAAGGAGTGCGGGGCGAGCCCCGAGGGAGAGGGGATCTCGACGACCTCCATCTCCGCGCGCGGCTGCGCGGCGCGCATCGACGCGACGGCCTGCGCGAACTCCGCGGGGACGCCGGCGTCGCCGGGGCCGGACTCGGGGGTGGTCACGAGGGAAGCCTAGGATTCTGGGACAGGGGCGCAGCGATGCCACGCCGTCGCCGGAGGGGAGGTCGCCGTGCCGCGACGTCGGGGTACGCGTCGATCGCCGCTTCTCGCGGCGGTCTGGACCGCGCTCGGCCTGGGCGCGACGATCGCAGCCGTCATCGCGGTGCTCAGCGCGCTCGTCGCCCGCACCGTGCTCATCCCGCCCTCGCGACGCGACGACGACATCCGCATCCTCGACGTCGATCTCGTGGCCCGCCGCATCCGCCTCTCGGCGACGCCGGACTCCCTGCTCCCCGGCGACTACAGCCTCTGGTTCTCGGGCGACACGGGACACGCGCGTGTCGGCGAGATCGTCGGCACCGATCGCGACGGCGTCACGCGCGAGCTCCTGGGCGTGGACTTCGGCGATATCGCGGTGTCGCGCCGGGGGCGGTTCTCGGGCTGGTTCTGGCTCACGCCGCGCGAGCTCGGGGTGCCCTACGAGAACGTCACGATCACGACGCCGCTCGGCCCGGCGCCCGCGTGGCACATCCCGCCCGCGACGCAGTCGGAGCGCTGGGTCATCCAGGTGCACGGGCGTGCGGTGCGGCGCGCCGAGACCCTCCGCGGCATCGTGCCCTTCCGCAACGCGGGCTACCACTCGCTCGTCGTCTCGTACCGCAACGACGGAGAGGCGCCGCACAGCCCCGACTACCGCTACGCGCTGGGCGACCGGGAGTGGGTGGATGTCGACGCCGCGATGGCGTACGCGATCGCCCGGGGCGCGCGCGAGATCGTGCTCATGGGCTGGTCGATGGGCGGTGCCACGGTGCTGCAGGCGCTCACCCGCTCCCCGCGCTCGGCGCTCGTCACGGGCGTCGTGCTCGAATCGCCCGTCGTCGACTGGATCACGACGCTCGACTTCCAGGCCCGCATGCGCCGCCTCCCCGGTATCGTGCGCTGGGGCGTCTACACGATCATCCGCTCGCGCTGGGGCCGCGTCGTCACGGGTCTCGCCGAGCCCCTCGACCTCGGCCGCCTCGACTTCGTGACGCGCGCCGCCGAGCTCGACCGCCCGATCCTGCTCCTGCACAGCGTCGACGACGGATTCGTGCCCGCGACGGCGTCGATCGCCCTCGCGGCCGCGCGCCCCGACATCGTGACCTTCGAGGAGTTCACGATCGCGCGCCACACGAAGCTGTGGAACTACGACCGCACGCGCTGGGAGGATGCGATCGTCAACTGGCTCGAGGCGCTCGATGCCTCGGCGGCATCCGCGGGCGATCAGCGGGCAGACGGCACGAGCCAGCGCGCGTAGAGCCCGCCCGCGTCGTCGACGAGGAGGCTCGCGAGCTCGAGGTCGATCGCCGGATGCGGCACGCCGCCGAGCACGGGGAGCCCGCCGCCGACGAGGCGCGGGCTCGTCGAGAGGCACACCTCCCCGACGAGTCCCGCGGCGATGAGCTCGGCCGCGAGAGCAGGGCCCCCCTCGCACACGATGCGCGGCGCGCCCACCTCCGCGAGGGCGTCGAGCGCGACGGCGAGGTCGACTCGGCCGTCGGTGCCGGCGGGGAGCTCGACGAAGGTGTGCGGCGTGGGCAGCGTCTCCGCGACGCGCGCTCCCGCCGAGCCGGGCCCGAGCACGAGCAGGCGGTCGGCATCCGTCGCGCCGCCCGTCGACGCGCCGCTCAGGTCGCCCGATGCCGTCACGACGGCGAGGCGCGCCGTACGGGGGAGCAGGTAGCCCTCCGCGCGCAGGGTCGCCGCGCCGACGAGCACGACGTCGCTCTCCGCGCGGATGGCGCCGAGCACGGCGCGGTCGGCGCGGCTCGAGAGCGTCTCCGAGGTGCCGTCGTCGCCGCGCGCACTGCCGTCGACGCTCGCCACGAGGTTGAGACGGATGCCGGGGGCGCCGTCGTCGCGCCGGTACAGCTCGCGCAGACGCTCGCGCGTCTCGGGCTCGCCGACGGGGATGGCCTCCCCGGCGGCCGGATGCACCGGTCGGAGGATCACGCCGCCGTCTTCTCGCGCACCTGCCGCTGGGCCCGTCCGAGCAGACCCGTCATGCCCCGGATGCGGAGCGGGCTCACGGCCTCGGTGAGCCCGATCGTGAGCGGGTAGTCCGACGGCACGGCGAGCACCTCCTCGACCGTGAGGCCCGCGAGACCCTGCACGAGGATCGACGCGAAGCCGCGCGTGGTGGGCGCCTCGCGGGGCGCCGTCGCGTGCAGGTGCACGATCCGGTCGTCGTCGATCTCCACGAAGATGTAGACCGGCGACTGGCACTCCTCGACGCGTTCGAGCAGGTCGGGGTGGTCGGCGTAGCGCTCCGGCAGCTCGGGGAGCTCGTGCGAGAACTCGAGCAGCAGCTGCAGCCGGTCGGGCACCTCGAGCGCGAGGAAGTCGTCGCGGATCTCGGCGAGCTTCGCCGGCAGCGCCGCGCTCACGACGCCACCGCCGATCGCGTGCGGCGCGCGGTCACGCGCTCAGCGCGCGGGGACCGTGCCGGGCTCAGCGCCCTTGACGATCGGGACGCGCACGGCGCTGCCCCACTCGGTCCACGACCCGTCATAGTTGCGCACTCCCTCGAAGCCGAGAAGATGGGTGAGCACGAACCAGGTGTGGCTCGAGCGCTCGCCGATCCGGCAGTAGGCGATCACGCTATCACCGTCCTTGAGACCGGCACCGTCGCGGTAGATGGCGTCGAGCTCCTCCTTCGTCTTGAAGGATCCGTCCTCGGCGACGGCCTTCGCCCACGGCACGTTCTGGGCGCTCGGGATGTGGCCCGCGCGCAGCGTGCCCTCCTCGGGGTAGGCGGGAGCGGTCGTGCGGTCGCCGACGTACTCCTCGGGGGAGCGGACGTCGATGAGCGGGTTGCCGAGGTGCGCGAGCACGTCCTCCTTGAAGGCGCGCACGGCGCTGTCGTCGCGCTCGACGACGGGGTACTCGACGCTCTCGCGCACGGGCACCTCGGTCGTGTAGGGGCGGCCCTCGGCCTCCCACTTGGCGCGGCCGCCGTCGAGGAGGCGCACATCCTCGTGGCCGAAGAGCGTGAAGACCCACAGGGCGTAGGCGGCCCACCAGTTGTTCTTGTCGCCGTAGATGACGACGGTGTCGTCGCGCGAGATGCCCTTGCCGCCGAGGAGCTTCGCGAAGCCCGCGCCGTCGAGGTAGTCGCGCAGCACAGGGTCGTTGAGGTCGGTGTGCCAGTCGATCTTGACGGCGCCCTCGATGTGGCCGGTCTCGTAGAGGAGCACGTCTTCATCGGACTCGACGACCACGAGGCCCGGCTCTCCCAGGTGCTCGGCGAGCCACTCGGTGCTCACGAGGCGCTCGGGGTGTGCGAACGAGCTGAAGGCGGGATTCGGGTCGGTCTCGACAGCCATGGCGGTATCTCCTTGCGGGTAGGCTTTCCATTGTCCAGGGTAGGCATCCGCCTCCCTCGGCGCTGGTGTGCCGTAAGAGTTCGACACACGTCGTCGCCGCCCCCGTCACGGCCCGCGAGGCCAGCCGAAGGACCCGCATGCCGCAGCATCCCGCGTCGCTCCTCGACCGCGCCCCCGAGATGACGGGTGCCGAGATGGCGGCCGCGCTCGTGCCGCCGCGGCAGTTCGCCGAGGCGACGCTCGAGAGCTACCGGCCCGATCCCGACTTCCCGTCGCAGGCCGAGGCGGTCGAGAAGGTGCGGGCGTTCTCGGATGCCATGCGCGGCGGAGGCGGAGGCGGTCGCGGCCTGTTCGGTCGGCGGAAGGCGCCCGAGGCGAAACCCGGCATCTACCTCGACGGCGGCTTCGGCGTCGGCAAGACCCACCTGCTCGCGTCGCTCTGGCACCGCGCACCCGGTCGCAAGTACTTCGGCACCTTCATCGAGTACACGGCTCTCGTGGGCGCCCTCGGCTACGCGAACGCCGTGTCGCTCCTGCGCGGCGCCTCGCTCGTCGCGATCGACGAGTTCGAGCTCGACGACCCGGGCGACACCATGATGATGACGCGCCTGCTCGGCGAGCTCGCGGGCGATGGCACGCGTATCGCCGCGACGTCGAACACGCCTCCGAACGCCCTCGGCGAGGGGCGGTTCGCGGCCGTCGACTTCCTGCGCGAGATCCAGGCGCTCTCCGACCGCTTCGACATTGTCCGCATCGACGGCCTCGACTACCGCCGCCGCGAGGTGGAGGGCCACGCCGCCGTGACCGAGGCCGACCGCATCGAGCCCGTGCTCGCCGAGCTCGGAGGGTCCACGACGGTCGACGACTTCGACGCCCTCCTGCAGCACCTCTCGCGCGTGCACCCGTCCCGCTACGTGCGGATGGTCGACGGGCTCGCGGGTGTCGGGCTGCGCGGCGTGCGCACGCTCGTCGACCAGGCGGATGCGCTGCGCTTCGTCGCGTTCGTCGACCGCCTCTACGACGAGCAGGTGCGGATCGTCTCCTCCGGCGTCCCCCTCGACGAGGTGTTCGGGGCCGAGATGATGGCGGGCGGCTACCGCAAGAAGTATCTGCGCGCCGTGTCGCGCCTCATCGCGCTCACGAGCTGAGCCGCGCGCGGCGCGCGACCACGGCGGTCGTGACGCCGCCGAGCACGATCGCGATGAGCGATCCCGTGAGCACGCCGAGGGTCGACGAGGCGATGAGCTCCTCGGAGCCGCGGAAGGCGAGCTCACCCATGAGCAGTGAGATCGTGAAGCCCACGCCGCCGAGCGTCGCGACGACGAGCACCTCGGGCAGCCGCAGCGCTGCGCGCCGCTCGCCCCTCGGCACCATCCCGCGCGCGAGGAGGGCGCCGGCGGTGATCCCGACGAGCTTGCCGACCGGGAGCGCGATGAGCACGCCCCAGAACACCGGCTCGAGTCCCCCCTCCCGCACCTCGGGGATGCGCACCATCGAGGCGCTCAGGGCGAAGACGGGGAGGATGAGGCCGTTGACCGCGGGCTCGAGGGCGTGCCGCACGCGCCCGGCGGGCTTCGGCGCGTAGACGAGGCCGAGCGCGACGCCCGCGATCGTCGCGTGGACGCCCGACTGCAGCACGAGCGCCCACGACGCGACGCCGAGCACGGCGAGCAGGATGCCGCGCCACGGGTGCGCAGGGCGCCGCCGTGCGCTGAGCCAGCCGAACGCCGCGATCAGCGGCACGGCGAGCAGGAGGGGGAGCGGCTCGAGATCGCGCGTGAAGAAGACGGCGATGATGCCGATCGCGATGAGGTCGTCGAGCACGGCGAGTGCGAGCAGGAACGCGCGCACCCGCCGGGGGAGACCGCGACCGAGGAGGGCGAGTACGCCGAGCGCGAACGCGATGTCCGTCGCCGTCGGGATCGGCCATCCGGCCGCCTGCGCGGGTTCGCGCACGACGATGAGGAAGACGATCGCCGGCACGACGACCCCCGCCGTCGCGGCCACCGCCGGCGCGAGGGCCTTGCGCGGGGTGTCGAGCTCGCCGTGCGTGAGCTCGTGCCGCAGCTCGATCGCCGCGACGAGGAAGAAGATCGCGAGCAGCCCATCCGCGATCCAGTGGCCGATCGAGAGGTCGAGCACCGTGATGCCGGTCGCCGGATGCGCGTCGCGGAGGCCGATGATCGCCTCGCCCCAGGGGCTGTTCGCGAGCGCGAGACCGACCGCGGCGGCTGCCGCGAGCACGAGGGCGGCGGTGCGTTCCGAGCGGAAAAGCTGCATCCCTCAACCCTTTCATGCGTCTACGGGGTCGTTTCGCGGGAAAGCGGCAGCGGCAGGAAACGTGATGTTTACATGTGCGCCGCCGCCGTAACACTCGCGAAACACCGCACGCGTCGAACGGAAACGTCGCGTCCCCAGACTCTTCCCCGTACCCGAAGGATCCGGCGGTTCCCACCGCATCGGTCCGATGCAACGAGAGAGGTAACAACCACATGGATAGCGGCAACTTCGCCTGGTCCATCACAGCGACGGCACTCGTCCTGTTCATGACCCCCGGCGTCGCCTTCTTCTACGGCGGTCTTGTCAAGGCCAAGAGCGTCGTCAGCATGATGATGATGAGCTTCGGGGCCCTCGGCCTCGTGAGCGTGCTCTGGATCCTCTACGGATTCAACATGACCCTCGGTGGCGGCACCTTCGCCTTCTCGGGCAACCCGTTCGAGAACTTCGGCTTCGTGAACGGCGCGGACAGCGCGACCCTCGTGGGCGCGACGTTCGGCGCGACGTTCGCGATCATCACCGTCGCGCTCATCTCGGGCGCCATCGCCGACCGCGCGAAGTTCGGCTCGTGGCTGATCTTCGCCGGCATCTGGGCCACCTTCGTGTACTTCCCGGTCGCGGCCTGGGTGTGGGGCGACGGCTGGATCCTCAACTGGGGCGCCGAGACCGGCCTCCCGGGCGTCATCGACTACGCCGGTGGCACCGCGGTCCACATCAACGCGGGTGCCGCGGCCCTCGCGCTGGCCCTCGTGCTCGGCAAGCGCATCGGCTTCGCCAAGGGCATCCAGAAGCCGCACAACGTGCCGCTCACGCTCCTCGGCGCGTCGATCCTGTGGTTCGGCTGGTTCGGCTTCAACACCGGTGCTGAGGGCACGTTCGGCCTCCTCGGCCCCGAGAACACGGGTGCCGGCCTCATCGTCATCAACACGCTCGGTGCGACCGCTGCCGCGGTGCTCGGCTGGCTGGTCGTCGAGAAGCTCAAGGATGGCAAGGCCACCTCGGTCGGCGCCGGTTCGGGTGCCGTCGCGGGTCTCGTCGCGATCACCCCGTCGTGCGCGAACCTCGACCCGATCTGGGCCCTCGTGCTCGGTGTCGTGGCGGGTGCCCTCTGCGCCCTCGCGGTGGAGCTCAAGTTCAAGCTCGGCTTCGACGACTCGCTCGACGTGGTCGGCATCCACATGGTCGGCGGCCTCATCGGCACGCTGTACCTCGGCTTCTTCGCCATCGACACGGGCCTCGTGTTCTCGGGCGACTTCGGTCAGCTCGCGTCGCAGGCCGTCGCCGCGGTCGCCGTCATGCTCTACTCCTTCGTCGTCGCCTTCATCGTGGGCTTCGCGATCGAGAAGACGATCGGCTTCCGCATCAAGAGCGAGGACGAGCTCGCCGGCGTCGACACGGTCGTGCACGGCGAGGAGGGCTACGTCCTGGCCGACTGATCGGCATCCTCGAACCGGCGCGGGGCGCCGTCTCTCCGGAGGCGGCGCCCCGTATCGTCGTAGCGACCGACGTGCTCGACCCGGACCGGAGGCGTTGTGCCCGAACTGCTGCTCGTCTCGGCGCTCGCGTGCGCCATCATGACGGCCGGCCTCGTGCGGATGCTGCGCCCACCCCGGCGCTCGGCGGCGGTCGTGCGCGCCCTCGCCGCCGCAGCCGTCGCAGCGGCCGTCGTGGTGCCTCTCGGCGCCGTCACGGGCGCGGAGACGACGTCGTACCTGCTCGCGTCGGCTTTCGCCGCAGGACCCGTCTCCGTGCTCCTGGGCGGCGCCGCCCAGGAGGTCGCTCCGGGCCGCGGGGGAGTCGCGTGGGCACTCGTGCTGACGTGGGCCGGGATCGTCTTCCCTGTCGCGTCGGTCGTTCCGCCGCTCGTGCTCGCCGGCTGCGATGCGAGCGAGTGCCGGGCCGAGGACTTCGGCGGTGCGCTCGCCCTGCTCGTGACGTCGGCGGCCGCCGTGCTGCCCGCGTGGCGTGCGCCGTCATCCGGGGTCCGCGAGGGTTGGGCGCGTTTCGCCCTCCCGGCGCTCGTCGTGTGGCTCGCGGCGGTCGTGTGGCTCGCGAGCCTCGAGGGCGTCATCGACGCGTACACGCCGCGAATCCTGCTCGCCGCGGTCGTCGCGCCGGCCGGGGGAGCGGCCGGATGGCTGCTCGTCGATCTGCTGAAGGGCACGCCCCGGCATCCCGTCCGTTCGGCCGCCGACGGCGCCCTCGCGGGGCTCGTGGCGATCGTGCCGGGCGTCGCGGGGATATCGTTCCCCTGGTCGCTCGTCGTGGGCGTGCTCGCGGGCGCTGCTGCTGCCGTCGTCTACGGATCGCGCCGACTCTCGTCGGGCGGGCGTGCGGGCCACTGGGCCCTCGTCGTGCTCGCGTCGACGGCGATCGGCTACCTCGCACCGGCGATCACGGGCGACACGATCGGATTCGTCTTCACCGGCCGGATAGCGGCGCTGCTGCCTCCCGTGGCGGCCTTCGCATCCGCTGCGGCGCTCGGCCTCGTGCTGAGCGTGCCGAGCTGGCTGCTCGCGCGCGACGCGCGTCGAGCACCGGATGCGACAGCTCCGCGAAACGAGAAAACCCCCGGCTGACCGGGGGTTTCTTGGTGGGCGATACCAGACTCGAACTGATGACCTCTTCCGTGTGAAGGAAGCGCGCTACCAACTGCGCCAATCGCCCGCGACGACCATCCTGCCATATCCGGAGGGGCCGTTCCGCACACTCGACCGCCTCCGTAACGTGAGCGTGTCCCGGTTTTGACGTCGCGCGGGAATCGGCTACAGTCAATGACGCACACCGGAAACGGTGAGCAACGCGGATGTAGCGCAGTTGGTAGCGCATCACCTTGCCAAGGTGAGGGTCGCGAGTTCGAGTCTCGTCATCCGCTCGAGTTAGGAGTCTCACGGTCCGCTGCACTACCAAGTGCACAGACCGCACACCTGGTGGCGTGGCCGAGAGGCGAGGCAGCGGCCTGCAAAGCCGTCCACACGGGTTCGAATCCCGTCGCCACCTCACTCACCGAAACCGAAGCGCGAGCCTCGGAGACGGGCGATTGGCGCAGCGGTAGCGCGCTTCCCTGACACGGAAGAGGTCACTGGTTCGATCCCAGTATCGCCCACCACCACTTGTCTTCCTCCTGCATCTCCGTCTTGGGGCGGAGGCGTGCTCCCGGCGCCGTTCCTAGGTTGCCGGTATGAGCGAGAACGACGAGAAGCCCGAACCCCGTAGCAACGCCGGTTCGGGGCTCGCCATCGGGATCGCGATCGGCCTGGCGATCGGCGCGGGCTTCGGCGTGGCACTCGGCAACATCGGCGTCGGCATCGGCATGGGCGTCGCGATCGGTGTCGCGCTCGGGCCCGCATTCGACGGGGCTCGCAAGGGAGGCGCCGCGAACGCGGAAGGCGAGCCCGACACGGACCCCGACGCGGACGACGACCGAGGTCCGCGCGCCGACTAACCCGAGCGCTCGCGGACGCGCCGCGCGCGATCGCGCGAGCGGGTCGCGCTCTGGCGCACCATGAGGTCATGACCGTGGCCGCTCCCGCTCTCATGGGCGACGAGCCACGGGCGGCGCCCGCCGCATCCGGATTCCGCGCCCCCTACCGGCCGGAGCTCGAGGGTCTGCGCGCGGTCGCGATCCTCCTCGTCGCGGCGTCGCACCTGTGGTGGGGGCGCATCTCGGGCGGCATCGACGTCTTCCTCGTCGTCTCGGGATACCTCATCACCGTCACGCTCGTCATCCGCTGGGTGCGCACGGGCGAGGTGGGCGCGATCCGCTACCTGCGCAGCCTCGGCGCGCGCCTCATCCCGGCGGCGCTCCTCGTGCTCGGCACGATCGTCGTCGGCACGTGGATCCTGCTCGAGGCCCGGCCGTCGCTCGCCTCCGACGTGCTGCGCGGAGCCGGATGGGCGGCCCTCTTCGGCGAGAACTGGTACCTCGCGCTCGCGACCGACGGGTACCTCTCGGCCGATCGCCTGCTCAACCCCGCCGAGCACTTCTGGGCGCTCTCGATGCAGGTGCAGTTCTACCTCGTGTGGCTCGCGCTCGTCGCCGTGCTCGCGCTCGGGCTGCGCCGGGGGAGCAGCGCGACCCGACGGCTGCGCGCGGCGACGACGGCGATCGCGGCCCTCACGCTCGCCTCGTGGACCTGGAGCGTCGTCGAGACCCTCCGCGACCAGCCGATCGCCTACCTCGACACCTCCGCCCGCATCTGGGAGTTCGGGGTCGGCGCCCTGCTGGCGCTGCTCGGCGCGCGGCTCGTGCCGAACCGGCTGTGGGGCGCGGTGCTCGGATGGCTGGGGCTCGCGATGGTGGTCGGGCTCGGCTTCCTGGGGGAGTTCGATCCGTGGTTCCCGGGCATCGCATCCGTCTGGCCCGTGCTCGGCACGGCGCTCGTGCTCGTCGGCGCGAACTCGGCATCGCCCGTCGGTGCGCACCGGCTGCTGGGCTCGCGGCCCGCCGTGTGGCTCGGCGGCCTCGCCTTCGGTCTGTACCTGTGGCATTGGCCCGTCATCTCGGCCCTCGCGATCCTGCAGAACCGTCGCACCTTCACGATCGAGGAGGGCGTCACGATCGTGCTCGCCTCGCTCATCGCTGCGTGGGTCATGAAGCACGTGCTCGAGCAGCCGTGGCAGCGCTGGGGCCAGCGCACGCCGTGGGCCGCCGTGATCGCGATCGTGCTCATCGCGGCCCTCGGGGCGGGGGCGCTCGGAGCTGCGGCCATAGGACGATCTCGGACCGCATCCCTCGCGTCCCCGTCGGCGCCACCGTCGATTCCCGCCGCGCCGACGACGGGCACCGACCGCTACGTCGACGCGCCCGGCGTCTACCCCGACCTCGCCGCTCTTCGGGCGGCGCTCACGTCGTCGGCCTCATGGACGCAGCTGCCGATGGACACGGCAGCTCTCGCCGACGCGGCCACCCCTGCGTATGCAGAGTCGGGTGCGTGCGTCACGGTCGCCGGATGGGAGGCCGCGTGCGTGGTCGGCGACCCGGACGCCCCGCACTCGGCCGTCATCCTCGGGGACTCGATCGCCGCCAGTTGGCTGCCGGCCGTGCGGGATGCGCTGGGTGCGGAGTGGCGGATCGTGACTGCGACGCGCGGCGCGTGCCCCGCGGCCGATGTGCCCGCGTACACCGTCGGATCGACCGATCCAGCGTGGGCGGAAGAGTGTGCCGCCATACGCGCCGATCTCATCGCGGGGGCCGTCGCGGCCGAGCCGGAGCTCGTGCTCGTGTCGAACTCGACGCGCACGCTCGCTCGTCTCGTGAGCGGCGCGTCGGGCGATGCCGCCCGAGCCGAGTGGGAGGCCGGGATGATGCGAACCCTCTCGTCGCTCTCCCGCGGCGGCGCTCCTGTCGTCGTGGTCGGTGCTCCGCCCCTCGGGACCGAGGGCTGCGGCTCGGCCGACTTCGAGCCGGGCGGAACACGGTGCCGCGTCCCGATCAGCGACGACTGGTGGAGGCAGGCGTCGGCCGAACGAGCCGCGGCGGCAGCCGCAGACGTCCCCTACATCGATACGCGCTCGTGGGTCTGCACGCCCGCCTCCATGTGCCCCTGGAGCGTCGACGGCACCGCGATCCGCATCGACAGCCACCACCTGAGCGCGGAGTTCTCGGCCCGCCTCGCGGCGGTCATGCGCACGGCCCTCCTCAGCGTCCACCCGGACCTTCCCGACGTCGGGCGCCGAGCCTAGGTCCCCGCGGACGGAACGATCCTCCGCCAGCACTAAAGTTGGGGGAATGAGCGCGCAGACCGGCTTCGACCTGTTCCCCGACCGCGCCGTCATCGCGATCCGCGTGAACGGCGAGCTCAAGGACAAGGCCACGGCGGTCACCGAGACGGATGCCGTGGAGCCCGTCGAGGCGAGCTCGCCCGACGGCCTCGCCATCATCCGCCACTCGACGGCGCACGTGCTCGCGCAGGCGGTGCAGCGCATCAACCCCGAGGCGAAGCTCGGCATCGGCCCGCCCGTGCAGGACGGCTTCTACTACGACTTCGACGTCGCCGAGCACTTCACGCCCGACGACCTCGGCGCCATCACCAAGGAGGCCGAGCGCATCATCCGCTCCGGCCAGCGCTTCGTGCGCCGCGTCGTGAGCGAGGACGAGGCGCACGCCGAGCTCGCGAACGAGCCGTACAAGCTCGAGCTCATCGGACTCAAGGGCGGCGCCGAGTCGGGCAAGGACGGCGAGAGCGTCGAGGTCGGGGCAGGCGAGCTCACGATCTACGACAACGTCGACCGCGACGGCAACACGGTCTGGAAGGACCTCTGCCGCGGCCCCCACGTGCCCAACACGGGCGCGCTCGGCCACTTCAAGCTCATGCGCGTGGCCGCCGCCTACTGGCGCGGCTCGGAGAAGAACCCGCAACTGCAGCGCGTCTACGGCACCGCGTGGGCGAGCAAGGACGAGCTGCGCGCGTACCTCGAGCGCCTCGAGGAGGCCGCCAAGCGCGACCACCGCAAGCTCGGCAAGGAGCTCGACCTCTTCAGCTTCCCCGACGAGATCGGCTCGGGCCTCTCGGTCTGGCACCCGCGCGGCGGCGTCATCCGCATGGAGATGGAGCAGCACGCGCGCCGTCGTCACGTCGAGGCCGGCTACACCTACGTGTACACGCCGCACATCGCCAAGGAGGACCTGTTCCTCCAGTCGAACCACCTCGTGACCTACAAGGAGGGCATGTTCCCGCCCATCGTCATGGACGAGGAGCGCGACGACGAGGGCAACGTCACGAAGCAGGGCCAGGACTACTACCTGAAGCCCATGAACTGCCCGATGCACATCCTCATCTACAAGGAGCGTGCGCGCAGCTACCGCGACCTGCCCATGCGGCTCGCCGAGAACGGCACCGTGTACCGCAACGAGCTCTCGGGCGCCCTGCACGGGCTCACGCGCGTGCGCGGCTTCACCCAGGACGATTCCCACCTCTTCGTGACGCCCGAGCAGCTCGAGGACGAGGCGACCAAGGTCCTCGAGTTCGTCATCTCGATGCTGCGCGACTTCGGGCTCGACGACTTCGAGCTCGAGCTCTCGATGCGCGACGACGAGAAGTCGAAGTGGATCGGATCCGACGAGTTCTGGGAGTACTCGACGAACGCGCTCCGCAACGTCGCAAAGGCCTCGGGGCTCAAGCTCACCGAGATGCCCGGCGAGGCGGCGTTCTACGGCCCCAAGATCGACCTCAAGACGCGCGACGCGATCGGCCGCACGTGGCAGCTCTCGACCGTGCAGGTCGACCCCAACCTGCCGGAGCGCTTCGAGCTCGAGTACACCGACCGCGACGGCCAGAAGAAGCGCCCCATCATGATCCACCGGGCGCTCTTCGGCTCGATCGAGCGCTTCTTCGCGATCCTGCTCGAGCACTACGCGGGCGCGTTCCCGGTGTGGCTCTCGCCCGTGCAGGTCGTGGGTGTGCCCGTGGCCGAGGAGTTCGCCGACTACCTCGGCGACATCATCGGCCGACTGCGCGCCGAGGGCGTGCGCGCCGAGCTGGATGCGAGCGACGAGCGGATGCAGAAGAAGATCCGCACGCACACCCTCATGAAGGTGCCGTTCCAGCTCATCGCGGGCAGCCAGGACCGCGACGCCGGCACGGTCAGCTTCCGCTTCCGCGACGGCCGCCAGGACAACGGCGTGCCGGTCGACGAGGCCGTGCGCCGCATCCGCGACGCGATCGACACGCACGCGCAGGTCTGACCTCACGAGCACGTTTCCCGCGTCTGCTCGCGGGGCGCGCACTTCCCGTGCGCACAGACGCGGCATTCGTGCGTGATCCGCTCTAGCGCTGCGCTCCGAGCGGCGGCTACGGTGTCGATCGGGCGTCGCCCAGACAGGGGGGTCTACCCGCGTAAGGGGGTAGTGGCGCCGCACACCGCACCACCATCCGCGGAGGGGAAGCATGCGCTCTCGTCGATCTGTCCTCGTGTCCGTCTGCGCCGCATCGGCGCTCGTCGTGGGGGCGGTCGCCGCACCCGCGTACGCAGCCGATCCGGGGTCCGGCTTCACCGGAACGAGCGTGAGTCCGGAGGGACCACCGCAGGAGGGCGCGCGCACGAAGACCGGTCAGCTCGCCGAGAGCGACCAGGCGCTGCTCGCCCGTTCGGACGGGGCGGTCGTGCCCGTCATGATCAAGGTCGACGTCGACCCGGTCGCCTCCTACACGGGCGACCTCGACGGCTTCGCGGCGACGAGCCCGTCGGTCACGGGCAAGGAGCTCTCGCTCTCGGATGCGGCGGTGAAGAAGTACCTGGCGCACGTCGAGAGCGTGCTCGCCGAGACGCAGGCGGCGATCACCGCCGCTGTGCCGAGCGCGAAGGGCCTGGGCACGTACGCGGTGGCGTACGGCGGGCTCTCGATGACCGTCCAGGCACGTGATGCGAAGGCGATCCTGGGCGTCGAGGGCGTCGCCGCCGTGCAGGACAACGCGCTGCGCCGCCTCCCGTCGTCGGAGAGCGGGTCGCTCGCGGCATCCGTCGCGGCGGTCGGCGCGAGCGGCGCGGCGGTCGCGGCCGGCGACGGCACGATCGACAACGACGCGAGCACGTTCATCGGCGCCGACGCCGTGTGGCCCTCGCTCGGCGGCCGCGACCTCGCCGGCCAGGGCGTCATCGTCGGCGTCATCGACTCGGGCATCTGGCCCGAGCACCCGATGCTCGCCGACAACGGCATCCCGCGTCCCGACGGCGGCCCGTGGGACTGCGACTTCGGCGACGGCGGCGACCCGGCGTTCGCCTGCAACGACAAGCTTGTCGGCGCGTACGCCTTCCTCGACACCTACGCCGCGCTCAACGAGATCGGCGAGGAGGACTTCTGCTCCGGCGGCGAGTGCTCCGCGCGCGACTCCGACGGCCACGGCACGCACACGGCGACGACCGCGGCCGGCTCCTACGTCGACAGCGCGCCCGTCTTCGGCGTCGACCGCGGCCCCGTGAGCGGCATCGCACCGGGCGCATCCGTCATCGCCTACCGCGCACTCGGCCCCGGCGGCGGCTACAACTCCGACCTGCTCGCCGCCGTGCAGCAGACGATCATCGACGGCGTCGACGTCATCAACTACTCGATCAGCGGTTCCGCGTCGGTCTACACGGACCCCGTGGAGCTCGCGTTCCTCGACGCGTACGCCGCGGGCATCGCCGTGAACGCCTCGGCCGGCAACGATGGCCCGGGCGCCTCGACGGCGAACCACGCGGGACCGTGGGTCACGACGGTCGCGGCCTCGACCTACGACCGGCAGTACGCCTCGACCCTCACGCTCACCTCGAGCGACGGCGCGACGTACGCGAAGGAGGGCTCGACGCTCACGCAGGGGGTCACCGACACGCCCGTCGTGCTCGCGGCCGTCGTGCCCGGCTATACGGGCGGCGCGCGCTGCCTGGAGCCGTTCCCGGAGGGCTCGCTCAGCGGCTACGTCGTGGTCTGCGAGCGCGGTGAGAACGGCCGCGTCGAGAAGGGCTACAACGCCGCGCAGGGTGGCGCAGAGGGCATGATCCTCTACAACCCCACGGCGAGCGATGTCGAGACGGACAACCACTTCCTCCCGACGATCCACCTCGAAGGGCCGAACGACGAGCTGCTCGCGTTCCTCGCAGGTCACCCCGACATCACGGCGACGTGGGCGGAGGGGCAGGCGGCGCCCGCGCAGGGCGACGTCATGGCGGGCTTCAGCTCGCGCGGACCCATCGGCGAGTTCCTCAAGCCCGACGTGACCGCGCCGGGCGTGCAGATCCTCGCGGGTCACACGCCCGAGTCGACGGATGTCGCGACGGGCCCGCAGGGCGAGCTCTATCAGGCGATCGCGGGCACCTCGATGTCGTCGCCACACGCGGCGGGCGTCTCGGCGCTCGTCATCGCGGCGCACCCCGACTGGACGCCGGGTCAGGTCAAGTCGGCGCTCATGACCTCGTCGGTGCAGAGCGTCGTCAACGCGGACGGGAGCCCCGCGGGCGTCTTCGACCGGGGCGCGGGCAGCATCCGGGCCGACCGTGCGGTCGCACCCGTGCTGACAGTGAGCGAGACGGCCGACCGGTTCGCGGCGAGCGCCGCCGACCCGCTCAGCCGGAACGACCTCAACATCCCGAGCGTGCTCATCGACCCGCTCCCGGGCGCGGTCGTCGTCACGCGCACCGTCAAGAACGTCACCGGCTCGCCGCAGACGTTCTCGGCGAGCTCGTCGATCTCGGGTGGCGTGCAGGCGTTCGTGAGCCCCTCGTCGTTCACGCTCGCCGCGGGCTCGTCGAAGAAGCTCACGATCCTCATCACGGGCATCGGGGCGGCGGACGGATGGCACGAGGGTCAGCTGGTGCTCACGCCGCGCAGGGGCGGCAACGCCGTCGTGCTGCCGGTCGCCGTCAACGTCGGGGAGGCGTCGCTGTCGCTCGCCCAGTCGTGCGAGCCGACCGAGATCAAGCGGAACGGCACCTCGACGTGCACCGTCACGGCGTCGAGCTCGCTGCCCGTCGATGTGCAGGCCACGATCGACGTGCTCGCGAACCCCGTCCTGCACGTCACGAAGGTGACGGCCCCGGCGAAGAAGCACGCGCTCGGCGCGACGTGGAAGGGCACGCTCACCGCGGCCCTGCCGCCGACGATCGACGCGATCGACGCGGTCGACCCGGCTGAGACGGTGAGCGGCGGCTACCTGCCGCTCTCCGACTTCGGGATCGCGCCCGTGGCCGGGGTCGGCGACGAGAGCATCGTCAACTTCACGGTGCCGAGCTTCGTCTACGGCGGCGAGGTGTACGACCGCATCGGCGTCGTCTCGAACGGCTACGTCGTGATCGGCGGCGGCACGGCGGGCGACGTCGAGTACGAGCCGCCGGCATCCTTCCCGGACCCCGCGACGCCGAACAACGTCATCGCGCCGTTCTGGACGGACCTCAACCCGGCCGACGGCGGCGGCATCCGCGTGGGCACGCTCAGCGACGACACGGGCACGCAGTACCTCGTCGTCGACTGGGAGGACATCCACGCGTGGAGCGGCGGTGACGGCAACTCGTTCCAGGTCTGGATCCAGCTCGGCGCGACCGAGAACAACTGGATGACCTACGGCGGCGAGCTCACGCCCGACACCGCGTCTGGGTGGCTCGCCGGAGCCGAGAACCGCAACGGCACGAGCGGCGTGAGCCTCTCCGACGTCGACACCGAGTCCGCGTACGTCGTGCGCACGAGCCCCCCGACCGCGGGCGGTGTCGTGACCTTCGACTACACGGTCAAGGGTCTGCTGCGCGGCACGTGGTCGACCTCGGCGACGCTGCGATCGGACGCGATCGACACCGTCCCGATCGAGGTGACGAAGATCCGCGTGAAGTGACGCGGGTGCGGATGCCGGGCGTCGCCTCGAGCGCGCCCGGCATCCGCGCGCCCGGCATCCGTGCGCCGGTAGCCTGGCAGCGATGACACGCGACTACGACGGCACCGAGTACCCCCACGCCGAGCCCTCGAGCGACTTCGCCGGCATCCCCGATGGCTTCGGCCGGCTGTGGACGCCGCACCGCATCGCCTACATCGAGCAGGGCGGCGGGCCGCCGGGCGACGACTGCGTGTTCTGCACCGCTCCGACGCTGAGCGACGAGCAGGCGCTCATCGTGCACCGGGGCGAGCGCGTCTACGCGCTCCTCAACCTCTTCCCGTACAACAGCGGCCACCTGCTCGTCGTGCCGTACCGCCACATCGCGACCTACGACGAGGCCGATGACGCCGAGGTCGCCGAGATCGGCGCCATCACGCAGACGGCGATGCGCGTCATCCGTCAGACCTCGCGCGCCGACGGCTTCAACATCGGCATGAACCAGGGCGCCATCGCGGGCGCGGGCATCGCGGCGCACCTGCACCAGCACGTCGTGCCGCGCTGGGCGACGGATGCGAACTTCTTCCCGATCGTCGCGCGCACGAAGGCGCTGCCGAAGCTGCTCGGCGAGGTGCGTCAGGAGATCGCGGACGCCTGGCCGAAGTAGGCCGGGGGCTGGTTTCGACACGCGCCTGCGGCGCTACTCAACCAGCGAGCATGACCGCTGGTTGAGTAGCCCGCGGAGCGGGCGTGTCGAAACCAGCCCGCGGTGACTCACCGCAGGCGGCGCACCTCGAACTGCATGCGCGGGTTCGCGTAGAAGTCCTGCGACTCGACGAGCTTGAGCTCGCGCTCGCCCGACTCGTGGGTCGTGCGCAGCAGGTCCCACACGCTCGACGTCGTGCGCGCGAGGGCCTCGGCCGCGTCGCGCGTCGCGAGGTAGTGCGCGGTGAAGAGCGCCGCCGTGACGTCTCCCGAGCCGTTCGCCTTCATGGGGAGGAGCGGCGTCTGCACGATCCAGGCGCCGGAGTCGTCGACGACCATCATCTCGATCGTGTCGGGCTCGCGGTCGGGCCGCTCGACGCTCGTCACGAGCACCGTGCGCGGGCCCATGGCGCGCGCGAGGTCCGCGGATGCGAGGGTCGACTCGATCGTGTCGGGCTCGGTCTCGGTGAGGAAGCCGAGTTCGAACTGGTTCGGGGTGATGATGTCGGCGACGGGCACGACCCTCTCGCGCAGCAGCACGGGGATGGCGGGGGCGACGAAGCATCCGGACTTCGCGTTGCCCATGACGGGGTCGCACGCGTAGACGGCATCGGGGTTCGCGGCCTTGACGCGCGCGACGGCGTCGACGATGACGTCGCCGATGCCCTCCGATCCCTGGTAGCCGGACAGCACGGCGTCGATCGCGGGGAACGCACCGCGCTCCTCGATGCCCGTCACGACCTCCCGCACGTCCTCCGGCGGGATGAGCGGGCCGCGCCACGCGCCGTACCCGGTGTGGTTCGAGAAGTTCACCGTGTAGACGGGCAGCACCTCGACGCCGATGCGCTGGAGGGGGAAGACGGCGGCCGAGTTGCCGACGTGGCCGTAGGCGACCGCTGACTGGATCGAGAGGATCTTCACCGTCCGATGATGCCACTGCGCGTCATGTGGCCGCGTATGTCACGCGGGGCGGATCGCCCTCGCGCGCGCGGAATAGGATTCCGACCATGACCACCCCCGAACCCGGAACCGCCACCCCCGCCTCGCGCGGCACCGACCGCGTCAAGCGCGGCCTCGCCGAGATGCTCAAGGGCGGCGTCATCATGGACGTCGTCACCGCCGAGCAGGCGCGCATCGCCGAGGACGCGGGCGCCGTCGCCGTCATGGCCCTCGAGCGCGTTCCCGCCGACATCCGCGCCCAGGGCGGCGTGGCCCGCATGAGCGACCCCGACCTCATCGACGAGATCATCGCGTCGGTCTCGATCCCCGTCATGGCGAAGGCGCGCATCGGCCACTTCGTCGAGGCGCAGGTGCTGCAGGCACTCGGCGTCGACTACATCGACGAGTCGGAGGTGCTCTCGCCCGCCGACTACGTCAACCACATCGACAAGTGGCAGTTCACGACGCCGTTCGTGTGCGGCGCGACCAACCTCGGCGAGGCGCTGCGCCGCATCACCGAGGGCGCGGCCATGATCCGCTCGAAGGGCGAGGCGGGCACGGGCGACGTGTCGGAGGCGACCAAGCACATCCGCACCATCACGAGCGAGATCAACGTGCTGCGTTCGAAGACGAAGGACGAGCTCTACGTCGCGGCCAAGGAGCTGCAGGCGCCGTACGACCTCGTCGCCGAGATCGCCGAGACGGGCAAGCTCCCGGTCGTGCTGTTCACGGCGGGCGGCGTCGCGACGCCCGCGGATGCCGCGCTCATGATGCAGCTCGGCGCGGACGGCGTCTTCGTCGGCTCCGGCATCTTCAAGTCGGGCGAGCCCGCGAAGCGCGCGGCCGCGATCGTCAAGGCCACGACCTTCTTCGACGACCCGGCGGTCATCGCCGAGGCGTCGCGCGGTCTCGGCGAGGCCATGGTCGGCATCAACGTCGCCGACCTGCCCGCCCCGCACCGCCTCGCCGAACGTGGCTGGTAACCCCGGCGAGGGTCTCCGGGTCGGCGTCCTCGCCCTCCAGGGCGACGTGCGCGAGCACCTCGCGGTGCTGCGCGCCCTCGGAGCGGATGCGGTGCCCGTGCGCCGTCCGCAGGAGCTCGACGACGTCGCGGGGATCGTCCTCCCGGGCGGCGAGTCGAGCGTCATCGACAAGCTGAGCCGGATGTTCGGGGTCGCCGAGCCGCTGCGCGCGCGCATCGCCGCCGGGATGCCCGTGTACGGCACGTGCGCGGGACTCATCATGCTCGCCGACACCGTGATCGACGCGATCGCCGGGCAGCAGAGCCTCGGCGGGCTCGACGTCGTGGTGCGCCGCAACGCGTTCGGCAACCAGAACGACTCCTTCGAGACCGACCTCGACGTCCCGGAGCTCGGGGAGCCCGCCGTGCACGCGGTGTTCATCCGCGCACCGGTCGTCGAGTCGGTGGGGGAGCGCGCCCGCGTGCTCGCGGCCCTCCCGGACGGGCGGGTCGTCGCGGTCGAGCAGGGCAACCTGCTGGGAACCTCGTTCCACCCGGAGGTCACGGGCGAGCACCGCTTCCACGTCCGCTTCCTCGATCGCGTGCGCGCCGCATCCTGACGCTGTTGTGCAGGAACTCGCTGTGCGGGAACTCGCTGTTGTGCAGGAGTCCGCTGTTGTGCAGGAGTCCGCTGTTGTGCAGGAGTCCGCTGGTGTGCCTGTCGGCAGTGCCCTGAGAATCCAGGGGTGCCGGGCGCGAGTCCTGCACAACAGCTTCCGGCCTCCTGCATAACAGCGAGCGCTGCCATGCTGGGCGCATGACGCTCTACGCCGACTTCGCCCCGCGCCGTGCGCGGCAGATCATCGCCGACCTCTCCGCGGTCGTCGTCCTCGCCCTCGCGATCGTCGCGGGCGTCACGGTGCACGGCGTGATCGCCGCCTTCGGGAAGGCCTTCGGGCGACTCGAGGATGCGGGCACCGGCTTCCAGGACACGATGGGGGAGCTCGGCGAGTCGCTCAGCGGCCTGCCGCTCCTGGGCGACGGGGTGCGCGGCATCCTCGACTCCGCGGCGGGCGCGGGCGGCTCCCTCGCGGACGCCGGGCGCAACGGGCAGGCGGTCATCGAGTCGATCGCGGTGGGCGCGGGAGTCGGCGTCGCCGCGCTGCCGATCGCGATCGTGCTGCTCGTGTGGCTGCTGCCGCGGGTCCGCTTCGTGCTCCGCGCGCGCACGACCCGCGCGCTCCTCGCGCTCGAGGACGGCCACTCCCTGCTCGCGCTGCGGGCGCTCGACGACGCCACGGCGAAGGAGCTCGCCCGGATCTCGCCCCGCCCCGTGCGCGCCTGGCTGGCCCAGGACGCGGAGGTGGTGCACCGCCTCGCCGAGCTCGAGGCGCGGGACGCCGGCATCCGGCTCCCGGAGCGCCGCGCGGGAGCGCGTGCACAGCCCGCCTGAACGGGCCCGACTAGACTGGCCCCCGCATTTTCTTCGAGAGGAGCACCGTGAGCGGGCATTCCAAGTGGGCGACGACCAAGCACAAGAAGGCGGTCATCGACGCACGCCGCGCGAAGTCGTTCGCCAAGCTCATCAAGAACATCGAGGTCGCCGCGAAGCTCGGCGGCGCCGACCTCAGCGGCAACCCGACGCTGTACGACGCGGTGCAGAAGGCCAAGAAGACCTCGGTGCCGAACGACAACATCGACCGCGCCATCAAGCGCGGCGCGGGCATCTCGGGTGAGGCCATCGAGTACACGAACATCATGTACGAGGCGTACGGCCCCAACGGCGTCGCCCTCATGATCGAGTGTCTGACCGACAACAAGAATCGCGCCGCCGCCGAGGTGCGCACGGCTCTCAGCCGCAACGGCGCCACGCTCGCCGACCCCGGCTCGGTCGCCTACAACTTCAGCCGCAAGGGCGTCATCTCGATCACGAAGGCCGACGGCGTCACCGAGGACGCGATCCTCGAGGCCGTCATGGAGGCGGGCGTCGAGGACGTCGTCGACCAGGGCGGCGGTTTCGAGGTCATCACCGAGCCGAGCGATCTCGTCGCAGCGCGCACCGCCCTCCAGGAGGCCGGGCTCGACTACGACTCGGCCGAGGCCGAGTTCGTGCCGAACCTCAAGGTCGAGGTCGATGCCGAGACGGCGAAGAAGGTGTTCCGCATCATCGACGCCCTCGAGGACAGCGACGACGTGCAGAACGTGTTCAGCAACTTCGACATCCCGGCCGACGTGCAGGCCGAGCTCGACGCCGAGGACTGACATCGCCGGCCAGGCGCTGCGCGTGCTCGGGATCGACCCCGGGCTGACGCGGTGCGGCGTGGGCGTGGTCGACGTGCTGCCCGACCGCCGGGTGTCGCTCGTCTATGTGGGCGTCATCCGCACGCCCCCGGATGCCGAACTGCCCGCACGGCTGCTCGCGGTGTCCGAGGGCATCGCGGCGGCGATCGCCGAGCACCGGCCGGATGCCGTGGCGGTCGAGCGCGTGTTCGCGCAGCACAACCTGCGCACCGTCATGGGCACCGCGCAGGCGAGCGGCATCGCCGTCGCGAAGGCTGCGGAGGCGGGCCTCCAGGTCGCGCTGCACACGCCGAGCGAGGTCAAGGCGGCCATCACGGGCTACGGCTCGGCCGACAAGGCGCAGGTCGGGGCGATGGTCGCGCGGGTGCTCGGGCTCGCCGAGATCCCGAAGCCCGCGGATGCGGCCGACGCCCTCGCGCTCGCGATCTGCCACGGCTGGCGCGGGGGAGCGACCGCTCCGGATGCGGGTGCGGCGGGCGGATTGACCCCGGCGCAACGGGCGTGGCGCGACGCCGAGAAGTCCGCGGGCAAACGTAGACTCTAGAACATGATTTCGAGTGTCCGCGGCACGGTCCTGCACGTCGCGGGCGGCAGCGCCGTCATCGAGGTCGGCGGCGTCGGCATGCACGTCGCCCTCACGCCCGACCACGCGCTCTCGCTGCGCACGGGCTCGGAGGCGTTCGTGCACACGGCGCTCATCGTCCGCGAAGACGAGCTGAGCCTCTTCGGCTTCTCGACGCGCGAGCAGCTCGAGCTCTTCGACCTCCTGCGCAGCGTCTCGGGCGTCGGTCCGAAGTCCGCGCTCGGCGTGCTCGCCCAGTTGAGCCCCGAGGAGATCGCGCGCGCGGTCGCCGACGAGGACGACGCGCCCTTCCGCCGCGTCTCCGGCATCGGCCCGAAGACCGCGAAGCTCATCACGGTGTCGCTCGCCGGCAAGGTCGTCGCGCCGAGTCCCGCGCGGGCCGGAGTGCCGGTCGTCGCGCCGGATGCGGATGTCGTGGCCGCGCTCGTCGGCCTCGGCTGGCCCGAGCGCACCGCGGCCGCGGCCGTCGAGGAGCTCCTCGCCGAGCTCGGCGACACGGCGCCCACCGAGACGGCGGCGCTTCTGCGGCTCGCCCTCGGCCGGATCGGGCCCCAGCGGGCGGGGGTGCGCGCGTGAGCGACCCGATCACCGCCCCCGGCGCGGAGTCGGAGGCCGAGCTCGCGTTCGAGGGCGCCCTGCGTCCTCGCTCGCTCGCCGAGTTCGTCGGCCAGGCGAAGGCGCGCGGTCAGCTCCAGCTGCTTCTGCGCGCGGCCGAGCTCCAGCAGCGCACGCCCGACCACATCCTGCTCGCGGGCCCTCCCGGGCTCGGCAAGACGACGCTCGCGATGATCGTCGCTCACGAGGGCGCGCGCCCGCTCCGCATGTCGAGCGGCCCCGCCATCCAGCACGCGGGCGACCTCGCCGCGCTGCTCTCGAGCCTGGTCCCTGGCGAGGTGCTCTTCATCGACGAGATCCACCGGATGGCGCGCTCCGCCGAGGAGATGCTGTACCTCGCGATGGAGGACTTCCGCATCGACATCATGGTGGGCAAGGGCGCCGGTGCCACGAGCATCCCGCTCGACCTAGCGCCCTTCACCCTCGTCGGCGCGACGACGCGTTCGGGCCTGCTGCCCAACCCGCTGCGCGACCGCTTCGGCTTCACGGCGCACCTCGAGTTCTACGACGACGGCGAGCTCGACGAGGTGCTCGCACGGGCCGCGCGCCTGCTCGGGCTCGACCTCGCCCCGGATGCGCGCGCCGAGATCGCCTCGCGCAGCCGCGGCACGCCTCGCATCGCCAACCGCCTGCTGCGCCGCGTGCGGGACTACGCGCTCGTGCACGAGCGGTCCGCCGACCACGCCGCGGTGCAGGCCGCGCTCGAGCTGTACGACGTCGACCCGCTCGGCCTCGACCGCCTCGACCGCGCCGTGCTCGACGCCATCCTCACACGCTTCGACGGGGGACCGGTCGGGCTCTCGACGCTCGCCGTGTCGGTGGGCGAGGAGCCGGAGACGATCGAGTCGGTCGTCGAGCCGTTCCTCGTGCGCATCGGCATGATCAGCCGTACGCCGCGCGGTCGCGTCGCGACGCCGCGGGCCTGGGATCACCTCGGTAAGCGGCCCGCGGGCGCCGCTCGCGCGACCGCCGAGACGCTCTTCGACGATGACGTATGATTCTCGGGGACCGCGAAGCCGCGCACCCGTAGGCTGATACGCCGTTCCCCTCACATCCCGGAAGGCACCCTTCTCCTCATGGACTACACGCTGATCCTGCTCGCCGGCCTGCTGGTGGTGATGATCTTCTTCACGTGGCGCAGCTCGAAGAAGCGCAAGGCCGAGGCCGAGACCCTTCAGACGAAGCTGGTCCCCGGTGCCGAGGTCATGACCCAGCACGGCATCTTCGGCACCCTCGTGTCGATCGACGACGACTCCAACGAGGCCGTCATCGAGACGACGCCCGGCACCAAGCTCCGTCTGCACCGCCAGACCATCGTCCGCGTCGTCGAGGACGAGGCGCCCGTCGCCGAGGACGAGCTCGCCGGCGACGCCGACGTGACGGCCGAGGCGGAGACCGAGGTCGAGTCGCCCGCTGCCGACGCCGTGGAGCCCGAGTTCGGCGAGCGCGTCGAGAAGCCGAAGCGCGCGCCGCGCCAGAAGCCCACCGAGACCGCAGAGTAAGCGGTGGCGGCACGTTCCACGCCGGTCCGGAAGGCCTGGCGCTCGCTCGGCTGGCTGGCCGGCATCATCGTCCTGCTCGTCGGGCTCAACACGGCCGGTGCGCTGTGGTGGGGCTGGGGCTGGGCGCCCAAGCTCGCGCTCGACCTCGACGGCGGCACGCAGATCATCCTGACCCCGACCCTCGAGGACGGGCAGCAGGTCACCGACGAGCAGCTGCAGCAGTCGGTGCAGATCATCCGCGACCGCATCGACGCCGCGGGCGTCTCGGAGTCGGAGATCACGACGCAGGGCGGCGACAAGATCGTCATCTCGATCCCCGGCAAGACCCCGGATCAGGCGACGCTCGACCGCATCAAGCAGTCCGCGCGCATGGACTTCCGCGCCGTGCTGCTCGCGGGCGCACCGACCTCGTCGGTCGTCACCCCGACCGACGAGCCGTCCGACGGCTCCACGGCGGACCCCGCCGCGACCGACGCGCCGGCCGATCCGGAGGCGACCGACGCCCCCGCGCAGCCGGAGGTCACGGAGACCCCGGCACCGGCCGCCACGCCGACGGCCGACCCGACCGACGGCTCCGACCTCGCGTGGGTCACGCCCGAGCTGCAGGAGCAGTACGACGCCTTCAGCTGCGACCAGCTCGACAGCGCGACGGCGAGCGCGGCCCCCTCGGCCGAGCCTCTCATCACGTGCGACCAGTACGGGCAGGAGAAGTACCTCCTCGGACCGGTCGAGGTGCAGGGTGGCGACATCTCCGACGCCACCGCGGGCATCCGCACGACCTCGACGGGTGTCTCGACGGGCGAGTGGATCGTCAACCTGACCTTCAACGGCGACGGCACCGAGGCCTTCTCGAAGGTGACGAAGCGCCTCGTCAACCTCGAGTCGCCGCGCAACCGCTTCGCGGTCGTGCTCGACGGCGCGGTGGTGCTCGCGCCGTCGGCGAACGACCCGATCAACGACGGACGCGCGCAGATCTCGGGCGGCTTCACGCAGGAGTCGTCGAAGGTGCTCGCCGACCAGCTCAAGTTCGGTGCGCTCCCCGTGGGCTTCACCGTCGAGTCGACCGATACGATCTCGGCCACCCTCGGTCAGACGCAGCTGCAGAGCGGTCTCATCGCGGGCCTCATCGGCCTCATCCTCGTGTTCATCTACTCGCTGTTCCAGTACCGACTGCTCGGCACGGTCACGATCGCATCGCTCATCGTCGCGGGAGTCATCACCTACTTCGTGGTGAACATCATGTCGTGGCGCGAGGGCTATCGACTGTCGCTCGCCGGCATCGCGGGTCTCATCGTCGCGATCGGATTCACGGCCGACTCGTTCATCGTGTACTTCGAGCGCATCCGCGACGAGCTCCGCGACGGCCGCAGCCTCGTGGGAGCCGTCGAGGCCGGATGGAAGCGCGCCCTGCGCACGGTGCTCGCGGCGAAGAGCGTCAACCTGCTCTCCGCGATCATCCTCTTCGTCCTCGCCGTCGGCTCGGTGCGCGGCTTCGCGCTCACGCTCGGTGTCACGACGATCATCGACGTCATCATCGTCATCCTCTTCACGCACCCGATGATGCAGCTGCTCGCGACGACCAAGTTCTTCGCGAGCGGGCACCCCGCATCCGGCCTCGACCCCACGGCGCTCGGCGCCGTCTACCGGGGCCGCGCGGAGTTCCGCGTCACGAAGGATGCGCGCCGTGCGGGCGCGAGCCGTGAGGCGGAGCGTCGCCAGACGATCGCCGAGCGCAAGGCCGCCGAGCTCGAGGCATCCGCTGCGACCGGCCCGAAGAAGAACTCGACCGGGAAGAAGGAGGCACGCTGATGGCCGGCCCGTTCCAGCGACTCGGCAACGACCTCTACACCGGTGCGCGCAGCGTCGACTTCGTCGGCAAGCGCCGCATCTGGTTCGCGATCGCCGCGATCCTCATGATCGCCTCGGTCGCGGTGCCCTTCGTCCGCGGTGGCGGCGACTTCCTCAACGGGTTCAACTTCGGCATCGAGTTCCGCGGCGGATCGCAGTTCCTCGTGTCGGAGATCCCGGCGGAGAACCGCGACCCGATCGACATCACGCTCGCCGAGGACGCCGTGCACGAGGTCGTCCCCGAGGCCGTGGTGCGCGTGAGCACGGTCGGCGACAGCGGCGTGCGCGTGCAGACCGACCAGTTGAACGACACCGAGACGCGCGATGTCACCGCGAACCTCGAGGAGGCCTACGCGACCGACTCGGTCTCGGCCTCGTTCATCGGCGCCACGTGGGGTGAGGACATCACGCAGAGCGCGCTCCGCGCCCTCCTCGTGTTCCTCGTGCTCGCGCTCGTGTTCATGGCGCTCTACTTCCGCACGTGGAAGATGTCGATCGCCGCGATCCTCAAGCTCCTGCACGACCTCATCATCAGCGTCGGCATCTACGCCGCGACGGGCTGGGAGATCACACCCGCGGCCGTCATCGGCTTCCTCACGATCCTCGGCTACTCGCTGTACGACACGGTCGTCGTGTTCGACAAGATCCGCGAGAACACAGCGGAGCTCGGCGACGACTCGTCGCGCACCTTCGGCGAGGCAGTCAACCTCGCGGTCAACCAGACGCTCGTCCGGTCGATCAACACGGGTGTCGTGGCGGCGCTGCCGGTCGCGGCGATCCTGTTCATCGGCGCGTTCGTGCTCGGTGCCGACACGCTGCGCGACATCTCGCTCGCTCTGCTCGTCGGCACGATCGCGGGCACCTACTCGACGCCCGCCTTCGGTGCGCCGTTGTACTCGGTGTTCCGTGAGCGCGAGCCGGAGATCGCCAAGCGCGACAAGCGCGTGCTGCAGCGCCGCGGCGAGCTCCAGGCGGCGTGAGCCGGTGACCGTCGCGTGCGCCTTCTAGAATCGAAGTTCCAGGAGGACGCGCGATGAGCACCGAGACGCAGAACACCGCGTCCCGGCGCGCGCTGCTTCCGAGGCTGTTCTCGCGGTCGCAGCCGACGGGCGCCGTCGACCGTCTGTACAAGACGGTGCGATCGCACCACCCGAAGGCCGACATCGCGCTCATCGAACGTGCCTACACGGCCGCGGAGCGTGCGCACGACGGGCAGAAGCGCCGCAGCGGCGAGCCGTACATCACGCATCCGGTCGCCGTCGCGCAGATCCTCGCGGACCTCGGCATCGGTCCGAAGACGATCGCGGCGGCGCTGCTGCACGACACCGTCGAGGACACCGAGTACACGCTCGACATGCTGCGTGCCGACTTCGGCGACGAGATCGCGATGCTCGTCGACGGCGTCACGAAGCTCGACAAGCTCAAGTACGGCGACTCGGCGCAGGCCGAGACGGTGCGCAAGATGGTCGTCGCGATGTCGAAGGACATCCGCGTGCTCATCATCAAGCTCGCCGACCGCCTGCACAATGCCCGCACGTGGGGCTTCGTGCCGCAGGAGTCGGCCGCGCGCAAGGCGCAGGAGACCCTCGAGATCTACGCGCCGCTCGCGCACCGCCTCGGCATCCAGACCATCAAGTGGGAGCTCGAGGACCTGAGCTTCGCGGTGCTCTACCCGAAGCTCTACGTCGAGATCGAGAGCCTCGTGCGCGACCGCACGCCGCAGCGCGAGCAGTTCGTGCAGCAGGTCATCGACGCCGTCACGGACGACCTGCGCAGCTCGAAGATCAAGGGCCAGGTCGTCGGCCGGCCGAAGCAGTACTACTCGATCTACCAGAAGATGGTGCTGCGCGGACGCGAATTCGACGAGATCTACGACCTCGTCGGCATCCGCGTGCTCGTGAGTTCGATCCGCGACTGCTATGCCGTGCTCGGTGCGATCCACGCGCGCTGGAACCCCATCCCGGGCCGCTTCAAGGACTACATCGCGACCCCGAAGTTCAACCTCTACCAATCGCTGCACACGACGGTCATCGGTCCGAAGGGCCGCGCGGTCGAGATCCAGATCCGCACGCACGAGATGCACGAGCGCGCCGAGTTCGGTGTCGCCGCGCACTGGGCGTACAAGGAGCGCATGGCGACCGGTCGCTCGGATGCCGGGGCCGACCGCTCGGGCACGGAGATGGCGTGGCTCGCCCACATCAGCGACTGGCAGGCCGAGACCTCGGACCCGGGGGAGTTCCTCGACAACCTGCGCTTCGAGATCGGTGCCAAGGAGGTCTACGTCTTCACTCCGCAGGGCAAGGTCATCGGTCTGCCCGCGGGTGCGACGCCCGTCGACTTCGCGTTCGCGGTGCACACCGAGATCGGCTACCGCACGATGGGCGCGAAGGTGAACGGACGCCTCGTGCCGCTCGAGTCGGTGCTCAACTCGGGCGACGTCGTCGAGATCTTCACGTCGAAGAACCCGGATGCCGGCCCCAGCCAGGACTGGCTCAACTTCGTCAAGTCCGCCCGAGCGCGCAACAAGATCCGCGGCTGGTTCACGAAGGAGCGCCGCGAGGAGGCGATCGAGCAGGGCAAGGAGTCGATCGCGCGCGCGATGCGGAAGCAGAACCTCCCGCTCCAGAAGCTCATGAGCCAGGACGTCGTCAACGCGGTCGCGGCGCAGATGCGCTACGACGGCGTGGAGGCGCTCTACGCCGCGGTCGGCGAGGGGCATGTGTCGACGCAGTCGGTCATCGAGAAGGTGCTGGCCTCGCTCCAGACGGACGTCGAGACCGAGGACGAGCTCGCCTTCACCCCGAAGACGCGGCAGCGTGCACTGCGCCCGAGCGATTCGGGCGTGCTCGTGCGGGGCGCCCCCGACATCCTCGTCAAGCTCGCGAAGTGCTGCACCCCCGTGCCGGGCGACGAGATCGTCGGATTCGTCACGCGCGGCGCGGGCGTCTCGGTGCACCGCTCCGACTGCGTCAACGTCAAGACGCTCCTGACGCAGCCCGACCGCATGATCGACGTGCAGTGGGCTCCGACCTCGTCGAGCCTCTTCCTCGTGCAGATCCAGGTGGAGGCTCTCGACCGCGCGGGGCTGCTCTCGGACATCACGCGCGTGCTCTCGGAGCACCACGTCAACATCCTCTCGGCGAACGTGTCGACCTCGAGCGATCGGCTCGCGATCAGCCGCTACGTGTTCGAGATGGGCGATACTGTGCACCTCGACCGGCTGCTGAACGCCGTGCGCCGCATCGACGCCGTCTACGACGTCTACCGGGTCAACTCGGGCTGAGCGCGGCGCGCAGGCGCCGTCGCGCCTCGACCTTGCCGTGCAGGTGGCGGCCGCGTTCCATCGCGGAGACCGCCTCGGCGAGCCCGAAGCCCCCGATCTCGGCGAGTGCGCGCACGATCGCGCGCTCCTCGTCGCCGAAGGCCTCGCGGAAACGGGCGAGGTCGAGCGCGGTGCGCAGGGGAGAGGTGACGCCGGCCGCTCCGTACCGCACGACGTCGCCGGGGCGCAGGACGCTCTCGGTGATGTGCATGCGCTGGGCCGCGGGCGGGCGCCAGCGGGCGCGGATGTCGACGAGGAACTCCGGTCGGCTCGGCGGCGCCGGGAGCGCGTGCCAGACCCACGCGGCCGAGGCGAGCGCCGCGACGAGCCGCGGTGAGCGTGTGCCGACGGCTGCGGCGGCACGCACGGGAGTCGACGGTGCGACCCCGATGGGCACGTATGCGTCGGCGAGCCGGTAGCACTCGCCGTCGAGGACGGCGGCCTGCAGCTCGACCTCGGCGAGCTCGTGGAGCACGGGGAACGGTGTCACCCGCTCAGCGTGCCGCGGTCCGCCGTCCCGGATGCGCGGGATCAGCCGATCTGTGCGGAACCGGCCCTGTGGAGAACCGTCGGAGGGGGGCGGGCGCTCAGCCGAGGGCCGAGAGCCAGGCCCGCTTGGCGGCGAGCTCCTCCTCGGCCTTCTGGATGCTGCGCTTGTCGCCCGCCTTCTGCGCGGCGGCGAGGTCCTCCTCGGCCTTCGCGATCGCCTGCTCGAGCTGGGCCGCGAAACCCTCGCTCCGCGCCTGCTTTTCGGGGTTCGTGCGGTTCCAGTGCTCTTCCTCGAGCTTGCGCACGGCCGTCTCGATCTTCCGGAGGCGGTCCTCGATGACGCGTACCTGGTCGCGCGGCACCTTGCCGATCTCGTCCCAGCGGCGCTGGATGTCGGTGAGCTTCGTGCGCGCCGCGGTGCGGTCGGTCGCCTGGAGCAGCGGCTCGGCCTCCTCGAGGAGCGCGAGCTTCTTCTCGAGGTTCTCGCCGAACTCGACGTTCTCGATGGCGTCGGCCTCGGCCTTCGCGCCGTAGAGCACGTCGCCCGCCGCCTTGAACCGGGCCCACAGGGCGTCGTCGGCCTTCTTGCCGGCGCGGCCCGCGGCCTTCCAGTCGTCGAGCAGCCGGCGGTAGTCGGGGATGCCCGCGGCACCCTTGTCGGCGAGGGCCTCGGCCTTCTCGACGAGCGCCTGCTTGCGGGCGCGGGCGTCGCGGTGCACCGTGTCGAGCTCCGCGAAGAACGCCTTGCGGGCGGCCTCGATCGTCGAGCGCGCGGTGCGGAACCGCTTCCACAGCTCATCGCCGTCCTTCTTCGGGATGCGGGGACTGCTGTGCTGAGCGGTCTGCCAGCGGGCGAACAGTGCGTCGAGCTGCGCCGACACCTGCTTCCACTGCGCCTTGGAGAGATCCTGCGCGGCGAGGGCCTCCGCCTCGGCGACGATCGCCTCGCGATCGGCGATCGCATCCGCGACGGCCTGCTGCGCCTCGGCGCTCTGCTTCTCGGCGGCCTCGCCGAGTGTCTCCTGGAGCTTCGCGAGGCGGTCGGAGAGAGCCTGCAGGTCGCCCACGGCGTTCGCCTCGGGGATCGAAGGCGCGAGGGCCGCGACGGCCTTCGCGACGTCCTGAGCGGGCGCACCGCCGCGCAGACGCTGCTCGAGGAGGCTCACCTGACCCTCGAGCTCGGCGAACTTGCGCTCGTAGTAGGCGAGCGCCTCCTCGGGGGTGGCATCCGGGTACTGGCCGACGGCCCGTTCGCCGGCGGCCCCGCGGACGTACACCGTGCCGTCGTCGTCGACGCGGCCCCAGGGGCCCGTCTGCTCGTCGCTCACTGCATCTCCTGCTCTCGCCTCGTGGCCGGTTCGTCTCCCCGGCCCGTGACAGCCTATTGCAGCGTCACCCGCGTGATGGTGGCGGGGACCACGGGCTTGCCCGTGCCGTCGCTGCCGACCGTGGCCTCGTCGACGCCCGCCGAGGTGACCTGGGCGATGAGCTCGTCGAGGCCGCTCGTGACCGTGCCGACGACGGTGTAGCCGCCCGCCTGGTCGGCGGGGAGCATCGTGTCGGCCGTCACGACGAAGAACTGGTGACCGTTGCTGTAGGCGTCGCCGCCGGCGCGCGCCATCGCGATCGTGCCCGCGGGGTAGATGCTGTCGGCCGGGGCGTTCTCGATGGGGCCGTACCGGAAGTCGGGGTCGCCCGCGCCCGTGCCGTCGAGCGAGCCGCACTGCAGGAACGAGAAGCCGTCGTTGGTGGCGAGGCGGTGGCAGGTCTTGCCCTCGTAGTAGCCGTCCTGGACGTCCTGGACCCAGCCCGCGACCGCCTGCGGAGCCTTCGTGCCGTCGAGCTCGATGCCGAGCGCGACGTCGTTGATGACGAGCTCACCCGTCCAGACCCGGTCCTCGGCGAGGTCGGCATCCGGAGCGCCCACGTTCTCACCCGCCTGCGCGCTCGGCGTCTCGGAGGGCGAGGCGCTCGGCGCGGGCGCCGGGGCGCCGGGACCGGCGGTGAAGTAGACGACCTGCGTCGTGATCGCCAGAGCGGCGACGAGGAGGCCGCCCGCGACCGCGAGCACGTTGTCACGACGGCGCCGCTTGATGCGCCGGTCGTGCACCTCCTGTCGAGCCTGGTACGCCCGGAGGCGCTCCCGCGCCTCGCGCTGCTCGCGCTGCTGCCGACTCGATGCCACTCGCGGTCCTCTCCGACGGGTCGGGCCGCATCCCGCGCGGCCCACCGTGAACTCTAACGAGCGCCCCGTGGCGCTCCAAACCCGGCGACGGCGCGCGTCGGGCGCCGCGGTTAGCATGAGCGCATGACCGGCCAGCAGGGACTCCGCACGGGGTCGACCCCGCTGGCGGTGCGGATGCGGCCCACCTCGCTCGACGAGGTCGCGGGGCAGCGGCATCTGCTCACACCCGGCTCGCCGCTCGTCAACCTCGCGCGCGACCAGACGGGCGAGTCGGGCTCGGTGTCCGTGATCCTGTGGGGTCCGCCGGGAACCGGCAAGACGACTCTCGCGCAGGCGATCGCGCGCAGCTCGGGCCGACGGTTCGTCGAGCTCTCGGCCGTGACCGCGGGCGTCAAGGACGTGCGCCAGGTCATGGACGAGGCGCGCTCGACGCGCGACCTCTACGGCATCTCGACCGTGCTCTTCCTCGACGAGATCCACCGCTTCACGAAGGCCCAGCAGGATGCGCTGCTCCCGGGCGTCGAGAACGGCTGGGTCATCCTCGTGGCCGCGACGACCGAGAACCCGTCGTTCTCCGTTGTCGCGCCCCTGCTGTCCCGCTCGCTGCTCCTCACCCTCGAGCCGCTCTCGGACGACGACCTGGGCATGCTCGTCGACCGCGCCGTCGCCGACCCGCGCGGGCTCGGCGGGGCCGTGTCGCTCTCGGACGATGCGCGCGCCGCGATCGTGCGGCTCGCATCCGGCGACGCCCGCCGCGCCCTCACGGCGCTCGAGGCGGCCGCGATCGTCGCGGCCGCGCCCGACACCGCGCAGGAGGGCGAGACCCCCGAGATCACCCCCGAGATCGTCGCGGCGACGGTCGACCGCGCGCTCCTGCGCTACGACCGACAGGGCGACGAGCACTACGACGTCATCAGCGCCTTCATCAAGTCGATCCGCGGCTCCGACGTCGACGCGTCGCTGCACTACCTGGCGCGCATGATCGAGGCGGGCGAGGACCCGCGGTTCATCGCACGGCGCATCATGATCTCGGCCGCCGAGGACATCGGCATGGCCGACCCGCAGGCGCTCCAGATCGCGGTCGCCGCCGCGCAGGGCGTTCAGCTCATCGGCATGCCCGAGGGCCGCATCCTGCTCGCCGAGGCGGTCGTGTACCTCGCGACCGCGCCCAAGTCGAACGCGTCGTACCTGGGCGTCGACAAGGCGATCGCGGATGTGCGGGCGGGCCGCATCGGGCGCGTCCCGAAGCACCTGCGCGACGCGCACTACCCGGGCGCCAAGCGCCTCGGTCACGGCAAGGGCTATCAGTACGCGCACGACGCGCCGTTCGGGGTCGCCGAGCAGCAGTACCTCCCCGACGAGCTGCGCGGCACGCGCTACTACGCGCCGACGGGCAACGGCTACGAGCGAGAGCTGTCTGCGCGCCTCGAGCGGCTGCGCGCGCTCCTCACGGGCAAGCCGCTGCCCAAGCGCGAGGAGACGCCGGGGGAGTAGCCCCCTTCTGGTAGGCTGTACCGGTTCGAGTCCGAACACATCCCACCTTCAGTTCCGCCGGTCGCGTCGACGTGCGCCCGGAACGCCGGACGGAGGGATGCACGTCTGTGAGCTGCGAAAGCCGCGGCCACGTGTTGGAAGGACATCCATGACCACCAAGTCCCAGGACCGCCGCAAGGTCCGCCTCTCGCGCGCGCTCGGCATCCCGCTGACGCCGAAGGCCGCCCGTTACCTCGAGAAGCGTCCCTACGCCCCGGGCGAGCACGGTCGCACCAAGCGCAAGGCCGACAGCGACTACGCGGTGCGTCTGCGCGAGAAGCAGCGTCTGCGCGAGCAGTACGGCATCCGCGAGAAGCAGCTGCGCATCGTCTTCAACGAGGCCCGTCGCACGCAGGGCCTCACCGGTGAGAACCTCGTCGAGCTGCTCGAGATGCGTCTCGACGCCCTCGTGCTGCGTGCCGGCTTCGCCCGCACCACGGCGCAGGCGCGCCAGTTCGTCGTGCACCGCCACATCCTCGTCGACGGCAAGATCGTCGACCGCCCGTCGTTCCGTGTGAAGCCGGGTCAGCTCATCCACGTCAAGGAGCGCTCGGAGTCGACCGAGCCGTTCCAGGTCGCCGCTGCCGGCGGTCACGTCGACGTGCTGCCCAAGACCCCGGGCTACCTCGAGGTCGAGCTCGACAAGCTGCAGGCGCGCCTCGTGCGTCGCCCGAAGCGCGCCGAGGTCCCCGTGACCTGCGACGTGCAGCTCGTGGTCGAGTACTACGCGGCCCGCTAAGCACTCAGCACCGAACGCCCCGGGACATGCTCCCGGGGCGTTCTGCATTCGGCGCTCACCAAACGGGGTCGCCGAGAACGGCATAGGCTAGGGGAGTTGCGCGGCATCCGCCGCTCGACGTCCGCGAACGAGAAGTGAGGAACACGATGAAGGGTGCACTGCTTCTGATCGCCGGAGTCGCCATCGGCTTCGTCGTCGCACACGAGGTCGCCAAGACCCCTCAGGGCAAGCAGTTCTTCGATGAGGTCGATCACAAGGCCCGCGAATTCGGCGACGCCGTCGTGACGGGCTACAAGGCCCGCGAGGCGGAGCTCAAGCAGGCCGTCGCGAACGCTCAGGACGCGATCGACGACCTCGCCCAGCGCGCCAAGTCCTGATCCCACCCGCCGTCGGGCCGGCGGCCCGCAGGCCTCGTCCCGACGGGACATCTTTACGGAGTTCCTGTGCAGACCGCTGAGATCCAACGTCGCTGGCTGAATTTCTTCGGCGACCGCGGCCACACCGTCGTCCCGTCGGCATCCCTCGTCACCGACGACCCGACGCTGCTGTTCACGGTGGCCGGCATGGTGCCGTTCATCCCGTACTTCACGGGTGTCGTGCCCGCGCCGTTCCCCCGTGCCACGAGCGTGCAGAAGTGCATCCGCACGCTCGACATCGAGGAGGTCGGCAAGACCACCCGTCACGGCACGTTCTTCCAGATGAACGGCAACTTCTCCTTCGGCGACTACTTCAAGGAGGGGGCGATCTCCTACGCGTGGGAGCTGCTGACGACGGCGGAGTCGGATGGCGGCCTCGGCTTCGAGGAGCGCGACCTGTGGGTGACGGTCTACGAGGACGACGACGAGGCGATCGAGCTCTGGAAGCGGATCGCCGGTCTGCCCGAGGAGCGCATCCAGCGCCTCGGCAAGTCGGACAACTACTGGCACACGGGCCAGCCGGGCCCCGGCGGACCGTGCTCGGAGATCTACTTCGACCGCGGCCCCCAGTACGGTGCGGACGGCGGCCCGGCGGTCGACGACTCCCGGTATCTGGAGATCTGGAATCTCGTCTTCATGCAGTACCTCCTCAAGGAGGTGCGCTCGAAGACCGACTTCGACATCGCGGGCGAGCTGCCGAAGAAGAACATCGACACCGGCATGGGCATGGAGCGCGTGGCGTTCCTCAAGCAGGGCGTCGACAACATGTACGAGATCGACCAGGTGCGCCCGGTGCTCGACATGGCAGCGGAGCTCTCGGGGCGCCGCTACGGGGCCCAGCACGACGACGACGTGCGGATGCGCGTCATCGCCGACCACGTGCGCTCGAGTCTCATGCTCATGACCGACGGCGTCGCGCCGTCGAACGAGGGCCGCGGCTATATCCTGCGCCGCCTCCTGCGTCGCGTCGTCCGCGCGATGCGTCTGCTGGGCGTCGACGCGCCGAGCTTCGCGGAGCTCTTCGACGCGTCGCGCCTCGCGATGCGCGACGCGTATCCGGAGGTCGACGCGGAGTACGAGCGCACCTCGCGCCTCGCTCTCGGCGAGGAGGAGACCTTCCTGCGCACGCTCGCATCCGGGACCACGATCCTCGACGTCGCCGTCGAGGACACGAAGAAGGCGGGCGGTGACAAGCTCTCGGGCGACACGGCGTTCCTGCTGCACGACACCTTCGGCTTCCCGATCGACCTCACGCTCGAGGTCGCGGAGGAGGCGGGCCTCTCGGTCGACCGTTCGGCGTTCGACGCGCTCATGTCGGAGCAGCGGGCACGTGCGAAGGCGGATGCCAAGTCGAAGAAGGCCGGTCTCGCCGACCTCTCGGTGTACTCCGAGCTGCGTGCCCTCGGCGAGACGGTGTTCACGGGCTACGACTACCTCGAGACCGAGTCGCGCATCCTGGGCCTCATCAAGGACGGCGTCTCGGTCACCGCGGCGCGGGCGGGGGAGACCGTCGAGGTCATCCTCGCCGAGACCGCGCTCTACGCGGAGTCCGGCGGCCAGGCGGCCGACAAGGGCTCCATCGTCGGCGACGGCTTCGAGCTCGAGGTGCTCGACGTGCAGCGCCCGGTCAAGGGCCTCGTGAGCCACACCGTGCGGGTGCGCTCGGGCGAGGTCGGCGTCGGCCGCCCGGCGACGTCGGTCGTCGACCGCGAGTACCGCCACTCGGCGGCGCAGGCCCACTCGGCCACGCACCTCATCCACGCGGCGCTCCGCCAGACTCTCGGTCAGGACGCCCACCAGTCGGGCTCCTTCAACAAGGCCGGGTACATGCGCCTCGACTTCTCCTGGAACCAGGCGCTGAGCCACGAGACGCGCAGCGAGATCGAGGAGATCGCCAACAACGCGGTGCGCGACAACCTCGAGGTCGTGACGCGCATCCTGCCCCTCGACGAGGCACGCAAGGCGGGCGCGATGGCTCTCTTCGGCGAGAAGTACGGCGACACCGTGCGCATGGTCGACATCGGCGGCCCGTGGTCGCGTGAGCTGTGCGCCGGTACTCACGTGCGCACCTCGGCGGAGGTCGGCCTCGTCAACCTCGTGTCGGAGTCGAGCGTCGGCTCGGCGAACCGCCGTGTGGAGGCGCTCGTGGGCCTCGACGCCTTCCGCGACCTCGCGGCCGAGCGCGCGATCGTGAGCCAGCTCACGTCGAGCCTCAAGACGCCGCGCGAGCAGCTGCCCGACCGCATCGCCGACCTCGTGTCGCAGCTCAAGGCGGCCGAGAAGAAGATCGCCGCGTTCGAGGCGAGCAAGCTGCAGGGCCGCGTGCCCGAGCTCGCCCAGGCCGCGAAGCGCGTCGGCGACGTGCTCGCGGTGATCGAGGATCTCGGCGAGCTCGCCTCGGTCGACGAGCTCCGCAAGCTCGTGACGGCCGTGCGCGAGCGCCTGCAGGCGGAGGCGGCTGTCGTCGCCCTCGCAGCGCGCGTCGAGGGCAAGCCCTCGGTCATCGTCGCGACGACGGCGGGCGCCCGTGACGCGGGCGTCAAGGCAGGCCCTCTCGCGAAGGGCGCGGCCGCCGTGCTCGGCGGCGGGGGTGGCGGTAAGGACGACATGGCGCAGGGCGGCGGCTCGGATGCGTCCGCGCTCCCCGCGGCGCTCGAGAGCGTCCGCTCGGCGCTCCTCGGCTGATGCGTCGAGGCGTCCGTGTCGGCGTCGACGTCGGCCGGGCCCGCGTCGGCGTCTCGCGCTGCGACCCCGACGGGCTCATCGCGACCCCGATCGAGACGCTGCCGCGCGACGACCGCACGGTCGCGGCCGTGCTCGCCCACGCATCCGAGCTCGACGCGATCGAGCTCGTCGTCGGGCTGCCCCTCTCGTTGAGCGGCGGCGACACCCCGTCGACGACGGATGCGCGCGAGTTCGCGGCAGCGCTGGCCGCGGCATCCGAGACCCCGGTGCGCCTCGTGGACGAGCGCATGAGCACCGTGTCGGCGCAGCGCCAGCTGCACGCGAACGGCCGCAAGACGAAGGGCTCGCGCTCCGTCGTGGACCAGGTGGCCGCTGTTATCATCCTGCAGAACGCCCTCGACTCCGAGCGGATGTCGGATCGTCCCCCCGGATCCGTCGTCCCCCGCATGAAGGACCCTGAACGTGGCCTCTGAACCGAGCTGGGACGACATCTTCGGCCCCGGATCGCTCACTCCGTCGACCCCGGCGACGACCCCGACCCCGACGGCGATCGCGACGAGCGTCGCCGACCCGGGCGAGCCCGCACCGCTGTCGCGTCGCGCGCTCCGCGAGGGCTCGGACGGCGGCGCGGGGGCGCGACCCCGCAAGAAGAAGCGCCGCGGTCGCGGCCCGTGGGGCTGGATCATCGCCGTGCTCGTCATCCTCGGTCTCGTGACCGCGGGCGGCGTCTACGTCTGGAGCAACTACGGCGAGAAGATCCAGGAGGTGCTCGGCATCGCCCCGCCCAACGACTACGAGGGCGCGGGCAACGGCGAGGAGATCACGATCGTCATCGAGCCCGGTGACATCGGGTCGGATGTCGCCGCGAAGCTCGAGCGCGCGGGCGTCACGAAGACCTTCGACGCGTTCTACGCGCTCCTGCTCGAGGACTCGAGCATCACCTTCGAGCCGGGCAACTACAAGCTGCAGAAGGAGATGAGCGCCGCCGCGGCGCTCGAGGCGCTGCGCGACCCGGCGAACCGCATCATCAACCGCGTGACGATCCCCGAGGGGGTGAGCGCCGCGACGGCGCTCGAGCTCATCGCCGCGTCGACGGAGATCCCGCTCGAGGAGCTGCAGGCCGAGGCCGCGAACTTCACGCAGTTCGGCATCCCCGCGAACTCGCCGAGCATCGAGGGCTGGCTGTTCCCGGCCACGTACACGTTCGACCCCGGTGTGACCGCGAACGGCGCGATCAAGATGCTCGTCGACCAGATGTACGCGACGCTCGACGCCGCGGGCGTGGCCCCCGAGAACCGGCTGACCGTACTCACGATGGCGTCGATCGTGCAGCGCGAGTCGGGCCCGAACCTTGAGGACATGCCGAAGATCGCGCGGGTGTTCCAGAACCGCATCGACCGCGGCATGCTCCTGCAGTCGGACGCGACCGTGCACTACGGCCTCGGCGACATGTCGAGCGTGTGGACGTCGCCCGAGGAGCGCGCCGACGCGTCGAACCCGTACAACACCTACGCGAACCCCGGGCTCCCCATCGGGCCCATCGGCCTCCCAGGCGCCGACGCGGTCAACGCGGCCGTGGGCCCTGCCGACGGCACGTGGCTGTACTTCGTGACGGTGAACCTCAAGACGGGCGAGACCGTGTTCTCCAACACGCTCGCGGAGCACGACCGCGCGGCGAAGCAGCTGTACGCGTGGTGCGAGGAGAGCGACGAGAACGCCGCCTACTGTGGCTGATCGCACGCGCCTCGCGGTGCTCGGCTCTCCCATCGGGCACTCCCGGTCGCCGCAGCTCCATCGCGCTGCGTACGCGGTGCTCGGGCTCGACTGGGAGTACGACCGCGTCGAGGTCGACGACGCCGGTCTCGAGGGCTTCCTCGCCGGCCTCGCCCCCGAGTGGCGCGGGCTGTCGCTCACGATGCCGCTCAAGCGCCGCGTCGCCGAGCTCGTCCCCGAGGTCGACGACGTCGCGCGTCGCACGCGCCAGGGCAACACGATCCTGCTCGACCACGGGCGCCCCGTGAAGGCGTTCAACACCGACGTGCACGGGATCGTCGCCGCCCTCGCGGATGCGGGCGTGGCATCCGCTCGTCGCGCGACCGTGCTCGGCGGGGGAGCGACGGCCGAGAGCGCCGTGCTCGCCCTCGAGAGCCTCGGCGCAGAGGTGACGGTCGCCGTGCGCGACGTCGCGAAGGTCGTCGGCTCGGGCACGTTCGCGTCGTCGCGCGTCGTCGCGCTCGGACCCGAGACGGATGCCGCCCTCGCCGAGAGCGACGCCGCGGTCAGCACGATCCCGCCCGGGGCGGAGTTCACCGTGGCGCTGCCGGCGCTCCGCGGGTCACAGACGCTCCTCGACGTCGCCTACGCCCCGTGGCCGACCCCCCTCGCCGCGGCGTGGACGGATGCCGGCGGCACGGTCGTGCACGGCCTCGAGATGCTCCTGCACCAGGCGGTGCACCAGATCCGCATCTTCGTCGCGGGCGACGCGTCGGTACCGCTCGCCGACGAGGCCGCCGTCATCCGGGCCATGCGCGCCGCTGTGGGATGATCGGAGGCATGCTGCGTTGGTTGACGGCCGGTGAGTCGCACGGACCCGAACTGGTGGCCATCCTCGAGGGGCTGCCGGCCGACGTGCCGATCTCGCCCGAGCAGATCCAGGCCGATCTGCAGCGCCGCAAGCTCGGCTACGGCCGCGGCGCGCGCATGAAGTTCGAGCAGGACGAGCTCTCGATCTCGGGCGGCATCCGCTTCGGGCGCACGATGGGCAGCCCCATCGCGCTGCGCGTGGGCAACACCGAGTGGCCGCGTTGGGTCGACGTCATGTCGGCGACCCCGGTCGACCCCGAGACGCTCCCGAAGGGCCGAGGCGCCGCCCTCACGCGCCCGCGCCCCGGCCACGCCGACCTCGTCGGCATGCAGAAGTACGACTTCCCCGAGGCGCGCAACGTGCTCGAGCGCGCGAGCGCTCGCGAGACCGCGGCGCGTGTCGCCCTCGGCGCGGTCGCGCGCGCCTTCCTCGGCGAGCTCGGCATCCGTCTCGTCTCCCACACGCTCTCCATCGAGACGGTGCGCGTGCCCGAGGGCTCGGCCCTGCCGACGCCCGACGACGTCGACGTGCTCGACGCCGATCCGCTGCGCTGCTTCGACAAGGCGACCTCGGATGCGATGGTCGCCCGCATCGACCGCGCTCACGACGAGGGCGACACGCTCGGCGGCGTCGTGGAGGTGCTCGCCTACGGCGTGCCCCCGGGGCTCGGGAGCTACGTGCACTGGGACCGCCGCCTCGACGCGCAGCTCGCGGCCGCGCTCATGGGCATCCAGGCGATCAAGGGCGTCGAGGTCGGCGACGGCTTCGAGACGACGCGCCGCCCGGGCTCGCAGGCGCACGACGAGATGGTCATGGACGACGGCGTCATCCGTCGTGAGTCCGACAAGGCGGGCGGCACCGAGGGCGGCATGTCGACGGGCACGATCCTGCGCGTGCGCGCGGGCATGAAGCCCATCGCGACGGTTCCGCACGCCCTCCGCACAGTCGACGTCGCGACGGGCGAGGCCGCGCAGGCGCACCACCAGCGCTCCGACGTGTGCGCCGTGCCCGCGGCGGGCGTCGTCGCGGAGGCGATGGTCGCGCTCGTGCTCGCGAACTCCGTGCTCGAGAAGTTCGGCGGCGACTCGGTCGGCGAGACGAAGCGCAACCTCGAGGCCTACCTCGCCGCCATCCCGGACGCGCTGCGCACGGGCACCGTCTCCGCATGAGCGGCCCCCTCGCCGTCTTCATCGGCCCCATGGGCGCCGGCAAGACCCGCGTCGGCAAGCGGGTGGCGAAGGCCCTCGGCGTGCCGTTCACCGACAGCGACAAGGTCATCGTCGCGCGGCACGGCGCGATCGCCGACATCTTCGACACGCACGGCGAACCGCACTTCCGGGCGCTCGAGCGCGACGTCGTGCACGAGGCCCTGCAGGGCTCGGGTGTCGTCTCGCTCGGTGGGGGAGCCGTGCTCGCCGAGGCGACCCGTGACGAGCTGCGCGAGCTGCCCGTCGTCTACCTGACGATCTCAGCGGATGCCGTGGCGTCGCGCCTCGGAGACGGCAAGCGCCCGCTCGCGCGCGGCGGCGTCGGCGACTGGCAGCGCATCCTCGATGCGCGCCGCTCGGTCTACGAGGGCCTCGCACGCGTCACCTTCGACACCTCGCGCCTGCCGATCGACAGGATCGCCGAGGACGTCGTCGACTGGATCCGACGCAACGGACTGGAGTACCGATGAGCGAGACCACCGTCATCCCCGTCACGGGAACCGACGGCATGAAGGACTACGCGGTCCGCGTCGGCCGCGGCATCCTGAGCACCCTCGGCGAGCTGCTGCCGCCGCGCGCCGAGAAGGTGCTCATCGTGCACGCGCCCGCCCTCGGTGCGCGAGCCGAGGCCCTGCGCGAGCAGCTCGCCGCCGACGGCACGCGTCAGGTGATGCTCGCCGAGATCCCGGATGCCGAGGGCGCCAAGCGCGTCGAGGTCGCCGCGTTCCTGTGGCAGATCCTCGGCCAGACCGACTTCACGCGCAGCGACGCGATCGTGGGCCTCGGCGGCGGCGCGACGACCGACCTCGCGGGCTTCGTCGCGGCGACGTGGCTGCGCGGCATCGCGCTCGTGCAGGTGCCGACGACCGTGCTCGCGATGGTCGACGCCGCGGTCGGCGGCAAGACGGGCATCAACACGGCCGAGGGCAAAAACCTCGTCGGGGCGTTCTGGGCGCCCCGCGCGGTGCTGTGCGACCTCGAGCTGCTCGACACGCTGCCCCGCAACGAGATCCTCGCGGGCTACGCCGAGGTCGTGAAGGCGGGCTTCATCGCCGAGCCCGAGATCCTCGACATCGTCGAGGCCGATCCGCAGCGTGCGACCGACCCGACGACGCCCGAGTTCCGCCGCACGGTCGAGCTCGCGATCGCCATGAAGGCGCGCGTCGTGGGGGAGGACTTCACCGAGCAGGGCCTGCGCGAGATCCTCAACTACGGGCACACCCTCGGTCACGCGATCGAGCACGCGGAGCGCTACCGCTGGCGTCACGGCGCCGCGATCTCCATCGGCATGGTCTTCGCGGCCGAGCTCTCGCGGCTCACGCGGCACCTCTCGGACGAGGCCGTCGACCGGCACCGCCGCATCCTCGACTCCCTCGACCTGCCGACGACCTACCCGGCGGGCCGCTGGCCGACGCTCCTCGCGACGATGCGGCGTGACAAGAAGGCGCGCGGCGCGCTCATGCGCTTCATCGTGCTCGACGACATCGCGCGGCCGACGACGCTGCAGGGCCCTGACGAGTCGCTCCTCTTCTCCGCGTACCAAGAGATCGCGAGCTGAGCACCTCAGATGGTCGAGGAGCGCCGCGCAGCGACGCGTCTCGAGACCACCGGCGACCGGCACCACGGATAGGCTCGTCGTCATGTCGCGCGTCATGGTGCTCAACGGACCCAATCTCGGCCGCCTCGGCAGCCGCGAGCCCGACGTCTACGGCGACCAGGACCTCTCGGCCCTCCGCGTGCTCCTCGTCGAGGAGGCGGGCGAGGGCGTCGAGGTCGACCTGCGTCAGACCGACGACGAGGCCGAGCTCGTGCACTGGCTGCACGAGGCCGTCGACGAGCGCACCCCCGTCATCCTCAACCCGGCGGCGTTCACGCACTACAGCTACGCGCTGCGGGATGCGGCGGCGCTCGTCACGAAGGCCGGCATCCCCTTGGTCGAGGTGCACATCTCGAACCCGCACGCGCGCGAGGAGTTCCGCCACCGCAGCGTGATCTCGGGCATCGCGTCGGGGGTCATCGCCGGGTTCGGCTTCGACTCCTACGTGCTCGCGCTCGAGGCCGTGCGCCGCCTCGGCTAGCGGTCGTTACACTCGTACGGGCGCATCCGCCTCTCAGACCCCACGAAACGGAACAGCGAACAAGCATGGCCACGACGAACGACATCAAGAACGGCAGCGTCCTCAGCATCGACGGACAGCTCTGGAACGTGGTCGAGTTCCAGCACGTGAAGCCGGGCAAGGGCGGCGCGTTCGTGCGCACGAAGCTCAAGAACGTGATGTCGGGCAAGGTCGTCGACCGCACGTTCAACGCGGGCACGAAGATCGACTTCGCGACGGTCGACCGCCGCGACTTCCAATACCTCTACAACGACGGCACGAGCTTCGTCTTCATGGACCAGACCGACTACGACCAGGTCTCGGTGAGCCCGGAGATCGTCGGCGACGCCGCCAACTTCATGCTCGAGAACCAGGCCGTGCAGATCGCGCTCCACGAGGGCGAGCCCCTCTACGTCGAGCTCCCCGCCTCGGTCGTGCTCGAGGTCACGTACACCGAGCCGGGCCTCCAGGGCGACCGCTCGAGCGCCGGCACGAAGCCCGCGACGCTCGAGACCGGCTACGAGATCCAGGTGCCGCTCTTCCTCGAGACGGGCACGAAGGTCAAGGTGGACACCCGCTCGGGCGACTACCTCGGCCGCGTCTGACCCCCGGTGAGCGCACGCACCAAGGCCCGCAAGCGGGCCATCGACCTGCTCTACGGCGCCGACCTCCGTCAGCGCTCGATCGCCGACGCCCTCGTCGAGGAGCAGCGCCGCGCCGCCGACCAGCCCGCCCGTGAGGCGTCGTGGCGCTACGCCCGCGAGATCGTCGAAGGAGTCGACGAGCACCGCGAGTCGATCGACGAGGCGATCACGGCGCACGCCCTCGGTTGGACGCTCGAGCGCATGCCCGTGCTCGACCGCGCGATCCTGCGCGCGGGCGTGTGGGAGATCCTGCACAACGACGAGGTGCCGGATGCCGTGGCGATCTCCGAGGCCGTACAGCTCGCGAGCGAGCTCTCGACCGACGACTCCGGGAGCTTCGTGAACGGCGTGCTCTCGGCCATCGCGCGCGACCGCTGACGCTTGTGTGACGCCGCGAGGCGTCATGTTTCATTCCGTGACAGCCCGCTTTGCGGGGCCTTCCCGCGGTTCCCTACGGTCGAGCGCGTGACCGTCGTCGAAGCTCCCGCCGTCCCCGCGCTGCCCGTGCGCATCTCGGGCGTCGGCCGGCGCTTCCCCGCGCCCGACGGCGGCGACCGCGTCGTCCTGCGCGACATCGACCTCGACATCCGTGCCGGCGAGATCGTCGCCCTGCTCGGCCCGTCGGGCTGCGGCAAGTCCACGCTGCTACGGCTCATCTCGGGTCTCGACCGGGCGGATGCGGGGCAGCTGTCGATCGGCGACTCGCCCGTCGCGGTCGTCGACCAGCGGTGTGCCGTCGCCTTCCAGGAGCCGCGGCTGCTGCCGTGGCGCACGATCTCGCGCAACGTCGAGCTCGGCCTTCCCCGCGGCACCGCGAAGGAGAAGGGGCGAGAGCGTGTCGCCGAGCTGCTGCGCCTCGTGCAGCTCGACCACGCGACGAACCTGCGTCCCCGCCAGATCTCGGGCGGCATGGCCCAGCGCGCCTCGCTCGCACGCGCCCTCGCGCGCAACCCGCGCGTTCTGCTTCTCGACGAGCCCTTCGGCGCCCTCGACGCGCTCACACGCCTCACGATGCAGGACCTCCTGCTCGAGGTGCACGCGGCCGAGCCCACGACGATCGTGCTCGTGACGCACGACGTCGACGAGGCCCTCCAGCTCGCCGACCGCATCGTGCTGCTCGGCTCGGATGACGTCACGCCGGGCGCGACCATCCGTCGTGTGCTCGAGGTCGGCAAGAAGCGCCCGCGCGACCGTGGCGACGCCCAGCTCGCCGTGCTGCGCGCCGAGCTGCTGTCGCTGCTCGGTGTCGAGAGCCACCACCCCGAGGACTACATCACCAAGGCGATCAAGGCCCAGCGCGCGAAGCGCACCGGCGCCTGAACGTCATCCGCTCCACCCGCGACCCGATCACACTCACACAGCAAGAGGACCCCATGAAGAAGAGCATCCTGGCCGCCGCTGCGGCCGCCGTCGCCGCGACGCTCGCCCTGACGGGCTGCGTCTCGGGCGAGGGCACGCCCGCCGCCGCCGACAAGCCGTCGGAGGAGGGCTGGAGCGGGACGACCCTCAACATCGACTTCGCGACCTACAACCCGCTGAGCCTCATCATCAAGGACCAGGGCTGGCTCGAGGAGGCGCTCGGCGACGACGTCACCGTCAACTGGGTGCAGTCGGCGGGCTCGAACAAGGCCAACGAGGCCCTCCGCGCCGGCGCGATCGACGTCGGCTCGACGGCGGGCTCGGCCGCGCTCCTCGCGCGCTCGAACGGCTCGCCCATCCAGGTCATCGACATCTACAGCCAGCCCAACTGGGCCGCGATCCTCGTGCCCGCCGGCTCGTCGATCTCCTCGGTCGAGGAGCTCAAGGGCAAGCACATCGCGGCGACCAAGGGCACCGACCCCTATTTCTTCCTCCTGCAGACGCTCGAGGAGCACGGCCTGACGCTCGACGACGTCGTCGTCGAGAACCTGCAGCACGCGGACGGCAAGGCCGCGATCGAGGCCGGCGCCGTCGACGCGTGGTCGGGCCTCGACCCGCTGCTCTCGACGAGCGTCGCGAACGGCGCGTCGAAGATCATCTACGACAACATCGACTTCAACAGCTACGGCTTCCTCAACGCGACCGAGGACTTCATCACGAACCACGCGGACCTCGCGCAGCTCGTCGTGAACGCCTACGAGAAGGCGCGCGCCTGGGCCGTCGAGAACCCCGAGGAGACCGCCGAGATCCTCGCGGAGGTCGCGGGCATCGACATCGCGATCGCGACGGCCGTCATCGCCGACCGCACCAACCTCGAGGTCGACCCGATTCCCGGCCAGGCCCAGCTCGACGTGCTCGCGATCATCGGACCGGTGTTCGTCGAGTCGGGTGACGTCGCGAACCAGGACGCGATCGACGACGCCCTCGCGTCGCTCCTCGAGCCGAAGTTCGCGAAGGCGGCCGACCCGAGCGCCCTCTGAGGCGTCGGGAGAACGGACATCACGCGATGAGCGCGACCAAGACGACCGAGACGGCGGCCCCTGCAGAGGGGGCCGCCGGATCGGCGTACCAGCAGGTGGGCGTCTACGGCTACTCCGCGGCGGGGCCGGGCCTCGCCGACCGACGCCGGCCTCGCCGGGAACGGCGCTGGTGGCCCGTCGTGGGCGGCGCGCTCATCCCGCTCGCGGTGCTCGCGCTCTGGTGGGCGGCGACGGAGTTCACCGACATCCCGTCGTACCGCCTGCCGTCGCCCGCCGACGTCGTGAACGCGGCGGGGGAGCTCGCCTCCTCGGGCCAGCTGTGGCGCGACGTCGCGATCTCGACGCAGCGGGTGCTTCAGGGTTTCGCCTTGGGCTCGCTCATCGGCATCGTCATCGGCTCGCTCATCGGCCTCTCGCGCACCGCGAGCATCCTGCTCTCGCCGACGATCGGCGCGCTCCGCGCCGTCCCGTCGCTCGCGTGGGTGCCGCTTCTGGTGCTCTACGTCGGCATCTTCGAGCCGTCGAAGGTCATCCTCATCACGATCGGCGCGGCCTTCCCCGTGCTCACGACGCTGTCGATCGCTCTGCGGCACGTCGACCCGCACCTCGTCGAGCTCGGCCGGGCCTACGGCCTCGGAAAGCTCTCGCTCCTCACGACCGTGCAGCTGCCCGCCGTCATCCCCGCGCTCGTGAGCGGCCTGCGGCTCGCTCTCGCGCAGTCGTGGCTCTTCCTCGTGGCGGCCGAGCTGCTCGCCAGCTCGATGGGTCTCGGCTTCCTGCTCATGGACTCCGGCAACAACGGCCGCGTCGACCGCATCTTCCTCGCGATCATCGTGCTCGCGGTGCTCGGCAAGACGACGGACGCGCTCATCGGCCTGCTCGAGCGCTGGCTCCTCAGGCGCTGGGGCTGATCCGCGCACGGTGACCCGCGCGGGATGCTGACCCGCACCGACGTAGGCGAAGGCCGGGACGACCCCGTGGTGTCGTCCCGGCCTTCTGCTGTCGCGGAGGTCAGTCGCGCACGCGGCGGCGGCTGAAGGCCGCGACCACGAAGAGGCCCGCGATGAGCACGACGTTCTTCGCGATGAACTCGCCGACGACCGTGAGGGCGAGCGGGTTGCCGTCGCTGTAGGTCAGAGCGGGGTAGACGAGGAACACGAGGAACGTGCCGAGCAGGTGCACGACCTGTGCGGCCGCGACCCAGGGCACGAAGACGCCCGCGGCGAGCAGCGCGCCGACGACGACCTCGAAGACACCCATCGCGATGACGGCCTGGTCGGCCGGCAGGAACGGCACCATCGAGGCGACGAGCTCGGCGACGGGGCTGAGACCCACGATCTTGAGCGCGCCGAACGCGACGTAGACGAAGGCGAGCGAGAGACGCAGGGCCAGGATGCCGTAGCGCGCGAGCACGTCGAGCACGGCCTGCTCGGTGCGCGAGACCCAGGCGAAGACCGCGCGGATGCCGGGCGCCGGGCGCGCGGGCACGGTCGAGTGTGCCGGGCGCTCGGCCGGCGGCTGCAGCGCCGGCGGCTGGGTGGCGGTGGAGTGGGTCGGGGTGGACAGGGTGGGGGTGGAGGTGGTGGTCATGATTCGCTTCCGTGGGGTGTGGAGGTGGTTGGTGATTCCACATTCGCCGTCCCGCGACCCGGGCCCCCAGGGTCCCGCGCCCTTTCCTGCCGGGCACGTGCGCGGGACTCGGAGCGGGACGCGCTCGGGACGCCGCGCCGCATCCGGTAACCTGAGTGAGGACGCCCCGCCGGGGCGCACCACGACCACCTTTAAGTTCCGTCCCGTGAGGCGGGGAAGGAGGTCAGGATGCCGGCACGTGTCGTGCTGCAGCAGGCTGACATCGCGCGCGCTCTGACGCGCATCTCGCATGAGATCCTCGAATCCAATCGCGGCGGCTCCGATCTCGTCCTCCTCGGCATCCCGACGCGCGGCGTCGTGCTCGCCGAGCGGATCGCGGCGAACCTCGAGCGCTTCGAGCCGGGGTCGGGAGTCGTCGGCTCCCTCGACGTCACGATGTACCGCGACGACCTCGACCGGCACCCCACGCGCACGCCGCGGCCGACGAAGCTCCCCGCGGGCGGTATCGACGGCAAGACGGTCGTGCTCGTCGACGACGTGCTCTACTCCGGGCGCACCATCCGCGCGGCCCTCGACGCCATCGGCGACCTCGGCCGCCCCCGTGCCGTGCGCCTCGCGGTGCTCGTCGACCGGGGTCACCGCGAGCTGCCCATCCGCGCCGACTTCGTCGGCAAGAACCTGCCCACGGCTGTCGCCGAGCGCATCTACGTGCGCCTCGACGAGGTCGACGGCGAGGACGCCGTCGCGATCGAGGGGCCCGAGGGGGAGGATCGCGCATGAGGCACCTGCTGACGACCGAGACCCTCGCGCGTGAGGAGGCGATCGCGATCCTCGACGTCGCCGAGGACATGCGCGAGGTCGCGACCCGCGCCGTGCCCAAGCTCCCCACGCTGCGCGGGCGCACGGTCGCGAACGTCTTCTTCGAGGATTCGACCCGCACGCGCCTGAGCTTCGAGACGGCCGCCAAGCGGCTCTCGGCGGATGTCGTGACCTTCTCCGCGAAAGGATCGAGCGTCTCGAAGGGCGAGAGCCTCAAAGACACGACGCAGACGATCGCGGCGATGGGCGTCGACGCGGTCGTGCTGCGGCACTCCGCATCCGGCGCCGCCGAGGTGCTCGCGGCATCCGACTGGATCGACGCCGCCGTCGTCAACGCGGGCGACGGCACCCACCAGCACCCCACGCAGGCGCTCCTCGACGCCTTCACGCTGCGCAAGAGCCTGCACGGCAACGCCTCGCGCGGGCGCGACCTCGACGGGGTGAGCGTCACGATCGTGGGCGATGTGCTGCACTCGCGCGTCGCCCGCTCGAACGTGTGGCTGCTCGCGACCCTCGGCGCGAGCGTGCGCCTCGTCGCGCCGCGGACGCTCCTCCCGGTCGGCGTCGAGACGTGGCCCGTGACGACGGGCACCGACCTCGACGAGGCGATCGCCGCAGCCCCCGACGCGCTCATGATGCTGCGCGTGCAGCAGGAGCGCATGCACGCGGCGTACTTCCCGCACGAGCGCGAGTACTCCAACGCGTGGGGTCTCGGCGACGACCGGCTGGAACGTCTTCCGGCCGATACGATTGTCATGCACCCCGGACCCATGAACCGCGGGCTCGAGATCTCGGCGCGAGCCGCCGACTCGCCCCGGTCGGTCATCCTCGACCAGGTCGCGAACGGGGTGTCGATACGGATGGCGGTGCTCTACCTCGTGCTCTCAGGCTCGGATCCGCGGGAGGCCGCGGCATGACGACGCTGCTCATCCGCGGTGCCCAGCTGCCCGACGGCACGCGCACCGACCTCCTGATCGACGGGGGAGTCGTCGCCGAGCGCGGTGACGGCCTCACGAAGCAGGGCGCGACGGTCGTGGATGCGGACGGCCTCGTGGCGCTCCCCGGTCTCGTCGACCTCCACACCCACCTGCGCGAGCCCGGCTTCGAGGCGAGCGAGACCGTGCTGACCGGCACGCGCGCCGCCGCCGCGGGCGGCTTCACGGCCGTGCACGCGATGGCGAACACCTCGCCCGTGCAGGACACGGCGGGCGTCGTCGAGCAGGTCGCCTCGCTCGGCGCGCAGCACGGATACGCGACCGTGCGCCCCATCGGCGCGGTCACGGTCGGCCTCGCGGGGGAGCGGCTCTCCGAGATCGGCGCCATGGCACGCTCGCGCGCCGCCGTGCGCGTCTTCAGCGACGACGGCAAGTGCGTCGCCGACTCGCTCCTCATGCGCCGCGCGCTCGAGTACGTCGCGACCTTCGACGGCGTCATCGCGCAGCACGCGCAGGACCCGCGCCTCACCGAGGGCGCCCAGATGAACGAGGGCGCGCTGAGCTCCGAGCTCGGGCTCGCCGGCTGGCCCGCGGTCGCCGAGGAGTCGATCATCGCGCGCGACGTGCTGCTCGCGGATGCCGTGGGCGCCCGCCTGCACATCTGCCACCTGTCGACGGCGGGCAGCGTCGAGGTCGTGCGCTGGGCGAAGGCGCGCGGCATCCGCGTGACCGCCGAGGTGACGCCGCACCACCTGCTGCTGACGGAGCAGCTCGTCGCCGACGCCGCCGACCCCTACCTGCCGCGCTACGACGCGCGCTTCAAGGTCAACCCGCCGCTGCGCCGCGACGAGGACGTGCACGCTCTGCGCGCCGCCCTCGCCGACGGCACGATCGACATCGTCGCGACCGACCACGCCCCGCACCCCATCGAGACGAAGGAGTGCGCCTGGCAGGAGGCGTCCTTCGGCATGGTGGGCCTCGAGAGCGCGCTCTCGATCGTGCAGGCCGCGATGGTCGACACGGGTCTGCTCGGCTGGGCGGACGTCGCCCGCGTCCTGTCGCGTGTGCCCGCCGAGATCGGCCGCCTCGAGGGCTACGACGCGCCCTTCGAGATCGGCAGCCCCGCGCACCTCACCCTCGTCGACCCGTCCGCGCGCAGCGTGTTCGGCCCCGCATCGCTTCGCGGCAAGGGCGTCAACTCGCCCTACTTCGGCCGCGAGCTCCCCGGCCGCGTGATCGCCACGATCCACGCGGGCGCCGCCACCGTGCTCGACGGCGAGCTCCGTCCCTCAGAGGAGGTCTCCCATGGATGAGCGTCTGATCCCGGCCCTCGCCGTGCTCGCGCTGCTCGTCATCGCCTTCGTGTTCATGGCGCTCGGCTGGCGCAACCGCCGGCGACGCCAGACTGCGCTCGACGTCGTCGCCGTCCCGCCCGCCGAGATCGGCGAGGAGCTCGCGCGCGAGAGCGTGCTCTACGTCGCGACGACGCTCGCCGAGCAGCCGCTCGAGCGCGTCGTCGTCGAGGGCCTCGCCTTCCGCGCGAAGGGCGAGGTGCGCATCGCCGCGAACGGCCTCGTGCTCGACCTGCGCGGCTCGCGCCCCGCCTTCATCCCCGTCGCCGACATCCGCGGCGTCGGCCTCGCGACCTGGACGATCGACCGCGGCGTCGAGGACGGCGGGCTCGTCTTCCTGCGCTGGGAGCTCGGCGGCCAGGCCGTCGACACCTACCTGCGCTCCGAGCGCTCCCAGGAGCTCCTCGACGCCCTCACCGAGCTCTCGCCCACGGCCGCCGCGGCCGCGAAGGCCGAGAGCGCCGCAACGACCACATCGACCCCCGACGGAGAGGCCTCCGAATGATCGACACCGACCCCGCGGTCCTCGTCCTCGAGGACGGCACCCGGTACACGGGACGCGCCTACGGTGCCCGCGGCCGCACCCTCGGCGAGGCCGTCTTCGCGACCGGCATGACCGGCTACCAGGAGACCCTCACCGACCCGAGCTACGCCGGCCAGATCGTCGTCATGACGGCGCCCCACATCGGCAACACGGGCGTCAACGACGAGGACCCCGAGTCGCGTCGCATCTGGGTCTCGGGCTACGTGGTGCGCGACCCCTCGCGCGTCGTCTCCAACTTCCGCGCGAACGGCAGCCTCGCCGACGACCTCGCGCGCAACGAGGTGGTCGGCATCAGCGGCATCGACACGCGCGCCGTCACGCGCCGCCTGCGCGACACGGGCTCCATGCGCGCCGGCATCTTCTCCGGTGCGGATGCCGCCCTCGCCCCCGAGCAGCAGCTCGAGATCGTGCGCTCCGGCGCCCAGATGGCGGGCCAGAACCTCTCGGCGGCCGTCTCGGTCGCCGAGGTGACGGTCACCCCCGCGCGCGGCGAGCGCCTGGGCGCCCTCGCGGTGCTCGACCTCGGCGTCAAGCAGGCCACGATCGACAACCTCGCCGACCGCGGCTTCGAGGTGCACGTGCTCCCGCAGGACGTCACCCTCGAGCAGCTGCTCGCGATCGAGCCCGTCGCGGTCTTCTACTCGAACGGCCCCGGCGACCCCGCCGCATCCGACGATCATGTGCAGCTGCTGCGCGGCGTGCTCGACCAGGAGCTGCCGTTCTTCGGCATCTGCTTCGGCAACCAGCTGCTCGGGCGTGCGCTCGGACTCGGCACCTACAAGCTCCCGTACGGGCACCGCGGCATCAACCAGCCGGTGCTCGACAAGGAGACCGGTCGCGTCGAGATCACGGCCCACAACCACGGATTCGCCGTCGACGCGCCGCTCGAGGGCGTCATCGAGAGCCCCAACGGCTACGGCCGACTCGAGGTGAGCCACGTCGGACTCAACGACAACGTCGTCGAGGGCCTCCGGGCGCTCGACATCCCCGCGTTCTCGGTGCAGTACCACCCCGAGGCGGCCGCCGGCCCGCACGACGCCAACTACCTCTTCGACCGGTTTGCGGACCTGGTGCGTACACACCAGGCCCGCAGATCGAGTAGCCCGTCGGAGACGGGCGTGTCGAGATCCGCGACCGCCGAGAACGAGAGCAACTGATGCCCAAGCGCCCCGACATCCAGAGCGTCCTCGTGATCGGCTCCGGCCCGATCGTCATCGGACAGGCCGCCGAGTTCGACTACTCCGGCACCCAGGCGTGCCGCGTGCTGCGCGCCGAGGGGGTGCGCGTCATCCTCGTGAACCCCAACCCGGCCACGATCATGACCGACCCCGACTTCGCCGACGCGACCTACATCGAGCCCATCACGAACGAGCACCTCGAGGCCATCATCGAGAAGGAGCGCCCGGATGCGGTGCTCCCGACCCTCGGCGGCCAGACGGCGCTCAACGCGGCCATCGCGCTCGACGAGGCCGGCATCCTCGACAAGTACGGCGTCGAGCTCATCGGCGCGAAGGTCGAGGCCATCAAGAAGGGCGAGGACCGCCAGCAGTTCAAGGATCTCGTGATCGAGGCGGGCGCCGACGTCGCGCGCTCGTACATCGTGCACACGGTCGACGAGGCGATCACGGCGGCCGACGACCTCGGCTACCCGCTCGTCGTGCGCCCCTCGTTCACGATGGGCGGCCTCGGCTCGGGCTTCGCGCACGATCGCGAGGAGCTCGTGCGCATGGTCGGCGACGGTCTGCACCAGTCGCCCACGACCGAGGTGCTCCTCGAGGAGTCGATCCTCGGCTGGAAGGAGTACGAGCTCGAGCTCATGCGCGACACGGCCGACAACACGGTCGTCGTCTGCTCGATCGAGAACGTCGACCCGGTCGGCGTGCACACGGGCGACTCGATCACGGTCGCCCCGGCGCTCACCCTCACCGACCGCGAGTATCAGCGCCTGCGCGACATCGGCATCGACATCATCCGCGCGGTGGGTGTCGACACGGGCGGCTGCAACATCCAGTTCGCCGTCGAGCCCTCGACGGGCCGCGTCATCGTGATCGAGATGAACCCGCGCGTCTCGCGCTCCTCGGCGCTCGCCTCCAAGGCCACGGGCTTCCCGATCGCGAAGATCGCGGCGAAGCTCGCGATCGGCTACCGCCTCGACGAGATCCCGAACGACATCACGAAGGTCACCCCCGCGTCGTTCGAGCCCACGCTCGACTACATCGTCGTGAAGGTGCCGCGCTTCGCGTTCGAGAAGTTCCCCTCGGCGGATGCGACGCTCACGACGACCATGAAGTCGGTCGGCGAGGCGATGGCGATCGGCCGCAACTACTCGACGGCACTGCAGAAGGCGCTCCGCTCGCTCGAGAAGCGCGGGTCGAGCTTCCACTGGGACGCGCACATCGCGCCGAAGGGCGAGCTGCTTGAGATCGCGAAGACCCCGACCGACGGCCGCATCGTCACGGTGCAGCAGGCGCTGCGCGCGGGCGCGAGCGTCGAGGAGGTCTTCGAGGCCACGGGCATCGACCCCTGGTTCATCGACCAGATCGTGCTCATCAACGAGGTCGCCGACGAGATCGCGAGCCTCCGCCCGCTCGACGAGGCGCTGTTCCGCCTCGCGAAGGACCACGGGTTCTCGGATGCGCAGATCGCGCAGTTGCGCGGCCTCACCGAGGCCGAGGTGCGCAACATCCGCTGGCAGCTCGGCGTGCGCCCCGTCTACAAGACGGTCGACACGTGCGCGGGGGAGTTCCCGGCGCTCACGCCGTACCACTACTCGAGCTACGACCTCGAGACGGAGGTCGCGCCGAGCGACAAGCGCAAGGTCGTCATCCTCGGCTCCGGCCCCAACCGCATCGGGCAGGGCGTCGAGTTCGACTACTCGTGCGTGCACGCGAGCTTCGCGCTGCACGACGCGGGCTTCGAGACGATCATGATCAACTGCAACCCCGAGACGGTCTCGACCGATTACGACACGAGCGACCGGCTCTACTTCGAGCCGCTCACGCTCGAGGACGTGCTCGAGGTCATCCACGCGGAGTCGCTCTCGGGCGAGCTCGTCGGGGTCATCGTGCAGCTCGGCGGACAGACCGCTCTCGGCCTCGCGAAGGGGCTCGAGGCGGCGGGCGTGCCGATCCTCGGTACGAGCCCGTCCGCGATCGACCTCGCGGAGGAGCGCGGCCTCTTCTCGGGCATCCTCGACGCCGCGGGCCTCGTCGCCCCGCGCAACGGCACGGCGACGGACGCGCCGAGCGCCGTCGCGGTGGCGGAGGCGATCGGCTACCCCGTGCTCGTGCGCCCGAGCTTCGTGCTCGGCGGCCGCGGGATGGAGATCGTCTACGACACCCCGAGCCTCGAGGACTACTTCGACCGCGTGCGCGATCAGGCCATCATCGGCCCCGGATCGCCGCTCCTCGTCGACCGCTTCCTCGACGACGCGCTCGAGATCGACGTCGACGCCCTCTTCGACGGCGAGCAGCTCTACGTCGGCGGCATCATGGAGCACATCGAGGAGGCCGGGGTCCACTCGGGCGACTCCGCGTGCACCCTGCCTCCCGTGACGCTCGGCCGCGACGTGCTCGACCGGGTCGTGGAGGCGACGCGCAAGATCGCCGAGGGCATCGGCGTCAACGGCCTGCTCAACGTGCAGTTCGCGATCGGCGCGGGAGTGCTCTACGTGCTCGAGGCGAACCCGCGTGCGAGCCGCACGGTGCCGTTCGTCTCGAAGGCGCTCGGCATCCCGCTCGCGAAGGCCGCATCCCTCCTCATGGCGGGGCGCACGATCGCCCAGCTCGTCGAGGAGGGCCTGCTGCCCGCCGAGGACGGATCGCGTGTGCCGCTCGACTCGCCGGTCTCGGTCAAGGAGGCGGTGCTGCCGTTCAAGCGGTTCCGCACGCGCGACGGCCACGTCGTCGACTCCGTGCTCGGCCCGGAGATGCGCTCCACGGGCGAGGTCATGGGCATCGACGCGGACTTCCCGCGCGCGTTCGCGAAGAGCCAGGACGCCGCGTACGGCGGGCTGCCCGACTCGGGCACCGTCTTCGTGTCGGTCGCCGACCGCGACAAGCGCGCCGTCGTGCTGCCCGTCCTGCGCCTCCAGCAGCTCGGGTTCGACATCGTCGCGACGGAGGGCACTGCCGAGGTGCTCGCCCGCAACGGCATCCGGGCCACGACGGTGCGCAAGTTCTCGATGGGTCAGGGCGGTGTCGAGGGCACGATCGTCGACCTCATCAACACGGGCGCGATCGACATCGTCATCAACACGCCGAGCGGCCGCAGCGCGCGCGCCGACGGAGTCGAGATCCGCACCGCGACGGTCGCGGCCGACAAGCCGCTCTTCACGACCATCGCGCAGCTCGGGGCGGCCGTCGGCTCGCTCGAGGCGCGCAACGCGCCCGTGCGCGTGCGCAGCCTGCAGGACTACGCCGCCGATCGCGCGGCTCGCGTGCAGGCGGCCGGATGACGTCGTTCGGGGAGCGCCTCGGCGCCGTGGTCGATGACCGCGGCCCGCTGTGCGTCGGCATCGACCCGCACGCGCGCCTGCTCACCTCCTGGGGTCTCGCGGACTCCGCGGCGGGCGCGCGCGAGTTCGGGCTGCGGGTCGTCGAGGCGGTCGTCGGCCGCGTGGGCGTCGTCAAGCCGCAGGTCGCGTTCTTCGAGCGCTTCGGCTCCGCCGGCTTCGCGGCCCTCGAGGAGGTGCTCGGCGCGGCGCGCGCGGCCGGGCTGCTCGTGATCGCGGACGCCAAGCGCGGCGACATCGGCTCGACCATGGACGGCTACGCCGGGGCCTGGCTCACCCCCGGCTCGCCGCTCGAGGCGGACGCCCTCACGGTGAGCTCGTACCTCGGACCGGAGTCGCTCGTCGACACCGCCGCACGCGCCCGTGAGGTGGGCAAGGGGCTCTTCCTGCTCGCGGCGACCAGCAACCCGGAGGCGTACACGCTGCAGAGCGCGCTCGTCTCCGATCTCGCGGCCCTCCGCGGCGAGACGGTCGCCGGGCTCGTCGCGCGGCACGCCCGGGCCATCAACGGCGCGGGCGCGGGCCTCGGCTCGATCGGGCTCGTGGTCGGCGCCACGATCGACCGCCACGCCGTCGGCCTCGACGACGCCCTGCTGACGCGCGCGCCCATCCTCGCGCCCGGGTTCGGCGCCCAGGGCGCGGAGCTCGCGGATGCGCCGCGACTGTTCGGCGCCGTGCTCGGCCAGGTGCTGCCCAACGTGTCGCGCTCGGTGCTGAGCGCGGGCCCCGACGGGGTCGCCGCCGCCGTCGCCGCTGCCGCCCAGGAGGTGGCATCGTGGCCGAGGTGAGGATGCCCGAGGTCGACCGCGCGGCTGCCGGTCGTGCCGCGATCGCGGCGCGACGCGCCCGCGCCGCCGTGAAGGACGCGGTGCATCGCCGCGAACGGCGTGCGCTCGACGTGGCCGAGACCGCGTGGGGCGACGCGTCCACGCCCGAGGGCACGCTCCGCGTGCGGGAGCTCCTGCAGAGCATCCCCGGCATGGGTCCCACGCGCGTCGCCCGCGCCATGGACGAGCTCGGCATCGCCGACGCGAAGCGCGTGGGGGGCCTCGGCGCGCGTCAGCGCGAGAAGCTCCGTGCCTGGCTCGAGTCACGCGAGGGGGGCCCCCACGTGCGCAGCCGCCTCGTCGTGCTCGCCGGGCCCACCGCGGTCGGCAAGGGCACCGTGTCGAGCTACATCCGCGAGAACTACCCCGAGGTGCTCCTGAGCGTGTCCGCGACGACGCGCCCGCCGCGCCCGGGAGAGGTCGACGGACGCCACTACTACTTCGTCGACGACGAGACCTTCGACCGCATGATCGAGCAGGGCGAGTTCCTCGAGTACGCGACCGTGCACAACGCGTCGCGCTACGGCACCCCGCGCCCGCCGATCGACGCGGCTCTCGCGACCGGCCGCAGCGTCCTCCTCGAGATCGACCTGCAGGGCGCCCGTGCCGTCAAGAAGGCGATGCCGGAGGCCCTCCTCGTGTTCCTCCTGCCCCCGACGTGGGAGGAGCTCGTGCGCCGCCTCACGGGCCGCGGCACGGAGTCGGCGGCCGAGCAGGCTCGACGACTCGAGACCGCGAAGGTCGAACTGGCGGCCCAGGACGAGTTCGACGTGAAGATCGTCAACCACGACGTCGGCCGGGCGGCGCAGGAGGTCGTAGAATTGCTGGCAGTGCCCGGAACCCCGTCCGCGCGCACGCGATCGTGAGGAGAGCCCGAATGGCTGACAACAAGGGCATCATCGACCCGCCCATCGACGAGCTGCTGTCGAAGGTCGACTCGAAGTACCAGCTCGTCATCTTCGCCGCCAAGCGCGCGCGCCAGATCAACGACTACTACGCCGACCTGCACGAGGGCTCGCTCTTCGACAACGTCGGCCCGCTCGTCGACTCGACGATCGACGACAAGCCGCTCTCGGTGGCCCTCCACGAGATCAACGAGGACAAGCTCGTCCTCACCCCGCTCAGCGAGTAGCAGACGCCTGCGATAGCGTCGCGCCCATGAGCGTTCCGCTGCGCGTCGTCGTCGGCATCTCGGGCGGCATCGCGGCCTACAAGGCCGTCGGCGTCGCCCGGGAGTTCGTGCTGCGTGGTCACGACGTCCACGTCGTGGCCACGGAGGCCGCCCTGCGTTTCGTGGGTCGGCCGACACTCGAGGCGATCAGCCGCAACCCCGTCGAGACCGAGCTCTTCGAGGGGGTCGCCGAGGTGCGCCACGTCGCCCTCGGCCAGTCCGCCGACCTCGTCGTGGTCGCGCCCGCGACGGCCAACACGATCGCGAAGCTCGCGGCGGGCCTGTCCGACGACCTGCTCGGCACGACGATCCTCGCCTCGACGGCGCCCCTCGTCGTGGCGCCCGCGATGCACACCGAGATGTGGCAGAACGCGGCGACGCGCGACAACATCGCGACGCTCCGCCGCCGCGGCGTGCACGTCGTGGGCCCCGCATCCGGTCAGCTCACGGGAAGCGACAGCGGCCCCGGACGGATGGCGGAGCCGGTCGACATCGTCGAGGCGGCCCTCGCGGCGCTGCGTCCGCGTGACCTCGTCGGCCGCCGCGTCGTCGTCTCGGCGGGCGGCACGCGCGAGCCGCTCGACCCCGTGCGCTTTCTCGGCAATCGCTCGAGCGGCCGTCAGGGCGTCGCGATCGCCGAGGCCGCGCGCGATCGCGGAGCCCACGTCGTGCTCGTCGCGGCGCACCTCGAGGTGCCCCCGCCGAGCGGCATCGACGTGCGCAGCGTCGGCACTGCCGAGGAGCTTCGCGCGGCGGTGCTCACCGCGGCCGAGGGCGCGGATGCCGTCGTCATGGCCGCCGCCGTCGCCGACTACCGGCCCGAGAACGTCTCGGACGCGAAGATCAAGAAGGAACAGCAGGGCGACGAGCTCGCGCTGCGCCTCGTGCGCAACCCCGACATCCTCGCCGAACTGTCGTCGGCGCCCGTCGACGGACGCACGGTCATCGGCTTCGCCGCCGAGACCGAGACGGACGACGAGGCGCTCCTCGAGCTCGGCCGCGCGAAGATCGCCCGCAAGGGCTGCGACTATCTCGTCGTCAACAGGGTCGGCTGGAGCGAGGGCTTCGCAACCGAGGGCAACGCGGTCGTCATCGTGTCGAGGGGCGGCGATATAGTGACCCGGGCAGACGGCACCAAGCGCGAGGTCGCCGACGCGATCCTCGATCTGCTGGGCTGATCGATCCGTCCGCCCACCCGCGACTCGACCGAAACAGGCTGGCACGTGAGTTCTCTGCGTCTCTTCACCTCCGAATCCGTCACGGAGGGGCACCCCGACAAGCTCTGCGATCAGGTGAGCGACTCGATCCTCGACGCCCTTCTCACGGCCGACCCGAACGCGCGCGTCGCCGTCGAGACCCTCGTCACGACGGGCCTCGTGCATGTCGCGGGCGAGGTGTCGACCACCGCCTACGTCGAGATCCCGCAGATCGTGCGCAAGAAGATCACCGAGATCGGTTACGACTCGTCCGACGTCTGGTTCGACGGCCGTTCGTGCGGTGTCTCGGTGTCGATCGGCGGTCAGTCGCCCGACATCGCACAGGGTGTCGACGCCGCGTTCGAGACCCGCGAGGGCACGAGCGTCGACGACCTCGACCGCCAGGGCGCGGGCGACCAGGGCATCATGTTCGGCTACGCGACGCGCGAGACGCCCGAGCTCATGCCGCTGCCGATCTGGCTTGCTCACCGCCTCGCCGAGCGGCTCTCCGAGGTGCGCCACGAGGGCCTCGTCGGCTACCTGCGCCCCGACGGCAAGACCCAGGTCACCGTCGGCTACGACGGGGTGACGCCCCGTACGATCGAGACGATCGTCATGTCGGCGCAGCACTCGCCCAAGGTCGCGAACGAGCAGCTGCGGGCCGAGCTCTTCGAGCTCGTCGTGCGCCCCGTGCTCGAGCGCGTCGACCTGCCGTGGGAGGACGCGCAGCGCTTCATCAACCCCACGGGCCGCTTCGAGATCGGCGGACCGCAGGGCGACGCGGGCCTCACGGGCCGCAAGATCATCGTCGACACCTACGGCGGCGCGGCGCGCCACGGCGGCGGGGCGTTCTCGGGCAAGGACCCGTCGAAGGTCGATCGCTCGGCCGCCTATGCGATGCGCTGGGTGGCCAAGAACGCCGTCGCCGCGGGCCTCGCCGACCGTCTCGAGGTGCAGGTCGCCTATGCGATCGGCAAGGCGGCCCCCGTCGGGCTCTACGTCGAGACCTTCGGCACGGGCGCGGTCTCCGACGAGACCATCACCGAGGCCATCCGCGAGGTCTTCGACCTGCGGCCCGCCGCCATCATCCGCGACCTCGACCTGCTGCGACCCATCTACGGTCAGACCGCGGCGTACGGCCACTTCGGCCGAGAGCTGCCCGACTTCACGTGGGAGCGGCTCGACCGCGTCGAGGAGCTGCGCGCCGCCGCAGCGCTCTGACCATGGGGGCGGCCGACGCGGGCGGGGACGAGCACCCGGGGGCGCCGACGATCGCGCGCGTCGTGCTCGAGACGCCGCTTCCTCAGCTCGACCGCCTGCTCGACTACCGCATCCCCGCGGGCATGGAGGGCGTCGTGCCCGGCGTGCGGGTGACGGCCCCGCTGCGCTCCGCGAACCGGATGACGCAGGGCTTCGTCGTCGAACTCACGACCCAGCAGGAGCATCCGGGTCCCCTCTCCGACCTCGACTCCGTCGTGTCGAGCGCCGAGGTGCTGCGGCCGGAGGTGTGGCGGCTCGCGCGCGCCGTCGCCGACCGCGCCGCGGGATCGGCGATCGACGTGCTGCGGCTCGCCATCCCGAAGCGCCAGGTGCGCGTCGAGAAGTCGTGGCTCACGGCCCGCGCGGCCGGCCGGTCGGAGCCGGCGCCGCTCGCGATCCCGGCACCCGAGGTCGCGGGCTACCGCTCCGAGGCTGTCGACCGGCTCCTGCAGGGCGGCCGCTCGGCCCTCGCCGTCGACCCCGGCGTCGTGCAGCTGGGCGAGGTGTGGGTCGGCCGATGGGCCCTGACTCTCGCGCAGCTCGCCGCCCGCACGGTCGTGGGTGGAGCCTCGGCGATCGTCGTGGCGCCCGACCACCGCGACATCCGGCAACTCGAGGCGGCCCTCGCGAGCGTCCTGCCCGAGGATCGCGTCGTGCGCTTCGACTCGGCGCAGCCCGAGGCCGACCGCTACCGCGCGATGCTGCGCGCCATGGGGGAGAGCCCCGTCGTCGTGCTCGGCAACCGCTCGGCGGTCTACGCGCCGGCGACGCGGCTCGGCCTCATCGCCGTGTGGGACGACGGCGACCCGCTCCTCGCCGAGCCGCTCACGCCGTACGTCCACGCGCGCGACGCGGCGCTCATCCGCCAGGAGCAGCAGGGCAGCGCGCTCGTGTTCGCGGGCAGCACGCGCACGACCGAGGTGCAGCGCCTCGTCGAGCTCGGGTGGCTCACGGGGCTCGCACCCGAGCGTCCGCGGCGGGTCAACGTCCTGCCGACGGCCCACGCGGCAGGAGCGGCCGCCGACGACCACGCGCGCATCCCGAGCATGGCGTGGCGCGAGGCGGCGACGGCCGCGAAGACGGGCCCCGTGCTCGTGCAGGTCGCGCGGCCCGGCTATGCGCCCGGTCTGCGCTGCGGCGAATGCGGCACGGCCGCGCGCTGTCGGCGCTGCGGTGGGCCGTTGCGCGTCGAGCGCCAGGGCGGCCCACCGAGCTGCCTGTGGTGCGGCGTCGACGAGCGCTCGTTCCGCTGCCTCGAGTGCAGCTCCACGAAGCTCGTGCGCGTCGGGGCGGGCACGACGCGCACGGCCGAGGAGCTCGGCCGGGCATTCCCCGGCATCCGCGTCATCGTGGCCGACGGCGAGCGCCGGGTGCTCGAGGTCGACGATCGCCCCGCCCTCGTCGTCGCGACGCGCGGCGCCGAGCCGGTGGCCGCGGGCGGCTACCGCGCCGTGCTGCTGCTCGACGGCGAGCGGATGGTCGCGCGCGAGACCCTGCGCGTCGCGGAGGACTGCCTCCGCTGGTGGAGCGACGCCGCGGCCCTCGCCGCCGACGACGCGAAGGTCTTCCTCGTCGGCGTCGGCGGTCGCCTCGCGACGGCACTCGCGACGAACGGCATCGTGGCGTTCGCGCGCCAGGAGCTCGCCGACCGGCGCGCCCTCGGCTTCCCGCCCGCGATGCGCGTCGCGACCCTCGAGGGCGAGGCGGATGCCGTGGAGGCGGCGATCGCGGCGCTCCCGGAGGGAAGCGACACCCTCGCGGAGCGCACGGCCGAGGGACGGACGCGCGCCATCATCCGCTTCGACTACGCCCACGGCGCTGCTGTCGCGCGCGCGGTGCGCGGCGAGATCATCCGGCAGGCCGCCAAGCGCCGGAAGCCCGTGCCCGGCCGCCCGCGCAACGGCCGCGCACCCCTGCCGCTGCGCGCGCACTTCGACGACCCGGAGCCCTTCGAGGAGACGTGAGGCCGCGGCACGGCAGGATGGAGGGGTGCGTCTGATCTTCGCGGGGAGCCCCGCCGCCGCCGTCCCGAGCCTCCGCGCCCTCCTCGAGGGCCCGCACGAGGTCGTGGCCGTCGTGACGCGCGAGGACGCCCCGCAGGGTCGCAAGCGCGTGCTCACGCCGACGCCCGTGGCCGAGGTGGCGGAGGCGGTCGGCATCCGCGTCATCAAGGCGAACCGCCTCGCCCACGTCGAGGACGAGCTGCTCGCGCTCGACGCCGAGCTCGGGGTGGTCGTCGCGTACGGGGGCCTCATCCGCGAGCCCATCCTGAGCGCGCCGCGGCACGGCTGGATCAACCTGCACTTCTCGCTCCTGCCGCGCTGGCGGGGCGCCGCACCCGTGCAGCACGCGATCATCGCGGGCGACACCGAGACGGGCGCCGCGGTCTTCCAGCTCGTGCCCGAGCTCGACGCGGGGCCCGTCTTCGCGGTGGAGCGCGTGACGGTCGGCGGCGTGCAGACCGCGGGGCATCTGCTCGAGTCGCTCAGCGAGTCGGGTGCGCGACTGCTCGCGAGCGTCGTCGACGCGATCGCCGACGGCTCGGCCGTCGCGACCCCGCAGGACGGCGAGGTGACGCTCGCCCCCAAGCTCACGCTCGACGACGGCCGCCTCGACTGGTCGCAGCCCGCGGCGCGCGTCGACGCCCGCCGTCGCGGCGTGACGCCGGAGCCCGGCGCGACGACGACGCTCGACGGCGAGCGGTTCAAGATCCTCGATGCCGCGATCGCCCACGACGCCCCACGCCTCGAGCCCGGACACGTCGCCGTGCGCGGCAAGGCCGTGCACGTCGGCACGGGCGACACGCCGCTCGAGCTGCTCGTCGTGCAGCCCGCGGGCAAGCGCGCGATGCCCGCCGCGGACTGGTGGCGCGGCCGCCCCGCCGGCGCGCCCACGGTGTTCGCATGAGCCGCATCCAGCCCGCGCGTCGCGTCGCCGCCGACGTGCTCGCGGCGGTGCGCGAGTCGGACGCGTACGCGAACCTGCTGCTGCCCGCGCGCATCCGTGACGCGCGTCTCGCAGGGCCGGATGCGGGCTTCGCGACCGAACTCGTCTACGGCACGTTGCGCATGCAGGGCTACTACGACCGCGTCATCGCGCTCGCCGCGCGCCGTGACGCGTCGCGCATCGACGGTCCTGTGCTCGACGTGCTTCGCCTCGGCGCGCACCAGCTGCTGTCTCTTCGCACGGCTCCGCACGCCGTCATCTCGGAGTCGGTCGAGCTCGTCAGGCGCGCGCGCAAGGCCTCCGCTGCGGGCTTCGTCAACGGCGTCCTGCGCACGCTGTCGCGCGACACCCTGGATGTGTGGCGGCAGCGCACACTCGAGGGCCTCCGAGGCGCAGAGCGCGCCGCCGTCGAGTTCTCGCATCCCGCGTGGGTCGTCGAGGCGCTCGAGGAGGCGCTGGCCCAGGAGGGCGCCGCCGACGAGCTCGCGGCACTCCTCGCGGCCGACAACAACCCGCCGCGCGTCGCGTTCGCCGCGCTCCCGGGTCTCGCGGATGCCGCGCAGCTCGCGGGGGACGCGTACCTGCCCGGGCGGCTGTCGCCCGTGGCCCTCGGGTCGACAGGCGGGGACCCCTCGTTGCTCCCGGACGTCGCGGCGGGCCGCGTGCGTGTGCAGGATGAGGGATCGCAGCTCGCGGCGCTCGCTCTCACGCGCGCCCGGCCCGTGACGGCGGGGGAGCGCTGGCTCGATCTGTGCGCGGGGCCGGGCGGCAAGGCGGCGCTTCTCGCCGCAGAGGCCGCGCTCGGGGGCGCGTCCCTCGTCGCCAACGAGGTCGTGCCGGCGCGTGCCGGTCTCGTCCGCAACGCCATCGCGCCGTTCGCGGACCTGCCCGACGCCCCCGTCGTCGTCGAGGGCGACGGTCGCCGCTTCGCCGACGGCGCCGAGACCTTCGACCGCATCCTGCTCGACGCGCCGTGCTCGGGCCTCGGCGCCCTGCGCCGCCGCCCGGAGGCGCGCTGGCGCAAGTCGCCGGAGGATCTCGCCGAGCTCGTCGCACTCCAGGCCGAGCTCATCGACGCCGCGGTCGCCGCGCTCGCTCCGGGCGGCGTGCTCGCCTACGTGACGTGCTCGCCGCATCCGGAGGAGACGCGCGCGCAGGTGGCCGCCGCGCTCGCCCGGCACCCCGGGCTGCGGGCGCTCGACACGCCCGCTGTGCTCCAGGCCGTCGCGACGGCACCCCTTGGGCTGCCCGAGGCCGTCTCCGCGCAGCTCTGGCCGCATCGCCACGGCACGGATGCGATGTTCGTGCAGCTGCTCGCTAGGGTCGATCCGTGAGCACGAGCACCCGACCCGCCCGTATCCAGCCGAGCATCCTCGCGGCCGATTGGGCCGACATGCGCGGCGAGGTCGAGCGCATCCGGAACGCCGATCAGGTGCACGTCGACGTCATGGACAACCACTTCGTGCCGAACCTCACCTTCGGGCCGCAGATGGTCGAGACGGTGCAGCGCGTGTCGCCCGTGCCGCTCGACGTGCACCTCATGATCGAGGATCCGGAGCGCTGGGCCCCCGGGTACGCCGAGCTCGGCGTCTTCTCGGTCACGTTCCACGCGGAGGCGGCGAGCGATCCCGTCGCTCTGGCGCGCCGCATCCGCGAGATCGGCTCGCGCGCGTCGATCGCCCTCAAGCCCGGCACGGCCGTCGAGCCGTACCTCGAGCTGCTGCCGGAGTTCGACCAGGTGCTCGTCATGACCGTCGAGCCGGGCTTCGGCGGCCAGAGCTTCATGCCCGAGGTCATGCCCAAGCTGCGCCTGCTGCGCGAGGTCGCCGACCGCGAGGGCCTCGACGTGTGGCTGCAGGTCGACGGCGGCATCGCGGCCGACACGATCGGCATCGCCGCCGAGGCGGGCGCCGACACCTTCGTCGCGGGCTCCGCCGTCTACGGGGCAGCGGATGTCGACGCCGCGATCGCGGGACTCCGCGCCGCCGCCATGCACGCGCACTGACGCCGTCGCAGGCGGTCGAGGAGCGCAGCGGGGCGACGGGTCTCGAGACCCCGAGCCCGACGTCTGATTGACTTGACCCCATGACCGACAAGACCAAGCCCGAGATCGACTTCATCGAGGGCCCGGCGCCCACCGAGCTCGTCATCACCGACCTCGAGGTCGGCGACGGGGCGGAGGCGACGCCCGGCGCGACGGTCGACGTGCACTACGTGGGCGTCGACTTCGAGACCGGCGAGCAGTTCGACGCGAGCTGGGACCGCGGCAGCTCGATCCAGTTCCCCCTCGCGGGCCTCATCAAGGGCTGGCAGGACGGGATCCCGGGCATGAAGGTCGGCGGTCGCCGCCAGCTCGTGTGCCCGCCGCAGTACGCCTACGGCCCCGCGGGTGCGGGTCACCGCCTCTCGGGCCGCACCCTCGTCTTCGTCATCGACCTCCTCGGCGTCCGCTGACCCGTCTTTCTGCCAAACGCTGCAGCGTTTCGCCCAGCGCGCCAGTGATAGCTGGCGCGCGAAGGCAACCGCTGCAGCGTTTGGCCGACTCCACGACGGAGAGACGGGTCAGGGCCCGGTAACCTAGGCGGGTGAAGTCGTTCGACGCCCTCTTCGAGGAGCTCTCCGCCAAGGCCGTCGCGCGTCCCGAGGGGTCGCGCACCGTTGCGGAGCTCGACGCGGGCGTCCACGCGATCGGCAAGAAGATCGTGGAGGAGGCCGCCGAGGTCTGGATGGCGGCCGAGTACCAGTCCGACGCCGAGACGGCCGAGGAGATCTCGCAGCTGCTCTACCACCTGCAGGTGCTCATGATCGCGAAGGGCCTCACCCTCGAGGACGTCAACCGACATCTGTGAACGCGCATCCGCCCCGATGACCGTTCACCACCAGAAAGCACAGACATGCTGAGAATCGCCGTGCCCAACAAGGGCACGCTGTCGGAGAGCGCCACCTCGATGCTGCGCGAGGCCGGCTATGCCACGCGCCGCGACCCCAAGGAGCTCATCGTCGCGGACCCGCGCAACGACGTCGAGTTCTTCTACCTGCGCCCCCGCGACATCGCCACCTACGTCGGCTCCGGAGCCCTCGACGTGGGCATCACGGGACGCGACCTGCTGCTCGACTCGCACTCGGCCGCGGTCGAGATCGACGAGCTCGACTTCGGCGCCTCGACGTTCCGCTTCGCGGGCCCGATCGGCCGCTTCCAGACCTTGCGCGACCTCGAGGGCGTGCGCGTCGCGACGAGCTACGACGCGCTCGTGCGCGACTTCCTCGAGGCCGAGGGCGTGAACGCCACGGTCGTGCGCCTCGACGGCGCCGTGGAGTCTGCCGTGCGGCTCGGGGTCGCGGATGCCGTGGCCGACGTCGTCGAGACCGGCTCGACCCTGCGCAAGCAGGGCCTCGAGATCTTCGGGCCCGTCATCCTCGAGTCGAGCGCCGTCGTGATCGCCGCGCGCGACGACATCCCGGGTGTCGAGACGCTGCGCCGCCGCATCCAGGGCGTCATGGTCGCGCACCAGTACGTGCTCATCGACTACGACCTGCCCGCCGAGCTCGTCGACAAGGCCTCCGCGGTCACGCCGGGCCTCGAGTCGCCGACCGTGTCGCCGCTGCGCGACAGCGGCTGGGTCGCCGTGCGCGTCATGGTGCCGCGCAGCGAGATGAACCAGGTCATGGACGAGCTCTACGCGCTCGGCGCCCGCGCCATCCTGGTGAGCGCCATCCACGCCGCGAGGATCTGATGGACGTCCTGGTGCGCGTCATCCCGTGCCTCGACGTCGCCGCCGGACGCGTGGTCAAGGGAGTCAACTTCCAGGGCCTCCGCGACGCGGGCGACCCCGTCGAGCTGGCACGGAAATACTACGAGCAGGGCGCCGACGAGATCACCTTCCTCGACGTCACCGCGACGGTCGAGGACCGCTCGACGATGTACGAAACCGTGACGGCCACGGCGGAGCAGGTGTTCATCCCCCTCACGGTGGGCGGCGGCGTGCGCTCCGTCGACGACGTCGCGCGGCTGCTCGGCCACGGCGCCGACAAGATCGGCGTCAACTCGGCCGCGATCGCGCGCCCCGAGCTCATCGGCGAGATCGCCGACCGCTTCGGCGCGCAGGTGTGCGTGCTCTCGCTCGACGTCAAGCGCTCGCCCCGCACGCCGTCCGGCTTCGTCGTGACGACCCACGGCGGCCGCACCGAGACCGACCGCGACGCCCTCGAGTGGGCGCGCGAGGCGATCGAGCGCGGCGCGGGCGAGCTGCTCGTCAACTCGATCGACGCCGACGGCACGAAGGAGGGCTTCGACCTGGAGCTCGTCCGCGCCATGCGCGAGCTCTCGCGCGTGCCCGTCATCGCGAGCGGGGGAGCGGGAGCGGTCGATCACTTCGCGCCCGCGGTCGAGGCCGGCGCGGACGCCGTGCTCGCCGCATCCGTCTTCCACAACGGCGAGCTCACCGTGGGCGACGTCAAGCGCGCCCTGAGCGACGCGGGAATCGAGGTCCGATGAGCACCGTCGACGAGGTCGTGGAGCGTGCGCGCTTCGACGCGAACGGGCTGCTGCCCGCCGTCATCCAGCAGCACGACACGGGCCGCGTGCTCATGCTCGGCTACATGGACGCCGAGGCGCTGCGCCGCACGCTCTCCGAGGGCCGCGTGACGTTCTGGTCGCGCAGCCGTCAGGAGTACTGGCGCAAGGGCGACACGAGCGGCCACCGCCAGTACGTGAAGGGCGCCGCGCTCGACTGCGATGGCGATACGCTGCTCGTCCAGGTCGAGCAGCTCGGACCCGCGTGTCACACGGGCTCGCACAGCTGCTTCGACGTCGACCCCCTCGATCCCGCGATCGGAGACCCCTCGGAGGCCACCGCGTGACCACCACCGCTCGAGCCGAGTTCGACGCCGCCATCGCCGCCGGTCACCGCGTCGTGCCCGTGCTGCGGGAGCTCTTCGCCGACGGCGAGACGCCCGTCGGCGTGTACCGCAAGGTCGCCGCCGACCGCCCGGGCACCTTCCTGCTCGAGTCGGCGGAGCAGGGCGGCATCTGGTCGCGCTGGTCGTTCGTCGGCGCGGGCTCGCTCGGCGTGCTCACGCAACGTCGCGACGCCGACGGCGACCGAGCCGTGTGGATCGACTACGGGCTGGATGCCGCACGCGCCTTCGCGGGCGAGGTGCCGACGAGCCCGCTCGCTGCCGTCGACGCGCTCTACGCCAACTGGCGCACGCCCCAGCAGGACGGGCATCCGCCCCTCACGGGCGGCCTCGTGGGCTTCATCGGCTGGGAGGCGGTGCGCCAGCTGGAGCACCTCCCCGAGATCCCGCCCGCCGAGGTGCCGATCCCCGGCCAGGCGCTCGCGTTCGTCTCCGAGCTCGTCGCGCTCGACCACCGCACGGGCACCGCGACGCTCATCGCGGCCGTGCTCAACGACGGCACCGAGGATCCGGATGCCGCCTGGGCGGCCGCGCAGGAACGTCTCGACGCGCTCCAGGCGGCTCTCGCCCAGCCCTCGCCCGCGCAGCTCGCCGAGGTGGACCTCGCGGTGGCCCCGCATGCGCGGCACCGCATCGAGCGCGCGGCCTTCGAGGCCTCGGTCGTGCGTGCGAAGGAGTTCGTGCGCGACGGCGACGTCTTCCAGGTCGTCATCTCGCAGCGCTTCGACCACGAGCTGTCTGCGACGCCGCTCGAGGTCTACCGCGTGCTGCGCGTGCTCAATCCGAGCCCCTACATGTACCTGCTCGCGCTCGAGACGCCCGAGGGCGAGCCGTACTCGATCGTCGGCAGCTCGCCCGAGGCCCTCGTCAAGGTGCAGCGCGGTCGTGTGTTCACGCACCCCATCGCGGGATCGCGTCCGCGCGGCGAGACGCCCGAGCGCGACCTCGAGCTGGCCGACGAGCTGCTCGCCGACCCCAAGGAGCAGGCGGAGCACCTCATGCTCGTCGACCTCGCGCGCAACGACCTCTCGCGCGTGTGCCGCGCGGGCACCGTCGAGGTCACCGAGTTCATGCAGGTCGAGCGTTTCAGCCACATCATGCACCTCGTCTCGAGCGTCGAGGGCGACCTGCGGCCCGAGGCGAGCGCGGTCGACGTCTTCCGCGCGACGTTCCCCGCCGGCACGCTCTCGGGCGCGCCCAAGCCCCGTGCACTCGAGATCATCGACGAGCTCGAGGTGGCTCAGCGTGGCCTCTACGGCGGTGTCGTGGGCTACTTCGACCTCGCGGGCGATGCCGACCTCGCGATCGCGATCCGCACCGCGACGCTCGTGGGCGACACGGCGTACGTGCAGGCGGGAGCGGGTCTCGTGGCGGACTCGGACCCCGCATCCGAGCACCACGAGGCGGTCAACAAGGCGGCCGCGCCGCTCCGCGCGGTCGCGGTCGCCAACGCGATGCGGCGGATCGAGGAGTCGTGAGCCCCTCCCGGCTGCGGGGCGCCCTTCTCGGCGGCACCGCCCTCCTCGCGGGGCTCGTGTTCCTCGCCTGGTCGCAGCCGTGGTTCACGCTGACGCTCGTCGCCTCGAGCGGCGACCCCGCGCCGCTCGAGGTACGCGGGGACGTCGCCGCGTCCGCGCTCGCACCGCTCGCGCTCACCGTGCTCGCGATCGTCGCGGCGCTCGCTCTCGCGGGACCCGTGCTGCGGACGGTCTTCGGCGTGCTCGAGGCGCTCGTCGGGGCCTCAGTCGTTGCCGTCACGATCGTGAGCCTCGGCGATCCCGTCCAGGCGTCCGCATCCGCCGTCACGGATGTCACGGGCGTCGCGGGGAGCGACTCAGTGGCCGGACTCGTGTCCGGCGTGGCGGTGTCCGTCTGGCCCGGCACGGCGATCGTCTTCGGCATCCTCATCGCGATCACGGGCGCGTTCGTCGCGGTCACGGCCCGGCGCTGGCCGGTCTCCGGCCGCAAGTACTCCCGCACGCGCATCGAGCCCGCCGAGAGCGCCGCATCCGACCCCGTCGCGGAGTGGGACGCGCTGAGCGAGGGCGACGACCCCACCGCGCCCTCCCGCTAGACTGACGAGGCCCGGAGAACCGGGCTTCCCGCGGGCGAGACGCCCGTACGCACTCGAGAAGGAGATCCACCTGTGAGCGACACGCACGATCCCGGACACGGCAACTCGCCCGCCGCCTGGGTCGCGGTGACCATCATGCTCGTCGCGTTCGCCGCCGGCACGGTCTTCTTTTGGCTCGAGATGCCCGCCCTCGTGTGGGCCTCGGCGGGCCTGCTCGTCGTGGGCGTCATCGTCGGTGTCGTGATGTCGAAGCTCGGCTACGGCGTCAAGGGCCCCAAGTACGTCGCGAAGGCGCACGACTAGCGTGCTCTCGGATCTCGTCGCCGGGGCTCTCGCCGACGCCTCGGATCGTCGCGCTGCGCGCAGCCTCGCCGACGTCGAAGCGGATGCGCTCGCCGCGCCCGCGCCGCGTGACGCCCTCGCGGCGCTCGCGCCCGCCGAGCGCGTGAAGATCATCGCCGAGGTGAAGCGCGCGAGCCCGTCCCGCGGCGCCCTCGCGGAGATCCGCGATCCCGCGGGGCTCGCCGTCTCGTACCAGACCGGGGGAGCGAGCGCGATCAGCGTGCTCACCGAGCAGCGTCGCTTCGGCGGTTCCCTCGCCGACCTGCGCGATGTGCGCGCGGCGGTCGACATCCCCGTGCTGCGCAAGGACTTCATCGCCGAGCCGTACCAGGTGTTCGAGGCGCGCGCCGCGGGCGCCGACCTCGTGCTGCTCATCGTCGCCGCGCTCGAGCAGAGCGTGCTCGCCGAGCTGCACACGCTCATCGGCCAGCTCGGCATGACCGCGCTCGTCGAGACGCACAGCGCCGAGGAGGTCGATCGTGCGCTCGAGATCGGCGCGCAGGTCGTCGGCGTCAATGCGCGCGACCTGTCGACCTTCCAGCTCGACCGCGACCTCTTCGGGTCGCTCGCGTCGTCGATCCCGGCGGGCGTCATCCGCATCGCCGAGTCCGCGGTCACCTCGCCCGCCGACGTCGCCCACTACCGCGAGGCGGGCGCCGACGTCGTGCTCATCGGCGAGGCGCTCGTGACAGGAGAGGACCCCGTGTCGACCCTCGAGAGCTTCCTGGCGGCAGGATGAGCGAGAGCATCCGCGAGAGCCTGCGCCGGCTGCCCGGCCCGTTCTTCGGCGAATACGGCGGGCGCTACATGCCCGAGTCGCTCATCGCCGCGATCGACGAGCTCGCCGCTGCGTACGACGAGGCGAAGGCCGACCCCGCGTTCCAGGCGGAGCTGACCGAGCTGCACCGCAGCTACACCGGCCGGCCGTCGATCATCACAGAGGTGCCGCGCTTCGCCGAGCACGCGGGCGGCGCGCGGGTCTTCCTCAAGCGCGAGGACCTCAACCACACGGGCAGCCACAAGATCAACAACGTTCTCGGCCAGGCGCTCCTGACGCGACGCATCGGCAAGACGCGCGTCATCGCCGAGACGGGCGCGGGCCAGCACGGCGTCGCGACGGCGACCGCGGCCGCGCTCTTCGGCCTCGAGTGCACGATCTACATGGGTGAGGTCGACACGCAGCGCCAGGCGCTCAACGTCGCGCGCATGCGGCTGCTCGGCGCCGAGGTCGTCTCGGTCACGACGGGCTCGCGCACCCTCAAGGACGCCATCAACGAGGCGTACCGCGAGTGGGTCACGAGCGTCGAGACCACCAACTACATCTTCGGCACGGCGGCGGGCCCTCATCCGTTCCCCGCGATGGTGCGCGACTTCCAGGCCGTCATCGGCGAGGAGGCCCGCGAGCAGCTGCTCGAGACCATCGGGCGTCTCCCGGATGCCGTGGTCGCGTGCGTCGGCGGCGGCTCGAACGCGATCGGCATCTTCGACGCGTTCCTCGACGACGAGGGCGTCGCGCTCTACGGCATCGAGGCGGCGGGCGACGGTGTCGACACGGAGAAGCACGCGGCGTCGATCGAGCGCGGTCGCCCCGGTGTGCTGCACGGCGCGCGCAGCTACCTGCTGCAGGACGAGGACGGCCAGACGATCGAGTCGCACTCGATCTCGGCCGGCCTCGACTACCCGGGCGTCGGTCCCGAGCACGCGTACCTCGCCGATATCGGCCGCGCGAGCTACCTCCCGGCGACCGACACCGAGGCCATGGAGGCGCTGCGTCTCCTGAGCCGCACGGAGGGCATCATCCCGGCGATCGAGTCGGCGCACGCTCTCGCGGGCGCGCTGCGCCTCGGGCGCGAGCTCGGCCCCGACGCCGTCATCCTCGTGAACCTCTCGGGTCGCGGAGACAAAGACGTCGCGACCGCCGGGCGCTGGTTCGACCTCTTCGACGACGGGGCGGTGCAGTCGTGAGCGGTGTCGCGCAGGCCATCACGGGCCGCGGCGCGCTCATCGGCTACCTGCCCGTCGGCTTCCCCGACCTGCAGACGAGCGTCGATGCGGCCGTCGCCCTCGTCGAGAACGGCGTCGACGCCCTCGAGCTCGGCCTTCCCTACAGCGACCCCGTCATGGACGGTCTCGCGATCCAGAAGGCGACGCAGGCGGCCCTCCAGGCCGGCTTCCGCGTGCGCGACGTGTTCACGGCCGTCGAGGCCGTGCGCGCGCGCGTCGACGCGCCCGTGCTCGTCATGACGTACTGGAACCCCGTCGTGCAGTACGGCGTCAGCCGTTTCGCCGACGCTCTGCGCGACGCCGGGGGAGCGGGTCTCATCACGCCGGACATCACCCCCGACTCCGCCGAGGAGTGGATCGCCGAGAGCGACCGCGCGGGCCTCGACCGCGTGTTCCTCGCCGCCCCGTCGTCGACGGATGCGCGCCTCGCCGAGACCGTCGCCGCGAGCCGCGGCTTCGTGTACGCCGTGTCGACGATGGGCATCACGGGTGCTCGCGCCGACGTCGACGCGAAGGCCCGCGACCTCGTGGCCCGCCTGCGCGCGGCGGGAGCCACGGGCCCCGAGACGATCGCCGCGTGCGTCGGCATCGGCATCTCGACCCCCGAGCAGGTGAGCGAGGTGCTCGGCTACGCCGACGGCGCGATCGTCGGCTCCGCACTCGTCAGCGCCCTGGCCGAGGACGGTGTCGCGGGCGTCGCCCGCCTGGCATCCGCCCTCTCTCACGGAAAGTAGACTCGCGAACGTGATCGCAGCGCCCTTGAGCATCCCGAGCCCGCCGGAAGAGTGGAAGTACCTTCCGCTCGGCGACTGGCTGCGCGCCATCCTGCCGTTCCTGCCCGCCGACTGGAACCTCCGGATCACGACGTACGCGCTCGTGATCATCGTCGGCATCTTCGCGGCGGTCGTCATCGCGAACCTCCGCCTCACGGCGCGCGGCGCCGAGCCGTGGATCATCGTCGACGTGGGCATCTGGGCCGTCGTGCTCGGCATCGTCGGCGCGCGCCTGTACCACGTGGCCACCCACCTGGGCGACTACTTCGGACCCGGCAACGACAACCCCTGGAACCCCTTCCAGCCCGGCAGCATCTGGGCCATCTGGGAGGGCGGCGGCGCGATCTTCGGCTCGCTCATCGGCGGCGCGATCGGCGTCGCGATCGGCTGCAAGCTCACGGGCCTGCGCTTCTGGAGCGTCGCGGATGCGATCGCACCGGGCCTGCTCGTCGCGCAGGCGTTCGGTCGCCTCGGCAACTGGTTCAACCAGGAGCTCTTCGGCCTCCCCACCGACCTCCCGTGGGGCCTCGAGATCACCCGCCCGAACTCGGCGATCCCCGAGGGGCTCCCCGACGACGTGCTGTTCCACCCGACCTTCCTCTACGAGATCCTGTGGAACCTCGCGGGCTTCGCGCTCATCATCCTCGTCACCGAGCGCATCACGCGCGTCGCGGGCAAGCTCATCCCGCAGTTCACGCGCAAGCCGTTCTGGCAGTGGGGCAAGGTGCTCGGCCTGTACCTCATCTGGTACGGCGTCGGTCGCACGTGGTTCGAGTCGATCCGCCTCGACCCGAGCGAGACGTTCCTCGGCATCCGCTCGAACGTGTGGGCCGCACTGGCCGCGATCGTCGTCGGACTCCTCATCATCGCGGTGCAGACTCGCCGTCACCCGGGCGTCGAACCGGACGTCTACCAGCGCGGTCGCCGACCTGGGGGCGCCTCTGGGGTAGACTCCGAGGACACCTATTCGGATTCGGATGATGACGAGCCGGGCGATGGCGCCGCGGAGCTCACCGAAGCTGCCGCCACAAGCGGTTCGACCCGATCAAGCTGACGTTCCGCACACACCTCGCTGACGAACCGGCCCGTCCCGACGGATCCGGTCACCCCTCTCTCAGTTGGGCCATCGTCGTCCCACTTCCCGCAATCACGTGAGGACGGTATCCATGGCGCTCCCCGAGACGACGCCCGTACCCGGCCGGCCGGACGCCTTCGCGCGCTTCAGCGCTGTTCCCCGCGCGCAGGGCATGTACAACCCTCGCCTCGAGAAGGACGCGTGCGGTCTCGCGATGGTCGCGACCCTGCGCGGCACCGCGGGCCACGACATCGTCACGAACGCGCTCGACGCGCTCCGCCACCTCGAGCACCGCGGAGCCGTCGGCTCGGATGCGGGCACCGGCGACGGCGCGGGCATCATCACGCAGATCCCCGACGCGTTCCTGCGCGCGGTCGTCGACTTCGAGCTGCCGCCCGTCGGCCAGTACGCGGTCGGCATGGCGTTCCTGCCGCTCGACGACGAGGCCCGGGCGGCCGAGAAGGATGCCATCGGCCGCATCGCGGTCGAGGAGGGCTTGCGGGTGCTCGGCTGGCGCGAGGTGCCGACCGACCCCGAGCACCTCGGAACCCTCGCGCGCGACGCCGCACCGGCCTTCGAGCAGCTGTTCGTGGCATCCGAGCGCAGCGACGCGTCCGGAAAGCCGGTCTCGGGCATCGTGCTCGACCGCCAGACGTTCCGCCTGCGCAAGCGCGCCGAGCGTGAGCTCGGGTCGTACTTCCCGTCGCTGTCGAGCCGCACGCTCGTCTACAAGGGCATGGTCACGACGCTCCAGCTCGAGCCGTTCTACCCCGACCTGTCGGACGAGCGGTTCGCCACGAAGCTCGCGCTCGTGCACTCGCGCTACTCGACGAACACGTTCCCGTCGTGGCCGCTCGCGCAGCCGTTCCGCATGATCGCCCACAACGGCGAGATCAACACCGTGCAGGGCAACCGCAACTGGATGCGCGCGCGCCAGAGCCAGCTCCGCTCCGACGACCTCGGCGACCTGCGCCCGCTGTTCCCGATCGTCTCGGAGGGCGCGAGCGACTCCGCCTCGTTCGACGAGGTCGTCGAGCTGCTCACGCTCGGGGGCCGGAGCCTCCCGCACGCGATCATGATGATGGTGCCGGAGGCCTGGGAGAACCAGGTCGACATGGACCCCGCCCGCCGCGCGTTCTACGACTACCACTCGGCGCTCATGGAGCCGTGGGACGGCCCCGCCGCCCTCGTCTTCACCGACGGGTCGCTCGTCGGCGCGACGCTCGACCGCAACGGTCTCCGCCCCGGCCGCTTCCTCGTGACCGACGACGGCCTCGTCGTGCTCGCGAGCGAGATCGGCGTGCTCGACTTCCCGGCCGACCGCGTCGTCCGCAAGGGCCGCCTGCGCCCCGGGAAGATGTTCCTCATCGACACCGTCGAGGGTCGCATCATCGAGGACGACGAGATCAAGACGAGCCTCGCGGCCGAGAACCCCTATGCGCAGTGGGTGCAGGAGAACCGCATCGAGCTCGCCGAGCTCCCGCCGCGCGAGCACGTCATCCACACCGCCGCCTCCGTCACGCGCCGTCAGCGCACCTTCGGGTACACGGAGGAGGAGGTGCGCATCCTCATCTCGCCGATGGCGCAGAACGGTGCCGAGCCGCTCGGCGCCATGGGGTCCGACACGCCCATCGCGGTGCTGTCCGACCGGCCGCGGCTCATCTTCGACTACTTCACGCAGGCGTTCGCGCAGGTCACCAACCCGCCGCTCGACTCCATCCGCGAGGAGGTCGTCACGTCGATGAAGCTCGGGCTCGGCCCCGAGCGCAACCTGCTCGACGCGACCCCCGAGCACGCGCGCCAGATCGTGCTCGACTTCCCCGTCATCGACAACGACGAGCTCGCGAAGATCCTGCGCCTCGGCAAGGAGAGCGGACAGCGCCTCACGCACACGCTCAAAGGCCTTTACCGCTTCGACGCGGGGCGCGACGCCATGGAGATCCGTCTCGAGGAGCTGTGCGCGGAGGCCGACGCGGCGATCGAGGCGGGAGCCCAGTTCCTCGTGCTCTCCGACCGCGACTCCAACAAGGACCTCGCGCCCATCCCGTCGCTTCTCATGCTGTCCGCGGTGCACCACCACCTCATCCGCCAGGAGACGCGGATGCGCGTGGGGCTCATCGTCGAGACGGGCGACGCCCGCGAGGTGCACCACGCCGCGCTCCTGCTCGGCTACGGCGCCTCGGCGATCAACCCGTACCTCGCGATGGAGACCGCCGAGCAGCTCGTCGCGACCGGCATGATCCAGGGCATCACGCCCGAGAAGGCCGTCAAGAACCTCATCAAGGGGCTCGGCAAGGGCGTGCTCAAGATCATGTCCAAGATGGGCATCTCGGTCATCGGCTCGTACGCGGGCGCCCAGGCGTTCGAGGCGGTCGGCCTCAGCCAGGAGTTCGTCGACAAGTACTTCACGGGCACGACGACCCTTCTCGGCGGCGTCGGCATCGACGTCATCGCGGAGGAGAACCTCGCCCGCCACACCTCGGCCTACCCCGAGAACGCCGGCGAGAAGGCCCACGAGCGGCTCGAGACGGGCGGCGAGTACCAGTGGCGCCGCGAGGGCCCGCCGCACCTCTTCAGCCCCGAGACCGTGTTCAAGCTGCAGCACTCGACGCGCAACCGGCGCTTCGACATCTTCCGCGAGTACACGAAGTCGGTCGACGAGCAGGCCGAGCGCCTCATGACGCTCCGCGGCCTCTTCCGCATCAAGACGGGGGAGCGGCCGCCCGTGCCGATCGACGAGGTCGAGTCGATCTCCTCGATCATCGCGCGCTTCAACACGGGTGCGATGAGTTACGGCTCCATCTCGCAGGAGGCGCACGAGACCCTCGCGATCGCCATGAACCGCATCGGCGGGCGCTCCAACACCGGTGAGGGCGGCGAGGACGTCGAGCGCCTGCTCGACCCCGAGCGTCGCAGCCGCATCAAGCAGATCGCCTCGGGTCGCTTCGGCGTCACGAGCATGTACCTGACGCACGCGACCGACATCCAGATCAAGATGGCGCAGGGCGCGAAGCCGGGCGAGGGTGGACAGCTGCCCCCGCAGAAGGTGTATCCGTGGGTCGCGCGTACGCGCGGCGGGACCCCGGGCGTGGGCCTCATCTCGCCGCCGCCGCACCACGACATCTACTCGATCGAAGACCTCAAGCAGCTCATCTTCGACGCCAAGCGCGCCAACCCCTCGGCGCGCGTGCACGTCAAGCTCGTGAGCCAGTCGGGCATCGGCGCCGTCGCGGCGGGCGTGACGAAGGCCCTCGCGGATGTCGTGCTCGTCTCCGGCCACGACGGCGGCACGGGCGCATCCCCGGTCAACTCGCTCAAGCACGCGGGCACGCCGTGGGAGATCGGTCTCGCCGAGACGCAGCAGACCCTCATGCTCAACGGCATGCGCGACCGCGTCGTCGTGCAGGTCGACGGTCAGATGAAGACCGGCCGTGACGTCATCATCGCGGCGCTCCTGGGCGCCGAGGAGTACGGCTTCGCGACGGCCCCGCTCGTCGTGTCGGGCTGCATCCTCATGCGCGTCTGCCACCTCGACACGTGCCCCGTGGGCGTCGCGACCCAGAACCCCGAGCTGCGCGCCCGCTTCACGGGCAAGCCCGAGTTCGTCGAGACGTTCTTCGAGTACCTCGCGCAGGAGGTGCGCGAGTACCTCGCGGAGCTCGGCTTCCGCTCCCTCGACGAGGCGATCGGTCGCAGCGAGCTCCTCGACGTCGACCGCGCCGTGCGCCACTGGAAGGCCGACGGCCTCGACCTCACACCCGTGCTCATCGGACCCGAGTTCCCCGAGGACGAGCCGCGCGCAAACCGCCGTACGCAGGACCACGAGCTCGAGGAGCACTTCGACCAGGAGCTCATCCGACTCGCGTCCGACGCGCTCGAGCACGGCACGCCCGTCGAGATCGAGTTGCCCATCAAGAACACCGAGCGCGCCGTGGGAACAATGCTCGGCCACGAGGTCACGAAGCGCCACGGCGAGCACGGCCTCCCGGAGGGCACCATCCAGGTGACCCTGCGCGGCGCGGCCGGCCAGTCGCTCGGCGCCTTCATGCCGAACGGGATCACCCTGCGGCTCGAGGGCGACTCGAACGACTACGTCGGCAAGGGTCTCTCGGGCGGCCAGATCGTCGTGCGCCCGCCGCGCGGCGCCGTGTTCCCCGCCGAGCGCAACGTCATCGCGGGCAACGTCATCGGCTACGGCGCGACCCGTGGATCGATCTTCATCCGCGGCGTCGTGGGTGAGCGGTTCCTCGTCCGCAACTCGGGCGCCACGGCCGTCGTCGAGGGCGTGGGCGACCACGCGCTCGAGTACATGACGGGCGGCCTCGCGGTCATCCTGGGCGGCACGGGCCGCAACCTCGGTGCCGGCATGTCCGGCGGCACCGCCTACGTCTACGACCTGCGGCCCGAGCGCGTCAACCGCGACTCGCTCGCGAGCGGCGAGCTCGAGCTCCTTCCGCTCGAGTCGGCCGACGTCGCCATCGTCACCGACCTCCTCGAGAAGCACATCGCCGAGACGGATTCCGCCCTCGCCAAGCGCCTGCTCGAGAACACCGAGGAGACCATGTCCAAGTTCGTGAAGGTGCTGCCGCGTGACTACGCGGCGGTCATCGAGACCCGGCGCCAGGCCGCCGACGAGGGGCTCGACCCGGACGGCGAAGTCGTCTGGAACCGCATCCTCGAAGTGACGGGGGGCTGACCATGGCCGATCCGAAGGGATTCCTCAAGGTCCAGCAGCGTGAGCTCCCCGCCCGTCGCCCAGTTCCGGTCCGCATCATGGACTGGAAGGAGGTCTACGAGGCGCAGGACCCGTCGCAGTTGCGCCGTCAGGCCGGCCGCTGCATGGACTGCGGTGTGCCGTTCTGCCACCAGGGCTGCCCGCTCGGCAACCTCATCCCCGAGTGGAACGACCTCATGTGGCGCGGCGAGGGCCGCCAGGCCATCGAGCGTCTCCACGCCACCAACAACTTCCCGGAGTTCACGGGCCGTCTGTGCCCGGCGCCCTGCGAGTCGTCGTGCGTGCTCGGCATCAACCAGCCGCCTGTCACGATCAAGCAGGTCGAGGTCTCGATCATCGACCAGGCGTTCCAGAACGGATGGGTGCAGCCGCATCCGCCGGAGCGCCTCACCGGCAAGACGGTCGCCGTCGTCGGCTCGGGCCCCGCGGGCCTCGCGGCCGCCCAGCAGCTCACGCGCGCCGGCCACACCGTGGCCGTGTACGAGCGCGACGACCGCATCGGCGGACTGCTGCGCTACGGCATCCCCGACTTCAAGATGGAGAAGCGCCAGGTCGAGCAGCGCATCGCCCAGATGCAGGCCGAGGGCACCCGCTTCCGCGCGGGCGTCGAGATCGGTGTCGACATCTCGTGGGCCGAGCTCAAGGAGCGCTACGACGCCGTCGTCATCGCGACGGGTGCGACCGTGCCGCGTGACCTGCCCATCCCGGGTCGCGACCTCCTCGGCGTGCACTTCGCCATGGACTACCTCGTGCAGCAGAACAAGGTCGTCGCGGGCGACACCCTGCCGGAGCAGCTCTCGGCCCACGGCAAGCACGTCGTCGTCATCGGCGGTGGCGACACGGGTGCCGACTGCATCGGCACCGCGCACCGTCAGGGCGCGCTGAGCGTCACCAACCTCGCGATCGGCTACCAGCCGCCCGTCGAGCGCCCCGAGCACCAGCCGTGGCCCATGGTCCCGACGATCTTCGAGGTGTCCTCGGCGCACGAGGAGGGCGGCGAGCGCGTGTACCTCGCGTCGACCGTCGAGTTCCTCGGCAACGAGGCCGGCGAGGTGCGCGCCCTGCGCGTCGCCGAGACCGAGTACGTCGACGGTCGCCGCGTGCCGAAGTCGGGCACCGAGCGCGAGATCCCCGCCGACCTCGTGCTCATCGCGATGGGCTTCACGGGCCCCGAGCGCGACCTGATCGACGAGCAGCTGCGCCTTCCGTTCGACGACCGCGGCAACGTCGTGCGCGACGAGCTCTACGCCACGAACGAGCCCGGCGTCTTCGTGGCCGGCGACGCCGGACGCGGCCAGTCGCTCATCGTCTGGGCGATCGCGGAGGGCCGCGCCGCGGCCGCCGCCGTCGACCGCTACCTCGAGGGCCACACGGAGCTCCCCGCTCCCGTGCGTCCCACCGACCGCGGCTTCATGCTCTGAGCCCCGCTCGCGCCGAAGCCACCCCCGACCAACACCCCCACACCACACTGAAGGAACAATGAGACGAGCCAAGATCGTCGCGACGCTGGGACCCGCCACGTCGAGCTATGAGAATCTGCGGGCCATCATCGAGGCGGGCGTCAACGTCGCCCGGATGAACCTCAGCCACGGCACCTACGAGGTGCACGAGGAGGTCTACGCGAACGTGCGTCGGGCCGCGGAGGACGCGGGTCAGCCCGTGGCCGTCCTCGTCGACCTGCAGGGCCCGAAGATCCGCCTCGGCAAGTTCGCCGACGGACCCCACGAGCTCGCGGTCGGCGACATCTTCACGATCACGACCGAGGACGTCGTCGGCACCAAGGAGCTCGTCGGCACGACGTTCAAGGGCCTCCCACAGGACGTGAAGGCGGGCGACTTCCTCCTCATCGACGACGGCAAGGTCAAGGTGCGCGTGCTCGACACCGACGGTGTGCGCGTGCGCACCGAGGTCGTCGTCGCGGGCCCCGTGTCGAACAACAAGGGCATCAACCTCCCGGGCGTCGCGGTCAACGTGCCCGCCCTCTCGGAGAAGGACGAGGCCGACTTGCGCTGGGGCCTCAAGCTCGGCGCCGACTACATCGCGCTCTCGTTCGTGCGCAACGCCGCCGACATCACGCGCGTGCACGAGATCATGGCGGAGGAGGGCCGCAAGGTCCCCGTGATCGCCAAGATCGAGAAGCCGCAGGCCGTCGAGGCGCTCGACGAGATCATCGACGCGTTCGACGGCATCATGGTCGCCCGCGGCGACCTCGCGGTCGAGCTGCCGCTCGAGGCGGTGCCGGTCGTCCAGAAGCGCGCCGTCGAGCTCTGCCGCCGCATGGCGAAGCCCGTCATCGTCGCGACGCAGATGCTCGAGTCGATGACCCACTCGCCCGTCCCGACCCGCGCCGAGGCATCCGACGTCGCGAACGCCGTGCTCGACGGAGCGGATGCCGTGATGCTCTCCGGCGAGACGAGCGTCGGCGAGTATCCCGTCATCACCGTCCAGACGATGGCCCGCATCATCGAATCGACCGAGGAGCACGGCCTCGAGCGCATCGCGCCGCTCGGCACCAAGCCGCGCACGCAGGGCGGTGCGATCACCCTCGCCGCCGCCGAGGTCGCGGAGTTCGTCGACGCGAAGTACGTGTGCGTCTTCACCGAGTCGGGCGACTCGGCGCGCCGCATGTCGCGTCTGCGCTTCCGCATCCCGATGAAGGCGTTCACGCCCGACGAGGGCATCCGTCGTCGCATGAACCTCACGTGGGGCATCGAGTCCTTCAAGGTCGAGCGCGTGCAGCACACGGATGCGATGTACAAGCAGGTCGACGAGATCCTCATCGAGAAGAAGATCGCGTCGATCGGCGACAAGGTCGTCGTGATCTCGGGATCCCCTCCCGGCATCCCCGGCTCGACCAACGACCTGCGCGTCCACGTCGTGGGCGACGCGATCAACAAGGTCGTGCCCGTGTGGGAGTCCGGCGAGCACGCCGACTGACACCCGCTCGTTCGAACGGCGCCGTCCCCTCGGGGCGGCGCCGTTCGCCGTTCGAGACGTGTCATGCTGGGAGCGTGGGCATCCTGACGTACAACTCCAGCCGCACACTCGAGCTCGACGACCGGCTCCTCGCCCATCTGCGGGCCGTGATCTTCGCGAAGCTCCGCCGCGGCGAGACGTTCTCGTTCTCGTGGGAGCAGACGCCGGCTCAGGGGAGCGGGCGGAACTCGTTGTGGATCGGCCCCGACACGCCCTTGACCTTCGAGTTCTTCGACCAGCGCGAGGTGCCGCTCAACGCCGACTGGATCCGTCGGTTGACGAAGGCCGCCAACTCGCCCGGCGGTCTCGTGCCGCTGCCCGAGGTGGAAGAGGCGGACGCCACCACCTGATCAGGAGGTGCGTACGCCGGGGTCCGGGGGCTCGGGGAGGATCGTGAGCCCGGCCGCGGAGTTCGCCGACTTCGTGAGCACCTGGATCCACGCCGGGTTGAGGCGCGGCGCGCGGCTCCCGAAGTACTCGAATGCCACGGGGATGCCGGGCGAGAGCCAGATCGACGTGCGTCCGAAGGCGCCGCGGGAGGCCTCCGTCCAGGTGAAGGCGAAGTGCTCGCCTCGGCGGAGCTTCGACCAGATGACGGCCTGCAGGTGCGCGAGCACACGGTCGTCGAACGAGACCTGGAGCTTGGAGTCGTAGGTGAGCGTGCCCATCCCTTGCAGACTACCGGTGCGGCGCCGCTAGACCGTCCGCCGGGCCGGGCCTTGACCCGGAGGGGGCGGGGCATGTTATCTCGCTCATGGCCCCCTGTCACGGGTTTGCTGCGGAAATCCAGGTGGAGGAGGCTTGGTCCGTGCACGAAGGAATCGGCGAGAAGCGAGACGACGAGCTCGCGGGCAGACTTCGGCGTGCGCTCGAGACCGGGCAGCTCACGGCGCACTTCCAGCCCCAGTACGACCTCAAGACGGGACGCGTCGTCGCGCTCGAGGCACTGTGCCGTTGGAACGATCCGGACCACGGCCTCCTGCTCCCGGACCGCTTCATCCACCTCGCCGAGCAGCATCACCTCATCGCCGACATCGGGCGCGTCATGCTCGAGGAGTCCGGCCGCCAGCTCGCCGACTGGCACCGCCGCGGAGTCGCCGTGGGCGTCGCGCTCAACGTCTCCCCGTCGGAGCTCGACGCGGAGTTCTCACGCCGCATCCTGCGGCGCGTCGAAGAGCTCGGCCTGCCCCGCGGCGCGGTGACGGTAGAGATCACCGAGTCGCCTGCGATGCGCGAGACCGACGACGAGACCCGTTGGCTCCAGGAGCTCATCGACGGCGGTGTCGGAGTGTCGATCGACGACTTCGGTGCCGGCCACACCTCGCTCGAGCTCCTGCGGCACGTGCCGTTCACCGAGCTCAAGATCGACCGCTCGCTCCTCGCGGACCGCAGCGCGGGAGTGGATGAGCTGGTCGCCCAGGCGCGCGAGATCGCCCACGAGCGCGGGGCGCACATCGTCGCGGAGGGCATCGAGAACGAGGTCGATCTGGCACGTGCGCTCTCGTGGGGGTGCGACCGGGGGCAGGGCTTCTACTTCTCGCCCCCGCTTCCCGCGGACGCGCTCGAACCGGTGCTCGCGACGGTCGTGAGCTGAGCTCGGCCGTCGTACGTCGAGGGGGCGGAAGCCGCCCCGACGGTGCTAGAGGCCGAAGTCGTCGTCGACGGCGGAAGGGGGCGCCTCATCCGTCACGACATTGCCGTCGACCCCGCCGACGTCGATCTGGGACCAGGTCACGGGCATGCCGGGGGAGAAGAGGATGTCGATGCCCGGGCCCCCGCGCAGCGGCGGGATGTTCACGTAGCCGCCGCCGGCCTGGATGGCCGCCAGGATCTGCTGCTTGAGCTCCGTCACGGGCTCCGGCAGGAAGTAGTCGCGGCCATCTACGGTGAGGCGGTTAACGATCGTCACGTTCACCAGGCTACCCCGCGTAGGATCGCCGTGATGGGACACCTGCATTACGGCTCGCCGCCCGCCTCGTTCGAGCTCCCCGACCGCACGCTCGCGCACGTCGAGTACGTCATCCTGGCCAAGCTGCGTCGCAACGAGAGCTTCGCGCTCACGATCGACCAGCCCGACGGCTCACGCGAGCGCGTGTGGCTCAGCAGCGCCGCGACGCTGCGCTTCAAGTTCGGCTCCGTCGTCACTGACATCAACCGCGCGTGGCTCGAAGAGCTCATCGACTCGGCCAACTCGGCGAACGGCATGCGCATCACGCCCGAGCCCGCAGCGCAGCCCTAGGGGCCGCCGGGCGACCGCTCAGCTCGCGATGCGGTTGCGGCCCGCGCGCTTCGCGCGGTACATCGCCGCATCCGCAGCCTCGAGCAGGCCCGTGCGCGGTGTTCCGGGTTCGGCGACGACGACGCCACACGACGCGGTGATCTGGAGGACGCCCGACGAGGTGACGATGGGCTCGGCGACGGCCTCCACGAGGCGCTCCGCGATCGCGTGCACATCGGTGCCCGTGACGCCGTCCATGAGCACGACGAACTCGTCGCCGCCGAGCCGCACGACGTCGTCGCGGTCGCGCGAGTTGGCCCGGAGTCGCCGTGCGACCTCGAGGATGACCGCGTCTCCCGTCTCGTGGCCGTACCGGTCGTTGACGCCCTTGAAGTCGTCGAGGTCGACGAAGAGCAGCGCCTTGCCGTCGGGGCCGACCGGACCGCGCGTCGCGAGACGGTCGACGAGGTAACGACGGTTGTGAAGGCCCGTGAGGGCGTCGCGCATCGCGAGCTCCGCGAGCCGGGACTCGGCCCGGCGGCTGAGGGCGTGGTCGAGGTCGTGGGCGAGCTCGACCGCCTCGGCCGCGACATCCCCCCACGGCTCCGAGCGGCCGCGCACCTGCTGCTTCCACAGGGCGAACGACGCGCGCGGGGAGAGGCCGCTCGGACGGTTGTCGGGACCGGGATCGCCGAGCCAGGTGATGCTCTGTGCCACCTCGCCGCGGAAGAACAGCAGCGCACCCTCGTTCTGTGCGAGCGGGACGGCGAGCAGTCCCGCTACCCCCGGCATGAGCGCCGCGATATCGGGTCGGTCGCGCTCGAGCGCGTCGGTCGCGATCGGCGTGTCGCCGAGCCGCTCGACGATGCCGGCGATGGGGGCCAGCGGCGGCACGACCCCCGCGACGCGCCAGGATGTTCCGATTCGGGCGACGACGCCGTCGGCGGGCACGAGGTCGAGGATCGTCTCGCGACCCTGGAACAGCGCCGCCGTGACGTCGTCGGAGGCGAAGAGGGGGGCCAGCAGCGCCGCACGACGTTCGCTGATCTCGACGGTGTGGCGTAGACGCTCGATCTCCCGCATCGACGCCGCCTGGAGCGAGAGCTGTCCCGCGAGCACCTCGAGCGAACGGCGCAGCAGCACGGGGATGCGGCGCTCCGTTCGATGGGCGCACGTGATCATGCCGACAAGACGACCGTGGTCGACGAGCGACAGCGAGAAGGTGGACGCCTGGCCCATGTTCCGCATGTACTGGATGTGGTACGGCGACACGGCGCGCAGCTCGGCGCCCGAGAGGTCGATCGAGGCGGGATCGAGGCGGGTGGAGAGCAGCGGCCGCGGCGCCGCCTCGGTGCCGGCGATCGCCCTCCCGAGTTTCGAGAGGTAGAGGGCGCGGGCCTGCGTGGGGATGTCCGACGCCGGGAAGTGCAGCCCGAGGTACGACTCGAGTTCGGGGTGATGATCCTCTGCGACGACGATGCCGTGACCGTCGTGCTGGAACTCGTACATCATGACGCGGTCGAAGCCTGTGATCCGGCGCAGCTCGGCCACCACGATATCCCGCAGCTCCGCCACAGATGTCGCGTTCGCGAGCTTCTGGATGGCTGTGACGACCGGCACGCGCGCGTACTCCTCGCCCGACGGCATCGGCTCGATTTCGAGGATGCTGAGCCCACCGGCGCGGTGCACGATCGCGTCGGCGGGCTCGCCGCGCCAAGTGAGGCGGACGGGGTCGAGCGCCTCGGCTCTGCGCGCCGCGCGGGAGAGCTCCGGCACCCCGAGCTCGTCGATGTCGTGCCCGAGCCACTCGGCGACGTCATCGCTCACGACGACGATCTCGCCGTTCTCGGGGTCGACCGCGAACAGCGTCCCGTGCGCCTGGATCATGCCGGGTGTGCGGATGGGCTCGCGTGCGCACTCCTCGAGCCGACGCAGTTCATCCGGGTGGGTTGCGAGTTCAGATGGGTCCACGTTGCTCCCTCGACAGGGCTGGATCCGAAACAGCAGCCTCACTCGGAGACTAGCGGAGAGGGGGCCGTACGGTTCCATCGGGGGAAGCGGGCCACCTCGGGAGCGAATCGCGCGCGCGGTAGCACTCACGGCATCCGGAATCAACACCCTCACGCATCCTGTCGATGGTTCTTAGCGTTGTGAGGACATCCGGCCCCGAGCGGGGCTTCCCGGCGGGTGGAGACCGAGGAGTCGAGGATGCCGTGCGGGACGACCCGGTCGTAGCCGCGGTCGTCGGGGGTATGAATGTGCAGCACGCGATCGTCGCGGGCGCCGGCGCCCGCCCCGTCGACAGCAACGGCAACCCGTGGAGCGGCTCGTACATCACCGCGAGCGGCAACCTGCTCGCCGACTTCACCGCGAACGCGAACGGCGAGATGCAGGGGCGCCTGCAGGCGGCGCGGCTTTACCACATGACCGACGACGCGGGGCGTGCGGGACCTGCTCGGCTTCCTCATCGCGCGCGACACGATGCACCAGAGCCAGTGGATCGCGGCCGCGGCCGAGCTGCGTGCCGAGGGCGTCGAGGATCTGCCCGTGCCGAGCAACTTCCCGCAGGCGAAGGAGAACCAGGACGTGCACTACGAGTACATCAACTTCTCCGACGGCGCGGCGGCTTCCGAGGGCCGCGCACTGGCTGCTGCTCGTCGCGGGCGATCGGGTGGATGCGTTCGGCAGTCACGTGCGCTCGCTCGCGACGAAGCATCCCGACAATCCCGTGACGCAGACCGGGGTGCTGACCGAGGGTCGTCGCGGCGGCCTGAGCTCGCGCTTAGGCCGCAACCGCGCGGATGTGAAGCACGCGTGGCTCGATCCTCTGCTCGTCGCGGGCCCCTGGGTGTTCCTGGGAGTGCTCGCCGGCGTGGCTGTGCGCGGGGTGGTGCGCTCGCCCCGTCGGTGACGGAGCCCGTCGCGGCACGGCCCCGCCCCGGTGGTTGAGTAGCCCGCGCGAGCGGGCGTGTCGAAACCACCCCGACGCACCGCGTCACCACGGGGCTGGTTTCGACACGCGCCTGCGGTGCTACTCAACCAGCGAGCAACAGCCGGTCGCGGGTGGAGCGGCGAGGTGACGGGAGAGGACGAAAGGCGTCGTGGCTCTAGGAGCCGACGCGAGGTGGCACCGCATGCAGCTCGAGGTCTCGGAGCGCCCCGGATGCGATCGAGGCCGTCATGTACGTGCCGTGCGGCTGCCGCCGCCGATCCGTGGGCGATCCCGGGTTCAGCAACCGCATACCGCGGGGCGTGGTCGTGTGCCACGGGATGTGGCTGTGCCCGAACACGAGCACGTCGACGTCCGGGTACTCGGCGTCCATGCGCCGCTCGCGACCCGCCGCCTGACCCGTCTCGTGCACGACGGCGAAGCGGACGTCGTCGAGCGTCACGCGGGCGACCTCCGGCAGGCGCGCCCGCAGCTCGTTCCCGTCGTTGTTGCCCCAGCACGCGATGAGCCGACGCGATCGCGCCTCGAGCTCGTCGAGCAGCTCCAGCCCGACCCAGTCGCCCGCGTGGAACACGACGTCGGCTGCCTCGATCGCTGCCCACAGCTGGTCGGGCAGCCGTTTGGCGCGCACGGGGAGGTGGGTGTCGGAGAGGAGGACGAGCCGCATGCGTCCACTCTGCCTGACACGCCGGACGACGGTGCCGGTGGTGGGGGTCGAACCCACACGTCCTCACGGACAACCGATTTTGAGTCGGTCGCGTCTGCCATTCCGCCACACCGGCCGGTGCGTGCGACGCCCGCATCCGGACCTCGCGGCATCCCGACGTTACCGTAGGATTCAAGGGTGAGTGAGACCGACGCAACCCCCCAGGCCCCCCGCCGTGTCGTCGTCGCCGAGGATGAGTCCCTCATCCGGCTCGACATCGTGGAGATCCTGCGCGACAACGGATTCGACGTCGTGGGGGAGGCCGGTGACGGCGAGACCGCCGTGGCCCTCGCCACGGAGCTTCGGCCCGACCTCGTCGTCATGGACGTGAAGATGCCGCAGCTCGACGGCATCTCGGCTGCCGAGCGCCTCACCAAGAACCACATCGCGCCTGTCGTGCTGCTGACCGCGTTCAGCCAGAAGGAGCTCGTGGAGCGCGCGTCGGAGGCCGGCGCCCTCGCCTATGTCGTCAAGCCGTTCACCCCGAACGACCTGCTGCCGGCGATCGAGATCGCGCTCAGCCGCTACCAGCAGATCGTGACGCTCGAGGCCGAGGTCGCCGACATGGTCGAGCGCTTCGAGACCCGCAAGCTCGTCGACCGCGCGAAGGGCCTGCTCAACGAGAAGATGGGGCTCAGCGAGCCGGAGGCGTTCCGCTGGATCCAGAAGGCGTCGATGGACCGCCGCCTCACCATGCACGACGTCGCGCAGGCGATCATCGACCAGCTCGCGCCGAAGAAGTGAGCGCGCAGGGCTCACGGCCGCGCGCGGCCTGAGCCCGGAGCGCTCAGATCGAGTAGCGCCGCGCGACAGCGCGACGCGTGTCGAGATCTCGGTGGGCGTCAGGCGTCCGTCGGGTTTCGATACGCCGCTTCGCGGCTACTCAACCAGCGGTAGGGCGGCGATCCGCGGCGCTCAGCGGTCCTTGAGGTAATTCGTCATCCGCGGCGCTCACCGGTCCTTGAGGTAGTTCGTCATCCGCACCGTCGACAGCCGACGACCCTCCTCGTCGGTCATGACGATCTCGTGCGTGCAGAGCGTGCGTCCGAGCACGAGCGCCGTGCACGTGCCGGTCACCCAGCCCTCCGTGATCGAGCGGCTGTGGGTCGCGTTGATCTCGATGCCGACGGCATAGCGGCCGGGGCCCGCGTGAATCGCAGACGAGATGGAGCCGAGCGACTCACCGAGCACGACGTGCGCGCCGCCGTGCAGGAGACCGACCACCTGACGGTTGCCGTCGACCGGCATCCGCGCCAGCGAGTGCGACGCCGAGAGCTCGAGGAACTCGATGCCCATCTTGCGGGCGAGCTCCCCGCCGCCGGAGTCGCCGATGCGGGCGACGAGCTCGGGGTCGAGGTCGGGCGGGAGGATGACCATGAGCGCTCCATCGGTTCGGGTCGGTGGGGTGTCGGGCCCTCCGGATAGGCTGGCCCCGTGCCGGAAGAAAAGCCTACGCTCCTGCTCATCGACGGCCATTCGCTGGCGTTCCGGGCGTTCTACGCGCTCCCGGTCGACAGCTTCGTGACGCGCGACGGTCAGCACACCAACGCCATCCACGGGTTCATCTCGATGCTGCTCAACCTGCTGCAGGCCCAGAAGCCCACGCACCTCGCGGTCGCGTTCGACATCTCGCGCTACTCGTTCCGCACGCGCGAGTACGCGGAGTACAAGGGCACGCGCGGCGAGACACCGCCCGAGTTCGTCGGCCAGGTGCCGCTCCTCGAGGAGGCGCTCAAGGCGATGAACATCCGCACGCTCTCGAAGGAGGACTTCGAGGCGGATGACATCCTCGCCACGCTCGCGACGCGCGGCAAGGAGCAGGGCTACCGAGTGCTCGTGGTGTCGGGCGACCGCGACACGATCCAGCTCGTCGACGACGACATCACGCTTCTCTACCCGAACGTGCGGGGCGTCTCGGAGCTCAAGACCTACGACACCGACGCGGTGATCGAGCGCTACGGCATCCGTCCCGAGCAGTACCCCGAGATCGCCGCCCTCGTCGGGGAGACGAGCGACAACCTGCCCGGCGTCGACAAGGTCGGCGAGAAGACCGCCGTCAAGTGGATCCAGCAGTACGGCACCGTCGAGCAGCTGCTCGCGCACGCCGACGAGATCAAGGGCGTCGTGGGCCAGAACCTGCGCGACCAGCAGGACCGCGTCGTGCGCAACCGCAAGCTCAACCGCCTCGTGCGCGACGTCGAGCTGCCGCTCGGCCCCGCCGACCTCGAGCGTCAGCCCATCGACCCGACGGCCGTGCGCGCCGTGTTCGACCGCCTGCAGTTCCGCACGCTCCTCGACCGCGTCTTCAAGATCGAGGGCGCAGCCGCGGATGCGGGGATCGTCGAGCCGGATGCCGACGCGCCGCACGCGGTCGTCGCACCCGTCGTGCGCACGATGATCGACGAAGAGCTCGCGAAGTGGCTCGAGACGCAGTCGCAGGGCGGCGCCGGGCCGCTCGGCCTTCGCATCGCGACGCTCAACGGCCAGGTCGAGGGTTTCGGCATCGCGAGCCTGACCGAGACGGCGTGGGTGCCGTGGGCGCCCGGCCGCCCCGACTACGTCGCGCTCGAGAAGTGGCTCGCATCCGACGCCCCCAAGTACCTGCACGACGCCAAGCGCCAGCTCAAGACCCTCCACGCGGCCGGTCTGGAGCTCGGCGGGGTCGCGGGCGACACGGCCCTCGCCGCTTGGCTGCTCCGCCCGTCGACCAAGGCAGACAGCCTCGGCGGCCTCGTGTACTACTACCTCGGCGAGACGCTCCCCGAGCCCGACCCGAGCCAGCTCGTGCCCGAGACGGAGGCGCTGAGCCCCGCCACCGAGGCCTGGTTCCTCGTTCGCCTGCAGGCAGAGCTCGACGCCCGCCTCGACGCCGGCTCGCTCTCGGTCGAACGCGACATCGAGGTGCCGCTCGTTCCCGTGCTCGCGCGCATGGAGCTGCAGGGTGTCACGGTGTCGGCCGACGTGCTCGGCGAGCTCAACTCGCGCCTCGGTGCGCAGGCCGCCGACATCGCGCAGCGCGCCTACGCCGAGATCGGTCGCGAGGTCAACCTCGGCTCGCCCAAGCAGCTGCAGGAAGTGCTATTCGACCAGCTCGGCATGCCGAAGACGCGCTCCAACAAGACCGGCTACTCGACCGACGCGCAGGCGCTGGCCGACCTGCAGGAGCAGCACCCGCATCCGTTCCTGGCGCTCCTGCTGCAGCACCGCGACGCCACGAAGATCCGCCAGATCGTCGAGACGCTCCAGACCGCGGTCGGCGCCGACAATCGCATCCACACGACGTACGAGCAGACCGGATCGGCCACGGGCCGCATCTCGTCGAACGACCCGAACCTGCAGAACATCCCCATCAAGACCGAGGTCGGGCGCGAGGTGCGCTCGGCGTTCCTCGCGGGCGAGGGCTTCGAGACGCTGCTCACGGCCGACTACTCGCAGATCGAGATGCGGATCATGGCGCACCTCTCCGAGGACGCCGGACTCATCGAGGCCTTCCGCTCCGGCGAGGACCTGCACCGCTTCGTCGGCGCGCGCATCTTCGGCGTCGCCCCCGCGGACGTCACGCCCGTCATGCGCACCAAGGTCAAGGCGATGTCGTACGGCCTCGCCTACGGCCTCTCGGCCTTCGGCCTCAGCAAGCAGCTGCGCATCGAGGTGTCCGAGGCCAAGGAGCTCATGGCCGACTACTTCGCGCGCTTCGGAGCCGTACGCGACTACCTGCGCGGCGTCGTCGAGCAGGCGCGTATCGACGGCTACACGACCACGATCTTCGGCCGTCGCCGGCCGTTCTCCGACCTCAGCTCGACGAACCGGGTGCTGCGCGAGAACGCCGAGCGTCAGGCGCTCAACTCGCCCATCCAGGGTTCCGCGGCCGACATCATCAAGCGCGCCATGCTCGCGATCGACGCCGAGATCCGCGCCCAGCAGCTCGACTCGCGCATGCTCCTGCAGGTGCACGACGAGCTCGTGTTCGAGGTCGCACCGGGCGAGCTCGAGCGGATGCGGGCCATCGTCACGACGGGCATGGCGGGCGCCGCAGAGCTCTCGGTGCCGCTCGAGGTCCAGGTGGGGACTGGCCCGAACTGGGACGCTGCAGCACACTAGACGGAACGCATCCGCGAACCGCCGCGCGGGCGATGGAGCCGAGAGGGAGAGCTGATGCCGGAACGGACAGTCGTCGTCGCCTCGAGCGTCGGCCTGCACGCGCGCCCCGCGGCGCTCTTCTCGCAGGCCGCCGCGAAGGCACCCGCCCCCGTCACGCTCACCGCGGCATCCGGTCGCACGGTGAACGCGGCGAGCATCCTGGGCGTGTTGTCGCTCGGCATCGACCACGGCGAGCGGGTCACCCTCGCGAGCGACGACACCGCGACGCTCGACGAGCTCGTCGCGATGCTCGAACGCGATCTCGACCAGGAGTAGCGGCCAGGAGTAGCGGCCAGCCGCGCGCGCGACAGGACCCAGATCCTGACCGCGGTCGGCGCTCGCCCGTAGGGTGGAACGCATGACGACCGAGCGCCCCACCACGCCCATCGACGCCATCGCCGAGGAGTGGGTCACGACCCTCATCGACCTCGTGCCCGACGTCGCGATCTACATCGGCGCGCCCGGTCGAACGGGGGAGTACGCCGACCTCACGCCCGCGGGCCACGACCGTCTCGCCGACGCGACGCGCGACATGGTGCGCCGCCTCGAGGCCGCCGAGCCCGTCGACGCGGTCGACGAGGTCACGAAGGCCGACCTGCTGGGCGAGTCGAAGCTCTCGCTTGCGGCGCACGAGGCGAAGCTGCACCTCCGCGACCTCAACGTCATCGCCTCGCCCGCGCAGGAGATCCGCGACACCTTCGATCTCATGCCCACGGCATCCGTCGACGACTGGGCGACGATCGCCCAGCGGCTCGGCAATCTGCCGGGGGCTGTGTCGGGCTACATCGAAACGTTGCGCGCCGGCATCGCCGAGGGCGTCGTCCCCGCCAAGCGTCAGGTGCGCGAGGTCGCCGAGCAGGCGCGCCGCAACGGCCGGCCCGACGGCTTCTTCGCGGACTTCGCGGGCGGTGCCGCCCCCGAGTCGGGCGAGCTGCCCGGGAGCCTCCGCTCCGATCTCGCAACGAACGCGGAGGTCGCCGCGGCCGCCTACCGCGAGCTCGGCGACTTCCTCGAGCGCGAGCTGCTGCCCGCCGCCTCCGATCAGGACGGCGTCGGCCGCGAGCACTATGTGCTGCGCTCGCGCTACTTCCTCGGCGCCGAGATCGACCTCGACGAGACGTACGAGTGGGGCATCGCCGAGCTCGAGCGCATGATCGAGGAGCAGACGCGCGTCGCGCACGAGGTGCTGCCCGGCGCGACCGTCGAGGAGGCCGTGGCCCACCTCGAGGCCGACCCGAGCCGCAAGCTCCACGGCACCGACGCACTCAAGGCGTGGATGCAGGAGCTGAGCGATCGCGTCGTGGACGAGCTCGGCCGCAGCCACTTCGACATCCCCGAGCCCGTGCGCGCGCTCGAGTGCATGATCGCGCCGACGCAGGAGGGCGGCATCTACTACACCGGGCCGTCCGACGACTTCTCGCGACCGGGACGGATGTGGTGGAGCGTGCCCGAGGGCGTCACCGAGTTCGACACCTGGCGCGAGAAGACGACCGTCTTCCACGAGGGCGTGCCGGGGCACCACCTGCAGATCGGCCAGGCCGTCTACAACCGCGCCCAGCTCAACACCTGGCGTCGGCAGCTCGCCGGAACGAGCGGCCACGCCGAAGGCTGGGCCCTCTACGCCGAACGCCTCATGGAGGAGCTCGGCTACCTCGACGACCCGGCCGACCGCCTCGGCATGCTCGACGGGCAGCGGATGCGCGCGGCCCGCGTCGTGCTCGACATCGGCGTGCACCTCGGCAAGCCGAAGCCGCGCGTGAAGGGTCTCGACGGCCTGCCGACCGACGGCGTGTGGGACGCGGACTTCGCGCTCGAGTTCATGCGCCGCAACGTCAACATGGACGACGCGTTCGTGCGTTTCGAGGTCAACCGCTATCTCGGCTGGCCGGGCCAGGCGCCGTCGTACAAGGTGGGTCAGCGCATCTGGGAGCAGATCCGCGACGAGGCGCAGCGACGCGAGGGCGCCGCGTTCTCGTTCCGCGATTTCCACAAGAACGCCCTCGACCTGGGCGGCGTCGGACTCGACACCCTCCGTCGCGCCCTCGCATCGTGACGCGGCAGCGCCACGCGGGCGCACCCTGGGCGGCAGCCCTCGGGGACCGCGTGGAGGAGCTGTCGCCGGCGCTGCGGGCGTACTTCGGCGGCGTGCCGTTCGGCGCTCACGGCATCGGCGAGGGCGTCTTCACGGTCGTCGGCTCGCCGCGCCGCGTGCTGTGGCCGGTGCTCGCTCTGCTCGGCCGGTGGAACATCGCGTGGCCCGTGTGGGAGACGAACGTGCCGTTCACGATCGTGAACGTGCCGACGCCGCACGGCCTCGTCTCGGTGCGACGCTTCCGCTTCGCGGGAGGCGACCGCACGATGACCGACCGCATCCTCTGGACACGTCGCGGGCTCCGTGAGCGGCTCGGCGCAGGCGAGCGCGTCGTGGCCGAGCTGCACGTGGAGCCCGAGGAGGGCGGCCTGCGCATCGTGTCGCGTCGCGTGGGCGTCCGGATGCTGGGGCTGCGCTTCTCGCTCCCCGCCGCCTGGTCGCCGCGCATCACGGTGCACGAGCGCACGCTCGCCGACGGTCGCCAGCACGTCTCGCTCACCCTCGACCTCCCTCTCGTCGGCCGTCTCTACGAGTTCGCCGGCGCCTTCGCGTACCGCGTCGAGGACGCGCACCGGGGCTTCGAGTGAGCACCGCGCCGCCGGGCGGTCCCGTCGTCGTCGCGGGCGCATCCGGCTTCATGGGCTCGTTCCTCGTCGATCGCTGGCGCGCCGCGGGCCGCGAGGTGCGCACGATCGGCCGAGGCGCGGCGGATGCGCGCTGGGGCGACACCGACGGCATCCGTCGCGTGCTCGACGGCAGCGCCCTGCTCGTGAACCTCGCCGGGAAGAGCGTCAACTGCCGCTACGGCCCGGAGAACCGGGCGGAGATCCTGCGCTCGCGCGTCGAGACGACGGCGGAGCTGGGTTATGCGGTCGCGATGAGCGCGACGCCGCCGCCCGTGTGGATCAACTCGTCCACCGCGACCATCTACCGGCACGCCGAGGACCGCCCGCAGACGGAGGCGACCGGAGAGCTGGGCGAGGGCTTCTCGGTCTCGGTGGCCCAGGCGTGGGAGGAGGCGTTCTTCGCCGCGGAGACTCCGCAGACACGCCGCACCGCCATCCGTACGGCGATCGTGCTCGGCGACGGCAGCGCGCTCGTGCCGCTGCTGCGCCTCGCGCGCTTCGGGCTCGGCGGCCCGCAGTGGGACACGCCGTGGTTCGCGACCCGCGCGCGGCGGGAGTCCGGCACGCAGCACGAATTCCGCGCCCGGTGGGGCGCCCAGCGCTTCAGCTGGATCCACCTCGACGACGTCGCGGGAGCGCTCGACCTCATCGAGACCCGCGCCGAGCTCGCGGGGGTCGTCAACCTCTCGGCACCCGAAGCGGTCACCAACGTCGAGCTCATGCGCGCGATCCGCCGCGCCGTCCGGATGCCGATCGGGCTGCCCGCGCCGCGTCCCGTCCTCGAGGTGGGCGCGTGGCTCATCCGCACCGAGACCGAGCTGCTGCTCAAGAGCCGCTGGGTCGCGCCCGAGCGGCTGCTCGACGCCGGCTACGCGTTCCGACACGCGTCGGTGGGAGACGCGATCCGGCGGATCGTCGCAGAACGCGGGGGAGTGCGGTAGTCTGGAGAGTCACTTTCGTGACGTCCCTATCCGCGTGCCCGCGGAGCATCCAGAGCAACATCGCTTCTCGGGCCCCGACATGTCCATCCTCCGGAGCACCCACTACATGACTACCGCAACGACCGCCTCGGCTACCAAGCAGGTCGCCATCAACGACATCGGATCTGCTGAAGACTTCCTGGCCGCGGTCGAACTGACCCTCAAGTTCTTCAACGACGGAGACCTCATCGAAGGCACCGTCGTCAAGATCGACCGCGACGAGGTCCTCCTCGACGTCGGCTACAAGACCGAGGGTGTCATCCCCTCGCGCGAGCTCTCCATCAAGCACGACGTGGACCCGACCGAGGTCGTCTCGGTCGGCGACAGCGTCGAGGCTCTCGTCCTCCAGAAGGAGGACAAGGAGGGTCGCCTCATCCTGTCCAAGAAGCGCGCCCAGTACGAGCGCGCCTGGGGCGACGTCGAGAAGATCAAGGAGTCCGACGGCGTCGTGACCGGCCAGGTCATCGAGGTCGTCAAGGGTGGTCTCATCGTCGACATCGGCCTCCGCGGCTTCCTCCCGGCCTCGCTCATCGAGCTGCGCCGCGTCCGCGACCTCACGCCGTACCTCGGCCAGGAGATCGAGGCGAAGATCCTCGAGCTCGACAAGAACCGCAACAACGTCGTCCTCAGCCGCCGTGCGCTGCTCGAGCAGACCCAGTCGGAGTCGCGCTCGACCTTCCTCAACAACCTCCAGAAGGGCCAGGTGCGCAAGGGCGTCGTGTCCTCGATCGTCAACTTCGGCGCGTTCGTCGACCTCGGCGGCGTGGACGGCCTCGTGCACGTCTCGGAGCTCTCGTGGAAGCACATCGAGCACGCGTCCGAGGTCGTCGAGGTGGGCCAGGAGGTCACCGTCGAGATCCTCGAGGTCGACCTCGACCGCGAGCGCGTGTCGCTCTCGCTCAAGGCGACCCAGGAGGACCCGTGGCAGGTCTTCGCTCGCACCCACGCGATCGGCCAGATCGCGCCGGGCAAGGTCACCAAGCTCGTTCCGTTCGGTGCCTTCGTGCGCGTCGCGGACGGCATCGAGGGCCTCGTGCACATCTCGGAGCTGTCGGGCAAGCACGTCGAGCTCGCCGAGCAGGTCGTGTCGGTCGGCGACGAGGTGTTCGTCAAGGTCATCGACATCGACCTCGAGCGTCGTCGCATCTCCCTCTCGCTCAAGCAGGCGAACGAGGGCATCGACCCGCACAGCAACGAGTTCGACTCGGGCCTCGCCGCGCTCTACGGCATGGTCACGGAGTACGACGAGCAGGGCAACTACAAGTACCCCGAGGGCTTCGACCCGACCTCGGGCGAGTGGCTCGAGGGCTTCGAGGCCCAGCGCGACGCGTGGGAGGCCGAGTACGCGGCTGCCCAGGCTCGCTGGGAGGCCCACAAGAAGCAGATCGTCGCGGCCGAGGAGGCCGAGGCCGAGCTCGAGGCGCGCCCGTCGGGCAACTCGTTCTCGTCCGAGGGCTCGATCGGCGGCACGCTCGCTGACGACGAGTCGCTCGCGGCTCTTCGCGAGAAGCTCAGCAGCAACAACTGAGCTGACCCGCTCTCACCGGATGGCCGGTCCCCTCGGGGGCCGGCCATCCGGCGTCTGGGCCCCGGGCCTCAGGCGGCAGCGGTCTCGCGCTCGCGACGGCGGCGGCGGATGCTGCGGCGCAGCAGGAAGAAGCCCACGACCATGAGCACGAGGCCGATGAGCACGAGCACCGGCGCGACGAGGGCGAGCAGCACCATGCCGAGGCTCAGGCCGTCCTCGGCCGTGCTCAGCACGGGGGCCGCGACACCGGCCGTTGCGAGGTTCGCGACGGGGCGCACGAGCATCTTCCCGAGGTGCACGAGCAGCGCGAGGCCGATGCCGATGGCGATCGGGATCCATGCGCCGGAGGTGAAGAAGCTCTCGGGATCCTCGACGGCGACGGTCTCGGTGCCGATGCCGCCTGCGAAGACGATGCCGCCGGATGCCGGGCGCACGACGGTCTGGATCCAGTCGTTGACGCTGTCGACCGCGGGCACCTTGTCGGCGACGATCTCGACGACGAGCAGCACGCCGATGATGACGAGCACCCACTCGTTGGAGAGCCACGTCCAGCCGCCCGGGAGGACGATCCAGTCGAATCGCGCCGCGAGCCCCATGACGAGCAGGGGGATGTAGGCGTTGAGCCCCGCGGCGGCCGCGAGCCCCGCTCCGGTCAGCAGCTCCAGCATGCCGCCATGCTACGGGTGGGGTGTGCTCAAACGCGGCAGCCCTTGCCCGAGCGCTGCAGTCATAGCTGCCGCGGGAAGGCAGGTGCTGCAGCGTTGGGCATCACCCACCTGCCACGATGGAGACATGCTCGTGGCGCTCACGGGAGGCATCGCCTCCGGCAAGTCGACGGTCGCACGACGCCTCGCGGAGCTCGGGGCCGTCGTCGTCGATGCGGATGTCATCGCGCGCGAGGTCGTCGAGCCCGGCACCCCGGGGCTCGCGGCCATCGCGCGGGAGTTCGGCCCGAACGTGATCGCGGCCGACGGCTCCCTCGACCGCGCGGCGCTCGGCGCGATCATCTTCGGCGACGAGGCCGCACGCGCGAAGCTCAACGCCATCACGCATCCGGCGGTGGGGGAGCGCTCGCGTGCCCTCTTCGCCGAGGCGCTGGCGGCCGATCCGGATGCCGTGGTCGTCTACGACGTCCCTCTCCTCGTGAACGAGCGGGGCGAGGGCCGTGCCGAGGAATTCGAGCACGTCATCGCGGTGAGCGCCGACGAGCAGACGCGTGTGCGGCGCCTCGTCGAGCTGCGCGGTCTCGACGAGACCGAGGCGCGGCGCCGCGTCGCCGCCCAGGCTCCCGAGTCCGCCCGCCTCGCGATTGCCGACATCGTCGTGGATGCGAACGACAGCCTCGAGCAGACGCTCGCCCAGGTCGACGAGGTGTGGGCGACCCTGCGCACTGTCAGGGGCCGTGCCTAGGCTGGTCTCATGCAGCCGACGCGTTCCGTGCGTCCGTTCGAGGTGGTCTCCGAGTACCAGCCGAGCGGCGACCAGCCCGCCGCGATCGCCGAGCTCGCACATCGTGTGCAGGCCGGTGAGAGCGACATCGTGCTGCTCGGCGCCACCGGCACGGGCAAGTCGGCGACGACGGCGTGGCTCATCGAGCAGGTGCAGCGCCCGACGCTCGTGCTCGCGCACAACAAGACGCTCGCGGCCCAGCTCGCGAACGAGTTCCGCGAGCTCATGCCGAACAACGCCGTCGAGTACTTCGTCAGCTACTACGACTACTACCAGCCCGAGGCGTACGTCCCGCAGACCGACACCTTCATCGAGAAGGACTCCTCGATCAACGCCGAGGTCGAGCGTCTGCGCCACTCCACGACCAACTCGCTCCTGAGCCGCCGCGACGTCGTCGTCGTCTCGACGGTCTCGTGCATCTACGGCCTCGGCGCCGCGGAGGAGTATCTGGGCGCGATGGTCGCGCTCCAGGTGGGCGACCGCATCTCGCGCGACAAACTCGTCCGCTCGTTCATCAACATGCAGTACGAGCGCAACGACGTCGACTTCTCGCGCGGCAAATTCCGCGTGCGCGGCGACACGATCGAGATCATCCCCGTCTACGAGGAGCTCGCCGTGCGCATCGAGATGTTCGGCGACGAGATCGAGGCGCTCTACGCCCTTCACCCGCTCACGGGCGAGGTCATGAAGAAAATGGAGGCCGTCTCGATCTTCCCGGCCACGCACTACGCCGCGAGCCCCGAGTCGATGCACCGCGCCATCCGCACGATCAAGGAGGAGCTCGCCGAGCGCCTCGCCGAGCTCGAGAAGCAGGGCAAGCTGCTCGAGGCGCAGCGCCTCCGCATGCGCACGGGCTTCGACCTCGAGATGATGGAGCAGATCGGCTTCTGCAACGGCATCGAGAACTACTCGCGGCACATCGACGGCCGCAGGCCGGGGGAGCCGCCGAACACCCTGCTCGACTACTTCCCCGACGACTTCCTCGTCGTCATCGACGAGTCGCACGTCACGGTGCCCCAGATCGGGGCGATGTACGAGGGCGACGCGAGCCGCAAGCGCACGCTCGTCGAGCACGGCTTCCGCCTTCCGAGCGCGCTCGACAACCGGCCGCTGCGCTGGGAGGAGTTCCTCGATCGCGTCGGTCAGAAGGTCTACCTCTCCGCCACGCCCGGCCGCTACGAGCTCTCGATGGGCGACGGAGTCGTCGAGCAGATCATCCGCCCGACGGGCCTCGTCGACCCGCAGATCGTCGTCAAGCCCTCGAAGGGGCAGATCGACGACCTGCTCGACGAGATCCGCGTGCGCACCGAGCGCGACGAGCGTGTGCTCGTCACGACGCTCACGAAGAAGATGGCGGAGGAGCTCACCGACTACTTCACCGAGGCGGGCGTGCGCGTGCGCTACCTCCACTCGGATGTCGACACGCTCCGCCGCGTCGAGCTGCTCACCGAGCTGCGCGCGGGCGTCTACGACGTGCTCGTCGGCATCAACCTGCTGCGCGAGGGCCTCGACCTGCCCGAGGTGTCGCTCGTGGCGATCCTCGACGCCGACAAGGAGGGCTTCCTGCGCAGCTCGACGTCGCTCATCCAGACGATCGGCCGCGCGGCCCGCAACGTCTCGGGCGAGGTGCACATGTACGCCGATCAGCTCACCGACTCGATGAAGTTCGCGATCGACGAGACGAACCGCCGCCGCGAGAAGCAGATCGCCTACAACGTCGAGCACGGCATCGATCCGCAGCCGCTCCGCAAGCGCATCGCCGACATCACCGACGTGCTCGCGCGCGAGGAGGCAGACACGGCGAAGCTCCTCGCCGGTCGCCGCGGCCAGGACGGCTCGAAGCGCCGCTCGCCCACACCGAACCTGCGCCGCGAGGGCGTGGGCGCATCCGGTGCGGCCGAGCTCGAGACGCTCATCGCCGACCTCAACGAGCAGATGCTCCAGGCGGCGGGTGAGCTCAAGTTCGAGCTCGCGGCTCGACTGCGCGACGAGCTGTCGGAGCTCAAGAAGGAGCTGCGGCAGATGGAGTCGGTCGGCCATGTCCGCTGAGCGGATGCGACGGCCGGCGACCCGCCCGGCTCACGCCAGGTAGGCCGCCAGATCGGCCTCGAGGGCGTGACGCGGCTTCGCGCCGAGCACGCGCCGCACCTGCTCACCGCCCTCGAACACGAGCATGACGGGGAGCGCGAGCGCGTTGTAGCGCACGGCGAGCTCGGGGTTCGCGTCGACGTCGACCTTCACGATGTCGATGCGGTCGGCGTGGTCGGCGGCGATCGCCTCGAGCACGGGGTTCATGGCGCGGCACGGCGGGCACCACTCGGCCCAGAAGTCGACGACCACGGGCCGCGGGGAGGCCAGCACGACCTCGTCGAAGTCGGCCTCGCCGACGTTCCGCAGGCTCACGCGCCCACCTCGCATCCGCATCCGGCCCGCTCCTCGGCGCGCGCGAGCAGTTCGGCGAGTCGTACGCGGCGCACGGCGAGCTCGCGCGCCTGCGCGTCGAGGGTCGCGATCGCATCCCGGTACGCCTCGACGGATGCGAGGCAGTCGTCGCCGTTGTCGTGTCCCGCGACGAGGCACTCGACGAAGGGCCGCGTGTCCTCGACGCGGATGCCGAGGGCCGTGAGCTGACGGATCTCCTCGACGAGCCGCACATCCGTCTCGTCGTAATCCCGGTAGCCGTTCGGCAGCCGCTCCGCCTCGAGCAGCCCCAGGCCCTCGTAGTAGCGCAGCGCCTTGAGCGACACCCCCGCGCGATCCGCGAGCTCTCCGATCCTCATGTCGACCTCCTGGGGCGACTGTAGAGCCTGCCCCATGGGGCAGGGTCAAGCCCGGGCCGTCGCGGCCGCTCCCGGCGGGATGTCAGAGGCCCCCGGTAGAATCGATGCAATGTCGATCACCCCTGTCGAAAGCGCCCAGAAGCTCAGTGTCCGGGGTGCCCGCGTCCACAATCTCAAGGATGTCGATCTCGAGATCCCGCGCGACTCCCTCGTCGTGTTCACGGGCCTCTCGGGCTCCGGCAAGTCGAGCCTCGCGTTCGACACGATCTTCGCCGAGGGCCAGCGCCGCTACGTCGAGTCGCTCTCGGCGTACGCACGCCAGTTTCTCGGCCAGGTAGATCGTCCCGACGTCGACTTCATCGAGGGTCTGAGCCCCGCCGTCTCGATCGACCAGAAGTCGACCAACCGCAACCCCCGCTCGACGGTCGGCACGATCACCGAGATCTACGACTACATGCGCCTCCTGTGGGCGCGCATCGGCGAGCCGCACTGTCCGGTCTGCGGGGAGCGCATCCAGCGCCAGACCGTGCAGCAGATCGCCGACCAGCTTATGGAGCTGCCCACGGGCACGCGCTACCAGGTCATCGCGCCCGTCATCTCGCAGAAGAAGGGCGAGTTCGTCGACCTCTTCAAGGAGCTGTCTGCATCCGGCTACTCGCGCGCCGTCGTCGACGGCGAAGTCATCCAGCTCTCCGAGCCCCCGAAGCTCAAGAAGCAGTACAAGCACGACATCGCGGTCGTCGTCGACCGCCTCGTCGCGGCCGACGACCTGCTGACGCGCGTGACCGACTCGGTCGAGACCGCGCTGGGCCTCGCGGGCGGCGTGCTCGAGATCGACTTCGTCGACGAGCCGGAGGGCTCGAAGACCCGCCGTCGCAGCTTCAGCGAGAAGCTCTCGTGCCCCAACGGCCACGCCATCCAGCTCACCGAGATCGAGCCGCGCACCTTCTCGTTCAACGCGCCCTTCGGCGCGTGCCCCGAATGCTCGGGCCTCGGCACGAAGATGGCCGTCGACACGAGTCTCGTCATCGGCGACCCGGAGCTCTCGCTCAACGAGGGCGTCATCCTGCCGTGGAACCAGGGTGGCAAGGGCCTCTACAGCTACTTCCAGCGGCTCCTGCAGGGGCTCGCGCGCGACCTCGACTTCTCGCTCGACACCCCCTGGCAAGACCTGCCCGACGAGGTCAAGTCCGCCATCCTGCACGGCAACGACTTCGAGGTCGTCGTGCAGTGGCGCAACCGCTTCGGCCGCACCATGAAGTACTCGACGGGCTTCGAGGGCGTCATGCCCTACATCGAACGCAAGTACCAGGAGGCGGAGTCCGACTGGTCGCAGCAGCGCTACGGCGAGTACCTGCGCGAGGTGCCCTGCCCCGTCTGCGAGGGCAAGCGGCTCAAGCCCGAGGTGCTCGCGGTGCTCGTGGCCGACACGAGCATCTCGGATGTCGCAGAGCTGAGTCTCAGCGACGCGTACGCCTTCATGGAGCGCCTCGAGCTGACCGAGCGGGAGGCGCGCATCGCCGCCCAGGTGCTGCGCGAGATCCGTCTTCGCCTCGAGTTCCTGCTCGAGGTCGGCCTCGGCTACCTGACCATGGCGCGCGCCGCGGGCTCGCTCTCGGGCGGCGAGGCCCAGCGCATCCGGCTCGCGACGCAGATCGGATCGGGCCTCACGGGTGTGCTGTACGTGCTCGACGAGCCGTCGATCGGCCTGCACCAGCGCGACAACCGACGCCTCATCGACACCCTCGTCAAGCTCAAGAACCTCGGGAACACGCTCATCGTCGTCGAGCACGACGAGGACACGATCCGCACGGCCGACTGGGTCGTCGACATCGGGCCGGGTGCGGGGGAGCACGGCGGCCAGGTCGTGCACTCGGGTTCGTACGAGGCACTGCTCGGCAACCACGGATCGGTCACGGGCGACTACCTCGCGGGTCGCCGCGCGATCGCGATGCCGGCGAAGCGCCGCGCGATCGACAAGAACCGCAAGCTCACGGTCGAGGGCGCGCAGGCCAACAACCTCAAGAACGTCACGGTCGACTTCCCGCTCGGCGTGTTCGTCTCGGTTACGGGTGTCTCCGGCTCGGGCAAGTCGAGCCTCGTCAACGACATCCTCTACAAGGTGCTCGCCAACCAGCTCAACGGGGCCCGCCAGGTCCCCGGCCGCCACAAGCGCGTCACGGGCCTCGAACACCTCGACAAGGTCGTGCACGTCGACCAGGCGCCCATCGGGCGAACCCCGCGCTCGAACCCCGCGACCTACACGGGCGTCTTCGACCGCATCCGCACCCTCTTCTCCGAGACGGTCGAGGCGAAGGCGCGCGGCTACCAGCCGGGTCGTTTCAGCTTCAACGTCAAGGGCGGGCGCTGCGAGAACTGCGCGGGCGACGGCACGATCAAGATCGAGATGAACTTCCTGCCCGACGTCTACGTCGTGTGCGAGGTGTGCCACGGGGCGCGCTACAACCGCGACACCCTGCAGGTGCACTACAAGGGCAAGAACATCGCCGAGGTGCTCGACATGCCGATCTCCGAGGCGGCCGAGTTCTTCGAGCCCATCACGGCGATCCACCGCTACCTCAAGACGCTCGTCGACGTCGGTCTCGGCTACGTGCGCCTCGGCCAGAGCGCCACGACCCTCTCGGGCGGCGAGGCGCAGCGCGTGAAGCTCGCAACCGAGCTGCAGAAGCGCTCGAACGGTCGCAGCATCTACGTGCTCGACGAGCCGACGACGGGTCTGCACTTCGAAGACGTGCGCAAGCTCCTCGAGGTGCTGAACGGCCTCGTCGACAAGGGCAACTCGGTCATCGTGATCGAGCACAACCTCGACGTCATCAAGAGCGCCGACTGGATCGTCGACCTCGGACCGGAGGGCGGCTCGGGAGGCGGCACGATCGTCGCGACCGGCACGCCCGAGCAGGTCGCCCGAAACCCGAAGAGCCACACGGGCGTGTTCCTCGCCGAGCTCCTCGACGCGGAGGCCGCGGGTCAGGGCCGCCGGAAGGCCGGCTGAGGTGGCGGCGGCGCCCCGCGCGGACGTGCTGCCCTGGCGTCCGAAGGCGGGGGAGATCCCGACCGCCCCGGGCGTCTACCGCTTCTCGGATTCCTCCGGACGCATCCTCTACGTCGGCAAGGCCGTCAACCTGCGGCAGCGGCTGTCGAACTACTTCCAGCCGCTCCGCAGCCTGCATGAGCGCACGCGTCATATGGTGCTCTCGGCATCCAAGGTCGAGTGGACGGTCGTCTCGAGCGACTTCGAGGCCCTTCAGCTCGAGTACACCTGGATCAAGGAGTTCGCGCCGCCGTACAACGTCAAGTTCCGCGACGACAAGAGCTACCCCTACATGGCCGTGACGCTCGGCGACGAGGCACCGCGCGTCATGGTCACGCGCAACCACCGCATCCCGGGCGCGCGTTACTTCGGGCCGTACCCGAAGGTGTGGGCCGTGCGCGAGACCATCGACCTGATGATCAAGGCGTTCCCGATCCGCACGTGCTCCGACTCGAGCTACAAGCGCGCGATGCAGACCGGACGCCCCTGCTTCCCCGGCCAGATCGGACGCTGCGGCGGGCCATGCTCGCAGAAGGTCACGATCGAGGAGCACCGCGAGATCGTCGACCAGTTCGTCGCGTTCATGGCGAGCCATGACCGACGCGTCATCGGCATCCTGCAGCGCGAGATGAAGGATGCCGCCGACGCCTTCGAGTACGAGCGCGCGGCGCGCATCCGCGACCGCATCCAGGCGCTCGAGAACGTGCTCGAGAAGAGCGCGGTCGTGCTGCCCGACGGCACCGACCTCGACGTGTTCGGCATCGAGGAGGACGAGCTCGCAGCCGCCGTGCAGCAGTTCACGGTGCGCGGCGGGCGCATCCGCGGAGTGCGCAGCTGGGTCGTCGACAAGGAGCTCGACATCAGCTCGGGCGACCTCGTCGAGTCGGTGCTCGAGACGGCGTACGAGACCGACGTGCCTCCGCGCGAGATCGTCGTGCCCGTGATCCCGGACGATGCCGGGGCGCTCGAGCTCTGGCTCGCCGGCCGTCGTGAGCGCGGCGCCGTGACGCTCAAGACGGCTCAGCGCGGAGACAAGGCCGCCGTGCTGCAGACGGCGACCCTCAACGCGAAGCAGGCCCTCGCGCTCTACAAGACACGTCGCACGGCCGACTACGTGGCGCGTACGCAGGCCCTCACGGAGCTGCAGGAGGCGCTCGGCCTCGCCGAGGCACCGCTGCGGATGGAGTGCTACGACGTGTCGCACCTCGGCGGCACGAACGTCGTCGCATCGATGGTCGTCTTCGAGGACGGGCTGCCGAAGAAGAGCGATTATCGCAAGTTCGCCGTGCACGACACCGTCGACGACACCGAGTCGATGGCGCAGGTGCTGCGGCGCCGCCTCTCGCGCCTCGACGAGGACGACGCCCCGCCCGCGGAGGAGGGCGTGCGCCAGAAGCGGCGCTTCGCCTACCGCCCCGGGCTCATCATCGTCGACGGCGGACAGCCGCAGGTTCAGGCGGCGGCCGCGGTGCTCGAGGAGCTCGGCATCGACGACATCCCCCTCGTGGGGCTCGCGAAGCGCCTCGAAGAGGTGTGGCTGCCCGACGACGAGTTCCCCGTCATCCTGCCGCGCGGCAGTGAGGCGCTCTTCCTGCTCCAGCGCATCCGCGACGAGGCCCACCGCTTCGCGATCACCTTCCAGCGTCAGAAGCGGCGCGCCGACATCGGCACCGTGCTCTCGGAGATCCCCGGCCTCGGCCCGGCCCGCTCGAAGGAGCTCCTGCGGCACTTCGGCTCGGTCCGCCGTCTGCGGGCCGCGAGCCTCGACGAGATCGCCGAGGTGCGGGGTATCGGGCCGCAGCTCGCCCAGTCCATCGCGACTAGGCTGGGTGCAGGTCAGGCGGATGCCGCCGACCAGCCCGAGGAGCAGGAAGACGAGGCATGAGCGACGCGAACGAACGCGAGATGCTCATCGTCACGGGCATGTCCGGCGCGGGCCGCTCGACCGTCGCCAACGCCCTCGAAGACCTCGGCTGGTACGTCGTCGACAACCTCCCGCCGCAGATGCTGCGCCCGCTCGTCGACCTCGGCGCGCACACGGGGGAGGCGATCCCCAAGATCGCCGCGGTCATCGACGTACGCGGCGGCCGGCTCTTCGCGGATGCGCAGCAGACCATCGCCGAGCTGCGCGAGTCGAGCGACGCCCGCCTCGTGTTCCTCGACGCGACGGATTCGGCGCTCGTCCGCCGCTTCGAGCAGGTGCGGCGTCCGCATCCGCTGCAGGGGGACGGCACGCTGCTCGACGGCATCCTCGCCGAGCGCTCCCGCATGGCGGGCCTGCGCGAGCAGAGCGACCTCGTCATCGACACGACCGACTTCAACATCCACCAGCTCGCGAACCGGGTCGCGGAGCTCTTCCGCGAGGAGTCCGCGCCCTCGCTCAAGCTCACGGTCATGAGCTTCGGCTTCAAGTACGGACTTCCGCCCGACGCCGACATGGTGGCCGACATGCGCTTCCTGCCGAACCCCTACTGGGTTCCCGAGCTCGCGCCGCAGACGGGCCTCGACGAGCCCGTGCGCGACTACGTGCTGAGCCAGCCCGACGCGCCCGAGTTCATCGAGCACTTCGTCGCCGCGCTCACCGCGGTGGCCGACGGGTACAGGCGGGAGAACAAGCGCCACGCTACGATCGCCATGGGATGCACGGGCGGAAAGCACCGCTCCGTGGCGGCCACCGAGGAGGTGGCGCGCCGCCTCCGCGCGATTCCCGGGGTCTCCGTCACCGTGCGGCATCGCGACCTGGGACGCGAGTGACAGCGTGAGTGACATGGCATCGAGACGACGACGAGAGACGAGGATGAGCGGGTGGCATTGACGGCGGACGTGAAGGACGAGCTCGTCGCCGTCGAGGTGAGCAAGACGAGCGTGCGGGCGGCCGAGCTCGCGGCGCTCCTGCGCTTCTCGGGGGGCCTGCACATCATCTCGGGACGCATCGCCGTCGAGTCGGAGCTCGACTCGCAGAAGGTCGCGCAGCGCGTGCGCCGCGACCTCGCCGAGCTCTACGGCGTCCGCTCCGAGGGCAAGGTCATCAGCTCAGGCGCCGGCAAGGGCGCGACCTACGTCGTGCGTGTCGTCGAGGGCGGCGAGACCCTCGCGCGTCAGACGGGACTGCTCGACGCCCGCCGCCGCCCCATCCGCGGCCTCCCGAACCGCCTCACGACGGGCAACCGCGAGGATCTCGCGGCGATCTGGCGCGGCGCCTTCCTGGCCCGCGGCAGCCTCACCGACCCCGGCCGTTCGGCGGCGCTGGAGGTCGTGTGCCCCGGCAACGAGGCCGCCATGGCGCTCGTCGGCGCGGCCGGCCGCCTTCGCATCCCGGCAAAGGCGCGTGAGGTGCGCGGCGTGCACCGCGTCGTCGTGCGCGAGGGCGAGGCGATCGCCGCGATGCTGCGCCTCATGGGCGCCGCCGCGACCGTCGCTGCATGGGAGGAGATGCGCCAGCGCCGCGAGGTGCGCGCCACCGCCAACCGCCTCGTGAACTTCGACGACGCGAACCTCCGCCGCTCCGCCCAGGCGGCCGTCGCGGCATGCGCACGCGTCGAGCGCGCTCTCGAGATCCTCGGCGACGAGGTGCCCGACCACCTGCGGTACGCGGGCGAGCTGCGCCTCGGCCACCGCGACGCGAGTCTCGACGAGCTCGGCCACTTCGCCGACCCGCCCATGACGAAGGATGCGGTCGCCGGCCGCATCCGCCGACTCCTCGCGATGGCCGACAAGCGCGCCGTCGACCTCGGGGTGCCCGGCACCGACGCCAACCTGCCTCCCGAGCTCGACGACTAGAGCCCTGGGCCGCTGGACCTCAAGAAGGAAGAAGGAGAACCATGGCCGTCTACAGCCTCCCGGATCTGCCCTACGACTACGCGGCGCTCGAGCCGAGCATCAGCGCCCGCATCATGGAGCTGCACCACGACAAGCACCACGCGGCCTACGTCGCGGGCGCGAACACCGCCCTCGAGAAGCTCGAGGAGGCGCGCGAGTCGGGCGACTTCACGAACGTGCCGAAGCTCGAGAAGGACCTCGCCTTCCACCTCGGCGGCCACGTCAACCACTCGATCTTCTGGAACAATCTCTCGCCGGACGGCGGCGACAAGCCCGTGGGCGAGCTCGCGGCTGCGATCGACGAGTTCTTCGGCTCGTTCGACAAGTTCGTCGGCCACTTCAGCGCCGCCGCGAACAGCCTCCAGGGCTCCGGCTGGGCCGTGCTCGCGTGGGACCCGGTGGGCTCGCGTCTGCTCGTGCACCAGCTCTACGACCAGCAGAACAACACCCCGCTCGGCATCACGCCCATCCTGCAGCTCGACATGTGGGAGCACGCGTTCTACCTCGACTACGTCAACGTCAAGGCCGACTACGTGAAGGCGTTCTGGAACATCGCCAACTGGGCGGATGCGGGTGCCCGCTTCGAGGCGGCCCGCTCGGGCGGCGCGGGGCTGCTGCTACTGTCGTAGCAGGCGAGGCGGCCGGAGCCCGCGCTCCGGCCGCATCCCCCCACAATCACCCCACCACTAGACACACCGCGCCCCCAGCGCAATCAAGGAGAACACGTGTCCGTCAAGATCGGCATCAACGGCTTCGGCCGGATCGGTCGCAACTACTTCCGCGCCGCACTCGCTCAGGGCAGCGACCTCGAGATCGTCGCCGTGAACGACCTCACGGACAACAAGACGCTCGCGCACCTGCTCAAGTACGACTCGATCACGGGTCGTCTCGGCGCCGAGGTCGAGTACGACGACGAGAACATCGTCGTCGACGGCAAGGCCATCCGCGTCTTCGAGGAGCGCGACCCCGCCCTGCTCCCGTGGTCGGACTACGGCGTCGACATCGTCATCGAGTCGACCGGCCGCTTCACGAAGGCCGCCGACGCGCGCAAGCACATCGACGGCGGCGGCGCCAAGAAGGTGCTCATCTCCGCCCCCGCCACCGGCGAGGACGCCACGTTCGTCATGGGCGTGAACGAGGACACCTACGACCCCGAGAAGCACCACATCATCTCGAACGCGTCGTGCACCACGAACTGCCTCGCGCCGCTCGCCAAGGTCTTCAACGACAACTTCGGCATCGAGCGCGGCCTCATGACGACGGTCCACGCCTACACGGCCGACCAGAACCTGCAGGACGGCCCGCACAGCGACCTCCGTCGTGCGCGCGCCGCCGCAGTCAACATCGTCCCGACCTCGACGGGCGCCGCGAAGGCCATCGGCCTCGTGCTCCCGGAGCTCGTCGGCAAGCTCGACGGCTTCGCCCTGCGCGTCCCGGTGCCGACCGGCTCCATCACCGACCTCACCGTCACCGCGACGAAGTCGGCCACCGTCGACGAGATCAAGGCGGTCTACAAGGAGGCTGCCGAGGGGTACCTCAAGGGCATCCTGAAGTACACCGAGGACGAGATCGTCTCGAGCGACATCGTCACCGACCCGCACTCGTCGATCTTCGACGCGGGCCTCCTGCGCGTCATCGGCGACCAGGTCAAGCTGTCGTCTTGGTACGACAACGAGTGGGGCTACTCGAACCGCCTCGTCGACCTCACCGCGTACGTCGCCGAGCGCCTCTAAGCGATGGCCCTCCGGACGATCGACAGCCTGGGAGGGCTGTCCGGCAAGGTCGTGCTCCTGCGCTGCGACCTCAACGTTCCCCTCAAGGACGGTGTCATCACCGACGACGGGCGCGTGCGCGCATCCGTCCCGACCATCCGCCTTCTCCTCGAGAAGGGCGCGAAGGTCGTCGTGATGAGCCACCTCGGTCGTCCGGAGGGCGCACCCGACCCGAAGTACTCGCTCGCACCCGTCGCGGTGCGCCTGGGCGAGCTGCTCGGCGTCGATGTCGCGTTCTCGCCGGAGACGGTGGGGGAGTCGGCCGCCGGCGTCATCGCGGCGACCCCGACCCCCGGCGTCGTGCTGCTCGAGAACCTGCGCTTCAACGCGGGTGAGGCGTCGAAGGACGCCGCCGAGCGCGAGGCCTTCGCTGCGGAGCTCGCGGCCCTCGGCGACGTCGTGGTGTCCGACGGGTTCGGCGTCGTGCACCGCAAGCAGGCGAGCGTCTACGAGCTCGTGAAGGCGCTCCCGAGCGCGGCGGGCCTGCTGATCGCCGCGGAGCTCGAGGTGCTCGACAAGCTCACCGAGACCCCCGAGCGGCCGTACACGGTCGTGTTGGGCGGCTCCAAGGTCTCCGACAAGCTCGGCGTCATCGGGCACCTGCTGCCCCGCGTCGACGCGCTGCTCATCGGCGGCGGCATGCTCTTCACCTTCCTCGCGGCCCAGGGCCACAAGGTGGCCTCGAGCCTTCTCGAGGAGGACCAGCTCGACACCGTCCGCGGCTACCTCTCCGAGGCGGCCGAGCGCGGCGTCGAGCTCGTGCTGCCGACGGATGTCGTGGTCGCCTCCGGCTTCTCGGCCGACGCCGAGCATGTCGTGGCCCCCGCCGACGGCATCGAGGACACCGCCTTCGGCGCGTCCGGCATCGGGCTCGACATCGGGCCCGACACGGCGACGGCCTTCGCGGAGCGCGTGCGCAGCTCGAAGACCGTGTTCTGGAACGGCCCCATGGGCGTCTTCGAGTTCCCGGCCTTCGCCGCGGGCACGCGCGCCGTCGCCGAGGCGCTCACCCACGTGGAGGGTCTCGGCGTCGTGGGCGGCGGCGACTCCGCCGCCGCGATCCGCCAGCTCGGCTTCGCCGACGACCAGTTCGGGCACGTCTCGACGGGCGGCGGGGCCAGCCTCGAGTTCCTCGAGGGCAAGAAGCTTCCGGGCCTCGAGGTCCTCGGATGGGAGAACTGATGGCGAACGCCACCCGCACACCGTTCATCGCCGGCAACTGGAAGATGAACCTCGACCACCTGCAGGCGATCGCCTTCGTGCAGAAGCTCGCGTGGACGCTCAAGGACAAGAACCACGACTTCTCCGACGTCGAGGTCGCCGTCTTCCCGCCGTTCACCGACCTGCGCTCCGTGCAGACGCTCATCGAGGGCGACAAGCTCGAGCTCAAGTTTGGCGCGCAGGACCTGTCGCAGCACGACTCGGGCGCCTACACGGGTGAGGTCTCGGGCGCCTTCCTCGCCTCGCTCGACGCCGCGTACGTCATCATCGGGCACTCGGAGCGTCGCCAGTACCACGCCGAGTCCGACGAGATCGTGGCGGCGAAGGTCGCCGCGGCCCACCGTCACGGCATCGTGCCCGTCATCTGCGTGGGGGAGACCGCCGAGGACCTCGAGCAGCACGGCCCGAGCGCCGTACCCGTCGCGCAGCTGCGCGCCGCGCTCGAAGGCGCCGTCGCGGGCAAGGAGATCGTCGTCGCCTACGAGCCCGTCTGGGCGATCGGCTCCGGCCAGGCGGCCACGAGCGCCCAGGCGCAGCAGGTGTGCGAGGCTCTGCGTACCGTGCTCGCCGAGGTGCAGGGCGACGAGGCCGCCGCGGCCACGCGCATCCTGTACGGCGGCTCGGTGAAGGCCGCGAACATCGCGGGCTTCCTCAAGGAGCCGGATGTCGACGGCGCCCTCGTGGGCGGCGCGAGCCTCCAGCTCGAGGAGTTCGCGAGCATCGTGCGCTTCAAGAGCCACGTCGGCACGCTCTGAACCGGCCCCTCGCTTATACTGAACCTCGGCCCTTCGGCCGACCCGCAAGCCCGAAAGTCAGGAAGACACTCGTCATGGACGTTCTCTGGTCGATCGTGCAGGTCGCCTTCCAGATCCTGCTCGGCATCACCAGCCTCCTGCTGACGCTGCTGATCCTGCTGCACAAGGGACGCGGTGGCGGCCTGTCCGACATGTTCGGCGGCGGTGTGACGAGCAACCTGGGCGCCTCCGGCGTCGCGGAGCGCAACCTCAACCGCATCACGGTCGCGCTCGGCATCACGTGGTTCTTCTCCATCGTCGTGCTGGGCCTTCTCACCAAGTTCGGCGTCGGCGTCTAAGCCGCGCCGCGACCACCACACCCGAGGAGAGAGCTATGGCATCGGGCGGCAGCGCCATCCGCGGTTCCCGCGTCGGATCCGGCCCCATGGGCGAGCAGGATCGCGGCTATCACGCCGACCGCGTCGCGGTCTCGTACTGGGACGCGCTCGGCAACGAGACGGTCCGCTACTTCGCGGCGAACCTCCCCGAGGAGGAGATCCCCGACATCATCGACAGCCCCTCGACGGGTCTGCCGGCGGGTCGCGACAAGGACAACCCTCCCGCGCTCCAGAAGACGGAGCCCTACAAGACGCACCTCGCGTATGTGAAGGAGCGCCGCACGGAGCAGGAGGCGGAGCAGATCCTCGAGGACGCGCTCCGTCAGCTGCGCGAGCGTCGCGGTACCGCCGCTCCCGCCTCCTGACGCATCCCGGTCAGCCCGTCTGAGCGATCGCTCCCGCGGGCTTCGACGCTGCGCGGGCGCGGCGCTCAGGCCTGCGGGACCTCGTGCGCCGCGGTCCAGAAGCGCTCGCGCGTAAGCAGGTTCTCGGGCACCTCGGCCGCGGCGTCCACGTCGACGAAGAACACCGTGCGGAGTCTGCCGCGCACGCCCGCGACGGGAACGTCGGCGGGGTTCGCATCGGCGAGTGCGAGGCCCAGAGCGCCCGCCTTGTCGGAGCCTGCCATAACGAGCCACACGCGCTCCGAGGAGTTGATGACGGGCAGCGTGAGCGTGAGGCGCTCGGGCGGGGGCTTCGGTGAGTTCGTCTCCGGCAGCACGACGTTCGCGCGGTCGCGCACGGCCTCGTGGTCGGGGAAGAGGGATGCGACGTGCCCGTCGGGTCCGACGCCGAGGAACGTGAGGTCGAAGACCGGGTGGTCGGCGCCGTCCGGCGCCGCGGCCGCGAGCTCTGCAGCGTACGCCTCGGCTGCCTCCTCGATCGTGGCGTGCTCGCCGAGTGCGGGGAAGGCCTTGATCTGCTCGGGGCGGAGGTCGAGGGCGTCGAGGAGAGCGCGGCGCGACTGCGTCTCGTTGCGCTCCGGGTCGCCCTTCGGGAGGTAGCGCTCATCGCCCCACCAGAAGGTGACGCGCGACCAGTCGACCTTGTCGGAGCCCTTCGCGCCGGCGACGGCCGCGAGGACGGCCTCGCCCATCGTGCCACCCGTGAGCACGACGTGCGCCTCGGGCTTCTCGTCGAGGATCTCGCGCATCCGCTTCACGAAGCGGGCCGCGACCGCAGTCGCCAGACTCGCCTTGCCGTCGTAGACGCGCACACGTCGTTCGCTCACGGTCACTTCCCTCCGGACCCGGCTCCCGTGGCGGGCGCCTCGATGAGCGCGAGCCCCTTCTGCACGACCTCGCCGAAGAGGTCGTCGGGGTCGAGCCTACGCAATTCCTCGGCGAGGCAGTCGCGCAGGCTGCGGCGGGGGAGCGAGATGTCGTGGGACGGCTGGTTCGGCTGCGCGAGCGTCGCGATGCCGGGCTGCTCGCGCTCGAGTCGGACGTCGCCCGACGCGCGCGTGAGCGTCACGCCGTGGATGCCGGTCGAGCCGCGCACATCCGTCGTCTCGAGGTCGACGGGTGCGTCGAGCTGCAGGCGCAGCCAGGCGGCGAGGAGCTCGGTCGACGGGGAGTCGGACGAGCCGCTCACGGCGATCCGCTCGACGGGCTCGTACGGCGGCTGGTCGAGCACCGCCGCGAGCTGGGCGCGCCACAGGGTGAGCCGCGTCCAGGCGAAGTCGGTGTCGCCGGGGCGGTAGGTCCGGCCGAGCGTCGCGAGAGCCTCGACGGGGCGCGGGTGCTCCGCGGCATCCGTGATACGGCGCTGTGCGATGCGACCGAGAGCGGATGCGCTCGGCACCTCGGGCGCCTGCCGCGGCCACCACACGACCACGGGCGCATCCGGCAGCAGGAGGCTCATGACGAGCCCCTCCTCGTCGGATGCGGCGGCGCCGTAGGCGCGCAGCACGACGACCTCGCTCGCGCCCGCGTCGCCGCCCACGCGGATCTGCCCGTCGATGCGGGCCTCCTCGTCGTCGGCGGGCTCGGCGCGGCGGGAGAGCACGATGACGCGCATCGGGTGCTCGCGCGAGGCGTCGTTGGCGGCCTCGATGGCCTCCTCCTCGTCGCCGAGGGTCGTCGCGATGACGAGGGTCAGCACGCGGCCGAGGGCGACCGCGCCGCCCTCCTCGCGGATCTTCACGAGGGCCTTGGAGATGGCGCTCGTGGTGGTGTCGGGAAGGTCGACGATCATGGTTCTCTCCTGATGTGCCGCATCTCGATGCGGAGGTCCGAGGCCTTCCGCATCATGGACGACGCCAGGTGCGGCCGTCGCGCGCGAGCAGCTCGTCGGCGGACGCGGGACCCCACGTGCCGGGCTTGTACTGCTCGAGGGGGCCGCCGAGCGACTCCCAGTACTGCTCCACGGGGTCGAGGATCTTCCAGCTGAGCTCGACCTCCTCGTGGCGCGGGAAGAGCGGCGGGTCGCCGAGCAGCACGTCGAGGATGAGCCGCTCGTAGGCCTCGGGGCTCGCCTCCGTGAAGGCGTGGCCGTACCCGAAGTCCATCGTGACGTCGCGCACCTGCATCCCCGCACCCGGCACCTTGGAGCCGAAGCGGATGGTGACGCCCTCGTCGGGCTGGACACGGATGACGAGCGCGTTGGAGCCCAGCGCCGAGGTCTGCGACTCGGCGAACAGGTACTGCGGTGCGCGCTTGAACACGACCGCGATCTCGGTGACGCGGCGTCCAAGGCGCTTGCCGGCGCGCAGGTAGAACGGCACCCCCGCCCAGCGGCGCGTGTTGATCTCGAGCTTGAGCGCCGCGTAGGTCTCGGTGACCGACTGGGGGTTCATGCCGTCCTCGTCGAGGAACCCGAGCACCTTTTCGCCGCCCTGCCATCCGCCCGCGTACTGGCCGCGGGCCGTCGCGGTGCCGAGGTCCTTCGGCAGGTGCACGGCCGAGAGCACCTTCTCCTTCTCGGCACGGAGGTCGGCGGCGTCGAACGACACCGGCTCTTCCATGGCCGTGAGCGCGAGCAACTGCAGGAGGTGGTTCTGGATGACGTCGCGCGCCGCGCCGATGCCGTCGTAGTAGCCCGCGCGGCCGCCGACGCCGATGTCCTCGGCCATCGTGATCTGCACGTGGTCGACGTAGTTGGCGTTCCAGATCGGCTCGTAGAGCTGGTTGGCGAAGCGGAGCGCCAGGATGTTCTGGACGGTCTCCTTGCCGAGGTAGTGGTCGATGCGGAACACGCTGTCGGCGGGGAACACCGACTCGACGACGTCGTTGAGCTCACGGGCCGACTGCAGGTCGTGCCCGAACGGCTTCTCGATGACGACGCGACGCCATTGACCGGGCACCTGCTCGGCGAGGCCCGAGCGACGCAGCTGCTCGGTGACGACGGGGAACGACTTGGGCGGGATCGACAGGTAGAAGGCGTGGTTGCCGTTCGTGCCGCGCGTCTCGTCGAGGTCGGAGAGCGTCTGCTTGAGCCGGTCGAACGCGCTGTCGTCGTCGAACTCGCCCTGCACGAACCGGATGCCCTGCTTGAGCTGGCGCCACACGTCCTCGTCGAAGGGCGTACGCGCGTACTGCTTGACCGCGTCGTGCACGACCTTCTCGAAGTCCTGGTCGGCCCAGTCGCGGCGCGCGAAGCCGACGAGGCCGAAGCCCGGCGGGAGCAGTCCGCGGTTGGCGAGGTCGTAGACCGCCGGCATCAGCTTCTTGCGCGACAGGTCGCCCGTCACACCGAAGATGATGAGGCTCGACGGGCCCGCGATGCGGTTGAGCCGCCGATCCGTCGGGATCCGGAGCGGGTTGTGATTCCGCGAGATCTCCGCCGGCATCGCTCAGCCGATCCGCTCGCGGAGCGTCGCGACACCGTCGACGACGTCCGGGAGCGTGAGCGTCAGCACAGGGCGGCCGTGGTCGGCGAGCACGCTCGCGTCGCCCGCGGCCTGCGCCTGGATGAGCTGGCCGAAGGTGAACGGACGCTCGGGGATCTCGAGGTCCTCGCCACCGGCGCCGACGATCTGCAGGAACACGCCGATCGCGGGCCCGCCCTTGTGGAACTGGCCGGTCGAATGCAGGAACCGAGGGCCCCATCCGAAGGTCACCGGCCTACCCGAGCGGCGCGCGAGCGCCTCGCGGATGGCGGGGAGGCCCGGGAAGGCGGGGCGGTCGAGGTAGGCCTGCACCGAGACGTAGCCGTTCTCGGGGAGAGCCGCGAGGAGCGCGTCGATGGCGCCGTCGAGGGTCTCGTCGGCGACCTCGAGTCCGCCGGCCGTGCGCACCTCGACGCCCTCGCTCGTGAAGAGCGCGGGGACGGGCTCCGGGCGTGCGTCGAGGAGACCGCGCGCGGCGATCTTCGCCGACTCGACGTCGGGCTGGTCGAACGGGTTGATGCCCAGGAGGCGCCCCGCGACCGCGGTCGCGTACTCCCACACGAGGAGCTGGCCGCCGAGCGAGCCCGACACCTCGATCTCGCCCGCGCGGACCTCGCGCGTCTCTCGCTCGTTGGCGACGAGCCGCACGATCTGGACGTCGGGGAGACCCGCCGTGACCTCGTAGGAGTCGACGTCGAGCACGACGGGGAGCACACCGGTGCCGTCCTTGCCGGTCGACTCGGCGATGAGCTGCTCGACCCAGTCGCCGAAGCCGACGATGTGGGTGCCGTCCGAGACGATCCCGAGCTTGTCGCGCAGCGGCGAGGTGCCTGCGATCGCGGCGCCGAGCACGAGGCCCGGGTTGCGCTCGTCGTCGAGGGCGAGCTCGAGCGTCACGGCCTGGGCCTCGTCGAGCAGCTCGGCGATGTCGACGCCCGCGAGGCCTGTCGGCACGAGGCCGAAGGCCGTGAGGGCCGAGTAGCGTCCGCCCACGGTGGGGTCGGCGTTGAAGACGCGGTAGCCGTCGGCGCGCGCCGACTGGTCGAGCGGCGAGCCCGGGTCGGTCACGACGACGATGCGCTCGGTCGGGTCGATCCCCGCGTCGCGGAAGGCCTTCTCGTAGACGCGCTTCTGGCTGTCGGTCTCGACGGTCGAGCCCGACTTCGACGAGATGACGACGGCCGTCGAGGCGAGGCGGTCCTCGAGGGCCGCGCGCACCTGGGCGGGGTCGGTCGAGTCGAGCACCGTGAGGGCGACACCGTAGGTGTTCGCGATGACCTCGGGCGCGAGCGAGGAGCCGCCCATGCCGCCGAGCACAATGTGGTTCACGCCCTTCCCTCGCAGCTCGTCGCGCAGGGCCAGGATGTCGTCGACGAGGCCCTCTGAGACCGCGACGGCCTCCGTCCAGCCGAGGCGCTTCGACGCCTCGTCTTCGGCCGCGGCACCCCACAGGGTCTCGTCCTGCGTCGTGATGCGACCGGCCACGCCGTCCGCCACGAGCTGGGGGACGTGCCGTGCGACGGCCTCGGCCGCCGCACCCGTCACGGCGACCGTGACGGTCACTTCGCTGCCTCCAGCGCCGCCGTGACCGTGTCGAGCAGCTCGTTCCACGACACGATGAACTTCTCCACGCCCTCGCGCTCGAGGGTCTCGGTGACGTCGTCGTAGTCGACGCCGACGGCCGCGAGGTCGTCGAGCACCTTGCGGGCCGCGGCGTAGGAGCCCGTCACGGCATCGCCGTGCAGGGGAGCGTGATCGAAGGTCGCCTCGAGGGTCTTCTCGGGCATCGTGTTGACGACGCCCGACACCGCGAGCTCGGTGACGTAGAGCGTGTCGGGGAGGGCCGGGTCCTTGACGCCCGTCGACGCCCACAGCGGCCGCTGCAGGTTCGCACCGGCGGCGAGGAGCGCCTTCGCGCGGTCGGTCGCGAACTCCTCCTCGAAGAGCTGGTAGGCGAGCTGGGCGTTCGCGACGCCCGCCTTGCTCTTGAGGGCGACCGCCTCATCCGTTCCGATCGCCTCGAGGCGCTTGTCGATCTCGGTGTCGACGCGCGACACGAAGAACGAGGCGACCGAGTGGATCGTCGAGAGGTCGTGGCCGGCGGCCTGGGCCTTCTCCAGACCCGCGAGGTAAGCCTCGATGACGGCCCGGTGGCGCTCGAGACTGAAGATGAGGGTCACGTTGACGCTGATGCCCTTCGCGATCGTCTCGGTGATCGCCTCGAGGCCCTCGATGGTCGCGGGGATCTTGATCATCGCGTTCGGGCGGTCGACCTTGGCCCACAGCTGCTCGGCCTGCGCGATCGTGCCGGTGGCGTCGTGCGCGAGGCCCGGCTCGACCTCGATCGAGACGCGGCCGTCGACGCCGTTCGTGGCGTCGTACACCGGGCGGAAGATGTCGGACGCAGTGGCCACGTCATCCGTCGTGATCTCGAAGACGGCGTCGGTGACGCTCGCGCCCGACTTCGCGAGGCCCGCGACCTGCTCGTCGTAGGCCTGGCCCTTGGCGAGGGCCGCGGCGAAGATCGTCGGGTTGGTGGTGACGCCGACGACGTCGCGCTCGGCGATGAGCTTCTCGAGCCCTCCCGAGGCGATGCGCTCGCGCGACAGGTCGTCGAGCCAGATGCTCACACCGAGTGCGGACAGCTCGGCGGTCTTGGTGTTCTCGGACATGATGTGGATCTTCTTCCGTGGAGGGGGTTCGGGTCAGTTGCTCGCCGCGGCGAGGGAGTCCTTGGCGGCCGCGACGACGTGCTCCGTCGTGATGCCGAACTCGCGGTAGAGGGTCTTGTAGTCGGCCGACGCGCCGAAGTGCTCGATCGACACGGCGCGGCCGTGCGCGCCGAGGAACGGCGCCCACGTGAGCGAGAGGCCGGCCTCGACCGACACGCGCGCGGTGACCGACGACGGCAGCACCGACTCGCGATACGCGGCGTCCTGCTCGGCGAACCACTCCTGGCTCGGCACCGACACGACTCGCGCGTTGACACCCTCGGCCTTCAGCTGCTCACGCGCCTCGAGGGCGAACTGCACCTCGGAGCCCGTCGCGAGCAGGATGACGTCGGGCGTGCCGCCGGGAGCCTCGGCGAGCACGTACGCGCCACGCGAGACGTTCTGCGCCGAGGCGAGGGTGTCGCCCTCGGCCGCGCCCTCGCCGCGCGCGAACACGGGGAGGTTCTGCCGGCTGAGCGCGATGCCCGCCGGACCGTTGCGGCGCTCGAGGATCGTCTTCCACGCCCATGCGACCTCGTTGGCGTCCGCGGGGCGGACGATGTCGAGGCCCGGGATGGCGCGGAGGGCCGTGAGCTGCTCGATCGGCTGGTGCGTGGGGCCGTCCTCGCCCAGCGCGACGGAGTCATGCGTCCAGACGAAGATCGACGGCACCTTCATGAGGGCCGCGAGACGCACCGCCGGGCGCATGTAGTCGCTGAAGATGAGGAACGTGCCGCCGAAGGCGCGCGTGTTGCCGTGCAGCACGATGCCGTTGAGGATCGCGCCCATGGCGTGCTCGCGGATGCCGAAGTGCAGCACGCGGCCGTACTGGTCGCCCGACCACTCGTGCGTCGACCACTGCGGCGGCACGAACGACTTGGCGCCCTCGATCGTCGTGAGGTTCGACTCGGCGAGGTCGGCGGATCCGCCCCACAGCTCCGGGATGACGGCGCCTAGCGCGCCCAGCACCTTGCCGCTCGCAGCGCGCGTCGAGAGGTCCTTGCCCGCCTCAAACACGGGGAGCGCGTCCTCGATGCCCTCGGGCAGCGCGCCGGACTCGATGCGGTCGAAGAGCGCCTTCTTCTCGGGGTTCGCGGCAGCCCAGGCGTCGAAGGCCTTCTGCCACTCGGCGTGCGCCTCCTGGCCGCGCTCGACGAGCGCGCGCGTGTGCGTGATGACCTCGTCCGCGACGACGAACGTCTCGGCCGGGTCGAAGCCGAGCACCTGCTTGACCGCGGCGAGCTCCTCGGCGCCGAGCGCCGATCCGTGGATCTTGCCGGTGTTCTGCTTCTTGGGGCTCGGCCATCCGATGATCGTCTTGAGGATGATGAGGCTCGGCTTGTCGCGCTCGCCCTGCGCCGCGAGGATCGCGTCGTAGAGGGCCTGCACGTCCTCGACGTACTCGCCCGTCTTCTTCCAGTCGACGGTCTGCACCTGCCAGCCGTACGCCTCGTAGCGCTTGGCCACATCCTCGGTGAAGGCGATGTTGGTGTCGTCCTCGATCGAGATCTGGTTCGAGTCGTAGATCGCGATGAGGTTGCCGAGCTGCTGGTGGCCGGCGAGCGAGGATGCCTCGGCGCTCACGCCCTCCTGCAGGTCGCCGTCGCCCGCGATGACGTAGGTGAAGTGGTCGAACGGGCTCGCGCCGTCGGCCGCCTCGGGGTCGAAGAGACCGCGCTCGAAGCGCTGCGCGTAGGCGAAGCCCACGGCGGAGGAGATGCCCTGGCCGAGCGGGCCCGTCGTGATCTCGACGCCGTCCGTGTGGCCGTACTCGGGGTGACCGGGGGTCTTCGAGCCCCAGGTGCGGAGCGACTTGAGGTCGTCGAGCTCGAGTCCGAAGCCGCCCAGGTAGAGCTGGACGTACTGGGTCAGCGAGCTGTGGCCCGCGGAGAGGATGAAGCGGTCACGCCCGACCCAGTGCGTGTCGGACGGGTCATGACGCATGACCTTCTGGAAGAGGAGGTAGGCGGCGGGCGCGAGGCTCATCGCCGTTCCCGGGTGGCCGTTGCCGACCTTCTCCACGGCGTCCGCGGCGAGGATGCGCGCCGTGTCGACCGCCTTCTTGTCGAGCTCGTCCCAGGAGAGTGCTGCCACTGAATGTCGACCTTTCGCAGGCGGGGCAGCTTTCACGCGCCCCGGGGTGGTGTCCGCTCACCGAATCGGACTTCGACGGCGCACCGCACGCGCCGCACATCGTCCGGGGGTCGGAGGTGGGGGAGGCGCACGCGGTCGGCGAGCAAGGCCAGCATAGCGAGAAGCCCATTCCGCCGTCGGATGACGACGTCAAGGGTCGAAGGGCCCGGTGCGGGTGCCCGGGGGCCACTCGCGCTCCCGTAGACTGAGGGGCAGCCGATCCGATCCGAGGAGCCATGCAGCAGTCCGCCCAGAGCGCGCCCGCGCCGGCATCGCCCGACACCCCGGACGCCGTCCCGTCGCTCGGCCGCATCGGCTTCCGTCGCAAAGCCCTCGCCTACGTCGCGCTCACGAAGCCGCGCGTGATCGAGCTGCTGCTCGTCACGACGGCGCCCGTCATGGTGCTCGCCGCGCAGGGCCACCTCGACCTCGAATTCCTCGGGCTGCTCGTCGCGACGCTCATCGGCGGATCGCTTTCCGCGGGCAGCGCGAACGCGTTCAACTGCTACATCGACCGCGACATCGACCGCCTCATGAAGCGCACGCAGAAGCGGCCGCTCGTGACGGGGGAGCTCTCGCCGCGCGAGGCGCTCGTGTTCTCGTGGGTCACCGGCGTCGTCTCGATCGCCGTGCTGTGGATCTTCACGACGTGGCTAGCCGCGGTGCTCTCGGCCGTCGCGATCGCGTTCTACGTGCTCATCTACACGCTCATCCTGAAGCGCCGCACGCCGCAGAACATCGTCTGGGGCGGCATCGCCGGCTGCATGCCCGTGCTCATCGGCTGGGCCGCCGTGACGGGCTCGCTCGACTGGGCCCCCGTCATCCTGTTCGGCATCGTCTTCCTCTGGACGCCGCCGCACTACTGGCCGCTCTCCATGCGCTACAAGGACGACTACGCGGCCGCCGAGGTGCCGATGCTCGCCGTCGTGCGCGGGCGCACCGCCGTAGGGCTCCAGGTCGTGCTCTATGCGTGGGCGACCGTCGCGTGCTCGCTCCTGCTCATCCCCCTCGCGCCGATGGGCGTGCTCTACACCGTGCTCGCCGCCCTGTCGGGCGCGTGGTTCCTCATCGAGTCGCACCGCCTCTATGCCGCGGCGATCCGGCCGGGCGAGGTCAAGCCCATGCGCGTGTTCCACGCGAGCATCACGTACCTCACGCTCGTCTTCATCGCGGTCGGCGTCGACCCGCTCGTGTTCATCCCGTTCCCCGCCCTGCTGCCGTGACCTGGCGTACCCCGCTCGGCTGGGCGGCATCCCGCTGGACGCTCGGCGCGCGCGCTCTCCGCTGGGGCACCACGACGGCCCTCGTGACTGCAGTGCTCATCGTGCTCGGCGGTGCGACCGTGCGCGTGACCGGCTCGGGCCTCGGATGCCCGACGTGGCCCACATGCACCGAGGACTCGCTCATCGCGACGCCGGAGCTCGGCATCCACGGCGCCATCGAGTTCGGCAACCGTCTCGTGACGGGCCTGCTCATCGTCGCCGTCGGATGGGCGATCATCGCGGCACGCCTGCAGAAGCCGCGCGACCGCACGCTCACACGTCTCGCGTGGTCGATGTTCTGGCTCGTCGTCGCGAACGCGGTGGCGGGCGGTTTCACGGTGTGGTTCGAGCTCAACCCGTGGATGGTCGCGACGCACTTCGTTCTCGCGATGAGCCTTCTGGCATGCGCGACGTTCACGTGGCATCGCGCCCGCTGGACCGGGGGAGACGGACCGCGGCCCGGCCCCCTCTCGCGCGGCATCGCCTGGGCGCTCGTGGCGGCCACGGCAGGGCTCGTGCTCGCGGGCACCCTCGTGACGGGCTCCGGGCCCCACGCGGGCGACTCGAGCGACGTGCCGCGCATGGGCTTCGACTGGACCTCGGTCACGATCCTGCACGGCTTCCTCGCCGTCATCGTGCTCGCCCTCGCGGCCGCACTCGCCTTCCGGCTGCGCAGCGAGGACGGCGGTCGCCTCGCCCTCGGCCGCGTCGGCGTCTTCCTGCTCGTGCTGCTCGCCCAGATGGGGCTCGGCGTCGTGCAGTCGCTCCTCGGCCTCCCCGAGCTGCTCGTCGTCGCGCATGTCGTCTTCGCAGCACTCGTGTGGGTCGGGGCGCTGCGCGTGCTCCTCGACACCGACCCGCGACTGTGGGCCGTGCGCGAGCATCACCTCGTCGACGCGCGCCCCGAGGCGAGCGCGACGGCCAGCCTCTGAGCGGGTCCACCCTGTAGACTCGAGAGGTTGGATCGCGAATTCGCGAGCACCGCGTCGATGGGGCCGCGGATGCGCCACGCGGGTCGCGCGGTCCGACCCGGAATGCCGACACGAGCGGAATGGTTCGCTTCGGCGGAAGAGAGGTTCAGCCCCATGTCAGACGTGCTCATCGATCGTCCTGAGCTCGCAAGCCTCGGGCAGTACGAGTTCGGCTGGGCCGACTCGGATGTCGCAGGCGCCTCCGCGCGCCGCGGGCTCTCCGAGGAGGTCGTCACCGACATCTCGCGTCTCAAGAACGAGCCGGAGTGGATGCTCAAGACCCGTCTCAAGGCCCTCAAGCTCTTCGAGATGAAGCCCATGCCCACGTGGGGTGCCGACCTCACGGGCATCGACTTCGACAACATCAAGTACTTCGTCCGGTCGACCGAGAAGCAGGCGACAAGCTGGGAGGAGCTCCCGGAGGACATCAAGAACACCTACGAGAAGCTCGGCATCCCGGAGGCGGAGCGCCAGCGTCTCGTGGCGGGAGTCGCCGCTCAGTACGAGTCCGAGGTCGTCTACCACCAGATCCGCGAGGACCTCGAGGCCCAGGGCGTGATCTTCCTCGACACCGACACGGCGCTCAAGGAGCACCCGGAGATCTTCGAGGAGTACTTCGGCACCGTCATCCCCTCGGGCGACAACAAGTTCGCCGCGCTCAACACGGCCGTGTGGTCGGGCGGCTCGTTCGTCTATGTGCCGAAGGGCGTGCACGTCGAGATCCCGCTGCAGGCCTACTTCCGCATCAACACCGAGAACATGGGCCAGTTCGAGCGCACGCTCATCATCGCCGACGAGGGCTCGTACGTGCACTACATCGAGGGCTGCACGGCCCCGATCTACAAGTCCGACTCGCTGCACTCGGCCGTCGTCGAGATCATCGTGAAGAAGAACGCCCGCGTGCGCTACACGACGATCCAGAACTGGTCGAACAACGTCTACAACCTCGTCACGAAGCGCGCCCGCGCCGAGGAGGGGGCGACGATGGAGTGGATCGACGGCAACATCGGCTCCAAGGTGACGATGAAGTACCCCTCGATCTTCCTCGTGGGCGAGCATGCCAAGGGGGAGACCCTCTCGGTCGCCTTCGCGGGCCCCGGCCAGCACCAGGACGCCGGCGCGAAGATGATCCACATGGCGCCGTACACGACGAGCTCGATCGTGTCGAAGTCGATCGCCCGCGGCGGCGGCCGCGCGGGCTACCGCGGCGAGGTGCGCGTGGAGGCGAACGCCCACCACTCGGCGAACACCGTGCGCTGCGACGCGCTGCTCGTCGACACGATCTCGCGCTCGGACACCTACCCGGCCATCGACATCCGCGTCGACGACGTGCAGCTCGGCCACGAGGCGACCGTCTCGCGCGTGTCCGAGGAGCAGCTCTTCTACCTGCAGTCCCGCGGCATGCCCGAGGACGAGGCGATGGCGATGATCGTGCGCGGCTTCATCGAGCCGATCGCGCGCGAGCTGCCGATGGAGTACGCGCTCGAACTCAACAAGCTCATCGAGATGAGCATGGAAGGATCCGTGGGCTAAGTGTCGACCCCCGTTCAGACTGAACAGCACGGCCTGACGGAGCACTCGCACGGAGCAGGGGCCACTGTGCCCGTGCAGACCCGTTCGGAACGCTTCGCCTCGACCGCGCACGCCGACTTCCCCGAGGTCACGGGGCGCGAGGCGAACTGGAAGTACACCCCGGTCGCCAAGCTCCGCGAGCTCATCGACGGCGAGCTCGACGGCAGTCCGTACGCGGTGCTCTACCCGGAGGCCGCAGGCACGACCGTCGAGTGGATCGACCGCAGCCACGCACCCGTGGGCTCCGCGGGCACCCCGGAGGACCGCGCCGCCGCCAACGCGTGGACGAGCTTCGAGAAGGCGCTCCACATCCGCGTCGAAGGCGAGGCGGAGACCATCTCGCTCAAGCGCACGGGCCTCGGCGACACGGCGCGCGCCGCCCACACGGTCGTCTCGGCGGCGAAGGGCTCGACGGGCCTCGTCGTGCTCGACAGCCAGGGCGACGCGAAGCTCACCGAGAACCTCGAGATCGTGCTCGAGGACGACGCGAACGTCACCGTCGTCTCCGTGCAGCAGTGGGACGACACCGCCCTGCACCTCGCGAGCCAGTTCGCCCGCATCGGGCACGGCGCGACCCTCACGCACATCGTCGTGTCGCTCGGCGGTGACGTCGTGCGCGTGAACCCTTCGGCGCACCTCGCCGAGGAGGGTGCCGAGGCCGAGCTCTACGGCGTCTATTTCGCCGACGCCGGTCAGCACCTCGAGCAGCAGGTCTACGTGCACCACGACGCGCCCCACACGCGCAGCCGCGTGACCTACAAGGGCGCGCTCAACGGCGAGGGCGCGCACACCGTGTGGATCGGCGACGTGCTCATCGGCCGCGAGGCGACCGGCACGGACACCTACGAGCAGAACCGCAACCTCGTGCTCTCCGACGGCACGCGCGCCGACTCGATCCCGAATCTCGAGATCGAGACGGGCGACATCGAGGGCGCCGGCCACGCGTCCGCGACCGGGCGCTTCGACGACGAGCAGCTGTTCTACCTGCAGGCGCGCGGCATCCCCGAGGACGAGGCGCGTCGTCTCGTCGTGCTCGGCTTCCTGAGCGAGGTCGTGCAGAAGATCGGCGAGCCGGTGCTCGAGGCCCGGCTGCACGCCGCGCTCGAGGCCGAGCTGGCGGCGGCCCGATGACCGCTCAGAAGGTGTGCGCGGTCGACGAGCTGAGCGTCTCGTCGGCGCGTCGTGTCGAGCTCGACGGCGTCGCGATCGCCGTCGTGCGCGACTCCGCGGGCGAGGTGCACGCGATCGGCGACACCTGCACCCACGGCGACATCTCCCTCTCGGAGGGCTTCGTGGAGGATGACGGGCTCGAGTGCTGGGCGCACGGCTCGAAGTTCTCCCTCACCACCGGCAAGCCCCTCAACCTCCCGGCCTATGAGCCGGTCCCCGTCTTCGCGGTCGAGATCATCGACGGCGACGTGTACATCGACCCGGCCGTGCGGCTCGCGGTCTAGGAAGGCAGCAGACATGAGCACCCTCGAAATCCGCGACCTCAAGGTCTCGATCGAGACCGACCAGGGCACCAAGCACATCCTCAAGGGCGTCGACCTCACCATCAACGAGGGCGAGATCCACGCCGTCATGGGCCCCAACGGCTCGGGCAAGTCGACCCTCGCGTACACGATCGCCGGCCACCCGCGCTACAACGTCGAGGGCGGTTCGATCACCTTCGACGGCCAGGACGTGCTCGAGATGAGCGTCGACGAGCGCGCCCGCGCGGGCCTCTTCCTCGCGATGCAGTACCCCGTCGAGATCCCGGGCGTGACGGTCACCAACTTCCTGCGCACCGCCAAGACGGCGATCGACGGCGAGGAGCCCTCGATCCGCCACTGGGGCGCGACCGTCAAGGACGCCATGGGCAAGCTGCGCATGGACCCGTCGTTCGCGGCCCGCAACGTCAACGAGGGCTTCTCGGGCGGCGAGAAGAAGCGCCACGAGATCCTGCAGCTCGAGCTGCTCAAGCCGAAGTTCGCGGTGCTCGACGAGACCGACTCGGGTCTCGACGTCGACGCCCTCAAGATCGTCTCCGAGGGCGTCAACCGCGCCCACGAGGAGACCGGTCTCGGGGTGCTGCTCATCACCCACTACACGCGCATCCTCCGCTACATCAAGCCGGACTTCGTGCACGTCTTCGTCGACGGCAAGGTCGCCGAGGAGGGTGGGCCCGAGCTCGCCGAGCGTCTCGAGGACGAGGGCTACGACCGCTACCTCGTCGCCCAGGCGTAACCGCCCCGACCCGCGTAGCCTGGAACCATGCCCACATCGCTCGAACCCGCGCTCTTCGACCAGGTCGAGGAGGGGCTGAAGGACGTCATCGACCCCGAGCTCGGGGTGAACATCGTCGACCTCGGCCTCGTCTACGACCTCGCCTGGGATGACGAGAACGACGCGCTCATCATCTCGATGACGCTCACCTCGGCCGGCTGCCCGCTCACCGACGTCATCGAGGAGCAGGTCGCACAGTCGCTCGACGGCATCGTCGAGCGGTTCCGCATCAACTGGGTGTGGATGCCGCCGTGGGGCCCCGAGCGCATCACGGACGACGGGCGCGACATGATGCGCGCGATCGGGTTCTCGATCTAGTCTTGCGCCGGGCTGGTTCGACACGCCCGCTTCGCGGGCTACTCAACCAGCGGGGTTCTGTTGCTGGTTGAGTAGCGGCCGCAGGCCGGGTGTCGAAACCAGCCCGCTGATCACTCGCGGCGGGCGCTCTGCACGGCGAGCTCGAGTCCGCTCAGGAGCAGCTCGACGCCCAGCCGGAACACGAGCCCCGGGTCGCTCGCGTCGTCGACTCCCGGCGCCACCGCTCCCAGGCTGTCGGCCTGAAGTCGCTGCTGGGCGTGCGAGGCGTCGCCCAGGATGAGGTGCAGAAGCGCCGTCGCGACGAGGCCGGCTGTCTCGGGGTCGTGCCCGCGCGCGAGCGCCGCCGTCAGGCGGGCGTGCGCGGCATCCGTCCCGAGGCCGAGCGCTCGCGTGCTCAGCACGACCTCGGCACCGTCGCGGTAGGCCAAGAGGCTGTCGCGCACGTTGACGGCCTCCACGAGAGTCGCCTCGTACCAGCCCACCTCGGGGGAGGGCGCCGGCCGCATGGCGTCCTGGATGCGGTCGGATACGGCCGCGAGGAGGCTCTGCTTGTTCTCGAAGTGGTGGTAGAGCGCACTGGCCTGCACGGCGAGGACGCCGGCCAGGCGGCGCATCGTGAGCTCGGGGAGCCCCCATTCGTCGAGGATGCCGAGCGCCGCAGCGACGACGGAGTCGCGATCGTGACGTGCGTGCGTTGCGTCGGCCATGGCCCTCACTATACTGAACGCCGTTCACCTGAACAGCGTTCACCACCGACCGCGAGGACCACCATGACCGACGCACCCCGCCGCTTCGACACGCGCCGCTTCGACACGCGCGACATCGCGCGCATCGCCGTCTTCGCCGCTCTCATCGCGGCCCTCGGGCTCATCGCGCCGATCCCCGTGCCCGGGCTCGTGCCGATCACGGCGCAGACCCTCGGGGTGATCCTCGCGGGCACCGTGCTCGGGGCCTGGCGCGGCGCCGCGGCGGTGCTCGTCTTCGAGCTGCTCGTGCTCGTCGGGCTGCCGCTGCTCGCGGGCGGCCACGGCGGCGCAGCCGTCTTCGTGGGCGTCACGGCCGGCTACCTCGTCGGCTGGATCCCCGGCGCATTCGTCACGGGCCTCATCGCCCACTCCGGGCGGGGCCGTCTCGCCGCGTGGCGCGTCGCCGTCGGCGCCGTCGTGGGCGGCATCCTCGTCGTCTACGCGCTCGGCATCCCCGTGCAGGCCGCCGTCACGGGACTGCCGCTCGGCGCCACCGCCCTTACGAGCCTCGCGTTCATCCCGGGCGACCTCATCAAGGTCGTGCTCGCGACGATCATCACGATGGCGCTCTGGCGCGCGTACCCGCCCGTCTTCGGCCGCCGTCGGGAGCGCACAGCAGAAGCGCGGCGGGCCCCCGAGGGCGCACCCGCCCGATGAGCGATGCCGCGCACGCGATCGAGCTCGAGGCGGTGACCGTCGACCTCGACGGCCGCCGCATCCTCGAAGACGTCGACGTGCGCCTCGACGCCCGACGGATCGCCGTGGTGGGTGCCAACGGTTCGGGGAAGTCGACGTTCGCACGACTACTCAACGGCCTCGTGCGCCCGATGTCGGGCACCGTCCGCGTGCACGGCGTCGATGTCGCGCGCGAGCCCAAGCGCGCCCGCGCGTCGGTCGGCTTCGTCTTCACGAACCCGGACGCGCAGCTGCTCATGCCGACCGTCGCGGAGGACGTGCGGCTGTCCCTGCGCGGCGCGGGGCTCACGCGCGCCGAGATCGACGAGCGGGTCGCGATCGTGCTCGACGCCTACGGCCTCGCCGACCACGCGGAGACACCCGTCTTCAGCCTCTCGGGCGGCCAGAAGCAGCTGCTCGCCCTCGCATCCGTGCTCGTGCGCGAGCCACGGCTCGTCGTGGCCGACGAGCCCACGACGCTCCTCGATCTCGGCAACGCCCGGCGGATCGGCCGCATCCTGCTCGACGACCTCGACGCGCAGCTCGTCGTCGTGACCCACGACCTCGAGCTCGCGGAGCGCTGCGACATCGCGCTGCGTTTCGACAGGGGCCGGCTCGTCGAGGTGGGGGAGCCGACGGAGGTCGTGGGCGCCTACCGCAAGGAGTTCGCGTGATCGCGCTCTACGTTCCGGGGGGCAGCATCCTGCACCGCGCTCCCGCGGGCGCGAAGCTGCTCACCCTGTTCGCGCTCGCTCTCCTCATCTCGCTCTTCCCGCACACGCTCCCGTCGCTCGTCGCGACGGCCGCCGTGGTCATCGGGCTCTACGTCGTCGCGGGCCTGCCGCCCGCGACCCTTCCCCGGCAGCTGTGGCTCGCGAAGTGGATCGTCGCGATCATGGTCCTCACGCAGCTCGTCTTCCTCACCCCGTGGGACGCGCTCGTCAACACGGTGCGCGTCGTGTCGATCGTGCTGCTCGCGGCGCTCCTGACCCTTACGACCCGCACCGAGGACCTGCTCGCGGCGCTCGAGAGCGGCATGCGCCCGCTCGCCCGCCTCGGAGTGGACCCGCGTCGCATCGGTCTCACGCTCTCGCTCACGATCGCGATGCTGCCGGTCGTCGCGGGGATCGCGGAACGCGTCCGGGATGCCGAGCGCGCCCGGGGCGCGAGACTCGGGCCGCGCATCGTCGTGCCGGTGCTCGTGCTCGCGCTACGGCACGCCGACGATGTCGCCGACGCCCTGACCGCCCGCGGGGTCGACTGACACGGGCCACGAGGCGCCCGCATCCGACAATCGGACGCACGACGTAGACTGGGAGGCTGGCCCATCGGCCGCGACCCACCACACCACCCCGACTCCCGAAGGACACCCCTGTGCTCGCCGTGCATGACCTGCAGATCCGCGTGGGCGCGCGCCTCCTCATGGAGGGCGTGACGTTCCGCGTCGACAAGGGCGACAAGGTCGGGCTCGTGGGGCGCAACGGCGCCGGCAAGACGACGCTCACGAAGACGCTCGCGGGGGAGACCCTGCCCACCGCCGGCAAGATCGACCGCGTCGGCGAGATCGGCTACCTCCCGCAGGACCCGCGCTCCGGCGACCCGGAGGAGACCGCGCGCACCCGCATCCTCGATGCCCGCGGCCTCGGACGCGTCGTCTCCGACCTGCGCACAGCGACCGAGGAGATGGCGAGCACGGATGCCGCGGTCGCCGACGCCGCGATGGCCCGCTACTCGCGCCTCGAGGACCGCTTCCTCTCCCTCGGCGGCTACGCGGCCGAGGCCGAGGCCGCCGCGATCGCCTCCAACCTCGCCCTGCCGGACCGCATCCTCGACCAGCAGCTCAAGACGCTCTCCGGCGGACAGCGCCGCCGCATCGAGCTCGCGCGCATCCTGTTCTCGGGCGCCGACACGATGATCCTCGACGAGCCCACCAACCACCTCGACGCCGACTCGATCATCTGGCTGCGCGAATTCCTCAAGGCCTACCAGGGCGGCGTCATCGTGATCTCGCACGACGTCGACCTGGTCGAGGAGGTCGTCAACAAGGTGTTCTACCTCGACGCCAACCGCCAGGTCATCGACATCTACAACATGGGTTGGAAGCACTACCTGCGCCAGCGCGAGGCGGACCAGGAGCGCCGCAAGAAGGAGCGCGCCAACGCCGAGAAGAAGGCGACCGCCCTGCAGCTGCAGGCCGCGCGGTTCGGTGCCAAGGCGAGCAAGGCCGCGGCGGCCCACCAGATGGTCGCGCGCGCCGAGAAGCTCCTCGCCGGACTCGAGGAGGAGCGCGCCGTCGACCGCGTTGCGAAACTGCGCTTCCCCGAACCCGCGCCGTGCGGCAAGACGCCGCTGCAGGCCGCCGACCTCTCCAAGTCGTACGGCTCGCTCGAGATCTTCACGGCCGTCGACCTCGCGATCGACCGCGGCTCGAAGGTCGTCGTGCTCGGTCTCAACGGCGCCGGCAAGACGACCCTGCTGCGCATCCTCGGAGGCGTCGACAAGCCCGACACCGGGCACATCATCCAGGGGCACGGCCTGCGCATCGGCTACTACGCGCAGGAGCACGAGACGATCGACGTCAAGCGCACCGTGCTCGAGAACATGACGTCGGCCTCGCCTGACCTCACCGAGACCGAAGCGCGCAAGGTTCTCGGCTCGTTCCTCTTCACGGGCGACGACGGGTACAAGCCCGCGGGCGTGCTCTCCGGTGGCGAGAAGACGCGCCTCGCCCTCGCGATGATCGTCGTCTCGGGCGCGAACGTGCTGCTGCTCGACGAGCCCACCAACAACCTCGACCCGGCATCCCGCGAGGAGATCCTCGGCGCTCTCGCGAGCTACACGGGCGCCGTGGTGCTCGTGTCGCACGACGAGGGCGCCGTCGAGGCCCTCAACCCCGAGCGCGTGCTCATCATGCCCGACGGCGTCGAGGACCACTGGAACCCCGAGTACGCCGACCTGATCAGTGTTAGCTAGGCGCTGCGATAATCCGCAGCGCACGCTCCGCCGGCCCCGCGCGAGGGCCCGGCTCCGCTGGGTCAGTTAGGCGCTGCCATGATCGGCAGCGCGCGCTCCGCCGGCCCCGCGCGAGGGCCCGGCTCCGCTGGGTTAGCTAGGCGCTGCGATCGGCGCCGATAGGCGGCGCGCGGGGCGCGACGCGGCGCGCGCTCCGCCGGCCCCGCGCGAGGGCCCGGCTCCGCTGGGTCGGCTGATCAACCGAGGCGGTCGAGCACGGCGTCCTCGGCGTCGGCGTCGTCGTGGCGGCGCTTGGGGGCGCGCGCGGCGGCACGTTCCTCCTCGGGGAGGGCCGCGATCCGCTTCTCCCGACGGTACGCCCACACGAGGCCGACGAAGGCGAGCACGCCGAACGAGATCCACTGCAGGGCGTACGAGATGTGCAGGCCCTCGTCCTCCTCGGGGCGCGGGCGCTGCGCGGGCATCGGCTCGACGGCCGGGTCCTCGCTCGCGACGAGCGCGTACGACGCCGTGTAGCCCTCGATCCCGAGCTCGTCGACGATCGAGCCGACGTCGATCGAGGGGATCTGTCCCTCGGGGGCCGTGCGTCCTGGCAGCTCCGGTTCGGCCCCGCGGAGCCGGGCGACGACCGTCACCTCGCCCTCGGGCGGAGCGGGCACGGCATCCGGGAGCGCGTGCTCGCCGTTGCCGAGCGGCAGCCAGCCCCGGTCGAGCACGACGACGACCCCGTCGTCGAGCAGGAACGGCACGAGCTGCTCGAAGCCCGGCTGCCCGCCGAGCACGCGGTTCCGCACGAGCAGCTGCTCGTCGACGAGGTACTCGCCGCGCAGCTCGACGCGCGTCCACTCGTCGTCATCGTCCCACGCGTCAAGACGGGGGAGCAGCTCGTCGATCGGGCGCGGTTCGGCGTCGTAGTTGCGCTCGATGCGCTGGTTCTCGGCCGCCGTCTCGGCGCGTCGGGCCCACTGCCACCACGACAGCAGTCCGCACGTGACCGCGAACACGACCGTGAGCGCGAGGTACGCGCTCCATCTCCGCCAGCCCGTCACGGGCGGCCGCACCTGATCGCTCATGCGGGATCCGGCACCCGGTCGAGCTCGACGTCGACGTCCGTGACGCGCACGGGGAAGCCGCGCGAGGCGAGGTACTCGGAGAGCGTGTCCCGGTGCTCGGGGCACGCGAGCCACACCTTGACCCGCTCGGCACCGTGGATGCGCGGATTGCGCCAGTTCACGCGGAACTCCGCGTCGCGCGTGCACCCGGCCGCGGAACAGCGGATGCCGGGATCGCCCGCCCCGCCGATGCCCAGCCCGATCACGGTCGGTCTCCCGGGTCGCGTCGCACGAGGGCTCCGGGCCTCCGCACGCGGCTGCTCGCACCCGATCCGACGTTATTCGCGATGACGACGGCGAAGTACGGCAGGAAGACCGCGCCCGCCGCGGGGATCAGCAGCCACCAGCCGGGGGTCACCATGCACAACACGATGCACACGACGCGGATGCCCATCGCGAGGGAGTACTTGAGCATGCGCGAGCGGCGCTCCTCGTCCGGTGAGGGCGGGAGCTCCGTGACGACGTGCGTGCTGTGACTGGCGATGCTTCAAGCCTACGTCGCGACGCCGGTAGGCTCCTGAACCATGACCTCTCGCACCGTCCTCGTCACCGGCGGCAACCGCGGCATCGGCTACGCCATCGCCGCCGAGTTCCTCGCGCAGGGCCACCGTGTGGCCGTCACCGCCCGCTCGGGCGAGGGCCCCGAGGGCTCGCTCACGGTGCGCGCCGACGTGACCGACGCGGCATCCGTCGACGCCGCGTTCAGTGAGGTCGAGGAGAAGCTCGGGCCCGTGGAGGTCGTCGTCGCGAACGCCGGCATCACGCGCGACACGCTCCTGCTGCGCATGACGGAGGAGGACTTCACCGACGTCATCGACACGAACCTCTCCGGCGCCTTCCGCGTCGTCAAGCGCGCCTCGAAGGGCATGCTCAAGGCGCGCTTCGGGCGCGTCGTGCTCGTCTCGAGCGTCGTGGGCCTGCTGGGCAGCGCCGGCCAGATCAACTACGCCGCGTCCAAGTCGGGTCTCGTCGGCATCGCCCGCTCGCTCACGCGGGAGCTCGGATCGCGCGGCATCACGGCGAACGTCGTGGCGCCCGGCTTCATTGAGACCGACATGACGGCGGAGCTGCCGGAGGAGCAGCAGAAGGCGTACCTCTCGCAGATCCCCGCGGGCCGCTTCGCGTCGCCGACCGAGGTCGCGCGCGTCATCACGTGGCTCGCGTCGGACGACGCGGGATACATCTCGGGCGCCGTGATCCCGGTCGACGGCGGCCTCGGCATGGGGCACTGACGCCCGACGCACCCGTTCGCCGGGCCTAGCGCCCGATGCCCATGAGGGGCAGCAGCATCGACAGGTCGCGCTCGTCGAGCAGCACGTCGGCGACATCGCGCACGGGCGCCTTGGCGTCGAAGCCGACCGAGAGTCCCGCGAGCGCCATCATCGGCAGGTCGTTCGCGCCGTCGCCCACCGCGAGCGTCTGCGCCACGGGGATGCCCGCGGCATCCGCCCACTCCTGAAGCGCCTCGGCCTTCGCCGCGGCGTCGATGATCGGGTCGAGCACGCGACCCGTCAGCACGCCGTCCTCGACCTCGAGCCGGTTGGCGCGCCAGTGGTCGAGCCCTAGACGCTCGGCGAGCGGGTCGATGATCTCGTGGAACCCGCCCGACACGACGGCGACCTTCCCGCCCGCGGCGTGCACGCCCGCGATCATCTCGGGCACGCCGCGCGTCACGGTCACGCGAGCGCCCACCTCGGCGAACACGGATGCCGGGAGCCCCGCGAGCGTCGCGACGCGCTCGCGCAGGCTCTCCGCGAAGTCGAGCTCGCCGTTCATGGCGCGGAAGGTGATCCGTGCGACGTCCTCGAGCGAGCCCGCGGCATCCGCGAGGAGCTCGATCACCTCGTCTTCGATGAGGGTGGAGTCGACATCGAGCACGACGAGGAAGCGGGCCATGATCCGGGGGAGGTCCTTCGAGGAAGCGGGCGGGCGCGGGTCGGCGTCAGTCGACGCGGACGCCCTTGCCGACCACCGTGATGCCCGACTCGGTCACCGTGTAGCCGCGGGTGCGGTCGGCGTCGTGGTCGACCCCGACGGTGGCCCCGGGCGCGACGACGACGTCCTTGTCGAGGATAGCGCGCTGCACCGTGGCGTTCTCCCCGATCTGCACCCGCTCGAACACGACCGAATCGGTCACGCGCGCACCGGACGCGACGGTCACCCAGGGCCCCAGCACGGAGCGCTCGAGGTGCCCACCCGACACGACGCAGCCGAGCGACACGATCGAGTCGATCGCCGTGCCGACCGTGTTCTTGCCGTCGCGCACGAACTTCGCGGGCGGCGAGTTGAGCTGCTGGCTGTAGATCGGCCACGCCTGGTTGTAGAGGTTGAACACGGGGAGCGCCGCGATGAGGTCCTGGTGGGCCTCGAAGAACGAGTCGATCGTGCCGACGTCGCGCCAGTAGAAGCGGTCGCGATCCGTCGAGCCCGGCACCTGGTTCTGGTTGAGGTCGTAGACAGCGGCGTCGCCGCGATTGACGAAGTCGGGCACGATGTCGCCGCCCATGTCGTGGTTCGAGTCGGCGCGCGCGCCGTCGCGCTGCACGGCGTCGATGAGCACGTCGGCGTCGAAGACGTAGTTGCCCATCGAGGCAAGGATCTCGCCAGGAGAGTCGGCGAGGCCCACGGCATCCTTCGGCTTCTCGCGGAACGCCTTGATGCGCGTCGGGTCCTTCTCGTCGAGCTCGATGACGCCGAACTGATCGGCGAGCGAGATCGGCTGGCGGATGGCCGCGACCGTGACGCCCGCGCCCGCCTCGATGTGCGCCTGGATCATCTGGCTGAAGTCCATGCGGTACACATGGTCGGCGCCGACGACGACGACGATGTCGGGCTTCTCGTCGCGGATGAGGTTGAGGCTCTGCAGGATCGCGTCGGCCGAGCCGGCGAACCAGCGCTTGCCGAGCCGCTGCTGCGCGGGAACGGATGCGACGTAGGCGCCCAGCATCCCCGAGAGCCGCCAGGTCTGCGAGACGTGCCTGTCGAGCGAGTGCGACTTGTACTGCGTGAGCACGACGATCTGCCGCAGTCCCGAGTTGATGAGGTTCGACAGCGCGAAGTCGATGAGGCGATAGCCGCCCGCGAACGGGACGGCGGGCTTGGCGCGGTCGGCGGTCAGCGGCATGAGCCGCTTGCCCTCCCCACCCGCGAGAACGATGCCGAAGACCTTGGGCGGTGCTGCCATGGCACAACAGTAGGCCAGCGTTCCTGGGTGTACTAGCGTCGACAGGCATGCGAGTCGATGTTCTGAGCCGTGAGTATCCGCCCGAGGTCTACGGGGGAGCAGGCGTCCACGTCGCCGGGCTGGTCGCGGCGTTGCGTCGCGACGTCGACGTCGTCGTGCGCTGCTTCGGCCTCCCGCGCGACGAGCCGCACACCTACGCCTACCTCGTGCCGCCGCAGCTCACCAATGCCAACCCGGCCCTCGCGACGCTCGGCGTCGACCTGCAGATGGCGGAGGACGTCGCGGGCGCCCACATCGTGCACTCGCACACGTGGTACGCGAACGCCGCCGGCCACCTCGCGAAGCTCCTGCACGGCATCCCGCACGTCGTCACGGCCCACTCGCTGGAGCCGCTCCGGCCGTGGAAGGCCGAGCAGCTCGGCGGCGGCTACCGCGTGTCGAGCGAGATCGAGCGCACGGCGTTCGAGGCGGCGGATGCCGTGATCGCCGTGAGCGCGGGCATGCGCGCCGACATCCTGCGCTGCTACCCCGCGATCGACCCCGAGCGCGTGCACGTCGTGCACAACGGCATCGACCTCGAGCGCTGGAAGCCGACCGACGACGCATCCGTGCTCGAGCGCTACGGCATCGACCCCGAGCGCCGCAGCGTCGTGTTCGTGGGCCGCATCACGCGCCAGAAGGGCCTTCCGTACCTGCTCGAGGCGGCGCGCCGGCTCGAGCCCGACGTGCAGCTCGTGCTGTGCGCGGGTGCGCCCGACACGCCCGAGATCATGGCCGAGGTGCAGGCTGGCGTGCGCGTGCTCCAGGAGGAGCGCGAGGGCGTCGTCTGGATCGAGGAGATGCTGCCGCAGCACGAGCTCGCGGCCGTGCTCACCTCCGGCACCGTCTTCGTGTGCCCCTCGGTCTACGAGCCCCTCGGGATCGTCAACCTCGAGGCGATGGCGTGCGGGCTCCCCGTCGTCGGCACCGCGACGGGCGGCATCCCCGAGGTCGTCGCCGACGGGCTCACGGGCCGCCTCGTGCCGATCGAGCAGGCGACGGATGGCACGGGCACACCCGTCGACCCCGAGCGCTTCATCGCCGATCTCGCATCCGTGCTGAGCGAGGTGCTCGCCGACACCGCGACCGCGCGGCTCATGGGCGAGGCGGGTCGGCTCCGCGCCGAGGCCGAGTTCAGCTGGGCGAGCATCGCCGAGCGCACGCGTGCGGTCTACGAGAGCCTCCTGCCCCCCGAGGAGGGCACGGACGCCTCGGCGGACGACTAGGCTGGGTTCATCATGGTGCGGGTGCTGGAGCTCGAGGACGTCTCGTACGTCCGCGACGGGAACACGATCCTCGATCGGCTGAACTGGACCGTCGAGTCCGATGAGCGCTGGGTCATCCTCGGACCCAACGGGGCGGGCAAGTCGACGATCCTCGGCCTCGCGTCGGCCCACCTCCACCCGAGCTCGGGCGCGGCCCATGTGCTGGGCGAGCGCCTCGGTCGCGTCGACGTGTTCGACCTGCGTCCGCGCATCGGCCTCGCTTCGACCGCCATGGCGCGCCGCATCCCGCGAGACGAGACCGTCTACGACACAGTCCTCACGGCAGCGTATGCCGTGACGGGCCGCTGGAACGAGGCCTACGAGGACGTCGACTCCCGCCGCGCCGAGCGCGTCATGCGCGAGTGGCGTCTCGACGGGCTGCGCGACCGCCTCTTCGGAACGCTCTCCGACGGCGAGCAGAAGCGCGTGCAGATCGGTCGCGCCGTCATGACCGACCCCGAGATCCTGCTGCTCGACGAGCCCGCCGCGAGCCTCGACCTCGGCGCGCGCGAGGAGCTCGTGCGGCTGCTGGGGGAGTACGCCTCCACGCCGGACGCTCCCGCGATGGTCATCGTGACCCACCACGTCGAGGAGATCCCCGCCGGTTTCACCCACGCGCTCCTGCTGCGCGAGGGGCGCATCCACGCCGCCGGTCCCATCGCCGAGGTCATCACGGGCGAGCGCCTCTCCGAGACGTTCGGGCTCCCCCTCGTGGTCTCGACGAGCGAGGACGGCCGCTTCGCGGCGCGTGCTCAATGGGACTGACTCTCGTCTGCTAGACTCGACAGTCGGCCCATCGTGCCGCCGACTTCCCCTTTCACCCATCTCCGACTGAGGTACCTCATGAAGACCGACATCCACCCCGACTACCAGGCGATCGTCTTCCGCGACCTGGCGAGCGGCGAGACCTTCCTCACGCGCTCGACCCTCACGAGCGACAAGACCATCGAGCTGGACGGCGAGACCTACCCGGTCGTGGACGTCGAGATCTCGTCGGCCTCGCACCCGTTCTACACGGGCAAGCAGCGCATCCTCGACAGCGCCGGCCGCGTCGAGAAGTTCAACACGCGCTACAAGAACTTCGGCAAGTAAGCCGCAGGAGCACCTGCCAGAAACGGCCCCGTCCTGCGACGGGGCCGTTTCGTGTGCCCGGGGAGTGCATTCCCGGCGAGTGCATTCCCGGGGAGCGGATGCCGGGGCTCAGAAGCCGAAGGCCTGAGCGCGGCGACGCTCCCACAGCGGCAGCAGCTCGTCGACGGTGAGGGGCGCCACCTCGACGCCGTCGAGGTCGAGGTCGGGGTCGTCGACCCACAGCAGCTCCTCGATCTCGCCCGATGCGGCGATCTCGCCCTCGACCGCCATCGCGAAGACGGCGGCGAGCACGACGGTGTTCTCCTCGTTGGCCGCGACGGCGCGGAAGAGCCCCAGGTACTCGGCGGTCGACACGTCGAGCTCGACGCCGATCTCCTCGGCGAGCTCGCGCGTGAGCGTCTCGATCGCGCTCTCGCCCTCCTCGATCTTGCCGCCCGGCTGCATGAAGCTCGTCGTGCCTGTCTTGCGCACGAGGAGGGTGCGTCCGTCGGGATCGGTGACGATCGCCGCGGCGATGCGGAGCACGGCCGGCCTGCCGCCCGTGCGCTCGGGCTCCGGCTCCTCGGGGATCTCGGCGGGTGCCGCCTCGACGACCGGCTCGTCCGCGACGGGCTCGACGATCGGCTCGGGCTCAGGTACGGGTTCCGGCGCGGGCTCGACGACGGGCTCCACGACGACGGGAGGCTCGGATGTCGGCACGAGCCCCGGATACGCCTCGCTCGGGTTGGGGGGAGCCGCGTCGAGGGCCGCGGGCGGCGGAGGAGCGCTCGGCGGGGCCGCGAGCTGCAGCCCGAGCGGCCGACTGAAGTCGATGACGGGCACGCGGCCCAGGCGCGGCTCGAGCGGGGGGATCGGCTGCGTGTCGCGGTAGGCCCCCGGATGCGCGGGGTACTTGACGGGCCACGCCGTCGATGCCGTGAAGCTCTCGTCTCCCTTGCGGCGTCGGATGTAGTCCTGGAAGCGGCGGGCCTGTTCGGCGTACCAGATCTCCTGCCGACCGTGGAGGTCGGCGATGGGGATGTCGAGCTCCTCGGGGCGGGCCGCGACGAGAGCCTGCGCGACGCGCCCGGCTGCGATGGCATCCGCTCCCGCGTCGTGCGCGTCGTCGAGCGTCACACCGTAGTGGGCGGCCGCGGCCTCGAGCGTGCGCTTGCCCTTGCGGTAGGTGTCGACCTGCTTGTCGAGCACGAGCGGGTCGACCACGGGCGACGGGTCGATGAGGGGCTCGAGCTCGTTGCGGCGGCACTCCCGATCGAGCAGCGAGAGGTCGTACGGCGCGTTGTAGACGACGACGGGGACGCCGAGCCCGAAGAGGGTGCGCAGCGTCTGCGTGATCTCCGCGACGACGACGCCGGTCGGGCGACCCTCGGCGCGCGCCCGCTCGGTCGTGATGCCGTGCACAGCCGACGCCGCCTCCGGGATCTCGACCTCGGGGTCGGCGAGCCAGTCCCAGCGATCGACGACCTCACCGCTCGCGTCGATGACGGCGATGCACGCGGTCACGATGCGAGCGGTCTCCACGTCGACACCGGTGGTCTCCAGGTCGAACACGCCCAGGCGATCGGCCCAACTCGTCATGGCCGAAGCCTAGAGGCGGGATACGACGCCGCTCAGAAGGCGCGCGGGAGGGCCACGCGGGGCTCGCCCAGGTGCAGCCAGTAGAAGCTCTGGGTCGCGAGCGTCAAGGTAAGCACGCCCTGGTCGTCGACCGAGGGGAAGGCGCCCCCGCCGAACAGGTCGTAGAGCGTCACACCCTCGTCGCCCTCCATCTCGATCGACACCGAGACGGGGTTGTGCGAGAACGAGAAGACGCACAGCACGCGCTCCGGGGCGTCGCCGAAGGCCGTACCCGCGCCCTCGTATTCGCGCACGAACGCGAGCACCGACTCGTGGTTGGTGCGCAGCACGCGGAGCGTGCCGAGGCCGAAGACCGGATGCGCCTTCCGCACGTGGATGACGTTGCGCACCCAGTGCAGGAGCGAGCGCGACTGGGCCAGCTGCGACTCGACGTTGACCATCGCGTAGTTGTAGACGAGCGACTGGACGACGGGCAGGTAGAGCTTGCCCGGGTCGGCCGTCGAGAAGCCCGCGTTGCGGTCGGGCGTCCACTGCATGGGCGTGCGCGAGGAGTCGCGGTCGGGCAGCCAGATGTTGTCGCCCATGCCGATCTCGTCGCCGTAGTACAGGAACGGCGAGCCGGGCAGCGAGAACAGCAGTGCGTGGGCGAGCTCGAGCTCGGCGCGCGAGTTGTCGAGGAGCGGTGCGAGGCGACGCCGGATGCCCACGTTGACGCGCATCCGGGGGTCGTAGGCGTACCAGCCGTACATCGCCTGGCGGTACTCCTCGGAGACCATCTCGAGGGTCAGCTCGTCGTGGTTGCGCAGGAACACACCCCAGCCGGCTCCCGTCGGCACCTCGGTCTGGTCGGCGAGCACGCGCTGGAGCTCCTGCGCCGACTGCGAGCGGAGCGAGTAGAAGATTCGCGGCATGACGGGGAAGTCGAAGGCCATGTGGCACTCGGGCGCCTCGTCCGTGCCCATGAATTCGACCACCTCGGCCGGCCACTGGTTCGCCTCGGCGATCATGACGCGACCCGGGTACTCCTCGTCCATCATGCGGCGCACGGCCTTGATGAACTCGTGGGTCTCGGGCTCGCCCTCGCCGTTGCCCTCCTCCGACTCGTAGAGGTAGGGGATCGCGTCGAGACGGAAACCGTCGACGCCCATGTCCATCCAGAACCGGATGATCTCGAAGACCGCCTCGTGCACCGCGGGGTTGCGGAAGTTGAGGTCGGGTTGGTGCGAGAAGAAGCGGTGGAAGTAGAACTGGCGGCGCTCCGAGTCGAAGGCCCAGTTCGAGTCCTCGTAGTCGGTGAAGATGATGCGGACGTTGGGGAAGCCCTCGTCGGTGTCGCGCCACACGTAGAAGTCGCCGTAGGGGCCCTCGGGGTCGCTGCGCGACTGCTGGAACCACTCGTGCTGGTCGGACGTGTGGTTGAGCGGAAGGTCGATGATGATGCGCATGTTGCGCTCGTGCGCCTTCGTCACGAGCTCGCGGAACTCCTCGAGCGTGCCGAACTCGGGCAGGATCGCCCGGTAGTCGGCGACGTCGTAGCCGCCATCGCGCAGGGGCGACTGGTAGATCGGCGGGATCCAGAGCGCGTCGACGCCGAGCCACTGCAGGTAGTCGAGCTTCGAGATGAGGCCGCCGAGGTCGCCGGAGCCGTCGCCGTTGGAGTCGACGAAGGACCGCACCATGACCTCGTAGAACACCGCACGGCGGTACCAGTGCGGATCGAGGGTGAGGCCGGGCAGCGTGATGGGAGCCGTGAACGTCACGGATCGAGTCTGACACCTTCTGCACTGGACGCACGCCTAGAATCGCAACGATGTCCGTCCCGACCCCGCACGCCGAGGCCCTCGCCCGCATCCCGGTCCGCGAGAGAGAGGCCCAGATCCTCGGCTCGCGCACCCGCTACTGGGACTTCGGACCTGCGGATGCCCGCGATGTCGTCGTGCTCGTGCACGGGTACCGGGGCGACCACCACGGGCTCGAGCCGGTCGTCGCGCAGCTCGACGGCATCCGGATCGTGAGCCCCGACCTGCCCGGCTTCGGCGTGTCGACGCCGCTCACCGAGGCCCCGCACTCGATCGAGGGCTACGGTCGCTGGCTCGCCGCCTTCATCGCGTCGCTCGAGCTGCCGGCGCCGCCGGTCGTGCTGGGGCATTCCTTCGGCTCGATGGTGTCGTCGCACGCGATCGCGGGCGGTATGCCCGCTCGCGCGCTCATCCTCGTGAACCCCATCACGACCGACCCGAAGGTCGCGGCCGGTCGGGGCATCACGGGGCTCACGCGCGCCTTCTACGGCGTGACGCGGGCCATGCCCGAGAGCCTCGCGCGCGTGTGGCTCGGCAACCCCGTCATCGTGCAGTTCATGAGCATGAACCTCGTGAAGACGCCCGACCGCACCCTGCGCAGGTGGATCCACGAGGAGCATCACCGCTACTTCAACGGCTTCTCCGACGCCCGCACGGTCGCCGAGGCGTTCGACGCGTCGGTCAGCACGGACGTGCGCGCCGCCGCGCCGCGCGTGCAGGTGCCGACCGTGCTCATCGCGGGCGCCGTCGACCGCATCGCGCCCATCGAGGGGCAGCGGGAGGCGGTCGCCCTCTTCCCCGACGCGCGCCTCGTCGAGGTGCCCGGCACGGGCCACCTCGCCCACTACGAGACCCCCGGGCCCGTCGCCGATGCCATCCGCGACTTCCTCGCATCGCTTCCCGCGGGAACGCCGCCAGGGGCCGCCCGGTGAGGATCCTCGTCGACTGCCGCTACATCCGCTTCCCGCGGCACGACGGGATCAGCCGCTACACCGCCAACCTCGTGGCGTCGCTCGCGCCCCTCGCACACGATGCGGGGCATGAGGTCGTCATGGTCGTCTCCGATGAGGGCCAGCTCGCGATGCTGCCCGAGCTGCCGTGGGAGCTCGCGACCTCGCCCACGAGTCCGCGCGAGCTCACGATCGCACGGCGCCTCAACCGCCTCGAGCCGGATGTGCTCTTCAGCCCCATGCAGACGATCGGGTCGTGGGGCCGCCGCTACGGCCTCGTGCTGACGCTGCACGACCTCATCTACTACCGGAACCGCACGCCCCCGCGTGACCTCCCGTGGCCGGTGCGCATCCTGTGGCGGCTCTACCACCTCGCGTGGTGGCCCCAGCGGGTGCTCCTCAACCGCGCGGACGCCGTCGCGACCGTCTCCGCGACGACGCGCGATCTCATGCGCGAGCACCGGCTCACCGACCGGCCGATCACGATCGTCTCGAACGCCGCCGACCCCGTGGAGGCGGATGCCGCCCGCACGCAGCCGGAGGGCCGCGACCTGCTCTACATGGGCTCGTTCATGCCGTACAAGAACGTCGAGGCGCTCGCACGGGCGCTCCACGAGCTGCCGGGCCACCGACTGCACCTTCTGAGCCGCATCTCGCCCGCCGACCGCGCCCGCTTCGAAGCGCTGGCCCCCGCGGGGTCGCTCGTGATCCACGACGGCGTGACCGACGAGGAGTACGGCGCGCTGCTCGACGGCGCGCTCGCGCTCGTCACGATGTCGCTCGACGAGGGCTTCGGTCTGCCGCTCGTCGAGGCCATGGTGCGCGGTACGCCTGTCGTCGTCTCGGACATCCCCATCTTCCGGGAGATCGGGGGAGAGGCCGCCGTCTACGCCGACCCGCGCGACGACGCCTCCGTCGCATCCGCCATCCGCACCCTCGGCGACCCCGCCGAATGGAAGCGCCGCTCGGACGCGTCACGCGCGCAGGCCGCCCACTTCGACTGGAACCGCTCCGCCGCGGTGCTGCTCGAGCTGCTCGACCGGGTGGCGCGCACCCCTCGCTGACCGGTCGGTGATCGGCCTCATCCGGGCCGTATGAGGCGGGAAACCGACCAATCAACGGGCGACGGGGAGCACCTCGCCGCCCGCGAGACGTACGAGGTCGCCGGGCGCGATCGCGAAGACGCTCGACGCCGTGCCCGCGGCGGCCCACAGCACCTCGAGCGTCAGGAGATCCTCGTCGATCACGGTGTGGAGCGGACGGGCGTGCGCGAGCGGCGGGACGCCGCCGATCGAGAAGCCCGTCGCCTCTTTCACCGTGCGGGCGTCGGCCTTGCCGAGCGTGCCGCCGAGACGCGCGCCGAGCGCATCCGTGTCGACGCGGTTCGCACCCGACACGAGCGCGAGCAGCGGCTCGCCGTCGAGCGTGAAGACAAGGCTCTTGACGATCGCCGCGACGGGGCAGCCGATCGCATCCGCCGCATCCTGCGCCGTGTGCGTGCCCTCGGGGAACTCGCGGATCTCGACCTCGAGACCGAGCGCGCGCAGGCGCTCGGCATAGGTGTCCGCAGCCCCCATCAGGCGTCCACCGCCTGCAGGGGCTCGCCGTCCTCGGCCGCCTCGACGGCGTTCTGGGCGTCGATGTCCTCGCACTCGGGCAGGATCGACTCCTCCTCGATCGGGTCGTCGAAGGCGATGAGCCGCAGCGCGCCGTCCTCGACGCGGAAGCTGTGCACGGAGGCGTTCGTGATGCGCGGATGCTGCGTCTCGGGCTCTGCGGTCTGCAGCACCGAGCGGATGGCGCCGCCGTGGCTCACGACGAGGATCCGCTCGCCCGGATGCCGCTCCGCGAGTGCGAGGAGGGCGGGGACGACACGCGCGGCGACCTCGGCGCGCGTCTCCTGCCCGGGCGCGCGGACGCCCTCGGGGTAGAGCGCCTCGATCTGCTCGAAGCTCATGCCCTCGGCGTCGCCGTAGTCGCGCTCGACGAGCTCGGCGACATCCGTCACCTCGTCGATGCCGAGACGCTCGGCGATGATGCTCGCGGTCTCGTGCGCGCGCGACAGCGGGCTCGAGTAGACCGCGTCCCAGCGGCGGCGCGCGAGCAGCTCGGCGGCCTGGCGCGCCTGCGCGCGGCCCGCGTCGTTGAGCGGGATGTCCGTCCGCCCCTGGATGCGGCGCGCCGCGTTCCAGTCGGTCTCGCCGTGGCGCACGAGGTACAGCTCGGTCATGGGTCCTCCGGTGCGGGCCCGTCGGCCCGGAGGAACGAGACTACCGAAGCCGCGCGGCGAGGGCGCCCAGCACCTCGGAGGCGCCCGCGTCGATCTTGAGGCTCGCGCGTCGGTCGCCCCTCGTCTCGCCTCGGTTGACGATGACGACGGGCATCCGGGCCTTGACGGCCTGATCGAGCAGGCGGATGCCGGAGTTCACGACGAGCGAGGAGCCGGCGATGATGAGCGCGTCAGATCCCCGGACGATCGCGCGCGCCGAGGCGAAGACGGTCTGGGGCACGAACTCGCCGAAGAAGACGACGTCGGGCTTGAGCATGCCGCCGCACACCGTGCACGTCGGCACGATCATCTGGTCGACGTAGTCGATCTGCACGTCGCCGTCGGGGCCCGATTCGATGGCATCCGGGTAGCCGAGCCAGGGGTTCTCGCGCGTCATGCGCTCGGCGATGTCCGCGCGAGCGAAGGTCTGACCGCACGTGAGGCACGTGACGCGGCGCATCGCCCCGTGGAGCTCGACGACGCGGCGCGAGCCGGCGCGCGCGTGGAGGCCGTCGACGTTCTGCGTGACGATGCCCGTGACGACCCCGTCCGCCTCGAGCTCGGCGAGGGCGCGGTGGCCCGCGTTGGGCGTCGCGGTCGAGAAGTGGCTCCAGCCGAGGTGGCTGCCCGCCCAGTAGCGCTTACGGGAGCGCTCGTCGCCGAGGAAGGCGGAGAAGTCCATGGGCTTGCGGTGCACGGGAGCCCCCGCGCCGCGGTAGTCGGGGATGCCGGAGTCGGTCGAGATGCCGGCGCCCGTCAGCACGGCGATGCGGCGCCCGGCGAGGAGGCGCTCCGCGGCGTCGAGCGCGGGCGCGAGCGTGCCCGTCGCATCGCCCGGTGCGGGAAGCGTCGCGATCGACATCCGTGCCTCCTTCCGCCCCCTCAGCGTAGGCCCCGGAGTTTTCCGGGATGTTTCGGCTGGCAGAATCGACGCATGCAGCTCGTGCCGGTCGACGACCCCGCCGACCCCCGGCTCACCGACTACCTCCGCCTCACCGACGTCGTGCTCCGCCGACTCTCCGAGCCCGAGGGCGGGCTCTACATCGCCGAGTCGACGAAGGTCATCCAGCGCGCGCTCGAGGCGGCCCACCGCCCCCGTTCGGTGCTCCTGCAGGAGAAGTGGATTCCCGACCTCGAGCCCCTGCTCGCCGACGTCGACGTCGACGTGTACGTTGCGCCACCCGAGCTGCTCCAGCAGATCACAGGCTTCGTGCTGCACCGCGGTGCCCTCGCGTCGATGCACCGCCCCGAGCTCCCGAGCGTCGCCGAGCTGCTGCGCGACGCCCGGCGTGTCGTCGTGCTCGAGGACATCGTCGACCACACCAACGTCGGGGCGATCTTCCGCGCCGTCGCGGGCCTCGGAGCGGATGCCGTGCTCGTCACGCCGCGCTGCGCCGACCCGCTCTACCGCCGTTCGGTGCGCGTGAGCATGGCCGCCGTGCTGCAGGTGCCGTGGACGCGGCTGCCCGAGTGGCCGCAGGGTGCCGACGAGCTGCACGCGGCCGGGTTCGAGATCGCCGCCCTCGCGCTCGATGACGAGGCCGTGAGCCTCGACGCCTACGCGGCCGATCCTCCCGAGCGGGTCGCTCTGCTGTTCGGCACGGAGGGCGACGGCCTGAGCCGCGCGGCTCTCACGAACGCCGACCGCGTCGTCACCATCCCCATGCAGCGGGGCATCGACTCCCTCAACGTCGCCGCGGCATCCGCTGTCGCCCTCTGGGCACTCCGCGTCGTGCCATAGTTCCCGTTCCGCGTGTTAGTCGCCGAACGAACGGGTGCAAACGCGCGGAACGGGAACTATCTCTGGGGGGTGGGGAGCGAGGGATCGACGCGTGCGGCGGCGCCTCGGCAACCTCCCGGCGCGCGACCGGGATAATGCTCCGGTGCCCCTCACCCGACGCCAGGTCTACCGACGACGGCGCATCGCGGTGTTCGGCGGCCTCTTCGCCGTGCTGGGCGGTATCGCCTACCTGCCGCTGACGCTCCTCGCGCCCGTCGCCGAGACGGATGCCGTGGTCGCGGCCCCGCAGATCGCGACGCCTGCCGCCGCCACGACGAGCCTGCCCGGCTACGGCGCATCCGCCATCGCGGCGATCGGGCAGGAGGGCGTGCTCGCGCAGGCCGGGACGACCGCGCCGCTGCCCATGGCGAGCATCACGAAGGTCATCACGGCCCTCGTCGTGCTCGACGCGCACCCGCTCGCGCCGGGGGAGCCGGGCCCCTCGATCACGATGACCTCGACCGACGTGGGCTATTACCGCGACTACCTCATGCGGAACGGCTCCGTGAAGCCCGTGCGCGCCGGGCAGGTGTACAGCGAACGGGAGCTGCTCGAGCTCATGCTCATCCCGTCGGCCAACAACTACTCGACGTCGCTCGCCGTGTGGGCGTTCGGCTCCGTCGACGCCTACCTCGCGGCGGCGCGCACGTGGCTCGACGCGCACGGGCTGCCCGGCATCCAGGTCGTCGACACCTCGGGGCTCGACGAGGGCAGCACGGCGACGGCCACCGAGCTGCTCCGGCTCGGGGAGCTCGCACTCGAGCACCCCGTCGTGGCCGAGATCGTCGCGATGCCGAGCGCGTCGCTCAGCAACATCGGGGCGGTCGAGAACACCAACAAGCTCCTCGGCGTGAACGGGATCGACGGCATCAAGACGGGCACCCTCGAGGGTGCGAACCTGCTGTTCTCCGCGACGATCACCGTCGGCTCGCGCGAGATCGACCTCGTGGGCGTCGTCCTCGACGGCCCCGACCACGCGACGATCAACGCCGCCATCCGCTCGATGATCGAGCAGGTGCAGGCGGGCTACCGCGAGGTGCCCCTCGTCGCGGCGGGCGAGGTGCTCGCGAGCTACGAGACCCCGTGGGGCGACCGAGCGGATGCCGTCGCGGCACACGATGCCTCGG